>NZ_BAZK01000008.1 GCF_001310815.1 Pseudovibrio denitrificans JCM 12308
CGCTGTGTGCCAAGCTGAGCGTTTGCGAAGATGCGCATTTTCACATCGCCGCCGGAAAGCTCTTTCACACGCTTTGCCATGAACTCCAGAGAGATATGTGCCGGATTGTCAGTCGGCAGGTTGTGGCTGACTTTCAAGGTCTTTGCTTCTGCAACAGTAGCGCCCACCATAAGAGCAGATGTAAGCACAGCACCAATTAAATGAGACTTGCGGAACATTCTTCTAAATTCTCCCTTGAAGTACACAGACAAGAAGCATCTGGTACGGAATTCCCGAATTACGAAATGAGACCGAACTTCCCCTCGGCAACATCTCTTGCTGGTATTTCTGACCAATTTCATTAAAAGGTCAACCAAAATATCAGTTCTAGGTGTTGGCACTGACAATTGGTCGCGCCTCTGACAAACTTGGGATTTTAAATAGAATAAAGATGACGTGGATCACATAAACTACAGCCTTTCTATGCGATCTATGTTGTTTATGTATTTATTGCTAGATAAAAGCTACCCGAAGCACCAACTCGCCCCTATACATCACCTATAACTTCATAAAACTTAGCAATCACTCGTATTATTTGCAGATCAATTACCAAACACTCGGTGCAATCCATCTGGAAATTGCCGACCAATACCCACTTAGATTTCGAGAAATTCTATAAATAGGTCGACCAAATGATATGACCAGTCTGTCTCTCGTTGTGCTGATAGGCAGATAGATTCGGAAATTCAGCGCAGATTCCCTCTCAAAATAATTGGCTGACCAATATTCAAGATAGCCTAACCTCTGGCAGTGCGCAGGCCTTGGCAATTGTATCAGGGACAATATAAGGGTGCGTAAGATCGGTTTTTCCTCGCATCCCCTCACCAAATAGGAGATATATCAGCTTTCTGATTTATCCCTTTGTGAGGCTTTCCATGACACAGCATTGCGATTTTCTGGTTATCGGCGGCGGCATTGCCGGCATCAGCGCGGCCTCACAACTGGCTGAGCACGCCAAAACCATTGTGCTGGAAATGGAAGAGGTGATTGGTCACCATTCCACCGGGCGCTCTGCCGCAATCTTCATTCGCAACTACGGCAATGCAGTCATCCGCGCGCTCAACGCTGCCTCTGAACCAACCCTCATGAATCCGCAAGGCATTTGCGACAGCACCGTCCTTTCCTTACGCGGTCTGCTGATGTTGGCAGAAGAGGGCAAGGAAGATCAACTGGAGACCTTTGAAGAGGACGCCGTTGGTCTGGAAACCCGCAGCGCAGAGCAAGCGTTGGAGATGGTACCAATCCTCGATCCGGATAAAGTCTCCTCCGCCCTTTATGAGCCCAATGCCTTCGATATCGACGTGGATCGGCTGTTTCAGGGCTACGCCCGCCTGCTCAAATCCCGTGGCGGAGAGATCGTGCTCTCCGCGCCAGCAACAACAATTGAGCGCGTCAATGATCTCTGGCAGGTCACCACACCCAAGGGCGTGTTTACTGCACCTGTTCTGATCAACGCTGCTGGCGCGTGGGCAGACAAGATTGCAGAGCTTGCGGGTGTTGCCACTATAGGCCTGACCCCCAAGCGCCGCACCGCAGCCATTCTGCCCCTGCCAGAGGGCGTAGACAGCAGCAACTGGCCTCTGTTTGAAGGCGCAGCGGAACCGTTTTACGCCAAGCCTGAAGCGGGCAAGCTACTCGTTTCACCCGTCGATGCTGACCCAGTTGAGCCGCATGACGCCTTCGTGGACGACATGGTGCTCGCAGAAGGGCTTTATCGTTTTGAAAATGCCGTCAACTTCCCCGTCACACGCGTGGAACACAGTTGGGCCGGCTTACGCAGCTTCGTTGATGACCGCAGCCCCGTCGTCGGCTTTGCACCGGATGCAGACGGCTTCTTCTGGCTCGCCGCTCAAGGCGGCTATGGCATCCAGACCAGCCCGGCGCTTTCCCGCCTCACCGCAGACCTCTGCCTCAATCGCCCCCCCGAACTGCCGGAGGAGATCGTGGCAGCTCTTTCACCACACCGTTTTACGTAAAAGCATAGGACTACCCCATGTCTGACATCACCCGTCTGAACAAAGGCCCACGCATGAGCCAGGCCGTCATTTACAACGGCATCGTGCATCTTTCCGGTCAGGTCGACACCAACGGCAAAACCGCCGCCGACCAGACCCGCGCCATTCTGGCGAACATCGAAACCCTGCTGGAAGAAGCCGGTTCCAACAAATCCCGCATCCTGCAAGCCACCATCTGGCTAAACGATGTTGCTGACTTTGACGAGATGAACTCCGTCTGGGACGCATGGGTTGACCCACAAAACCCACCAGCCCGCGCCTGCGGCGAATGCAAACTCGCCCTAGACAGCCTCAAAGTAGAAATCCTCATCACAGCAGCAATAGCTGCCTGATTGGTGGAACGCTGATCTCAGAGAGAGGGACTTGGTCTTTCTCTCTGAGGGTTCATAAACGGCCATCCGAGTAAAGCTCCAGAAGTGCGAGGAGGGTGGCGTAGAGCCAGATTGTGACAGGCAAGCCGAGGGCGTAGAGGATGCTTGTTGTGAGAAGTCTGGCAGATGCCTGCCTGAACGCGGTATCCTGATTGCGCCAGAAAGCAGGCGTTAGAACAGCGAGCTTATGGCTCTTTCCGAAAGAGTGCTTTCGCAGCAGGTCATATTCTGGCTTCTGAGTAATCTTGTAAAAGGTGAAGAGGCTGCCGATGCAGATCAGGAAGATGCCAATATAGAGCGCGGCGTCCATTTCTTGGTTTTCTCCCTGCAGCCAGTTATCTCTGAGAGCCTATTCATCGATCACATTCCGTTCAAACAGAATGCCACATGCTTGGAGGAGGGGGATAAGTTCTTTCTCTCTGCGGGGGAAGGAAGCGATTAGGTAACTTCCGCCAAAATCTCCAAATCCTGTTGAACTCTGCGAACTGTGCGAGTTGCCCTACTTGTAGTATCTTGTTGCATCCCCATGCCCATATAGTCTCGTTCGATATCGATCAGATAACTGATGACTTCGTTTTCAGAAGCGCCTTGACGCAACCGAGCTACAGCTTGCATCAGATAGGTGTCATATTCGTCAGCGAACGACTGTTGATCCCATTGCTCATCTGAATCTAACAACCCAATCGGATCCCACTCTGCCCACCCAATGTCACGCAGTTTAGATAAGCTGATCTGTGTTCGTTTCATTTTTAGACCTGAAGTAATCTCGGTTTCTTATAGTACTGTCTCTTTGACCCCAGCATAGCGCTTCTCGCTTAGTGCGATCTAGCTAGGCGGCATATTTAGCTGGTGAATTTGTGCGATATTGGCGCGAAGCAACCATCAGCAAAGCGCAGCCTATCAAGGTACGGTGGTGAAAACCTACCGTGGTGGAGCGGTACGCCACCTTCCTAAAGGTCTTATTTTCAGCCAGATTTCACATTGCAACGCATAAAAACGCAAAATTTTGCATAGTAACGCACAGAATAACGCAGGTGCGCATGTGCTGCTTCGTGATCTACACACAGGGTTGCTTCTATGTCAGGTTGTCGCATCCGCCGAAGTGATAAACTGGTATATCTAACTTCTACTAGAGACCAAGATATAAATATATTTCAGTTAAACTGCCACTTTGGGCACAGTTTTCCTCTTCCCACCTTAAGAGCAAATGCAAGTATAAACCGCAATAAACTGCCGAAAACGAGGTTTATACTCACCGTCGCTCTTATATATGTGAACTATATTGAGATTCATTCAATTTCACTTATCCACCTCGTTCTTTAGTTTGATCTCAAACACTTGGGTAAAGGTTTCATTCTGGCGTTCAGATAGTGCTTTACCCTACTGGGATTTGAACGGGGTCCATTTTAAAGATGAAGGGATTCCGAAGTTTTTAGGAGAGACTTGCAGTTTACGCCAAGGAGCTTAACCTGCCTTGCGAACGAGATTGCTCAAAGAGATTCCTTTGGTCAGTTCGATAAAGTTTAGGGCCTTTGGTGCATTGCACAAAAACGGAACCAGCCACTACGCTGGGAAAGAGAACAAAAACGATTGGAACAGTTGGTAACGAGCGATTTCTGCTGGAAACCTATTTAACAGGCAAGAGGTTAGAACATGATCATAGGGGCTGCCAAGGAAGTCCTTGACGGAGAACGTCGGGTCGCGTTGACGCCGGACAGCGCCCGACAGCTGCAAAAGCTGGGATACGAGTGCGCTATTGAATCCGGTGCAGGTGAAGCTGCAAACTTCTCAGACAAAGATTACACAGAGGCTGACGTAAAGGTTGTTGCAGACGCAAAAACGCTCTGGGAAACCTCTGATATTGTTATCAAAGTCCGTCCGCCCGAAACTTCTGAACTGGAACTGACGCACGAAGGACAAACCGTCATCAGCTTCTTCTGGCCAGCCCAGAATGGTGAGCTCCTTCAACAGTTTGCCGATAAGAAGGTGAATGTGCTGGCGATGGATATGGTGCCGCGTATTTCTCGCGCCCAGAAGATGGATGCCCTGTCATCCATGGCCAACATTGCCGGTTATCGCGCTGTTATTGAAGCGGGTAACAACTTCGGTCGCTTCTTCACCGGTCAGATCACCGCTGCCGGTAAAGTGCCACCAGCCAAAGTGCTCGTCATCGGTGCTGGCGTTGCTGGCCTTGCCGCAATCGGCGCTTCCACATCTCTGGGCGCAATCACTCTGGCCTTCGACGTTCGCCCGGAAGTGGCTGAGCAGGTCGAGTCCATGGGCGCTGAGTTCGTTTATCTGGACTTTGAGGAAGAGCAGCAGGACGGCGCCGCCACAGGCGGCTATGCTTCTGTTTCTTCACCAGAATTCCGTGAAGCACAGCTGGCGAAGTTCCGCGAGTTGGCACCGGAAGTCGACATCGTCATCACCACCGCGCTGATCCCAGGCCGCGATGCGCCTGAGCTCTGGACCGAGGACATGGTCCAGTCCATGAAGCCGGGTTCCGTGATCGTCGACCTTGCTGCTGAAAAAGGCGGCAATTGCAAACTAACCAAGATGGACGAGAAGATTGTCACCGAAAACGGTATCACCGTCATCGGTTACACTGACTTCCCATCCCGCATGGCAACGCAGTCGTCTACGCTTTACGCAACCAACATCCGTCACATGATGACTGACCTGACCCCTGAGAAGGACGGTCAGATCAATATCGACATGGAAGACGATGTGATCCGCGGTGCAACGGCAACCAAGGACGGGGAAATCACCTTCCCACCGCCAAAGCCGAAAATCGCTGCGATTGCTGCCCAAAAGCCGAAGGAAAAAGCACCAGAGATGACACCGGAAGAACGCCGTGCAGCTGAAGTTGCGGCCTTCAAAGACCAGACCAAGAAGCAGGTTGCTCTGCTTGCTGGTGGCGGTGCACTGCTGCTGCTCGTTGGCCTTGTTGCGCCTGCTAGCTTCATGCAGCACTTCATCGTGTTTGTTCTGGCTTGCTTCGTTGGCTTCCAGGTTATCTGGGGCGTTGCGCACTCGCTGCATACTCCGCTGATGGCTGTCACCAACGCAATTTCTTCCATCGTTATCTTGGGTGCACTGTTGCAAATCGGGTCTGGCAGCTGGCTTGTCATTCTCCTTGCTGCTGTTTCAGTCTTCATGGCTGGTATCAACATCTTCGGTGGCTTCCTCGTAACCCGGCGCATGCTCGCCATGTTCCAGAAGTCTTAAGGGGGCCGGTACTATGGAATTTGGTTTCACTACCGCCGCTTATGTTGTTGCGGCTGTTCTCTTCATTCTGTCTCTGGGCGGCCTTTCCGGCCAGGAAAGCGCGAAACGTGCTGTATGGTACGGTATCGCGGGTATGGCACTGGCAGTTGTTGCCACGCTCATCGGTCCGGGTTCCGGCCTCTGGCTGCTCTCCGTCATCCTGATCGCTGCTGGTGGCGTGATTGGTTACTACGTGGCACAGCGCGTACAGATGACCGAAATGCCTCAGTTGGTTGCGGCTATGCACTCGCTGGTTGGTCTGGCTGCTGTGTTCGTTGGCTTTAACGCTGATATCGAGCTTGGCCGTGTTCTGGCAATGGACGATACTGCACGTAAGGCTCTGGAAGGTTTTGCTGCGGTGCTGGCGAAAAAGACCAGCGTCGAAGTTTCCATTCTTCGCGTAGAAGTCTTCCTCGGCGTGTTCATCGGTGCGGTTACCTTCACCGGTTCTGTCGTTGCATTCGGCAAACTGGCAGGTAAGCTTAACTCCAAGGCGATTAAACTGCCAGGCGGCCATGCGCTCAACGCAGGTGCTGCGATTGCTTCCATTATTCTGGGCATCATGTACTTCAACGACGCAGGTATCTGGACTCTGATCCTGATGACCCTGCTGGCATTCTTCATCGGTTACCATCTGATCATGGGTATCGGTGGTGCAGATATGCCTGTTGTTGTGTCCATGCTGAACTCCTACTCAGGCTGGGCAGCTGCAGCGATTGGTTTCTCTCTCGGCAACGACCTTCTCATCGTTGTGGGTGCGCTCGTTGGTTCTTCTGGTGCAATTCTCTCTTACATCATGTGTAAGGCGATGAACCGCCACTTCGTCTCCGTTATTTTGGGCGGCTTTGGTAACACCTCTGGCCCTGCTCAGGAAATCGAAGGCGAGATGGTTCCAACCGATACCGACTTCGTTGCAGAAACGCTTTCTGAAGCTGACAGCATCGTTATCGTACCGGGTTACGGCATGGCTGTTGCTCAGGCACAGCAGTCCGTTTCAGAGCTAACCAAGCGTCTGCGTGACAAAGGCAAGAACGTCCGCTTTGCAATCCACCCGGTTGCAGGCCGTCTGCCAGGTCACATGAACGTTCTGCTGGCTGAAGCGAAAGTGCCTTATGATATCGTTCTGGAAATGGACGAGATCAACGATGACTTCCCGGATACAGATGTTGTGATCATCATCGGTGCAAACGACATCGTGAACCCGGCTGCTCAGGAAGATCCAAACTCCCCAATCGCTGGCATGCCAGTTCTGGAAGTCTGGAAAGCCAAGCACGTGTTCATCTCCAAACGTGGTCAGGGCACCGGTTACTCCGGCATCGAGAACCCACTGTTCTACAAGGAAAACTCCCGCATGTACTACGGCGATGCGAAGTCTTCCATGGACGCCCTGCTCGGCAAAATCAGCTAAGCTGAACCAGAGCTGAAATAAAAAAAAACCGGAGTGTGTTGAACACTCCGGGGTTTTTCTTTTAGCAAAAGAGAGACGAATTCTATTTCACTTGCATCTTATAGTTATCGTGAAGATAGCGCAGCGTGCTCCGGTTTGCATACTTCGGCATAGAGTACTTCGTCGAGAACTCATCCGGACCGCGATAACCTCTCTTTGGCGTATAGATAATATCTACGCCTTTGAACTTTTTGCCTTTGCACTTGCCTTTTTCAGGTACCCAAACGCTTCGAACAATTTTTACGGAGCCGTGCTTCGGTTCTTTTTTGAGTTTAACCTGAGCAATCGGGCCTGAACTGCACAATTGACTATTGTAATAAAAGTGCCTGTTCACAATCGTAGATCTGTTTGCACGAACATCACCAGAGTGGTCTTCAGCCATCGCAACGCTGGTTCCGGCAAGCAAAAAAGCAATTCCAGCAATTTGCCTAATCATTTCAATCCCCCAACAACATCATTTAGTTGCTTAATCTCATTTGCTCTCCGCAGAGCAATAAAGAGCCAATGCCCGCAGTTTTAGTCAAGCACAACCGTATGGGGTAGATATACGCATGTATATGATATCGATCAGGAACGCGTAGTTCTGGTGCAACGCGTTCCTGTATCTCTTACTGACAGCCTAGCTTCTCAAGCAATTCCGGACTCGCGTCAGCTGTGGAGTCACCGCCGAGCTTACCCTCATAACCGCAGAGGCGGACTTTGGCGGTTTCGTCGATCATGTCGGGTTGATCGGTGAACGCGACCATGCCGGAGCCTAGGAGGGTGTAGAGGCCCTTTGAGGTTGGTGGAGACAGGTAGCCTTCTGCCTGAACCAAGCCGACCTTACCGTCAAAGATACCGGTTTCGAGCGAAGTAGCCCTGATGCTGCCGGCTTCAGGAATGCCGGTCACCCGAATAACATCACCAGATTCCACGTGCTGCGGAATGATGCCCGCGATCAGGGTGTTCCCGATCTGAGGTACATTGCTGGCGCCGACAGAAAGGTTGCTGCCGATGATCACTGCGGACTGGCGTGGTGGAACCACTTCAACCCGTGTTGCGACCACATCTTCGTCCTGCCAGAGACCACTGATCGCGACCCAGTCGCCTTGCTTCACAGTGGTCGCAATGGACAGCGGAACATGGACAGCTGTTCCCATAATTTCAAAGGTTCTGCCGGTCTCATCTGAGCTGATTTCTGAGACTGGACCAATGATTGGCAGAATACGGCGGATGCTTTGGGCTTCCCAGTTTGCACCTGTCAGATCAGCCACAACGGCGACCGTATCACCCGGCACCAACTGTGCGGCGGTGAGTGGGCCAAGTTCGTTTTTCACCGGCAGATCATCCGGGAAGGTGATCCGCTGCTCGTTGACGATAATACTGCCAAGGCGTGTGATCGTACCGACAATGCCGGTCCCCAAAATACCGCCTTCACGCTCCTCTTCTGCATGTCCTGCAGCTGGAGCGATTAGAAAACTGGACGCAATCAGAGCGGAAAGTGTGTGCCTCCAAACCATCATGCAGCCGCCTCATCAGAGGACGGCTTTTTTGGAAGGACGTAGGCCCCAAAGGCAAAACGGCCATTTGCGGTCTGTTCCGCATCATTCATCTGCATCTCCCTCGCCAGAGCGTTGACTTCTTCCAAAAGCATCTGGGCTTTCTCTTGCGTCAGCCTGTTCAGCGTCTCCACTGACTCATCAGATAAATGTGAGTAGCGCAGGATTCGATCAAAATTGAGGGAGGTTCCTTCAGGAGCAATTAAGTTGTGGGTAGCCGCTGTCAGGTGGGTGGAAAGCGTCGCCTGATAGGCCGCGACCTGTTCTGCACTTCCAGCAGCCGGAAGTAAGGCGTGAGTCAATAAACGATAAAATCCGTCATCTACTTCCGTAACGACACCTTGCTCAATAAGCGCTTCCAGAACGGTTCCCGGCGCCATATCTGCACGCGTCAAACGCACCAGTTCATCAAAGCCCGGTTCCTTTTCGCTCCCGTGCCGAGGCAGGTCGCGCGGCGTGCCTTCGCTGCTTTGAAACTCGGGCGCTGTGGCCCAGTAGCTGATGGCGAGCGCTGAGGCATTGACGGATTTCTTAAGAGATCCGCCGTTTTCGTCGGTTCGTAACCGCTTGACATCCTTACGATGAATTCCGGTCTTCAGGCTGACCCGGCTGTCTGTCGTTTTGCCTGGGGTTTCCTCCAGTGCGGCTTGCAGCAGGGCGCGTTTCAAGGCCTCGGTCGCTGGCCCGATTGTGACGCCACGCGCCACCATGCTTTCGCCAGCGGGGCAAGAAGCGCTGTGAGGGCAGTCTCAAAAGGGTCTGTTTGCTCGGGACTCATTTCCGTTTCCTGTGCTGTCCAGTTCTCTAATCATTACACCAAAATTTTTCATCCTACGAATTCGTTACTGCCAGTTGAACACTTGTTATACTCAAATGGGAATTTTTCCCATTATCTAGAATGAGTGTTTATCACCATAAGAGGGACTCGCCATGCGGGATATTGCTGCAGATTATCTAGATGACATTCGGCCAGTGTTTCCGGCCATGCCAAAACTGGCAGGGGTTGCGCCACGCAATCCGCTTCTGTCGGCATTGAGCGATTTTGATCAGGAACGTTTTCTGGAATTTGGATGGGGACCAGAAACCGCGCCACGCTTTCCAACCATCATTTCCGCAATGAACCACTTTATGGCTGCACAGCCAAATGCCATCGCCGCTGAGTATCAGGGAGAGAAGATCAGCTACGGTGCATTGAACATTGCTGCCAACCGGCTGGCCAACACGCTGGTTCAGCACGGTGTAAAGCGCGGAGACGCCGTTTGTCTCTACCTGCACCGTTCCATTCCAATGATCGTGGGCATCGTCGCCGCCCTTCGTGTGGGCGCTGCGTACATTCCCCAGCACGTAGCGTTGCTCCAGAAAAGACGCTGAGCCACATCGCCAATATTACGGGCGCTAAAGTCATCCTGACACTGCGCGAGTTGCGTGAGCAGGTGCCGGTCGCAGAAGGGCAAACGCTCATTTCCATTGAAGATGTGATGAAAGATGACGCACTGCCAACCATGCCACCATTGGGAGAGCAGTACAAAGCTCAGCCTGATGACCTTTGCATGATCCTGTTCACCTCTGGCACCACAGGTGTTCCAAACGGCGTTCAGGTCACACACAAAAACCTATGTAACATTCTACAAACCGGACCGGGTGACCTAGGCATGCGTCCGGGGTTGCGGGTGGGCCAAATTCTCTCCATCGCCTTTGATATGGCGGCCTGGGAAACTCTTGGCGCAATTTCCAACGGCGCAACGCTCGTCATTCGAGGCAAGAGCATTCAGGAGACAGCCGAGAAAGTAGATGTGTTGATCGCAACACCGTCCATTTTGAACTCTCTTGACCATTCCCGTTGCCAGCAAGTGCAGACCGCTGCTGTTGCCGGTGAACCTTGCCCACGTCCTCTTGCAGATGCATGGAGCAGCTTCTGCCGGTTCTATAACTCTTGCGGCCCGACAGAAACCACCATCATCAATACGGCAGAACCGCACTATCCGGGCAAGGAAGTACTGTCCATCGGTCGCCCGACACCAAACAACACAGTCTACGTTCTGGATGAGAACCTGCGCCCTGTTGCCATTGGTGAAAAGGGTGAGATGTGGGCTGGTGGTGACTGCGTGACCGCTGGTTATCTTGCTAATCCGGAACTGACACTGGACCGGTATCGTCCAGACCCGTTCCGTCCTGGCCACATGATGTTCCGCACAAAAGACCTTGGTCGCTGGACCAATACCGGTGAGCTGGAGCACTTCGGGCGGGTTGATGATCTGGTGAAAATCCGTGGTTTCCGCGTGGAGTTGGATGGGGTCTCCAACACACTGGAAGCAACTGAAGGCTGTGATCAGGCCGTCACGCTCAAGTTCGACAGTCGCAATCTGGTGGCCTTTGTCAGCCCTGCGAATGTGAGCACAGAAGATGCCGCTCAGTCTGTGAAAGACAAACTTCCTTACTATTGCAGTCCAACGCTAATCCTCGCCATGGATGAGCTGCCTCGTACACCACGCGGCAAGTTGGACAAGCGCCTGCTGTTGAAGCTGGCACAAGACCATATTGACGCTCAGGGTGTGGAGTTAAATTAATGACCATTGAAGCAACAGCTGCCGAAACGCGCAGCTACAACTGGCGCCGTGTTACCCGCCATCCATCCTTGATGGAATACAACCGACTTGTCGTGCTCGTCGCGGTGGTCAACATTGCAGTCTTTATCGCAGGCTTGCAGGATGGTCGCTGGTTCTCTGAAACCGGCTTTGCGCTTGGCGCCATTGCAGATATGGCGTTGATCAACCTGTCTCTGGGCATCCTGATCCGCCAGCAACGGGTGGTGAATGCTCTGTTCTGGCTGGCAACCCGCGTTCCAACCAGTTGGCCACTTTGGATCCGCTGGGGCGCGGGCAAAGTGTTCCACTTTGGCGGACTTCATTCCAGTAGTACCGTATCTGGCACAATCTGGTTTGGTTTCCTGCTTTACGCGATGGTGGCAAATCGTATTGAGGGTGCAGCTCTGCCATCTGATCAGACGCTTGCTTTGAGCGGTGCCATGGTTGCACTGATGGTTCTGCTCATCATCACAGCACAGGGTGGTTTCCGGGCGCGCTATCACAACACCTTTGAAAAGGTACATCGCTTTGTAGGCTGGACTGTTCTGGGTCTTTTTTGGGCACAGACGGTCTCCATCACGCAAGACACAGGTGGCGTTCTGCTGGAAACTCCAGCCTTCTGGATGCTCTGCCTGATCACGCTTTCCATCGTCTCCCCATGGCTGACACTGAAGCGTGTGAAGGTGGATGTTGTTAAGCCATCCAACCATGCGGTTCTGGCGAAGTTCAACTACGGAGACACTCCGTTCCCGGGCAGCTCCAACGCCATCAGCCACACACCGTTTGGTGAGTACCATGCCTTCGCCAATATCCCATCTCCGCATGAGCCGGGATATCGCCTCGCGATCAGCCGGGCAGGGGACTGGACCGGTGAGTTTATTGAAAACCCACCAAGCCATGTTTGGGTGAAGGGCATCACCACCTCTGGTGTGGCTCGTATTGAAGTGCTGTTCAAGAAGGTGGTCTACGTGGGAACGGGCTCTGGCATTGGTCCTATCGTACCGCATTTGCTTGCAGGCAAAGTGCCGAACAAGGTGATTTGGTCGACGCGCAACCCGCGTAAAACCTACGGCGATGCTTTCGTTGATGAGATTATGTCCAGCACGGAGGATCCTGTGATCTGGGATACGGATGCTCAGGGGAAGCCGGACCTGACAGCTCTCACGATGAAGGCAGTACAGGAGAGTGGGGCGGAGGCCGTGATTGTGATCTCCAACCAGAAACTGACCCGCAAACTCGTTCATGACATGGAAAGCCTCGGCATTCCTGCCTATGGCGCAATCTGGATAGCTGATCATGTATGAAACCATCGAAACATCTATCGAAGGGCGCGTGGCAACCATCCGCTTCAATCGTCCCAAAGCTCTGAATGCGCTGAACTCCAAAGTGCTTGAAGAAGTGCTGGATGCGGCGACCAAATATGACGCCGATCCGGCGATTGGGTGTCTGATCCTGACCGGAAACGAGCGAGCCTTTGCAGCTGGTGCTGATATCGCTGAGCTCAATGAGCAAGACTATGCCAGCATGTATGCCAGCAACTTCTTCACTGGATGGGATCGCTTCGCCGCGCTCCGCATTCCGAAGATTGCTGCGGTTTCCGGTTATGCTCTTGGTGGCGGCTGTGAAGTTGCATGATGTGCGACATCATTCTGGCAGCTGACACGGCCAAATTCGGCCAGCCAGAAGTGAAGATCGGCTGTATTCCGGGCATTGGTGGGTCTCAACGCCTTACCAAGCTGGTCGGCAAAGCACGGGCGATGGATCTGATCCTGACGGGCCGTATGATCGATGCCCAAGAGGCATACGACATGGGCCTCATCAGCCGAAAGATCCCGGCAGAGGAGCTGCTTTCCGTTGCAAAGGAAACGGCTGAGACTATCGCAGGTTATGCAAGAGACATCACCATGATGGCTCGGGCTTGCGTGAATGCAGCCGATGAGAACTCGCTGGAAAACGGCATCCGCTTTGAACGGCAGATGTACCATGCGTTGTTTGGCTCTCCCGCTCAACAGGAGGGCATGACTGCCTTCCTTGAAAAGCGTAAGCCAAACTTCAATGAGCAGGCTAAGCTGGAAGACGCTTAGAGCTCAAGAAAACGCCCGGGTGAGAGAGGGTTACCCCGGGCGTTTTTTTTCTGGTGAACTATTCGCCAATGAAGGGATTGTCCCGCAATCGCTTGGCAGCAAAATCCACGAAGGACCGCACCTTCGCACTGGCACGCCGGCCTTCCATGTAAACGATATGGACCGGGAGTGGATCGGGTTCATACTCCTCCAACGCCAGCTGCAACGCTCCATTCGCCACATCTTTCGCCACTTGGTAGGATAGCAGACGCGTAATCCCGGCACCTCCCGTGGCGGCCTGAATGGCGGCGCAGTTCTGGTTGCAGCGCAGGTGAGGTTTGATCTTCACCACCTCGGATTTCTCGCCAGAAAACTTCCATTGATTGCTGGTTTCCACCGCAGTGGGCTGGATGATTTTGTGGTCTGCCAGATCAGAGGGGGTTTGCGGCACTCCGTACTCCGCAAAATACTCAGGAGCGGCACAAATCACACGGCGGATGCTCCCCACGCGAGTGGCATAGAGGCTGGAATCCTGCAGGTTCCCGATACGGATGGCTACATCCAGATTGTCTTCTACCATATTGACGATGCGATCATAGAACACTGCATTGACGCTGACTTCCGGATAGAGATCCAGATACTGAGTGATCAGAGGGACGATGTATTTTTGCCCGAACAGCACGGGTGCTGTGATGGAAAGCTCACCGATCGGCTTGGCAAAACTGCCCGTCACCGCCGCTTCCGCCTGTTCAACGCTTTCCAGAATACCTTTCACGTCACAAAGATAATGCCGGCCCGCATCGGTCAGGCGGACATGGCGGGTGGTTCGGTTGAACAATCTTGTGCCAAGGGACTGCTCCAGCCGGGCGACGGAGCGTGTCACCGCAGGGGCGGAAAGGCCAAGCTTTTTGCTGGCTTCAACGAAACTCTCCCGCTCAGCCACCTCCACAAAGACCTGCATTGTTTCAAGTTTGTCCATATCAATCCCGCAATCACACTCATTTATTACGGCAAGTGTAATAGTGAATTGCACAGAAGCCCAATTATTTCCTTTCAAACATTGGTTACATGAAGACCATCATCCGGTTTCAATAATAAGGAGATAATCAATGTCACGCATTTCTACCCCATCCTCCATCGAAGCCGCTCCTCAGGAGTCTCGGGCTTCCCTTCAGGCCGTTAAGTCTCAGCTCGGCTCCGTGCCGAACCTGTTCCGTATCGTTGCCAACAGCCCACAAACCCTGGAAGGTTACCTTGGTTTGAACGGCGCGCTTGGTAAGGGAACTTTGCCCGCCGCAACACGAGAGCGTATCGCTCTGGCCGTGGCCGAGCTGAATGGCTGTAACTACTGCCTCTCCGCACACACCTACCTTGCATCCAACCTTGCCAAGCTCTCTGAAGACGAGATCGTCAAGAACCGCAAAGGCAGCTCAGAGGACGCGAAAGCCGCTGTTGCTGTTGAGTTCGCGGTCGCCGTCGTCAAGAACCGCGGTCAGGTTTCCGATGCTGCTGTGCAGGCTGTACGCGATGCAGGCTACTCTGATGCAGAGCTCGTTGAGATTGTTGGTCATGTGGCCCTGAACACGCTGACCAACTACATGAACGAGGTTCTGGGAACGGAAGTGGACTTCCCAGCCGCTAAAGAACTTGCCTGATATCACAGGCAGGTGGGGCCCAAACCACCTGCCACCCTTCCGGAGATCGTCATGACCAGACCACCACTCCCACCGTTCACACGGGAAACAGCCAGCGCCAAGATCCGTGCGGCGGAAGATGGCTGGAACTCAAGGGATCCGCAAAAGGTTGCTTTGGCCTACACGCCAGACTGCCAATGGCGGAACAGAGCCGAATTCGTAACCGGTCGCCAGGAGATTGAGCAGCTGCTCACTCGCAAATGGACCCGAGAGCTCGATTACCGCCTTATTAAAGAGCTATGGGCCTATGAGGGTGACCGCATCGCCGTTCGCTTTGCCTATGAGTATCATGACGACTCCGGACAGTGGTTCCGTGCATATGGCAACGAAAACTGGGAGTTCGCAGAGGACGGCCTGATGAAGCGCCGCATTGCGAGCATCAATGAGCATCCGATCAAGCCGGAGGAGCGCAAGTTCCATTGGCCGCTCGGTCGCCGCCCGGATGATCATGCCAGCCTGAGTGATCTGGGTCTTTAACTGGAGGAACCCCCATGTATTCCAGTGATATTGCCTTTACGCCCACCGTCAAATCCATCCAGAGCCGCAAAGGCTCGCGCCGTGGCTATGCCAGCATGGAAGAAAGCGGTGGCTGGAAGACCGAAGTCACCGACGATCTGGCTCAGTACATCGCCGCGCAGCGCAGTTTCTTTCTGGCAACCTCCAATGCGGATGGTCAGCCCTACATTCAGCACCGTGGCGGCCCAATGGGCTTTCTCAAGGTGCTTGATAATCGGCGCCTTGGTTTTGCGGATTTTCGCGGCAACCGGCAGTACATCAGTCAGGGCAATCTGGAGGACAATTCCAAGGCCTTCATCTTCCTGATCGACTACCTGCAAAAGACCCGCATCAAGATCTGGGGCACGGCCAAAGTCATTGAAGACGACCCTGAGCTGATCGAGCAACTGATGCAGTACGACCAGCCTTATCGCGCCGCGCCGGAACAGGCGATCATCTTCACCATTGATGCGTGGGATGCCAACTGCCCGCAGCACATTCCTGTGCGTGTGGATGCAGAATGGGTGAGATCGGCGCTGGAAGAAAAAGAACAGAAGATTGCAGAGCTGGAAGCACAGATCCAGAAGCTGCAAAGCGCCGTACAACCTAGTTGAACAAGAATAGCGGGTGGGCAACCTCACCCGTTACTGCGTATTCCCGAGACTTATCTGGCCCTAATATCGGGAATACGCACTATCTCTTTTCTATTGTGGGCCACCATAAAAATCACCCACTGCTTCTTTTCAATCTCTGTCACCGCCGCAATCAGCTTTGCAGCGAACGCATCCGCCAAAGCAGACGCCGGTCGTTGGGATGGCAGCAAAATAGAAATCGCCAAAACCACCTTTGGTGCAAACGGACGAAACACGAGTGAGCTGTGTTCCCGGGCCGTGTTCAGATAGCCATCCGCTGTCATCGGGTCACAAATGCAGTAGCACAGGCCATCTTCCACCAGCTTCAGAGCAGGCAAAAAGTTACGCAGCTCAAAGCGTTGGTTGAACTCCGCTCTCTGGTCCTCAAAGGCCATCCGCGTGGACACGCAATTGGGATGCATCTCCGGCAGTGTCGCCAATGGTTTGCCGGAGAGGTCTTTGGCCTCGATAATCTCTTTGCGCGCCAATGGATCATCACTCCGCAGGGCGCAAATGCAGTTGAGCAGGAAGTCATGGGTGAACAGCGCTGTGTTTGGGGCAGGGGTCTCCGCCAGACCAACGTCATATTGCTGAGAGGCCACCCACTCCTCAATCACGTTGGAGCCACGCATCATCAGCGAGACCTTCACATCTGACTTGTCCTGCACGAACTCGGAGATCAGCTGCGGTACGAGCACCTGAGACGACGCTGGCATGAATGCCACGTTGAGCCGTCCCTGTTGCAGGGAGCCAATCTCGCGCATGGTCCGTGTTGAGCGCGCCAGACGATCCAGAATGGCTTCTGCCTCTCCCAAAAAGAACTGCGCTTCCGGTTTTCGGATCAGTTTGCCGCGCTGCCGCTCAAACAGCTCGATGCCCAATTCCTGTTCCAGATTGGAGATCAGAGAACTTACCGCAGGTTGCGTTCTACCAAGGGTACGTGCCGCTTCAGAGATGGAACCGGTGCGCATCACTTCACGAAATGCCTGCAACTGTCGAAAACTCAGGTTCATGTAACTGCCTGTAATTGTGAGGCAATCACATGCCCCATAATTTTTTTCTATACATCAATAGATTAAATCATTTTGATTTTATAGGTCAAAATCGAAATCTTCCCCGGAACAGCACTGCGGACATCTACTTAGGGAGGATTGCTGATGGATCGCTTTATGAGCCTGCTGCTGACGGGCTGATCTGCCTTGTTGCATTGGGCCAGTTTGTACAGGTGATCACGCGATACTTGCTTGAGATCCCAGTCCTGGGGCTGGAAGAGAGCCTGCTTTACCCAACAATGTGGCTTTACATGGCCGGTGCGGTGAACGCATCGCGCGAAAACAGCCATATCCGCGCCAACGTTCTTGAGATCTTCCTCAAAACACCAAAACAAGTAGCCGTTCTCGCGCTCATCGGCGAAGCGCTGAGCCTCGTCATCGGCTGCTGGCTCACCTACTGGGCGTGGGACTTCACCAAATACTCCATACGGGTCTGGAGAGAGAGCCCAACCCTCTACATCCCAACCTTTTACGTGGATGTGGCGTTGATTACCGGCCTTGTGCTGATGATGGTCTTCACCGCAATCCAGCTTGGCCGCCACATCTATCAGGTCGCGACAGGCAACTACCCACCATCAGCCACACATACAACAGAATCCCAACAAGAGGAGCTGGCCTGATATGGTTGAGATTGCACTTCTTTCCGTTGCAGTTCTCGTTATTCTGCTCACTCTTGGCGTGCCGTTGCCCTACTGTTTTGGTGCGGGCCTGATGACCATGTACTTCGCTGGCGACGTCATCATGAAGGGCAACATGCTCTGGGGCTTCCAACAGCTTGGCAATCCGGTTCTGCTTGCAATTCCGCTGTTTGTTCTGGCGGGCACGATCATGAGCGTCAGCGGCATTGCCGCCAGTCTGCTCAACTTCGTCAACATCTTCATCGGCCATCTGCGCGGTGGTCTGGGCGTTGTGGCAACTGTGAGCTGTGCGCTCATCGGTGCGATCTCCGGCTCTGGCCTCACCGGTGTGGCCGCGATTGGTCCGCTTCTCATTCCTGAAATGGAAAAGCAGGGCTACCCACGCGCTTACGCCACTGCACTCATCGCCAACGCTTCTCTGCTTGGCCTACTGATCCCACCAAGCGTGACCATGATCGTCTACGGCTGGGTGACAGACACATCCATTCTTGCCTGTTTCCTTGCAACGCTTGGCCCGGGCCTGCTGATCATGTCCAGCTTCTCTGTTGTGAACCTGCGTCTGGCGCGCAAGTTTGACCTGAAGCTGGAAGACCGCCCGCGTGGCAAAGCCTTCGTGCAGGAAGCCAGCCATCGCGGTTTCAAGGCAACCCCGGCGCTGCTCATGCCCGTCATCATCCTTGGCGGCATCTACGGCGGCATCATGACCCCAACTGAGGCGGCGGCTGTTGCGGTGATCTACGCAATCCCTGTTGGCTTCCTCATCTACCGTGGTCTGGATGCTAAAACATTTCTTGGTGCAGGCAAAGAAGCTGCGACTTCCGTTGGCGCAATCATGCTGATGATCCTGTTCTCCATGATCCTTTCCCAGATGTTCGTTCTGGAAAGCGTGCCTCAGGAGCTGGTGGAAGCCATCTTCTCCATCACTGAGAACAAGATTCTGTTGCTGATCCTCATCAACATCCTGCTCTTCCTTGTGGGCATGGTGGTGAATGACGTGACCGCGATCATCCTGATTGCTCCGCTGCTTCTGCCTCTCATGGAAGCCATCGGCATCAGCCCGATCCAGTTCGCAGCGATCATGGGCGTGAACACTGCCATGGGTGGCGTGACCCCTCCATACGCTTCGATCCTGTATCTGGGCGCACGCATCGGCAAGGTGCCGGTCACACAAGTGATCCGCCCGGCCATGATCCTGATCCTGTTTGGCTATCTGCCAGTGGTGTTCCTGACCTCCTTCTGGTCAGACCTGTCTCTCTTCATTCCCCGGCTCTTTGGTTACTGACCCCATCACCAGACAAGAGCCCAAAGCGAGCTGTGGGAGCAGCTCCAATAACAGCAACCTCAGTTGCGATTGAAAACAAAACACAGAGGTGAACTATGATTTTGAAGGCATTGAAAACGACCCTTGCGCTGGCAACCATCATTGGTGGTGTAAGTGCAGCATCTGTCGCCCACGCCAAAACACTGAAGATCAGCCACATCCGTCCGCAGGGTGCAACTGTTGATCTGGAAGTGAAAGACCTTGCTGAAGAACTGAAAAAAGCAACCAATGGCGATCTGAAGCTGAAGATCTTCGCAGCAAGCGCACTGGGTGATTACACCACTGTGCAGGAGCGTATTTCCGTTGGTGCAATCGACATGGCTGTGCAGCCGGCAGCAACTGCTGTTGAGCGCAAAATGCAGATCAGTGCTTTCCCATATGTGGCAGAAAACTGGGAGCAGGCGCAGAAGATCTATGGTCCGGGTGGTGCAATCCACGACGCGATGAAAGAGCTTTATGCCAAGCAGGACATCACCATGCTGGCAGCGTATCCGGTGTATTTCGGCGGTATCGCGCTGAACCGTGACGCTGTTGCTCCAGGTAATCCAAATGCAGACAAAGGCATCAAGGTTCGTGTGCCTGGCATCAAAAGCTTCCAGCTGACCGCAGACGCACTGGGTTACATCAGCTCCCCAATCCCATTCTCTGAAGCCTTCACCGCTGTGCAGACCGGTGTTGTTGACGGTGTGGTTGGTTCCGGCGCTGAAGGTTACTACGCCTCCTTCCGTGATGTTGCGAAAACCTACATCCCGGTGAACACGCACTTTGAAGTCTGGTACCTGATCATCAACACTGAGCGTTTTGAAGGCCTGGATGAAAGCTCCCGCAAAGCTCTCGTAGAAGCTGCGAAAGAGTTTGAAGCCAAGCGTTGGTCCAAAGCTGAATCCGATCAGGGTGCATTCGAGCAGAAACTGGCAGACTACGGTGCAACCATCGTCAGCCTTTCTGATGATGAGTTGGCAGCAGCGGCCAAGAAAGTACGCGCAGACGTATGGCCTCAGATCCTGAACGATGTTGGCGCTGACTGGGGTCAGTCCATTCTTGAGAAGATCAAGAACTAAGCACTCAGACCGCTAGGTCTCCAATCGGATCAGGCAGTCTCGTTCCCCCACCGGCCCCGACCCCGGTGTCATCGAATTGCCTGATCCGCCCGGTTTTGGAGGCGCTTGCCTCCCAATTGAAATGTGCCAGTAAAAGGCAGGTCCAATGTTTCGCTCACTGCGCAAAACCGAGACCCCGAATGTCTCCATCACCATAAACGGGCAGGCGGTTCAGGTAGCTGAAGGCTCCAGCCTTTGGGCAGCCATGGCGCTTTCCGGCACAACGCAAACCCGTCTGGCCTCCGTCTCCGGCGACCAACGCTCCGCCTATTGCGCGATGGGCGTGTGCTTTGAGTGCCTTGTTGAGATTGATGGCATCCCCAACCAACAGGCCTGCCTCGCCAAGGTTTCTGAAGGAATGGAGGTTCGCAGCCAGCTGCTGACCGAACAGTCCATTGCTCCACTTGGTTCAGATGAGGGAGCGCAGCATGACTGAGATTTTTGACCTTGCCATCATCGGCGCCGGCCCCGGCGGCATGTCTGCCGCTTTGCAGGCCGCAGAGTTTGGCGCCTCCGTTGTGGTTCTGGACCGGAAGGCGACACCCGGCGGCCAGATCTACCGCGATGTCACACAGAGCCCTCTGCTGGATCCATCCGTTCTGGGTGTTGAGTACACTGAGGGCGCAGAGCTGGTGAACGCCTTCCTTGCCGCAGACATTGACCGCCACCAGAACGCAGATGTCTGGCACATTGGCGAGAATGGCGAAGTTCTCTATTCGCAAGACAACCAGACCCGCCGCCTTGTCGCCCGCGAACTCATCATCAACCCCGGCGCTATGGAGCGTCCGTTCCCAATCAAAGGCTGGCATCTTCCCGGTGTGATGACCGCTGGCAGCGCTCAGGTGATGTTGAAATCGGACGGCATGGTGAAAGACGGTGCCATCTTCGCAGGCACAGGCCCGCTGCTGTACTTGATCGTCGCCCAATACCTGCGCCTCGGCGTCACCGTCAACGCCGTCGTGGACACAACACCAGCTGGCGGTATTGGTCGCGCTCTGCAGCATCTGGGCGGTGCGCTGAGCAAACCAGCTTACCTCATCAAGGGCCTGAAGCTCCTTAACGAGATCCGCAAAGCTGGCGTTCCGGTCTTTCGCCACGCATCCGAGCTGAGCGTTCTGGGAGAGAGCAAGGCCGTCGGCCTGCAGTTCAAACAAGACGGTCGCACACACTCCGTCAACGCTGACCACATCTTCCTGCATCAGGGCGTTATTCCCAACCTCAACATGACCCGCGCCCTGGGTATGGACCATCACTGGTCCGAGCAACAGCTCTGCTGGACCCCAACACTTGACGACTGGGGCCAGAGTTCCATCCCACACATCGCCGTGGTTGGTGACGCCGCTGGCATTCAGGGTGCTGAAGCAGCTCGGCACGCAGGTCGTCTGGCTGCGCTGCAAGCCATGCACAAACTTGGCAAGGTGAATAAGTCGGATTTGGGGAGCATGAGTGCGGACCATTTGAAGGCGATGAACGCATTCAAAGCCTTCCGCCGTTTTCTGGACGCATACTACGCGCCTCCAACACAGCAACGCATTCCAACGCAAAATTCAACGTTGGTATGTAGATGTGAGGAACAGACCGTTGGTCAGCTGCGTGCCGGGTTTGAGCAAGGTGCGAAAGATCCCAATGCTCTCAAGCCTTAACACGGTGCGGCATGGGGCCGTGTCAAGGCCGACAGTGTGGACATACGGTCAGCGAGCTGCTGGCGGACTGGCAGAGCAAGCCTGTCTCAGAGGTAGGCTACTACCGTCTGCGCTCCCCACAAAAACTGCTAAGCATCGAAGAACTCAGTCATTTTCAAGAAGTGCAACCTGCACCAAAACCAGCCGAGGTGTCCGCATGAATTTTGATGCACTCATCATCGGCGGCGGAATCCATGGCAGCGCAACGGCCTATCACCTTACAAACGCTGGCATAAAAGCTCTGGTGCTGGAAAAAGACTACGTTGGCCGCCATGCCTCCGGCGTAAACGCAGGCGGTGTACGCTTGCTGGGCCGCGACTTTGCAGAAGTCCCCCTCTCCAAAGAGGCTATGACACGCTGGCAAACGCTGGATCAGGAGCTGGATGCCGACACGGGCTTTCGCCGTCGCAGCCTGATCAATATCGCAATCGATGATGCGGATATGAGCAAAATCAGCAGTCGCATCAATCAACTAGCGGAGTCGGGTTATGATCACGAAGTTCTGATCGACCAGCAGGAACTGCGCGAACGCCTGCCTCATGTAGCCCCCAACTGCGTTGGCGGTGTCGTCTCCGAGCAAGACGGTTATGCCATCCCCTACAAAGCAACAAGCGCATACCGATTAGCAGCTGAGCGCGCAGGCGCAATCTTTCATGAAGGCGAAGCCGTTCAATCTCTACGCCAAATCGGCGACAACTGGCAGATCACCACGGACAGGGCAACCTACAACGCAGGCATTCTCATCAACTGCTCCGGCGCTTGGGCAGACAAAACCGCTGTTCTGATGGGCGACAATGTGCCCCTCTCGCACAGCGCGCCCATGCTGATGATCACCGCCCGTATGCCACACTTTGCCGGGCCAGTGGTCGGAGCGATCTCAAGGCAGCTGTCGTTTAAACAGTTTGAGAATGGAACTGTCCTCATCGGCGGCGGAGCAAGGGTTTTGCAGACCGCGACAACAACCGAACAACGCTGGACTACAAGAAACTGGCGCTTGCTGCCGAGACGACTAAGACCTTCTTTCCTATCATGAAAAAGGCCGTCATCAATCGTATGTGGGCTGGATTGGAGGCGTACATGCCAGACAATCTTCCGGTGATCGGCGCCGGAGTGAATGCACGCAACGCCTACCACGCCTTCGGGTTTTCCGCGCACGGTTTCCAGCTCGGACCAATTGTGGGGGATGTTCTCACTCAGTTGGTCACCACTGGCAAATCCAGCTTTGATCTAACCCCGTTCCGCATTGATCGCTTTGAGCGCAAGGTGCTCTAACTCTTCAATTTTCCAAGACAACAGGAAGTATACCAATGACCATTGAACGCGTGGACTCCAACCACCGCATGAGCAAGATCGTCAAGCACAACGGCACCATCTATCTGTGCGGCCAGACCGCTGCTGATAACCCAAGCTGGGACATCACTGAACAAACCCGGCGCTGTCTAGCAAAGGTTGATGCTCTGCTGGAACAAGCTGGCAGCGATCGCAATAAAATCCTCTCCACCACCATTTATGTGCGTGATATGAAAGACTTCGCGGCGATGAATGCAGTTTGGGATGCATGGGTTGCTGATGGTGAGAAACCAGCGCGCGCATGTGTGGAAGCGCGCATGGCTCGTCCAGACATTCTGGTTGAGTTCACTGTGGTTGCTGCGCAGTAAGATTAAGCTGAGCCCGTGGTAACTGCGGGCTCTCTACTTCTGGACGAGGCCTTCCACCATCACTTCCCAAGATGCCAGAAAGCGACGCTCCACCTCGTTATTGGTGCCCTCAAGACGGCTCAGGATCAGAGTTCCTTCAAACAACTCAACGATGGCTTCAACGATATGCGTTGCATTCGCTTTGCGGATCACGCCGTTTTCCATTCCCTCGACAATCTGTTCGCTGATACGGCTGCGAAGCAGACCGAAGAACTTCTTCAACACCACACGTGCAACATGGTGCTTGTAAAACTCCACCCAGATCGCCGTCAGTTCTGAGTGCGTTCCAAGGTAAATCAATGTGGTCACACAGATGGAACGGATGCGTTCCAGCACGTCGGCATCAGACTCTGTTTCCTCCTTGATCTGCTCAACAATCTCGTCATCGCACATCTGCAGATACTCAGCCAGGATCTCATCCTTACTGGCGAAGATGGAACCGATGCTTTGCTGGGAAAGCCCGGTTTCCTTAGCGAT
The DNA here is from genome assembly GCF_001310815.1 of Pseudovibrio denitrificans JCM 12308. Lineage (GTDB taxonomy): Bacteria > Pseudomonadota > Alphaproteobacteria > Rhizobiales > Stappiaceae > Pseudovibrio > Pseudovibrio denitrificans. The sequence continues at coordinate 24,114 of NZ_BAZK01000008.1, forward strand.
ATCCTTGAAGGTGGTGTTGAAATAGCCGTTACGCGCGAAACAACACAAAGACCCTTGAAGAATGATCATGCGATCATCCTGCAGTGCAGCCGGAATATCCTCTCTGCTTTGCTGGGGGCCCTTCATAAACGCTCTCCAAAGTCTCGGTCGCAACAAGCTTCTGGTCGCAATACGGCTGTTTTCGGCGATTCAAGGGAGACGCTAGCATGTAATCATAGCCCCCGCGCCGGATGATCACGGGCAAGGTTGATACGCTTTTTTCCCGTTCACTAAGCTGAAAGCTTCCTTTGATTTGAGTTTGAGGAATTTATGCAAGCTTACAAACTTGTAAAATTGGTGTCCGGCAGCTGAAAAACTGGCGGGCTACTTCTTGGATGTCCCGGCAATAACGCCCCCAAGGAGATACACTATGAAAACAATCAGTATTTTGATGAGTTCCGTTCTTTTAACTGTTGCTTCAACTGGTTTTGTCGCTGCTGCTGGCACATCTGCCCCGGAGGTCGACCTTCAGATCAATACACCTTTCATTGTTGCCGATGCCCGTTCCGTTCAGGAAGAACACCGCGCTGAGAAAGCAGGATCCTGCAAGGATTATGATGACTCTTCCGAACACGGTGAAGGGCATGATGAACGTAACGAACACGACGACCGTGATGAGCACGATCGCTACGATGATCATGACGAAGATCGCAACCACGACGATTGCGACCGCCACGATGAAGAAGTTGAGCGCGAGCACGAACACGAGCGTTCAAGCCGATCCCACGGCTAATACTTCCCGCGGGTAGTCCCCAACACCGCCCGAGGAAGTGCGCATCAACGTTTCCAGACGTTGATGCGCTTTCTTGACCGGATCAACCGGTTCGTGCAAACACAATGTACTGCAGTTACTCAGAGTATCTTATGCGCATTCTTTTGCTGGAAGACGACATCGAAATTGGAACATGGGTTGAAGACGGCCTCTCCAAGGCTGGTCATGTGATTGATTGGGTCAAAGACGGCCACGATGCGTTTTTGAATGCAACCACACGCGAATATGATGTTATCGTTCTGGACCGCATGACACCGGGTCTTGATGGCCTGTCGGTTCTGAAAGCACTGCGCTCCACAAACAACTCTGTCCCCGTCCTGTTTCTCACCGCACTTGGTTCCGTCGAAGACCGGGTTGAAGGGTTGGACGCTGGCGGAGATGACTATCTACCCAAACCCTTTGCTTTCTCAGAGCTTTTAGCACGCGTTTCCGCGCTTGGTCGCCGGCCCAGCACCAACTCAGGCGAAACAACAAGCTGCCTTGAAGTGGAGAAGTTCCAACTCAACTTGTTAAAGCAGCAATGCACCCGAGCAGGACAGCCAGTTCCGCTCAATGCAAAAGAGTTCCGTTTGTTTGAAACCTTCATCCGCAACAAAGGCCGTGTGTTGACCAAGAACATGCTGCTGGAGAAGGTTTGGGACATGAACTTTGACCCGACCAGCAGTGTGGTAGAGACGCATATCAGCCGACTGCGCAGCAAAATCGAAAAGCCGTTTGATATAGAACTCATCCGGACCATTCGTGGGGCAGGGTACATACTGGATGATTAGGTCGCTCAAACACCTCTGGCAAATGTCCGCCTTACGTCAGGCCTTTGCGCTGACATTGGTGTTTTTGGGCGTGCTGCTGACAACAGGTTTGCTGGCAAATGTTTCCATTCGCGCGAACCTCAACCAAACCATCGACAATGAGCTTCTGGACAAGTTTGATCAGATCAAGACTGATCTTTCTCGTGGAGCAACCTATCAGTCGATTGCCGGCTCTTATCAATCGGAATCCGAACATTTCAGCGTCGATGAGTTTATCAGCTTCAAGTCTGATGCCGGCAAAATCTACGGCTATCCGATCCCTGACCTTTACGGTGAAACCGGCTTCATAAACCTCGCGCCCTATTACTTTCATGAGGACGAAGAGGATGAGGAGAGCGGCGAGCATGCTGAATCTGAGACCAGTTGGCAAGCCTATGTGGGCCGTGTTCCCGGTGGCACGCTTGTTGTGGGAGCCAGCCTGCGGGCACGAAATCAGCTGCTGAACACGCTGCCTTATGCCTTCTTGTTCAGCGGCGGTGTGATGATGCTGATCACGCTTGGTGGTGGCCTCTGGTTTGGTTGGCGGGCGCAGCGCCGTCTCTCCAAAATCACGCATGCTCTCGACCAGATCGCAGCTGGTGATCTGACAACCCGGATCGCCCCTCAGGACTGCAAGGATGACCTCGATATCCTCTCTGTGAAGCTGGATGACACTACGCGGAGGCTCGCAACAACGCTGCAGCAGGTCAGAGACCTTTCCGTCAATATCGCGCATGATCTGAAGACTCCTCTCACACGGCTCAGAGCTCAACTGGAGCAGACGCAGGAGCAGAACCTGAGGGGTGTCAGCGACGCTGAGGGTGTCGCCGCTGCACTGAAGAAAACGGATGAACTGCTCGAAGTCTTTGATGCATTGCTGCGCATTTCGCGCATCCAGTCAGGTGAAAGAAAGAAGCAGTTTCAGCCGCTTAAGCTAGATACGCTGGCAAATGAAGTCGCTGAGATTTATCAGGCAGTCATTGAGGAAACTGGCAGATCATTTGCTCTGGAGATCAAAGAGGCGGCTACGATCAATGCTGACCGTGTGCTGCTCATTCAGGCTTTTGCGAACCTCATCGAAAATGCTCTCCGCCATACACCACAGGACGCTAAGGTCACCCTTTTTGTATCAGGCAATACCATGGGCTTGAGGGACAATGGCCCCGGTATTCCGGAGGAGTTCTATCCGCGCGTGCTTGAGCCAATGTTCCGAATGGAGAAAAGCCGCAGCACACCGGGCGCAGGGCTGGGGCTGGCACTGGTGAAAGCCATCGCGGACTTGCATCAGGCTGAGTTGATCTTGTCTGCACCGTCTTCAGGCTCCGGCCTCAGTATCAAGTTTGTTTTAGCAAACGAGCAAACAGGAGCAAACTGACTCAATCACGGTTCAAACTCGAACTGATTGCCAAACAGTTTGCTCAGTGCGCCATGTCATCTTTCACACCAAACATTTTGGAGAGAGGTGTACTCATGAGCAGCAAGATCCTTCTGATTACCGGTGATTTTGGTGAAGATTACGAAGTCATTGTTCCCTTCATGCTGCTGAAAGCCATTGGATATGAAGTGCATGTTGCCTGCCCCCAAAAGCGGGAGGGGGATACAGTTGCCTCCTCCATTCATGACATCAACAAAAACTACCAAACCGTGACAGAGTGGGAAGGGCACCGCATCAACATCAATGTGGCTCTCGACCACCTCAACCCTGCTGATTACATCGCGCTGGTTCTCCCCGGAGGTCGCTCCTGCGAATACTTACGCACCTATCCGATTGTGCGGGAGGTGACTGCGCATTTCATTACGGAAAACAAGCCGATTGCATCCATTTGTCGGGGTGTTCAGATCCTGCTGTCCACGGGCCTTTTGAAAGGCAAAACCATGACCGGCAACTTTGTCTGCGAGACGGAGGTCCAGATGGCGGGCAACACCTATGAGAAGCTGAACTATGAAGGTGTGGTGGTCGATGGCAACATCGTTTACGGCGTGGAGTGGCACGGCCTCTGGGCCTGGATGCAGGCATTCATAGAAAAGCTTGGTGTATCCATCGAGCTGCCGCCTAAGGATGGTCGCGTAAAACCCATTCCCGGAGAAGGCTACACCTATAAAAGTCTCGGTTAGAGCACCGTATTTTTGATGCTCTAACCGATTGGTATCACTTAGCTGTTTGCATCAGCAACCGGATAGTGAGTGCCGGGTTGCGTGGGAAGAAGTTCATCGGCTGGATATGGATGGTCTTCCACTCCGTAGACATGACCGGCCAGTCTTCCATACGCGGTACATGATGGAAGCCTGCGGTGAACCAGGTGACCACGTCCTTGTTCATCAAGTCGCGATCCTGTTTCACCCATTCGGCCAGACCATCAGAGCCGTCTGAACCCATAGCCAACTCACCACCAGCGTAGCGCTCTTTTGGATCGTAAGCCGTGTTCCATACGCTGTACTCGATGTAACGGTTGCGTACGAATGGTGCATCGTTCTCAAAGTCAAACGGTGCGTAAGACACACTGCCGTGGTGGATCATGTAGCCCGGCTTGTGACCAAGATATCCGTCCACGTTTCCGTTCATCACCATAAAGGCTTTCGGCTTCATGGAGCTGAGGCGGAAGCGGCCTTCCATCTCGCTTTTCACCGGTGTGTTCTTCACCGTCCAAAGTGAACGGCGTGGGATGTTGACCGGAGGCTCACCACCAACAATTTCCTGAACCATCATTGTGTTATCTGGTCCATCGACATCAAAATCGAGGCGGAAGTTGAAGTAGTGATCGTGGAATGGGGCCACGAGATATGGCGCAATGAGCGACCCATATTTCGTATCTTCTGCAGCAGTTGGATCTGTTAGAGTTTTCGAGGCAACACCCTTCACCGCATCAAGACCAGATGCGCCCACTTTCAGGTAGATGGTGCCATCTTGTTTGAAGCGATAGTCGATCAGGTAATCATAGTTGCCCACTTCAGAGGCCGTGCGGATGACCAGTTCTGTTTCTGGGCGACCTTCAGCCGGAACGAACTCTGTTTCTGACTGGGCAAACACCTCAAAATGACGCCATGCCGGGTTTCCGATATCCCGCTCAAAGATGCAGATTGCGTCAGGGATCTCCAAAGGCTGGCCCATATCATCATGGATGAGGGCAGGGAGGAAGGTCGCATAATCCGGGCAATCCACGTTCTTGCGCAGCGGTGTGAGGAACAAGCCAAAGCCATACTCGCCGCTGTCCATATAGGTGCGCCAGTACCAGCCTTCCGACGGGTCCATATACGGCACAAACACCTCAGAAAGCGATGCCTGATAGAGCACGGAGCGCCAATTGTTGCCATCATTGGCTTTCACTTGCGACAGAACGAGCCCGGGGCGTTTATCGACGCGGTAGCGCATCTTCCAGATGTCCCAGGTGATCTCACTTCCATCGATAGAGAAGTTCGGGCCACCTTCCTGACGCAAACGCGCCGGATTGGTTTTGGCTCTCAGTGCCGTGCGTTTGGCAACTTCATCTTCGTTATAGCCCCAATCATCCTCAGGCAGTGGAACTGCGCCTTCGTCCAGCACATCCAACACTTTGCGCTCGGAAAGTTCCACCACGGCCACCAGCCCCTCAACCGGTTTGGCGTAGAAATTGGAACTGGTTGGGTTCACGTAACAAGGCACCTTCATCAGGCGCTTGCCTTTCTCGGCATCACTGAAGAAGTTGCCTGCCGTTAGCGGAAGGCAGAATACGTCGTCTGGCGTCAGTCCACGCTTCGCGAGACCTGCGACCATGCGCTCATCTCCCAACGCGATCTCCATGGCAGACATGAAGTCCGCCAGCATGATCATCGGCTGGCCTTCCATCGCGGAAGTGCTCTCAACAGTGCCTTTGGTGATGTTCACCACGGCCTGATGGAACTTATCGTTTTCCTGAAAATGCACCGTTGCTCTGCGATCAAGGCTCCCATCCGTCGCATTGCTGAGCACAGCCTGCTTGTGTGGTTCAAGAAGCTCAATCAGCGGGTAAAGAGTTTTGTCGCTGGCGATACTCGCTTCAATCAGCGTCGCGCGAACCGCGTTTAGCTCATCTCCCGTCAAGCCGTCCAGTGGATGCAGGTCAGCAGCGTAAGCCGCCGATGTGAGCATCGAAGCGGCGACGAGCCCCCCCAACAGTTTTGAAGTCATTGGTTCCCTCCCAGTGAAAGGGGAGATGAACCCTCCAGCGTCTTCTCCCCCAAATTCCGTCCAGTTAAAGCTTAGGCGAGCAACGATCTGTGAGTCTGCGCATCCTGTGCAATTTACTAGGCATATCGTTTCAGAGCTGGTTCCTTCTGCCGGATCTGCTCAGCAAAGTTGCGCGGTGACATGCCAACTTGCGCTCGGAAGACGCGGTTAAACGTCGACAAATCACGGAAGCCAAACTCGAAGGCGAGTTGTGAAATTCTGAAGTCTTGTCTGGAATGCAAACGGCGGGATAGCTCCCGTTTAAAACGCCCGACACGTACCTTGGCGATCTGCTCGTTACAACTCAGGCCATGTTCCCGAAAGAGCCGGTAAATACTGCTCCGCGACATGCTGGAAAGCTTTGAGAGCTCATCGATATTGAAGTTCTCTTCCAATGCGTTGTCATGAATAAGCGAGAGGAGGAGTTGTAGCTTGTCATAGCCCTCCTGCAAGGTGCTTGTGTCTTCTTCCAGAAACGTTGCACTCACCACATCATGGAAAGCCCCTGACAACAAATGCTGCTTCTGGCTTCCAGGCTGAGCGGACAACAGCATGTTCAGGTGCGCGTTGATCAGTTGGCCAGCTCCAGATACAGCCGAGATTTTGCGCCCGCAGGCGTAGGTAGAGTTGAACTGTTTATGCAGCAGATGGCGAGGGATATGGATAGAGATCTGATCCGATCCAACCTCCCGATTGGCGCGGAAGACTGAGGACTTTACTGAATCAATCAGCGTCATATCACCGGGGCTAGAGAGCAGAGCCGTCTGGCCGTTTTGCTCCAGCTCGGCTTCGCCGCGTAATTGAAGGATCAGGAAGTAATAGGCCTCTCCATCCTTGCTGATATCGGAAGGGCCACGGGTAATCTCTCTGGCATTGTGCGTGACACGGGCGCAGTCTACATCCCCCAGATTCAGCAGCGAGGCATTTCCGGTTACGCTGCCAGTCTCTGTATTGGTGACAAAGTGACCGCAGATTTCAGTCAGCCGTGTGTTCCATTCATCCAGCTCAAATCGACAGGATTGATCTGAAGGTATCTGAATACACACTGGCGCCTCCCCTTACCAAGGGGAATGCTAGAAAGAATCTAAACAGCAATCAAGTCAGATATATGCATTTTCCTATAAATGACAGAAATAATCGGTTTTACCAGCGAGCTCATCATCCGGTCACGTAATAGATTACTCGACTGTATTCATATGATAATACTAGCTATTTCAGCATAAAAATGAGACTTAGCAATCAAACCAAACGACTACTTCATTTATTTTCAAACGATGCTTAATTGCAATTCCATGCGATAGAAGACTACCTATTTTGTGGTCACTCACGTCCCAACGCCCAGTTATGGGCGTACTCCTTGAAGGACTTAAAGACAGGGCTCTGGTACTTCTCAGTGTTGTAAACGAGAGAGAACTGGCGGGTCATCTTGTGTTGGAGGGGAAGGATCGACAGGCGACCATCCTGAACAGCTGCACTGACGGAGCGTCTGGAGAGGACGGCCAATCCAAGCCCTGCAATCACTGCATTCACGATCGCCGTTGTGCTGTTGAGTTCAAACGCCTCAGTCCAGTCGTCCAGCTTAGACCCGACTTCCGTCAGAAAATACTCACGCGTCCCTGATCCCGGTTCCCGGAGCACCCAATTGTTGCCTTCAAGCGCTTCAAGGGCGAGTGGCTCATCAGCATTGGGGCATTGAGAGGGTGCACAAATAACCACCATCTCGTCAGTCATCCATGGTTCCACCTTCAATCGCTTATCGCTGATCTTTGCTTCGATGAACCCGAGATCCAACTCAAAATCCAACAGCATTCGGCAGGTTTTGGTGGAGTTGGAAAGGCTCAAGGATTGATGAAGATATCCGGTGTTTTTGCGGAAATCACCGAGCAAGGTCGGCAGCAGATGATTGCCGATCGTGTAACTGGACCCCACACGCAAATTACCGTTGGTTGCATCCTCGCCCTCAAAGATCTGAGAGATCGCTTCTGCCCGGTCCAACAACTCATCAGCCAGAGGCAGCAAACGGCGCCCTTGCTCGTTTAAGATGAGCTGCTTGTTAGCCCTGTCGAACATCTTACGACCCAGCTGCCGCTCTAACTCCGCAAGCGCCATAGAGATGGCAGACTTGGTCAGGAATAGTTTTTCAGCAGCTGCGGTGATTGAGCCTTCCTGAGTAATAGAAACAAACACTTTAAGCTGACGAAGCGTTATATTCATTCCAATGATACGCCTGTAATTGGGATCACATCATAACGTGTTCAATTTATCTGAACATCCTATTCAATATATTCAGATTTTCAGGACATATCAAATCAGCTAGGAACTTGAGTTGCATAATTAGGTTTTTCACCCTCAGGTTACTGGCATTTTCCATGGATACTCTTCGCAGCAAACTGGCACACGTTCCGGCTCCGCTTGGAGGCCTCGCGCTAGGCATAGCAAGTCTTGGCTGGTCACTGGAAAATGCAGGCAACTTTGGAGGTGCCCTACAACTCACAGGCGCATTGATCTCCGGTGTTTTGCTGGTGCTGTTGCTTGGCAAGATCACCCTTGCACACACTGCTATTTTTGAGGATCTGAAGCACCCAGTGGTTGGCAGTGTCCTGCCTACAACGGCCATGGCGCTGATGATCGTTTCCTATGCCATCGCGCAGTATAGTTTCGCTGTCGGGCAATTGCTTTGGCTGCTGGGAATCGCACTCCATCTCACATTCCTGTGTGCCTTCACATATCATCGGGTGAAGAACTTCAACCTTCAGCACATGGTACCAAGCTGGTTTGTTCCGCCGGTCGGTATCATTGTTGCGGCGGTTTCATTTCCGGGCGGGGTGTTTGAAGGATTTGCCAATGCGTTGCTTTGGTTCGGTCTGGTTGCTTATGCCATCATGCTACCGATGATGCTCTATCGGCTGATCTTTCATCCGGAAGTGCCGGATGCAGCAAAGCCAACCATTGCTATTTTGGCTGCCCCCGCGAGTCTCTCGTTGGCAGGCTACCTGACACTCACCCCAAGCCCATCTCCGATCATGGTTGCGGTTTTAGGTGGTATTGCAGTTGCGATGACAGCATTGATCTATCTGTCCTTCCTGCGCTTGTTCCGCCTGCCATTCTCTCCGGGGTTTTCAGCCTTCACCTTCCCGCTGGTGATTGGCGCAACGGCTCTTTTCAAAACCGTAACGTGGATGGAAAGTCTTGGCGCGAATGCCAGCCTTGTGGCACAAATCAGAGCACTGGCACACATTGAGCTATATGTGGCCGCAGCAGTCGTTCTTTATGTGAGCTTCAAGTACTTGACATTCTTCGTACCAGCTGATGCCAGCACGCGTCACAGAGCAGCAGCCCAACTAACTGGACTTGCTGAACATCTTGGTTTTGTCGAACAGGCTCTCCAGCGTATTCATACGCTCCTTGGTGATCTCCCAGGTGGAAGTCGTCATCGCTTCGATCATGGCTTCCAGAATGAACATGATCACCACGGTGCTATCCCAAGCCGATGGCGCTTCAATGCGGGCGTTGAACACATACTCTGCATTGACCGCTGCTGGTGACGTCCACTGATCTGTAAACACAATCACCACAACGCCTCGTTCCCGAGCCAGATCCACAAAACGCAGAATGTCGTGCTCATATCGGCGGATATCAAACACAACCACCACATCTCCCTCTTTCATGTTCAGAAGGTAATGCGGCCATGTGTTGGAGTTGGAAGCAATGGCGATCACATCATCGCGGATCACCTGCAAGTGCGTAAAGAAGTAATCTGAAAGTGCGCGGGTGATACGGCCCCCAACAATGTGGACAGCACGTTCACGATCTGTGAGCAAACGCACTGCCTGATCGAAGTCCTGCGGGTCAATTTGCTGTAAGGTTTGTTTCAGATTGTCGATGACAGCGTCTGCAAACCTGTTCAGAATATGTGCATCAGGTGCATTTCGGGTCCAGCGTTCCTGTTTGGAGATCGGGTTGGAAATGGTCTCTTCCACCTCTGATCGCAGAGCTGCCTGTAACTCAGAAAAGCCTGCGAAACCAATCTTTTGCGCCATTCTGACAACAGTTGGACCAGAAACATTTGCCGATTTTGCAAGCTCCGAAACACTGCCCAGTCCGCTGACTGGATAATTTGCAAGCAGAGAGACTGCCAACTGGCGCTCTGCACGAGTTAACCCATTAAAATGTCCGCGTAATTTTTCTGCGACGGTCTGTTCATTCGGGTCTCGCACGTCTCTCACCTGCCTCATGTATGTATATTTGCCTAGTTTTTAGGCTTTGTGAAACGTTCCATTCAGATTAGTCTCTTTCGAAACGTTTCTTTCAGAATCTCTTTTACGAATAAAAAGACTGAAAGTACAAGGAAAAACAAGATGCATCGGGGGGACTGTTCTTGTCTGAAGTCAAAATTGACCAGATAGAATCTGTTGGCAACGACATTGTTGAAACGATCAATACAGGAGGAGCAGCTCCGATTGTGTTGGTCTGCGAACACGCATCCAAGTTTATTCCTGCATACCTTGATGGCCTTGGTCTAAGCGAAGAAGCTGCAAGCAGCCATGCAGCCTGGGATCCGGGAGCTCTGGCAGTCGCCGAACTCCTCTCCACCAGACTGAACGCACCCCTGGTCGCTCAACGAGTATCGCGCCTCGTTTATGATTGTAACCGCCCACCGGAGGCCCCAAGCGCCATGCCGGAAAAGAGCGAAATCTTTGAGGTGCCGGGCAATGTCTCTTTGAGCGATGAACAGCGTCTGGACCGGGTCAACAAGTATTACCGTCCCTTCCAAGCCGAAGTGAAACAGGCGATTGATGCCAAACAGGCCTCCGGCCAATTGCCGGTGATGATCACCATCCACTCGTTCACCCCGGTTTACAACGGCAAGAAACGCGCCGTGGAAGTGGGTGTTCTGCACGACAGCGACACACGCTTTGCTGATGCGCTGCTGAACGCACTGTGCCCGTCAGATCTCTACGACATACAAAGAAACGAACCGTATGGGCCAGAAGACGGGGTTACGCATACCCTTGTTTCTCAGGCACAATCCCGCGGCCTGCTAAACGTTATGATTGAGGTACGCAACGACCTTATCGCTAAACGAGCAGACCAGGAGCAAGTTGCAGAGTTGTTGGGAGAGGCAATTCTGCAAGTCCTGCCACAGTTTAGCGCTGAAACAGCTGTGAGCGGGCAGGGGGCAACAACAAAAGCAAGGGCAGCAGATTAAAATGCCAAGGGGAATAGTTGTTTTCGTCAGATGGGTTGACTGGATCAACAAATATGTTGGCCGGTTTGCCATGTACCTCATCTTCGTGATGCTGGGAGTGCTTTTGTACTCCTCCATCGCCAAGACCTTTTTCGCACCACCACTCTGGACGCTGGAAACAGCGCAGTTCACCATGGCCGCCTACTACCTGCTGGGTGGCGCATATTCCATGCAGACGCAATCCCACGTGCGCATGGATCTGTTTTACGGAAGCTGGTCTCCACGACGTAAGGCCATTATGGATGTGATGACCATCCTGCTTCTGATTTTCTACCTCATCTTCCTCCTTTATGGCGGCCTTTCCTCATTGGAATACGCCATCAAATACAGCGAGGAAAGCTATTCGGCATGGGCGCCACCGATGGCCCCGATCAAAGCCGTAATGTGTTTTGGAATTTTCTTGATGCTGCTTCAGGCAATCGCGACGTTCTTTAAGGACTTGGCCGCAGCCCTTGGGAGACCTGCGCCATGAGTTATGAACTGATCGCCATTTTGATGTTCTCCAGCATGATGCTGATGCTCCTCACCGGGCAACGCGTTTTTGCTGCAATTGGTTCCGTTGCTGTTATCGCCGCTCTGCTTCTGTGGGGTGATGGCGGCTCCGAAATTGCCTTCTCCGCCAGTATGAAGCTGATGAAGTGGTACCCGCTCCTCACGCTGCCACTGTTCATTTTCATGGGCTATATGCTCTCTGAGTCAGGCATTGCGGAAGATCTTTATAAGATGTTCCATGTCTGGACAGGTGGCCTGCATGGTGGATTGGCCATCGGCACAGTCGGCCTCATGGTGATGATTTCCGCCATGAACGGTCTGTCTGTGGCCGGTATGGCCATCGGTGCAACCATCGCTCTGCCAGAACTGCTGCGACGCGGTTATGACAAGGTGATGGTGACCGGTGTTATTCAGGCTGGTTCTTCACTGGGCATTCTCGTGCCGCCAAGTGTGGTTTTGGTTCTGTACGGCATGATCGCCCGCCAACCAGTGGGCAAGCTGTGGCTCGCTGGCGCTATTCCGGGTCTGCTGCTGGCGGGTCTGTTTATCCTGTACATCGTCATCCGCTGCCGCCTTCAACCAGAACTGGGGCCAACCCTTTCTGAGGAAGAGCGCAAGGAGATCACATGGGGTGAAAAGATCAGCCTGCTGAAGGCTGGTGTGATCCCGCTGTTCATCTTCTTTGCAATGACAGGCCTGTTCTTAATGGGCGTGACCAGCCTTGTAGAAAGCTCCGCAGTTGGCGCAACGGCTGCAACACTAGCGGCATGGTTCAAAGGACGCCTGTCATTTCACCTACTTCACATCACCACTGAAAAGACACTGCAGATCAGCTGCATGTTCATGTGGATCATCCTGGCCGCACTCGCCTTCGGCGCTGTGTTTGACGGTCTGGGTGCTGTGCGGGCGATTGAGAACTTCTTCGTGGGTGATCTGGGCCTTAGCCCATGGGAGATCCTTCTGCTGATGCAGCTCTCCTACATCGTGATGGGCATGTTCCTGGATGACACCGCCATGTTGGTGATCGTGGCACCACTTTACGTGCCACTGGTGAAAATCCTCGGCTTCGATCTTGTCTGGTACGGCGTGCTTTACACCATCACCTGTCAGATCGCCTACATGACACCGCCATTCGGCTACAACCTGTTCCTGATGCGCGCCATGGCGCCGCCTGAGATCTCTCTGACAGACATCTACAAATCCATCATTCCATTCGTGGCAATCATGGTGTTTGGCTTGGGTCTGGTGACGGTCTTCCCGCAAATCGCGCTCTGGCTGCCGAACCTTTATTACGCACGCTGACATAAGGAGACCTTACCAGCGTAACCATTGAAGTAATGCAAGAATTCCGGATGGAGACAGATAAAAATCACACCCCTCGCAATAAAAAGTCCACCGGTACTGAGGGATCCAGAAATTCATATTCCAAGGGGAATTGAGTATGACGAATAGACGTGATTTTCTTAAGAAAGCCGGTTTGACAACCGTCGCAGCTGCTGGTGCATCTACCTTGCAGCACCGGCTGTTCATGCTGCGGGCCGCCCAATCAAGTGGCGCCTTCAGACATACGCAGGTGCAGCGCTTGCACAGCACGTGATCAAGCCATCCATTGATGCCTTCAACAAGGCAGCAAATGGTGAGATGGAAATCGAGCTGTACTACGCTGACCAGCTGGTACCAACCGGTGAACTTTTCCGCGCCATGCAGCGCGGCACCATTGATGCTGTGCAGTCAGATGATGACTCCATTGCAGCACCAGTAGATGTATCTGTTTTCGGTGGCTATTTCCCGTTCGCTTCCCGTTACAGCCTTGATGTTCCAGCCCTGTTTAACCATTGGGGTCTGAAAGAGATCTGGGAAGAAGCTTATGGCGAAGTAGAAGGCGTTAAGTGGCTTTCCGCTGGTGCATGGGATCCTTGTCACTTCGCAACCAAAGATCCGATCCGCAGCCTTGCAGACCTTAAAGGCAAGCGCGTCTTCACCTTCCCAACTGCTGGCAAATTCCTGACACGCTTCGGCGTTGTTCCGGTCACCCTGCCATGGGAAGACATTGAAGTTGCAATGCAGACCGGCGAACTGGACGGTATTGCGTGGTCCGGTATCACTGAGGATTACACTGTAGGCTGGGCAGACGTGACCAACTACTTCCTCACCAACAACATCTCCGGCGCATGGGCTGGCTCTTACTTCGCAAACGAAGAGCGTTGGAACGAACTGCCAGACCACCTGAAGACTCTCTTCAACCTGTGCATGGACAGCTCTCACTACTACCGCCAGCACTGGTACTGGGCAGGGGAAGCGAAGCTGCGTACGCAGGGTGAAAAGCTGGAGCTGACCTCTATTCCTGATGAAGAGTGGGCAACCGTTGAAGACGAAGCGCTCAAGTTCTGGGACGAGATTGCAGCCAAGTCCGAGCGCAATGCGCGCGTTGTTAAGATCCTGAAGGAATACAACGCAGCAATGGCAAAAGCCGGACGTCCTTACCGCTACGGTTAAGCTGATTATCCAAGAACGGTCGGCCCGGCTCCGGGCTGACCAAGCCACACAGTGAGTAAGCAGTGTCGGTGATGCCATGCAGGAGAGGCGAGGGCATCCGCCGCTTTAACAGGGTCCTCGGGGAACAGGTATGTTGCGAGAAGAAACCAAAAAGACACGTAGAACCGGAAAACTGACCCTCGACGAGCTTCACGAGCTGGTCGATACCGGTGAGATTGACACAGTGATTGCAGCACAGGTGGACATGCAGGGCCGCCTGATGGGCAAGCGTTTTCAGGCAGAATTCTTCGTAAACAGCGCCTGGGAAGAGACCCACAGCTGTAACTATCTGCTTGCAACCGATATGGAGATGGCCACTCCGGACGGCTACAAGGCCACAAGCTGGGAAGCAGGCTATGGCGATTACGTCATGAAGCCAGACCTTGCCACCTTGCGCGTTATTCCGTGGCTGGAAGGCACCGCACTTGTTCTGTGTGATGTGCTGGACCACCACACCCATAAAGAGGTTCCACATTCTCCACGCGCCATTTTGAAACGCCAGGTCGACCGTCTTGAAGGCATGGGCATGACCGCGAACATGGCAACCGAGTTGGAGTTCTTCCTCTTTAAAGAGAGTTTTGAAGAAGCCCATTCAAAGGGTTACCGCGGAATGTCTCCGATTTCCGCCTATAATGAAGACTATCACATCTTCCAGACCACTAAGGAAGAGAACGTGATGCGCGCCATCCGCAACGGCCTAAATGGAGCTGACATTCCGGTCGAATGTTCGAAAGGTGAAGCGGATGCTGGACAGGAAGAGATCAACGTCCGCTATTCCGATGCGCTGACCATGGCTGACCGTCATTCCATCATCAAAAACGGATGTAAAGAGATCGCCTGGCAGCAGGGCCAGAGCGTGAGCTTCATGGCCAAATGGAACTATGATGCAGCTGGCAGCTCTTCTCACGTGCACCAGTCTCTGTGGGGCAAGGATGGCGAGTCGCTGTTCTACGATCCAGCTGGTGAGTATGGCATGTCCAAAATGATGCGCCATTATCTGGCAGGTCTTTTGAAGTACGCTGATGCGATCACCTACTTCCTCGCGCCAAACATCAACTCCTACAAACGCTTTGCAGCTGGCACGTTTGCGCCGACCAAAGCGATCTGGAGCATGGACAACCGCACTGCGGGTTACCGCGTGTGTGGTGATGGCACCAAAGCTGTGCGTGTTGAGTGCCGCGTTGGCGGAGCAGATCTGAACCCATATCTGGCGATGGCCGCTCTTTTGGCTGCTGGCATTGATGGCATCGAGAAGGAAATGGAACTGGAGCCAGAGTTTAGAGGTGATGCCTATGGCGGTGAAGGTGCACGCGAAATTCCAACAACCCTGCGCGATGCCGCAGTTGCAATGAAATCCTCCGAAATGCTTCGCGATGCCTTTGGTGGCGATGTAGTTGATCACTACGCACATGCCGCCAAGATCGAGCAGGATGAATATGACCGCCGTGTAACTGATTGGGAGGTTGCACGCGGATTTGAACGGGCCTGATGTGAACAGCAACTGCTGTGAATGATGAGTTGACCATGACAAAAACACTAAAATGTATTTCGCCGGTAGATGGTTCTGTGTTTGCAGAACGTCCGGTGGCAAGCCAGAAAGAAGCAGAAGCCGTCATTGCCAGTGCCAAGACTGCGCAGAAAGAGTGGGCAGCACGCCCACTCGAAGAGCGCATCAAGTTGGTGATGGCTGGCGTTGCTAAGATTGGTGAACAGAACGACGAAATCGTTCCGGAACTTGCAAAAATGATGGGCCGTCCGGTTCGTTATGGCGGCGAGTTCGGCGGCTTTAACGAGCGCGCCTCATACATGGCAAAGATCGCGGAAGAAAGCCTGAAGCCGATCATCGCGGAAGAGAGCGACAACTTCGAACGTCGCATCGAGAAAGAGCCTCATGGCGTCATTCTTGTGATCGCACCATGGAACTATCCATACATGACCGCGATCAACACAGTGGCTCCAGCCTGATCGCCGGTAACGCCGTGATCCTGAAGCACGCGACCCAGACTCTTCTGGTTGGCGAGCGCATGGCCAATGCCTTTGCTGAAGCCGGTGTTCCGGCAGAAGTGTTCCAAAACCTGTTTCTGGATCACGACACCACGTCTCACCTGATCGCAGGCCGCAATTTCGGCTTTGTGAACTTCACCGGCTCCGTTGGCGGTGGCCGTGCAATTGAGACAGCTGCTGCTGGCACTTTCACTGGTCTTGGCCTTGAGCTGGGTGGTAAAGATCCGGGCTATGTTATGGATGATGCAGATGTTGAGGCTGCGGCTGAAACTCTCATCGATGGCGCCATGTTCAACTCCGGCCAGTGCTGCTGTGGTATTGAGCGTATTTACGTGCACTCTTCCAAATACGATGCATTTGTGAAGAAGGCTGTCGAGATCGTTTCAGGTTACAAGCTCGGCAGTCCGCTGGACGAGGAAACCACCATTGGCCCAATGGCACATGTTCGCTTTGCGGATGTCGTGCGCAAGCAGGTTGCAGATGCGGTTGAGCAGGGCGCGAAGCCAATGATCGACGCAAGTCTCTTCCCGGAAGATGATGGTGGTGCGTATCTGGCTCCGCAGATCCTCGTGGACGTAAACCACGACATGGAAGTGATGCGCGAAGAGAGCTTTGGCCCAGTGGTCGGCATCATGAAAGTGGAGAGTGATGAAGAAGCGATCCGCCTGATGAACGACAGCCATTACGGCCTGACAGCCTCTCTTTGGACCCAAGACCCTGCACGGGCAGCGAAAATAGGTGCGCAGATCGAGACAGGTACTGTCTTCATGAACCGCGCTGATTATCTGGATCCGGCACTCTGCTGGACCGGCTGCAAAGACACAGGTCGCGGTGGTGCTCTCTCTGAGATCGGTTATCAGAACCTGACCCGTCCAAAATCCTACCACCTCAAAAAGGCATAAGAACAATGACGTTGACAGCAAACTGGAGCTACCCAACCGCAATCCGCTTTGGTGCCGGACGCATTAAGGAACTCGCCGAAGCTTGTGCAGCTGCAGGCATCAAAAAGCCTTTGCTTGTAACCGATAAGGGCCTGGCAAACCTGCCGGTTACCGCAAGCACTTTGGACGTGATGGAAGAGGCTGGACTTGGCCGTGCCATGTTCAGCGAAGTTGACCCAAACCCGACTGAAATCAACCTGGAAGCAGGTGTTGCAGCTTTCAAGGCTGGCGGTCATGACGGTGTCATCGCGTTTGGTGGTGGCTCCGGTCTTGATCTGGGCAAACTGATCGCGTTCATGGCGGGTCAGACCCGTCCGGTCTGGGATTTTGAGGACATTGGCGACTGGTGGACCCGCGCGGATGCGGATGCGATCTATCCAAATATCGCAGTTCCAACAACGGCTGGTACCGGTTCTGAAGTTGGCCGTGCGAGTGTGATCACCAACTCAGAGAGCCATGTTAAGAAGATCATCTTCCATCCGAAGATCCTGCCAAGCGTTGTGATCTGTGATCCTGAGCTGACTGTTGGCATGCCGAAGATGATCACCGTGGGCACTGGCATTGATGCGTTTGTGCATTGTCTGGAAGCGTACAGCTCTCCATTCTACCACCCGATGTCACAGGGTATCGCGCTGGAAGGCATGCGTCTTGTGAAAGAGAACCTGCCGAAAGTCGTTGAAAATCCAAATGATATCGAAGCACGCGGTCACATGATGAGTGCGGCAGCCATGGGCGCAGTGGCCTTCCAGAAAGGTCTCGGTGGCATTCACGCGCTGGCTCACCCGGTTGGTGCGGTTTACAACACTCACCACGGCCTGACCAATGCTGTGATCATGCCGACTGTGTTGAAGTTCAACCGTGGTGCAATTGAAGAACGGATCGAGAAGCTGGCGGCTTATCTTAATATCGAGGGCGGTTTCGATGGCTTCTTTGATTTTGTTATGAAAATGCGGGCGGACATGGGCGTTCCGGAGACCTTGAGTGAGCTGGGTGTTGGCACTGACAAGATCGACGTGCTGGCGGAAGAAGCGATCAAGGATCCAAGCGCCGGTGGCAACCCTGTAGAGCTGACGCTGGAGGCCGCGAAAGCTCTGCTCATTGAGGCCATCGGAGAGCAGGTTTCCGCCTGATTTCCTGTTGAGCACCAAATGCTTAGCCCCGCAGAGTTTCTAGCTCTGCGGGGCTTTTTTATGCCTCAAAGGCTGCGTTTATTCCGGTAGTTCGGTACAACGCATCAGATAGTCATAGGCGTCCGGGCTCAGTTCTGGACCAAGAACTCGTTTCAAATCAGCATTGTAGTCGCCAAGCCATTTGATTTCAGCGCGGGTGAGATCAACCATATTGAGCATCTGCGGCTCAATCGGGATGTAAGAGAGGTTGCGGAACGCGAGGAAACCATCGTCTTCCTCAACGATCTCAAAGAGGTTCTCAATCCGGATACCGTATTGATCTGCAACGTAATATCCCGGTTCAATGGACATCACCATACCAGCGACCAGATCCACCGGATTGTATGGTTTGCCGATACGCTGCGGTTGCTCATGGACGGAGAGGAAGTGACCGATGCCGTGGCCGGTGCCGTGGTCGTAGTCCAGACCCAAATCCCAAAGTGGGCGGCGGGCGAAACCATCGATGTGATGGCCTTGCGTGCCTTTCGGAAATCGCAGAGATGCCAGCGCGACAAAGCCTTTGAAAACAGCGGTGTAGGCGCGTTTGAACTCCTCTGAAGTTTCCGTAAACGCAAAGGTACGCGTCGCATCGGTCGTGCCATCCTGATATTGCCCACCAGAATCCAGCAGATAGGTATTCTCTGGCAGGATTGCCGTGTTGGACGCTTCCGTGGCTGCGTAATGGCACATGGCGGCGTTGCCAGCGGCAGCGGAGATGCTTCTAAAGCTCGGATATACAAAGTCTTTCTGGCGTTGACGCTCCATCAGGATGCGTTCTTCCGCTTCCAGCTCATGCACCGGATCTTCTGCTTCAGCACGCTGCGGGACTTCCCGTTTCAGCCAGGCGGAGAACTCTGTCCATGCGATACCATCTCGTATATGGCAATCACGCAAGCCTTTGAGCTCACTCTCATTTTTCTTCGCCTTGGTGAGAGTAACGGCTCCCGGTTTCATCAGGGGAACACCGCCAGCAGCCTGAACGGCGAGGCGGGTGGCGACAGGGGAGAACATCGGATCGATGAGAACCTGCGTTCCTTTATCCGTCATTTTCTCCAGAGAACTGATGAAGCTGGACGGGTCTGCGGTTTCAACATTCTCCAGCTCATACTCGCTCAAGTCATTGGAAAGCTTACGGGAAACGACGAACCAATTGGCGGAACCATCATCCTTCAGCAGGAGGAATGAATGCGGGATCGGGTTGAACTCAACATCATCACCGCGCACGTTTAAAAGCCAGGCGATGTTGTCTGGTTGGGTTTCCACCAGCACTTTTGCACCTGCATCTTTCAGCTGCTTGGCAATCTCGCAGCGTTTCTCCAAGCTGGTTTTGCCAGCTTTTTCAAGGGAATACGGTGTGATTGGCGAGAGTGGTTTTTCCGGTTGGTCAGCCCAGACTGCATCAATGAGGTTGCTGTTGGTGGCGACCAGTGCGGCGCCTGCATCTTCTGCTCCGCCCGCAAAGCGATCCCACCAGGCGGAGGGGATAAGCATCGGGTCAACGCCGATTTGCTGACCGGCCTTCATATTGGCGGAAATCCAGTTTTCCAGTGGTTCATCAAAGATATGCTGGTAGGAGAACAGATCACTGCTGCATTGGTTGCGCACCTGCACGGTGTAGCGACCGTCAACGAACATAACCGCTTGATCTGCCGTGATAATCGCCAGACCTGCGGAGCCAGTGAAGCCGGTTGCCCATGCCAGTCGCTCATCATGCGGGGCGCAATATTCCCCCTGATGCTCATCAAACCGGGGGATGATGACTCCGTCCAGCCCCTTGTTCTTCAACTCGGTGCGGATGAGGTTCAAGCGGTCTGTGGTTGTCTCAAACTTCTGATTTTCCAACATTTTCTGCTCGACTATTTGATGGGGTTCGTCGCTGATAAAAGAGCTTCGGCATGATGACAAGCCACTCTACCCAGCTCATCCATTGCCCTCAATCTGGGAATTTCACTCTGACACCGGCCAGATGCATGGGGACATCTGGCATGGAACGCGCAGCCCTTGGGTACATTGAGCGGGCTGGGCAGTTCGCCGGAGATTGACGGGCGAGTATGGCGTTTGTCGGGATCAAGAGAAGGTGCTGCTGCCAGAAGAGCTTTGGAATAGGGGTGTCTTGGGGCGTTGAAGAGCTGTTCGGAGTCTCCGATTTCAACAATTGATCCCAGATAAATCACTGCAACTCTGTGGGATACATGGCGCACAAGTCTTAGATCATGGGCCACGAACAGGATCGTCAGGCCCAGCTTTTCCTGCAGTTCCAGCAGCAGGTTCACCACCTGCGCCTGCACGGAAACATCCAGCGCTGACACCAGCTCATCTGCCACAAGCACCTCCGGCTCAACCGACAAAGCGCGCGCAATGGCAATGCGTTGGCGTTGTCCTCCTGAAAACTCGTGGGGGAGCTTATCCGCAGCATCTTGCGGCAGGCGGACCAAATCCAACAGCTCGGCTATGCGGGTTTCGATCTGCTCGGGAGGGCGCATGTTGTGAACGCGCAGGGCTTCGCTCAGCACTTGCCGCACTGTCATGCGGGGATTGAGGGAGGAGTAGGGGTCCTGAAACATCATCTGGACCTTGCGGTTATACTCCCGCAATGCACCGGCATCTTTGGCGGCAACCTCTTGCCCATCATAGCGAATGGTGCCTTTGTCAGCCTCATAAAGACGGGCCAGACAGCGCGCTAAAGTGGACTTTCCGCAGCCGGATTCACCAACAATGCCAAGGGTTTCACCCCGTTTCACCTCAAGGCTTACCCCATTAAGTGCTTTGACGATGCGTTTTTCTTTGCGTTGAATTGCGTCGAAGAGGGTTCTTTTGAGCGGAAAGTGTAAATGCAGGCCCTCAACTTCCAGAACCGGAGCTTCATAGATCATGCCAGCACCTCCTCACGAATGTCTGCCGTGAAATGACAGGCCGACGAAATTCCATCCCCCAAAACCGCCAGTGGTGGTTTGGTACCAAGACACACATTTTCTGCCTTGAGGCAGCGCGGTGCGAAAGCACATCCTTTGGGCAAGGCATCCAGTGCCGGTGGTGTGCCGGGAACAGAGTACAGTGGTGTGCGGGGGGGAATGTTTTCTGGTACCGACTTCAGCAAGCCGAGCGTGTAAGGGTGCTGAGGCCGTTTCAGCACATCGCGGACAGAGCCGGTTTCTACCAATCGACCAGCGTACATCACTGCCACGCGATCACAGGTTTGCGCGACCACGCCCAGATCATGGGTCACCAGCACAATCGCCATGTTGAGGTTTTTGGCCAGTGACAGCAGCAGCTGAAGGATCTGATCCTGAATGGTCACGTCCAAGGCTGTGGTCGGTTCGTCCGCGAGCAACAATTCTGGATTGGACGCCAGCGCAATGGCGATCATCACCCGTTGGCGCATACCGCCGGAGAACTGGTGCGGAAAGTCCTTAATCCGGGACGCCGCGCTTGGAATGCCGACCATGTCCAGCAGCTCAATGGCGCGGGCTGTGCGGGCACGGCGGTCCAGATCCGTGTGAGCCTTCAGGTTCTCCTCAATCTGCAAGCCAACGGTAAGCAGCGGGTTGAGAGACGTCATAGGCTCCTGAAAGATCATGGAGATCTGGCTGCCACGCACAGATTGCAGCTGCTTGTCCGTGCGGGCCAGAAGATCCTCACCCTTCCAGTAAACACTGCCCTCTACCGTCCCGTAGTCACGGGCAAGGCCGATGATAGAGCGCTGGGTGATGGACTTGCCGGAGCCGCTTTCTCCCACCAGACCAAGCACTTCACCAGCACGCACATCAAAGGAGATGCCATCAACAGCACGCAAAACGCGGCCCTTGCTGTGAAAGGTGGTGGTGAGATCGCGAACCTGGAGCAGGCTCTCGTTTTGGTTGGTCATCACGATGCCCCCCGTGGTCTGAGAACATCGGCAAGGCTGTCACCGACAAGTGAGAACCCGAGCCCTGTCAAAACAATCGCGATCCCCGGCATCAGGCTCATCCACCACGCCGTGGTGATGAAGTTGCGGCCTTCTGCGATAAGCACGCCCCATTCCGCTTGCGGTGGCTGCGCACCAAGCCGAGATAGCCAAGAGAGGACCCAAGCAGGATGGCGAGCGCCATATCGGTCATCCAATAGGTGATCAGCGGTGTGGTGGCGTTGGGCAGCAGATGCCGGAAAATGATGCGGGTGGAGGAGTAGCCCATCACCTTTCCGGCAGAGGCATAGTCATTGGTCATCTGCGTCATGATTTCAGCGCGGGTGAGGCGGGCATAATAGACCCACTGTACCAGCGTCACCGCCACGTACATGTTGGTCAGTCCCGGTCCCAGAACCGCTACAACTGCAATGACCAGCACCAGAAACGGGAAGGTGATGGTGACGTCGACCAACCGGCCAAACAGCACATCAGCAATGCCGCCGTGATAAGCGACCAGCGATCCGACAATCACGCCAATCACCATGGCAAAGAAGGTTGCGAAAAACGCAATCTGCATATCCACCTGATACGCCCAGATGACTCGGGAAAGCGTGTCGCGGCCCAGATTGTCCGTGCCAAACGGATGGGCCCAGCTTGGTGGTTGCTGAATGGCCATGAAGTCAAAGGCATTGGATCATACGGCGCAAACGCCCATGGGAACACGGCAAGCAGGATGGATGACGACAGAATGAAGAAGCCAAGCAGGAAGCCGGGGCGCAGCAGCGCCTTCACCCGTGGGTGGAGCTTTTTCTTCTGCTGTGTAGTGGCTTGAAGGGTATCGAGTTGGGTCATGACAGGCGCAACCTCGGATCAAGCCATGCCTGCACCATATCGGTGAACAGAAACACGAGAGAAACCATAACGGCGAAGGTGAGCGTGAGCCCCTGAATCAGCGGGTAATCACGGGCAAAAATCGCCTCCAGCATCAACCGGCCAAGGCCGGGCACTGCAAAGACGGTTTCCGTCACCAGCGTCCCGCTCATCAGGTTGCCGATGGAAAGGCCCAGCAGGGTGACGGTGGAAATGAGCGCGTTGCGCAGAACATGTCGGCCTAAAATGACACTGCGGGACAAGCCTTTCGAACGGGCAAACTGCACATACTCCGCATCCAGCACCTCAATCACCGCTGAGCGCAGGTTCCGCATGATGATGGCGGAGGTGTAAAGGGCGACCGTCAAGGCAGGCAGCATCAGGTGGTGCAAGTGCTGCAGGAAGGTTGTGCCGTAACCACCAACCGGAAACAGGCGTAGGGACGCAGCCAGAAAGGTGAGCAGCAGCAGGCCGATGTAAAACACAGGTGTTGAAAGGCCCACCTGAAAGCCACTGCGGATGGCAATGTCGAGCATGCCGTTCTTGTTGAGCGCAGCGACAAAGGCCAGAGGGCCGGCAATAAGAATAGAAAGGCAAACCGCATAGATGGTGAGGAATGCAGTGACAGGAATGCGCTCCAGAATAACTTCCAGAACAGGGGCTTTGAGGAGAATGGATGTGCCCATATCTCCGGTCAAAGTGTTCTTTACAAAATAGAGGAACTGCATGGGCAGCGGTTCATTTAACCCGAGTTTTTGGCGGATGAGTTCCAGCTGAGCTTCGGTGGCTTTGGCATCGGCCATGGCAATGGCCGGATCCCCTGGCAGCATACGCACCAGCAGAAAGATAACGACCATCACAAGAAGAAAGGTCGGAATGATCTGCAACAGGCGTGACACCAGATAGGAAAGTGACGACATTCCTGATCCCTAGTAGAGGCTTAACAGTGAGAGCCGAAGCGCCGGAGTAACGGGATTGACGCTTCGGCTTTCCGGATTGCATGGGGCAGGTGGTCTGGTCCTGCCGTGTTTGAACAGACCAGCCCGCCCGGTTCAAATTGCACCCGGCCAACCTGTTGACGCAGGCCGGGCACACCCAGAGGAGGAGTTATTTTGCAATCCACGCCGAGGAGAACTCATTGTTCCCCAACGGTGTCTGGAGATAGCCGTTCACGTTGGCAGACAGCGCAACAGCAAATGGCGTTTCATAGAGGAACAGTAGCGGGGCCGCATCGCGGTAGATTTCCTGCATGCGCTTGTACTGCTCGCTGCGCTTTTCCGGGTCGATCTCGGTGTTGGAGGCTTCGAACAGCGAGTTGAACTCCGCATTGTTCCAGCCAGTCCCAACAGCCTTGCGGGTTGGGTAATAGCCGAGCCAACCAGCAACCTGTGCCGGATCGTTCACGTCGTTCACCCACCCGTAGGTGTGAACATCAAACTCGCCGGAGCGGTTCTTTGCGCCGCGGGTCGGGTTATCAACCTGCTCCACTTTCACGTTCACGCCAATAGCGCCCCACATCTGCTGAATGGCGGCAAACAGAGTTGCGTCATCTGAAGAGCCAGCAAGGGTGGTCAGAGTGATTTCTGCGCCTTCCAGACCAGATGATTTAGCCAGTTCTTTCGCTTTGGCAGGGTCGTATGGGTAAAGCGGACCGCCATCATGTGCCAGCTGAGTGGTCGAGGCCATCAGCGGTGATGTCATGGACTTGCCGGTGCCATGGGTGATCAGCTGAACCAGTGCGCCCTTGTTGGTTGCGTAGTTCAACGCCTGACGCGCTTCTTTGGTGGCCATTGGATTTGGTGAGCCATCCGCGCGGGTTTCACGAGCGTTGATTGGGGCGTAGATGATGCGGGTGGATGGGAACAGCTCCATGTTGATCGCAGGATCTGCCTTCAGCTCTGCCACGCGGGAGAATGGCACGAACTCAGCGCCGTTCACTTCACCCGCCTGCAATTTCAGGATACGGGTCGCATCATCCGGGATCACCACAAAGCTGACTTCATCCAGATACGGCAAAGGCTTGCCATCTTCGCCCTGACGCCAGTAATGCGGGTTAGCGGAGAAGGTCATGGTGCTGCCGCGGGTACGGTCTTTCAGCGTGAAGGGGCCGGAAACCGGTGTGCCCGGCGCGAACAGGGCAGTTGCTTTTTCCTGATCATTGGCACCTGGAGCAGCCTCAAACGCGGCCTTGGACACGATCGCGGTGTTGAAGGTTGCCAGAATGGAGATGATAGTCGGATCAGGGTTCTTCATGGAAAGCGTGACACCATTCTTGGTCTCAGTGATGCTTTCGACAGAGCCCAGCAGGCCGGACCATGGACCGAAGTCCGGATTCACGGCACGTTCCAGTGAGAACTTCACGTCTGCCGCAGTAATCGGGGAACCATCGGAAAACTTGATGCCATCGCGCAGGGTGATGGAGATGGTTTTACCATCCGCAGAAACCTCGTAACCGGACGCCAGACCCGGCACAATGGTTTTGCCATCTGCCTTGGTGCGCAGAAGAGTGTCATAGAGGTTTGTGACCATCCAGATATCTGGGTTACGGTCGGCATACACCGGATCAACCAGATTGGAATCATCATAGCGGGCGAAGGTGAGCGTGCCGCCACGTTCTACGGCCTGAGCCGAATTGATGGCGAGCATCGACACGCCTGCAAGCGCGGCAATCAATAAAGTCTTCATGATAGTCCCCTCAATTGATACACGCCGGGCCTGCTTATTATTTTATGATGCATGGTGGCGTGCAGGTGGTGGCCTCTCCCAATAATTCCATTAGCCACCGGTGATATATCAGTATTATCTCTGATATATCTCTGTTTGCAAGAGGCAAAACTCATTAAAGAAAAATTTTCATGACAACAAATCTATGCAGAGAGATAGTTTAGAAGTGAAATATTGCTGAAATTACAGTTTCACTGAGAGAAACTTGCGCTGAATATTGCAGTAATTCTTAGAGCGGCTTCCGAAACTCTCGGGACCAAACAATTGATTTATTCTGGAATGAGTGCCCTGAAACGCAAAAACGCGGCGCAGGAATAATTTTCCAACACCGCGTGAAAAATGAACGCCATTCATTAAACAGAGGGAGATTTTCCCTCAGGCATCCTGTTTTGGTTCGGCCTTCTGAAAGGCTTCCAGCTGGTCAGCTTCTTTGACGATGGCATTGATGCGCGTCAGGTGAGAGCGGTCCACGCCCCAGCGATCCGCATTGTAGACCTGCGGAATGAGGCAGATATCGGCCAGCCCCACTTGATCTCCGTGACAGAACTTGCCGCTCTGCCCGTCCGCCAGCAACTCTTCAAAGGCGTTGAGGCCCTTCGCGATGAACTCACGCATCCAGTTGACTTTGACCTGATCGTCTCCGCCAGACAGTTCCACGATGCGCTGAACCACACCCAGATTACAGACCGGGTGGATGTCCATGGCGATGGCATGGGACAGCGTGCGCACGCGGGCCCGTTCGCGGGCGGTGGCAGGCATCAGGGCAGGGGATGGGTGCAGCTCATCCAGATACTCTATAATGGCGAGAGACTGAGTCATCATATCGCCGTCCAGATCCAGTGATGGCACAAAGCCTTGCGGGTTGCGTTTGAGGTTGTCCGCGTCTTTCTGCTCGCCCTTGAGCAGATTGACGGTCACCATATCATAGCTGAGGCCTTTCAGGTTCAGCGCAATACGCACCCGATAGCTCGCAGAAGAGCGCCAGTAATCATATAAAGTAATATTGCTCATCGTATTGGCGCCCCCTCCCAGAGCTCAATTCTCTATCTTGCGCGGAACCCTTTGCCAGAACGCTCTCTCACGTTTCAAAGGTTCCACTTCAGGACCCGTTGGCTGCCTCGGCGCTCATATCCCCAATGAGCGCTTCTGCGTTTTTCTGCACCTTTTCCATCAGGGTCAGAAGAACCGCCTGTTCTTCTGCGGAAAGGTTCTCAGTCAACGCAGCTTCCACATCTCGGACCAACGGAATGACATCATTGAAAACGGCAAGACCTTTTTCGGTCAGACGCAGCACGGACTTGCGGCGATCCTCTCCGTCAATATCGCGGCGCAGGAACTCCTTTTTGCGAAGGGCCTGAACAGCGCGGCTGACATTCACCTTGTCCATACTGGAGCGCTCAACAATCTCTGAAGCAGACAGCGCCTGATTGCGACCCAGGATCGCCATGGTGCGCCACTCAGATACGCTGAGGCCATACCGTTCCCGATAAACACTTGAGACAGCAGTACTAACGGCTGTGCCAAAAACACGAACCTTGTAGGGAAAGAACGACCCAAGCTGGAAGTCTTCCTTATCCATCGTGTTATTCGCAGTCACCATCATCACGTCTCGTTGGTTTAAAATGAAACTATTGCACATAGATACTTGCACAAATATCCTGATAGTATCAATTGCAACTATATGTCAAGACCATCAAACGGCTCACTGATATATATCCCAAAGTAGAATAATCAGCTATTTTTAGCCATTTTGCAGCATTTTAGCCCGCATTCTTACGCTTAGGGAATTTGTTTTGGCGGAAAATGTTATTGACAAAGTTACAAGTGAAACTATTCTGAGATTAGATAAATTACAGATTGCCTGAGTCTGGGAGGACTTTGCTGCGATCTTCAATTGCCAAGGATGTGTTATGACGAGTTGGATCGAGAGTGCGAATGCAGCGCACTGCCATTTCCCAATCCAGAATCTTCCCTACGGTGTGTTTGCCAAAAACGGTGAAGAGCCACGGTGTGGCGTTGCGATCGGGGACATGGTTGTTGACATGGCTGTGCTGGAATCCGCCGGTCTTCTCAATGCAGGCGGTTCTGCCACCGTCTTCGACAAGCCAGCCCTCAATGACTTCATGGGTCTTGGCAAAGCGTCCTGGGACAGCGTGCGCGATCAGCTGACTGCTCTGCTTTCCAAAGATGGCAATGATGCTCTTTCCGGCAACGACATTCTGAAGGCAAAAGCGCTTGTGCCAATGAGCGCGGCGCAGATGTACCTGCCTTTCGCGGTTTCTGAATACACCGACTTTTACGCCGGCAAGCAGCATGCCATGAACATTGGTACCATCTTGCGCGGCGCTGAGAATGCACTACCACCAAACTGGTTGCATATCCCAATCGGATACAATGGCCGCGCCTCAACGGTCGTTGTATCCGGTACAGATATTAAGCGCCCACTGGGCCAGACCAAAGCCCCAACCGCTCAGGTGCCATCCTTCAAGGCTTGTGCACGCCTCGACATTGAACTGGAAATGGGCGCCGTTGTCGGCACGCCAAGCACCATGGGTCAGCCGATCACCGTGCAGGAAGCCGACGACATGATCTTCGGTTACGTTCTGCTCAATGATTGGTCCGCCCGTGACATTCAGGGCTGGGAATATCAGCCGCTTGGTCCGTTTCAGGCAAAAGCATTCGCGACCTCCATCAGCCCATGGGTTGTAACGAAGGCCGCTCTGGAATCCTTCCGCACCAGCACACCGGAGCGTGAAAAGGAACTTCTGCCTTATCTTAATGAGCCGGGTCCGATGATCTACGACATTGAGTTACAGGCCTACATGCAGCCGGAAGGCGCGGACAAAGCCACACTGCTCTGCCACACCAACTACAACCGCATGTACTACTCTGCGGCGCAGCAGCTGACACACCATGCCATTGGCGGCTGTAAAATGAACACGGGCGACCTGCTCGGCTCTGGTACCATCTCCGGCGCAGACAAGGCTGAGTTTGGTTCCCTGATGGAACTCACATGGGGTGGCAAAGAGCCAATCACTCTGGACAGCGGCGAAAGCCGTACGTTCATCGAGGATGGCGACACCCTGACGCTGACAGGCTGGGCGCAGGGCGATGGCTTCCGCATCGGCTTCGGCGAATGCACCGGCAAAATTCTGCCAGCTCCAGATTTCAAAGCTTAATTTAGGATAGTGACGATGGCTAAAGCATTTGCATCCAGTGGCGACATGGAAGCCAAAAAGATCTCCTTCACCGAAGTTGGACGCGATCTGTACGCGTTCACCGCTGAAGGTGATCCAAACACCGGCGTTATCATTGGTGATGACAGCGTCATGGTGGTTGATGCGCAGGCAACTCCTGTCATGGCTCAGCTCGTGGTTGATAAAATCCGCGAAGTCACTGACAAGCCAATCAAATACGTAACCCTGACCCACTACCATGCCGTGCGCGTGCTGGGCGCTTCCGGTTACGGCGCCTCCGAAATCATTGCTTCTGAAAAATGTGAGGGCATGATTTATGAGCGCGGTCAGGAAGACTGGGACTCCGAGTACGGTCGTTTCCCGCGTCTGTTCTCTGCAGCGGATTCCATTCCGGGCCTTACTTGGCCAACCATGACCTTCAAGAACCGCATGACCATCAACATGGGCAAGCGCAAGGTTGAGCTGATGCATCTGGGCCGTGCCCACACCGCTGGCGACATTGTTGCATGGGTTCCGGACGAAGGCGTGATGTTTACCGGTGATATTGTTGAGTACCACTCCGCTTGTTACTGCGGTGACGGTCATTTCAAAGACTGGGGCAACACCCTCGACGCGATCAAAGCCTACAATCCAGATGCAATTGCACCAGGCCGTGGTGATGCGCTTGTGGGCAAAGAGATGGTCAACAAAGCCATTGAGAACACTCGCGACTTTGTTGAGAGCACCTATAAACCAGCCGCCCGCGTGGCAGTACGAGGCGGCACGCTAAAAGAAGCATGGGACGCAGTGCGTGCAGAATGCGATCCGAAATTCGCTGACTACGCAATCTACGAGCATTGTCTGCCATTCAATGTCGCACGCGCTTTTGACGAAGCCCGCGGCATTGAAACACCACGTATTTGGACTGCAGAGCGCGACCGCGAAATGTGGGCAGCATTGCAGGGCTAATATGAAGGGACTTAAGCCAGCTGACAGCGCTTGGCCTGTCAACGAAGCTTAAGTCCAACCCACTTGGGAGCCTTGAGGAACAGAGTAAATCCATAACAGAGATTGGATCTTTCCTTCGCAGAACAATTCTTACTCTGTTTGTGAACGATCGATACTGCTGGCTCCCAACATTGACGAAAAACCTCGCAGGCGAAAGCCGCCCCATATGCGTCAGAGCGCCGGATGGCCCCAAGTTCCAGCCGGCTCTCCAAAGTTGATTGATGTTTTGCCGGATGCTGGCTGAGGCATCACACTTGCTGGGAGGCAGCGTATGACGAAAAAAAAGATTTTCGAAGTTCCGCTATATCCATATGTCCGATCACCGGATCAGGATGCGGAAAAGGCAGTGCGCCATAAGGTTGTTGTGGTGGGAGCGGGCCCGATTGGTCTGGCCGCAGCAATTGAACTGGCCATGCAGGATATTGAAGTTGTTGTTGTCGATGACAACGACAAGGTGAGCTGGGGTTCTCGCGCGGTTTGTTATGCAAAGCGCCCGCTGGAAATCCTCGACCGTATCGGCTGTGGTGATCAGTTTGTCGACAAAGGCGTCCAGTGGAACGTGGGCAAGGTGTTCTTTGACGAGCGTCAGGTCTATCAGTTTGATCTGCTGCCGGAAGACGGTCACAAGCGTCCGGCTTTCATCAACCTGCAACAGTATTACTTTGAAGAGTATCTGGTTGACCGGGTTAAAGAACTTCAGGCACAGGGCAAGCCAATTGAGATCCGTGGCAACAACAAGGTTGTTTCCGTTGATCAGGGCAGCGACTTTGCAACTGTTGAGCTTGAAACACCGGAAGGCAACTACTCCGTTGAAGCGGACTGGGTGATCGCTTGTGACGGGGCTGCCTCTCCAATCCGTGCCATGATGGGTCTGGACTTTGTGGGCCGCATCTTTGAAGACAATTTCCTGATCGCCGATGTGGTTATGGAAGCAGACTTCCCGACAGAGCGCTGGTTCTGGTTCGACCCACCATTCAACCGCGGTCAGTCCGCTCTTCTTCATAAGCAGCCAGACAATGTGTGGCGCATCGACCTTCAGCTGGGCTGGGATGTCGACAAGGAAGAAGAGAAGAAGCCGGAAAACGTCATTCCGCGCCTGAAAGCTATGCTGGGCGAGGATGTAAACTTCGAGCTTGAGTGGGTTTCCATCTACACCTTCCAGTGCCGCCGTATGGAACAGTTCCGCAAAGGCCGTGTGATCTTTGCTGGTGACAGTGCCCACCAGGTGTCTCCGTTCGGTGCCCGTGGTGCAAACTCCGGCCTACAGGACACAGACAACCTGATCTGGAAGCTGAAACTGGTGATGGACGGCACTGCGCCAATGAGCCTGCTGGACACCTATGATGAAGAGCGTATCTACGCTGCGGATGAGAACATTTTGAACTCTTCCCGCTCCACCGACTTCATCACACCGAAATCTGCTATCAGCCGCGTGTTCCGCGATGCTGTTCTGGACCTCTCCGAGGCTGCTGAATTTGCACGTCCGCTGGTGAACTCCGGTCGTCTGTCCGTTCCGGCCACCTATGACGGATCTTCGCTGAACAGCGATGACTGTGCTGGCATGCCGGTGCGCTCCCGTCCGGGTTCTCCGGCAGCAGATGCACCAACGGCAAATGGCTGGTTGCTGGATCAGCTGGGCAACAAATTCCAGTTGCTGGCAATCAACGCGGATGTGCCGGACACTGTAGACGTTGGCGGCATCACCATCTCAGCGCTGCGTGTGAACGCGACAGATGAGATCAGGGATCGTTATCTGGGAGATAAGTCTTCCGCTGTTTATCTGATGCGCCCGGACCAGCACGTGGCTGCCCGTTGGGAAACCTATGACGGCGCAAACGTTGCGCAGGCTCTGAACCGCGCTATCGGCATTTTTGAGCAGGAGGCCGCACAATGAGCCATCTGAATACAAAAGCAAACATCGCCAAACCGGACGAGTTTTATCACGATCTTCTGGTTCTGCATGAAGGACGCTCTGAGAAGGAAAGCGAAGCGCTCAACGCCAAGCTGGTCCTCATCCTCGCCAATCACATTGGTGATGCAGATGTTCTTCGCGAAGCAATGGACCTGGCTGCCAACACACAGGGAGGAGGCGAGGCTTAATCGCCTCGGTTAGAGTCTTATGAAAATTGAGCAAATTCACCACGTTGCTTACCGCTGTAAAGACGCAAAAGAGACTGTTGAGTGGTACACCAAAAACCTCAACATGGACTTTGTGCTGGCGATTGCAGAGGACAAAGTTCCTTCCACACACGAACCTGACCCGTACATGCACCTGTTCCTTGATGCAGGCAACGGCAACGTGCTGGCGTTCTTTGAACTGCCAACAAAGCCGGAAATGGGCCGTGATGAGAACACACCAATCTGGGTGCAGCACATTGCATTCAAGGTGAAGGATCGCGAAACCCTGATTGCCTTTAAAGAGCAGTTGGAAGCCAACGGCATCGACGTGCTGGGTGTGACTGATCACTCCATCTTCCACTCCATCTACTTCTTCGATCCAAACGGACACCGCATCGAGCTGGCTTGTCCGGATCCAGCAGAAGAAGAGAAGTTGAAGCGTCTCGATGCTGTGAAGTGGGACATGCTGGAAGAGTGGAGCCGCACCAAGAAAGCGCCAAAACACGCTGACTGGCTGCACGCAAAAGAACTCGGCAAAGTCTAATTTTTTAAGACGACCTGCCTGAGGGGCGGGGACTGGGAGGTTCCCGTTCTTCATCTGACAAAATAATTTTATTGGCATCTTAAGGGAGGGAGCCATGGAATTCTTGAAGACGAAAGTTGCTCGCCGCACGCTGCTTGGCATGGCAACAGCTGCCATGTTGGCGCCAACTGCATTTGCAACTGCTGCATACGCTGAAACAAAGCTGGTTCTTTCCAGCTGGCTACCACCACGCCATCCGATTGTGGTCAACGCAATCAAGCCGTGGGCGAAAGAAGTTAAAAAAGTTACTGATGGCCGCGTGTCCGTGCGCGTTCTGGCAAAGCCAGCCGGCGCACCACCAGCCCACTTTGACATGGCTGCCGACGGTGTTGTCGACATCACCTACGGCCTGCACTCCTTCACCAAGGACAACCGCTTCCAGCGTTCCCGTATCGGTCAGTTCTCCTTCCTGGGTGATGACGCTGTTTCCGGTTCCAAAGCATTCTGGGATGTTTACGCAAACGATCTGGATGCACAGGCTGAGCACAAAGGCACCAAAGTTCTTGGTCTCTTCGTTCATGGCCCAGGCGTGTTCCATAACAACGTGCGCAAGCTGAACACTCCAGCTGACATCGAAGGCCTGAAGATCCGTGTTCCGGGCGGTTACATTGCTGATCTGGCAAGCGATCTGGGCGCATCTCCTTTGTTCATGCCATCCGGTGAAGTCTACGAGACCCTGTCTCGCGGCATCATCGACGGCGTGACCTTCACTTATGAAGCTCTGACAGCGTTCAAACTGCTGGATCACGTGAAGTACTCCATGCGCGTTCCTGGCGGCATCTACAACACCACATGGTTCCTCGTCATGAACGAAGGCAAATGGGGTGAGATCTCCGCTGAAGATCAGGCTGCAATCATGGCGATCTCCGGCGATGCGTTTGCTGAGCGCGTTGGTAAGGCATGGAACGGTGCTGACGAGAAAGCAATCGAGCGCATCAACAAAGCTGGCATCGAAATCTATGATGCATCTCCTGAAATGGTTGCGGCCATCAAGGAAAAAGCGGCTGCTTATGAGACCGAATGGGCAAAAGCAGTTGCAGAAGACGGCTTTGACGGCGCTGCTGCTCTTGACAAGTTCCGTAAATCTACAGGCGTAGAAAATTGATCGGGTCTAACAACAGGTCCGGGGGCGCATCGCGGGTGCGCTCCCTCGCCAACCTCATTGAGCTTGGCCTTGGAATATGTTGCGCGTTACTCCTCGCGGGTCTGACTGGCCTTACAGTCGTTGATGTGGTTGGCCGTTACTGGTTCAACGCTCCTGTTCGCGGTGCTTTCGAAATCACCCAGCTCATGCTTGGCGCTCTGGTTTTCGCAGCTCTTCCGCTGACAACCTCTCGTAAAGAACATGTTGAAGTGGACATGATCTACGGCATGGTTCCACCCGTCATGCAATCAGTGATGAAGGGCATAGCCTGGTCTGTCTCCACGGTCACTCTGGTGATCCTCTCCTGGCGACTGGCCGCTCATGCTGAACGCCTGATGGAAGATGGCGCTGTGACCAATGCTCTGGACATTCCACTGGCACCCCTTTCCTGGATCGCTGCTGTCTCTGCGCTGCTGAGCGCCTGTTACACCTTCGTATTCTTCAAAAAAGCATTCCGCAGAGGTTTTTAAAGTCATGTTTGAGTCCCTTCTCGGCTTTGCAGCTCTGCTCGTCCTCATTTTCCTGCGCGTGCCAATCGCGTTCGCCATGATCTTTGTCGGCGCCATCGGCTTTGCTGGATGCGCGGATGGTCCGCCACATGGTCCGTTGTCAGTACCGTTGGTTTTGAAACCAGCCTGTCTTACTCGCTTTCCGTTGTTCCACTGTTCATCCTCATGGGCAACCTGCTCACCATCTCCGGTGTCAGCCACGGCCTCTATGCTGCTGCAAACCGCCTGCTGGGCGGCGCGCGCGGAGGCCTTGCCATGGCATCAGTTGTGGCGTGTGGTGGTTTCTCTGCGGTTTGCGGATCGTCTCTGGCAACGGCTGCCACCATGTCCAAAGTGGCCATGCCCTCTATGCGCAAATACGGCTACGCGGACAGTCTTGCCTCTGGCTCCATCGCAGCTGGCGGCACCCTTGGCATTTTGATCCCGCCATCTGTGGTGATGATCATCTACGGCCTGCTGACAGAATCCGACATCGGCAAGCTGTTCATCGCGGGTGTTATTCCGGGCATTCTGGGACTCTTGCTCTATATCGGCGCCATCTACGTCGCCACGCTACTCAACCCGTCTCTCGCTCCCAAGGCTGAAGGTGTTGAACCGTTCAGCAAAAAGGAACAGCTTGGTGTCTTCGCCGTGCTTGGCCTGTTTGCTGTGATCATGGTGGGTATTTACGGCGGTTTCTTCACCCCGACTGAAGCAGCTGGCATCGGCGCTGGTACGTCGTTCCTGATCGCGCTGCTCATGGGCGGCATGACCATAAAAAACCTCTACCACGCCATGCTGGAGAGTGCCCGCACCACGGCCATGATCTTCATGATCATCATCGGCGCGGAAGTGTTTTCCAACTTCGTCAACTTTGCAGGCCTGCCGGATACGCTGGCAGAATGGGTGCTGGACCTTGAGCTGAATGCCTACATGGTGATCCTCGGTATTGTGCTCATCTACATCGTGCTGGGCTGTGTGTTGGAAAGCCTCTCCATGATCCTGCTGACCGTGCCGGTGTTCTACCCGCTCATTCTGGAGCTGGATTTCGGCCACGAAATGCTGGCAGATCCGGAAGCTGTACTGATCTGGTTTGCCGTAATCGTTGTGGTGGTGACGGAGATCAGTCTGATTTCACCTCCCGTTGGCCTCAACGTGTTCGTGCTGCGCAACGTGCTGCAGGATGTGAAACTCTCCACCATCTTCAAGGGCGTGTTCCCGTTCTGGGTTTCCGACCTTGTCCGCCTCGCGCTGCTGATCGCGGTCCCCGGCTTCTCACTTTGGCTTGTTGGAGCCATGTAGGTCTGAGGGATCTTTGATCATCGCAAAGGGGAGGGCATCAGCTCTCCCTTTTTGCTTTGAGGATCGAGCGGCTCAAAGAATTTCATCGAACCACTTCACTCATCTCGCATCCTAACAATCCCAAGAACGGGCAATTAACCCGCAAGGCCCATAGTACCCGCAACCATAATAAGGCTGAGGGTTTCATGGCTCCTAACATCGCCATTATCGGGGCTGGCCCAACCGGGCTCACAGCAGCGATTGAACTCAAGCGTCGCGGTATCATTCCATCTTTGTTTGAAGCGCGAAACTGTCTGGGCGGACAGTGGGCCTATGAGGTCCTCACCGACGAGCCGGTCGACGTTCGCGATCCGCAGAGCCAAAGCGTCTACTCGGCCATGTACCCCAAATTGCGCGCCAACCTGCCCAAACGCGCCATGCAGATCAGCGACTATAAACTGCCGGAAGAGCTGGAGCTGTTTCCGGGCCGCGTTCAGGTGCTGGACTACATCGACGCCACCGCCAAAGCCGCCGGCATCTCAAACCTCATCGAGTTCAACACGCCAGTGCAACACGTAGAAAAAGCTGGCGATGGCTGGCGTGTGACCACGGAAGGCACCCAACGGATCTTCACCCATGTAATCGTGGCGACGGGCAAGGACAGCTACCCGAATATAGCCAAGATTGACGGATTGGAGAGTTTTGAGGGCTCCGTCACCCACTCCCAGTCCTACCGTCTGCCGAACCTTTATGAGGGCAAGCGCGTTGCTCTGATCGGCGCTTGCGTTTCCTCCGAAGACATCTCTTTGGACCTGAGTCCGCACGCCGAGCAGGTCTACATCTGCGGCACATTTCCTCCCAACGGACACAAGTGCTATGTGCGCAATGGCCTTTATGGGCAGAGCCTCAACATCAGCCAGCATGACCGGCCCGCACGCGTGGAAGGCAAGAACATCTACCTACAAAACGGTGAGGTGCTCTATGACGTCGATGCCATCATCCTGTGCACCGGCTACATCTACGACTTCCCGTTTCTGAAGGGCTCCCTGAACGACATTGAGCTGAGCGGTTGCTCCATCGGCCCGCTTTACCTCAACATGTTCTATCCATCCGACCCAACACTCATTTTCCTCGGCCTGCCACGCTTTACGGTGCACTTTGCCAGCATCCAATTGCAGAGCGTCTACTGCGCCAAAATCCTGAGTGGGGAGTTGGAGCTGCCTCCGATTGAGGAGATTAAAGCAGAAGTCGCCAATGGCGGCTGCGTGCTGCAAAAAGATCCGGCCAATTTGGAGGAATACCACAACAGCGTGTTCGAATGCTTTGCGCGCCTGAGTGATATGACCGGCGAGCCTCATCTGGATTGGAAAGGCTTTTTGAACACGCTGAACGACCATAAACGTCACTATCAGCAGGATTATCGCCAGTATCCTTTCACATATGACCTGAAAGAGTAGAACGCACCTCTCCAAAAATCTCCTCTTGCCTTTATGCGATTCATATACGATATGTATATTAAACGTATAAGGAGCCTTTCCATGGGCATTGTCAAAATCTCTGATGACCTGCACGAGGAAATCAGAAAAGCGAGCACCGTCATGTCTCGCTCCATCAACGCACAGGCAGAGTTCTGGATCAAAATGGGTATGCTTGCCGAGCTGAACCCAACCCTGACTTATTCTGAGCTGGTGCAACAGCAACTGAAAGCCTGCAAACTCGCCCCGCCTGAGGTGATTGAGACATGAGCGCGATTATCATCAAAAACGCCGATGAAATCGACCTGATGCGTCAATCCGGCAAGCTGCTGGCTCAGGTCTTCAAAATGCTGGAAGATGTTGTAAAGCCCGGTGTTTCCACGCTGGAGATCAACGATCGCGTTGAGGATTACATCGTCAACGAGCTGCAAGCCCGCCCAGCTAGCAAAGGCCAATACGGCTACAAGTTCGCGCTCAACTCTTCCATCAACGAGGTGGTCTGTCACGGCATCCCGGATAAGAACCGCAAGCTGAAAGCCTCAGACATCATCAACGTTGATATCACATTGGAGAAAGACGGCTTCATCGCAGATTCCAGCAGTACCTTTGTGATGCCCGGCGCCTCTCGCAAAACGCAGAAGCTGGTCAAAACCACCTACAAAGCCATGTGGGCTGGCATCAAAGAAGTACGCCCCGGTGCGAGACTGGGGGATGTAGGCGCCGCCATTCAGCAGACCGCAGAAAAAGCAGGCTACTCCGTGGTTCGCGACTACTGCGGCCACGGCATTGGCCGCGACATGCACGAAGGCCCATCCGTCATGCACTTCGGCAAACGCGGCACCGGAACCCTGCTCAAGGAAGGCATGACCTTCACCATCGAGCCCATGATCAACGCAGGCACTGAACTCACCGTGACCAAAGAAGACGGCTGGACCGTAGAAACCCTCGACCGCCAACTCTCCGCCCAATGGGAACACACCGTGCTGGTCACAGCCGATGGTTTCGAGGTGCTCACATTGCGGGAAGGGGAGAAGGTGCCGGGGTAGGGGACCTGAGGCTCTCGCCTCTTCTCACCTAATGCCGATACCGTTCCTCAGCTTCGTAATAGGCATCGAAGCCGACGGCTTTTTGCAGGTCTTCGAAGCTCATGGCTGGCTCGGGGAAGATGCCTTGCTTCATTTGAGACAAAGCATCCTGTTGAGCCTTGATCATGGCCATGAGGCCGGTGAAGGGGTAGGTGGAGATGGCGTAGCCCAGCTCTTGCAGTTCAGCAGGCTGAAGGAACGGGGTGAGCCCGCCTTCCAGCATGTTTGCCATTTTTGGACCCTCCACCTCATCGCAGTAACGCTTCATTTCTTCAACGGTTCGCGGTGCTTCCACGAAGGTCATGTCCGCGCCGATCTCTCGGAAGGTTTTGGCGCGCGCAATGGCTTCATCCAGACCATGTTCAGCGCGGGCATCTGTGCGAGCAAGGATGAGAATGTCGGCACCTTCATTTTTGGCATCAACCGCAGCCCGGATGCGCATGAACGCCTCATCCCGTTCCACCACGTGCTTGCCCTTTGTGTGACCGCAGCGTTTGGGCGCAACCTGATCTTCAATCATTACGCAGGCCATGCCTGCACTGGCATAGCTTTAACCGTGCGTTTGACGTTGAGCGCGTTGCCGTAACCCGTATCTCCATCTCCAATCACCGGAATGCTGGTTGCAGAGGCGATGTTGCGGGCCTGATCAACCATCTCGGCATAGGAGATGAGGCCAGCATCGGGTTGCCCAAGGCGGGAGGCAGAAACACCAAAGCCGCTCATGAAAGCAAGAGGAAAACCTGCCTGCTCAATCAAGCGAGCGGAAAGGGCATTCCAGCAGCAAGGGGTTACATTCAGTTCGCCGCTCTCAAACAGAGCCTTGAGTACCTGTGCTTTTGACATGGTTGAGCTCCCCAGTTCCTAGGTGTTGTAAGGGATATACAGGGCAAGCCCTTGCCAAAAGTAAAGCAAGGCCGCTGTTGCCAGCATCATCAGCGCAAACGGCCATGCACCCTTGGCAACCTCTGACAGTTTTGCGCCCCCAACGGCTTGAATGATAAAGAGGTTCATTCCCACCGGCGGTGTGATCAGCGCAGTCTCAATCAGCACCACGAAGAAGATGCCGAACCAGATCGGGTCGATGAACATGCCTTCCAGAGCCGGGAACAACACGGGCACCATAATCAGCAACATGCTGAGGGATTCCAGGAAGAACCCGACAATCAGCAGCACCAGACCAACGGCAAGAATGAACATGCCGGGCTCAGAAATGTTGGAGGTGAGCAGTGTGGAGATATCCTGCGGCAGGCGGTAAAGCGTGATCGCGTAGGAGAAAACCTTGGCCCCTGCAATGATGAGGAACACCATGGTGGTGGTCTTCATGGACTTATAGGTGGCTTCCTTCATCTTCTCCAAGTTCATGCGCCCCATGGCGAATGTGATGATGAGCGCCATAACAAAGCCGATGCCTGCGCTTTCAGAAGGTGTGGCGATGCCCATGTAGATGGAACCGATGATGGACGCAGCAAGCAACAGAGTTGGCAGCGCCATGAAAGTTGCCCGGCGGCGCTCCTCCCAACTCGCCTTTTCCACCCGCTCATAATTGCTGTTAAAGCGGGAGTAGAGCATGCCGTAGACGATGAAGACACTGGCAAGGAACAGGCCCGGCCCGATCCCCGCAAGGAAGAGTTTCGGGATTGAGGTTTCTGTCACGATGCCATAGAGGATCAACGGAATAGACGGCGGTATAAGAATACCCAGCGTGCCACCAGCGGCCAGCATGCCCAGCACAAACGGGCGCTCATAACCGCGAGAAGTCATCTCGGGGATCGCTACTGTTGCAATGGTCGCTGCGGTGGCAACAGAAGAGCCGGAAACGGCAGAAAACAGGCCGCAAGACAGAATGGTCGCTACGCCGAGCCCACCCGGCCAATGCCCGACCCAGCTTTGCACGGCCGCAAACAGATCTTTGCCGACACCGCCCTTCAGCAGCACGTTGGACATAAGCAGGAACATGGGCACGGCCAGCAGCTCGAAACTGTCCATGGAGCCATAAAGGCGCTGCGGTACGGCGTTGAGCGGCAGCGGAAAATACCAGAGCAGGAAGACACCGAGCGAACCAAGCGCGAATGCGACAGGAACGCGGAAAACCAAAAGCAGCAGCAGGGCTGCAAGAATGAGAAATGCAGTCATCTGTTGCCCCTAAATCTCGTGTTCCAGAGTGTCATCGGCTGGCACGCCATCGCGCCAGATCTTCACCGCTTCGGCCATGGCTTGCAGGCCGAGCAAGGCAAAACCTACCCAGACCGAGGCGTGGGTGAACCACTTGGGCAGGGCGAGATAGGTGTCTGTGGTGTGGCCGCGCAGCAGTGACTTGTACCAGAGACCATAGCCGTACCAGACAGCCGTGATGCAGAAGATCAGGATCACCAGAATAGAGAAGGTCTCGACCACCTTGCGCACCAGCGTATCCGGGCGGCGGAAGGCCACATCAATCACAATCATCTCACGGTGTTTGAGCGCAAAGGCGCCCGCCAGATAAGCTCCCCAGATCTGACCGATACGGGAAACTTCATCCACCCAAACGGTTGGGCTGTTGAAGACATATCGCGCGACGACTTCGTAACAGATGAAAAAACCAATTGCGAAAAACACCCAGGCAGCAAATTTGCCGGTGAATTCGGAGATGTAATCTATGAGCTTAATCACGGCTGAGCACCAAACGGATTTGCCGGAGAGCTGAACTGCACGGGCTGAAATGATCTCTGTGTGCAGCCGTCTCCCTCAAATAAAAGGGGATCCAACAGATTGGATGGGCAGAAAAGGAGCCAAACGGCTCCTTCTCCAGATTTAAAATGATGAAGGCAGGAGAGCCTTACATGCCCTTGGCAGCATCGATTGCCTGCTGTGCAACAGGGCCTGCTGCTTCCACAAAACGGTCCTGAACAGAAGCGGTTGCTTCTACCCATTTGGCACGTTCCTCATCGCTCAGGCGGATCACGTTGATCTTGTCCGCAACGCTTTCAACCAAGGCGTCTTCGCCAGAGTACACCTCTTCACGCAGCTGTTTTTCGACTACTGCAGCAGCATCCAGAATGATCTTCTGGTTCTCTTCAGAAAGGCTCTCGAAGAAGTCGTTGTTGATCACCGCAACAAACTCGATGGCGAAGTCATAGGAGAGCGTCATGTTCTCCATCACTTCATAAAGCTTGCGGCTGGTAACGCCGGAAGTGCCAGTCATGCCCACATCAACAGCGCCCTGTTGGTACGCGAGGAACTGCTTGGAACCGGACATCAGTGTTGGGGCACCGCCCAGAGCTTCCACTGTCCAACCCAGAACTTTGCCGTAAGTTCGAACTTTCTGACCTTTAATGTCTTCCGGTGTTCTGATCGGATCGCCATTGTTCAGATAGATGTTACGGCCATAAGCCTGCCACCACAGAACGCGGGCACCGGTTTCTTCCAGAACCGCTTTATCGAGAATCTCACGCATTGGAGATCCGTTGGCAGCAGCAGCGCGAAGGTGTGCTTCATCGCGGAAGAAGAACGGCAGGTTTACGATCTCAACGGCCGGAACAGACCCGGCGAAGCGGCCAAGAAATGCTGAACCAGCTTCAATTGCGCCAGAACCAACAGCTTCTGGCACTTCCTTATCCTTAAACAGCTGAGCAGACGGGAAGAGCTGAAGCTCAGTTCGCCATTGGACTTCTCTTCAATGATTTTCTTAAAGGCGTTCCAGTTCTTGCCCAGACTGTGGGTCTCAGGCAGCTGCAAAGTAACGCGAATTGTTTCAGCAGCCATTGCAGTGACGCTGGTTAAAGAAAGCGCGGCAGCGCCCAGCATTGAAATCAGTTTTACTCTCATTGGTGTCCCTCTCCCAAAACAAATTCACTGAAATATGAGATATATTAGAGAGTGTTTTTTGAAGAAGTACAGGCCGTTATTGCTGAGAAAATGTAATTATATTGTCTAGATCTCTTCCATAACGCAACTTTGCATCGGCTCTGCATGTGATCCGCGCCTTTAGAAAAGACGTAGCGGACCGTTACGTCTCTCTGGAAATTTTGCGAGAACTGAATCTTGGTGAGAGACGTGAAAATCACGTTGCGGGCAAGACGAAATATTTCGGTGAAATGAAACAAAATTAGCCAGAGTTATGAACATTCCGCGTGCGGCACGCCGATTGAGGCTCTCATCTATCAGCCTCTCAGTAGCCTTTTGCCCTTGATTTTATGGAGATGAAGCCTTCTGGCGCACGTGCTTATCTAGCCTGTGTTTGGAC
Source organism: Pseudovibrio denitrificans JCM 12308 (assembly GCF_001310815.1). Taxonomy (GTDB): domain Bacteria; phylum Pseudomonadota; class Alphaproteobacteria; order Rhizobiales; family Stappiaceae; genus Pseudovibrio; species Pseudovibrio denitrificans. The sequence continues at coordinate 66,345 of NZ_BAZK01000008.1, forward strand.
TGCGCATTGTGACCACCTGAAAGAGTTGGGGCTAATCATACAGGGCCTGTTTTGCCGGATCAGGGGTTCCAGAACAGCAATGCCATTGGGTTCATCAGTCTGTACCAATAGGATGCTACCTCACCTTGAACTGGGTGTGTCGGCGGGAAGGGCGATTTCGTGGGTAAAGTTATGGTACTGGGCGGCGACGGTTTTTGCGGCTGGCCTACGAGTCTTTTGTTCTCCAGCCTTGGCCATGATGTCATCATCGTCGACAATCTGTCCCACCGCAAAATTGATGTTGAGCTTGAGGTCACCTCGCTCACGCCTATCCAGCCGATCAGTGAGCGACTGGCGACCTGGGAGGAGCTGACGGGCAAATCAATCCGCTTTGCCAACATCACGCTCGGCGTGGATTACGACCGTTTTTTGCAGCTGCTGAAAACGGAAAAGCCGGATGCCATCATCCACTTTGCGGAACAGCGGGCTGCGCCGTACTCCATGAAATCCTCATGGCATCGGCGCTATACGGTCTCCAACAATCTCAACGCCACCAACGATGTGCTGTCCGCGATAGTGGAAGCGGAACTGGACCCGCATCTGGTACATCTGGGCACCATGGGGGTGTACGGCTATAGCACCGTGGGCTGTGAAATCCCAGAGGGGTACTTGCGCGTTCATCTGGATGTGAACGGGGATCTACGGGAGCAGGAGATCCTTTATCCCACAAGCCCGGGCTCCATCTACCACATGACCAAGTCACAGGATCAGCTGTTCTTCCAGTTCTATGCCAAGAACTATGGACTGCGGATTACGGACCTGCATCAAGGTATTGTCTGGGGCACACAGACCGAACAGACTTCCCTGGATGAACGTCTGATCAACCGGTTCGATTACGATGGCGACTATGGCACTGTCCTCAATCGGTTCCTCATGCAAGGCGCAATTGGATATCCGCTGACGGTGCATGGAACGGGTGGGCAGAAGCGGGCATTTATCCATATTCAGGATACCGTTCGCTGTGTTCAGCTGGCGGTCGAAAATCCACCTGAACGGGGAGAGCGGGTCAAAATTCTCAACCAGATGACCGAGGTGCACCGGGTAAAAGATCTGGCCGAGATGGTCGCTCAAATGACCGATGTGGAGATCGCGTATCTGGATAATCCCCGCAAGGAAGCAGCTGAAAATGACCTGATGGTGGCCAATCATCAGTTTCTGGAAATGGGACTAAAGCCGATCACGCTCAGCGACCGATTGCTTGAGGAAGTGACTGAGATAGCGCGGAAATACTCTGATCGCTGTGACACCACCAAGATCCCCTGCCTGTCTCTCTGGTAGCTCTGCAGGGATTGGTTGATGAAGATCGTTATCGTCTCCGATGCCTGGCATCCCCAAATCAACGGCGTTGTCCGCGTTTTGGGCATTACACGCCGTGAACTCACGGCGCTGGGACATGAGGTCATCCTGATCACGCCGGATCAGTTCCACCAGATGCCGTTGCCAACCTATCCCGATATCAAGCTAGCGCTGTTTCCCTATTACAAGCTCTCCAAGATGCTGCGGGCGCTGAAGCCGGATGCGCTGCACGTGATGACAGAGGGGCCACTGGGGTGGGCGGCGCGGAAATATTGCCGGCGCAACGGGCATAAGTTCACCAGTTCATGGCTCTCCAAGTTCCCCGAGTATGCTTCCATGCGCACAGGCTTGCCAACCGCATGGTTTTATAAGTGGCTGATAGCCTTTCACAATCAGGCCGCCCAGACCATGGTCACCACGCAGACAATGGTGGAGGCAGCCCGCACTATCGGCATCAGGCGGGTGGTGCGTTGGCAACGAGGTGTGGAGCTGAAGAACTTTCGGCCCATTCCTTCTGAGGTGTTTGCGGACTATCCCAAACCGGTGATGCTTTATGTGGGGCGGATTGCGCCGGAGAAAAATCTGGAGGCCTTTCTGGACCTCAACCTTCCAGGCACCAAGGTTTTGGTAGGAGATGGGCCTGATCTCGCTTCTCTTTCCAAGAATTATCCAGATGCGGTGTTCACGGGCGCGAAGACGGGAGACGATCTAATTGAAGCGTATTGCGGGGCTGATGTGATGGTGTTTCCGTCCAAAACGGACACATTCGGGCTCGTCAATCTGGAAGCGATGGCCTGTGGTATCCCCGTGGCAGCTTACCCCGTGACGGGCCCGAAAGACATCATTGGCGATGCTCCAGTCGGCGCGACTGATGAGAATCTGGCCATTGCCATCAAACGGGCTTTGCCAATGAAATCAGAGGATTGCATTGCTCACGCCAAAACCTTTTCGTGGGAACGGTCCGTGCAGGATTTTCTGGCAAACCTCGTGAGCTTCTCTGAAAAGCAGCCTCATGAGACTAAGGATGTCCTCACATCATCCGCTCGTAAAGATCAAACATAATCCAGAGCGTACCACCAACCATCAGGAAGATGAGAACACCGGCAAAACTCATGGCCAGCACGTTCTCAATGGGCGTTCTGCTGTCGATGCCGAGGAAGTAATGCAGGTGCACGCCCACCTGCACCAGCGCGCACAGGGCGATGATGCCGAAGGTCAGCTCAACCGGGAAGGCCATGGTCCAGACGGCGGCGAAGGGGATCAGGGTGAGCGCCAGGGCGAGGATAAAACCGGTGATCAGCCTCTTTGCACTGTGAGATTGCGGGTGCATCTTGCTCTCCTAAATAAGCCAGCCGGGCATGTAGACGATTGAGAAAATGCCGATCCAGACGATGTCCAGGAAGTGCCAGAACATGCCGAGGCGGTGGAGACGGGATTTGACGGGAGAGGTCAGGCCTTTGATGAGGATCTGGAAGATCATCACCAAGATCCCGATCATGCCAAGGCTGACGTGTGCCCCATGTGTCCCCACCAATGTAAAGAACGCAGTGAGGAAGCCACTGGTCTGCGGTCCCGCACCGGATTGGATCATGCCAACAAATTCAACCACTTCCAGCGAGATGAAGCCTAAGCCAAGCACGATGGTAACAATCAACCAGAACACGGCCTGACTTTTATGCTCCCTGACGGAGGCCAGGGAGGCGAAGCCAAACGTTACGCTGGAAAAGAGCAGGAACACGGTTTCGCCAAAGACGTGCTTGATATCAAACACCTCAATGGGCAAAGGTCCCGTGGCTGTGTTTTGAAACATGACCACGTAGGTTGCAAACAGAAGCGAGAAGATGATCGCATCTGTCATCAGGTAGAGCCAGAAGCCCAAGTCTCTGATGTCTAAGGTTTCTTCCGTCGGGCCGGGAGAGCCGGTGGTTTTAGGGCTGTATGTGTTCATGACCAGAAATCCCCCGGTGCTGGTTTCTTTTCCTCCAATGCCTTGATACGAGCCTTTTCATAGGCCTCGATTTCGGCTGCAGGATGATCTGATAGGTGTGGTCTTGCGAGCTGCGAGTTATCAAACACGCCAGCACACCAAGGAAGCCAAGAGCCACAAGCCACCAGATGTACCATGTGACCGCAAATCCGATGAGGAACCCAAGGCCGCCGAGGAACACACCAATGCCGGTGTTGCGGGGTAAGTGGATATCCTCATACTCCTTGGCAGGGGCATAAGCCACGCCGCGTTGCTTCATGTCCCAGAAAGCGTCTATGTCCTGAATATCGGGGATCTTGGCAAAGTTATACTCCGCTGGCGGCGATGCAGTTTGCCATTCCAGCGTCCGGCCATTGTACGGATCACCAGTGATATCACGGTTTTTCTCACGATCACGAATGCTGACGTAAAGCTGCATACCCTGGCAGACGATGCCGATCAGAACGCTCAGCGCACCAACCGCTGCCACAATCAGGAACGGTTGCCATTCGGCTACATCGTAACGCTCCATGCGGCGAGACATACCCATAAAACCAAGGGCATAGAGCGGCATAAAGGCAAGGTAGAAGCCGATAATCCAGAACCAGAACGACCGTGCACCCCACTTTTCATCCAGTTTGAAACCCGTCGCTTTCGGGAACCAATATTGGAAGCCAGCGAAGTACCCAAACACTGCTCCGGGGATCAGCACGTTGTGAAAGTGGGCGACGAGGAAGGTGGAGTTATGCATCAAAAAGTCGGCGGGGGGGATTGCGAGGAGGACGCCGGAGACGCCGCCGAGCACAAAGGTCACCAGAAAGCCGATGGTGAATAACATGGCAGGGTGGAAGATGATCCGCCCCTTATACATGGTGAACACCCAGTCGAATATCTTTACGCCCGTCGGCACGGCGATGATCATGGTCACGATGCCAAACACCGCATTCACATTGGGACTGGAACCCATGGTGAAGAAGTGGTGCAACCAGACAGAGAAGGACAGAACGGTGATTACCGCCGTGGCGTAGACCAGCGACTTGTAACCAAAAAGCCTTTTCTGCGAGAAGGTTGCCACAACCTCAGAGAAGACGCCGAAGGCGGGTAGAATGAGGATGTAAACTTCCGGGTGGCCCCAGATCCAGATCAGGTTGGCATAGTTCATCATGTTGCCACCTGAATCATTGGTGAAGAAGTGGAACCCTAAAATACGGTCCAGACCGAGCATAGCTGCAACAACTGTCAGCGCCGGAAATGCGAAAGCCATGAGGAGGCTGGTGCATAAGGTGGTCCAGGTGAACAGCGGCATCTGCATCAGGCGCATTTTGGGCGCGCGGCACTTTATGATCGTGACGACAAAATTAATACCCGTCATCGTGCTGCCAACACCACTGACCAGCAGCGCCCAGATCCAGTAATCCACGCCAACGCCGGGACTATACTCCGCACCCGAGTAGGGGGGATAACCGGTCCAGCCCGCCGTCGAGAACTTGCCGATCACCAGTGAGACCATCACCAGCGCAGCCCCGGCTGCGGTGAGCCATAAGCTGATGGAGTTCATGAATGGGAAGGCCACATCGCGCGCGCCAATCTGCTGCGGCACAACGATGTTGATCAGGCCCGTCAGGAACGGCATGGCCATGAAGAAAATCATGATTGTGCCGTGAGAGCTAAACACCTGATCGAAGTGCTCAGGCGCAAGATAGCCATCGTTATTCAACGCCATGGCCTGCTGCGAGCGCATCATCAGCGCGTCCACAAAGCCGCGCACCAACATCACCATGCAAGGGCGATGTACATGATACCAATGCGTTTATGATCCAGCTCGTCAGCCATTCTTCCCAGAAATACCGCCACTTACCGAAATATGTGACCAGCAGAAAGACGACCAATCCACCCAGAACGGTGATGGAAGCACCGCCAAAAGCGATGGCGCTGTAGAAGGGGAGGGAGTCGAATCCTAATCTTCCTAGCATGGTGTATCCCCCTCACAAGCTGGCTGGGTCGTCGCTGGCGCATGTCTGCGCAGGGTGGTCTCGGGCCGGCGGGCATACTTTTTCAGGATCTCTTCAAACAGGCCCGGTTTGACCCATGAGAAGTACTCCACCCCGTGGGCAATGCTGGGCTGGGCGAGCTGATCGTATGTCACCGTGGAGAGTGGTTTGGACTGCGCTTTGGCATTGGCAACCCAGTCCTGAAACTCTTCTTCTGTCATCGCCACTGCGTCGAAGAACTGCATGGCAAAGCCATCGCCACTGTACTGCGTGTTGCGGCCACGGAAGCGTCCGGTTTCATTGGCTTTCAGGTTCAGCTCACTGGTCATCCCCGCCATGGCATAGATTTGTCCCCCTAATGCGGGAATAAGCAGGGAGTTCATGACTGTGTCTGAGGTCAGCTTCATACTGACGGCTTTATCAACGGGGAAGGCGAGTTCGTTGACGGAGGCAATGCCGAGGTCCGGATAGATGAAGAGCCACTTCCAGTCCTGCGCGACCACCTGCACGTTAATGGTATTTTCTGGCGTTGCGATCTTCTTATAGGGGTCAAGCTTGTAGGAATAAGTCCAGACCAGATAGCCAAGCGTGATGATGATGGCGGCAGGAATGGACCAGACGAACACCTCAATAATGGTGGATTTGTGCCATTCCGGCTTGTATTCACCCGTCCCGCCTTTTGCGCGGTAGCGCCAGATGAACCAGAAGACCATGAAGTAAACGGGAATAACCACAATCAGCATGATGAAGAAAGCGGTGTAAAGCAGATCCCGCTCAATAATGGCGATGGGGCCTTTGGGGTCGGCGACAGGAGAGGTCTGCAAGCCACATCCCGCCAACACAAGCAGGAGGCCCAGCAGAGTTATTCCCCTTAGACAAGGTTTTGAAATGAAATGTTTCATCGTATTCCCGCGCAGGATTGGTGACCTAACGGGAATATTTCAAGGGGTGGGGGATTACAGAATATTTAAGGTCACGGCCTCACGGCCTGAGACCCATGAGATTTCAGGAACCAATTCTTTGAGGGGAGCACAGAGATGGTTATCAATTACTCCCCCGCATCCTTCAATTTATCCAGCAGTCTTTGCAGGTGCTTTAAGGGCTTCCAGCATTTCTGCCATTTTCGCCTGCACCATGGTCACCGCTTTAAGGGGGCGCAGCATGACCTTGAAATCATCGATCAGGCCCTCTTCATTCCAATGGATCATGTCGACACCGTTGATGAAGATGCCGTCGACTTCTGTCTCAAACTCCAGCACAGCATTGTCGCCGCAATCCAGAATGCGCACATATTTGAAGCTCTTGTTGACGCCAAGCACCTGAGCCGCGCCATAAAGATACATGACAGTGATCTGCTGCCCCCGTTGCGGCGTGTGCACCACCGGGCTGTAAAACACGCAATCCTTGGCGATCAGGGCAGACAGTTTCGCCAGATCCTTGCCGCCCTCCAGCATATCCAGCCACTTCTGCAGGTTTTCAGAGTAGTTCGTCGACATCCGTTTATCCTCCCCAGCTGCTGCCTTTATTCCCCAAGCGCAATGACGGGATAGGCAGAGCAACACCAGTCAAGCCCATATTGACGTAATGGTCAACCTAGCCGGAGGGGCGGGAATAAGTGCGGGCTTGCTTGAGGATTTATGAAGAGTAACCGGGATTTTTGCGCTGTTTCCTTAGCTCGGCATTAGAGAGCTAAGTGTTAGAAAAATAACAGGAAAGATTGTTTGCGTGGACTTTGAAAGGTTTATGCGTTTTTTGCGTTTTCTGGCGTTTTTTTGTTTTTCATGACCCAGAGCAGAAAATGAACGGACAAGGCTGCCACGCGATAGATATGTACCGCAAAAGAAGCAGCATACATGCCTGAACCAATCCTTTATCGGCCTCCGGCACCAACGCCCTGCAAACCGCTCCGAGGTCTGCGACTGTTTCGCGTGTTCTGGGCGCGCAATGTTTTAAACCTTATCCCCGAGGAGTTCTTCAACAGTCCGATCGAGCGGGTCTATTTTACCCGCCGACCCTGTTACCTGGTCAACGCGCCTGATCTGGTGAATGAGGTGCTGGTTGAAAAGCGGCTGTCGTTTCCAAAATCGGATGTGATGGTGGATACACTCAAACCGGTGATCGGGGAGAGCACGATCATAGCCAGCGGCCCGAAATGGGAAGAACAGCGTGAGATGATTGCGCCGGTGTTTTCTCACGTGGGTGTGCGCAGTGCCTTCAAGCATATTCAGGACGCCTGCAACGAGTTTCTGGCTTATCTGGATAAGGCGGCTGAGTTCGGAAAGTCCATCAGCCTGCGCGATGAGATGAGCCGTCTGACCGCTGACATCATCTTCCGCACCATCTTTTCACATCCCATCGACAGCGTGCGCGCCCGCAAGGTGTTTACGCAGGCCATGCAGTATCAGGCAATCACCACAACATGGGCACGCAAAATGATCCTGCGGGGGACCGGTGAAGGGCCTAACCGCCCCATGCCAAAGGAAGCGGAGATCCTACGCGATGAAATCCGTCTGCTTCTGACGGATCTGGTGGATGAGCACACCGCTGATCGGTTCGGCCAGCATGATGACATGTGCCAGCGCCTCCTGGATGCCCGCCATCCCCAAACCGGTCTGCCCTTCAGCAAGGAGCAGCTGGTGGACCATATCGCCACGTTCTTTTTGGCCGGTCACGAGACCACCTCTGCCGTGCTCAACTGGGCGTTCTTCATCCTCTCCCAGCGGCCAGACTATTCTGAGCGCATCCGGCGGGAGACAGATAGCATCACAAACGGGGAAGTGCTTGAGTACAAGCACCTGTCCAAGCTGAGGTTCACCCGCAACATCTTCCGCGAAACCACGCGGCTCTATCCGCCCATCGCATTCCTCTCCCGTATGGCGGTTGAGGAGACGACTATTGGCGGCCACAAAATCCCGCGAGGGGCGCTGATCATCATTTCACCCTGGATCGTTCACCGGCACCGCTCCTACTGGCACCATCCCGATCACTTTGATCCAGACCGCTTTGAGCGCGATGACGATCCGATGACCGGGGCGTACATGCCATTTGGCATTGGGCCGCGCGTGTGTGCCGGAGCCAGTTTCTCAACGGTGGAGGCCACTTCTGTGCTGGCTGGTGTGACGCGTCATTATAACTTCAAGGCAGAAAAGCCGGAGGAGGTCTTTCCGGAAACGGGAATTGCGCTGCGGTCTCAGTCCGAGATCCGATGCAAGCTCATCAAGCGCAGTCATATGACTCATTAGAGGCGCAAAACCTGCGAAAAGCCCGAAACTATCGGGTGGCGTCCCTGCCAATTATATGCATCATTCCGTAAGGGTAAGAAGGAGGAGGTTGGTATGCGTTGGATTGCTGGGCTGGTCATTGTCATTGTAGGTGCCGCTGCTGGCTACTACTGGTATTCTCTGCCGCCAGAATATCCAACCAAGTACATCATCACCGCCGACCGTATTCTGACAATGGACCCGGAGCGCCCGCAGGTGCAGGCCATATTGGTTGATGGCAACGAAATCATGGCGTTAGGTGACGTGCGCCAGCTGGAAAATCAAGACAAAGCCAAGCTTATCCGCCTCAAAGGCACGTTGATCCCCGGCCTGATTGAACCGCATACCCACCCGATAGCCGCCGCTTTGCTGGCCGCCGCCACCGATATCAGCGCCTTCAAGTACGACAGCCGTTCGCAGATTATGAAGGCCCTTGAGGAATCGGCGGATGAATACAGCCTGACTCCATGGGTGCTAGCCTATGGCTGGGATCCGATCGCGATCAAAGACCTTTCCCCGCCAACTTTGGCAGAGCTGGACGCCATCTCTCCTGACAAGCCCATGCTGGTTCTGACCCAGATGATGCATGAGGCCTACGCCAACTCAGCGGCCCTGAAGGAAGCGGGCATTGACCCGAACCGCGGGCCAATGCTGCGCGAGCTGGAAGAGATCAATCGTGTTGTTTCCGCAATTCCGGCTCCCTCCGATGAGGCCGTGGAACTGCTGGTGCGCAAGAAGTATACGGACTACGCCAAGGCCGGTTACACCAGCATCGGCGTGACCGGAGCCGTGGGACGTCACCCCAATCCGGTGGGCCTGTTGCAGCGTATTGGACTGGAGGACAACCCGCCGGTCCGGACCTATCTCTATCTGACGGAAGATCAACTGCCCAACTGGCGCTTTGGCGGAGACGACCGCTTCACCATTCTAGGCGCCAAGTTCTGGCTGGATGGTTCTCCGTTCACCGGAGCAGCCGCCACCTATCACCCCTATGAAACCTCTGAGCTGGTGTTGGAACGGCTCGGCCTCTCCTCAGGACATCACGGCGAGCTCAACATGAGCGATACGGACCTGATTGAGAAACTGCGGGAAGTGCATAAAAAGAGCGGGCAGGTGGCCATGCATGTGCAGGGCGAGCGCGCCATTGATCAGGCTTTGATGGCCATCGCCACCATTCAGGCAGAAGACCCGCGCGATGACATCCAGCACCGGCTGGAGCACAACGCATTGATAACCCGCGAGCAGATTCAATGGGCGACTAATCTGGGTGTCTCCCTTGGCTTCTTCGTGGATCACATCACCTTTTATGGCGACCAGCTGGAAGACCTGTTCGGCAGCAACCGCATGAACCGTTATATGCCCGTGCGCGATGCCAAGGATGCAGGTGCCGTGGTCACCTTCCATGGAGATCATCCCGCAACGCCCATGAACCCCATGGGCACGGTGGAGACCGCCATGTCCCGTACCTCCCAAAGCGGAAACACGGTTGTTGGTGCTGATCACGCGGTGACGCTGGAAGAAGCGCTGCAGGCGATGACGGTTGATGCGGCCCGTCAGCTGGGGCAGGAAGATACGCTCGGCATGATCGCCGTGGGTATGAAGGCTGACTTCACCCTGCTCAACGGCAATCCGCAGGTGATGCGCCCGGAAGGCCTGCGCTTGATCCGCCCAACCCTCACCATCCGCAACGGCCAACCAGTGGACACCCGTTTCGTCAGCTGGTTTGACCCGGAACTGGCCATCAAGGCTGTCTGGAAGATGCTGATGGGAGATGAGACGGAACCAACCAGCACTTAGGAGGCAGATTGGTTTAGGGGGCGCGTAGACCTCAAAGGTTTCGGCTCAGCCAGTCGAGTATCTTGGCGGCTGTCTCTGGCCATTGCTCATCAAACTGGATGTAGTGGCAAGCTCCGTCGATCACGAGGAACTCTGCTGTTTCATAGCGCTCAGCCATCACCCGCGCGGTGCTTGGTGGCACGGCCTTGTCCTCGGTTCCTGAGATGAAGAGCAGGGGGCATGTGACCTTGTCTGGGTCTACAAACGTGGTCTGGTGGAGGTCATACATCCAGAAGAAAAACTCAAACAGCACCCGACCGGACTCGGAGCCAAGACGCGCATGGATGTCACGTTGCATCTGGGGTGACAGCGTGTTGAAGCCATACTTCACCAGCAGCTCAAAATCCTGTTCCACTGCCTGCTCCCAGAAGGCGCCTGCTGATATGAGCAGCTTCCCGAGATCTCGTTCTTCCTCCGTGGTCGGCAGAGTCCCGTTCACAATGCTGCTGTTGAGAAGAACGCCCGCTTTGATGGCATCCTCAGCAGCCAGCAGCTGCGCAATCAACCCACCGATCGAGTGGCCAACTACAACCGGCGCCTCGCCAATCTCGTCTATGGCCTGCCGGGCATCCTCCACATAATCAGCGATGCTTAACCCGGTGAGCTTAGCATCCCGTTCCGGTCCGGATGGCAGGTCATGATGTCGGTAAGTGAGGCTGTGGCAGGTATATCCGGCAGCCTCAAGGGACACCTGCACATTCTCCATCGACCACGCCGCAGCATTGGTGCCAGTCAAAAGCAGGACTGGAGGCAGAGAGCTGTTAGACATCCGAAGCTCCTAAAGAATGGGGCTCCAATTAGAGCCCCACCCTCATCGCTCTATCAGCTCAGGCTCAACGAAGTGTAAGCCCGGAACTCGCAATTTAACAACAGCATGCCGCTGCAGAGAGCAACGGCTGCCAGATCAAGTCGTCAGCGTTTTTTTGTCGCCCGCAAAACCTTCGCCACAACCTGTTCAGCAAACACTTCGTGGTTTGCGACTGCTGTGCCGATCCTCGCGTCTTTGACAATGACTTCTTTTGTCCGCGCATCAGTAACCGTCACCATGCCCGACATGGAGGATGCACCAGTCCCGAAGAGGATGTCATACCCCATATTGGAAATGAAGAAGCTCTGAATTTTGACGTCAACGTTGACCCGTCTCGGACCATGCAGCTCTTTCAACTTGGTCTGTAGGGCCTTCTTTGTGACCTTAACGATTACGTCTTTATCGTAGTCAACGCCCAGAACATTGTTCAGCCCCTCAAATTTCCAATCGCCCGTCACGGTCACCTTTGAGACCTTTACTTGGGCTTCTTCAATGTCTTTCGCCGTAATGGTCGTTTGGCAGGCTGCCAGTGTAAGCCCGAGCAGAGCGAGTACGGCTAGATTCCGCAGGTTCTTCAGCTTCTGTACAAAGCTATACAAGTATTTGTTTTTCATTGAGTTATGACTTCATTACATCAAGGCAGATTTCGTAAGGAGCCATAGTGTCAGGAGAGGCTTGCGTCTGGGTGATTGCAACCGCCTTCTGGTTTTCGCCGGAGAGACCACGAAAACGCCTCGCCGCCACCTTCTCAAGACCGCATGATTTTTGAGCAAGCTTTATGCTTTCTTTGGAGGTTCGCGCCTAAGCTTCATCCGTGAGGTGGGCTTTATCGGGCCGCTCATCATCACGTCTGTTCTCTGGTTTGGGTGAGAAAGCGCTCTTTCTCTGCCAGCTGGGGTGCGCCGGGGGGAATGCAGGAAACCCTGTCGGAAGGACGGTAGATGACACAAGGAATTGGCCTTGTCATGCAAGGCGGTGGAGCTCTTGGAGCTTATGAGGTTGGTGCCCTGACCCGCATTTATCAGGCGGGATATGTGCCGGAGATCATCACCGGAACCTCCATTGGTGCCCTCAACGCTGCTGTCATCGCCGCCCCCAAGTTCGGAGACCCGATCGAAACCCTGCACGCTCTTTGGGAACACCTCAGCCATGCGCCGGGCTTTGTCTGGCATTCCAGCCAGAAACTGCTGCGCGCCAGCATGGGCCACCCACGTTTTTTCAAGCTGCATGCACCCTCTTTCATGGCCGAGAAACGCCCCAGCATCTACGACATCACACCCGCGCTGGAGACCATGGAAAAGTTCATCGACTTTGAACGGCTCAACAGCCCGGAAGCGCCGCGACTGGTGATCACGGCGACCAATGTGGCGACGGGGCAGATAGAGCGGTTTTCCAACCGAGATCACTACATCACCTCCAAGCACATCATGGCCAGTGGCAGCCTGCCGCCCGGCTTCCCGCCCATTCAGCTTAACGGCAGCTATTACTGGGATGGCGGGCTTTACGACAACACGCCCATCCGCTCTTTGCTGCGTATTCTGGATGATCATCAGATCTCCCATATGCCGATTTTCCTGATTGAGCTGTTCTGCCCGGAAGGCATCATTCCCACCACCGTTGAGGAAGCCGTCTACCGCATGACGGAGCTGGTGTTTGAAGACAAATTCTGGCTCATGCTGGATGGTGACAAGTCCGCCCAGCATTACTCCCATATGCTTTATGATCTGGACAAACTGGTGCCAGAAGACTCGCCCATTCGGGACTGCGAGCACTACCAGTCCCTCATGAAAATGCGCGCGCTCTCTCACATCATCACCGTCAATGCAGAACACAATGCGCTGACTGGTGTGGTGGATTTTGAACCCAAAAGCATCAACGAACGCATCAAGACCGGCTATCTGGCCGCTGATGACGCGTTGATCAAAAATGCTGATCGGATTGAGGCCATTCTCAATGAAAAGCACGAAGGCTACATGACGGAATGTACTCATTCGCACCACACGCCGGGTTCGAAGAAAAAAAAAAGAGGTGCTCATGAGTGAGATTGATGAGCGCAAGTACGACAGCGGCGCCTATGAGAACAAGTGGTTTGAAACCTCTGACGGCATCAAACTGAACTACCGCGTCTACGGCAATGGCACCTCACAAAAGCCAGCCATCATGCTCTGCCGGGCCTGACCCGCTGTGCCCGCGATCTGGACCCCATGGCTGCACAGCTGAGCAAGACCTACAAGATCTACGCGCTGAACCTGCGTGGGCGGGATCTGTCGGATTATGACCCCGACTACAGCAACTACAACACCACCGTTTACATTCGCGATATCTACGAGTTCTGGAAGTTCACCGGTGAGCAACCCGTTGTTCTGCTTGGCTCCTCCCTCGGCGCACTGCTGGCCATGCTGATGGTGGAAGACCATCCGGACATGCTGGCAGGCACCATCCTGAACGATCTGGGCGCCACCATCGAGTTTGCCGGCATGTCCCGCATCTTCGGCTATGCCGGACAGCTGGAGGATGAGGACGAACTCAGCGCTGTTGTTGAAACGGTAAAAGAGCATGTGGGCAATCAGTTTGTGAACCTGCCCGATGACAAGTGGGAGCGCATGGCGCTTTCCATGTTTGGTCTGAAAGACGGCAAGTGGCACCACCGCTATGATGACAATCTGGGCGTCGCACTCATTGAGAACAAAGAGGCCTACCGCGATCTTTGGAAGGCCCATGAGCGGGCGGCAGAGCTGGACCTGCCGATCCTTTCCATTCGCGGAGAGCTTTCAGACGTCACATCCGCTGAAACGATCCGCTCCATGAAAACCATGGCACCGCGCATGCAGGCCGTGGGCATTCCTGATCGTGGTCACTGTCCAATTCTGGATGAACCAAAATGCCTTGAGGCCCTTGAAGGGTTCATGGGGCAATTTGAAAACCGTGCCTGAGCCGTACGAGAGTGGAGGCGAGCATGGCCCGCAAACATCTGGTTCTGTTGAATATGATCGGGGCACTTGCTCTGGTCATGATCGACCAGACGGTGCTGGGCGTTATCCTGCCTTCGCTGCAGCGGACCTTTATGTTTGGTCCAGTGCATCTGCAATGGTCGGTCAACGCCTATCTGATCGCACTGGCTTCCATGCTGATGTGTGGCGGCTGGCTGGGCGACAAGTTCGGTTACTTTACCTCGCTGCGCATGGGTTTGGCGCTGTTCACCGCCGCCTCGCTGGCCTGCGCCTATGCCCCAACCGGTGAGTTCTTCATCACCGCCCGCGTGTTTCAAGGGGCAGGCGCGGCACTGATGCAGCCCGCCGCCACTGCGCTAGTGTTCTCAGCGTATCCAGCGGATGAACGCGGTAAAGCGCTGGCTCATTATGTGGGGGCTGGATTGTTCTTCCTGGCTTGCGGGCCTTTGGTGGGTGGGCTGTTGGTGGAGTTTTTCTCGTGGCGCGTTGTCTTCCTGCTCAACGTGCCCATTGGGCTTGCCGTGCTCATCATGGCCTTTGCCATTGGCAAGAGCAAAACCAACAAGGATACCGGCAGCTTTGATTTTCAGGGCGCGATCCTGTTCGTGATGGCGCTGCTGGTTTTCACCGTAGCCGTCCAACTGTTTGGAGATTATCGCCTGTCACTGGGCGAAGGGGTGGTCTCAGCCGGGTTTGTTATCCTTGCCTGTTCTCTTCTGTTTGTCCGCAGGCACCGTGTGCCCATCCATTCATTCAGTTTTCGCTGTTTGAGAACAAGGTCTATCTGGGGTGCTGCCTGTTGTTGTTCTGCATTCCGTTTGCCCTGTTGGCACAGGTGGTATTTGGTGCGGTGTTCCTGCAAAACGTGCTCAGCCTGACGCCGCTTGAAGCCGGTCTCTCCATGTTGCCCGTGGTACTGACGATCATCGTGTGTGCGCAGTTTGGCGGGCGGCTGGTGGGCAATATCAAGTTCCGCAATCTCGCGGTTTGCGGGAGTCTGGCCATGGGCATCGGCTTTGCAACACAGGCGCTGGTCATTCACTTCAATAACCTGTGGCTGCTGTTCCCCGGCATGATCCTGATGGGGGCGGGGCTCGGTTTTCTGATCAGTACTGTTTCAACAGAAGCGCTCTCCCACGTTTCCTTGCTAGCCCGTGCCCGCGCCACGGCACTGCTGCAAACCTGCAGGCAGGTGGGCGGTGTGTTTGGAATTGCCTGTGTGGGCGCGCTCATCAACTGGCGGGAAAAAACCATGATCTCCGCCGCTGCGGAACTGATGGAACCCAACGACAATGACCGCGAGCTTTTGCAGCTGCTGCTCTACAAGTTCATGGGGGATCAACCTGCCGCCGCCGCTTTGCTGCACGAACGCTGGCCGCAATCCCTTTACATCCTGAAGGCCATCAGCAGCCGAGCTCTGGCGGATGCTTATATCTTCAGTGCCGTTGTTTTGCTTGGCGCGGCTGTCATGTCGCTCTGGGCCTTCAAGGGCCACACGCCACGGCAAAGGCCACAAGGCCCCGAAGGCCCACCGCCGATGAACTCCGCGAATGATTAGAGGGAAGCTCCTGCCAGTGGACTTGGCAGGAGCAGGACACCATCAGCTCTGCGGGATCGCAAGCGTGGCATCAATTTCAAACAGCATGCCGTCCAGTGCCAGACGATCCACCGGAATAAGCGTGCTGGCGGGTAGGTGTTCACCAAACAGCTTGGAGATCTGCTCGCCGATGGCATGGAGCTTGTCTTCTCCGTGACCCGCCACAAGCACCTGAATCTTCACCACGTGCTCAGGCTTTCCGCCGGACGCTTCGATGGCCTTGCGCAGATTGTCAAAGGCAAGTTCAGCCTGTTTGCCCACGGTTTTGCCCAGCACGTTGCCCTCTTTATCGCCGCTGAACTGACCGGAGATGTAAACCGTCTTTGCCGATGAAGGCGCGACAACAACCTGCGAAAAGCCCCATGGGCTGGTATCGACAATGGTCGGCGGGTTGATGCGTTCCAGGCCTTCCGCCTGTGCCATACCGGCAGCGGCAATCATCAGGGTTCCAATGGATAAAGTGGCAAGTCTTTTCATAGTGAACTCATTCTGTTCTTTCACCGAAACATGCGAGGTTTCGGTTTCACAACAGGGCTTGTAAGACCTCAAGCTAAGTTGAGGTCAACAGCAAATTTTCGCTTTTTGTGGTGACGATAACGCGAGTGAACCAGAGAATTGCAACCTGACGCATTGGTGCCATTTTCGTTGCATAGAGCTTTGACCCAAATTAATCGTCACAGACCAATCTCTCATTCATCTTCTTAGGCGTATGCTCTGGGCGTGGCCTGAGTTATGTGCGACAGCTCATGTGAGAGACTGACGGAAACTGATTTTAAAAGCGGATTCTTGATGCATTTAAGGATATTGGCAGGTTTGGCGGGAGTTCTGGCGCTCAGCGGCTGTGAGGAGGCAAAGCCCTTGCAGCGTGAAACGCCGCAGGACGAAATCATTACAGCTTTAGACAAGCACGCCAAGGATATCCAGCGCGGCAACCCTGAAACCAGCCTGAGTGTGGCCGTTATCCGTGACGGTAAGGTCGAGTTCATCCGCCTCTATGACAAATCCATCCGCGGTAAGACTGTTGTCGGTGCACAAGAACCCATCTTTGAGGTCGCGTCTCTCGGCAAACCCGTCTTTGCTTATCTGACATTAAAGCTCGTGGATCTGGATATTCTGTCGCTGGAACGTCCACTTTATCAGTATGCACCAGACCTGTTTGAAAGCGCTGATCCGCGCCTGAAGCGCATCACCGCCCGCATGTTGCTTTCCCACACCTCTGGCCTGACCAACTTTGACGAAAAAGACCCGCTGAAGCTGCGGTTTGATCCGGGCACGGAGTTCACATACTCCGGCTCGGGTTATGCTTTACTGCAGCAGGTTCTGGAACGCAGGACAGGGCTGAACCTTGAAACGCTGGCCCGCATCCATGTGTTTGAGCCGCTTGGTATGACCTCCACCAGCTTCCTCTGGCAACACGCTTATAACTACCGCATCCGCTTTGGCTACGACAAAGACGGAGACCGGATTACCGGCAAACGCAAGCCAACGACCGGCAATGCGGCGTGGAGCCTGCACACCACAGCGGGGGATTACGCTCGTTTTCTGGCAGCGATGATGGATGAGGCGTGGAGCCGGAAGTGAAGGAGTGGATGCTGAGCAAACACAAGACCATCACGGGCAAGATCAGTTGGTCTATGGGTTGGGGCATTCAGGCGACCAAGCCCAACAGCTCCATCTGGCATTGGGGCAGCAATCCGGGCTATCGCTCCTACACGGTGGGTTATCCGGAGGAAGATCTGGGCATCGTGGTTCTTTCCAACAACGAAAAGTTGTTTGAAGGGATTGAGCCGCTCATCCTGCACACAATAGGAGGGACGCTGCCCTCCTATCACTGGTTCTGATCAAGCGATTTCCCGCGCTTTGGCAAGGAATGGTGACAGCCGCTCCAACGCCTCGTTGAGCTGCTCATCCGTTTGCGCAAAGCACAGGCGGAACCAACCCGGTTCTCCCACGAGGAACGCATCCCCCGGTGCGAGACCAACTTTGGCTTCTTCAATGAGCATGCGGGCATAGGCGATGGAATCTGTGACACCGTCCACCTTGAAGTAGGCGTAAAACGCGCTTTCCGGCACCGGACACGTCACCCCTTCATGAGCAAGCAGGCCATTGCACACCAGATCCCGTGCGTGCTGATAGTTCTTTGCCATCTGCGCGACAAACTCTTCGCCCTGTTCCAACGCTACCACGGCAGCCCGCTGCGAGAATGGCGGGGCGCTGGCGATGGAGAACTCGGCAATCTTCTCAACAACCGGTGTCAGGCTTGGCGGCAAGGTGAGCCAGCCCAGACGCCAGCCGGTCATGGCCCATGTTTTGGAAAAGGAATTCACCACGATCAGGCGATCTTCCGGTTCGGACACCTCAAGGAAAGACGGCGCTGCCTTGCCAGAGTAAACCGTGCGAGCATAGACCTCATCTGAGATCAGCCAGGTACCCCGCTCGCGCAGCACCTCCATGATCCGCGCGATCTCATCCTTTGTCAGCATGAAGCCGGTTGGGTTGGACGGGGAGTTGAGCAGCACCACCTTGGCGCCCTTCGCCGTTTCTAAAAACGCCTCCACATCCAGCGACCACTTGCCGTCTTTCACTTCCAGCGCATGGGTGATCGTGCGTGCGCCCTGAAGCTTGGGAATGGAGAGCAGGTTCGGGAAGGCAGGCGTCAGCGTGACAACCGTATCGCCTTCTTCCAGCACGCTCTGGAAGGCCAGATTGAGCGCGTTGCCGCCGGAGACGGTCACTGCAATGCGGTCGACACCGATGGACTTGCCATAAAGCGCGCTCATGTAGCTTGAGATCGCATCGCGCAGATAAGGCCGTCCCAACCCTTCCGCATAAAACGTTTCGCCCGCGGCCAGAGACCGGGCTGCTTCGTCACAAATGAATTTTGGTGTAGGGATGTTTGGCTCCCCAAACCACAAAGGAATAAGGCCCTCAACGCTCATGGCCGCATTGGCCAACTCTCGCGTGATGGATGGAGGAACCTGAATTGCACGGCTTTCCAGCCCCTGTTTTGCTTCAATAGTCAATATGTCGCCCGTCCGCCCGAAAGGTCAAACACTGCACCGCTGTTGAATGTGCAGGCGGAGGAACTGAGCCACATAACAAGCTCGGCTGCTTCTTCCACCAGCCCCAATCTCTTCATCGGTGATTTATCAATCATGATCTGCACAAACTCAGGCGTCATCTGGTCCAGAATGTCTGTTTTGATAGCCGCCGGAGCGATGCAATTTACTCGTATATCAGTTTCTGCCAGTTCTTTTGCTAGAGATTTCGTCAACCCAATCACGCCAGCCTTAGACGCACTGTAAGCTGAGGCATTCGGAGTTCCCTCCTTGCCCGCTAACGAGGCCATGTTGATGATCCGCCCGAAACCACGGTCTTTCATATGCGGCACAATCTGATGGCAGAGGTGGAAGGTGCCACACAGGTTGACCTCCACAACACGCGCCCACTCTTGCGGGTCATAGTCTGCCAGCGGAACAGTGGAGCCCGCAAATCCTGCATTGTGGGAGAGAAAGTCAATCTGCCCGCATTGCGCAAGCGTCCTGGCAAACGCAGCCTCAACTTGATCCTGCTGACTGATATCGACGCGGCAGAAAACATGAGGGAAGGGCAGGTTCTCCGGTACTTTCAGGTCCCAGATAGCCACCTGAGCCCCCGCCTTGTGATAGTGCTGAGCGATCTCTGCGCCAATGCCTTTGGAGCCGCCGGTCACCACGGCGACCTTGCCGGAAAAATCATAGGAAATATCGGTCATAGCAGCACTCAGCGGATGAAGTTCTTCACGTAGTCTGCGCCAAGGCCGACATCTTCAAAGTGCTTGCGGCACATATCGATTTTGGTGAAGACATCCTCATAGCCAAGGTGATTGCCATGCGGGTCCACGTAGTACATGACACCGTTCACCTGAAAGTAGGTGATCATCTCTTCGACATCATCGGGCACCACAAGCGTGTGGGTTTCACCTGGTGGTTCAAAGACATACCCGCCTTCACGTGCTTCCCAGTCATGTTCCAGATAATGCCAGCGACCTTTCAGTACAAAGCCGTGCACCGCGTTGGCATGGCGATGGCGGGAGAGCACGCCGGACTTGGTCACTTTCAGCAGGTTCATCCAATAGCCCTGCGAAACATTGAGACAGAGCGGGCGGAAGTAGACGTTTTCTGTCTGCTTGACCCACATGCGGTCATCGTCCTGAGACAAAGCATCAGGCACCACAATTTCAGGTAGAGCATCTGGTGGCATAGGGTGTTGATAGGGGATGCGGGGGTTTTCGTCTTTTTCGACCAGCGGCATTGACAGAGTCCTTATACGTCCATATTATGGACATTCATTCACTATATGAACAACGATATGCGTATAATTCTTTATGTCAACGCCGCAGCCATGTAGCGCTGGAAAGGACATCTATGAAAGCGCCGGTGCAGGGCACGCAGAGTTTTTCGCGGACAATCCATTTGCTTAATTTGATCTCCCAAGCCAAAGCACCACCCTCCCTGCCACAGCTGAAAGAAATCAGTGGCTTAACACGGCCGACGCTGTATCGACTGCTGGCTTCACTGGAAGCGGAGGGGTTGATTGAGCAGCGCGGAGACCAGCGTTATCAACTGGGTGTGAGACTGGTTTCGCTCGCGCGTAAGGCACTGGCTGAAAACGACATTCGAAGCCTTGCGAAGGATGCGTTGCTTCACCTGCGGAATCAAACCGGCGAAACCGTGCATCTGGCCGTGCCCAGTCGGGATGAGCTGATCTACATCGATAAGATCGAGTGTGAGGAAACGGTGCGCATGGCCTCCACTATCGGCACCCGCGTGCCCATGCACTCCAGCGGCGTCGGCAAAGCTTATCTGGGAGCGATGAACCCAGAGGAAGCCGAAGCCCTCATTCAGCAACTGGATATGGCAAAGATCACAAGCTTCACCAACACAGATCGTACTGTGCTTTCCGCCGTGATCCATAAGGTGCGGGAAGCTGGTTACGTGTTTGATGATCAGGAGAATGAGGAAGGCATCGTCTGTTACGGGGCGGCCATTTTGGATGAGATGGGCAAACCAGCAGCAGCGATCAGCGTTTCCATTCCGCTTTACCGGCACACCAAGTCGGAAGAACATTACGTCAAACCGCTTTTGGCCTGCATCGCGAATATTTCTCAGCGGCTCGGCTATCGACCTTCCTAAAGCATCACAGAAAACGAAAGAGCCCGTGTAGTGCTCGCACAGGGCGGCGGCGAGGCACTACACGGGTCTTCAACGCCCGGAATTAGGGATCCGGGCTCTCGGGAGGAGGGTGCTGAAGCAACAAGAGCGGCGGTTGCTTCAACCTCTCACCATCACACTGGGATCTATGGCATTAGAGGCATATCTGTGCGAACACCCATCATTCGCAGATACACTCGGATCAATCCCAGGTGAATCAGGTTTCTCTCATCGCATGCGCGATCTGGTCCATCATTGGCTTAACCAGATAAGACAGAACGGACCGGTCTTCTGTCTTGATGAACGCCTCAACCGGCATGCCCGGAATGAGAGATTTTCCGTCCAGACGTTCCAGCTCATTCTCCGGAATAGCCAGCTCCGCCAGGTAGTAAGTGCTGCCTGTTCTTGGGTCTTCAACCAGATCAGGCGAAATGGTTTTTAACCGTGCTTTCAGCTCCGGTGTGGTGCGCTTGTCAAAAGCAGGCAGGCGAATGGTTGCTTCCTGATCCGGGCCAATCTGGTCCACATCCACGGGCTGAACCTTAGCTTCCACGATCAGCTGGTCTTCTTCCGGAACGATCTTCATCACCACTTCGCCGCCCATGACGACACCGCCGATGGTGTGAACGGCCAGATCGAACACCTTGCCGTTTTGCGGCGCGCGGATTTCTGTGCGCCTGAGTTCGTCCTGCGCAGCAATGCGACGTTCTTCCAGCTCGGAAATCTGAGCCCGTGTCTGCTGCAGTTGCTCCAGATTGTTGGAGCGAAGCTCTTCATCAGCCTGCAGGATCATGACCCGCCGCTCGCTGATGGCTTCTTCTGACCGGGCAATCTGAGCAATGATGCCACCCAGCTCACCTTCCAGAGAGCTGCGCTCGCGCTGGAAGGCCATCACGCGGGACTCGGTCACCAGTTTCTTCTTGCGCAGGGACTCAAGCCCGCCCAACTCGGCATTGACCAGATCCACTTCAGTCTGCTTGGCATCCCGCTGGCGGATCAGGCCGCCGATCTGCTTTTCAAACTGGACGATCTGGGTTTGCAGTTGCTCCCGCTTGCTCAGATGATTTTTCTGCCGCGCTTCCATCATGTTGCGCTGGGTTTCTTCAATCATCATCAGATGCGCACGGTGCAGCGGGCTCTGCGCACGTTTCTTGAAGCTGATCTCTTTGCGCCCCTGAATCTCAGCAGTCAGCCGCGCTTCCTGCGCATAGAGCTCATCAAGCTGATTGGTCAGAACCGCAAGGTTGGAACGGGTGAGGGTATCATCCAGCCGCAGAACCAGATCACCAGCCTTTACGAAGTCGCCGTTCTTGACGAGGATCTGGTTGATGATGCCGCCGTCACGGTGCTGCACGGTCTTGGTGCTGGTCTCCACCACGATGGTGGCAGGAGCAACAACAGCGCCGGAGATCTCAGTTACGGCAGACCATGTGCCACCACCCAATATCAGAAGGGCCGCAAGATAACCACCAACCCGCAAGTGACGGGAGATGCTGGCGCCGAGATCGTAGGATTTATCGGTGTTTCTAGCCATTTAACACGACCTCCTGCGGCTTGCGAAGCGGGGCGATCACCTGCTTCATGATCTTGTCTTTTGCACCCAGAGCGTCTGCTTCACCCTCATTCATGACGAGGATCTGATCCACAGCAGAGGTGGCCGCCGGACGGTGCGCCACCACGATGACGATGGAGCCACGCTCACGCATGTCGTGGATCGCGTTGGTCAGTGCAGCTTCACCTTCTGCATCCAGGTTGGAGTTTGGTTCATCCAGCACGATCAGGAACGGATTGCCATAAAGCGCGCGGGCCAGTGCAATCCGCTGACGCTGACCACCAGAAAGGCCATTGCCCGTTGCGCCGATGACGGTGTTATAACCTTCTGGCAGGCTCACAATCAGGTCGTGAACGTTCGCCATACGGGCCGCTTCAATCAGCTTGTCGCTGTCCTGGTCCGGCTTGAACCGCTGAATGTTCTCCGCAATGGTGCCGTCAAAGAGCTGAATGTCCTGCGGCAGGTAACCAATGAAATCACCCCGATCCATTGCACTCCACTGATCCAGCTCAGCACCATCAAAACGGATGGAGCCTTTCAGCGGATTTGTGATGCCAACCATGGCTCTGGTCAGCGTGGATTTACCGGACCCGGAATGACCAATGATGCCCAGACCGTCGCCTGCTTTCAGCTCCAGAGACACGTTTTTGACAAACGCTTCCTTGGCAGCAATTGGACCACAAAACAGCCCTTCAATCGAAACGGATTCCTGCGGGAACGGAATGGAGACCCGCTGTTTTGGCTTCACCTGAGAGGCAAAGATTTCTTGCAGCCGTGCGATGCCAACTCTGGCAGCCACGAACCCGCGCCAGTTGACGATGGCCATCTCAACCGGAGCCAGTGCACGGGCGGTCATGATGGACGATGCGATCATAACACCGGCGGAGACTTCCTGCTGGATCACCAACCACGCGCCCAGACCAAGGATGCCGGACTGCAGCATGAACCGCAGGGTCTTGATCATGGTGGTGAAGATGTTGGAACGATCAGACGCTGCCCGCTGCCGGCCAAGGAAGACATCATTGTTGTCTTCCCACCGGTCACGCAGGTGGTCGATCATGCCCATGGCCTCAATGCTTTCCGCATTGCGCCGACAGGCTTCAATCAGAGTGGTCCGCTTGTTCGCTTCAACCGCTGTGTTTGCAGCCGGACGACGAGATGACAACTCGTTCAGCGCAATAAGAACACAGATGAGCAGCGCGCCAATCAGCGCGGTGGTGCCCAGAAGCGGGTGGAACAGGAACACGATGCCCAGATAAAGCGGCATCCAGGGCATATCGAAGATAGCAGATGGGCCGGAGCCGGAAAGAAACTGCCGGATGGAGTCCAGATCGCTGACAGGTCTGGACCGCTCGCCTTCAGCCCCCAGCACCAGCGGAACGCGAGTGGACGCCTCAAAGGCAAGGCCGGTCAGTTGCTCATCAACATGCTGGCCAACACGCAGCAGCAGCCGGTTCCGCAAACCATCGAGAATTCCGTAGAAGATATAAAGCACAGCCACAAACAGGCTGAGAACAACAAGGGTTGGCACGGAGCTGCTGGACAAGACGCGATCATACACCTGCAGCATGAACAAAGGGCCCGTCAACATAAGCAGGTTGATCAACATGCTGATGCCACCGATACCCCAGAATGCCCGGTAGAGTTTCCGGAATGCCTCTGAAATGTAGGATGTATGTTCTTGTGATTGTTTACCCAAAATAGCCTCCAGCCCGCTGTTTCCTTGCTGGGTTGGTTCGGGCGCCACACCCAAGCTCGTGGCGCCCGAACACTACTGATTACATCAGCATGTCATCAGAACCGTAGTCTGTTGCACCTTCCAGAACAGGAGCGTCTGCAGCAGCAACTTCTACAGGGTCAGATGCAGGGTTAAGGGCATCATAGATGTCCTTCGCACCTTCAGCGATATTGGTGATGACGTTGACTACAGCAGTAACAGGGTTGGATGTGGCAACCCCCACGGCTATGTCCACAACAACGTCAACAACAGTGTCAACCACAGCTTCAAAAACGCCAGCGATCTTCTTGCCGAGCTCAGGCTCGCCAAGAGCTGTAGATACGCCTTCAATAACCGCGCTTACGGCTTTGGTTACTACGTTTGCGATTGCTTTAAATGGATTCCACCAGCCCATGTCTTTATCCCTTTCAGACAATAGTTAGATGCGTTTCACCGGTCCCGAAGCAGGCTCCGAGAGTCAGTGAGGTTGAATTGTTGGAGTGATACCGCTGGCAGGAGGTCCTTCAGATGGCTACACTTGTGGTGATAGCTACAAAGGGTCCCAACCCAAGTCGGTTCTCTATGTCAGGAAAGTCCCTGGGCGCACTCGAACACTGCTAATGCCGCATTCAGAATGCAAGTCTACACTACGAATATACGTCATAGCCTAGCCTCCCAGCTTCGCTAAATGCTCATAACAAGCATGCCTCATAGCGACAAACGTTTTGAGTAACGTTTAGTGTCACCCAACGAACTTCAGTTACCTGAAGCATTGATCAAATCCCTATGCATAAATTGCAGATTTCTCATCATACCACTTTGAGTACACAATACTGATACGATGCAATCTGCCAGTTACACGCCCCCATTTTGGGAGGTGACCTGATCTGAGTTCAATATTTCGCCCCAATTGAGGCGGAAATGTGGCAAGGCTTTTTATACTTTTAGATCTAGAATAAATGTTATCCAAATGTTTAGTGCAATTACAACTCTAGGTATTACTTAAATATCAAAATTTTTATACTTAGGGTATATTTGTTTTATCTTACATAAAAATTTATCGATAAAAAAGACATTACGTTTGAGTAAGTTACCATAACACTTGTGATGCATGTCACACTCATATATCTGTCAATACAAAAAATATGAGACTGGCACTCATTTTATGGTGAAAATATATCACAAAGGTGCCGTTAAGGTCATATATTTACCTTAAAAGTGACCGCACAACGGCAAATCGAGGCGATCAAACTCGATAATAGTGTCAGGCGTGGAGCACAAATCCGTAAATCTAGAAATGAGAAAACCTGCATTTGTGCGCACTTAATGGTTTAACCAAATTTGACGATTGAACCTCTGATTGCTTACTCTAAGTAAATACCCCGACCTACTTTCGTAGACCGGGGCATCGTTCAATCAGCACTAAGGGAAGGGGCGTCAGCTAGCCCCCGGGCCTGCTGCGGATGTTCTCTGGCAGCCATGTGGCGACCTCAGGGAACGCGATGAGCACGAAGACCATCAAAACCATGATCAGGAACATCGGGAACGCAGCACGCGCGATGAAGCCCATCTGGTAATTGGTCATGCCCTGCAGCACGAACAGGTTGAAGCCGATAGGCGGCGTGATCTGCGCCATCTCAACCACCACCACGATGAAGATACCGAACCAGATCAGGTCAATGCCTGCCTGACGGATCATTGGCTCCACCACAGCCATGGTCAGCACCACAGAGGAGATGCCATCAAGGAACATGCCGAGGATGATGTAGAACACCAGCAGTACCATGAGCAGCTCAAAGCGGGACAGCTCCAGCGTTGCAATCATGTCCGCGAGCCCACGTGGCAGGCCGGTAAAGCCCATGGAAAGGGAAAGGAACGCCGCACCGGCAAGGATCAGCGCGATCATTGCGGAGGTGTAGGTTGCGCCCATCAGGCTTTCCGTAAAGCTCTTCCAGTTCAGCGAGCCTTGAGAAGCCGCCAGAATGAGACTGCCGATCACACCAAAGGCCGCTGCCTCTGTCGCCGTGGCAAAGCCAGGTACATGGAGCCTATCACCACCAGAATGAGCAGGATCACCGGCAGCAGGAAGCGGGTATTTGCCAGCTTCTCAGAAAAGCTCATGCGTGGCTCTTCGGTTGGGTTCCACTTGGAGGACACACGAGAGGTGATCGCCACATACGCCATGAACATGCCAGCCAGCACGATACCCGGCACAATGCCCGCGAAGAACAGCTTGGAAATGCTCTCGTTGATGGTCACACCATAAACGATCAGCGTCAGGGACGGCGGGATCATCAGACCCAGCGTTGCTGCACCAGCGAGCGTTCCGATGATCATCTTTTCCGGATACTCACGCTTGCGCAGTTCTGGAATGGACATCTTGCCAACGGTGGTCAGCGTTGCAGCTGAAGACCCGGAGACCGCTGCAAACACGGTACAGCCCACGATGTTGGTATGCACCAGACCGCCCGGCAGGCGAGCCATCCACGGGGCAAGACCGCGAAACATGTCTTCCGAGAGACGCGTTCGGTAAAGGATCTCGCCCATCCAGATGAACAGAGGCAGAGCCGTCAGTGTCCATGAGGAGGAGGAGGACCAGATGGTCGTCAACATCACGTCGCCAACAGGGCGGGTGGTGAACAGTTCCATACCGACCCATGCCACACCCATCAGTGCCAGACCGACCCAGACGCCGGTGCCAAGCAGGGTGAACATGACAAACAGGAACAGGATGATGATACTAATATTTTCCATTGCTCTTATTCTCCCGCAACTGCTTCTTCAAGTTCCGGCGCAACACGGTGCTTGCCAGTGAAAATGAGTTGAAGCAGATGATCTGTAAGAGCAATCGCCAGGATCGCGGCACCGATGAGCATGAAGCTCTGTGGCATCCACAGTGGTGTTCTGTCCTGGCCCTGAGAAATGTCGTTAAACTTCCACGACCAGTAAACAAACCGCTGTGCGTAGTACACGAAGTACCACATGGTTGCCGTGCCGATGGCAAAGCACCAGATTTCCAGCAGGCGCTGTGCGGTCTTGCCCAGCATCTGGTGTAGAATGGAAACTCGAATGTGAATACCCTTGTTCAAGGCATTTGCGAACGCCATAAAGCTGGCCGCAGCCATTGCATAGCCAGCATATTCTGCAGCACCGGGAAAGACTTCTCCGGTCCAGCGAGCCAGCATTTGCATAACGATGAGCCCAAGAATGGCGATCAGACAGAGCGCTGAGAGAACTCCGGCCGTCTTGTAGATCCCATCAAGGCCCAAGCGCAGTGCGCGTGTAAGCTTCATTGTTCTCCCCCTCCAGAAAAAGAAAAGCCGGGGCCGCGCACGGCGGCTCCGGCCAAAGAACGAATTACTTCATTGCTTTGAATGCATCGACAACAGCTTTGCCATCGTCGCCAGCAGCTTCCAGCCACTCAGCAGTCATGGTTGCGCCGATTTCCTGAAGGTCAGCCTTCATCTGGTCGCTACCTTTTTCAACCTTCATGCCGCCTTCACGCAGGCCATCAAGGGTGAAGTTTGTGTAGTCGATAGAACGCTTCAGACCATCAGCTTCTGCAGTTGCCGCACATGCCTGAATGATGCCTTTGTTCTTTTCAGAAACACCAGCCCAGACATCAGAGTTTACGAGCATGTAGTTGCGTGGCAGCCATGCATCCACTTCGTAGAAGTAGTTGAGGCTTTCCCAAACTTTACGGTCGTAACCAGTTGCGCCGGAGGAGACCATTGAGTCAGCAACACCGGTTGCGAACGCCTGAGAAATCTCAGCAGCTTCAATGGAAACTGGCAGCATGCCTGTCAGCTCAGCAAGACGCGCAGTTGCGGTGTTGTAAGAGCGGAACTTGATGCCTTCCATGTCAGCAACAGAGTTGACTGCGTTTTTGAAGTACAGACCCTGTGGTGGCCATGGCACGGAATACAGCAGGGTCAGGTTCTGTTCGCCAAGAACCTTCTCAAGAGCTGGCTTTGCTGCAGTCCAGAGCTTTGCCGCATCATCAAAAGATGTTGCAAGGAATGGAACGGAATCCACGCCGAACAGGGCATTTTCGTTCTGGTGACCGGAAAGCAGACGCTCACCAATTGGCACCTGACCGGTCTGAATTGCACGCTTGATGTCACCGCCCTTGAACAGGGAGCCGCCTGGGTGCGTGGTTACTTCGATTTCACCGCCGGTACCAGACGTAATACAAGCTGCAAATTCTGCACCTGTTACAGAGTGGAAGTTGGACTGAGTATGCCATTGGCAGATCCCACTTCTCAGCAGAAGCGGCAGTTGCCCCCAACGCCATAGCGGAAACACTCAAGGTAACCAGTAGACTAAACTTCTTCATATGTACTCTCCTCCAAGAAAATTAGTGATGCCCTCAGTTAAATCTCTGCGGATCGTAAGGGCTTATATCGTTATTGGGGCGTTTTCCGCTGATCAGATCAGAGACCAGCCGCCCGGTTTTTGGACCGCCCGTCAGGCCGATGTGGTGGTGTCCGAACGCTGCATAAACACCGCTCTTGCCCACTTCACCGATGAGGGGGAGACTGTCCGATGGCGCAGGGCGGAAGCCCAGCCATTCCTCTTCGCTTGAGGCTTCCAGATGTGGGAAGCTCTCGCGAACCTTTTTCCGTAGTAGAGCCAGAGGTGCTTTGGAGGCACCAGCTTCCAGCCCGCCAAACTCTACAACACCAGCGCAGCGCAATCCTTGTGCCATTGGTGTTGCCACAAACTTGCCGGAGGCAACCATGATTGGTTGGTTCGGCTGTTCGCTCGGGTTCTTAAATAGAATGTGGTAACCGCGCTCAGCTTCCAGCGGCACGTTGATGCCAAGCTTCTTCATCAAAGGCTTGGACCAGACGCCGGTTGCCAGTACCGCACGATCACATTCAAAACGTCCTTTGTCGGTCATGACGGCTGAAATTGAACCGCCCGACAACTCAAAGTCCTTCACCTCGGCTTGCACAAACGTGCCGCCCATTTCGGTGAAGACTTTTACCAGATCCTGCACATAAGCGCCCGGGTCCTGAATGAACCCGTGATCGCGCATCAAAGCCAGCAGCTTGATGTTTTTGCTCAGGATTGGTTCCATCTCGTGAACTGCGTCACCTTCAATCAGTTCCGGCACAAAGCCGGCATTGCGGCGCAGTTCCCAGGTGTACGCATCTGCTTCAAATGCGGCTCTGTCGTTGTAGGCAAAGCTGTAGGTGCTTTCCTGAAGCCACTTTTCAGCACTGGTTCCGTCCACCAATGCATGGTGCTGATCTACACTGTCGCCCACAATCGGGGTCAGGCCCTGCGCAATGCGGCGGGTTTCCTTATCCGTTGCATGTGACAGATAGCGTGTCAGCCAACCCGCCAGCTTCGGCAGATAACTCCAGCGCAAAAACAGCGGGAAGTTCGGATCCAGCAGCAGCTTTGGGCCTTTCAGGATAAGACCCGGTGCTGTGACAGGTGCCACGGAGCAGCTTGCCAGAACGCAGGCATTGCCGAAGGATGCCCCCATGCCAGGTTCGCCCTTGTCGATGAGGGTCACATCATGACCCTCACGCTTCAACCATAAAGCTGCTGAAACACCTACAATTCCTGCGCCGATGACAACGACATTATTTTTATTCATGCAGCCCCCATCACCGCACTCTTGGAAATCGCATAGCGCTCGACTTTTTCCAGATCCGGCCGCCCTCCCAAGCCTGCCGTTTGCGGAACGATTACATCGCCGCCTCTGGTTTCAAATGGCGTTTCCATAAGGTCTTCTACTAGGAAGTATTTTGCCTGATAAAACTCACAAGCTAAAGTGATTTCTGGCGTTGCAGCAATCATATGCGTTCCGGCAAGGTGGGCGAGACCGGATTCAAACATGTCGCCGCCATAGGCGCTCATACCAGCAGTTGCAGCCATGCGGGCCACGGTTTGTGCCCGAGTCAAGCCTCCGGTCTTCATTATTTTGACTGAAACACCGTCAGCTATCCCCATCTTAATCGCGGTCAGCATATCCTCAGGTCCAAAGATGCTTTCGTCCGCCAAAAGCGGCACATCGATGGAATTTCGGATAGTTGCCATAAGTTCCCGAAGGTTATGAGCAACCGGTTGTTCGATAAAATCTGGTTGAAAAGTCGCAATGTCGCGAACGCACGCTAGGGCAGAATCGTGGTGCAGGCCCTGATTGTAATCCACGCGAATGGAAAACTCAGGATAGTTCATGCGTAGGTGCTCCATACGCATCATATCAAACTCATGTCCCTTGAAGCCGGTTTTGAGTTTAATGATGCGCACGCCATCCTCTTTCAAACGCTCCATCAATGCCAGATCACGATCGAAATCAGGATCAGCAATAGAGCAGGAAAGCGGAATGGTATCCCGGCATTTACCGCCCAGAAGCGCCCAGACCGGCAATCCGGAGATTCGGCCCTGAAGATCCAGCAGGGCAGATTCCAGCGCCGCTTTTGCTTCCGTGCAATGTGCCACCGCCTTTTGAGCATCCTTCATGATCGTGGCACGTTCACCAATGGTGCGGCCCACAACGAGCGGACGGATGTAACGGTCTAGCGCTGCAAAGCTTGCTTCAGCAGAGCCGGTGAATACGGACCAAGGGGATGCTTCCCCCCAGCCGGTTTCACCTCCCTCCGCCGTTAAGCGGAGGATGATGATATCTACGGCATGCTCAACGGAGCCGATGCCATGGTCGCGGCGGGCATTGACGGGCAACTGTACGTGCCAAACATCCATGCCGGTGATCTTCTGTTCTGCATTCATGGCTCTTATCCCATCCAGCGGCGTACAGGTGCATTTGCTTCTTCAAGAGGCTGGGTCACAACATCAATCAAGGTTGGACCATCATGTTCAATCGCCTCTTTGAGCACGCGTTCCAGATCATCCGGGTTTTCAACGCGCCAGCTCTTCACACCATAAGCCGCAGCAACAGCAGCCTGATCTGTGCGGTTGAAGTCTACGTTGTAATAGCGTGCATCTGTGTCCGCATACTGGCTCGCTTTGATCCAGCCGTAGTTGGAGTTGGAGAACACGATGTAAGTGATTGGGGCGCGAGAGCGACACACGGTTTCCAGCTCACCACAGGTGAAGCCGAAGGAGCCATCACCCATCATGGCAACCACTTTGCTGCTTGGGCGGCCATACCATGCACCAAGCGCTGCAGAGAGCGAGTAACCCAGCGCACCATGCGCACGGTTGGTGATGAAGTGGCGACCAGACTGTGGCAGCTGATAGTACGCAGAGAAGTAAGGGCAGGAGGTGCCAGGGTCAGAGATGACGGTCGCATCCACCGGCAATACCTTCATCATGGCATCAATCACACGCTCCGGACGGATCGGCGCTTCACCACTCTGAGCCAGTTTGTTGAAGATCTCGAACTTACGCTTCTTGATATCCGCAACAGCAGCAGCGCCGCCAAAGGTGTCTGCACCCTGATCACGCTTATCCAGAACAGCGTTGACCTGCTCCAGAGACAGTTTCAGGTCACCAACAACTCCAACTTCCACTTCGTAGTTCGCACCGATCACCATCGGGTCATTATCAAAGTGAACCACACGAGTTTTAGCGGATGGGGCTTCCCAGCGGGAGGTGGTGGTGGAACCGGCACGGGCGCCCATGAACACCACGAGATCCGCATTCGCCATCGCTTCCCACGTCTCATCCGTACCACCGTTGGAGCCAACAACGCCAACACAGTTTGGATGGGTTTCCGCCAGCGAGCCCTGACCGGAGATGGAAGTTGCGACCGGAATATCGAGACGGGTTGCCAAACGATCCAGCTCTTCCATTGCGCCTGCAATCACAACGCCGCCGCCACATACGATCAGAGGCTTCTTCGCAGACAGGATCGCATCGACAGCCGCTTCTGCAGCACCCGGAGCCGGAGCCTGACGGTAAGCTGGATAAGAGGTGAGCTGCTGATCGGCCCAGATATCAGACGGATCAACGGCATCATACTGAATGTCGTAGGGCAGGCCGAGGTGTGCCGCACCGGAACGACCGGTTGTCATGGCGCGGAAGGCTTTACGAACCATACGGGGAATGTGATCGGCACGCTTGATCACGGTGTTCCACTTGGTCAGCGGACGCATCAGCGCTTCCTGATCCACTTCTGTCAGCGGGTACTTGCCGTAGGACGCGACAGAAATGTCCGTTGTAATGCCAAGCACCGCATAGGAGCTTTCAGAAGCTTCAATCAGACCCGGCAGAATGTAGGTTGCGCCACCACCGGATGGCCCCTCACACACACCCGGACGACCAGTCACTCGTGAATACGCATCCGCCATGTAAGTGGCGCAGCGCTCATCACGGGTCAAAACGTGGGTCATCTTGTGATCAAGCTTATACATCGCGTCATAGAACGGCAGAGTTGTATCGCCGCAAAGACCGAAAATGTGCTGAACGCCCTGAGCCTCCAGCATTTTTACCATGGCTTCGGCACCATTCATCTTATTCGTCACAGTGTCACCTATCAGACCCGTCCCACCCGTTAAGCAGGCAATTTACTAAACCCGAAGAATGCAGAATCGATTGCACTCAAAATTGTATACAGCACCATATTCAATATTGAGCGCAGGTCAAATGGAATGTACAGTTCGCATATGACGTGGTAAGTGCTGAGCCGATTTTTGGGGCCTGCAGCGGCAGGATTGAGAGCGATTTTGGAATGACAAAAGCTGATAGCAACGTGGACCGCATCTACGAAAAACTACGGAAAATGGCGGCCTATTTTGAATTTAAGCCAGACGCCCGTATCAACGAGAGCGCGTTATCCACAGAGTTGGGTGCAAGCCGGACACCACTGCGCGAGGCGTTGAATCGACTCGTGGCAGAAGGCTTCCTCACGTTCCAGAGTGGCCGCGGCTTCTTTTGCCGCCCGCTGAGCCCGAAGCTTATTCTTGACCTTTATGAAGCGCGTGTCGCTATCGAGACGGAGATTGTCCGCCTTGTTTGCCGCCGGGCCAGTGATGAAGAACTTCAGGATCTGATGGAGTTCCTGAAGTCCACGGAACCGGACTACGACAGCTGCGAAGACCCGATGGAGCTTTTGAGCATGGACGAGGCGTATCACATGCGCATCGCCGCTCTGTCTCAAAGCAACGAGCTGGTCCGCATTCTGGAAAACCTGAATGACCGCGTGCGCTACATTCGTCTTGTCGACCTGAAGTACCTGCGCGGCAAGACCCCTGTTTCCACGCAGGAGGAAGCCCAGCTTTCAGCCCACCGTGTGGTGCTGACCGCCCTGATCAACCGGGACGAAGACAAAGCGGTTTCCACCATGCGCCATCATATTGAACGCCGCCGCGACGAGGCCACCGAAGCCGTGCGCATCGCCTATTCGCAGCTCTACGTTCCAGCCGATTAACGCGTACTCCCGAAGGCGCTTTTTGCTTTCGGGGGGAGGGTACGCGGAAAACCAAGAGCAAAGCAGCCTGAGAATCCCCAATACTCAGGCTGCTTTGATCCCCCAAATTTAAGGAAGAGGTTTTGAATTATGTCCGTTGAGTATGGAGGCAAGACCGTATTTGGTGCCTCGGTCGGCATTCTCATGCTGGAGACCAAGTTCCCGCGTATTTACGGCGATATTGGCAATGCGCAGACATGGCCGTTCCCCGTGCATTACCGCGTGGTACGCGGCGCGACCCCAAACAAGGTGGTGCGCAACGACCCACGTGAGCTGGTGAATGAGTTTATTGAAGCAGGCCGCGATCTGGTCCGTATGGGGTGTGACGGCATCACCACCAACTGCGGTTTTTTGGCACTCATTCAGGATCAGGTGAAGGAAGCCCTTGGCGTTCCTGTTGCCACCTCTTCTTTGATGCAGATCCCAAGCGTGCAGCAGCTTCTGCCAAACGACAAACGCGTTGGCGTCATCACCATTTCCAAAGAAACGCTAACCAAGGAGCATCTGAAAGCAGCTGGTGCGCCAGAAGATACAGTGATCGTTGGTACGGATGGCCTGCGCAACTTCACCCGCGAAGTGCTGGATGATTACGACGCCATCAACTTTGAAGATGCCCGCCTTGATCTGCTGGATGCCGCCGCTGAACTGGTGACCAAGAACGAAGGCATCGGCGCAATTGTGCTGGAATGCACCAACATGGTGCCTTATGCAAACGACATCCGCAAACTCACCGGTTTGCCGGTATATTCCATCTACACTTTCGTGAACTGGTTCCAATCCGGTCTGGTTCCGCGTAAGTTCCCGCTGGAACTGGATGACCCGCGTTTGAATTTAGCGACCTACGGAAATTAATCGATGTCCAAGCCTAGTCAGATTGAAGAGATAAACACAAACGGCCTTGTTTTGCTCGGCTGCGGAAAGATGGGCTCGGCCATGCTGAAAGGCTGGCTGGAAGCAGGCGTTCTGCCTTCCAGCACCACCGTGATTGACCCTTATCCCTCTGACTGGCTCCGGTCACTGGAAGATCACGGCCTGAACCTGAACAAGACACTGCCAGCAAACCCGGCAGTCTGCATTCTGGCCGTGAAGCCGCAGATGATGGGCGATGCAACCCCTCAGGTGATCGCCCTGGGTGGCGGCGGAACCGTGTTCATTTCCGTTGCAGCTGGCACAAACTTGAGTACGCTTCTTTCACTGGTGGGAGAAGGCAGCCCGATCGTACGCGCCATGCCAAACACGCCGGCAGCCATTGGCCGCGGCATCACCGCGCTCATTCCAAACAGCCATTGCTCAGATGATAATCTGGCCATGGCACAGGAACTGCTCGCTGCTGTTGGTCAGACTGTGGTGCTGGAAAATGAAGGCCAGATGGATGCTGTGACAGCCGTGTCCGGTTCCGGCCCGGCCTATGTGTTCCATCTGATTGAGTGCCTTGCCAAAGCAGGTGCTGAGCAAGGCCTGCCAGAAGAGCTGGCTATGCAACTGGCAAAAGCCACCGTTGGCGGTGCAGGGCAACTGGCAGAAGATGCGCAGGATAGCCCATCTCAATTGCGCATCAACGTGACATCTCCAAACGGCACAACAGCCGCTGCCTTGGATGTGCTTATGAATGAAGACAACGGCATGCCACCGCTCCTTTCCCGCGCTGTTGCAGCAGCCAAAAAGCGTAGTGAAGAGCTGGCTTAAGTTCTTCTGATTTCACCGAGTTTAAAAGCCCCGCTTTCCATCTGGACGGCGGGGTTTTCTTTTACTCTCACGCAGCTGCTAGAATTAGGCTTGACCAACTTTGATTCTTATATAACCATACGGTTATGCAACAACTAAACCAGACATCCCAGCCCCAAAATCTAGATGCCGTGTTTGCAGCACTGGCCGATCCCACCCGCCGCGCGATCCTGACACGGCTTGCGGGTGGGGAGGCTCGGTCAACGAGCTGGCTGAGCCGTTTCGCATGAGCCAACCCGCCGTCTCAAAGCATCTGAAAGTTCTGGAGCGCGCAGGTTGGTTGAACGCGCCATAGACAAACAGCGCCGCCCGGCCCGGCTCAAAGCCGCGCCCATGCGTGAGGCCGTCAAATGGCTGGAAGAGTTTAGTAAGTTCTGGTCAACCAGCTTCGATCAGCTGGATGATCTTCTGGAGGAATTGAAGAAATCCGAGAGTTGAGGAGGGAATGGGAATGAGAGAAGTACCGACCTATGTTTTGGAACGCACCTTTAACGCCCCACGCGAGCTGGTCTGGCGTACGTGGACTGAGCCGGATCTGGTCTCCCGCTGGTATGGCCCAAACGTGGAGAGCATTCCGCACAAGATGGATGTGGAGCAGGGCGGTCTCTGGCTGCATGAAATGAAGTGGGGCGACAACTCCAACTACCAGCGTGCCGAGTACATCGAAGTCTCCAAGCCCGAAAAGCTCGTCTGGCTCCATTCCAATGCTGATGAGAACTGGGAGGTCGCAGGTAATCCCATGATGCCTGACTGGCCACGCATCCTGCTGACCACCGTGACTTTCGAGGAAAACGGCGACCAGACCAACCTCCGCCTTACATGGGTTCCCCATGACGCCACCGAAGCCGAAATCACCTGCTTCGAAGCTGCCATCAGCGGCATAAACAAAGGCTGGAACGCCGGTATGGCCCTCCTGGAAGACCTCCTCGCCGAGCTTCAGAGCGAAATGCAGACTTAGAGCACCTTCGCCAAGCAACTAATTTGGGCTAAGCTTTCAATTGGTGACAAGCTAGCCCACTTAGTGGCTATCATTTGATTTTTTGTCGTAAACTACATTCTCAATCAAAAATTTCTTGTACTCATCTTGGACTAACCGATGAAGTTAAACTCAATTGAGAAATTTGAAGAGGGGCGAAAGAAATACGGGAGATGGCTGGGTTATGCACACTGAGCACCTATCATTCCTACGCAAATTATCGGTGGAACAACAAGACAATCTTAAATTTGCTTATCCTCTCTATACTCCTCATAGTCTTACCTTCCATTTTTTCAGTTCACCTGATGAAATATGAGACAATTCAATACCTTGTATCATTTTGTCTCAAAACTTTTCCAATGTTCCAATCACGCTTTTTCGCGCTGCAGAGGTTAAGTTCATATAGTGCAAGTCACTTCGCAATAGCCAGCATTTCCACTTTACTGCTCACCATATCATTCACTCTCATACTTGTTTTCGGATATTTAAAACATTGGAACGAAAACAAAGCATATCATCGCGTTAGCCACCTGCAGTTCTTAGGTGCGATTGTCTTTTTCCTAGCTGCTTTACTAGCGATTTGGGGAATCTTTATTTTTACACCTGAGGACATAAACCCCGGACGCTTGGGGACTTTCGTTATGTTCGTGGCGCCGTTCTTTTCGTTCTACTGCGTGGCTTTTGTCTTGTTTGTTCCGGGCCTGCTCGCACAACCAATCGTCTTCATGATCAAACTGGTCCATCAGCTCACATTTGGTTTCTACGAAGAGCGTCACTGAACGCCGCGACACCTCCCCGCCGAGCTTCAGGCAAGTTTGACGGCGTAGGGTGGATTGGAGACCTCTCCTCAGCCCCGACCTCTCCCTAAGAGGCGGGGTTTTTCTTTGCGTTGATTGAGGTCTTTTGACGCATAGGTAAGCAGTTTTTACGCAGAAATCTGCCCCATCGGAAATATTATAAGTAATTGTTCTGATTATATTTCTGCATATTACCGAGCGGAATAGATCAAAATTTAATTTGTTATTAGTAAGTCCGCCATACCCCTAAAACTAACAGTGGTATTCTTAGAAAATACCCGCAGCGGAAAATAAGAATATTTATGGGGCACTAATGCACTTTTCCGGTATTAAACTCACCACAAAGATCGCTCTCGCAGTTTCATTTGCCATTGTCCTGACAACTGGCATTCTGGTGTTGGCCGCAGACCTTTTACTCTGGGGTACGCTGAGCGATGAAGTGGACAAACGTCACGACATCAATCTTCGCATTGCGGCGGCGCAGCTCCAGCAGGAGTTCCCATCAGCGACCGTTAAACTGGATCACAACTCCAATGTTTCCAAGATCATCATCAGTGATCCGCTGAAGTTTTCTAATAATGATCTTGTCGATCACATCGGTCACCTGACCGGTGAGACTGCCACTGTTTTTGTGTGGGATGACTCCAACCAGGATTACTGGCGCAAAACCACCAATATTAAGAATAAGGCAGGCAAGCGCGCTGTTGATACGCCTCTGGGCAAGGGCGGTGCTGTTTACCCGATTATCAAGTCCGGAAAAACCTTCCGCGGCGAAGCCAACATTCTTGGCATGGCGTACTACACGCTCTATCAGCCGATCTTTGACAGCAACAACCGTGTTACTGGCATTCTCTATGTAGGCGTTGAAAAATCTCATATTGAGGCACAGGTTGACCACGTCACCTGGAACCTGCTTTACGCCGCTATCGGTCTGGCAATTATCCTAGTTCTGCTGGCCTACTTCGGCTTCAAGATGATGCTGAAACCAATCCCGGCCATGACGTGCGCCCTGCGCGATCTTTCAGAGAACAAGCTGGACATCAAGATTGGCTACTCCGATCGCAAAGATGAGATCGGCGAGATGGCGCAGGCGATTGAAGTGCTCCGCCAGAACAACGTTGAGCGCATTCGCCTGCAGGAACAGAGTGATGAAGAGCACGGCGCTCGCGAGCAGCGTCAGGGCCGGATCGAGAACCTGCTCAGCCAGTTTGGTGCTGAGGTGACTGAAGCCCTGCAGAGTGTTGATCAGCGTTCGCAGGAGATGGAACACACCGCAACCCGCCTGACCGGCATTGCAGAAGACTCCGCGCTTCGTTCCAATACCGCTCGCGATGCCTCTGAAGAAGCTTCCGCCAACGTGCAGACCGTTGCAACGGCTGCCGAAGAGCTGAGTGCGTCCATTGAAGAGATCAGCCGTCAGCTGGGTGAAACCAACCGCGTGGTGGGTGCAGCAACAAGCGGCGCAGAAGAGAGCAGCCAGAAGGTTCAGGCTCTGGACAGCGCAGCACAGAAGATTGGCGAAGTGGTCAACCTCATCCGCGACATTGCTGAACAGACCAATCTGCTGGCCCTGAACGCCACCATCGAGGCGGCCCGCGCTGGCGAGATGGGCAAAGGCTTTGCGGTTGTGGCTTCTGAAGTGAAAGAGCTGGCAACGCAGACCTCAAAGGCGACAGAAGAGATCTCTGCACAGATCTCCGGTATCCAGAACTCCTCCAAGGAGACTGTGGAAGCATCGTGGGCATCAGCGACACCATGAGCGAAGTGAACAAGCACGCGACCTCCATCGCAAACGCTGTTGAGCAGCAGGGCTCTGCGACCATGGAGATCAGCGAGAACGTTCAGATGGCAGCCCAGGGCACCCGCAGCGCGGCGCACAATGTGAGCGAGGTTTCTGTGAAGGTGACCGAGACACAGGAAGCAGCTTCACAGGTGCTGGATGCATCTCAGGCAGTGGCTGACAATGCAGCTCGCCTGCGCAAGACCATCAACTCCTTCATGGAAGACATCCGCGCAGCCTAATCACGCGCAACAATCAAATCAGAGTGGCCGCATTTTCCGAGTGAGAATGCGGCCATTTTCTTTTCTGCTGAAGAAACGATCATCCGGCGTTCACTTGCCCGTTTCTATAACCGACTGTATTAATTGACCTGTTGGGGGCACACATGAAGAAACTCAAATCAAAAATCAAACTGCTCGGGTATTCCTTGCTGGCAAGTGCCAGTGCGATGCTGACGCTGAACTCAGCATCATATGCGGCAGGGCAAGACCTGATCGTTATTGCGGCACCATCCATCAGCGACACCTATGATGACCCGGAGTATGCGGAGCTCTTTCAGGGCATCGTGGACTTCGACATTGCCTACGCAAACGCTGTTTATGGAAACGATGAAGTGCGGATCGTCGTGGATGCACAGACCCGGCCTTACTTTGCAGGCAAGGTGCCGGAGGAAATCATCATCAATGACTATCTCCCACACATCTGGCGCGGGACTACACCGTCATCAACCCAAGCAAACCGGTTCAGTTCCGTTATACACCCGTCACGTTTGAAGGCGATCAGACCGTTGCTGATGAAATGCAGGATGGCTTCAACGCATTTGCAACTGCGAGGGGCCTGAAGTTCGGCAAGACAAAATACATGCTGGATGGCGGCAACATCGTCGACAACCACGCAGGCCGCGTGATCACCACAACCCGTTTTCTGGAGGACAATGATCTTTCCTACGAAGACGGCAAGGCGGTGCTGAAAGAGCTGCTGAATGCGAAGGAAGTCGCGATCCTGCCACCGGATGAAGAGGTGATGGCGCACAGCGATGGCATGGTGATGTTTGCGGAAGAAAACACCCTTATCCTCAATCGCTATGATGAGCCAATGTACTCCGAGATTTTGGAGGAGCTGGAAACCTCATTCCCAGGTATCAAGATCGTAGATGTGGATGCCATGTGGGATGAGACTAATCCGTCCAGCGCGTGCGGTGTCAACGTCAATGCAGCTATGACCCGCAACTTCATCTACATGCCGCACTTTGGCGACAAAAACAGCGACAAGGTGATGAAGACCATTCAGGCCAACACCAGCAAGAAGGTCATTGCGGTGCCTGCCAACTCCGTGTGCAAACTCGGCGGTTCCGTCCGCTGCCTCACCCTGCAGCTGAAAGGCACAGCCGCACAGGCATTCTTGCAGAACTGAACGGCAAAACCCCGCCTCATGGGCCAAGGCGGGGTTTCTTCCAGGCAAGCGGCAACTTGCTAAGACAGCTGCCGCATTGCATGACTCAGAAAAGCTGTCCTAGTGCATCCAGAAGACCCAGCGTTGCGGTG
This sequence comes from Pseudovibrio denitrificans JCM 12308, assembly GCF_001310815.1. Classification (GTDB taxonomy): domain Bacteria; phylum Pseudomonadota; class Alphaproteobacteria; order Rhizobiales; family Stappiaceae; genus Pseudovibrio; species Pseudovibrio denitrificans. The sequence goes on from NZ_BAZK01000008.1 coordinate 106,760, forward strand.
AGCACCAGAAACCCACCGAGTCCCGGCACAATCCAGTTGAACACCTTGCTCTCATCGAAGACCTGAAGAGACAGCTGCCCCAGAAATCCGTAGACCATAAAGCAGATGAGTGCGATCAGGCCGATCGGCAAAAACACGGAGCTCAAGGCTCCGGCATTTGTGGCGATCTCACTGTTCACGAACTGAGGGAACAGTGCCACAAAGAACAGGATTGCCTTGGGATTGAAGAACGCAATCAAAAAACCGGTCTGAAATCCTTCGCTCGCCTTGGAAAGCTGCTTATCCGCCCCGTCCGTTTCCAGCTTAAAGCTACCGCCGTGGCGGATGAAGATGTATCCGATATAGGCGATGTAAAGCGCACCAACTGCTTGCACAGTCAGCAGAACGCGCGGTTCAAGTGACACCACTGAGCGAAAGGCAAAAAACGCAATCAGCGCCTGCCCCAGGGATGCGGTGACATTCCCCAAAGCAGGAGGAACGACACCGTTCACACCACCGCGGGCTCCCTCTGTAAAAGCAAGGGCCATGCTGGGGCCGGGGATAATCGAGACAGAAAAAATCGCGATGCAATACAGGATGAGTTGGTCGACACTCATTTAAATTCTTTCAGTAACATTCTGACGGTTGTTCGCGGTGTTGTCGGAATTGATCACACCGCTATGGATCGCCTCACCAATTTTGAAACCTTCATGGATGTACTCATCAATGACTTTCTGGCCCTCTTCTTTTTTAAGAAGCCGAACGATGTGGCCCATGAACACCTCCCCTAATATGGAAAGACGGTAGTCCTCATCGCTCTCGATAACCAGAGCTTCATCAATCAGGTCCTGCAATGTGGAGAGCTGGGATGCATTAACATCCCCATCTTCGATCATTGCGTGAAGCCTGTCTTTTTTCAAGCCTTGATAGAACAACGGGAACGTCCATAGGGACATATCCTTCTGGTGATGCAATGCCGACTTTCTCAGGTTGAAGCCGAACTCACCATTGCCAATGGCAGCCTTCCAGTGATTGATATCGACGGTGTTCTCAAATCGCACGCCCGGGGCGGAGCCAATGGCCTGCGCACCTGCTGCGATCAGGAAGGTATCGTAATGTGCCGCACCAATGCACTCATTGCCTGGAAGATGATCCAGAACTGTTTGGTCAACCGAGGCCCGGTCTACATAGGTGTTGGTCCCCCGGCGCACCCAGCCCGCTTGTTGCAAGGTGCTGTAAGAATGAAGCCGCATCACCGCCTGCTCTTTATGCGTTGGCACATGCGGCACCTTTTCCCCTTTCACATCAGCAACCAGAGAAGGGGCAGCGCCGGGCGTTAGCAGATAGGAGCTGACGGCATTGATGACCGGGTGTTTCAGAGCATAGCTTAGATCTGCTTCCACATCGGCCAGTGTTTGCCCCGGTAAGCCGGTGATGAAATCAGCATTCACGATCGGGATTTGCCCGGCAACATACTCGCAGAGTTCTTCCACTTTTCGCATGGAACGCGGCAGGCGCACATTGGCTCTGATCTGCGGATTGATGCTTTGCACACCGAAGCTGAGTTTGGTCACCTTGTGGGCGATCAGCTCATCCAGAAAGTCCGGCTTGGTTGTCGAGGGGGCACATTCAATGGCGATCTCGGTGTTGTCATCAATCCCGTCCAGCCCGTGCACATGAGACAGGAGCTTGCCAATCTGGCCGCGTACAAGATCCGGACTGCCTCCACCGATGTGGACGGACCGAATACGCTTTTGCCCATAGGCGGGTGTGATCTGCAGGATCTTATCGAGCTGTTTGATCAAAAGCGCGATGTACTCACGCGCGTCAGCAAAATCTAACGTATTGCCTCCAGAAAATGCACAAAATGAGCATTTCTGCGCGCAGTATGGAATATGGAGGTACAACTGAAAGGTCGTCTGCTCCGTTACCGGGGCAGAGGCGATTGAATGCACGACCTCCGCTTCACTCAACTTCTTGCTGTCCGCCACCATCCAGTAGTCGATCGTGTTCCGCGCCATGTAGTGGAAACGGGTATTTAAAAGACTTTCATCACCTTTACGAAGATCAACCATTCATCACCCAATACTTAGATCAGAAGTTTCGGGTGAGATCCTATTAACGCAGAGGCATATAAAGCAATTATACGAGATATATTATACAGTGAAATAAACTAAACCCCGAAATGACTTAGGAGACACAGAAGAGAACGTAAATCACTAAATAAAAACAAAACTCAAATAAGCAATATGCCTAATATTATTAATAATAGGAGAGCATCGCCGAGCGGACATTTCTAAGCTCATGGCACCTTAGTTACTGGAATGAAACGAAGTGCGACTGCTAAGACTATAAGATCAAAGATCGCGGAATGGGCAATTCAGCGAATGTCGCCAAAGCAAGGAGTATCCGACAGCTGAGAAATGCTTTGGTGTTTCCCAAAAGCGGAACTCGTCACATCCAAACTGAAGACCTACATTCTCCAAAAATCTTCATTTGACAGAAAATGCGCCGATCACCGGACCCAAAAACACGGTGTGTCTTGTGGCTACTCAGCGCCCATCTTTCTGGCGATCACCAGTTGCCCGGTGATTGGGTTACCGTGTTCAAGCCGGATTATCATTTCAGTGCGATCAAGCAGCTCCAGATTGTTTTGCTTGAGCAGGCGCTGGATGTAGTCCAGTGAGTGGGCGTAGCGACAGTGCTTGCCCATTAGGTAGGACTGGCCGTTGAAGTTTTCTTCCGGCTGAACCTCATTTGAGAAAAGAAAGATACCATCAGGCGTCATGCTGCCAGCAATGTGCGAGAACATCTCATCCAATGTACCGTTGTACGGAATAACATCAGTTGAGACGACGAGATCCCAAGGCTCAGTGCGGTTTGCCTTGAGGAACCGCGTGATCTCTTCTTCGTGCAAGACATCGTAGAGCTCTTTCTCTCTCGCTTTCTCAAGCATCTCTGCAGAAAGATCCAAACCAGTTTTGTGAGTGACTTGCTCTTTCAGCACCTCACAGCAAAGGCCGGTCCCACAACCAAGATCCAGCATGCGTTTGAAAGGGCCGAGCCCGAGCGCAGCAAATCTTTCGCCCACTTTCTCTGGAATGGCATACTTCAGGTTTTCCAGAAGACGTTGATCGTAGGTTCCGGACATCTGGCCAAACAGCGACAGAATGTGGGCTTCGGGCATACTGCTAGGCACATCTCTTTTACCAATGGCTGCCAGATGGAGGGCGGCGCCTATGCTGTCTTCGGGGTCATTGCGCAGCATCTGCTCAAAAGCTTCTGCGGCTTCATCGTATTTGCCTGAGGCTTCCAGATCCAATGCATTGTTGAGCTCAAAAAAGTCAGAAATAATATCTGCAACGGGATTAAAGTGATTGTTATCGCCAATATCATTGCCCATGGCTTACGCCTCATGATTTCAGGTGAGCGCAGTTGGCCATAAAACACTTAAGGAGCCACCCCTGCAGTCTGGCTGATCTTCCGAAAACTGTAATCAGTCTGTTGAGAGGTCTTGTTAAAAGGCAAAGAAAAACCCCGCCTCACGAGGAAGCGGGGTTCTCAAGAACAGAAGCTGGGTCAGCTTAGCCGAGGATCTTGCCCAGGTTCATGGCAACCATCTTGTCACCGCCAATCTTGATCTTGCCCATCATCACCGCAGTCATCGGGTTGACGGAACCATCCACCAAGCCTTTGAAGGTCTTTGCAGAACAAGAGATTGTGCAATCTGCCTCTGCTTCTTCTGCGCGCGCACCGTTTTCATCAACGATGATGGAGCCCTCATCCTTGATGTTGAGCGCGATAGACTTTGACATATCGACGCCATCAAGCTTGTCGTTGATTCCGGATACGATCTTCTGGATGAATTCGGACATCTGATCCTCTGGCTGTTTTTCTGTTTCGGGAGGGCAAACCCTCCAAATTATTTCAGCTACTTAACCACTATCTGTGGCGATAACAAGCGCCTCAAAGGTCTAGTATACGTAAACTGCTAGACCAATTCGTCATAGTGCCATGCAATATGGTCCTGCATAAAGGACGCAATGCAGTAGTAGCTGTGATCATATCCGCCGTGCATCCGCAGGGTCAGATCAACGCCTTCATCCCGGCAAGCTTTCTCAAAGACCCAAGGTTTCAGCTGCTCTTCCAGGAAGCCATCCGCAGAACCCTGATCAATCAGAATACGGCCTTTCCAGCCTCGGGACTTAACCAACTCACACGCATCATAGTTTGCCCAAGTGGAGCGATCGTCACCCAGATAACCGGAGAACGCCTTCTCACCCCATGGGCAGTTGATTGGGTTCACAATCGGCGCAAAGGCGGAAACGCTTTTGAACAGGCCCGGATTTTTCATCGCAAGGGTCAACGCACCATGACCGCCCATGGAGTGGCCGGTGATGCCCAGAGCGCTCAGGTCAATCGGGAAGTGCTCTTCCAGAATCTCCGGCAGCTCCTGCGTGATGTACTCTTCCATGCGGTAGTGCTTGGCCCATGGCTCCTGCGTGGCGTTCAGGTAGAAGCCCGCGCTTTTGCCCATGTCCCAGCCGTCATCATCAGCCACATCATCACCGCGCGGGGATGTATCAGGTGCAACGATGATCATGCCCATCTCAGCCGCAGCGCGCTGGCTGCCTGCTTTGGTGACCATGTTCTCCCAGGTGCAGGTGAGACCGGAGAGGAACATCAGGCTTGGGCATTCTTCGCCGTTCAGCGCACGGCGCGGCAGAAACACGGCGAATTCCATTGGTGTGCCGGTGGACTTGCTGTCATGGCGGTAAACGCGCTGCTCGCCATCAAAACAGCGCCAGCTTTGGATCAGCTCAATCATAATAGCTCTCTTACAGCGCATTCCCGAAAAGCGGCTCCGGTTTTCGGAAAAGAATACGCATTAAAATGAAGGTCTAAGCAGAGCATACGTCCGCTTAGACCTTATCAATACGATAACCCGGAATAAGGCTTAAAACGTCACAACCGAACGGATGGACTTGCCTTCGTGCATCAGATCAAACGCCGTGTTGATCTCTTCCAGTGGCATGGTGTGGGTGATCATGTGGTCAATGTCGATCTTGCCATCCATGTACCAGTCCACGATCTTCGGCACATCCGTACGACCACGCGCACCACCAAATGCAGTGCCTCTCCAGGAGCGGCCAGTGACCAACTGGAATGGACGGGTGGAGATTTCCTGACCAGCACCAGCAACGCCGATGATGATGCTTTCACCCCAGCCTTTGTGACAGCACTCTAGTGCCTGACGCATGGTGGTTGGGTGGCCGATACACTCGAAGGAGTAATCCGCACCGCCGCCTGTCAGATCAACAAGGTAAGGCACCAGATCGCCTTCAACTTCCTTCGGGTTCACGAAGTCGGTCATGCCGTACTTTTCAGCCAGATCTTTCTTGGCTGGGTTCAGGTCCACGCCAACAATCTGGTCTGCACCGATCAGACGAAGGCCCTGCACAACGTTAAGGCCGATACCACCGAGGCCGAATACAACAGCCTTACAGCCCGGTTCTGCCTTTGCTGTGTTGATCACAGCACCAACGCCGGTGGTTACGCCGCAGCCGATGTAGCAGACCTTATCGAACGGAGCATCCTGACGGATCTTCGCAAGAGAGATCTCTGGCAGCACGGTGAAATTGGAGAAGGTGCTGGTGCCCATGTAGTGGTGAACTTTCTCACCATTGATGGAGAAACGGCTGGTGCCGTCCGGCATCACACCTGCGCCCTGTGTCGTGCGGATGGACTGACACAGGTTGGTTTTCGGGTTGAGGCAGTACTCACACTCGCGGCACTCTGGCGTGTAAAGCGGGATCACGTGATCACCCGGCTTCAGCGAGGTCACGCCTTTGCCAACTTCGCGCACGATGCCAGCGCCTTCGTGGCCTAAAATGGCTGGGAACAGACCCTCAGGGTCATCACCGGAAAGGGTGAAGGCATCCGTATGGCATACGCCAGTTGCCATAATTTCAACCAGAACCTCAAAGGGTTTCGGGCCTTCTAGCTGAACCGTTTCGATGGAAAGAGGGGCTCCGGCTTTATAAGCGACAGCGGCGCGTGTATCCATATTTTAAACCTATACGTCTTGTAATCGACCCACCGAAAATGGCAGGCCCTCCCCAAAGTTGTTAAATGCGGCGCACACCTCCCGCGTGTCACCACCAAACTTGCACCCACAACTTATAGCGCGCAAAGACGCGAATTGCATCAGCCAATTCAGGAGTTTTGCGTAGAGATGAAAGTTCCTAACAAACAACATTTTTGAGTGCACAGAGTGGACTTCATTGCGCGATTCAATCATTAGATTGTTGTTTTCAGGAGAAAATTATGAGTGGCCTGACCAAGGGTAAGATTCTCGAATTTTTGCAGGGCTATCCAGTTTACCTTCTGGCCCTGACGTTGGCTGGGGTCACCGCTTTTCTTGGCTTCTACCTGCTCGCCATCTTCCCGCCTATCGGCTTTGCGCTCCTTTACATCCTGCAGGACAGGATCCCGCTCACAACGTTCATCCCTTTCATCGTTGCTCCGCCATACCGGCTGCCATCGTCTTCTATCTCATCCTCAGAAAGACGCGACTAAGGCTCTCCATTCCAGCAGTCCTGTTCGCCTATCTGCCGGTAGCGGCATCGCCATCCTGCTTTTGCCTCTCATCGCCGCGCCATCGGTTACAAGGCTGGATGGCTTCCTGATTTTCTTGGCGCTCGCCTGCACCGTGGGTTACGCATTCGTCTATTGGCGGCGCATCCCTCAAGCACCTCACAATCCTAAAGCAGATACTTGATCGCGAGGATGATCCCGCCGAGGAGGAGGAGGGTCTCCGCGACGATGACGAACAGGTGTTGGTGGCCGAGGCTGACGAGAGTTTTCAGGGTGGTCATGACACCCAGAGCCGAGATCGCGATGACCAGGCACCAGGTGGACGCATCCACGAGGATCAGGCGTGGTGTCTCTGGTATCCAGCCTAGTGAGTTGACCACAACCAGAGCCGCAAAGCCAAATGCGAAGTAGGGGACAGGGGCTTTGGCCTCCAATGTCGCCGTCGTGGCCTTGCCTTTGGTATGCAGCCATTTGGCGGACCAGAGGGAGATGATGAAGATCACCGGCAGAAGCATCATCACCCGCATCAGCTTTACCACCGTCCCGATTTCTCCTGCGCTGTCCGACACCGCAAAACCAGCCCCGACTACCTGCGCCACATCATGAATGGTTGCGCCAAAGAAGATGCCAAGCTGCACATCGTTGAGGCCGAACATCTGGCCGATGCTGGGGTAAAGGATCATCGCAAGCGTGGAGAGGGCGGTGACGGCAATCACCGTAAACAGGGTGTTCTGCTCGTTCTCTTTGGAGCTGGGCAAGACTGAGGAAATCGCTAGTGCTGCGGAGGCTCCGCAGATACCAACAGCACCGCCAGTCAGAAGACCAAAGCTGGCGGAACGACCCAGTAAACGTGCCACAATGAGCCCAACAAACAGCATGGCGAGCACAGAAAGGATCACCAGCGCCAGTGTCTGCCAGCCCAGCTCAAGGATCTGCGCAAAGGAAACGCGTAGGCCCAGCAGGATCACACCCAGACGCAGCACCTTCTTGGCCGCAAAACTCAAACCTGCCTGACAATTACCGTCCTCATAAATGGAATGCACTGCCATACCGATAAGCAAGGCGTACAGCATCACAGGGCCGCCCTGATGCTCCGAGATGTAACGCGCGGCAATGGCGATCACTGTTGCGATGATGAGGCCGGGAATGATCTCTCGGCCCTCTTTCATCCATCTGGAGAAGAACGGGCCGGACCCTTCCGGCTGGTCTGGCAGGCTGGAATCGGCTGGCATGAAACGAACCCTTGCAATATCCCCGTGCCTCCAGTTGGAAACACGGGGAACAGCATAAGGATCCAGCATGGGGAAGTGGTTACGCCAGCCAAAGAAACAGCCACACCCCATGGCAATTCAGGGGTGTGACTTGCGTAAGTACACAGGCTTATTGCGTCTCGCTGGCCTCGGCGGGCTGAGCAGATCCACCAACAAGGCTGAGAGCCAGACCGGTGCAGGCGATGAACGCGGTAAGGGCGAGGATCAGCCAGCCGGTGTATTCAACGGAGGTCACGAGACCAACCAGCAGACCGGACAGCGGCAGGGTGAAGTTGTTGAACAGGATGATCACGCCAACAGTTTTGCCGTAGTCCTCTGGCGGAATAATCTTCTGCCGTGCACTGCGGATGTAGACATTGAACATGCTGTCGAAGCCAAGGATCACACAGTAGCCCAGCAGATAAATCCAGTAGTTGCTGGTGAACCCAGTGATTATACCGCCAATCACCAGTCCGCTGTAGGAGATGATGCCGATATGTGTCAGTTTAAGACGGCTCGCGCCAGTGATCAGCAAAACCGCAAAGGTCGCAATCGCCCCAACGGATTGCAGCAGGGCGTAGTATTCCTCTGACTGCTCATAGAGGCCAGTGACCATACTGGCGGACGTTGCCAGTGTAACGCCGAAGACCAGATTGACCAGCGCGGTGAGCGCCACGATACGCTTCAGACCTGGCAGATAAAACAGGTGGTTGAGCGCGGTGCGGAAAGGTTTGGTCCAATGTCCGTCCAGCGGCTTTGCCTCTTTCAGCTCCACATCACTCAGTCGGCGCCAGATGGAGATGAGGGCATCGGCACTGACAAACAGGGCACCTGACATAACCACCACAATTTCCCAGCCGAACAGATTGAACAGTGCGGCGGCAATCACAGGGCCAAGCACCACACAGATCTGGTCCACACTCTGCGCGTAGGACTGCACCTTGGTGAAAGCCACATCCTTAAAAATCTGCGGCAGCATCACTTCACGAGCCATGAACCCTTGCGTGGTGAGCACGCCGGAAAGCGCGGCAATGGCAACAATCCAGCCCACGTGAGGCATGAAGTACTGGCCAAGCAAACCAATGGCACACACGAGTGAGCGGCCCGCCTGCGAGATACGCACCAGCGTGACGGGAGAAAAACGGTCCGCCAGAATTCCGCAGACAGGAAAGCACAGGATACGCGGCAGCGTCTCAGCGGCAAAGGCAAGACCGGAAAGTGAGACACTGCCAGTGGTTTGGAAGACAACAAGAGGAACGACGAAAAGCAGCAGCTGGTCCCCCAAACGGGAACCGAACATGGAGCCAAAGAACAAAAAAACGGAGCTTTTCACTCTGTATTCCAGACATAATTGGATGAGGAAACGAACAGGGGTGCTCGCGGCACAAGGTGATCCGCTGAAGATCAGGGGAGGTGGGGTAAGGCCATCAGCCTAAGAAGATCAGCTTGCAGGTTGCGTCGGCGAGTTATTTTTGTGTGGCGACCTTGTTCTGAAGGTCATCAAGGAAAAGAGAAACAGCCTCCTTGTTCAGGCGAAAATACACCCAATTGCTGTTGCGCGTGGGCGTCACCAATCCGGCATTCACCAGCACCTTCATATGATTGGTCGCGGTGGGCTGAGAAATGCCGAGTTTTCGAGCAATTGCCCCCAAACACACACCGTGTTCAATCAGATCGCCATTCTTCTGCGGTGGAAAATGCGCCACAGGATCCTGAAGCCATTCCAGGATGGTCAATCTGTTCTCGTTGGCCAGTGTTTTAAGGATCTCAATCAAGCTCATGCACAAACTATATAGCCGATTCCCTATATAGCAATCCAGCAATATAGCTTATCAACTATATTCAAAATTCAGCCCAGAACGGTACCTGTCGCACTACGCACAACACCATTGAAACTGCGCAGAAAATGGAGTGTTATTGGCCTATTGCTCTTCACTGTTCTTTTTCAGAAAGCTCGTTCTGTGCCGTATCTTTCGCCAATTTTCACTCGCATGCTTGCTGCATTCCTCGCCATCTTCCTCTCAACAGCAGGGGCAACCGCAACACCGTTCTATCCGTTATCGTTGGAGCTGAAAGGAGAGGGGCATCCCATTGTCGTGCTCATTCATGGCAACGGAAGCAACGCCTCAGCGTGGAACAACATCGAACCGCAGATACGCAGCATGGGCGTGCAGACAGTCGTTTATGACCGTGTCATCCTTGATCCTCACCCGATGTGGGAAGGGGGATATGCGGTTGAACACGAGGCGAAAGATCTGATCACGGCTCTTTCCGACCTCGCAGATAATGCCCCCATCATTCTCGTCGCACATTCCTACGGCGGATACATCGCCAGTTTGCTGGTGGAAGAGCTGGAGAACGTGCAAGGCATCGTATTTGTCGATGCAGGCATCCCGCAGGATATGAGTGCGGAGCTGGTTGATTTCGTGTTGGCCGAATACACCCCACGCTTCGAAGCGCTTGAGAAAGCAGCGCCAGAGCTGGCGAAGACCGTCATCCCAGTCATCAAAGCCTATCCAGCCACAGCACAGCGCATGGGGTCTGTCACCATCCCTCAGCATCTGCCTGTCATCGACATTGTAGCTGAAACCTCATGGGTGAAGGATGCAAAGGTTGTCGCGCAGATGCGCAAGGCCCATGCGGATTTCACCGCCGCTTCCCCGAACCGCATCAGCGTTTTCGCAAAAGGCAGCGGGCACAACGTGATGCAGGATAAGCCGGAATATGTGATCGAGGCCATCAAACGGATAGTGGAACAGGTGAGGGGCAAATGAAACTCACCCACATCAACCTCGTTGCCCGCGACGCAAAGGCTCTGGCCGCGTTTTATGAGGCCGTGTTCCAATGCAAGCAAATGCGGCCAGCCAAAGTTCTGTCAGGTGAAAAGGTCTCCAAAGGGAACGGTCTGCCCAACTCCGAGATCCTCAGCATCTGGTTGACGTTCCCCGATTGCGGTACGCCGTTTCTGGAGTTGCACCAACATGCTGCAACCGAAGACAGAGGTGTTGCGCCTGTGAACGCCACTGGCTTTGGTCATCTTGCGTTTCAGACACCGGACCTCCACGCGTTGATCGCGAAAGTTCTTTCCGCTGGTGGCAGCAAGCAGGGGGAGGTCACGAACTTCGGAACCTCAGAAAGACCACACCTGATCTGCTATATGCGTGATCCTCAAGGCAACATTCTTGAGCTGGAGCAGCCGTATTGCACCCCGGAGGAGGATCAGCAGCAACCTTCTGATCACTGCCAATCAGCTTAGTTTCCCTGCGCCTAACCCGCTGGCACGAGAGCCAGTGCGCGGATTGGGCTCCCGGTGCCATTGGCAATCTTCAGCGGAGCTGCAATCAGGATAGCGCCTTTTGGCGGCAGCTTGTCCAGATTTGCAAGGCTGGCAAGGCCATAGCGGTTGGCTGCGTGAAGCAGGTTGTGTGCCGGATAAGGTGGCTCCATGCCACCAGCACATCCCGCATCCGTGCCGATACATTCATTACCCCAGCCAAGGATGCCCTTGGAGAGAAGATACTCGATGCAGTCCACGGTTGGCCCCGGCGAGTGCGGGCCGTTTTCGTCTACGTTGAGAAACTTCGCTTCATCCGTGTTGCGGTGATACCAGTCGCTGCGCATGACGACCCATTCACCGGCGTTGATCTCACCGTGTTCCGCCTCCCACTCTTTCACGCGGTCTGCTGTCAGCAGAAAATCTGCATTCTCAGCAGTCTCCGCAGAGCAGTCGATCACATTCACAGGTGCTACGAAATTTTGCGGTGATATGGTATCGGTATATCCATCTGCATAGTCTTTGCCGGTGATCCAGTGGTGCGGCGCATCAAAGTGTGTGCCTGAGTGTTCTCCCAGTTTCATCCAGTTCCAAGCGAAGAACGGACCATCCTCGTCATACTCGGAGATCTTATGGATCTCCACTTTCGGTGTGTTTTTGGCAAAGTCTGGCGGCAACTGCAAAATAGGCGTATCCGGCCCCAATCGGCCAGATAGGTCAATTACCTCCACATCTCCGGAAATCAATTTCGCGCCAAGGTCTTCCAATATGCTTTTGGTCAGCATCCCTCTTTCTCCCTCCCAGAAAGTGGTCGATCCTAAAGTGAGAAGCACACCGTCCCATGAGCCTCTCATGGAACTACGCTAACCAGATTTATATGTATATGCAAATATTATCAGGGATGCATGACGTACGAAGAGGGCAGGACCTGCACGCAAGGCACAGATATCCTTCACTAAATCCGTATCTCTTTTCAAGAAAGAGGACTGATTATCAGGAGGCAGCGTCGATCAGCGCTTTGGCGGCTTTCTTTGCTTCGCCTGCCGGGTCATCACTATTACCGAAATGGGCGGTGATGATCGCGCCTTCCTGCAGCATCAGCAGTTGGCGGGCCAGCGCTTCAGGGTTCTTCAGATGTGCTGCTTCCACCAGAGCCAGCACACCCTGATACATGGTGTTGCGCTGTTCAACGGTTTGCTGATGAATCGGGTGGTCCGGCTCCGGATACTCAGAGCTGGCCTTGATGAACATGCAGCTCTTGAACGTGTCTTCGCGAAACCACTCGCCCAGCACATCAAACAGAGCGAGCAACTGATCCTTTGGCTCGCTGGCAAGCTCGCAGACACGCTTCGTCGACCAATCGTGAAACTGCTGCTCGCGCAAACCAAGCGCAGCCAGGATTAGGTCTTCCTTGCTCTTGAAGTGCTTGTACATGGAGGTTTTGGAAATGCCGGATTCAGCGACCAGCATATCCATACCGGTGGCGTGAAACCCGTTTCTGTAGAAGGTTTCCATCGCCTTTTCTACGAGTTCATCCCGTTTATTTTTGCGCATACCAACCTCAAGGTTTACTGATCAGTACATATAACGAAATAAATATGGCCGAACAAGGGAATTCATTTTTATCGCGAAATCAAAGGGCTTCGTAAAAGCGAGTGATATGCATCACGCAGCTCGCAATTTGGTGAATTGACTAAATGAACAGATCGGTACACCTTGCTATCAGTAACTGTACCGATCAGTAAACAACAAGAGGCAACGAAAATGCTCAGTTTATCAATGCGCCCCATAACAGACGACGCTGCGGTAGCAAAAGTAAGAGCTGCGGAAGATGCGTGGAACTCACGCTGCCCGACAATTGTTGTCCGAAATGTTTCCCGCGATTGCCTGTGGCATGACCGGAATCAGACCATTGAAGGTCGGCCACAGATTATGGGTTTCCTTTCCGCCAAATGGAAAACCCAGCTCCATTATCGCCATATCAAAGAGCTTTGGAGCTTTAACAAAAACCGCTTCTCCATTCGCATCGTCAGCGAGTGGCGGACCATACACAACAAGTGGTTCCGCTCCTGCGGCAACGAGAACTGGGAGTTTGATGACAACGGTCTCATGAAGAAGCGGATCACGTGCATCACAGATACGGAAATCAACGAGAATGAGCGGCTCTTCGTCTGGCCCTTTGGTCGCCGCCCGGATAACCACCCCGGCCTTTCGGAGATGAACTTATAACGAGCTCCACAGGAGGAACGCGTCCATCCGCTTAGAGTGCCAAGCACGGCCCCATCGACTTGGCCTTCCAGAACACTGCGGACCTACCCCAGTTCCTCCAGCTCTCCCCAGAGCAGTGCGACGACTACTTCCTGCCCGAGGTAGTCGTCGCATTTTTTGTATCAGTCCCCATATGCAAGCATATTACTTCGTTTGTTGGGGGCTCCTATGCCAAAAGCTTTTGCTCAGATTGCCTTTACCTCTGCCGCTCAGATTTTCAGGACCGCTACGGAACCAAAGAGGCCTACGCCAGGTTTCTGGAAGGGGACGAGCTGAGCGGTCACACCATTGACCCGGACCATGCCACTTTCATTGAGAGCATGGACGGGTGTTATCTCTCAACTATTTCAGAGACCGGCTGGCCCTATGTGCAGTTTAAAGGTGGACCGCAAGGGTTTCTGAGGGTGCTGGATGACAGGCATTTTGCCTATGCAGATTATCGCGGCAACCGACAGTATCTGAGCGCCGGAAACATCTCCCAAAATGCCCGCGTATCCCTCATCCTCGTGAACTACGAGACGCAGGAAAGACTGAAGATCTGGGGGGAAGCTCGGATAGTGTCTTTGGATGAAGATCCTGACTTCGTGCTGGACTTGATGCCTCAAGATTACAAAGCCGAGCCGGAGCGGGCGATTATCATCAAAACTCTGGCGCTGGAGTGGGATTGCCCAAGGCACATTCCGAAGCGTACGACATCAAAATAACCAAAAACCACCCACCACCGCGGCTTCCACTCCGCAGTGGTGGGTCTTCGGCGATTGTTATGGACACACACATCGCCTACTAGGCTGGGTCGCGGCCAACCTTGGTTTTGGGGATCAGCCGGACTTGGTGCCCGTGATCCGGATTGTTGCATCGCTGCGCTCAAACACCTTTGGCGAGAGCGAGATGCCGAGGCCCGGCGCCGTTGGGGCCAGCAGATAGCCGTTTTCGAAAACAGGCAGACCTTCCATCAACTCACTGTACCAGCCGAAATAGAACGCCCGCACCATCTCCTGAACCAGCGCGTTCGGCAGGTTGATGGAAAGATGCACAGCAGCTGTCAGAAGGCCCGGACCGGTGCAATCATGCGGCGCAACAGGCAACTCGTAGGTTTCGGCCATGGTGGCGATTTTCTTGGCTTCGGTCAGACCACCACACCAGCCAATATCCAGCATGCAGACATCCGTTGCGCGCTTCTCAAACAGCTCGCGGAACGACCAACGGGTGGCGAGGTTCTCGCTGGCGGTGACCCATGTGTCGGCACGGCGGGCGTACTCGGCCAGCGCGTCCACGTTGGTCATCTTGATCGGATCTTCCAGCCAGAACACGTTGTAAGGCTTCAATGCGCGTGCGATCTTCTCGGCCATAGGCAGGTTCCACACGCTGTGCAGCTCCACGTGAATGTCCATGGCGTCGCCCACAGCTTCGCGGATTTGCTTGAAGGGGCGCAGGCCTGCCTCCAGATCTTCCGGTGAAATGTAGGTGCCATTGGTTTTTACGGCGAACTGGTCAAACGGCCAGATCTTCATGCCGCGAAAACCCATATCCAGCAGACTTTTGGCCAGCGTGCCCGCGTCAGATAGGAACGCCTCCAGATCCTCGTATGGACCTTCCGCAACGGACTCAGTGCTCCAGTCCTCCGTGGTGTTGACCTGCTTGTCTTTCACATACTCGTAGCCCGCACAGGTGTTGTACGCGCGGATCTTATCGCGGCTTTTGCCACCCAACAGCTGATGCACCGGCACGCCGAGGGTTTTACCGGAAAGATCCCATAGGGCGATATCAATGGCAGAGGCGGCCCGCATTTCTGCGCCTGTGGAGTTGAAACCGCAGATGGGGTTGAGCAGCAAGCGGGAGATGGCGTCAATCTGGGTTGGATCACGGTCAATCAACTCATCTGCCAGTGTTTCATGGATAAATCCGCAAACCGCATCTGAGCCATAAAACGTTTCTCCCAGACCAAAACTGCCAGCATCTGTGTGCACACGCACCCAGGTTACATTGCGAAATTCTTTAAGATTGATGGTTTCAATGCCGGTGATTTTCATGGGGCTTCTCGAAAAAGGATCTAGGGATAAGGATGAGGTGCTCAATCGGAGGTGAGGCGGTCGCCTTCGTTCTGCATCACCACGTTGGCCAAGGAGTTCTCGCGGATCTCTTCGTTCAGATCACTCAGGTCAAGATCATAGGCCGCCCGGTCGATGATGCGCACGGAGGCTTTGCGGGCCGCTTCTGCATCCCGCAGGCGGATGGCTTCCAGCAGATGGCGGTGGCGTTCCAGACTGTCACTCAGCTCACTGGCTGCTTCTGTGGTTTTCTTGATCAGAACAAACACCGCAGGCATGGTGCTGCGTCCGATCTGCACCCAGACCAGATTGTGCGTCGCCTGATAGATCGCTTCATGAAACTGCGTATCATACTGCTGAAAGTGCTTGCCGCGATAGATCAGGTCGTCCTTCTGCATGGCTGCATACATGCCATTCCACGCCGCCTCGATCTTCATCAGATCTTTAGCCGTGGCACGGCGAGCTGCTTCCATGGCGATGAAGGGCTCAACAGATGTGCGGAAACGGAAAATCTCCCGGGCGAAGATGAGCGTGTTGCCGCCATACTGCGCAATCCATGTGGCCACTTGCGGGGAGAGGATGTTCCAGTCCTGATAATCTTTGACGCGGGTGCCGAAGCCGGAGATGCGTTCGATGATACCGTGGTTGGTGAAGGTGGCCAGCGCACTGCGCATGGTGGCACGGCTGACACCAAACTGTTCCGTCAGTTCCAGTTCCTTTGGCAGGAAGTCACCCGGTTTCAGTTCCGCCGAAAACAGCTGGCGAGCCAGTTCCTCGGTTATCTGATCTCGCAGATCCTGCGTGTATGTGGACACCATCGCACTTCAGCCTCATCAAAAGAGCAGATTGATAGGACTAGCCTAATCCATGTCTGACATACAATTAAATATGACTGAATACTTAGTTATCAACACGCATACCTGGATATAATTTAAGTTACCATGAGTTATTCTATGTTCGATAATTCAATATTTATAAATATAATTATTCCACATCACCTATAAATACTACTATCCTGCAACAACAGCCAATATCAACTTAAACAATCCAGACACCAACACATCCAGAGCATCAATTTCACTAATGCCATCAATTGCTTAATCTGCGCAGCAAAGCAGAAGAGGCGTGCCTGCACTCCAAACGGCATCATCGGCTGCAGGGCAAGCAAGGGCAGGGGTGTCACGGCATCCATCGTCTTCTGCTTGCAATGAAGCTGGAACACTACGGATGCCGTTTTCGTTTCAGATATCGCGCTCACACCGTTTGAAGAGAGGTGCTCTGGTCTGGATCACCATCAACCGCATCCCCCTGATCTCTCAGCCGTGCATTTTCTGGATCCCACAGCGGGCCATCGGGTTGAACAACGGCCTTGTGAGGCTTGCCGTAGATCTTGATGGTCAGCTCAGTCCCCGGTTCAGCCAGATCAGCGTGCACCACACCCAGCGCGATGGAGGCATTGATGCGGTAGCCCCAGCCGCCGGAGGTGACTTCCCCAACCATCTGATCTCCCTGCCAAATAGTGGACATATACGGTGCATCGCAGTCACCAGCCTCCACAATCATGGTCACGAAGCGACGCTTCACGCCTTCTGCTGCCTCCTTCAGCAACGCAGCTTTGCCGGGGAAGTTTTGCGGCTTGTTAAGCTTCACGAACCGGTCGAGCCCAGCCTCAAACAGCGTGTAGTCCGTTGAAAGGTCGCCTTTCCAGCTGCGGTAGCCTTTCTCCAGTCGTAAGGCATTGAGCGCATACATGCCGAAGGGCTTGGCACCAGAACCAAGGATCGCCTCATAGATTTCAGGCATATCCTCATTACTTGCGTGGATCTCCCAGCCCAACTCTCCAGCAAACGACACGCGTACCAGAAGCGCAGGCTTTCCAAGAACGGTTGCCTGCTGAAGGCTGAGCCAGCTGAGAGAGAGGTCCGCCTCTGTCATACCAGCAAGCAACTGACGGGACTGCGGGCCGGTGACAATCAGCGTGGTGACGTCCCGCGTCTGATCTTCCAATGACAATCCTTCCGGCAAGCGGGTATTGAGCAACTCGAAGTCGTGCCACTGGGCCAGAGCTGCGGTGATCAGCGTGAACTCGTCAGCCCCATGGCGCAGGATAGACATTTCTGTCAGCACCCGACCGCGCTCATCCGGGAAGTAGCCCAGTGTCATGCGACCAACCTTTGGCAGGCCACCAGCAATCTGCTCCCGCAGCCAATCAGCGGCACCGTCTCCAGAGAGCATAAACCTTGAAAACCCGGGCAGATCCAACACGCAACATAGTCGCGCACCGCTTCGCATTCTTCACGCACCCGCTGCTCCCACGGACCGGAGCGGGCCCAGGTTTGTGTCGCCTCTTCAGAGGTGTCATCGCCTGCTTTGGCAAACCAGTTGGCGCGCTCCCAGCCGTTGTAGGCGCCCATCTGTCCGCCAAGCTCCAACAGTTTGGTGTGGTTGGGAGAGAGTTTACGGTCTCGCCCTGCAGACCATTCGTGATGCGGGAAGTGCATGGCGTATTCGTGGCCGTAAACTTCCTTGGCCTTATCGATGCAATACTGCTTGTCGGTGTAATCGGTGTAGCGTCGTGGATCGACGGCCCACATATCCCACTCGGTCTGGCCGTTGACGATCCATTCCGCCGCCACCTTGCCCGCACCGCCGCCTTGCGCAATGCCGAAGGTGAAGGAATGCGCTTCAAACGCATTGGGCACGCCGGGCATGGGGCCAATCATGGGCAGTCCATCAGGGGCGTAAGGAATTGGCCCATTGATGTTGCGTTTCACCCCTTGCGTTCCCAGCAAAGGCACACGCGCCATTGCGTCTTCGATGTAAAACTCCAGCCGCTCCAGATCATCCGGATAAAGCTGAAAGCTGAAGTCCTCCGGCATCGGATCATCCGGTGTTGTCCATGCCGTCCGGCAGGCGCGCTCATACGGCCCCAGATTGAACCCGCCCGTTTCCTGCCGCAGATAGTAGGAGGTGTCCGGATCTCGCAGCATGGGCAGTTTGCGGCCATGTTGTTTGGTCCAGGCTTCCACTTCGGGAATCGCTTCCGTCATGAAGTACTGGTGGCTCATGGTGATGGTCGGTACGCTGCGCCCGCCATAGGGCTCAAACCATTCCCCCACACGGGCAGCATAATAGCCAGCCGCGTTCACCACATACTCGCAGCGGATCTCGCCTGCTTCGGTGCAAACGATCCATTCACCGTCCTCCCGGCGCATACCCGTGGCGGGCGTAAAGCGCAGGATGCGGGCACCCAGATCACGCGCACCTTTGGCAAGGGCCTGTGTCACCTGCGCAGGATCAATGTCGCCATCCAGCGGATCCCAGAGCCCGCCTTCCAGATCATGAACTTCCATAAAGGGAAAGTGCTGTTGCAGCTGGTCCGGGGTGCACATGTCCATGGTCAGGCCCATGTGTTCGGCCATGGCAGCCACGTGTTCAAACTCCATCATCCGTTCATGGCTATGTGCCAGCCGGATGGCGCCGGTCACGTGGTAGTTGATGGGGTAGTCGACTTCTTCCGCCAGCCCGCGATACAGCTCCAGTCCGTAGCGCTGCATGTTCATCACCGCGTAGCTGGTGGCGAAGTTGGGGCAGTTGCCTGCCGCATGCCAGGTGGACCCTGCCGTCAGCTCGTTCTTTTCCAAAAGAACGCAGTCGCTCCAGCCCATTTTGGCCAGATGATACAGCGTGGAAACGCCAACAACACCGCCGCCGATAATCACAACCCGCGCTGTATCCGGAATAGACATGCGCACTTCCTCCCAAAAACTATAAATCCATCAAGTAGTCCTCTCCCGCTTTTCTCTGTGAGGCGGGTATCATTCTTCTCTGAAATCGTATGCTGAAGCTGCGCCGGTCATCCGGCGCGGCTTTTAATAAACCGGCGGTGAAATCACCCAGATCGCAACCGCAGGCTCCGCGTAAGGGTTGGACCAGCGATAGGACGTTTCCTTGATGCGAAAGCTGTCGCCCGCTTCCACCGTGAACTTGTCCTCTCCGATCCACACATCCAACCTGCCGGAGACCATGTAGGCCACCTCCTGCGTTGGCCGCGTAATCGCCTCGCTGCGGTGCGAACCGGGCTGAAACGTAGAGTGGATCATCTCAAAACTGTCGGTCAGATCAGGAGAAACCAGCGTCTCCAGCAGGCCCTTGTCCCGCTCGCCGATCACACGGCGGTTGCCAGAGCGCACAACGCGGCCTTGCTCATTTTCCGGCGCCTCTGCATCTCCAAAGAACAGGGAGAGCTGAACACCAAACACCTGGGCAAACTGCTTCAAGTCCGTATGGCGGGGTGTGGACTTGTCGCGCTCCACCTGAGAGAGCCAGCCCACAGAGCGCCCCATCTTCTTCGCAGTCTCCTCCAGCGTCATCCCACGCGAGGTACGAAGCGCCTTCAGATCTTCTCCCAATGTACTGCCAACTGTCATGCTTCATGATTCCGTGAAATATTTCCTGATATTTTCACGAGGAACTATGAAATTTTCAACCATTTTTTCACGTAAGGTAACCCGATCGCTTGTGTCCTCAAGCAACCGACATCCATTAATTCCGCTCAATCAGCAACTTAGGGAATTTGGCCGCTTGCCTATATTAGGCGCTGCAAATATATCACTACCCTCTTATTTTTCAGGAGAGCGGTTCCGCTGCACAAACCAGTTCGCTAGGGTCAGCCAAAGCCATTTCTTTGATTTTTCTGCCGTTCAGCATGTCCGTGCTGGCCGGTTCATGTTCTGAATTGAGGCATTTATGCATAATTTAAGCGTTAACGTGGTCGGCGCCGGCATCACCGGAGCAATGATCGCGTACAAGCTCGCGCGTCTGGGTTTCAAGGTTACTTTGTTTGATGCAAACCATTGTGTAGGTGGAGATGTCTCTCGTACTTCCTTTGGCTGGATTGGCCACATCGCCAATGACCCCATTGATCATCCGGAGCTGTTCCCCCTGCTGACCGATGGCATGGCGCGCTACAAGACACTGAATGCTGAGTTTGATGGTGCTCTGTTTGGAGCCAACAACGGCGCCATCGTCTGGCGCGCAACACCGGAAGAAACGCAAGACCTGATTGACCGTCAACGGCAGGCAGGCACCCGCACGCGCCTCATGAGCAAGCAGGAACTTCAGGACCTTTTGCCCGCGCTCACCAATCCGCCAGAGTTTGCAGCCTATTCAGAAGACGATGTCTGCTGGTACCCGCCTAAAGTCATCGAAAAGCTGGTTGATGCTCTGACCCGTCTGGGCGGAGAGGTGGTGCTGAATAGCTCAGTGAGTGCACTGGATGTCACCGACCATAACTGCAACGGCATCCGCATGAATGACGAGGTCTTTGCCAGCGACTTCACCGTACTGGCAACGGGCGGTGCCAACGGCGGTCTAATCGCTCCGTATGAGCCGGACCACGGCCTTTACACCTCACCTGCCACCTATCTTGAGATCAGCGCAGAACTGCCGGAGTACACCCCCGTGCTGCTAACGCCGGATATCGAGATGCGTAGTCTGGGTCTCGGCAACTTCGCACTGGCCGAAGATCCACCCAAAACGAATGATCCCGCCGAGCTGGAGCGCATGGGCGCGCGGCTGGTGCAGGCCGTTAAAGACACTTTCACCAGCGCCGGTCAGGTGGAGCTGCTGTCCATTCAGGTCGGCCAGCGCCCCGCCAGCCATTCAACGGAGCCTCTGGCCCGCCCTATCAACGGCTTTACCAACGCCTTCGTCGCAGGCAGCCACCCCGGCGTCATCCTCGCCCCCCTCATCGCAGAGAAAATCTGCAGCCAGATCACAGAGCAGGCGCTGTCCCGCTCGGTGGTTTAGGGGCATATCAGGTGTTAAGCACGCAGCCAGGCATCATTGGAAAGGTGGAGGTCTTGCGTGCTTTCAGTCTCTGATGCATTGAGAGACTGAATGGTTGCGCGCCATAGCTTCACCAGTTTGATGAAGGTGTCGAGCTTCTCTTCCAGCTGCTGGACCACGAGGTTTTGAGCGGAAAACCGAGAGTTTAGCGCTGGTTGATTGTCACCTTCTGTCATCGCCAGAACCGCATCACCAGTGCCTTTGCCCAGCAGGTTGGCCTGAAGCAGCAAGCGGTATCCAGCTTCACGTTTGTCTTTCTGGATGTCTGGCAGAAGAGCAAACAGGATCACTTCATCCTGATTGTTTGCCCCCAGAGTGAGCGTAAACTCGTCTTCAACCTCAAAAGAGCAAAGCCCTTCCTCATCCAGCTCAAGGTTTGGCAGGCCGATCTTTTCGCCCAGCTCGGCAAGGAGTGTTGCTGCGTATTTCATTTTTCTTTCCTCACATCGCCTCAGGCTTCACCAACGGTTTTACCGGCGGCATAACTGTGCTCGTCAAAGTAATCCAGCGTGGCATCAAAGGCGCTTTCCTTGGCGCGCTCCAAGGCTTCCCCCGTCTCGGTGCCATCGTAAAGGTCAATAAACTCATTAAGGTCAGAGACATAGCTGGAGGATTCTATCTGTGTTCCATCCGGCTTTGCACGGGCAAGGCCAAGATCAAGCCCCAGTGTGCCATCCAGCTCCTGTCCGACCCAGAGGCTTCGTGGATTGAGTGACCGCCGTCAAAGTTCAGGAACATGGTGTTGGCGACCATGTAGTCCTTTGAATCCGGAATCAGATCCGGGTTTGGGGAGGTGTGCCGGAGATAGTGCAGAAAGTGCAAGTTCAAGTTGGTAGATCCGGACACACCGGAGGCAAATGGAATGCCGCGAGACAGGGCTTCCACCTGCGACTTGCTCGGCTCCTGTAGTTTCGGCAGGTTCACATCTGCAGGGTGCGTACTTGGGATCTTATCTGGGTCACCCTCAAACGTGACACTGCCGGGTTGATAGCCAAGCGTAATCCCAGCATGCGCACTCTTTGGCGTATCCGTGCGGCCAACCTTAGGGCGATCTTCTCGTTTCAGATCCGGATCTTCCGGCGCATTGGTGCGGTTCGCTTCTTTGCAAATCCCCTGATAGGCCTTGTTTGCCACCTTCACATAAGCCGGCAGGTCCGCAACTTTTTTACCGTTCATGACGAGCGGCTGGCGGTCTTCAGGCACTGTTTTGGTCAGCAGAGCATGCAGGGCAACCGTGCCTTTCACAATCAACATCGGGACAGCAATGGCATCATACCCGTTGCGGGTAGGGGCACTCAGGAACTTATCCAGATTGGTCAGTGCATCCTGACGGGGACCTTGCACGAACTCCATCAGTTCTGGGCATTCAGGCATCCAGAAGCGTTCGTTGCCTGCCATCATCTTATGCATTGTCATCGCAGTCTGGTTCTGCACCCGTGGGGTCTGGATGGAGATCACATCTCGCAGGCCGTCTTTCACCAGCTGCGCTGAATCCATCACCGGCTGCGGGGTATCTTCCACCAGATCAGCAATGAACGTACTGTCGAGCACACGGGAATAAATCGCATCGTGCAGGCGGGTCAGTGGTGGGTTATCGCTTTTGCCCAACTGGCTCTGCAGCACCTTGGTCTGGTCGGCAAGATCCTTGAAGCCAATCTCTTCAAGCCTGTCCCCAACCACGGTCAACAGTGCGCGGGTTTCCGGTACAGAGATCCGGTGGCCCAGCACCTGATCCTTCACATAGCCATCAACTTCAGCCAACAGGTCCGCTGTTGCCGGGTCCAGATCCGGGCTTTGTGCCTCGTCTCTGATCAAAGCCAGCAGATGGGTGGTCACCTCACCCGGCACACGAGCTACTTCGCCGCCCTGAGCCGCATTTTGGGTGCGGACGCTTTCCGGATAAACCAGCGTGGAATGCACAGCTTTAAGCGCAATCGGCACAGCTTCCTTCAAAACAGCGTCATCTGAACCGCCAAGGAAGCTCAGGGACCGAACAAGGCTGGAAATACCATCTGCATCCGCTGTCTTAGCAAGTTCAACGATGCGAGCTGTCAGTACTTCAGCTGCCTTCTTTGGGTCATCAGGGATCGCAGCCCCTTCAAAAAAGGTTTCCAGCGTCAGCCGGGTGCCGTAGGCATGTGCTTCCTCAAACAACGTTGCCACTTTTTCCTGTGCCTGCTGAGAGGCCTTGCTTGGCACATGAAGCAGGGTCGCAAGCACACTGGATTTTGGCAGGTGAGGTTTGGTGGAGAGGAAATGATCCACCACCTTCTCAGTCACTTCTGTGCTGAAGTAGGAGTTGAGCTCACGCTTGATCTCGCCCAGGACAGCCTCGTGCTGAGCAGTTTTCTTCGTCACATAGTTGAGCGAGTATTCAACGATACGTTCGCTCGGCTTTGGCGGCACGACATCGGCATACTGAGCCACATTAGGCTGCGGGGCAGGCGGCTGTGAGTTTGAAACAGATAGATTTGATCCGGTCATGCGAGCACCATCACTTTACGAATAACATTCCGCCGGAAACTGTAGAAACAGGCCCGGTCCACGCTTTTATGAATCCTCTTAAAAGCTTTGGCTTTTCAGGTCTGTGCTGACAGGCACTCTCTCAGATTGTAGCGGTAAAAAAGATGAGGGACACAGCGCAGGCCATTGATGGGCTTCACACCTCGCCAAAGCAGCCTAATCAACAGAAAATCTAATTTTATTACAAAACTACTTAGTTACATAAATAGTCACTCTTTGAATATTCCGGATAGCCATTTCATTTACTAGATTTCGCACCTTGGTTTTCCTTATTTCTCCTGTATAGCTATTCCTAGTCTTGTTGTTTTCCTTTCAAATCACCGGGTTCAACGAGTAGGGTAACGGCCACATGTTTTCATTGAAGGGCAAGAAAGCCCTTATTGTTGGGGTGGCGAACAGCCAGTCCATTGCATGGGGATGCGCCAAAGCCATGAAGGCTCAGGGTGCAGAACTGGCACTTACATACCTGAATGACAAAGCAAAAAAGCATGTGGCCCCGCTGGCAGAAGAAGCCAACGCCGCCATTTTTGCGCCGCTGGATGTGACCCAGCCCGAGCAGGTGGATGCCCTGTATGAGCAGATCGAAAAGGTCTGGGGCACGCTGGATATTCTGCTCCATTCCATCGCCTTTTGCCCGCAGGCCGACTTGCATGGCCGGGTGGTGGATTGCTCGGCTGAGGGGTTTGGCGTGGCCATGGACATTTCCGTGCACTCCTTCCTGCGCCTGATCCGCAAATCCGAACCGCTGATGCCGCCGGGCTCCAGCGTCATGACCGTGACCTTCCACGGCTCGGAAAAGGTGATCAGCCACTACAACATCATGGGTCCGGTGAAAGCCGCGCTGGAAAGCACCACACGCTATGTGGCGGCAGAGCTGGGCCAGAAGGGGATTTCCGTCAACGCGCTGTCTCCCGGCCCATTGGCCACCCGCGCCGCAAGCGGCATCGCCAGCTTTGACGAAATGCTGGCAGACGCCACCGAGCGCGCGCCCACACGAAAACTCGCAAGCATTGAAGACATTGGCGCTTATGCCGCCTTTCTGGCCAGTGATGAAGCCCGCAACATCACTGGTGTGGTTCACCCCATTGACGGCGGTTACCGCATCATTGGCTAGGCAGGCACCGAGGTAGATTATGCAAATAGAACTCTTTACCCAGCGCACGGCCCAGTACTTTGAGGCCCTCGCGCAGCAAAACCAGTTTTTGCAGGTTGCCAACTCACGGCGCTCCACCCGCCTGATGAAGGACTTCCAGAAAAAGCAGGAGAAGTCCAAGATCAAAGGCGAAGCGCTGGCCGCCTCCTGGGCACCGTATGACACGCCCAAAAAGGTCATGGATGCCTGGACCCACTATCTGAAGGAGTCCAGTGAACGGGCGATCCTGACCATGGACGCCCTGCGCGAAAGCAGCGACACATATTTTGACCACATGGCCAAGGGCTGCCCTCCGGTACTCGTCTATGATTATGAGTCATCGTGGAGGGGCGAAACCTGCCACGGCCCTGCAACTACATGCTGTTGAAGATCATTCCGCCCGAAGGGACGGAGGTGTTTGACTGGAAGCGCCCCTATGTGATCATCGATCCGCGCGCCGGACATGGCGCTGGCATTGGTGGCTTCAAGGATGATAGTCAGGTGGGCGTTGCCCTGCGTGGCGGCCATCCCGTGTATTTCGTTGCCTTCCACCCGATGCCAGAACCGCATCAGGAACTGTCGCACGTTACCCATGCTGAAGCGGCGTTCCTACGAGAGATCATCTCACGCCATCCGGACAGCCCGAAACCCATCGTGGTGGGCAACTGTCAGGGCGGATGGGCGACGGCCATTCTGGCGGCGGTTTATCCGGATCTGGTTGGGCCGATCGTGCTCAACGGGGCGCCCATGTCCTACTGGAGCGGCAAGATGGGGCAGGACCCCATGCGCTACTCCGCTGGCCTGACCGGAGGCATCGTACCGGCTCTGCTTTCTGCAGATCTGGGCAACGGCGTGTTTGATGGCGCCAATCTGGTGCAGAACTTTGAAATGCTGAACCCGGGCCGTAACTGGTTCCGCAAGTACTATGACCTTTACACTACGATCGACAGCGGCGAAGAGCGTTATCTGGAATTCCAGAAGTGGTGGAACGGCTTTTATTACATGACCGAGGAAGAATTCCGCTGGATTCTGGACAACCTCTTCATCGGCAACAAACTGGCCAAGAACGAAGCATTTCTGGAGCCGGGCCGGCCCATTGACCTGAAGACCATCAAGTCTCCGATCATCGTCTTCTCCTCTTACGGCGATAACATCACACCGCCCGATCAGGCCCTCAACTGGATCGCGGATACCTATACGGATGATGCGGAGATCGAGATCCTCGGTCAGCGTATCCTCTACATGCTTCATGATCAGGTCGGGCATCTGGGCATCTTCGTGTCCTCCAGCGTGGCCAAGCGGGAACATACGCAAGTGGCCTCTACCTTGAAGACCATCGAGGCCATGCCTCCGGGGCTCTACAAGCTGCAGATTGAAGAGCAGAAGGGCAAAGGCTGTGATGCCAAGTTCAAGGTGAGCTTTGCCCGCAAAACCATCGATGAAATGCTGCTGGAAACCGGCGAGCGCGATGAGGAAAAAGCCTTTGCCGGTGTGGCCCGTTTTTCTGAAAGCTGGGAAGACATGTATGACAGCACCATTGGCCCGGTGCTCAAGACCATGAACAGCTCGCAAACGGCAGAAGTCACGCGAGATCTGCACCCTATGCGGCTCGCCAACGGCGCGTTTGCCTCCACCAACCCCTTCATGTTCTGGCCCACCATGGCCGCCGCTGCGGTGAAGCAGAACCACAAGCCCAACATGGCCAAAACGCCCTTCCACTATTGGGAGGAGATGGTGGCGGACAGCATCGAATATGGCTGGGATGCGCTGAAAGATATGCGCGAAGCATGATTGAAAACAGCTTCCTCACCTTCTGGGCCTCTCCCCAAGCGGTGGAATACGGCAAGGCGCTGTCCTTCCGCAGGCCGAAGGTGCCGATGCAGGATCTGCACAGCCTGGCCAGTATTCAGAACGCCCTGAAGAAGATCGAAAAGGGCGGGGCCGCCGCTGCTATCGTGCGCATTGTGCTGATGATTGCTGATACCCGCACCGAGGTGCGCGGCGAAAAGCTGGAGCGCTTCAACGAGGTGCTGACCACATGGGCACCGTTCAAATCCATGGACCCGAAGGAGCGCAACTTCCTCATTCACGACCAGACGCTGATTGCGCGGTTTGAGATGGAGGCGGGCTACAACGCTCTGCCGCTGTTGCTGAAGAACGAGAAGGACAAAACCTTCGCCTACAAGGCGGTGACCTACATCATCGGCAACGAGGAAGACATGGCGCCCAACTCGCTGGAATTGTGGCATTGCCTGAAGAAAACGCTCAAGTGGGGGTAGGTGAATAGATGACAACGACCTACAAGAACACGCCGTATGATCAGATCGAAGTGGGCATGGAAGCCACCTATGAGCGCACCTGTTCAGCAGATGACTTCTATGTCTCCGCCCATGCCTCCGGCGACCTCAACCCCATCCACCTGCCCAAGGAAGACCGCGAGGGGGAAGGGGACTTTGAGGGCGTTGCTCCTTCACTGTGGGTCGCCAGCCTGATCTCCGCCGTGCTGGGCAACCAGATGCCGGGGCCGGGCACGCTTTACAGGAGCCAGAATCTGCGCTTTCTGGGTCGGGCCTATGAAGGTGACCACCTGACAGCGCGGGTGAAGGTGACAGAAAAACTGCCGGATTATGTGGTGAAACTGCAAACCACCGTAGAACGCGCTGATGGTCAGATGATCGTGGAAGGAGAGGCGGAAGTCATCGCCCCACGCACCAGCAAAATCGCCAAGGCCGTCAGCCTGCCGGGACTGACCGTGCGCAGTTACGAGCACTTTGAACGCCTGCTGGACCTTGCACGCCCGTTGCCACCACTCATCACCGCCGTTGTGGCGCCGGAAGACCGTAAGTCTCTGGGCGGCGCATTGCTGGCGGCGGAAAACACGCTGATCGAGCCAATCCTGATCGGTGACCGCGACAAGATCGAGGATGCAGCTGAACGACTTGGCAAGGATCTGGCCCACTGCACCATTCTTGATGTGGCAGGCCACACACAGGCTGCGGCACAGGCGGTGGCCATGGTGCGTGAAGGCAAGGCGCAGGCGATCATGAAAGGCCAACTGCACACGGATGTGCTGCTTGCCCAGATCGTGAAGAGGGACATCGGCCTGCGTACAGATAATCGCCTCAGCCATGTGTTTGTGATGGACGTGCCGGGGCTGGATCATCTGCTCTTCATCAGCGATGCGGCCATCAACATCTCGCCAGATCTGGAAGCCAAAGTGGATATTGTCCAGAACGCCATCAATCTGGCGCAGGCTCTGGGGCAACAGCAGCCCAAGGTGGGCATCCTTTCTGCCGTGGAAACGGTGAACACCAAAATTCCTTCCACCCTTGATGCGGCGATCCTTTCCAAAATGGCAGAACGCGGCCAGATCAAAGGCGGCATTGTTGACGGACCGCTGGCCATGGACAACGCCATAGACATTGATGCAGCGGTGACCAAAGGCATCACCTCCTTGGTTGCAGGGAGGGCAGATGTACTGGTTGTGCCCAATCTGGAATCTGGCAATATGCTAGCCAAGGAACTGGCCTTCGTTGCCCATGCTCAGGTGTGCGGCGTTGTTATGGGTGCCCGGTGTCCGGTGATCCTCACCAGCCGCGCCGATGACGACAAGGCCCGTTTGATGTCTTGCGCTGTTGCGCTTCTTTACGCTGCGAGCCAGAAAGCATGAGTTTTTATTTTACGCTCAATACCGGTTCATCCTCCGTCAAATTCGCGCTTTACAAAGCGGCAACGGAACCTGAGCTTTTCATCTCCGGCATCATTGAGCGTCTTGGCCCTCACGCCCGCCTGAAAATGCAGACGGCGAGTGAGCAGATTGTAGAAGATCTGGGCCACGTTGACCATGCCGGAGCCGTGGCTTCCATCTTCACCCGCGTGGAACCTCATCTGAAGGGCAAGTCCGTGGTGGGCATTGGCCACCGCATCGTCCATGGCGGCAACGCGTTTTACAAACCAACAGAGCTGACCTCTGAAGTGGTGCAGGAGCTGGAACAACTGATCCCGCTAGCCCCGCTCCACCAACCTTACAGTCTGGCAACCATCCGCGCAGCCAAGCAGGTGTTTCCCGGCGTGCTGCAGATCGGGTGTTTTGATACGGCCTTCCATGCCGGTCACACCTTCCCCAATGACGCCTTCGCCATTCCGCGCCATTTTTATGAGGAAGGCGTGCGCCGCTATGGCTTCCACGGGCTTTCCTTTGATTACATCTGCAGCGAGTTGCGCCGCGAGTATCCCGATATCGCCAACGGCCGCCTCGTGATTGCCCATCTGGGCAACGGCGCCTCCATGTGCGCGGTGGAAGAAGGACGCTCCATCAACGCCAGCACCAGCTTCTCCGCCGTGGATGGCCTGCCCATGGGTACCCGCTGCGGGCGACTGGACCCAGGTGTGATGCTCTACCTGATGCAAGAAAAAGAGCTGTCGCCGGAGGAGATAGAGAGCATCATCTACCGCCGCAGCGGCCTGCTGGGTTTATCCGAAGAATCCTCCGATATGCGCGTGCTGGAACATTCCGAAGAGCTGTTCGCCAAACAAGCCATCAACTACTACAGCTACCAGATCCGCCGGGAAGTTGGTGCCATGGCCGCCAGTTTGGAAGGCATCGACGCGCTCATTTTCAGCGCAGGCGTGGGCGAGAATTCCGCACGGGTACGCTCTAACGTGTGTGAACCGCTGGAATTTTTGGGCATCACCATTGATCAGGAAAAGAACATGGCCAACGCGCCGGAAATCGGCACCGGACGGGTGCGGGTGCTGATCATCCCCACTAACGAAGAGCAAGTCATCGCCCGCGCAGTGGCAGCCGCTTGCAGCAAATCTCAATAGAGAGAGACTGGGACTCAGGAAAACTTCGCGGTAAACTTCCCGTATATTTCATGCTGCACGTTTTCAGTGAGTCCCGTTATGTCTGTCCTCTCGCCCACCATCACCGTCCGCCGCCTGACCATTGACGATTTTGAGGATTATCTCGGCCTCCTGCATGAGCTCACAGAAGGTGTTCCCCTGGCACGCGGAGAGGAGGGGCGTGCCCACTTCGCCAAGCTTCTGGACCATGACGGCACCATGGTGTTTGGGCTTGAGATTTACGACCAGATCGTCTCCTGCGCCACGCTCCACATTCTGCCTAACATGACCTATGGCGGCCGCCCGTACTGCCTTGTTGAGAATGTGGTGACCCTGCAAGCCTACCGGGGCCGAGGCTTTGGCCGCATGGTCATGGACACCCTGCGCAATGAGGCCTGGCAAGCCAACGCCTACAAAATCATGCTCCTCACCGGTAAAGACCGCGACGCCAAAGGCTTCTACGAGAGCCTCGGCTACAAAGCCGACCAAAAACACGGCATGGTCCTGCGCCAAGTCCCACCATATAAGGCGCCGGAAAGTTGACACATCTGATCATGAACGAAGCAACAACTGCTATATTATCATCACTGCATGATGCTTCTATTGATGCGCTTTCGGTATTCGAAGACGCTGTTTCCATTCAGTTTGACGATGTCATCATTGACGGACGAAGTTTTTGAGTATCGGTCAAACTGCTGCAGGTGAAAATAATTCGGAGAGAAGGAGAGCTGGTATCCGATCTCAGCATGGAACAATCAGACGGTGAAATCGTCTTTTTCGAGACAACACGATCTGGTGTCAAACTCCTCATCCAATGGAACTGCTTTAGTAGCCAGAAGACCAAAGATGTCTTCTATGAAATTGAATGCTCAGAGATTATCGCTCAATCGACATTCGATTAATCAGCATTCTTTCGCCTTCAAATGACTTCTGTAGCCTTTTTTTCAGAAGAGCATCTCGCCACTACGACAACTTCCGATGCGCTTTGATGTGCTCGATGAAGAGGCGCAGGGGTTGGAGGTCTTTGTATTCCCGGGGGTAGAACAGGTAGAGCGGAGCGACGGGGTCGAGGTAGTCTTCCAGCAGGCGTTCCACCTTGGTCTCATCGCACTGCATCAGCGCATAGTAGCGGAAGGTGAGGGCCAGACCCATGCCTTGCTCCATCAACTCCAATTGAGAGGGCAGGGTGTTGAGAACCAGTCCGCCTTTGACGTCGATCTCCACCCGATCACCATCCACCTGAAACACCCAGGGCGCCAATTGGCCTGAGGTCTGGAAGCGGTACTGGATACACGCGTGGTCCAGCAGATCCTCCGGTTTTTCCGGCCTGCCGTGCTGATCCAGATAGGTTTTACTGCCAAGCACGGTCAGCGGCTGCGGATCCGAGATGCGTAGGGCAATCATATCCTGCGCAACAAGACTGCCTGTTCGAAAACCCGCATGCAGACCTTCTGACACAATATCGACGATGGCATCGCTCAAAGAAAACTCTAGCTGGATCTCCGGATATTTCGCCTGAAACCCGGGCAGCAGATCGGCCAGAAACGTATGGAACACAAACTCAGGCAGCGTCAGGCGCAAAGCCCCCCGTGCACTGCTGCCATACTCCTTTGCATCCTCTACCGCTTGCCCCAGCAAATCGAACGCCGCCCCGGCACCGCTTTGCAGTGCACGGCCCGCATCCGTCAGCGTCACTGAGCGTGTGGTGCGCACAAACAGGGCCGTTCCAAGCTGCTCTTCCAGAGACTTCAACTGATGGCTGACCGTGGAAGGTTTGATGCCAAGAGCATTGGCGGCGCCCCGCAAACTGCCGTTTTGCGCAATGGCGTTGAACACTTCCAGCATGGCGAGGGGGAGACGCATTATTCGATTCCATACATCTATCAGATAGAAAATCAGGCAATTAATAGCACGTGTGCATCCAGCTATAAAGAGTGCAACAGCAACTCAGAGAGGATGTCTCCCAATGAAAACCCTCGTTCTCACCGCCCATCCCGACCTCAGCAAGTCCCGCATCAATAGAAAATGGTTTGAAACTTTTGCTGAAACAGACGGCATCACCCTGCTGGATCTGACCCGTCTTGGCGGCCCGACCCTGAACTTCAACGTGGCAGAACAGCAGGACTTCCTGCTTGCCCACGACCGCATCGTCTTCCAGTTTCCGCTCTACTGGTATTCCGCCCCACCTGTCCTGAAAGCCTGGATGGATCAGGTGCTCACCTATGGCTTTGCGTATGGCCCCAGCGGCACCAAGCTTGCGGGCAAAGAGCTGCTGCTGGCAACCTCCACTGGCGGACCGGAGGACAGCTATCACGCAGGTGGGTACAACAACTTCAGCATGGACGAGCTGCTCAAGCCCTTCCAGCAAACGGCTCTGCTGACCGGCATGACCTATCTGCGCCCCTTCGTGTTCCACGGAGCAGCTGTAGCCAGTGATGAGGACATCATCGCCTCCAAAGCCACAGTGCTGGCCCATGTGCTGGACCCGGAGTTGAACCCGGCCATCAAAAAAGCACGGCTGGATAAAATGCTGGAAGAAGACGCCAAACTGGCTGCGCGTGTCAGCACTTAGACCTCCATTCCCCCAAAGCAACTCAAAGGCGGGCCTATTGGCTCGCCTTTTGGCCTTTCTGCAGTGTGGGCACCTCTGCTGCTGTTTTCAAAATTACGCCAGGAAGAGCACCCGGTTGCCGCCAATGCATGGCAGATACAGCACATACTTAAAAATCGATTCGATCTTTATCGACCACTTCACTGGCCTGCCGTCCACTTCTCTTAACCTGGCGTTTCAAAGCACAGCTTTGTTTTAGCATTTTGTTTCACGCCCTTGTTTTAACCTTCATCCTTCAGGAGGATATGCCTACCGTGGCATTATGGATGGGGTGACATGGCGGTGACTATGTTTTCGGTGTCATGATCTGATGATCAGCACTGCATTCTTTTTCAGAATTCTTTTTCATGGCCGAAACTCGGGGATCGCATTCCTGAAGCTTGGTCATCTGAAGGCTGGAGTGAACACGTTCCTGTCAGAGTAAACCCGCAATACATTGCAGACCACCGCCTTGCCTCCAACCATAAGCAGGACCACGGAAGCAATGCCCGTATTGCATCCTTTTCAACGGGAGGGGACGAAAACTGACAGAACGGAGTGGCCTCGCAGGTCTCTTTCTCAATCGGGACCGAAGCTCCTTCGTTCTCCAGCCTTCAGGAATATTTTGAGTGCAGACTGGAATTGCCTTGCACGTGTTGCAGTATAGTATCGAGTAGAATGTCTGTTGAATCGAAGAACTCAATGAAAAACCTGAGACCCGAGGTGATCTACCGGCCCAGCATCAACTGGGAAGAATGGCGCGAAGGGGTGGCTGAGGCGTCTGGCGAGGTGTGTTTATCCTCCAGCAGCGCATCACCGGAGGCCTTCGGCGCAGGCGTGCGCGGGTCCCGCTATCAAAGCGGTTTTGTAGCAACCATCAACGCAACCCCGCACAAGTTCATCCGCTCCAGCCAACGCATCGCGCGAGATGGCATGGACGCCGTGTTCGTGCAGTTTTACGACCACACCCACAACTGCGTCACCCACATGGGCAGACACAGCGTGGACATTGAGCCGGGTCATCTCATCATTCAGGATATGGCGGAACCGTTTGTGGTGGAGCACAGCTCTTACAAGCAGATGACGCTTGCACTACCACGGGCAACCCTTGCGCCGTTTTTGCATGGTGACCGCACCTATCCCACCTTATGCATCCCGGCCATTGGCGGCTCTGCCAATGCGGTGATCAGCATGATGCAGTTGTTACGCGGTCAACTGGGGGATCTGACAGATGAAGACGTTGCGCCCATTGTGGAGTGCATCGCCAAGCTTGTTGCCAACCAGATGAACAACGGCCCATGCGTCTCATTCGCTCTTGATGAGAACAGCCAAAACGCAGCGCGCTTTTTACAAGCTGCGGAGTACATCAGCCGCACCTATTCCAACCCGCGACTCAACAGCACTGAGGTGGCAAAGCACCTCAACATCTCCCGCACAACGCTCTACCGCCTGTTTGAGCCCATGGGTGGGTTCGTCGCCTTCCTGCGCTACATCCGCATGAAACACGCCATGCGCAAACTGCTGCGCACCGGAAGCGAGGTGGTAAAGGTTCAGCAGATCGCCGAGAGCTGCGGCTTCTCCCACGCCTCCAGCTTCACCCGAAGCTTCAAAGAACACTACGGCGTCTCGCCCCGCGACATCCTGATGGACGTCTCCGCCGGCAAAGGCCAACAACTGCGCACCTCCAGCGGCATCTTCGCCAACTGGCTCGCCACACTGAACGGGGCATCGCTGAACTGAGGGGGCAATCTTTATCTATTTTGCAGCCCCTCATTTCAATCGGTCATTAATCACCCGGTACCTTGTTCAACTGGTCCCTGCTTACTGCGTTCTCATTGTGAGCTGGTACAAAGCTACCAGCTTAACGGCTGTTATCATGCAAGCGTGGCGCGATTTGCGAGTGGAAACATAGCAACGCAGGAAAACGCAAAAGCTTTCAAAGGAACGCACAAAACAACGCAAACGCTCACAGATTTAGGTGCTACCAATTTTCATATCAGATATATCATTCAGTTCAACGTGTTAGCAGTTTGCCTCAACGCCTATTCATATGAGAGACAGCCTTGAGCGCTGGATTGGTAGCATTGACAAGGCGCGTGGTGCGCCGAAGAGTTGCTGTGATTTATTCTCTGATAAGTTTTGAGCTGCGCAATGATTGTACTTGGAAATTCTGAAAGCTGGCCGGGCATTGGCACCACGGCGGACCACCTGCAAAACGGAGCACATGGGTTGGATGCGTTGGTGCCAGGGCTGTCTCTGGTGGAAGCAGAAACCAAGGTGCGCAGTGTGGGCTATGGCGGCTGGCCCAACCTTCTGGGAGATATGGAGTTCGACGCCAGTGTCATGAACGGCACCACACGGGATTATGGCGCTGTAGCTGGTGTGCCGATGACGCTGGAAGTCACACGTTTGGCAAAAGCAGTGCTGGATAATCTGCCCCACACCATGTTGGTGGGTGAGGGCGCCCGGCGTTATGCCGATGAGCTTGGGTTTGCCAAAGACCCCGCCCTTCTGGACCACAGCAAAAAGGTGTGGTGGCGCAAGCTGGAAGAGGTGATGAGTGAGGAGCAAAAGGCTGCCTTCCCCAACACGGATCTGGCCCCCCTCACCAAGGCCATCACTGACCCGGAAAAGGTGCGCGACACCACCGTATTCCTTTGCAAAGACAGCGGGAACAACATCTGCACGGCCACGTCAACATCCGGTTGGGCCTGGAAATATCCTGGACGGGTGGGGGACTCTCCGATCCCCGGTGCTGGCTTTTATGCAGACAGCCGATATGGCGCGGCGGCCTGCACGCATACCGGCGAAATGACCATGCGTTGCGGCACAGCGCGCACTGTAGTGCTGGCCATGAAACTGGGTATCTCACTGGATGATGCGTTGCGGCTGGCAATCTCTGAACTGCAGGAGCTGGAGAGCGGCTATATTGGCGGTGTGGTGATCCATGCCATTGATGCTGCAGGCAAACACCGTGTGGTCAATGTGGGCTGTGATGAGGAGATCGTCTATTGGGTCTGGACACCTGAGCTGGGCCAACCGGAAAAGCGCAAAGCTATCCTTGCTGAAGACCTGCTCGCCGGGCAGGTGGAGGCGCTGTCATGAAGCTGGAAGTCTGTGTCGACAGCATTGCTGGGCTGAACGCCGCTGTTGTCGGTGGCGCTGACAGGATTGAGCTGTGTTCCTGCCTCGCCATGGGTGGCCTCACACCCTCCGTCGGTCTGATGGAACTGGCCGCTAAAGCCCCCATCCCGGTCTACGCCATGATCCGCCCGCGCGGGGGTAACTTCATCTTCTCCCCGCAGGAGGTGGACCAGATGAAGCGGGAAATCGATGCTGTTCGTAATACCAATTTAGCCGGCGTCGTCCTCGGCGCAAACCAACATAGCAACGCACTTGACGCTAAACTATTGGAAAATCTAATAGATCACTCGGATGAGCTTGGATTGACCCTCCACCGGGTTATTGATCTGGCTCCTGATCTGGTGGAGGCAACGGAAACCGCAGTGGACCTTGGTTACGAACGCATCCTCAGTTCCGGCGGTGCTCACAAAGCATTTGATGGCATTGAGAATTTAGCAGCGATGCACCACACGGCTGCTGGGCGCCTTTCAGTCATGCCGGGCTCAGGTATCAACGCGCAAACAGCCCCGGACATCCTGCAAGCTGCTGACTTCACTGAGATTCATGCTGGATGCGGTTCAACTTATCCGCAGGATCAGACTCTGCTGGATTTTGGCTTTGAAGCGGCGGGCGAAAAGAAGACCGATGAAAATCAGGTTAGACTGCTAAAGACTATACTTCTTGATTTATCTCAAACTACATTAGACCACTAGCTGATTGCACTAGAAAACCAATAATTATACTGTCGCGCCAATTTTGAAATTCAATGAATTACTTTACCCGAGAAAATGCAAAATCTAAGCGATACAGAACGGAAGATCCTTTCTCTTTTGCAAGAGAACGCGCGGCAGTCCCTCACAGAGATTGCCCAGAAGATCGGCACGTCCAGAACCAACGTCAAAACAAAGATCGACCGGTTATATGATGCTGGTATCATTAAGAGATTTACGGTTGATCTGGAAGATGCGGACGTCAGAAACACTGGCACACTGAAGAGCTTCTTCCATGTTCATCTGACAGAACCAGCCTGTGAAACTCTGTTTGATCACGTCAAAAAATGGGAGGAAGTGAAGGGCTGCTGGACAGTTTCCTCTCCAACCACCGATATGATCGTGATGGTAGAAGCTATCTCACAGGAAGCATTGGAATCAGCCAGATTCCGCATCAGCAGGTTACCTTATGTAGATTCTATGCACACGACCTTCGTTCTAAGAGAGTGGCAACATAAACTCTAGCGATTTTTGTCGTATTACTTTGAAGAACGCACTGCGTGGATGAAACGATCAAAGGCATTTCTGCTGTGGAAGCAAATGTTAAGGTGAAAACGCCCTTGATCGTTATCTTCTGCGCGATCGGCTCATCGCGAAGAATTCAATTACATCAGCACTTTACCGCAAAGCTGATGCAGAGGCCGCCCCCTCAACGCCTCTGAACAAGAGGATCGGAGAGGATATTGCCCAACCGCCTCTATCGATAAATTCCTCCATTTTTCAGGGTAATGCCAGAGTGCAAAGTGTCCAAAATTTTCGTTTCGAAACAGACACGCACAGCAAATACCTCAGCAAAATCAATCGTTAGCGATCAGTTGGTTGCTAAGGCATGCCAGCCAGCGCTACGCCTGAACGCAACGTTCCGGTGACCGGGGAAACCAGGATACTGATGAACTTGTTGACCTCTGACACAGAGGAGTTGGCAACATAGATGACGTCTTTATCTTTAATCTCAAAGGCTTGCGTCAGGAACAACCCGCTGGGTTCCTTCAGGTTGAGACGATAAACAACGGGAACAGTCTCAAACTCATTGTGCTGCTCATGCGGTGGAAGCAATGGCATCATCTTCTGCCGATCCTCAAACCGGAACAGGAACACACCCGTTGCATCCGCTGTTCCATCATGCAAACCACCAGACATTCCAATGGCTTCTGACAGGTTCAATCGCGAAGACGGGAAGTCATGTTTACGCCGCGCGACCACTGCCCCGAACACTGTGAAGGACTTCGGCTGGTGCGTAATGGAGACGATATCTTTCGGTCTCAGCCATATGTTGTTGGCTGGTTGCTCCGCAATGTCATCCAGTCCAAATCGGAACTTCTTATCATCCCGCACAACGGTGACGAACGACTCATAGTCCGGGTTCCTTGTCCCCCCAGCCTCAGAGATCGCCTCGACCAGACTCAGCCCATCCTCATGCACGCGGAACTGGCCCGGCCTTGCCACATCTCCAATCACGATCACTTTGTGAGACCCATTTGCCTGTAGGTTTACAACCACTTGCGGGTCAACGGCCTTCCCCTCCAAACCAGCAAGGATCAGCTCACGCACCTCAGAGATCGTTTTGTTTTCTACATTCAGCTCGCCAACATAGGGCACATAAATCTTGCCCTTATCATCCACGACAAGCCCCAGTTCCGTTCGCTTCTGCCCTTGTGTAGAGAACAGACCATTGGGAATGGACTCCCAGATTCCGACGGAGAGCTGATCGCCAACTCCAACATGGATCGTGCTGCGTTTGCCTTTACCAACGCGGAACTCTTTGGGAGGTAAGTTACTGGCATAATTAGATAAGTGCTGAATTGTCGGCACATCCACATCCAGCATGACATAGCTCAGGGATTGCTCATCACTCTGCGAGGTTGCCGTCTCAACCTGATAAGCGCTTGGGCCATGTCCTGGAATTTCCGAGCACCCGGCGACAGCCAGTAGTAGCGCAGATGCAACAAGGAACTCCAACCAGCCAGATATGTGCAAACATGTTTTCACATGTCGACACTGCCGTATTCGTGAGCGTTGGAGTAGCCGCCGGATTTAGCTATTG
The DNA here is from genome assembly GCF_001310815.1 of Pseudovibrio denitrificans JCM 12308. GTDB lineage: Bacteria > Pseudomonadota > Alphaproteobacteria > Rhizobiales > Stappiaceae > Pseudovibrio > Pseudovibrio denitrificans. Next base: position 145,053 of record NZ_BAZK01000008.1, read on the forward strand.
CAGTTTGAGCGTAGGACAATGAAGGGAGATAAATACTGCAGATTAAGTGGTTGAATTATCGAAAGGGAGTTACAAGTAATTGAAACTAAGACACTATTCAAAATCATGACATGAGGGCAATGCTCGCTTTGGACCACGAGCATTGCAGGGGAAATCCTACCCGATTAAGCAGGCGATCATTTCAATCTCAACCAGAGCGTCTTTGGGAAGACGCGCAACTTCCACACAGGAGCGTGCTGGGAACGGTGCATTATTGTCTTCAAAGAACTTGCCATAAACCTCATTCACGCGACCGAAGTCGTTGAGATCTTTCACGAAAACAGTTGTCTTCTTGATGTTTTTCGCAGCAAGGCCTGCTTCTTCAACAATCGCCAGACCATTTTTCAAAGACTGAAGGGTCTGCTCAGCAACATCAGCAGGCATCTCACCGGTTTCCGGGTTGATAGGCAGTTGACCGGAGGTGATCACCATCTGGCCGAGGTTTACGCCCTGAACATAAGGGCCAATTGCTGCAGGTGCTTTGGAGGTGTCGATAGCTGTCATTGTTTTTTCCTGTTTTATAGGCTTGTTAAGTCGAACTGTTCGGATGGTGAGACGAATTCCTGTTGAGCAGCAATTGTTTGCAGCTCCCATTCGCCTTTTTCTTGCGTGGTTTTAAGCACGCCGTATACCGCATTGTTACAGTGCTGGAACGCTTCTACTTCAGAAAGTCCATTCAGATAACCAGCGGCAAATACAGATGTGATCAGATCGCCGACGCCAACCGGCTGGCGCTCAAACGGCAGATGCGGGCGCTGAGCCAGATAGCTGCCTTGCGCATTGGCGAACATCATGGTGAAGGCTTCGTCGGAGACACTGTGCAGGTGCTTGGCCAGAACTATTTTCGGTCCTTTTTCCATAGCCTTAGCACAGGCTTGTTTGGCTTGCTCCAGCGTTTCAATCGGCTCGCCAATGAACTGTGAGAGCTCGAACTGGTTCGGCACGATCACATCTGCAATCGGCATCACTTTGCTGACCAGCAGCTCAGCCACACCTTCACTAACGATACAGCCTTTGTCAGGCGCGCCCATCACCGGATCACAGAAATAGAGACAATCAGGATTATGACGGCGAACTTCCTGCACGATGTCGACAATGACATCACAATGAGAAGGGCCCCCCAGGTACCCTGTTACAATACCTTTGATCTGAGAAAGAACATTCAGCTTGGCAAGTCCCTCAAAGATTTCAGAGATTTGCTTGGCATCATGGGCCTGTCCGGTCCAACCTTGCGGGTGCTGGGTGTGGTTTGAAAACTGGACTGTATTGATTGCCCAGACTTCGTGTCCCATGCGTTGCATTGGAAATACAGCACAACCGTTGCCAGCATGGCCGTATGTCACGTGGGATTGGATGGAGAGTATGCCTTTCATTTCAATTTCCTCGTTTAAACTGAGGCTCACATTTGCGAGCCCCAGCAGAGCGTAAAGCCATTCTCGGCGCTATGGGTAAACTGGAAGTGCGTTGAACATTCCGAGCACATGGCTGACGGCAACCAGAATGCCGAAGCCAAAGACCACCCAGACCAGTGCCTCGCCACCCCAGACACGGAACTGAGGATTGCCGAACTTCTTGCGGCTGACGCGCACCATCAGGGCTGGAACGATCGCAGTCCAGACGGTCGCTGCAAGGCCAGCGTAACCAATCGCGATGATGAAACCATCCGGGAAGAAGATGCCACCGATCAGCGGAGGTACGAAGGTTACTGCAGCGGTTTTCGCACGACCTGCCTGGCTGTCATCAAACTTCAGGAAGTCTGCAAGGAAGTCGAACAGACCAAGAGCAACGCCCAGGAAGGAGCTTGCCACAGCCATGTTGCCAAATGCGGACAACATGTTGGATGCAGAGGTACTTTCTACTGCACGGCCAAGAGCTTCCACCAGTACGCCGATGTTACCGCCCTGTTCAATAATCGGACCAAAATCAGCTCGTGAGATGTTGCCCAATGTGGCGAACAACCAGACAATGTAAAGTACCAGTGCAAGGAAAGTGCCTGTACCAAGCAGAGCAGAATCTTCTTAGGCTCCTTGCCGTAGTACTTCATCAGGCTTGGCACGTTGTGGTGATAACCGAAGGATGCCAGGCAGAATGGCATTGCTGCGAACAGGTACGGGAAGTAGCTCCCAAGCCCCATACCACTGTCGCTGTCAAAGAACACAGCGGCCTTCATGTTGAAGGTGTAGCCTGTCACGGACATGAAGAACGTGATGATCATGCCACCGAGCAGGATTGTTGTAATGCGATCAACGGCTTTTGTGGACCACCAGACGAAGAAGGCAAGACCCAGTGCAAAGATCAGGCCTGCTATCATCTGCGGAGGAGCAACACCAACTGTTGCATCCAGCGTATGCACCACGATGGAGCCGCCACCGGAGATGTACGCGTAGCAGAGAATGTAGCCAACGAATGCCACGGCGATGTTGTTGACAGTGTTCCACCCATTCCCAAGGGTGTCTTTCACCATCGTGTCGAAGCTGGAGCCGACCGGGTAATTCAGGTTTGTTTCCAGGATCATAAGCCCGGAATGCAGCATACAGAACCAGGTAAAGGCCAGCGCAAAAATAGCCCAGATACTCCACATGCCAGCGCTGACGGTTGGAACGGAAAACATACCAGCGCCGACTGCGGTTCCGGCGATGATCATTGCACCGCCTAGGAAGGATGGACTGGTTGTTGCAGTGGCGTTGCCTATGCCACCGACTTGTGTGCCCTCAGACATTTACTTCTCTCCCGTGAAGTAGTTTTGTTATATCCGTGAGGAAAAGAGGGAGGCACAGAGCAGCGCCTCCCGAGGTGCCAAATTACTTGATTGGCTTCAGACGTGCAGTGAAGTGGCGCAGGACAGGTGGCTCGTATTCAAACTCGAAGCCTTTGATATCCTTTGCGTTCTTCGCAACGTTGATCAGAGCATCCGCGATGTAATCCATGTGGTCGTTGGTGTAAACACGACGTGGGATTGTGAGGCGCATGAGTTCCAGTGGGGACTCTTTTTGCTGGCCGGTTGCAGGGTCGCGGCCAAGTAAGAATGAGCCAATTTCAACTGGGCGTACGCCGGATTCCAGGTACAGCGCGTTACACAGAGCCTGTGCAGGGAACTGGTCGCCAGGGATGTGCGGAAGAATCTTCTTCGCGTCTACAAACACCGCGTGACCGCCGGTTGGGTACTGAATTGGCACGCCACCTTCAACGAGACGATCGCCCAAATACTTAACCTGGCCAATACGATAGTGCAGGAAGTTCTCATCCGCACCCTCATGAAGACCACGTGCCAGCGCTTCCATGTCGCGGCCGGCTAATCCCCCATAAGTTACGAAGCCTTCCATTGGGACGCAGAGGGTTTGGACGGCCTGGAACAGCTCTTTCTTCTCGCGGATTGCGCACATGCCGCCGATGTTGACCAGTGGGTCTTTCTTTGCGGACATGGTGAGCATATCGCCGTAGGAGTACATCTCGCGGATGATGTCGGTGATGGACTTATCCGCGTAGCCTTCCTCACGCTGCTTGATGAAATACGCGTTTTCGCAGTAGCGGGCGGAGTCGATCACAACCGGAATGTCGTATTTCTGGCCGATCTCGTAAACAGCGCGCATGTTTGCCATGGAAACTGGCTGACCACCGGAGCTGTTACAGGTCACTGTGGTGATGATCGCGGTGACGTTCTTCGCGCCGTGTTCCTTGATCGCCGCTTCCAGCTTCTCCAGATCGAAGTCACCCTTCCAGTCGTAGTAAGTGGTTGTGTCATAAGCACGTTCGTCCACCACGTTCACCGCCTGACCACCGTTCAGCTCCACGTGAGCGGCTGTGGTGTCGAAGTGGTAGTTGGAGATGAAGATGTGCTTATCTGCACCACGAACTTCCTTCGCGCGGCGGATCAGAGCAGGGAACAGGATCTGTTCTGCACCACGACCCTGGTGGGTTGGCACCAGATATTCATAACGGAAGAAGTGATGAACCGCATCTTTCAGGTTGTAGAAGTTGCGGGAGCCGGCATAGGCTTCGTCGCCCATCATCATGCCTGCCCACTGGTAGTCAGACATGGCGCCGGTGCCGGAGTCTGTCAGAAGATCGATGTAAACGTCATCACTTGCGAGCAGGAATGGGTTGTAGCCAGCTTCAGCCAATGCCTTTTCGCGGTCTGCGAAAGTGGTCATTTTGATTGGCTCGACCATTTTGATGCGGAACGGCTCAGGGATACGTTTCATTGTTCTAGTCCTTGCATTTTATACTGCGCATTCTTCTTAGAAAACTGTTTCCCACCGTTGGGAATACGCAGCTGCGCACAGGTTGGGTCGCTCTCCAACCCTTTGGCGCGAAAGTTACAACTGCCTGAAAGTGCAGGCATTCCTTTTGGAATTAACGTGTTGCGGCAGCAGTCCCGGTTTTGAATGATAGACGCAGCTCACCCGTTGCTCCGCAGCAGCAGAGCAAGTAAAGCTTCTCGAATGACTACACGAGTGGATGTAATTCACCCGTAGCTCCAAGTAGATTGGGCGTCACACATTCAAATTTTTAAAGGGACTGATGGGCCTCTAGGCTTATACGCACGCGTTTGGGAAGTCATAGGCAAGACGAACGTCTTGCGTAAACCACGCCAAGCTCTTTTTATTGCGATACTGAAGAACCAGTACTGACCGGCTCATGACCTAATCCTCATCTTTACTGCATATCATGTGATAGCAAGGGCATATGAAACCACAATTGCCCATGTGTCAAGCAGCTATTCTACCTCTTTCCTACGGGGTTGCCCCTAGAACAAGTAGATAAGCCAGTATAGACTTCACACCGCATTAACAGGCGCTGTATTTTTCAAGCCAGCACAGTAAATAATTCTGTAAAATCTTAGTTTTTGCTTAGAACCCATGTTCTTTCCCATGTGCAAAAGCCGTTCCACCTGAAAACGCCCAAGGGTGAACCCTATAAATTAATTGTCGGGAAGCACGAGGCGCCACGAACTCTTGATATCTCAGAGATTTTTTGCCTGTTAAATTTCACAGGAGCCAATTATTCCAAGTTATTTGCAACAGGGCCTCTCTCAGCGACACTTTCCGGCTGACACCCCGTTATCCCCGCAACAAAATTGCGCGGTCCCGCACTTATCCTCCCCACCCGGCAGGTCAGCCCTTCACCGCGGCAGTTGATAACTTATCGCCCCACCGGGCATAAGTCTCTCTCATTGACCAAAACCAGACCCCACCATCCATGAAACCTGCTCAGCAATCCCCCTCACATAGCAACGCGTTCGTTTGCGTTCTTTTGTGTTTTCCTGCGTTTTTTAAGGATTTCATTGTGCAGTGCCGGGGATTCAGATCTTTAACTCGTTTCCTAAAAAAGTCCCGGAACAACAGTGTCAGTTAAAAGCCCTCCAGCCTCACATTGTTCTTTTAGTACAACACGAAAATTTTTCAGCATTTTAAACTGTTTTTGAAATTCTGAATTTTGCTGCAATAAATGCTGTACAATGCGATCACTGTTTTCCGAGAACTGTATCCCTGCATCTAAAACCTTCTCTAATCGACAAACGCTAGGCGAATGCTCTGAACTCAGAAGCCCGTTCTCAACTAACCCAAAAATCATAAAGTAATTTGTAGCGAAGAGAGGATTGTTTCCCAACATCCAATTTAGGCGAACTCCAAAGTCGTCGGCTTCATCTTCTTGAGCTCGCCGAGCTTTAAGACAATCTTCTCCCAAAGGTGCATTTAGGCACGAAGCTGGAGTATTCTCAAAATGGTTAAAAACGTGGTGCGCATATTCGTGTGCGAGTACAAAACTCAACATGACCCTCATAGCAACGCTAAACGAGTAATCATACTCTTTTGATTTGCTGAATTTTTTGTATTGATCGTCTGGAAGCCCTACATATTCAGCAAAGCTTTCAGGTTTTATCGGAGTTCCTCCTTCTCGTATCTCTCGTCTAGCTCCGCGCAGGAAATTGGCAATTTTGTTTTTGTATTCACCAATTTCCTTTAAATACCCCCATTTCCCGGCAATCAGATTCGCGTCAATTGACGCTCCGATTAACGCAAGGAACCCCGTACTAATTTCGATTTTTCTCTGTGAGAAGTTATCTATGAAAGCAACAACTCGGCCTATCCTTTCATCAACAACGACCACAATATTGACGGCTTCCGCTATTCGTCTTTCTTTCGGAAGCATCGCGTTCAAAAGAGCTGGTTTCACAATGGAATTTATATCTTGCTGAGTAATTGCTTGGATTTGCCGCGCGGCTCTTAGTCGTTCTGATGTTTGAGCGGCTGCAAAATTTGACGCGGTAAAAGTGATCAAGAACGCAATAATAGATATAATCTGCATATTAATGCTCCCCTATACGGCGATACCACTCTGAAACATTCTTAAGTTTCACATATTCTTCGCCTCCAAAACTTGAGGGATTTAATAGGAAGTTCTCTCCTTTTTCTCTCCATAATTTAACAGATGACACCCCATTTGATGCCACGACATAAAATACACGTTGATCTTTCAAAACATCGAGCGCACGGTCAAATTCTTTTTGATTTATAGCAATAGGAATGTTCAGAAGGTTTGCGTTTGCCAAAGCTTCAATAGAACTAATTGCAGCGCTAAGTTTTCTAGCTTGTAATAGTTCCTGACTAGAATAAAATCTCCCATTTACATTATGAGATACACCATCCACTTTAGGCACATTAGTTACTTGCTCTACTTTTTGAGTAGCGTTGGTTTCCAGTGGAGATGACAGAACTATATATGAGTACCCAACAAGTATTATCATAATAAACACAGGCGTACCCAGCAATATACTCGCAGCAAAAGGTACTTCTTTAAACTGAGTAGAGACATTTATCTTCTGAGTACTACGCCAAAAAGCAACTATAATTGTAATCGCCAATACGATTATAACTATAGAAAGCGTCAATCGTTCTGATATGCGTACGACCCAAGCAGCATTTATCATTTGTGCATTGTCTGCCAAGCTCTCAGCTCTTGCAAAGCTACATCCAAGCAATAAGCAAATTACAGATCTTAGAAACACTACTACCCCCTTTAAATTACCCAAGGGAACTATATGTCATATTACAACATAATCAAAGTATGACTTAACAACAACGTCTATCGCATACCTAATTACTACATTCATAAAAATATCATATTTACAGAAACACCTGTTCACCAGAAGGAAGTTACTAAAAGTCATTAATCTACCGGGTTAAGTATTTCGCTCAACTGTTTGAGAGCTGATGCTCTGTAAACTCATATTTAGATGTAATTCACCTCTCAAGAACGATCAAAATGCTTTTTTACACTATGCACTCAGCAGCCCTATTTTCCCAATCACCACTCCCCAAAACAACTTTGGCGCTGAGTGTCCGGATGTTGGCGTGATGTGTCCTTCCGGGTGGGGGACTCTCGTGTTTTATGGGGTCAGGAGAGCTGCCCGTCGGTGGTGAGGGGTGTTCTCCGTTCCCTAAAGCAACGACAGAATGCCATCCATGAAACCTTACGTTCTTTTCAAAAGCATAACGGCCCTGCCGGTTCTCTTGCTACCTCATTCCCTTTTTGCGGGAGAAGTGCTTAACGATGGAACCGTTGTTGCTGAAAGCCCCACTGTGACAACACAGGTTTCAGTTGCCGATGGCACCACATTGGAAGTTCAGTCTGGCGCTTCAGTGGAAGTGGGAACAGCCCATGCCATTATTGATGCGGTGGATGGAACCTCCATCACCGTGATCAATGCGGGCAGCATCTCTACCACGCGCGATCTGTATGATGCGATCAACGCGCAAAACTCCACGCTGACGCTGGAAAACACCGGCCTCATTCATGGTCTGGAAGATGCCATTGATGTTGGCAGTGCAGATCTGATCATCAACTCGGGCACCATACTGGGCGGGGATGAAGGCATCATCGCGCAGGACCGCATTGAGGAGCTCATAAACTCCGGCAGCATCACGGGCCAGCAGGATGATGGCATTCAGGCAGAAAGCATCGGCAGCCTGACCAACAGCGGGTCGATTATCAGCGAGTCCGACGATGGCATTCTGGTTTTGGGCGCGCAGGGTATTGGCAGCCTGATCAACTCCGGGATTATTTCCGCCGATGAAGAAGCCGTTGATGCAGACGCGCTGGGGTATTTTGAAAACACCGGCACAATCTCCGCCAGCAGAGATGTGATCTTAATCGATGGTGATGCGGGCACCATCATAAACCATGGCACGATCAACTCTGAATTTGGTGGGGGGTTCAACGTCTGGTCCGCCGACAGCGTGGTGAACACAGGCACCATCATCAGTAACGACGAAGGCATCTATCTGGACGGAGAAGACGGGTCCGGCCATGCCCGCAGCGTTTACAACTCAGGCACTATTGAAAGCCAAAACAGCGGCATTCGCGCCACCAGCATTGAGCGCCTGACGAACACGGGGAGCATCACCTCCCATTCCTCCGCAATCCGCATACATCACGGCACAATCGTCAACTCAGGCACCCTAACCGGAAGCCGGGAAGCTGCCGTTATCTTCACGCACGAAACCGACGGGGATGCAACGCTGATCAACTCCGGCGTTATACAGAACGACTTTAGCCCAACCAACAGCGCCATCGAGTTTGGTCCAGTTGGGTCAAATCATCTGGTGCTTCAACCGGGATCAGTCATTATCGGAACCATCCTCTATGGAGGCGCCGGCAGTGCTCTGACGGTAGAAAACGGCCTTTCCATTGCCAACACCTTTATCGGCACGCCGCAGCAGGTTGAGGCGAACGGCGCCGCATTTGCGGTGAGCGGAAATCAGGTGGCCGTGGCTGACACAAGCGGCCTTGCAGCCGTGAACAACGCTTTTGTGGACCTGAGCGCCAGCATCTCCGATGGGGTGAATGCGCGGATCATGGCCAACCTATTTGACGGGGCAGGGGAGCAGGCGCCCCGAGCAGAGCCGCAGCGCCATTTCTGGATGTCCGCGTTTGGCGCAGGCAGCCGCTGGAAGGGCACCGGCGCAACCACTGACAACACGCACGGCTACGGCGGTATTCTGATGGGCCTTGATGGGCAGTTGAGTGAGGACCAGCTGCTGGGGGGCTTCATTGGCACCGCCTATGGCCGCACGGAAGTGAGCCACGACAGTCAGGAGACGGATATCACCTCGTTTTATGGCGGACTTTATGGGCTGCAGCAGTTCGGTGCCCACTCTGTGAGCTTCGTGCTCACCGGTGGTTATTCCGACTATGACAGCGAACGCTCCGTCGCCAACAACACAGTGGCAACGGGCACAGAAACCGCCTCAGCCGACTACGGCGCCTGGTTCATCGCACCGGAAATCACTCTGGCAACTGAGCTGTCCGTGCTGGAGCAAACCGTGCTGCCGTCACTCACCCTGCGCTATGCCGGAGCGGCGATCCAGAGCTTTTCCGAGAGCGGCTCTGAGGGCAACCTCTCCGTGGATGAGCGGGCGCTGCATGAGTTCACCGGCCGCGCCCAACTCACCGCGCGCGCGTATGAGGGGACCGCGTTCTCTCTGGATGCCTTCATCGCCGTTGAGGGGCGTCTCTCACGAGGGGACGACAACCTCACCGGCGCTCTGCTGGGGCAGGATATCGGCTTTGTGCTGGATGACAAAGACGAAGCCCTGCGCGGCACCATCGGCTTCAACGCAGGTGGGCAGATTACACCCTCCACCCGCTGGTTTGCCCGCGCAGAAGCCGCTACCGGCAGCGATGTTGATGTCCACGGCGAAGGCAGGCAGGCTTTCTCATCAGCTTCTGAAGAGTTGGCTGCTACGCCTTCTCCTTAGCAGCACGGCGAAATTTTGAGGGCGTTTGATCCGTCCAGCGCTTGAACGACCTACGAAAGGCGCGTTCTTCAGAATAGCCAAGCATATGCGCGATGCTGCTGATGGTAAGATCCGGGTTGGCGAGCAGCTGCTTGGCGTTCGCCAGCCGAACATCCTCCAGCATCTCCCGAAGCTCCGCCCCATTGCGGCTGACAATGCGCTGCAAACTGCGCAGGCTCATATTCAACCGCTGCGCCAGCGCAGGCGCGCCATACTCGGCCAGGGCTGCATTCTCACAGATGGCATCATAGACCCTCTGCAGCTCCTCAGACTGCATCTCCGGCTTCTCAAGATCCTTATGCAGACGATCAAGGTGCGCGCGGGCATAGTCATAGAGCGGTTTTGACGGCAGACGGCTTGGCGATTTCAACGCCTCATTCGCCAGCAAAAACCCATTGCTTGGCTGTTCAAACAGAACTGTTACGCCAAAATACTCTTCATAAAGGTGCAGTGGAACCAGAGGCTTATGCATAAAGCTCACCTGCTGCACATGGCAGGCAACGCCATAAAACTCTTCCACCATCCGAAAGAGCAGAGCACAGCCCAGTTCTGCCGTTATGCCTCGGTCCAGCGCATCCATGGGATGGCGCAGTTGAACCCGTGTCGTCACCTCTGAGCTTTCAAAACCAAAGGACAACCGATCGGACAGGACGGACTGGTACTGCACAAGCACCTCCAACCCTTCCCTGAAGGTCGGCGCAAACTCCAGGGCAGAGCTGACGAACCCAAGCGCTGAGAAGGGTGTCACCTTGGCCAGATCCAGCGAGAACGCCTCATTTGGCAGGGACTCTGCCATCAGGTTCATGATCTTGGGAAAGGTTTCTTCATGCAGGCGCGCGTCAGCAGCAAGCAGCTGTACCGGGTCCAGATCCAGCTTGCTCAGGATCTCCTGAAGTGGGACACCTCTGGAGATAGCATAACTCGCAATATGCGAGGCAACACTGCCCATCGTTTTTGATTGTATCAAGCCCGTCGTATTCTGCATGCCCAAATCTATATGCGCTTCGAAACCTTAGTGATTTTTACTATGCACCCTGCGCAATTGCCATCCTAAACTGACGCTTTTCGCAGGTTCTTGAGCAGCGGGTGAGGGTGTACTGATAGGTCGCTCAAAACCGCCTCCACCGTGTAGCCGGCGGGCGCACGTTTCTTGGGATATTCCTGTCGTAAATTATTGAGATGTGAACAATACACACTAAGATAGCAGGATTGCTTTAGTCTTGTGCTGCCACACATCTTAAATTTGCGAGCCCCAATGGATAGAATTATCCGTTACATCATAGTGTTTATGTTCATTACGGTACTTGGTGGTGGTTTCATATTGCTTTGGTTACTGGGTGGTACTGTGATTGACCAAAAAGTAGAGGCTGGTAAGTACTTTTTTGAGTTCAAGAACCAAAAAAATGTTTGGGTTGAAACGACTGCCTTTTGGTACTGGACCGAGAGCATTCATAACTTCATACATCTTTTTGGAACGATCATCTTTTTATGTTTCGCCGGATGGCAATACTTTACAGATACGGAGTAGATGTCTTCGCCATAAGATCGACGATCTGATTTCATTGAGCTCTGGAATGCTTTGAAGCTCAACTCATCGCGAGAAGGAGCGGAAGACTTCGTAGAGTTGGAAGAGTTGTTTCTGGGAGTTGATGCCCATTTTGTAGAGGGCTGACTTGAGCTGTTTGCGGACAGTGTCCAGCCGCACCGATCTGTCTTGCGCGTAATCCTGCAGGGATGTGTTGGAAAGGACGGCACTGATGACATGGCTCTCCGCTTTGGAGAGGCGGAAAACGTCAGTTAGCTTCTCAATCACAGCAGGGTCGGCATTGGCGGTTGCGCTGGTCATCATGATCTTCACGGCCAAATATTGTGCTGTTTCCAAGGACCCGTCGGACGCCTGCGGCTTTGGGTTGAACATCTGGATCAAATAAGTTGTCCCTGTGCGTTCATCCGTCAGGTTCACAATCGGCAGCCCACCCACCAGTGCGCTGATCTGAGCCTCTTCCAGTTTCTTGTTCTGCTTGCGATCGGAGCAGGAGATCCCGGTCTTCCTGAGCCTCAGGAACCCATGCTCCAATATCTCAAGGGCTCTTGGGTTGATGGAGTTGATATCATACTGCGTAAAGATGATGAGCCCGAATGGCAGGTTTCCGGTAACAGAGTCCTTCAACGACAATCTCATCTCAAGGCTTCTGACCCTCTGCCGATAATGCAGGGCTCTGCTGGCATGGGGGATCATGCTTTCAAACATTTTGCGCTGGAGGGGGGAAAACCCGTCTCCCGGATTAAGCGAAGACACACCAAACCAGCCAAAGTTATCGCCCTTGGTCAGGTTGGTTCCCATAAGGTCATAGACTTCGAACTTGGGAAGCAATTGATGTATGGGATTGGTTTTTAAGCCATATTCTGTCGTCATCTCAGCATCAGTGATGATCTGTCCGTATGGCGATCTGTTGACCCGGTCTATTCTGTAGTCATGAGCAAAATAGTTCTCAGTGTATTCCGGTTCAAAAGAAGGATCGATCCGCGCGACATAGTTCAACCGCTCCTCCGGCTTGGCAGCATCATAAGTGTAAAGATGCATTCCGGAAGCTCTCAGCAGATCACTGGCAGTAAGAAGTGCATCCTCGAACAACTCAGGGTGTTCAACGGCCTCGTAAAGCTGAGTAAGGAAGAGATCAAAGTCCTTTGTCATGGATATGCAATATGTAAACAGCAATGATTCGCGCAGCAATCGATAAACTTACCGTAGCGGATAGCAAGTAAACATCAAATAGCATTTAAGTAGAACTACCAGTTCTTATCGCAACAGAGAGGCACTGGTTCTGAAAGATGATCACATACCTCTCTTTTGAGCGCGCGCGAAGGCTGAGCCTTTTTCTTTAACAAGCCCCCATTTGAGGAATGTTTTGCACCTCAGGCTTTCCCTAGCATGGCCTCAGGCTGATTACATTTTCTAAGCAATCACTGTGTTTCGTGGCCATGAAGCAAGCCACACATCAGCCGATTTATCCTGGACTTGGGTAAGTTCAGTGAAGAGATGATGCGGGCACGGCCAAGGCCATTGCAGGTCTCTTCAACAGAGCCGCCCAAACCAGATTCAGCATTGATTTAACAGTTATGGGGGGAAGGGAATACTCGAATGTATAGTTCGTAACTTATTGTATTTATATTTGAAATTCATACCAAGCAGAGATGACGATTAAACCAGAATCTAATCTAAGTCATTTGCTTTAAAACAGCTCGCAAGCCTCCATCGCGAGCTGTTTTTTGTTACACAAAGCGCAGTGGCTTAAGCTGCTTTGTCAGCGGCAAGGGGGAGGGAGGCCTGATCGTTTTGGGCGCGGCGCAGGGCATGGTGGCTTCCAAGGCAGCGAGGGCAACGATGAGGTAGAGCAGCGGGGCAGTGCCCAGTTCCACGATCATCCAGCCTGCAATCAGCGGAAAGCCGAAGATGCCGATGAAGTAAGTCAGCGCGAACAGCTGTAAGGTTTGCGGCACCAGATCTTCCTGCGCATCATTGGCGGCCATAGCTGCCAGCACCGGATAAGAGGCACCATATCCAACCCCAAACAGGATCGCGACTACGATGTAAGCCGGAACGCTGGCCCCTGAAAACGCAAAGAGCAGAACGCTGCCAGCCATCACATATTGCAGGGCTGCGATGGTCATGTAGGGCTGCGTGCCGCCTTTGAACTTGGCCAGCGCCACACGGCAGATGACAACGGTGATGGTGTAGGCGAGGAAGAAGTGAGCGTAGTCGAGCCCTCTGGCATCGGCAAACACCGTCTGGAAGTTGTTCATTCCCGCAAACACGCTGGCGCCGAGGCACACCATGATAATCGGCAGAACCGCTTTGCCCTTCAAAATGCGGCCCACATAGCCAAGGCTGAGGCGAGATCTGGCCTCAGGTCCCGGATTGATGGCATGTCGGCGCACAGGCGCAACCAGCACAAAAAACAGCAGGGCACTGAGAACGCACAGACCGGAGGTGATGAGAAACGCATCCGCAATGGTGCCACCTGCCGCTTCAATCTGGGAGGCCATAACAGGTGAGAGCCCAAAGCCAACCATCAGAACCACTGAGTGCAAAGCAAAGTAGCGGATACGCTCGTCCGCTGTCACAAGCCGGGTCAGCACAACCGGTGCCAATGAATAGGTAAGCCCCCAACCCGCTCCCAGCAACAAGCTGGCGAGGACGACCATTGCGTTCACTCCATCCGCCACAGCAAACAGCGCGAGAGCGGCAGCGATGGCTAGGCAGGCGAGCCCAAGGGTGACCACACGGCCAAACCAGTCTGACAGGTGACCGGAGAAGTACACGGCGATCAACGTGGAAACGGTTGCCACCAGCAAGATGAGGCCGACGGCTTTCTCATTGGCGCCGAATGTGTCGAACAGCCGTGGGAGCATGAAGGTCAGGCCATAAGCTCCCGCTTGCAGCAGCACGGCCAATAGATAAACGACAAATGTCAGAGTGCGAGACATGCACGGGCACCTCAAATAATCGTGTTTGAAAAGCAGGCGCGGATCAAACTCTCTTGATCTGAGCCACCTTTGCTTCTGGCAGGCACACTAAGCGCACGATTGGCACTTCAAAAGAACCAGTAAATGTAAATACTGAGGAACCAGTTAGACTGATCGCTTATCACCTCCACGCGCGCACCTCATGCAATAACTCTTACATTGCAATGAGTTACCGAAATATCGCTCGACGTACTCCAGTTACCCTGAGATTTTATCGATTCCATTGACGCACCGTTCGCCCTGAAACCATCCCGTTATTTGGGAAAACCGCAGAGTACTCCAGAATAAGAGCAGTCCCGGAAGTGACATGGAGCTCATGGATGCCTAAGACGAAGAAGGAACAAGACAAAACCTCCAGTGACCCGAAAGTGGTGAAGTGGATCAACGCGGTGTCAAAGCTCCTGCACATCAATCAGGAGGAAGCGAGTGCTAGGGGTGGTTCCAATGGTGATGATACGAACCACCTGGAAAGACCACAGGGCAACGGCATCTCACTGGAGCCTGATGTGCCTACTCAGGACACGACACCTCCTGAGACGCAGATCCTAGATCTCACACCAGAGATCAAAAAAGCACAGACTAAGTTCGAGGCCTACAAAAAGCGCCGGAACATCTTCAAGGATGTGAATGATCTGGAGTCTTCGACAAATTCGTCAAATCCACCGCAGAATTTCTGGACAAGGCCAGCGACCTGAACAAGCAGCAAGATGTTTCCGGTGCTATCGACTCTTTGGACAATGCAACCCTGACGATGAAGGAAGTCGAAAAGATCTATGCCCGCGGTGTTGACTCTGCATGTATACTGCTACACCGAAAACAGGAACTGGCAGACATTCGAGCCCGTTTGAAGTTCCTCAACAGCTTTGATCTGGAAGGATTTTCTGAACAACGACAGAGAGAAGCTCCTCGTTTCGCCGAGTTCGTCAAAACCAATGCAGATAAAGCAGAGGCACAGCTGAAAGCTGGTGAAATCAAAGCCAGCCGGGATACCTTTGTAACACTGCATACCTATCTGGATACGCTGGAGCGGATACTCAAGGAAAAACCATCAAAGGAAACTCAAAAGCCGCGCAAGGAAATCACGGTTAAAGCTTATACCGGCGACAACTCGGTAGCTGGGGCACAGGAAATACTGACTGAACTGAATAGATTGTATGAGGAGCAGCGCAAGATCCCGTACACGGATAAAGAAGCCTACGCACAGAGCAGGGAAAAAATAGCGGCTCAAAGAGAGTTGCTCAAAAACCCTGATCACCGGATCAACAATGCTGACCGTGATGGAATCTTTACTCAGTTTGAGCCTCTGGGCGAGGATGGCAAGTCTGTTCTTGATAGCGGCGAGTACGAGAAAGCCGGAAACAAGATCCACTTGAGCGTCCAGATGGGTCAGCTGGAGCAAGCCGGTAACGTCCTGACACCCCTTTTGCTCTCACCAGATAATCCTTTCCTTTCGTTCAAAGTCACCAACATGGACGGAGCAGTGGCGGCCTTTAAAGATGACGAGAAGCAGTATTCCGCTGATACGCCTGAAGCCAAAGCCAAGCTGGCAGAGCAAAAAGCGTACTTTGATCGGGTCACCCAGGGAGCGCAGATCACGCTTTATCCGTACACCAAGGACACAAGCTATCCTGATGGCGCGGAGGACTTCGGCTTCTTCCTGAAACTGCTGGAACAGGAACTGGCAGCCGCCGGAATCCAGCCGGGCAAAAACCCGGATTCAGATGCCAGCCTCGAAGGCCTGAGCTTTGCAACCTTCCGCAACGAAGAAGGCTCACGCGGTGTTGGCGTGGATGATGAAGATCAGCTTGAAGAGAACCGCAAGATGCTTCGCAGCAAGCCGTTTTATCAGGCCCTCACCAACAAGGATTACAAGCCCGAAAAACCTGAAGAGAGCCCACCATCTCAGCAAGACGACCCTGAGAGTAGGAAGAGTGCCCGATAAGGCATGCCACCCCGATTGATCGTGATCGGCTCGTGCTGGGTGATCTCGCAGAATGATCCGGTTAGGGACGCGCGAACGCGGTTCAGTCGCGTTTCCCAGTCATCGTAGGGCAGCAGGCCTGCTACAAGTACATTGCTGTTTTGGGCTGGCTTCGGCAGGAATCCGAAGTGGCGCGGGTCGCTTCCCAGCACGCGCACATCTGCCTGATCACCAAGAGCATAGGATATCTTGGCACCATCGATCCAGTTGAGCGTATAAACCGGCGTTGGCTCACCGTCCTGCAATAGACCGCGACTGATCAGAGTGTCCTTTGCATCAAACCAGTCCGTGGCACGAATGGTCTCGTCCCAACGCGGTGGAGGGGAGCCGAGCGGCCGTGTCAGTAGTCCGGTTTTGAAATGCAGTCCTCCCAGCACCACGACGATCAGGATAAGCGTGGCTGAGGCCGTGAACGCGCGTTTGGCAATGACAACGCCGGACGGCTTGAGCTTGGCAAACCAACTGCCCAGAAGCGGGAAGAGGAACAGGTATCCGGCCATGGGCCAGTGGGGCAGCGTGTTTCGGGAAAGCAGGGCCACTGCGTTAAACACGATGATCGGGATAAGCGCGAGGCACAGGAAGTACCGGTCCGCCGCTGTTTTTTCTCCAGCACGGAAGAACCGCACCACAAGCCACAAGCACATAATCAGTGTCACCGGCTGCAGATAGGCCAGTTGCCCCAGAAGCATGCGCCCGGAGTTAAGCAGGTGGACGGGAAGATCAAAACCGGCAGAGGTCACCGAGCGGGAAAGCTGGAACCCGAATGACTGCCAGCCGTTCATGGCATTCCACCAGATGACCGGGCTGAAGACCAGAAGAGCAACGGCACTGGCGATGTAAGGGCCACGGGTGCGAAGGAGGGGGCGGAGCTCCCGATCTGAGAGCAGGAACAACAAGGCACCCACCCCAGTCAAAACTGCCATGTACTTGGAGAGCAGAGCCAGACCAAACGCCAGTCCAACAGCGATCCAACGAGCATCGCTTATGTGGCGCGTGTTTGGGTTCAGAAGCGGGGTCAGCAGGCTGGCCGCGATCAACAGGAAGAGCATCATCGGCCCGTCGGGAACCACCCAGCTTCCTGCGGACAGGAGAAAGAACGGCGAGATGGAAAACCATGCAATCGCCCAGGCGCCAGCCTTTGCACCGTAAAAGCGGGAGGTCAGCTGATACAGCAGCAGGGTGGAAAGCACCGACATGGCGATGAAGGGAAAGCGGAGCACGAAGCCTGCTTCAGAGCCTGTCAGCCATGATGTTGCGTGGATGATCCAGAAGGTCAGCGGCGGGTGGTCAAAATAGCTGAGAGAGGGATGCCGCGCTATGGCAACCATGTAGCTTTCATCCACGCCGAGACCAAGCAGGGCAGCGCCATAAAAACGGGCGAGGGTGGCAGCAAAAATTATAATGAAAACAACAATGGCAATACGGGCTGGTGTGACGGCTCTGTCAATCATCAGCTGCCTCATGATCAGGTTACTTCGCTTTTTGTTATGATGAGGATCAGACAGTCTTGAGCAGCAGAACAGCGGAAACGCCAATGCAGTTTCCCTTTGGTTCAGCAACCTTCAGACAATCACTCCACCTCCAAACCCTTCTTCCTTATGAGCCTGAAGCTAACCTGAAAATTATGTAGTATTTTTATCAGTCAAACTGAGGGGCACAGCACGGGAGCTGGCAGACACGCACAAAAAAGCCCGCGACACAGCTGCATCGCGGGCTTTTGGTTTAGGTGGCTACAACTCAGGCAGCAGCGAGTTTTTCGCTGCGTAGTTTGTTGAGCGCGCTTTCAGTCACTTCAAAGCGTGGGCCATACGCTGCAGCCAGTTCGTCAGCGCGTTTCTTGAAGGCATCAAGGCCAACGCCATGGATGAACTGGAGAGCACCGCCGGTGTGCGCCGGGAAGCCAATGGCGAAGATGGAGCCGATGTTGGCTTCCACTTCCGTACGCAGCACGCCTTCATCCAGACAGCGCAGAGTCTCGATGGCCTGACGGTACATCATGCGATCTTCCGCATCCTGCATGGAAACGTTCAGATCCCGCTCCTTGAACTGGGAAAGCCCATCCCACAGCTTCTTGGTGCCATCCTCGGCATACTCGTAGAAGCCACCGCCGTAGTGACGACCACCACGGCCCATGTTCACCATGGACTGGCCAACCTTCACGTTGGAGCTGTCATCTGCCGGGAACCCGTTTTCAACACCAAGACGTGCATCCAGCGCGATGTGGGTCTCGTGGATCTTCTTGGTCAGCACCATGGAAACTTCGTCATGCACGGCCAGCGGGCCAACCGGCATGCCGATTTTCCAGGCGGCACGTTCAATGGCAACCGGGCTCATGCCATCCCGCATCAAAGCCAGACCTTCGTCCAGATAGGTGCCAAACACACGGCTGGTGAAGAAGCCACGCTTGTCATTCACCACGATTGGCAGATAGCCTATCTGCTGCACGTAGTCATAGGCTTTGCGCAGGGTCTCTTCGCTGGTTTTGTCACCAACAATGATCTCAACGATCTTCATCTTATCGACCGGCGAGAAGAAGTGCAGGCCGATAAAGCGGGTCGGGTCCGGACAGCTTTCTGCCAGAATGGAGATTGGCAGCGTAGACGTGTTGGAGCCGTAGATGCCGGTGTCGGAGAGCTGCTTATAGGTTTCCGGGATAACCTTCTCTTTCAGGGAGATATCCTCGAACACCGCTTCGATGATAATGTCCGTGCCAGCGAAGGTCTCATCACTGTCCGTTGGTGTGATGCAGCTCAGCAGAGCATCCTTCTTAGCCTCATCCATACGGCCACGCTTGATGGCTTTGTCCGCCAGCTTGACGGAATAGCCTTTGCCTTTTTCCGCATTCTCAAGGCTCATGTCCTTCAGCGCAGTTGGCAGGCCGCGGCTGGCGTGTGCCCAGGCGATGCCTGAGCCCATCATGCCAGCACCGAGGATAGCAGAGCTTCCCGCTTTCCACGCATCGCCTTGCGGGCGAACCTTGCCAGACTTGATCGCCTGCATGCCGAAGAAGAAGGTGGTGATCGCAGCGCGGGCCTCAGTGGAGCGCAGAAGGGCTGCAAAGCCACGGCTTTCGTTGCGCAGCGCGCTGTCAAAGCCCATGCGCATGGAGTTGACGGCGATATCCATCACCTTTTCCGGTGCTGGCATCAGACCGCGAGTCTTATTGTACAGCATGGTTGGTGCCATGGCTGCCACCATGCGCACATTGGCGCTCTCCGCATTGCCGCCCGGATAGCGGAAGCCTTTTTGATCCCATGGCTGCGCGGCAGCCTCAGGGTTGGCTTTGATCCATGCTTTTGCGGCTGGGATCAGCTCTTCCGGTGTATCCACCAGCTCTTCCACCAGTCCGGCTTTCAGCGCCTTTTCCTGACGCAACTGTTTGCCTTCAGCCAGCAGAGGCAGAGCCGCTTCCAGACCCAGCTTTGCAGTGAGGCGAACAACGCCCCCAGCACCCGGTAACAGGCCAAGGGTTGCTTCCGGCAGGCCAACAACAGCCTTTGGTGAGTTGAGCAGAACGCGGTGGTTACAGGCAAGGCAGATCTCAAAACCACCACCAAGAGCCGCTCCGTTGATGGCCGCAACCACTGGCACCGGCAGCTTTTCCAGCTGGCGCAGGGGGGCTTTCATCTCTTCCACGTAGGCAAAGATGTCTTCCGGGTCCATGCTGCCGTGGAGCATCTCTTCCAGATCACCGCCTGCGAAGAAGGTCTTCTTGGCAGAGGCGATGACAACACCGGTAAGGCCCTCTTCAGCGGACAGCTTGGCCATCAGCTCTTTCATGCCTTCAAACCAAGCGCGGGTCATGGTGTTTGCGGACTTGCCTTGGGAGTCAAACGTAATCGTAACAATGCCGCTTGCGTCTTTTTCGTAAGTGTATTCAGACATGGTCTTCCCCGTTATACGCGCTCGATGATGGACGCGATGCCCATGCCGCCGCCAACACACATGGTGATCAGCGCACGCTTCTGGTTACGGCGCTCCAGCTCGTCAATCATGGTGGACACCAGCATGCCGCCAGTTGCGCCCAGAGGGTGACCCATGGCGATCGCACCACCAACAACGTTCAGCTTCTCATCCGGCACGTTGAGGTCCTTCTGCAGACGCATCATGACGGAAGCAAAGGCTTCGTTGATCTCAACCAAATCGATGTCATCAATGGCCAGGCCTGCCTTGGCCAGAGCCTTCTTGGAAGCTGGTCCCGGTCCGGTGAGCATGATGGTTGGGTCGGATGCTGTGACCGCTACTGAGAGCACGCGAGCGCGTGGGGTCAGGCCCATGTCCTTGCCCACTTGTTCACTGCCAAGCAGGATCAGGGAAGCACCATCCACGATACCGGAAGAGTTGCCCGGGGTGTGGACGTGGTTGATCTTTTCAACTTCAGGATAGCGGGCCAATGCCACCGCATCAAAGCCCATGGCACCATGCTTTTCAAAACTTGGACGCAGAGCACCCAGCGCCTGCATATCGGTGTTTGGCTTGATGAAGTCGTCTTTTTCCAGAACGATGATGCCGTTTTCGTCTTTCACCGGCACGACGGACTTATCAAACCAGCCGTTGTCGCGCGCATGTGCTGCACGCTGCTGGCTGGCGACGGCGGCTGCATCCACATCATCACGGCTCCAGCCCTCAATAGTGGCAATCAGGTCAGCGCCGATGCCCTGAGGCACGAAGCCGGTGGCAAGCACGGTTTCAGGGTCTTCGCTGAACGGGCCACCATCGGTACCCATCGGCACGCGGCTCATGCTTTCATAGCCACCAGCACAGATCATATCTTCCCAACCGGACGCGATACGCGCTGCGGCGGAGTTGAAGGTGTCCAGGCCAGACGCACAGAAGCGGTTGACCTGTGCTCCTGCCACAGTCTGATCCCAGCCTGCTTTCTGCAGGGCGATCTTTGGCAGAACAGCGCCCTGTTCGCGTACCGGCGTCACACAGCCCATGACAACATCATCCACCCGGGAGGTGTCGAGGTCGTGCCGGCTTTGCATTTCATCCAGCAGTGTGGTCACCAGATTGATTGGTTTGACTTCGTTGAGAGATCCGTCCGGCTTTCCTTTGGAACGCGGAGTGCGGATCGCATCATAGACGTATGCTGTCGTCGCCATGTTTATCTACCGTGTCTTATCTTGAAATAAGGGTTTAAGGCCGGGGCAACCACGTCGCCCCGGCTGAACTCAGGCAATCTCGCGGTCGTGCTTCTCCCAGAACGGCTCGCGGAGTTTGTTCTTTAAAACTTTGTTCATGGCAGAGAGCGGCAGCTCTTCCACCAGCGAAATGGAGCGCGGGCATTTGTAGCCAGCAATGCGCTCTTTTGTGTGGGCGCGGATTTCTTCAAAGGTCGGCTCCTTGCCTTCCTTCGGCACAATCACCGCATGCACGGCCTCGCCGTAGGTTTCATCAGGAATGCCGATAACCGCCACCATGGAGACATCCGGGTGCGTGGAGATCGCGCTTTCCACCTCGGCGGTGTACACATTCTCTGCACCTGTAATGATCATGTCCTTCTTGCGGTCTTTCAGGGAGAGGATGCCCATCTCATCCAGCATGCCCACATCACCGGTGCGATACCCGCCATTCTTCAGCACAGCCGCCGTCTGTTCCGGCGCATCGTAGTAACGGCACATTACGGCAGGGGAGTAGAACACCACTTCGCCAATGGTGTTCGGCGGCAACTCATTGCCTTCATCATCTTCAATACGCAGCTGGATGAGCGGGGAGGCGCCTGACCGGCAGCACCCATTTTCATCAGATCACCACTATGGAACTGAGGATGTAGGAAGGTGCCTGCACCAGCCTCAGTCATGCCGTAGACCTGCGTAAGTTCCGTCTTCGGGAACTTCTCCTGCACCAGCTTCAGCAGACCTTCCGAGATCGGCGAAGCGCCATAGACGATCTGTGCCACACGCAGGAAATCCTCGGATTTGAACTCCGGTGAGTGGATCAGCATCTGGAACATGGCAGGTGCCATGAGGAAGGACGAGACATCAAATGCCTTGACTGCAGCCACGACAATATCCGGGCGGAACATCGGCACGATCAAAGATGGTTTGTTCTGGATGAGGCGCGCCAGCAGCAAGCCGTAGCCTGACAGGTGGAACAGCGGCATCACCATCAGCGCTGAGCGATCATGATAAGGAATGCCATTGGCCGCTACGACGTTGGCACTGGCGAGCATGGACTTGTGGGTGTGAACGACGCCTTTCGGGAAGCCGGTGGTGCCGCCGGTGTAGCTCATGAAGCACTCAGTCTCCACATCGCGGCCCAGCTCCAGCTCAATCGGCTCGCTCAAACAGTCCGCATAGGCTTTGGTGCCTTCCGGCTGCTCTTTCTCTCCCACATGGATGAAATGCTTCAGGCTTTCCGAGCGCTCTTTGATGGCAGCAACCATAGGCGCGAAGGTGTCATCATAAACAATCGCGGACATGCTGGAATGGCCGATGGCATAGAGCATCTCTTCAGCGGACCAGCGGATGTTGAGCGGAACGGAGATCATGCCTGCAATCATGGTGCCGATCATGGCTTCCACATACTCAACCGAGTTGAGGCTGAGAATGGCAACGCGGGCGCCGGCTCAAGGCCCATATCCTGCAGGCCCTTTGCAAACTGGCGGGTGCGCGTGGCAAACTGCGGATTGCTGAAGGCACGACCGCCAAGGTCTTTAAACAACGGAATGCCAGTGTCCACCTTCTGCAGATGGTTCACGAGCATATCAAAATTCATGGCACCTGCCGGTACTCCAGTATGTGTTCCAACCATATTCCCCTCCCAAGTCATAGGTTGATCAGCGCGGTGTGCGCTGTGTTTTAAAATGCGAAGCCTGTTCTCCTCATGGTGCGCTTGTAGTGGCGCTTATTATTAATCAGGCAATGATGGTATTAATGAATACGCTGCCGGTTTCAGCAGAGTGATATCGAGGCTTGGATGCAGCTTTTGCTGCAACGCGACCCCAAGCAAGTAACTTCCGATGGAAACGGCCTGAATGCCGGAATCCAGATCCTTTGGAAACGCACCTTCCGCCTTGCCGCGCTCCAGATAAGAGACAAGCAGGCGTTTGACGAAATCATGTGCGCGCGTCACTGCATCTCCCAAAAGGGCATAGTCTGTGACGCTGCCCGCCATCAGCGCAAAGTAAGCCTGATAACTGGGCTTATTCTGCAAATCATCAAAGTGAATGTCGATGTACCGCCGGATCGCCTCCCTGGCATCTGTCTCCGCAGGTATCTGGCTGGTGATGTGCTCCTCTGTTTCGCTCACCATGCGGTCGATCAGCTTAACGAACATCTCGTCTTTTTTGCCAAGCCGCTGAATGGTGAGGCCGCGGCTGTATCCGGCCTTCAGACCAATACTCTCGCAGGTCGCCATCTGAATGCCGTCCTCATTGATGATGGTCACCAGCGCATCAAAGAGCTTGCGTTCAGATTCCTCACGCCGTTCTGCCTGTGTCTTTTTCTTTTCCAAAGCCAGCCAACATTCACTCAAGTTAATTGTTGAACGTTTAGCAAATAAGGAAAAGAGAGTCCATGACGTAAACGTCATATCATTGATGAATGAGCCTAAGGAATAAGGGGGGCTGTTTGCAATCGGTAAGAAATGAGGGGCGCACGTGTTGAGAAGGGGCCACGCCCAACCCCGCGAAGTCTATCTGAAGGATAGATTGAACCTGCGAATCCAACTGGAGCTTCTTTCTTTTAAAGAGAGAAGCGACTTCAGCTCTCTGACCCCATGTGCGATCGCTGCAAACACATCCGTTCTTCACATGTCAGAGCTAAACTGACTGAGCGGACGCCTCATTTTTGATGTGAATAACATCAGAGTTACTACGTATGGCGCTACTACGGATCGCACTTTGCCAGTTGCCCTGACATGATGCGACCACCTGAACAGCCTCGGAAGAGCCCTTAAGATTGAATACCTAAGGTGTTTTGGCGTAATTCTGCGCTTTCTGAAGACCAATAATCATGGAATATTTATTTCATTGATTAGAATATTGGCTCAATTCATCCAAATATCTGCATAAAAATTCCATCAGATATTGAAGCGTGTCTTCAAAACAGGTGGTAAAAGCTCGTATTCTGGTTGATTTCCATCAGGAAAATCTTTTTGCCGCCTAATGAGCTTAATACAGCGCTTGAGCTCAGTTTCCATATCATGGGTGATTACGAAGTCCATCTGGCCATTCTCCAGCAGCCTGCGGGAGTTCTCATTGAGCTCGTGGCCAATAAAGGCGATCGGTAAACCCAGCTCACGGATCGCCTTGGCAATGCCCGTGTTTCCGCCAGCCACGTTATAGACGCCAAGCGGTTTAGCCCCTTCATCCAGTCTACTTTTGAAAAGCTTGTAGACCGTCTCCGCATCATCATTGGAGTTGATGATCTCTGAGATGGTGAGATTGGGGTATTCCTTGCGCAACAAGCGGCGGAACCCGGTCTCACGACCTTCCTGACAGCGGTAATGCGCGCTGGTTGCAAGGAAGATTTCGCCGGACCGGTCACCTGAAAGTTTACCAAGCAACTGCGCGGCGCAAAGACCGGCTGCAATCTGATCCATCCCAACGTAACCAAGGTGTTTAGGGCTCTCCTGGTCTGTGGTCAGACATATAACAGGCGTTCCATTTTCGCTGATTTCTTCAATGGCACGGGTGATCGCAGGGTGTTCGCGCACTGCGATGATGATGCCATCATACTTGCGCGCCCAGGCAATCATCTGCTCAGAAAACACACTCGGCTCAAAGTCTTTGGTGTGGGATGTGAAGCACTTGAAGCGCACATTCGGATCATTCCCGTAGCGACGCTCCACCATCTCCAGAAGCTCCTCAATGAAGCTTGTTCCGGAATCTACCAGCAGTCCAACCGTTATCGGAGAAACTGTTTCTGCAACAACCTCTTCCGGTGCACGCAGCTCGTTCAGAGCCTTGTGAACCAGCTCCACCTTCCTCTTGGAAACACCACCCCGTTTGTTGAGGACACGGTCAACTGTTGCGGTCGAAACTCCTGCCTTGTTTGCGATATCCAACACGCTCGGATTCTGCCAGCTGCCCCGCCTCATATATATCACCTTTGATTGTTAAACCATCAAACATATCAATCTTAACGCCGAAATTCACATTTTGACTTCAGGAGAGCAAACCTTCCAAAATATTGAATTCATGGAATATTCGTTCTCTGAATCCGATTTTATCAGTAATTTCAGACTCTAAATTGACAGGTACCATTACTTACATATCATCTTTAGCAGATCAAATTGATGTTTATACATCGGACATTGGGAGAAGTCGTTTGTCGGGAAACATCAACTTCGCATTGAACCACATGCTGGCACCTCAAATGACGTTGGACGCGTTTTTTGGAATGGCAGCTTCCATGGGGATCAATGCCGTAGAAATCCGCAATGACATTGCTGGCAATCCGTTCGAACTGAACACGCCAGCGGAAGACGTCAAGGCACTGGCTGTTAAGCACGGTGTCGAAATCATCAGCATCAATGCACTTCAACGGTTCAACGAGTGGTCAGAGGTTCGTCTTGCTGAAGCAAACGAACTGATCGGCTTTGCTGAGCGTTGTGGCTCCAAGGCCCTCGTCATGTGTCCGGTCAACGACCATGACTATGGCAAAAGCGATGATGAGCTGGCTGCGAACCTGCGCCAGTCGCTGAAAGAACTCAAGCCTCTGCTGGAAACCGCCGGTGTGACCGGTCTGGTTGAGCCTCTCGGCTTCCCGCAGTGCTCCTTGCGCCGCAAGGCGGATGCTGTTGCAGCGATCCGCGATGTGGACGGTGAGGGCGTGTTCAAGCTGGTGCATGACACATTCCATCATCACCTTGCTGAAGAAACCGAATTCTTCGCTGACCAAACCGGTCTTATGCACATTTCTGGCGTGGAAGATCCAAGTCTTTCCATCGCTGAAATGCTGG
This sequence comes from Pseudovibrio denitrificans JCM 12308, assembly GCF_001310815.1. Taxonomy (GTDB): domain Bacteria; phylum Pseudomonadota; class Alphaproteobacteria; order Rhizobiales; family Stappiaceae; genus Pseudovibrio; species Pseudovibrio denitrificans. The sequence continues at coordinate 171,309 of NZ_BAZK01000008.1, forward strand.
ATGACCACCGCCTGCTGGTGGGTGAAGCGGACCGTCTGGGCAACGCTGCTCAGATCAAAACCATGCTTGCAAACGGGTATACGGGTCACGTGTCTCTGGAGCCATTTTCTCCAGTTGTGCATGCCCTTGAAAACGTGGTGGACGCCACGCAGGCAAGCTTTGATTTCCTGAAAAAAGAATTGCAGGCAGCCAACGCTGCCTGAGTATCCAGGCGACTGATTTCGCTAAATTAATTGGCGCAGGTGGGGACTTGCGCCAGCATAATCTTGGGAGAAGTGCCACCTAAGGCACGGAGGAGGAAGTAATGAAACGTACTCTACTGGCTCTTGCTGCATCGGCAATGATGACAACCAGCGTCATGGCTGAGAACATCGGCGTTTCAATGGCTTATTTTGATGATAACTTCTTGACCATTCTGCGTAACGCAATGGGTGAAGAAGCAGCCAAGTCCAACGGCGTTGAGATTCAGTTTGAAGACGCACGCGGTGACATCGGCAAGCAGATCGACCAGGTGCAGAACTTCGTTGCACAGGGCGTTGACGCGATCATCGTAAACCCGGCTGATACTTCCGCAACACCACGCATCACCAAACTGGCCAACAGCGCCGGTATCCCACTCGTTTACGTAAACCGTAAGCCAGAAGACAAAGAACTGCCTGAAAAGGTTGTGTTCGTGGGCTCTGATGAAGTTGTTGCCGGACGTTTGCAGATGGAAGAACTGGCAAAGCAGATGGGTGGCAAGGGCAACGTTGCTATCATGCTCGGCGAACTGGCTTCCAACGGTACTCGTGGCCGTACACAGGGCGTGAAGGAAGTTCTGGGCAACTATCCAGACATCAAGGTTGTTGAAGAGCAGACCGCTGACTTCCAGCGCGCAGAAGCAATCGACCTGATGAACAACTGGATCGTTTCCGGCACTAAAATCGACGCTGTTGCAGCCAACAACGACGAAATGGCTCTGGGCGCTCTGATCGCAATGAAGCAGGCTGGCATCGCAGCAAGCGACATCGCAGTTGCAGGTGTTGACGCTACTCCAGACGCTCTGGCTTCCATGAAAGCTGGTCAGCTGTTCGCAACCGTGTTCCAGGACGCAAAAGGTCAGGGCGCAGGGTCCGTGAAAGCTGCTCTGAAGCTGGCTCGTGGCGAAAAAGTAGACACCATTGTTTGGATCCCATTCAAGCTGGTGAACAAAGCGAACCTTGGCGAGTACCTCGACAAGTAAGCAGTTGAGCGGAAGGTTTTAACGGCCTTCCGCTTTTGCCTTGCAGCGCCGTCCGCCTGAAAAACTCAGGCAAACGAGAGGGCCGCGCGCAGGCACCAAGTGATCAAGCTTCCGGGCCAGGCACCCGGGAGCCCCTCACACTGCCAGCAGAAAAATGGAGTTCACGGACTGTGAGTTTAAGCACACAAGAAGCGGTACGTGAGAATAAGGGTGCCGCAGCCCAACAAAAGTACCTGCTAGAAGTCGATAGTGTGCGCAAGGAGTTCCCCGGTGTTGTTGCACTGGATGATGTGAACCTGCGTATCCGACCCGGCACAGTTCATGCCCTCATGGGAGAAAACGGGGCGGGTAAATCCACCCTGATGAAAATCATTGCAGGCATCTACCAGCCAGACCGTGGCGAGGTCCGTCTGGGTGGCAAGAAAGTGCAAATGCACACGCCACTGGATGCTCTGGAGCAAGGCGTTGCCATGATCCATCAGGAACTCAACCTGATGCCGTTCATGACGATTGCCGAAAACATCTGGATCCGCCGGGAGCCACTCACCAAGCTTGGGTTTGTTGACCACAAAGCCCTGCGTGAGAACACCCAGAAGCTGTTCGACCGACTGAACATCAGTCTGGATCCGGAAACTGAAGTTCGTGACCTTTCCATCGCCAACCGGCAGATGGTCGAGATTGCAAAAGCAATTTCCTATGAATCCGACGTCCTGATCATGGACGAGCCAACCTCGGCCCTGACAGACCGAGAAGTTGAGCATCTCTTCCAGATCATTGCCAGCCTGAAGGCCGACGGAAAAGGCATCGTCTACATCACCCATAAGATGGACGAGGTTTTTGAGATTGCTGATGACGTCTCCGTCTTCCGCGATGGCAAGTACATCGGCACAGATCTGGCCAGCAATCTGGACAGCGACCAGCTCATCCGCATGATGGTAGGCCGCGAGATCACCCAGATGTTCCCGAAAGAGGAAGTGCCAATCGGGGACGTGGTTCTTTCAGTGAAAGACCTGTGTCTGGACGGCGTGTTCGAGAATGTGAGCTTCGATCTGCGGGCAGGCGAGATCCTTGGCGTGGCAGGTCTGGTGGGCTCAGGCCGCACCAACGTGGCAGAGACCATTTACGGTGTGACGCCAGCCACCGCTGGCACCATCGACGTGTTTGGCGAGACGGTTGAGATCAAAACACCCGCTGAAGCCATGGACCATGGCATGGCACTGCTGACCGAAGACCGCAAGGACACCGGCCTGTTCCTGATGCTCGACATTCAGGAAAACATGCAGATCGCTCTGCTTAGTCAGGATCACGTGAAAGGTGGCTTTGTCGCTGAGAGCACTGTTTCCAAGCTCTGCAAGGAGATGAGTGACGCACTTCGTGTGAAAACGCCGGGCATGAACGAGCGCATCGAGAACCTGTCTGGTGGCAACCAGCAGAAGGTTCTGATCGGTCGCTGGCTGCTGACCAAACCCCGCATCCTCATTCTGGATGAGCCAACCCGCGGCATCGACGTGGGTGCGAAGGCTGAAATCCATAAGCTCATTACCAAACTGGCAGGTGAGGGCGTTGCTGTTCTCATGATCTCCTCCGAGATGCCAGAGGTGCTGGGCATGAGTGACCGCGTGATGGTGATGCACGAAGGACATGTCACCGGAATTCTGGACCGAGCTGAAGCAGATCAGGTCAGCGTTATGCGCCTTGCTTCCAACTAAGAATTTTCATGCGCGGCAGCTTTAAGCGCCCGACGCAGAGATTGAAAGGACTTGCCAGATGGCAAATGCAACAGACGTAGCTGAGAACAACGCTCCAGCTAGAAAACTGCCGGTCGAGGCCAACATCTTCCTCGTTCTGATCGGCATTGCAGTCTTTTTTGAAGTACTGGGCTGGATTGTGAAGGGCGATACCTTCCTGTTTAACCCACAGCGCCTGCTGATCATGGTTCTGCAGGTTTCTATCATCGGCCTTCTCGCCATTGGCGTAACACAGGTGATCATCACTGGCGGTATTGACCTGTCCTCAGGCTCAGTGCTCGCGCTCTCGGCCATGGTGGCCGCCAGTTTTGCGCAAACCTCCGACTACGCCCGTGCTGTCTTCCCGATGTTCACGGATATGCCGTTCCTCGTACCAGTGTTCGCAGGTATCGCCGTCGGGGCCTTAGCCGGGTTCATAAACGGGTCGCTCATAGCCTACACGGCCATTCCCCCGTTTATCGCGACCCTCGGCATGATGGTGACTGCACGTGGTCTGGCGCGTTACTACACCAAGGGTCAGCCGATCAGTCTGCTTTCTGAAGAGTATATGTGGCTCGGTTCCGGCACCATTCCGGTGATCATCTTCCTGATGGCCGCGGTGATCTTCCACATAGCCTTGCGCTTCACCCGCTACGGCAAGTTCACCTACGCAACCGGTGCAAACGTTCAGGCTGCAAAAGTGTCTGGCATCAACGTTGGCCGTCACCTGATCAAAGTGTACACCCTTGCTGGTCTGCTGGCTGGTCTGGGCGGTGTTGTGGCTGCAGCACGTGCTGGTAGTGGACAGGCAGGTATGGGCCTTGCATATGAGCTTGACGCCATCGCTGCAGCTGTTATTGGCGGAACAAGTCTTGCAGGCGGCGTCGGTCGCATCACAGGCACCGTCATTGGCACCATTATTCTGGGTACAATGATGAGTGGTTTCACCTTCCTTGGTATTGATGCTTACATCCAAGACATCGTGAAAGGTGGTATCATTGTTGCTGCAGTGGTTGCGGACCAATACCGCCAGCGCAAACGGGCAAAAGCCTAGTTAGCCAGTTAAAGATTTTAGGCTAAAACCTCCCACGGATGATGCCTAATACCCGAGCAGGAGAGCCCTCGTCCGGCCTCCTGCTCTTTTTCTTTTTATACGCTTTGAAAGTGCCTCAGATATAGGCTTTGGAAGGTTCAGCTTCCTGCACATCTGCCGTGTGCCAGTGCGAGATGAGGTCTCCATTGCCTCTATCAAGCATGAACCATCAGAGCATCATGACCCGTAACTTTCGGGTCGCGATGTTCAATGATGGAGAGCGCAAAATCGTCGATCAGATCCCGGTGCCAGTCACACGGAAACGCCATAGGGTTTGCCCCACCGCCTGTGCCGTCCTTGGAACCATTACGCCCGCCAAACACATCGATGGAGCCGTCACGATAGGTCACCGTCAGCTTGCTGCCTTCCAGATGCGCGGACGCCTTTGAGCCATCAAACACCAGTGTCTCCTTGGCATCTGGATACGTCGCCGTGGTCGCCATGATGGAACCAACCGCACCGCTGTGAAACTCAACACCCGCAGTGGCAAAGTCTTCCGCTTCCATCTTGTGCGCACCGGTCGTGGCACAAAGAGCCTGAACGGATTTGGCAGGACCCGTGAGGCTAAGCATCAGATCTAGTACATGGATCGCCTGCGTGATGAGCACACCGCCACCGTCTCTTTCATAGGTGCCGCGGCCTGCCTGATCGTAGTAAGCCTGATCCCGCCACCAAGGAATGTTTGCGCGTACCAGATGAATGTCGCCCAGAGCGCCTTCATCTAACAAGGCCCGCAACTGCCTAGCCCCTTCACGGAACCGGTGCTGAAACACTACGCCGTACTTTACGCCGGCATAATCGCAAAGCTCCACCAGTTCAGCCGCAGCCTCATAGGTCCGTTCCAGTGGCTTTTCTGTCAGGATGTGCTTACCAGCGCTGGAGAACAGCTCCACCAGATCATGCCGTTGGTCAGGCGGTGTCAGCAGAAGGACGGCATCGATCTCCGGATCGCCTGCTATCTCTTCAGGGCTGTCAAAACACGTCCAGCCGTACTTTTCAGCAACGGCCTCAGCCTTGGCTTTGGTTCGGTTGTAAAGGCCAGCAACCTCGACGTGATTTCTCAGCAGATCAAGCGCTTCGAGATGTGGTTTTGCGGCCATTCCCAAACCAACAACGGCCAGACTGATCGACGGCATTCAGAGCACTTCCTTCTGCACTGGTTATATATCAGGCAGTGTTTATACCAGTTTAGGTTGCCCCAGAAGAACGTGAAAACCCTGAGTCCAGAAAGGCGGTTCGTTGTCGAAACAACGAACCAGTTCGGGGAACTTATACGGGAGACTCCAGCCGCATTTCTGTCCGAGCATCAAACATATGCAGCTTTTCTTTTTGATAGGTCACATGAACTTGTGTGCCTTCTGCAATATCAGGCCGTTCGAGTGTGAAGATTTTAAGGCTGTCCTGACCGATACGCACATGAACCAGCGTGGAAAGGCCCATGGCTCAATCAGATCCACCGTTGCAGGCAGGGTGGCTGGACCTTCCTCTGTGATCATCAAATGCTCTGGCCGCACACCCAGAATAAGATCCATCTGATCCTTCAAATCCGCACTTTCCGGCAGAATAATCTGATGGTTTTCATCGGTCTGCAGGTGGTAACCATCACCAGACGCACGAGCGGTGCCTTTGATGAAGTTCATGGCCGGAGAACCGATGAAGGACGCCACAAAAACATTGGCTGGCTTGTCGTAGATCTCCAGCGGTGTGCCCACTTGCTGAATATATCCATCATGCATGGCCACGATTCTATCGGCCATGGTCATGGCTTCAATCTGGTCATGGGTCACATAGATGGATGTCGCTTTCAGCTTACGGTGCAGCTTGCGGATTTCTGAACGCATCTGTTCCCGCAGGCGCGCATCTAGATTGGAGAGCGGTTCATCAAACAAAAACGCCTGCGGATCACGCACAATCGCTCGGCCCATGGCAACACGCTGCCGCTGACCGCCGGAGAGTGCTTTCGGGCGGCGTTCCAACAGGCCATTCAGGCCGAGGATGTTGGAAACCCCATTTACCGCACTTGCGATCTTCTCCTTTGGCGACTTGCGAAGGGTCATCGCATAGCTGATGTTCTCTTCCACGCTCATATGCGGGTAGAGCGCGTAGGACTGGAACACCATGGCGATATCCCGATCGCGCGGCGGCAGATCATTGATGATCCGCTCGTTGATGGAGATTGAGCCAGACGTCACTTCTTCAAGCCCTGCAATCATGCGCAGCAAAGTGGATTTTCCGCAGCCGGACGGGCCTACCAGCACAATGAACTCGCCATCCTGAATGTTCAGATCAATTCCATGCAGTACGGCGGTGTTGCCGTAGGATTTGGTTGCCTCGGTGATTTGAATAGAAGCCATAGAGTACCTCGTTATCCTTTGACCGCACCGGCGGTAAGACCCTGCACCAGATAACGCTGGATGAGGAAGAAGAAGATTGCTGCCGGAATGAGCGCCAGGAAACCCGCTGCCATCATCTGCCCGAAATCGACAGAGAACTTGGAGATGAACGTCAGCAGACCAACAGGGAAGGTGACAGCATCCGGACTGCTGACCAGCATGAGCGCAAAGAGCAACTCACTCCACGCTGCGGTGAACACGAAGCCCAAAGTGGCCGCAATGCCCGGCAGAGTGAGCGGGAAGATGATCTTCACCAGAGCACCAAAACGCGTATTGCCATCAATCATGGCTGCTTCTTCAAGGTCTTTGGGAATGCCATCAAAAAACGACTGCATCAGAAAGGTTGCAAACGGTACGTTGAAGGCTGTGTAGACCACAACAAGCCCAAGCAGACTGTCCGTCAGCCCCAGCGGTGTGAGAATGCGGAAGATCGGTGCAATCAACATCACCAGCGGGAACATCTGGGTGATCAGCATCAGCACGATGATGATGGCCTTGCCGCGATACTGGAACCGCGAGAATGAGTAGCCCGCGGCGGCTGCAATCAGCGTGGAAATGAGAGCTGTTGCGCCAGATACAATGGCCGAGTTGATGAAGAACTGCGGGAAGTCCGTATCCGTCATCACCTGAGCGAAGTTTGCCCACGTGGTCTCAGAGGGCCACATGCGGATGCCTTCAGAATACAAAAGGTTCGTGGGTGTCACAGCCACCTTGAACAGCCAGAAGAGCGGGAACAAGGCAAAGAACAGAAAGCAAGCGAGCAGGCCGTAATGGACGCTCCAATCCACCACCCGTTGGCCCTTTGATTTTGCATAGTATGCCATAACAGAGCCTCAGGTTTCGCGCAGCAGACTGCGTCTGATGAAGATGATGGAGACCGCATAGGCCAGCAGCAGAACAAGCAGCACAGCCGCGATTGCCGAGGCATAGCCAAAGTCCAGACGACGGAAGGCCTGCGTGAAGATGTAGCTGGAGACTATCTGCGTTGAATCTGCCGGGCCGCCATTGGTCATGACGATGATGAGATCAGCAAAGTTGGCAATCCAGATGGTGCGCAGCATCAGCGTAATCGCGATGGTCGGCGCAAGAAACGGCAGCGTAATGCTGACAAACTGCTGCCTGCGGCTCGCCCCATCAATGGAAGCGGCCTCATAAATCTCACCCGGAATGGATTGAAGAGCTGCGAGCAAGGTGATGGCGAAAAACGGAATGCCGAACCAGATGTTGGCAACGATCGGTCCCCACATGGCCAGATCAGGATCCGACAGGATATTTGTCGGCTCGCTCAGAATGCCAAGCGCAAACAGCCAATGGGGCAGGGGCTAATGACCGGATTAAACATCCACGCCCAATTGAGGCCTGACAAAAACGCAGGCACGGCCCATGGCAGGAACACAAGAGACTGGATGATGCGTCGCCCGGGAAAAGTGCGATTGAGCAAGAGAGCGAGCGTCAAACCCAGAAAGAATTGAAAGAACAGCGAGGTTACTGTCCACCAGAAGGTATTGAATAGCGCATTATGGAAGTTCTGGTCGTGCCAGACCGCTTCAAAATGCGCAAAGCCCACATAGCCACCGCTGAACGGGTTGAGAATGCGGATGTCTCTGACTGTATACGTCAGGCCAACCACCAGCGGCACCATCATCACCGTCACCAACAGCACAATGGCCGGGCTGGCGTAAAAGTAGGGCTCAAGTCGGGATAAGAATCTGCGGGAGGTCACACCCTGCCGATTGGCAGGGTGTGCTCCAAGGTCTGTGGCAGCTGTCATCACTGTTTGGCCAGCCACTTTTTCTGTGCTGCGGAGAGGTAATCCCCCCACTCTTTGCCCAGCTCTTCCGCAGATTTGCGGCCCAGCAGAGCTTCCTGACTGGTGCGGATGGACATGGAGTCTTTGAAGAATGCAAACTCTTCGAGGTGAGTTGGCATGGTCAGTGGGTGTACGTCCGGATCAGAGAGCTCTTCAAACCAACCAGCAAACTGCGGGGTGTTGTAGTGCGGGTCGCTCTCAGCATCCTTGTAGATTGGCAAAGTGCCAACACGCTTGGACCACTCAAGGTTCGCATCACGGCTCTGCAGCTTCGCGATCAGCTTCCAAGAGGCGTCTTTGTGCTCACTGTCAGAGAACATGGACCAGCCTGCGTATCCGATAGTTGGATAAGCTTTGCCATTTGGCCCTTTTGGCATGGTGGTTACGCCAAAGTCGTTCGGGTCCATGCGCTGCGCAATACCGATCAGAGCATCTGGATCCTGATCCAACATGGCGCAGGTGCCGGAGTAGAAGCCCGCCACGATTTCGTTAAAGCCCCAGTTCAGGCTGTCTTTTGGTGCAAGGCCATCCTGATAAAGATCGACCATGAACTGCGCACCTTTGATCCACGCCTCGGTGGACATGATGCTGTTGCCTTCTTCATCGAAGAACTGATCAGTGCCAGCGGTTGTTGCACCAAACACAGCCCAGCCATTGAGGCCACCCGAGCCGCCGCGCAGACAGAAGCCGTATTTGCCTGGCAGTGCAGAAACTTTCTCAGCAGCCTCACGGAAGTCATCCAATGTTACAGGTGGCTTCTCAACACCAGCTTCCTTGAAGAGCTTCTTGTTGTAGAACATAGCACGCAGATAGAAGCCGTAAGGCAGCATGTATGCGGTGCCTGTGCCGCTGCGGGCCATCTCAATGGTGCGGGCGTTCAGCTTGTCTGTGCCATCCCAGCTTTTGAGGTAAGGCTCGAGGCTTTCAAGAGCGCCGTTATTGGCGTAAAGCGCAGCCCATGTGTCTGGCATTTCAACCACATCCGGTGTCTGGCCAGCAGAAACCATGGTCGCAAACTTCTCGAATGCCTGCCCCCATGGCAACGAGATGATTTCAACTTTGGTGCCCGGATTTTCTGCTTCAAACTCAGAAACAATACCCTGCAAAACCTTGGTACGTTCCGGGCTTGTGATCACTTCCACCAGCTGTAGGTTGGTTTCAGCAACTGCCGGACCTGCAATAGCTGTTGCCACAAGACTTGCGGCCAATAACTTCTTCAAACTCATAATTGCCTCTCCTCTAGCAATGTTATTCTGATGCGGCTCCCAACGCTTCTTGGAGGTCCCCCCAGAGATCCTCAGGGTCTTCAAGGCCGACATTCAGGCGAACGACGTGCGGTGACACGCCAAAGAATGCGGTTGAGTTCGGTCCTCCCGACTGAATAAGAGAGGCCTGTGCAGGGCAAATCAGGCTTTCATGCCCGCCCCAACTCACACCGATTTTGAAAATTTTCAGGTGGTTACAAAGCGCTTCGACGCTGACATTTTCTGCCAGCTCTATGGAAAAGAGACCGGAGGTTCCCCGCAGCCCCGGGTGGGCCTTGTTCTGAAACGCCGGATGGAAAACCGTTTTAACCGCAGGATGTTCCGCCAGTCTCTTGGCGATCTCCATACCTGCCTGCTCATGGGCTTTCATGCGTAGTGGGAGTGTGCGCAGGCCACGCAGCAGCAACCATGCCTCAAACGGCGACAACTTACTGCCCAGATACTGGGTCACTTCCCCACGGATCTGCGCAACACGCTCTGCAGACGTGGCGATCACACCAGCACTACGTCACTATGGCCGCTGATGTACTTGGAAGCAGAATGCACTACGATATCGCAGCCCAGTTTGATCGGGTTTTGGAAGATTGGCGAGGCCCAGCTGTTGTCGATGATTGTGGTGACACCCGCCTCTTTGGCACGCTCACACAGAGCCTTCACATCGTGGGCCTCCATGATCCAGCTGGTCGGGCTTTCGAGATAAAACAGTGAGTGGCCGGGCAGGGCGGCTTCAACGGTCGCCAGATTGCTGCCGTCGATATAGTCGACACTGACACCGAACTTGCGCAGGAAAATCTCGAAGAAGCGGAAGGTATCCGGATAAACATGTTTGACGGAAAGGATCCGGTCTCCGGGTTTCACCACCGACAAGATGGCAGACGAAATAGCAGCCATTCCGCTGGATAGTGCGAGAGCATCTTCAGAGCCCTCCAGCTTGGCGATTTTCTCCTCAAACGCACGCACAGTTGTTGATGCCACGGGTGTAAACCGGACGGTTGATCTTGCCCGCAAAGGTGTCACACATCTCCTGATAGGAGGAGAACGTGAAAAGCGAGTTCTGGAAAATCGGCGGCACCACCGCATCCGCGAAGGATGCTTCGTCATGCGCGACAACTGTTGCTGTGTCCTCCCCCCACAGATCGATCATACTAAGTCCGTTTCCTGTGCCATCTGCACAATATCTTCTTCAACCACACTCAAAATTTCCAAGGTATGTTTGCGGGCCTTCTCCGTGTCTCCACTGGCGATGGCGTCAAATAATTGTCGGTGAAATGGAAAAGACCGTCCGGCAAAATCCTTGCGATCGAACGGCATCTCAAAAAAGCTCTCAAAAGACTCCCGCATCTGCTGCAACAGCTGCTCAAACAGCGGGTTTCCTGCTGCACGGTAGATGGAGAGGTGAAACTCAAGGTCCTCAGGGCCTGCAGTGCCATTAAGGTGATGGACCGCTTCCATGTGCTCCAGCTTGGTGCGCATCTCTTCGATCTCATCAGGTGTTGCCCGCTGTGCTGCCAGAATGGAGGCCTCCACCTCCAACGCCCGGCGCACTTCCAGTGTCTGCAACAGGCCATCCCGTTTAGTGGCAATGGACAGCGGCAGATAAACCGTTTTCTCTGAAAGTGGACGTTTCAGGTATGTCCCGGACCCGCGGCGGATCTCGACGATACCCAATGCCTGCAAGTGGCGGATCACCTCACGAATGGACGAGCGGCCAACCTTCAGGCCGTTCATCAGCTCTCGTTCCGTGGGCAGTCTGTCACCGGGCTGCAAGCCTTCCTCCACGATGAAGTCTGTCAGCGATTGCAAGATCGCATCGCTTCTGTCCTCGGTCTTGATTGGCCGAATTTTATTATTGGATGGGCTTGGCAAGTTGGGCTCCGCACAGATGTTCGTTTCATTTTGTCTGCCATCAGACGTCAGACCAATTTTAGAAACAGGAATTTCCGCTTGTAAATCCCAGCTGTGCACAACCCCTGATTTATCGCAGCGTACCTAGAGAGAAAACTGTGAAATATCAGAAGGGTATGTTGGATGAAGAAAATGGAAGCCCGAGGCGGACACAAGATGCAAAAAAGGACGCATCTAAAACAGAGCGTCCTCATTCAATAGCAAATCGTATTTAGACGATTCTGATCATCGTCCAGCTTTTGAAAAGCTCAGCCAGTCGAACTAATGAGCGATACCACCAGAGCCCTTTTTCACAATATCCGTCAGTACATGCGATGGCACTGGTAGCATGACCTGGCCTAGGTTCTTGAGGGTTTCGGCAAAGTCTGCGGCGGCTTGTTCAACTTCCTCACAACGCTGAGGGCAAGTGATATGTTGCAGGCAGAACTTGGCTGTGTCCGTATCGTGCTGAAGCCCCGCGATCAGGCCCATCGTCAGGCATTCTTCGACACAAAGATGATGAGAATCGTAGGGGTAGCACCGAAGCGGGCAGGCGGCACACCGTTTCAGTGTGCGGACATACTGGGATAAGCTCGCTACAGCTAACCCAGCATCTTGATGTCCAAGCGCTTCGTTGTACAAGTCCCAAGCCATTTCCCAAGGCGTGATGGAACCTGTTTCAAAGCCGGCGGACCAACGGCGATAGCCTTCCAGAACCAGTCTTTCTGGTTGGCGTTCCAGATAAACATCATTTGCCCCAACATCCATGGGTAGCGCCTCTTCCGTGCCTCTGGCGGCATCTCACTCCGCCAGCAATTTAAATATGAGTATCATAGTATAGTTTAATTACACCCACGTGTTCAAGCAGGAGTTTTGGGTAGACGGTCATTTTGCGGTTGAAGCCTCTTGATACACAGGGTGGTTGTGCTGGATAGCAAACTCATGCAAGCTCCGGTGCTTGCAACAGCACCCCAAGAGGACCGAATGAGCGAAACGAAAGACGACCGTCAGACAGCCACCATTGTGGATGTGGCCGAACGTGCCGGAGTGGCCGTTGGCACGGTGTCCCGTTTCATCAATGGGCGTGAGGTCCGCAAGACCAACGAGATGCGCATTCGCGAAGCGATCAAGGAATTGGGCTACCAGACCAACACCTTCGCGCAGGCCATGAAGACCGATGTCACCAAGACTGTTGCCGTGGTGATGGATGGGTTTGATGAGTTCCACACGCAGGTGCTCTCCAACGTCATCACCCAGTTTTTTGACCACGGCTATCAGGTCACCACCTATCACCTCAAGAACGAACCGGGTGAACTAGACAATCTCATGTCCATCATGACCGCCCGCAAGTTTGATGGGGTGGTCATGAGCGGCACGTTCAACAACACTATCTCGCTGGACCAACTGCGCTCCCTGCAAAAGCCAATCGTCCTGTTCAACGATGAAGCCACCGGCATCGATATTGACCGGGTGCTGGTGAACAACCGTGAAGCTTCCAAGCGAGCCGTGCAGCATATGATCGAGATGGGGCATGAGCGCATCGCGATCATCAAGGCCAGTGATCTGCAATCCTCTTCCCGTGGTCGCTATCAGGGGTTTTGTGATGCTATGGAAGAAGCAGGCCTCAAGGTCATGGAGGAATACGTCTGCGAAGGGTCGTGGCGCCTTTCAGATGGCTACTTCGCACTTCAGCAGTTGATGGCATTGGACAAACCGCCGACAGCGCTGTTCTCCGTCAACTATGAGATGACCATGGGAGTGCTGGAAGCGATGAAGGAGCAGGGGCTGCAAGTTGCAAAGGACCTGTCTCTGGTCAGCTACGATGACCCGTATTTCTTCCGCTTGCTCACCCCAAGCATCACCGCAATTGCACAGCCGCATGACGTAATTGCGTCGCGTTTGGTGGAGATGATGCTGACACGGCTCAACAACGGGATTTCATCGTCCTCCCGCAAGATGACCGTCTCTTGCGATGTGATCCTGCGTGATTCCGTGGTGCGTCTGCGCTGATTTTTTCACAAGCGCCGCAGAGCAAGAAAGTGTTTTTGTTTCAGAAGACATAGGATCTGTGCAGAGCAAATATGCCGCTTTGCAGCAAAGTTGAAATTATTGAAATTAGTTGACAACGGTATCAACTAAAGGAAAACTTCCAGCATGACGCAGGGTCTCGATGGGGGAGAACCTGCCAGTCTGGGGGGATATTATGAAACTCATTCGGCTCGCGGCAGCGGCTTCATTTTTTGCGTGCACATCATTTTCATTGGCCAGTGCTGAGACAGAACTCAAGCTCTGGAATCTGACCAGCTCCTCTGATGCGGTCAACAAACACTGGGAAGAGGTGATCGCCACCTTTGAGGAGGCGCATCCGGGCATCAAGATCAATTACGAGACGTTTCCTAGTGATGCTTACAAGACAGGCCTGCAAGTGGCTCTAGCGTCTGATGCTGGGCCGGATATCTTCTTCAACTGGTCCGGCGAAGATGCTGCTGTTCTGGCGCGCAACGGACTGACTGCGGACCTAACCGAGATTGGCGCAAATCCGGGTATGTGGGGTGAGAAGATTGCACCGGGTATGTTTGATGCCTTCACGGTTGGAGGCAAGATCCACGGCGTGCCAACTCACTTGATCACCAAATACATGTTCTACAACACCAGCTTCTTTGCAGATAACAATCTCAGCGTTCCTACCACGCTTGGTGAGCTGAAAGCCTCCTGTAAAGCCATCCGCGACATCAACCCGCGCATGTCGCCTATTTCACTGGGCAACGCAGAAAAGTGGAAAGGCGTGCACTACATCTCCACGCTGAACCAGAAGATCGTTGGTGAGGCACAGGTCGCAAAAGACTATGCCTTAGACGGCAATGCTAAGGAGTTGTTCTCTGATCCCGGTTATGTGGAAGCACTGCAAACACTCGTAGATCTCAGTCAGGCTGGTTGCTTCAACAAAGCACCAAACGCCACCACAGCTGATGCCTCCCGCAGCCTGTTTGCTGCTGGTCAGGCAGCCATGATTTACTGCGGAAACTGGTGTCCGGGTACGTTTGATAGCGAGGGGCTTGAAGGCGGTTATGATTTGGCCCGCTTCCCTGCAGCGGAAAACGGCAAAGGCAATCAGGACTATAACTTTGCTCTGCTGGAAGGCTATCAGATCTCAGCCAGAACTAAGAATATGGACGCCGCTTCCACCTTTGTGAACTTCCTCGTCTCCGGCGAAACACAGGCCAAACGCGCGCGTGACTTTGGTCGCCTGCCAGTCAATGCCTCTCACATGGGTGAAGAAGACGGCACACCGATCTTCCGCAAGATCGCGAAGGATGCAGGCAGTTATGCCGGTCTGGTGCTTATTCTGGATGTAGGGTTGGAGAAGTCTGTTTCTGAGCATTACCTCAGCATCATTCAGGAAGTGCTGAATGAAACCAAGACTCCGGAGCAAGCCATGGGTGAAATCCGTGCGCGCGCTCAAAAGGCAAAAGAGCAACAGGGCTAACCCCCTCAACGCTTTCAGCAGAGTCTTAGCGCATGACAGTACTATTGGAACAGGAGAGCGCGGCCCGCCGCGCCACTCCATCCTCCATCTTCGGCACGAGTTCCATTTTCGGATGGATCATGGTGTTACCGGCCCTCAGCCTGTTCGCCCTGTTCATCCTCGTGCCGTTTATCCAAACACTCGTTTACTCGCTTTACAAATTCGGGCTCACATCGCCCACCAAACAGTTTGTTGGTTTCTCTCATTACCTTGAGATCGTGCAGGACGATGTGTTCTGGATCGCGTTTGAAAACAACATCATCATCGCCATCACAGGCATCATTTTACAGATTGGCGTGGGCCTTTTGCTAGCAGCCATTCTGGATCGCGGCATCAAACGCGGGAAGAGCGTGATCAGCGCAATCATCTTCATGCCCATCGTCATCTCCACCATTGCCATTGGTCTGTTGTGGCGACTGGTGTTTGATCCCAACACGGGCATGATTGAAGAGCTGTTCTTCAACATGGGTTGGTCAACTCCTATGCGTGGTTGGCTGGGCGACCCGGATATCGCCCTTTACGCCATCATCTTCGTGGGCTTCTGGCAGTACACCGGCTTTATGATGATTATCCTGCTCGCTGCCATGCAAGGCATCCCGCGGGAGCTTTATGAGGCCGCAAAGCTGGACGGGGCGGGGCCGATCCTAAGCTTCTTCAACGTCACATTGCCAGAGCTGCGCAACGTATTGATCGTGTGTGTTCTCATCACCGTCATCAGTGCCTTCAAAGTGTTTGATCTTGTTTATGTTCTCACCTCAGGCGGCCCTGGCAACTCAACGCAAGTGATGGGCTCCTACATCGTCCAGAATGCCTTCACCATTGGACGCATGGGATATGCGAATGCTGTCTCCGTTGTCCTGCTGGTGATCGCTCTTGGGCTCGGCATTGTTCAGTTACGCACAAGCCGGAGGGACAGATGATCAAAATGCCCTTCAAAACACTCCGGCTCATGATGTACGTCTTCATCGGCGGCTACTGCGTGTTCATTCTTACACCACTCAGTTGGATGGTGTTCACTGCCTTTAAGAAACGCGGCGAGATCTTCGCCAATCCATCGGGCCTACCGAATGAGCTTTACTTCGGCAATTTTGAGCGGGTGTTCTCGTCTGGAATTGGAACCTATTTCCTCAACTCGCTGATCACCTCCGTGTTCTCGGTGACGGGTATCGTCGCAATCTCCACACTGGCGGCTTATGCTCTGGCTCGCATTCCGTTTAAGGGCCGCATGTGGGTCTATATGCTCATCGTGGCCTCCTATGCCGTGCCGCTTCATGCCGTGCTGGTGCCCATGTTCCAACTGCTGGACGGCTTCGGGTTGCTGAATACGCTGGCGGGTTTGATCCTGCCTTACATCGCGTTTGGTATCCCGTTCACCGTCATCCTGCTTTACGCGTTCTTTCTGGAGTTTCCCAAAGACCTTGAAGAGGCTGCCAAGCTGGATGGATGCTCGCAGCTGCGCACGGTGTTTTTCATCGTGTTGCCGCTCTCAAAACCAGCTCTGCTCAGCGCAGCGATCTTTCAGGTGGTATTTGTCTGGAACGAGTTCCTCATCGCCCTTTTGATCCTCACCTCCAAAGAGGTGAAGACACTGCCCCTTGGGCTGACATCCTTCCAGGGCCAGTACTCCAGCGACTGGGGCGCAATCATGGCCGCGGTGCTGCTTTCGGCCTTGCCCATCGTTGCCCTGTATCTGGCCATGCAAAAGCATTTTGTTCGTTCTCTTACAGGAATGGGAAAATAAATGACGACACTAACTATTTCTAATCTCTGTAAGAGTTTTGGCGATGTAGACGTGCTGCATGACATCAATCTGGCTGTGCAAAGCGGTGAGTTTGTCGTGCTTGTGGGACCAAGCGGCTGCGGAAAATCGACTCTCCTGAGGCTGATTGCCGGCCTTGAAGACATCATTGATGGCACCATCCAGATTGGTGAGCGTGTCATCAATGATGTCGAGGCCGACAAACGCGGCATCGCTATGGTGTTCCAATCCTACGCGCTCTACCCGCATATGAGCGTTGAGCAAAACATCGGCTTCTGTTTGCGCGTGGCCCGGCAACCTTCCGCATTGATCCGTGAGAAAGTACAGGACGTTGCGCAGACTTTGCAGATTGAGCAGCTGCTGAAACGCAAACCGGGGGAGCTTTCCGGTGGGCAGCGTCAGCGTGTTGCCATTGGCCGCGCGATTGTTCGCGATCCGGATGTGTTCCTGTTCGACGAACCACTCTCTAATCTGGACGCCGAACTGCGCGTGCAGATGCGATTGGAGCTGATGAAGCTGCATAACAGGCTCAAGGCCACAATGATCTACGTAACCCACGATCAAGTGGAAGCACTGACCATGGCCGACAAGATTGTGGTGATGCGTGACGGGGTGATTGAGCAGGAGGGCACGCCCATCGAGCTCTTCAACAACCCATGTAACAAGTTCGTCGCTGGCTTCATCGGCACGCCCAAGATGAACTTCCTGCATGGCCACATCACAACCGTTACTGAGCAAAGCTTGCATCTGGAACTGGGCGAGGGCGTGGAGCTTGAGATTCCAAACCGTTGGCGCGGCCATGACGCTGTTGGGCGTGGTCGAAAGGTCTGTGTGGGCATCCGTCCCAATGAGGTGGTGGAAGGTGAGAGTGGTGTTTCCACTCTGCGCGGCACCATCAGCGTTGTTGAGCAACTGGGCCGTGAGACGCTCTCGCACATGGTGTTGCCCAACAAGCAATACATCTCCGTTTTGGAGAACGGGCAACATTTTCATGAGCCCGGAACACCATGGACTGTCTCTTTAAAACCCGAAGCCATTTATCTGTTTGACGAGCACGAGCAAACCATCGCGCTCACCAAGGAATTTGCATAATGACGAGAAGAACGCTGAATGATCCGCTGTTGCTGCGGCAGGTGCATCTGGATTTTCATACTGGCCCGCAAGTCCCTGATATCGGGCTGCATTTTGATGAAGACGAGTTTGGCGATACCTTGGTGAAGGCGGGCGTACAATCCATCACCCTCTTCGCCAAGTGTCATCACGGCTATTCCTACCATCCGACCAAGGTCGGCAAACCACACCCGAACCTGAAAACCAACCTGCTGCGCCGACAGATAGATGCCTGCAAAGCCCGGGGCATTGCCACACCCATTTATCTGAGCTGCGCATGGGATGAGCTGGCCTGCCATGAGCATCCGGAATGGCGCGTGGTAGACGAACACGGCAAATGGATCACCACCGGCGGGATTGACCATCTTCAAGGACCGAGCTGGGGTATTCTGGACTTCGGAACCAGCTATCTGGATTACCTTTGTGCCCAGATTGAAGAGGTGGCCCGGCTGTTTCCAAAAAACGATGGCATCTTCCTCGACATCTGCCACCAGTATGTGAGCCTCAGCTCACAAAGCATGGATGCATTGAAGGCCAAAGGGCTGGATTGGCAGAACACCGAACACCTGGTGCGCCATGCAGCAGATATGCGCGATGAGTTTTTGCGCAGAACCACAGCTGCCGCACGTTGTGTTCATGCAGACTTGCCAGTCTTTCACAACCACGGCCATGTAACCCGTGGCGACAGACGTATCCTTGGTTTCGACAGTCACCTGGAGATTGAGAGCCTGCCCACGGGCGGTTGGGGCTATGAGCACTTTCCGGTCTCCGCTCGCTATGCCGAAACCATCGGTGCCAAGTATCTGGGCATGACGGGCAAGTTCCACACATTCTGGGGCGAGTTTGGCACCTACAAACCCGGCGATGCTCTGGAGCAGGAAAGCGCGATGATGCTGGCCTTCGGAGCAGGCAGCTCGGTAGGCGATCAGTTGCATCCCTCAGGCATTATTGACCAGACCACTTACGAGCGGATCGGGCAGGCTTTCAAGCTGATTGAGGACCGTGAGGCGTATCACTCTGGCAGCGAAGGCCTTGCCGAGATCGGAGTCCTGTCCGCTGAAGCCATCAATGATCCTTACACCATCCGCACTTGGCCAAAACACGTGCCGGGAGACGAAGGCGTTGTGCGTCTGTTGTTGGAATGTCAGATGCAGTTTGATGTTCTGGATCGGAACTGCGACCTCAGCCCTTACAAACTCCTGATCCTGCCTGATGAGGTGCAGGTGGATACTGATCTCAAGGCCAAGCTGGATGCCTATTTGGCAGATGGCGGTAAGTTACTTCTTTCCGGCAAAAGTGGCCTTGGCGAAGATGGGTTCCTGTTTGATATCGGCGCTGAGTATTGCGGCACCAGCCCGTTTGACGTGGACTACGCTCTTTTATCGGCACCGGAGTTTGGAGATTCACCGAAAACACCGGTGTGCCTCTATGAAGGGTCTCAGCGGATCAGGGTGACAGATGGCACGTCTCTCGGAGATGTCTATGAGCCGTACTTTGCCCGGTCCATCAAACACTTCTGCGGGCACCAGCATACGCCGAACAGACGCGAAAAGTCGGGCTATGCGGTTGGCGTCAGCAAAGGGCAGATCACCTATCTCGCGCATTCGGTCTTTTCAATCTACATGCAGAAGGGGCCTGTAGTTTTACTGGAGGCCCTGCGCAATCTCATTGGCTCTTTGCTGGAGGAGCCAATGGTCACCACCACCCATGAGCCATGCCCGGTCTCAGGGTGATCCTACGTCACCAGCCGGAGAACAAGCGCTATTTGCTGCATACCTTGTTCTCGACTCCACGGCTGCGTGGCCAAAACAAGAGCACCAACATTGAAGTCATTCAGGAGAAAGTCCGGCTGCGCGACATCTCGCTGGATCTCAAGCTTCCCCGATCAATCACAGGTGCCGAGAGTGTGGATGCGGGCGAGGTAACGCTCAGCACAGTGGGTGGTATCCAGCGCCTCCTGATTGGCGAACTCAACGGACATGCTGTCGTTCCATTGAGTTACGCCTGACGGGATGATTGCATCCTCTTTCAAACCGGGAGGCCGCAGGTCTCCCGGTCTTTTTTTGTGAAAAGCTAAAGCCCACTGAGCACCATGTGAGGTTCGCCATCAGAGGTCCTCTCGCTGGTCATGCCATCTGCATTCAATGTGCAAGTCACGCGGTGACGGAAGGAGGAGAAACTATCAAAACTCACTACATCCACCGCCTCATCAAACTGCAGTGTCAACCGCACCCTGCAAGCTGCGACTGAGCCCTGCACACCAAGAACTTCAGCATCAAACCGCTGACCAAGGTACTTGCCCTGAACTCTATCTCCGGGGCGCAGGTACAGCACGGGCGGACGATTGCCAACAGCAGCGTAAAGGGTGTTCCAGTCCCGATAACCATGCTGGTGGGCAATGAGTTCCAGTGTCTGGGAGTGCGAAATGGGTTCGCCGCGTTTTTCCAGCGCAGCACGCAATTGCTTTGCCTGCGCTTTTAACGCGGAAAGGGAAGGAAGAGATCCATTCATGTCATAGCCTCAAACTATGCGGGATCAACTTGATGGGGCTCGCATTGCCACCAACCCGCTTGTTTAGGCTGATGTCGTCTCTCTTGTTTCAGGCTTCACCATGAGCAACTGCTCTGCGAGCGGCAGGGACCTGAACCCTTGCCGCGCAACCTACAGAGGAAGCCGGAAACTGTCAAACACTGAGACGAGGGCCTAGTAGAACTTGCCGCGCGCAGTTACATGCCAGAGCGTTTCCACCACACCGCCGCGCACACCAACATACCAGTCGTGCAGGTTACAGGTCGGGTCACAATGCCCCGGTACCAGCTTGATCTTGTCGTTGATTTTCAAAGTGTTCTGCGGATCTTTGAGAACACCGTGTTCATCTGAATAATCAAGGCTCTGCAGATCTGGTCGCTCGAATACCTCAGGTGGGCCTGTGTCGATGCTGTGCGCCTTCAGACCAGCATCACACACAGCCTGACCATCAATGTCGGTGGACATGATTGAGGTCAGCAGAAAGAGCGCATGTTCAAAGGCAGGCAGATACTGACCATCTTTGTCTTTCACGCGGCGATAGTCTGCATCCATGAACAAATAGGATCCACATTGCAGCTCATTGAACACACCTGAAGCCGCTTCAAACGGATAAGAGCCAGTGCCTCCACCACCAACGATATCGCAATGGATCTCCTTGCTTTCCAGCAGATCAACCGCATCCTTGGTGATGGTAATAGCCGTATCCATTAGAGCCTTTCGATCCGCGTACTCATAGGCATGTTGAGCCGCCCCCTGATAGGACTGGATGCCTGCAAAACGCAGGTTCGGTGCTGCAATGATCGCGGTCGCCAACTCCAGCACCGCTGCGCTGTCTGCCACACCGCAACGGCTGCCGCCGCAGTCCAGCTCCACCAGAACCTCCAACTCCGTACCTTGCTTCACGGCAGCCTCAGAAAGGGCCGCGATGTTGGGTAGGTTATCCGTGCAGACAAGAATACGCACGCCCAGTTTTGGCAGTTGAGCCAGACGGTCAATTTTATAAGGATCGCAAACCTCGTTGGACACCATGATGTCCGTGATGCCTGCTCTTGCCAGCGTTTCGGCCTCGCTCACCTTCTGGCAGCACACGCCGCAAGCGTGGCCTTGCTCCATCTGCAATTTCGCGATCTCAGCAGATTTGTGCATCTTGCAGTGTGCTCGATGGCGGACGCCGTATTTGGCGATTTCATCCCGCATCTTCAAAAGGTTATGGTCGAAGGCATCCAGATCCACGATCAGCGCGGGCGTTTGCACCTCCTCTACTTTCATCCCAGGCAAAGCGGGGATGTCATAGCCAAGCGTGTACTGGGAGAAATCTGAGGTCACGGCGAAATCCTTGCAGCAGGCAGCGTTCATTAAGCGCACTGATCAAAACAGCAGAAGCAATGCACCACACATCGCTTCTGCCATGCAAGCCTAACTTGCTTTGATGTAGCGAATCTTGCCGCCTGTCGAAATCGTTTCAGCTGCACGTAAAATCGACTGGGTGTCGATTCCGTAATGCGCATAAAGGTCAGCGATGGTGCCTGTCTGCCCAAAGTGCTCCACACCAAGCGTGCGGATACTATTGCCTTTAACGGCGCCCAACCATGCAAGCGTTGCTGGGTGGCCATCCAGAACAGTGATCAGCGAGCAGTTATCCGGCACATCATCAAACAGGCGTTCAATATGACTGCGCGCATGCAATGCACCGCGATCTCTCGCACGCTGTGCAGCTGTCCAGCCTGCATTGAGGCGGTCAGCGGAGGTGATGGCAAGCAGCCCCACATCACGGCGATCCTCTGCCATCAGGCCAACGGCGTTGATCGCTTCAGGTGCAACAGCACCAGTATATGCAATCACGATCTCCGCATTCGGCCCCGGCTTGCGAAGCCAATAGGCGCCATCGACAATATCCTGCTCTTCTTCCGGCGTGAAAGTGCGCAGAGGTTGTTCCAGCGGACGAGTGGAAAGACGCAGATAGATGGAGCCTCCGGTCTGATCCCGCAGCCAGGTACGCTCATCCGGATCACCCTCACCATCTCGCTGCATATAGTCGAACCCAAAGCGCATAATAGTTGCCAACTCATCCACAAAGGCAGGTTCAAACGCAGCAAGTCCATCCTGCGCCATCCCAATCAACGGCGTGCTGATGGATTGGTGCGCACCACCTTCCGGCGCCAGCGTCACACCGGACGGCGTCGCCACCAGCATGAAGCGGGCATCCTGATAGCAGGCATAGTTCAGCTGGTCTGCAGCTCGCAAAATGAATGGATCGTAGACCGTGCCAATCGGCAGCAGGCGCTGACCGTTAATGCTGTGAGACAGCCCCAATGCGGAAAGCAGCAGGAACAGGTTGGATTCAGCGATGCCCAGCTCAATGTGCTGTCCTTGCGGAGAGAACGCCCATTTGAACGTTGAAGGGATCCGTTCCGCTTTGAACGTATCGGCCAGCTCTTCCTTGGCAAACAGTCCACGTTGGTTGACCCATGGACCAAGGTTTGTAGAGACCGTCACATCCGGTGCTGTGGTGACAATATGCTTTGCCAGCTCATCATCCTGCTTGGAGATTTCATGCAGGATCTGACCAAACCCCATCTGGTTGAGAGCATCTTCTCCGCAGCATTGGGTGCAGGCAGATGTGCGGGAACTGGCACAGTCTTAGCAGAATACCGGCGACTGCCTTTGGAGAAGAAGGGCGCTTCAGCAACAAACTTTTCCAAGTCCTGCGGATCGGTAGCACTCTCCCACTTGTCCCACTCATGTCCTTCGCGGATACCTTCCAGCTTACGGTACTCTTCTATCTGCTTGGACGTCATCAACCTGCATGATTGTCCTTGTGTCCAGCAAGAGGAAGACCAAAGCCTTTGACCGTGTAGCATAGGAAAAGAACGGGCCGATCATGCTTACCAGCCTCCTCAAAAGCTTCAATCAAGGAGGGTAGGTCATGACCACCCAGATTGCACATGAGCTTTGAAAGCTCTTCATCACTGCGGCGTTCGATCAGTTCAGTGACTTCACCT
Organism: Pseudovibrio denitrificans JCM 12308; assembly: GCF_001310815.1. Taxonomy (GTDB): domain Bacteria; phylum Pseudomonadota; class Alphaproteobacteria; order Rhizobiales; family Stappiaceae; genus Pseudovibrio; species Pseudovibrio denitrificans. The sequence continues at coordinate 194,629 of NZ_BAZK01000008.1, forward strand.
TGATCTCCCAGATCATCCAGCAGACGTTTACGCCATGCTGCTCCGCCCTGATAGGCGAGGGCGCAGTAAAGCTGGTTGGGGCACAGATCGATCCAATCACGCAGCTTGTTGCCACCCGGCTCTTTGAAAGCCTCTTCCTGCAGACTGCCATACTTGAGGGTCACCACGTCCCAACCGAAGTTGCGGAAGATGCTTTCGAACTTCTCCCAAAGCCCCTCACGGATCACCGCATCCAGAGACTGGCGATTATAATCCACGATCCACCAGCAGTTGCGCAGCCCGTGCTTCCAGCCTTCCAGCAATGCCTCGTAGATGTTGCCTTCATCCATCTCCGCATCGCCAACCAAAGAGATCATGCGACCTTCCGGTGCTTTGTTAAGACCGCCATGGGCCTTCACATAGTCTTGCACCAGTGAGGAAAACAGCGTTTGTGCGACACCAAGACCAACGGAGCCGGTTGAGAAGTCAACGTCATCAACGTCCTTGGTGCGTGATGGATAAGACTGTGCGCCATGAAATCCACGGAAGTTCTGCAGCTTCTCCAGGCTCTGGTTCCCGGCCAGATACTGGATTGCATGAAAGATTGGCCCGGCATGGGGTTTCACGGCCACCCGATCCTGTGGGCGCAGGCTATGAAAATAGAGCGCAGTCATGATGGTGCTGATGGAGGCGCAGGAAGCCTGATGGCCGCCAACTTTCACATCACCAACATCAGCCCCACGCAGATGGTTGGCATTGTGAATGGTCCAGGAGGCAAGCCATCGCACACGGCTTTCCAGTGTTCCCAAAGTTTCCAGTGAAGCTGCGCTCATTAAACTCCCCGTCGGTTTCATTGGAATAATTATTATTCCGCGAGGCTATCAGGTTGCCCTGAGAATTAATGTCTTGAGCCGATTGATATACCTTCATGAATAAGGGAAATTTTTGAGCTTTGGTCCAATTTGAGGAAAATACTTCCGCCTAACCTATTCGGAATGCATTTTTCAGCTCAACGCCTACGTAGATTCACGCCTGATCATTGAGTGGGGCAGAGGACTTAGAGCGCCTCAGCAACAGCGGCACAAGGAAGGTCAGGAGCAGAAGGCGAAAGACGTGGTGGGCGGCGACGAAGGTGGGGTCTAGTCCGCTCTGCACGGCAATAGCTGCCATGCTTCTACACCGCCGGGAGCAAAGGCCACGAACAGCAGGCTCGGGTCCAAACCAACCAGTGGCATAGCTAGTACTACGCCGAGGATAGCCATGCCGACGGTGATGAGAGTAACAGCTACACCCGCACCAATGGCCTTTGCGAAAAGGTCTGGCTGATGCCTTTGAAGCGAGTGCCGATCAAAGCTCCCATAACCAGAAATGAGCTGAGGGTGGCCCAGTCCGGCATCTTGCCCGGAGTGAACTCCGTCAGGTGTCCAAGTGAGGACACCAGCATTCCACCGAGTAAGTAAGCGGCAGGTAGTTTCATCTTCAGGAAGATGGTTCCCACCACAGCAGCACCCAGCAGAAGATAAATTGCGGAGAGTGGGGTGATGTTCTGTGCTGGGAGGAAAGAGACGCCGGTTTCTTCAAAAAGTAGGGTGATGAAGAGAGGCACGCAGATGGTGAGGAAGAGCACCCGTGTGCTCTGGGCAAGCCCGATACGCGTCACATCCGCTTTGGCATCTGCCGCCATGCTGAGAATGTAGCTCAGGTGCCCCGGTGAAGAGGCTAGTGAAGCATTGTAGGCATCAAAACCAAAGAAGCGAACCAGAACCACTCGGCTGAGCAGCATACTCAGAATAAGACTGATACCCAGAGCGAGGAAGCTGGCAGGCCATGTTACGGCGGCATCAATGACGGCTGATGTAACGCCGGAGCCGATGCCTGTGCCGAGCACGATAAAGCACAGGGTCCGCAGCCAAAGGGGAACGGTAACCGGTGCGCCGAGCATACCTCCAATGGAAACAGCCAGAGCAGAACCGGTGAGGGGGGCAGCGGGGAAACCGAGGAGAGAAAAAAGACTTGCTCCAGCGCCTGCAATTGCAAGCGTTATGGAAAGGTTGAAAAGGTCTTTTCTCTCAAATGTCAAAACTCAGTTTCCCAGCTGCTGTGTCATCAGTCGCTTTCAGCGGCCTGCAGTTCCTGTTTGCGTACGCGGCGCGCACGCAGGGTTGGCAGCACGACCAGAATAACCGCCAGAGCCAGCAGACCCATGGTCATTGGGCGTTCCAGAATAAAGCCAATGCCATCGTACAGCTGCATGGACCGAGAGAAATTATCTTCCAGCATGCTGCCCAGAATGAAGCCGATCAGCAGCGGTGCCAGCGGATAGTTGGCAAAGCGCAGAAGCGTTGCGCATATTCCGAAGCCCACGAGCATCAGAAGTTCCGTCGCGTTGTTCTGCCCAATATATGCACCCATAAGGGTGAAGAACAGAATGAACGGAATGAGATAATTGCGTGGAACAGCCAGCACCTTGGCGATGTAAGGGATCAGTGGCAGGTTCAGGATCAGCAGGATCACATTGCCCACATACATGGAGATGATCACGGACCAGAAGATCTCTGGCTGATCCACCATCAGGCGAGGGCCCGGCGAGACGTTCAGCGCGATGAGAGCACCGAGCAGGATCGCCGTGGTTCCAGACCCCGGGATGCCGAGGGTCAGCAGGGGAACGAAGGAACCGGTACACGCCGCGTTGTTGGCGGACTCAGGAGCGGCGAGGCCTTTGACGGAGCCTTTACCGAACTCAGCCTGTTCTTCTTTCGGCGCGATGTTTCGTTCAACGGCATAACCGAGGAAGGAAGCGATGGTCGCGCCAGCTCCCGGCAGAACACCGATGAGGAAGCCCTGAATGGATTGGCGCCCGATCACTGGAGTGATCTTCTTGGCTTCTTCCTTGGTGATGCGCAGGTCTTTGATGTCACCACCATTGCCACCGGAGTTGGAACGGGATGGGTCCAGCACGAGGAACAGTGCTTCTGGCAGAGCGAACATGGCCATTGCTAATGTGATGAAACCGAAGCCAGACTGAAGGTCCAAAATGCCCATGGTGAAGCGTGGCTGATTGAACAGCGCACCCTCGCCAACGGTTGCCATCATCAGGCCCACCAAAGTCATCAGCAGCGCTTTTGCCACCTGTCCGCTGCCTGCAAACGCGGCGATGGCTGAGAGGCCCACCACCATGAGTGCGAAGTACTCGGCGGAGTGGAAGAGCAGGGCGACAGAAGCCAGAGCCGGCGCGAAAATCATCAGCAGGATCGCGCCGATGCTACCACCTGCGAACGAAGCGATTGCCGCGACTGTCAGCGCTTTACCAGCTTTGCCTTGACGAGCCAGCGGATAGCCATCGAAGCTTGTGGCAACGGTGGAAGCCACACCCGGCGCATTGATGAGGATGGAGGAGGTAGACCCACCGAAGATCGCACCGTAATACACGCCTGCGAGCAGGATCAGCGCGGCAGATGGATCACCGATGGAGATCGCCACCGGGATCATGATGGCGATGATGGACATGGGGCCGAGGCCGGGCAGCATCCCAATGAAGGTGCCGATCAGGCAGCCGCCAATCACCATTAGCAGATTAGAGAACGAGAAAGCCGTCGAGAGGCCAATCCAGATACCGTCTAACATTATGGCCTCCTAGTTGAGAAATGTCGGCAGCGGGCTGAGGTAGATACCCAGCGTTTGCTGAACCAGATACCAGACGCCACCAGCGGCAACCGCGGCAACAGGCACGAGGATCGTAAAGCGTCGCTCGCCCAAGAGCTGCGCCAATCACGATGAAGAGCAGGGTGGAGAGCAGGAAGCCAGCAGGGCGCAATAACAAGGCGTAGGCCACCATCAAGGCCAGCAGAAAGACTGCCTGTCCGATATTATAGTCCCACAATCTGCTGAAATCGATCTCGTCCGCATCGCTTTCGGCAGGCTTCTTTTCAAAGCCGAGCAGAATGGCAAGGCTGGTGATTGCGGCCAATACTGCAATGACTTTTGGAAACGTGCTTGGCCAGATCGGGTTAAACCGCATGAAAGGCGGCAGGCCTGCGTCCATCATAAAGAACGCCGTGTATCCGTAGCTGAGGCTCACTGCCAGAATGACAAGAGCAATCCATCGGTCCAGTGCCATCATCCCCTCCCGTTGGCGTGGCAAGTGGATGCGCCCATTAGAGCGCATCCCATTATTTTTATTGGTTTAGAGGAAGCCCAGCTTCTTCATGAGATCGCCGATGGCCTTTTCCTGTCCTTCAAGGAAAGCCTGAAAGTCTTCGCCGGAGTTATGGATGTTGACCCAACCATTACGTGCACGCACTTCTTCCCACTCTGGAGTGGCGTACATCTTTGCAATTGCTTCCTGATAAGCGGTCAGCTGTGCTTCTGGCAGGCCAGGCGCCGCGAAGAAACCACGCCAGTTGACGAAGGTGGTGTCGATGCCCTGTTCCTTCATGGTTGGTGCATCACCATAAGCTGCAACGCGCTCATCCGCGGTCACACCAATGATCTTCACTTCACCTGCTTTTGCCAGTTCAACTGCTTCAGAGAAGCCTGTTGAAAGCGCGGCAATCTCACCAGAAAGAAGGGCTGCCATTGCTTTGCCGCCTGCGTCGTACGGGATGTACTTCACAGCAGTTGCGTCTTCGCCAGCTGCTTCCATCACCATGGCTGCAACGAGGTGGTCCATGCCGCCGGGAACGGAGCCGCCGCCGATAGCAGTGCCGCGCTTGTCAGCTTTGTAGGCTGCCAGCAGATCGCCCATGGAGTTGATGGAACTGTCTTTACCAACCACGATAGCTGCGTAGTCACCGATTGTGCCGGAAACCAGTGTCAGGTCGCGGAAGTTATGCGGGAATACACCGGTCAGGGAACGGATCACGATCGGGGTGGAATTCACCATCAGCGTGCCGTGCTGGCTTGCTGCGTTCTCGATTAGATAACCGATGGCCTTACCGCCACCGCCACCGGACATGTTCTCATAAGATGCGTTGCCGACAAGACCGGATTTGGTCAGCGCTTCGCCTGTGCCGCGTGCGGTGCCATCCCAGCCGCCGCCAGCACCACCTGGAATGAGGAAGTGGATGCTTTCAACCACTGGCTCCGCAATTGAAGCTGCAGGTAGTGAGAAAGTCGCCGCGGCCATAGCCGCTGCCGCAACCAAGCGGCGCGCCCGAATAAAACTCATTTTGTCCTCCCATTTGACAGGGGCAGCATTTGTCGCCCATGACTTACGTGAAAACACGGAAACCTGACACAAACCTGTCACCTCCTTGATTTTTTGGGGAAGCTAAAGATGAGATTTCTTCTCGTTGAAGATAACGCCAAACTGGCCACCTCCATCGCCGAACGTTTGACGCTGGACGGCCATGTAGTTGATCACGCAGCTGAAATTTCGACTGCTGAGGATTTTATCTCAACGGCAGATTACGACATGATCCTGCTCGATATTATGCTTCCTGACGGCGATGGACGAGATTTTCTAAATGAACACCGAGGGCGACAGGATGACACTCCGGTCATTGTTCTGACCGCGCGCTCGGAGGTTTCTGATCGGGTAGGGGTGCTTGATCTTGGAGCGGATGACTACATCACAAAACCCTTTGATTTCTCAGAGTTAGAAGCCCGCTGCCGGGCTGTGATGCGTCGTAAATCCGGCGGTGTGACCAACGCAAAACGATTCGGTGATCTGGTGTTCGATTCCTTAGCCGGAACACTGAAAATCGGCAGCAAAACGGTGAGCCTGCGCAACAAAGAGCTGCGTCTTTTGGAGATTTTTTTCAGTGCCCCGGACGTTATTTTCTCAAAAACCAAGCTTGTAGACAGATTATTTTCGTATGACGAGGACGTCTCTGAAAACGCAATCGAGGTCTATGTGGCCCGTCTACGCAGGCATATATCATCTTCCTCCGTGCAGATCATCACCGTGCGCGGGCTGGGTTATCGGTTGAGCCTGACATGACGTTAGAAGCCAACATCTCCGGCTCCATCCGCCGTCGTCTGACCCTACAGCTGCTCGGTATCGCTGCTGTGCTTGCGGCCCTGTTGTTTGTGATGGTGATGACCTACGCCAAGCAGGTGGCAGAAGAGTCGCAGGACAACATCCTGTCTGCATCAGCAACCTCCATTCTGGACAGTGCCGCCATCCAGAGCGGGGAGGTCACCGTCGATATTCCATACTCCGCGCTTTCCATGCTGGGGAACGTGAGTGATGACCGCGTGTTCTATCGCGTTATGGCTGATGGCAAGTACCTCACCGGTTATGAAAGCTTACCCGATGCCTATACGGCGAAAGGGCGGGAGAACCACCGCTTCATCACCTCCCATTATCTGGGCGAGAGCATCCGCATGGTGTCTGCCACCCGCCGACTTTCCAATGCATCAGGCCCTGTTGAAGTGACTGTTTCTGTTGCTCAAACCCTGAAGCGGCAGCGTGAAACTCTGGAGCGCATCTCCACCAACGCCGCTTATCTCGGCTTCGGCTTCTTCATCGCCGCGGCTGTGCTTGGCGTTTTGACAGCTCAATCCGCCGTTCGGCCTGTACAAACACTGGCAAATTCCGTTTCCAGAAGAGGCCCGCAAGACCTGCGTGCCGTGCAAGCCCCTGTGCCGGGAGAGATGGCACCACTGGTGGTCGCACTCAACCGTTTCATGGCTCGCCTGAAGAAATCACTGACCCGATCTGAAGAGTTCATCGCCGAAGCGGCCCACCGCATCCGCACGCCACTGGCAGTGCTGCGCACACAAGCGGAAATCGCCCTGCGGCGCGTGGAACGCCCTGAAAACAGGGCGGCATTGAAAGAGATGATCCGCGCCATTGATGAAAGTTCGCGCGCGGCTGGCCAGTTGCTGGATCACGCCATGGTCTCTTTCCGCACAGACCATCTGGAAGTGAAGGAAATCAATCTGCTGGAGTTGGCCGATGAAACATTGGAACGCTTACGGCCTCTGGCAGAAATGCAGGACAAAACACTCAGCTTGCACGGAGAAGAACTGCCTTCCATCAAAGGTGATGCAATCCTCATTCAAAACGCTCTGAGCAACATTCTGGACAACGCCATCAAGTACGCTCCACAAGGCGAAGATGTAAAAATAACCGTCACTCATGAAGACAAATGGGTGGTGCTCTCGGTCTATGATCAAGGCCCAGGCTTTGCACCAGAAGACATCGAGAAGCTCACAGAACGGTTCTCACGCGGCAAAAACGCTGAGGACACCGTTGGCTCTGGTCTGGGACTTACTATTGCCGAAGAGGTAACACAGGCTCACGGCGGACACCTGAAACTTTCAAACAGAACAAATGTCAGAGGCGCATGCGTATCCTTCTATTTCCCTCAGTCCTGATTGTGTTGTTGGTGTCGCTGCTTTCAGCCCGCGCCTATGAGATTGAGCAGCACAAGGTCTTCCCAGCCTCACAGGAGGCCCAGACCCTGCGCATCATCTCCAACTCCGACATCGATATCTTCGCCCCGATGGTGGAGGCCTTCCAGCGCAAGTATCCGAGCGTTTCCATTGATTACACCGTGGTCAGCAGCACCGAGCTGATGAAAGCGCTCTATGAGGAACGGCAGGTGTTTGACGTGGCCATCTCCTCAGCGATGGACCTACAGGTTAAGCTGGCTAATGATGGTTTCACAAAACCACACAGCTCCTCAGTTGCTGGCCTGATGCCGGACTGGGCCCGCTGGCGTGACCACGTGTTTGCCTTCACGCAGGAACCAGCCTCCGTGGTTTACTCCAAGTCCGCTTTTGAGGGACTGGAAGTGCCAACCTCTCGCCAGAACCTCATCTCAACTCTGCGCAACAATCCCGACCGCTTCCTCAACAAAGTCGGCACCTACGACATTCGCCAGAGCGGGCTTGGCTTTCTGTTCGCCACGCAGGATGCACGCACCTCAGACACATTTTGGCGTCTCAATGAAGTGATGGGCAGCCTCAATGCTAAGCTTTATTGCTGCTCTGCGGATATGATCTCTGACATCACAACAGGCGATCTGGCCGTGGCCTACAACGTGCTCGGCTCCTATGCCTCGGCGCGGGCAGCAAAAGACCCTGATGTTGGCATTCTGGAACTGGAAGACTTCACCACATTGATGCTTCGCTCCGCCATTATTCCAGCAGGTGCAGAACAGCCAGAAATCGCAGGTGATTTCATTGATCACCTGATCACCGCCAGCTGGAGCGAGGAGGGCGCAGACTACTACCCTTACCCAAAGCTCAATCATAGCGAGGTGGCACCAAACCTGTCCTTGCGCGCTATTCGGTTAGGCCCCGGCCTGCTGGTCTATCAGGACAACCTCAAGCGTCAGCACTTCCTTCAGGAGTGGCAGAACGCGATCATTCAGCAGTGACAAGAGATGAACCATTTTCTCTTTTCAGCTGACTGAGTTTGTGGCATGACACGCCTCCCAAATTCAGATGAGTGAAGTCCATGAGTGTTATGATCCGCCCGCTAGAAATCTCCGATGCCCCTCAATGCGCACAGATCTATTATGATGCGATCATGATCGGAGCGAAGGATTACTACACAACAGAACAGCTCAACGCATGGGCAGGTCCTCAACTCAACCCGGAAGGCTGACGAAAAATCTGGATGGAATGACAGGTTTTGTGGCTATCAAAGAAGATGCCGTCATCGGTTTCATGACCATCGATATGGAAGGCTACATCAAGTTTGCATTTGTAAGCCCGTTTGAGAGCCGCAAAGGCGTTGCAACAGCCATCTACAACGCTCTGCTGAACTGGGCAATTGAGCGCAACATCCCAACTCTGTCGTCAGATATCAGCCTTGCCGCCAGGCCCTTCTTCCTCCGTCAGGACTGGCAAGTGGTCCGCCAACAAGCTCCGGTGTGCAGAGGCATCACGCTGACAAACTTCCACATGACCAAAGCGCTGACTGCTTAGTCCGATCCATTCAATCGGCCTATCACTATTGTCATTCGGGCTTAGCCTTGACCATCCAACCAGAATGGTCACTATGGAAGCGCTTAACCTGCGGCTTACTCATTCAGCAGGCTGCATTTTGCTTATTGATTTCATATATTTTCTTTAGAGGCCACATTGTCAGACGCCACTTTAAAAGCCAGATGGGGGCAGATCAGCCTACTGTTTTCTGCAAATTTTCTGTCGCTTCTCGGCAATGGTTTGTCTGCAATTGCCATCCCGTGGTTCGTGTATGATTTGACGGGCAATGCTGTCATCACCGCAACAGTCGCCATTGCAGGGCAGTTGCCCAACATCATCGTGGGCCTCTTCAGCGGTCCGTTGATTGACCGTTACTCCGCCAGAACCGTGAGCATCTTCTGTGATGGTGTAAACGCTGTCGCAGTGCTGCTTATACCGCTGCTCTATGCCGTCGAGATGCTGGACGTGGCCTTGCTTGGCTTCTTCGTCTTTCTGTCTCAGGTGATTGACGTTCCGGGGCAAACCTCCAAAGCTGTCATGATCCCGGCTTTGATCGACAAAGAAGGCTTGCCACGTGAACGGGTGAACGGGCTCAACTCTTTGCTGGAGACTGGCGCCGATCTTTTGACGCCATCACTGGCGGGTATTCTCATCGCTGTTTTTGGTGCAACCACGGTTCTGCTTCTGGACTCCCTTAGCTTTCTGATGGCCCTGATGATCGTCTCCATGGGCATCAAAGCCAGCCATGTTAGCACTCCGCCCCAATCAGAACCGCAACCGACAAAAGAAGCGTGGAAGTGGATGTTCACCACGCCTAGCATATTGAAACTGGGCATCTATGATCTGATCATCAACACCGTCGCTGTTTCCTTGTTGTCGCTGGTGCTGCCAGTGCTGGCAAACGCGAATGATAAGCAGGCCATCTGGCTGGGTATCTGGCTCACCTGTTTCGCCTGCGGCACCACACTCACAACTATCGCCTACACGGTTCTGGGCCACCGCATCTCATCTCTCCGCCTTTTGCAGCTCACGCCAATCGGCCAGGCTATTGGCCTTGGCCTTCTGCTCTGGGTGTTTGCGGACATTACCAACATGAGCCTCACCCCAACGGCTGGCATCGTCGCAGCACTTGGAATGTTCCTCTACGGCCTTAACCTCGGCGTTGGCAGCGTGGTTGACGCAACCGTGCTCCAGAAACTTGTCCCCGAAGCCAAACGCGGCACCGTCTTCTCCACCTTCTCCTCCCTCCGCTACACCGGCGTCCCCCTAGGCCTCCTCCTCAGCGGCATCCTACTGGAGCAAAACAACCCAACAATGCTGTTCGGCACGTTCATAGGGCTGCTGCTGGTGAACGCTGTGATTTGGTTTTGGGGCAGATTGGAAGTGTGAGGAAGGTGGGTCTTAAAGCAGATATATTCAAGTTCCATAATACATCTTATGTGCAACATATATTTAGCAACCTCGAGCTCCCACCTCACACATCCGTTTACAAGTTATTCCACCAACTCAGCCTCTTTCTGAGTTCGATTAACTTCAGCCGCCGTCGGCTGTGTGCCGAGAACGGTTACGCGTTCACCAAATCTGGAGTAAGGATAATAGTCCCAGACGGCACGGTGTTGTGTACAGCGGTTATCCCAGAAAACCAATGTACCTGGTTCCCAACGGATGCGGCAGTTCAGAGCTTGCTCACGTTCGACAAATTGGAAGAGCATGTTCAAAATGGCCGTACTCTCGTCCTCAGAAAGATCAGGAATGTGAGTTGTGAAACCTGAGTTTACGAAGAGCATTGGTCTGCCGGTATCAGGATGCTTCGCTACAATTGGGTGTTCTGTTTTGGGAAGCCCTTCAGGCGGAGTGAAGCCTTTCCAGGGCACTGCGCCATCATGAATGGCGGTCAGACCGAGCAGAAACTCCCTCATTGCAGGAGATAACATTTCATAGGCGAGATGCATGTTTGCAAACAGAGTGTCTCCACCGCATCCAATCTCAGGCGTTTCGTGCATATACAGCATTGAGCCGAGTGAAGGTGCCGGGTCAGCTGTGCCATCCGTATGCCAGACTTCTCCGGCTACAAAACGAGACTTTTCGCTGGCCCGAATTAAGACAATCTCCGGATCATCACCATCAATATCGCTTAATGGGAGCGCCCGCAGCTTTCCAAACTTTCGGGCAAATGCTTTCTGCTGATCCTTTGTCAGTGTCTGATTGCGAAATACCAGAACGTGGTTTTCCAGGAACGCACGGTGGATTTCATCGTGCTGTTCTTTGGAAGCTCCTTCGGAAAGATCTACGCCGCTGACTTCAGCTCCAATTACTGGTGTGAGGCGATTAACTTCTATGTGGTGATAAGCCTCGCGAGGTTCTGCTGCGATGCGTTCAATAGCTTTCAATGCGTTCGGATGCATGACGTTCCTTCCTCGGAAAACATAAGAAATCAGATTACTGGCGTAAGAGTGAGATGCTGGAGCCCCTCGCAGTACCGCGCTTCCAACTCACCAAATGCATGAGCGGCGGCGAAAGCGTATGCGAAGGCTTTTAAAAGGCTGAGTAAAGCAACCTCGTCCAAGCTTGAGGGCTTTCAGAGGCAAACAATCGGGAGGCAATCTTTGAATGAACCTGCGCATTTGCACGCGCAAAGGCCTGTGTGTTGGCTTCGCTGTTCAAGGTCCCATAGTAATCAGCATATGCCTCTGAAGAGCCAAACTCTTTCTCAATCATCTCTTTGTTGCCGGCAGCAAACTCAAGAGCACTCCTATGAGAAACGCGATAGGTTTTCTCGGCAATGAATGCTAAGCGAAATAGAACGACAAAGGCTTTCTCTGCTGCGTTGAGCCAATGCTCAAAAGGTATGCCCTCCCCTGCCACAGCTTTGCGATGCATGTTCTGGAGACTTTCTAACTCCCGACAGTTTTCACCTCGCATTTGAGCGGCTTCTATTCCCATAGGTAAAGCAGTCTCAGCCATGTACCTATGAAGTCGATGGCCTGTCTCATCGCGAGAGAACGAGGTTATGCATGCGACCAAGGAGGTTTCCAGCTGAAGTCGCTTTAAGTCAGGCCGTGACATGATTTGTCGTCCTCTGGCTGGTGAATGCATCTAGTAGGACCTGACCAAACGCTACGTTCCCATGGATCGGGTCATTTTCCTGCGAAAAATCATCGAGTTGCAGGCCATCTCTACCAACTGTGCCTTGGCGAACATCCAGAGCCTTCAAACCCATACGATTTGCTTCTGCAATCAACACACTTTGTGCTGCGCGAAAGACATTGGGCTCTGAAGTTTCAGGTACTTTTTGAGGAGGAAGGACAGCCGTAACGTTAATGTCTTTTTCGATTAGTGATCGATAAAAATCTAAGGCACCTTGTGCCATAACGCAGATAAGGTCGTGAAATAGCTGGCTCTCAAGAAAAGATTGGGAAAGCGTGTGATCCGCTTCCCGGTATATCTCCCAGTTCTCAGAGGTCGCATAAAAGTGCAGCGCGAAGCCGAAAGTGCAGAGAAGCGGCAGTTTCACATCCAGCAAAGAGCTGGCATTCAACTCCTTTAGAAAGCTCTGGTACATTTCATCAGCGTAGCTGCTGCGAAACGTTAGCTTCTCAGCATCCCAGTCCACAAAAGGAGCAGTGAACTCCCGCCCTGCTCCCATTGGCCCGCCAACGAACGGAACACCAGTTTCTTTGGCAGCGCGTCCGATTGCACCGGCATGAGAATCTCCAAGCAGCAAGAACTGCGGATCATTTGTAGTAGTCGAGCAGTTCTTCTTCACAGATGATATCCTCAAACGGCAATGATGATCGAATGCCTTCTTCAGCAGTTTTGTGTTGCGTCTGATCTCTGAGATAAATGCTGTTAAAGAAGTGGTTCATTACAAAGCGCACGCCAGTTGGCGTGATTGTGCGCTTGTTTGGATTGTAGAATACGCCATTCATGGGAGGTGATGCAACCAACTCATAGGATGGAAAGTACTCAACGTTTTCATTACTTGCTTCCAACTGACCGGCGACAGCGCGCAGAACAGACTTTGTGTAGGTTGAGGCTGTCAGTACGTGATGCTGTGTGAAGGTCGCAGTGACCGGAACAGGCGAAACTGTAAAAACCAAACGCAAACGCGGATTGTATCGCCCCAAGAGATCAATGCACTCCTGAAAGTCAGTGTGAATCTCGTTGAACGTAAAGTTATGTGCTTTATGCAAACGTTCATCGAACCGGCCTTGCACCGTTCCGGGACACATCGGATACACCACATCCGTTGCAGTGTTTAGCCAGGCTTCAGTCAGCCCCATGGTGAACACGAATACATCAGCGGAAGAAACGGCTTGGCGGATTGCTTCTAAAGTAACCTCACGCGATGCCCACATTGCATGCGGACTATCGAAACCAACTGGTGTTATGTTGGGCCGAAACGGATCAAAATAGCGCTCTCCGTCATTCCAAACTTCCTTAGAGGGCGAGGTTTCCTCAAACGCCCACTTCAGCCATTGCAGCAGTAAACGAGCGGTGTAGATGTTCCCTGTCCGGAATGAGAAAACACCATAATTCAGCTCATGCGCTTCTTTTGCACCGAGCTCGCCTGCTGCCGTTTCAGCATTTAGCCAGTTCATTCCTCTGCGCTGTAGCTCTTTACCCATGTTCTGAGAGAAACAAGATCCAGCAGTAATGATCGCAGCATCTTTGGAGATCTGAAACTTTGGCTTCCAAACCTCTGAGATTGAAAAATAGTCTTTTTCAGCAACGGAGGGGCGCCAAAACTTATTGGGAGGTAAAGAACTGTATGGGTTCATTTTACACCTCTCCTCACATGACCCGAACTAAATATCATGCGACCTCCTCAGCAACTTTTTCTTTGATTTCGGTTGCACTTAACAACCTGAAACTCACGTAAGCCACGGGTAGGCACAGCATCGCAGAGGCCAGGAACAATGGTCCGCCGCCGAAGCGTTCAATCACGAGTGCAGCAACAAAAGGAACGGCTGCAGCTCCTGCATTGGACAGCATGTAGAGCCCCATATAACTGTTCCTAAGACGGACCGGCGCCATACGGTCAACCACAGTGGCGAACAAAGGCATGGCGATGATTTCTGCGAGTGTCGCCAGTGCTATCGCGACAAGCCACAGCTCCATCATCTCAGCCCTATTGAAGGCAACGACCAATAGTCCGAGCATCAGGAAGAAGAACGCAACCAAAACAGCTTTCTGCTCCTCAAGAGCGATAAGCCATTTCATCAAGAACAGGTGGACGATCAGAACAACGCTTGTGTTGGTCACGTTTATCGACGCAATGATCCCATTGATGTTTGCCGTCTCAAGGAACAATAGGAAAAACGTGAGGGGCTCATCCATTTGTGCATACAGGATGACGAGAAAGAAGTTGGACACAAACAGTGTCATGAAAAGACGATCCGTTAAAGCTACCTTCAGCAACCTGGGGATCGGGACTTCCTCTTCTCTGTTTGTTGCAATGATAGTCCGCGTGACGCTGGCTGAAATACAGGCCGCTAAGATGGCATAAGCTATTGCCCCGGCAAGAAAAGCCAAGTTTGAGTTATTACTAGCAAACCACACCCCGCATAAAGGCCCCAGCGCCCCTGCAATGTTGACTAGATAGTACCTCAAATGGAACAGCAGCGCGCGATCCTCATCTTTCGCCGCGCAATCTCCCAAGGCAGAGCGCAAAAGCGGCTCCAAGGCTCCATTTGCAACAGACATCGCGATGATGACTGCAAAATATACCGGTTCACTGCTCCAGAGCACGAGTACGCAATAGAGCCCCATGATCACCAGTGTGCTTAGCAGCATGATCGCCTGGCGGTTCAGTTTGTCTGCAACAACTCCGCTTATTGGCGATGTCAAAATTGCTGCAAATGCCGATATGGAAAAAATCACTCCGAGCTCAGCAATTGAAGTTCCAAATCGCCGTGCCATGAGCACTGCAAGAAGGGCCAGATCATAAAAGAAGCTAAGCGCGCACAAAAAGTACCGATCAGGATTGTTTTCGCAGACTTCGGAAGCATCCGGAATTGACGCAGAAACGTTTCCCGCCCACGAGTTTCAGACATGAACAAAACAACCTGAGATTAAATTAAAACTTGACTTTGTGATATATTAGAAAGAATGATTGGGCAATTAAAAAATCAATACCCGAGGCTTTGGTGAATTATTTTCATGTTTACTTACCTTCACTCAATCCATACCAATTATGTACTGAGCTTTAACGCCATTTACCCTCAGTAATGTAAAATTTTATTCAATTACTCAATCATCGGTAGTTGTTTTATGGGTGAGTTTAGTCTTTCTAACGTAGTTTCAACATGCGCAGCGGGACACGAAAATGTCGTGACCCGAATAGAGCAAGTTGCAAGGATCCAGGCCAATAAAACGGCTTTGGTTGGACAAGCAGCAGCGCTCAGTTATGGCGACATGATCTCTTCAGCAAACCGGCTTGCTGGCCTGTTGCAATCTAAAGGGATTGGGCCGGAAGTTGCTGTTGGAGTGTGTATCCCTCGCGGCCCTGACGCAATCATCGCATTTCTCGCTATTCTTAAAGCGGGCGGTGTTTATGTCCCACTGGACAGCAAACACCCTCACAAACGCCTTGAGTTTATGGTTCAGGACAGTGAAGCTGCCGTTTTGATTTGCACCGACGAGACAGAAGCTTTCGTTGAGGGACTCGTTGCCAATGTTTCGCGCTCAACCAAGATCGTAAACTACTCCAGATTAAATCCATCAGGACCCGGCACCTTTGAAGATCAAGTGATCAGGCAAGATCAGCTCGCTTATATCATCTACACGTCAGGCTCTACTGGCCAACCTAAAGGTGTGATGGTCGAGCATCGCGGATTGATAAATCTTGCTGAAGAACAAGCGCGCCATTTTGAGTTGGACGGAAATGCACGTGTACTGCAGTTCGCATCCCTGGGCTTCGACGCATCCATATTTGAAATTCTGATGGCCTTGTGCAGCGGTGCAGAGTTACATTTCACTCCCAATGAAACATTGCTTGCTGGAGATACGCTAAGGGAAATTGTTCGAGAAAGAACTATTTCTCACCTGACGCTGCCACCATCTCTTGTCAGTCGAATGGATCCATCGGACTACCCAAGTTTAGAGACATTAGTGGTTGCTGGCGAGGCAATGCCATGGACGATCACGGAGCGATGGTCTGAACATGTTAATCTTATAAATGCTTACGGACCAACCGAAAACACAGTTTGGGCGACTCTGCATAAATGCAGCAGTAAGACCATGTCAGCAAGTACGGTTCCAATTGGCAAGCCAATTGCCAATGTGGACGTCTACATTCTGGATACAGACCTAAAACAAGTTCGAGATGGTGAAGACGGAACTCTCTGGCTAGGAGGGGTCGCACTGGCGCGTGGATATAAAAACCGCCCTGATCTCACCAATGAAATGTTTCGACCAGTTCCTGGGGTTTCGACAGAAAGACTTTACAACACTGGCGACCGTGTACGACGTCTTGCAGATGAAACACTGGAGTTCCTTGGCCGTCGGGATGCCCAAGTCAAAGTACGAGGCCATCGGATAGAACTTCAGGAAGTAGAAAGAAACCTCTCTGCTCTTGAAGACATTGAACATGCTCATGTGGTCGTCTCATCATCGCGATCAAAAGATCATGAAATCATTGCTTACTTCACTGTTCGCGCCAGCGAAATCACCCCTGGCATTCAGCAGTTAAAGACCAAACTACGCGCAGTTCTGCCTGACTACATGATGCCAAACGCATTTGTGCGTCTTGACGAGTTTCCGTTAACAGTCAACGGGAAGGTAGATAGCAAGGCACTTCCTGCGCCGGACAGGAGTGCACGCGGCGGGTCTTCCCAAGAGCTGCCACACACAAACACAGAGCAGTCACTCGCAGGTTTTTGGAAAGAAGTGCTAGGTGTAAATCCCGTCTTTTGTGGCGACACGCTTCAAACTCTCGGAGGCTCCTCACTGGATGCCGTTCAGTTTCTCACACGATGCAGGGAAGAGTACGGCAACATTCTCTCATTAAAGGATGTATTCACGGGCAAAACGCTCCGTGAACTGGCAGAGAAGATCCAAACAGGAAAAGGTTCTGAAACGCCAGAAAAGCCCTTAAATGCCTACAGTATTGAAAGTGACACATTCCCTGTTTCGCATCAGCAAAACGGGGTGTGCTTGCTGGAGAAGCTCACACCAGACTCTCTTGCCTACAACGCTCAATGCCTAATCCGTATTGAGGGAAATGTAGATGTATTAGCCCTGCAGAGCGCTCTGGATCTGATTGTTCAGCGACATGAGATCTTTCGCAGCACTTTTCATGAGGACGCAACCGGCAAAGCCTACCAGAAAGTTCACGGTCCCGTCCCTGCCCGTCTGGATCAGGTGGTGTTGGATGCTCCAATGGATAGCCCTGATCTCTGGCAAGCTGTAGACGATGAATCTCAAGGGCTTTCGACACCAGTCAATTGCCGCTCGCTCGCTGGGTTCTGTTCAAGTTAAACGATGAGACATCGGCTCTCCTACACATAGAACATCACCTTGTTCATGATGGCTGGAGCGCGAACATATTCCTCTCAGAGTTTCTGGAGGCTTATGGTGCTTTTGCACATGGAGAGGAGGTCACTCTGCCTCCCGTTCCAGCTCAATATCGCCATTATGTGGGATGGCAACAAAGTGCCGATGCAGAACGCACTTATGAAAAGCAACTTGCCTATTGGAAGGAGCAACTTTCAGAGGCTAGCTTCACTCTTGCTCTTCCAACAGATACCCCGCGCCCTGAAACAATGTCTTTCAAAGGCAAACAGTCACGTTTGGAACTCAAAGGGACGCTCCTTCAAAAACTAAACGAGTTCTGCGACAAGAGTGGCCACACTGATTACACCGTGTTGCTCGGCGTCTTCCACCTCCTGCTCTCACGCTATACGGGACAGAAAGATCTGCTCACGGGCAGTGCGGTCGCCAACCGAAAAACAAGCGCTTCAGAGCATATGTTGGGTATGTTCGTGAACAGCGTCGCCATACGATCTGATCTTTCCGATAGCCCAAGATTTACTGAGTATCTTGAGCGTTTAAGGAGCACCCTATCCAGCGCTTATGAGAATGAAGAAGTTCCGTTCGAACGCGTCGTACGCGAGTTGCAGCCGGAGCGTGACCTCTCCAGAAATCCCATCTTTCAAGTGGGATTTAGCTATCATAACTCAAAGATTCCAGAGCTCTCACGCGATGATCTGAGTCTCTCACTCTATGAGGCCTACAGCAACAATTCTGCAAAGTTTGACATCGAAGTCGTCATTCTGCCGCGCTCATCAAATGAGAAAGATACACCAGCCCTCACTCTGTTGTGGAATTATGCAACCGACCTGTTTCAGCTCGAAACAATTGAACGCATGCAGGCCAACTTTTTTGCATTATTGGCGAACTGCCTATCTGAGCCTGAGTGTTCCGTTGAGGATTTCAGTTCTGTTTGCTTAACTGAGCGAGAGCAACTGCTTGCGATGGGAGCGCCAGCTCATCCAATTTCAGAAATCGGGCCGGTTCCTGTTGCAAACAGGATCGAGCAACTGGCCAGATCTCAACCAACATCTCCTGCAATCCTTCACGGAGAAACGACCCTCTCCTATGGCGAGCTCAATCGTCAGGCTTCACTTCTGGCAGGCCAACTTCGTGCACTCGGTGTGAGAAAGGAAAAGCTGGTTGGCGTTTGTATGGAACGCAATGCTGACCTTATTGTTGCTTTGCTGGCCATATGGAAAGCAGGTGGTGCTTATCTTCCGATTGATCCTTCACTGCCGGAAGTAAGGAAGGCGTTTATCATTGAAGATAGCGCACCTGATTTAATCTTGTGCTCTCATGCGTCACACCACTCATTCAAGAGTTTGATGGGGCACAGCACGCTTCACATTTTTGAGGTGCTTGCGCATGCTGCTGAAGAAACAGCCGCAGATGAGAGCAAACTTGAACCCGTCAGCGGGCAGGATCTCGCCTATGTCATCTACACGTCAGGCTCCACTGGGCAGCCCAAAGGTGTGCAAATCGAACATCAGCAGATTGCCCGGTTGATAGACACATGTCAGCCTAGTTTCCAGTTTTCATCATCGGATGTCTGGTCTTTCTTCCACTCCTACGCCTTCGACTTCTCTGTTTGGGAAATATGGGGCGCGCTTTCTACCGGTGGCTCCGTCGCAATTGTGCCGGAAGACATCCGGCATGATCCTGCACAATTCTATGCCATGTGCTGCGATCAAGGCGTAACCATTCTCAGCCAAACACCCTCTGCTTTCCGCAGTTTCATGTCAGCGCAAGCGAGCTCATATAGACCTCACGCCATCAGAACAGTTGTATTTGGAGGTGAGGCTCTATCCCCGTCGATGCTCTCTGACTGGTTTGCACATCCGTGCAACACAGATTGCAAGATGGTGAACATGTACGGCATCACAGAGACCACCGTTCACGTTACCTACACAGAGCTAACACCTGAGAGTATTGATAGGTATTCTGAAGGGAGCCCGATCGGTAATCAGCTTGATGACTTAAGCCTTTATCTGCTGGATGAGCACCTTGAACCCGTTCCCTTTGGCGCAGTTGGTGAACTCTATGTGGGTGGTGCGGGCGTAGCCCGCGGCTACCTAAATCGCCCAGAATTGAATGCAGAACGCTTCATCAAAAGCCCATTCTTGGCAAACGACCACCTTTATAAAACAGGCGATCTGGCGAGATATGCAGCTGATGATACCCTGCTCTATCTGGGTCGCAACGATAGTCAGGTTAAAGTTCGCGGATACAGGATCGAACTGGGTGAGGTTGAAGCTGCTCTTTCAACGCATGAGGCCCTTCAACATGTGGTCGTGACATGCCAAAACCAAGCGACCAGCAATGCCATGCTGGTGGCCTACTATGTCTCAACTTCTGAAAATGCTGACCTGGACAGCTCCACATTGCAGTCCTTTGCAGCAGGTCTTCTGCCAGCCTACATGGTACCTGCAGCATTTATTGAACTGGACGCGCTGCCGTTAACCTCCAACGGGAAACTGGACCGGAAAGCACTCGATAAACATAAGCCGACTTACACCAAGAATCGAGCCTTTGAGAGCCCTGAAGGGGAGCATGAAGAACTGCTCGCCAACGTATGGGCAGACATTCTTCAATTAGAAAAAGTGAGCCGCCTCGACAGCTTCTTTGAACTCGGAGGGCATTCACTTTTGGCCGCGCGGGTCCAAGCTGCCATGCGCGCAAAAGGTTTTCTTCTGGCTGCGGTGGATGTTTTGCGATGGCCAACATTGAAGGATCTGGCACAACGCATTCAACCTGTTGAACCGAAGAGTTTGAAATCAAATCCCCCCGGAAGTGGTCGCGCGATGTCGCTCTCCGGTCTTTCGCAAACGCAGATCAAACATCTTGCGTCATCATTGCCGGGTGGTTTTGAAAACGTAGAAGACATCTATCCCCTTACACCTCTGCAGGAAGGTATTTACTTCCATCATCAGCTCTCGGAGGACGGAGATCCTTATCTGCTCTGGAGCCTGATGGCATTTGAGACTTCCCAAGCCTTGCAGGACTATACGGTGGCCTTGCAAAAGGTGATGAATCGTCATGACATTCTGCGTACTGTATTTGTCTCTGAAGGGTTAGAAAAGCCGCAGCAGGTGGTCCTGAAAAACGTCAATCTGAAGACTGTTGAGCTGGATGCTGATACCCTGAAAGGGTCTGGAGATATTGCAGCGAGGCTTCTGGCACACTTTGACCCGCGCACCACTAAGATTGATCTGCAAGAACCATCCATTCTCCGGGTTTATTCTTGCTACGACACCAGCAGCAAATGCTGGTTGGCGCTCAAGCTCTTTCACCACATCATTGATGACAACACCTCACTCAAGCAGCTCAATGCTGAGGTCAAAGCTTTCATGGTGGGGGATGGCAATCGACTAGCGAAACCAGCGCAGTTCAAGGAATATGTCGCTTTTCAGCAAGAAGAGAGCACGAAAGGAGACGCGGGCAACTTCTTCAATGAACTGTTCAGAGGTTTTGAAGCTCCAAACAAACCTTTCGGTCTCAGTGTTGATTATGTTCATGGCGCTGATCTTGATACAGAGACAGCGCATACGGATACCGCACTGACATCGGGTCTGAGAGACGTTGCCAGTCAACTGGGCGTAAGCACCGCATCGATCTTTCACTTCGTTTGGGCATTGGTCATGGCAAAATGCTCTGGGCAGGAAGATGTTTGCTTTGCCACCGTGCTTCTTGGCCGATTACAGGGGCTTGAGAATGCTGAGCGGATTTTGGGGCCGTTCATCAACACCCTGCCCTTACGTGTCCAACTGACTGATCAGGATTGGAAAAGCGCGCTTCTCACTGTTCATCAGACCCTTCTTGACCTGATGGATCATGAGTACGCATCGCTTGCTGATGCGATTGGGGCCAGTGGAGTAGATCGCACAACTCCGCTCGTCTCTTCTCTGGTGAACTTCCGTCATGCCCAGCTCATGTCCGATGGCTCACAAGGTTCCTCGCACCGTGACTTACCAGGCGCGACTTATCTGGATGGCCATTATGGCACGAGCTACCCCTTCAACCTGACCATTGATGACTTCGGCTCATCCTTTAAAGTCCAGAGCCAGGCTCCACATGGCAGTTATGCCTCTGCGCTTTTGAATATGACGCTTGGATGCTTGCAGCGCCTCATCCAGTTGCATTCAAAGGCAGAACAGACGCCTGCACATCAACTGGTACAGTTGGATACAGACCAGACAAGCAAACTCCTTGAGTTTGCAGAAGGCGCGGAGTTTGAAGAGACTTCAACTCCGCTTCATAGCGCTTTTGAAACTGTGGCAGCAGATCATGGAACGCGAGTTGCGTTGGTCGGCGAAGGAACGCAACTCACATATGGCCAACTGAACAGGCAGGCCAATCAGCTTGCCAGATATTTAGTTGCTCAAGGTGTTTCCAGCCAAAGTCGCGTCGCGGTGTGTCTGCAAAACTCAGCAGATGCTGTCGTCGCGCTGCTTGCCATACAAAAAGCTGGAGGGGCGTACGTTCCAATCGATCCCGCTTATCCATCAGAACGGATTTCGTATCTGATTGAGGACAGTACCCCAGTTCTGGTGCTTTGCGATACTGCGAGCCCTTCTGAGCTGAGCGAAGTCGTTCCTCCAGAAAAGCTGGTCGATTTGGGTCAATCGGATCCTGCTTGGCAAAATCTCGACGATGGGAACCTCAACAAGTCGGTCTCCAGTGAAGACACTGCCTATGTGATTTATACGTCCGG
Source organism: Pseudovibrio denitrificans JCM 12308 (assembly GCF_001310815.1). GTDB lineage: Bacteria > Pseudomonadota > Alphaproteobacteria > Rhizobiales > Stappiaceae > Pseudovibrio > Pseudovibrio denitrificans. Next base: position 216,737 of record NZ_BAZK01000008.1, read on the forward strand.
CACCACAGGCAAACCAAAAGGTGTTGTGGTGCCTCATAAAGGCCCCGCTAACCTCACAGCTTGGTTCCTACAGGAAGGCACCTTCACTCGGGAAGACAAAGTTCTGCTGTCGACGTCTCTCACCTTTGACATTTCAGTGGTGGAAGTGTTTGCCAGCCTTTCGTGTGGTGCAACTGTTGTTATCGCAGATCGGTCGCGCTTGCTTGAAGGCAATTATCTGGTTGAGCTGATAGCGGAACAACAGGTCACTGTTTGTCAGTTTGTCCCTTCACTGCTGGATTTCTTCCTTTCATGTGAAAACGTCAGCACCTGCACAAGCTTGCGATCAATCCTTTGCGGTGGTGAAGCATTCCCCTCTCGGCTTGCGGAACGCTGTTTCAAGGCTCTGGGTCGATACATTTGCAAAACCTTTATGGGCCCACAGAAGCAAGTGTTTATTGCACCAGGCAAGAGCTGGATCACCGTGCTGAGTACCCGCCTGTTGTCCCTATTGGGCAGCCCATCGCAGGTATGAAGATGTACATTTTGGATCGCCATCTGGACCTCGTCCCTGCAGGTGTTGCAGGCGATCTCTATGTGGCTGGTCCCGGTGTTGCCAAGGGGTATTTGAATCGTCCTGAACTAACAGAGGAACGCTTTGTTCCGAGCCCATTCAAAGCTGGGGAACGGCTCTATCAAACCGGAGATGTGGGGCGTTATCTGGAAGACGGTACAATCGAGTATCTGGGCAGAGACGACTTCCAGATCAAAGTGCGTGGTTATCGCATTGAGCCGGGCGAAATTGAGCACGCGCTATCTAAATTTGATGGCGTCTTGAATGCGGTTGTGGTCGCTCATGAAGATCAGGCGGGGTCATCTCAGCTGGTTGCTTATGTCTGCATGCAGCAAAATGCAGCAGCACTCGACACGACTGCTATGCGCAGTGCCCTTACCAATCAGCTACCGGATTATATGGTCCCAGCGCTTTATGTGCAGTTGGATGATTTGCCCTTAACATCAAACGGCAAAATTGACCGCAGCCAGCTTCCCATACCAACCGCAGACAGTATTCAACCGGTTCGAGATTACGTGGCTCCTGAGACGCCATTGGAGGAGGAGCTTGCACGTATCTGGGCTGAGGTGCTGCAACTGGACCGCGTCGGTATCCGTGACAACTTCTTTGAGATTGGCGGGCATTCCCTGCGAGCCACCCGCATTACAGCTCGCATGCAAGACGCACTGGGGGTGGAGGTGCCTCTTCGCATCTTCTTTGAGCGTCCCACCATTGAGCAGACCCTCGACTACATTTTTGAAGAGCTGGAAGCAGCCGAAGAATTTTCCTGACGCAGAAGCAGGTCGTCAGCGTCTCTGGGAGGAACCATGCAGGACGGACAAAACAAGCGAAAGATGCGCTCTCTGACACCGGAGCAGCTGTTAAAGCTACGCCAGCGCACCGCTCTCAAAAAAGCACCGCGAGATCAAGCACCCCTGCCTTTATCTTTCGCACAAGAGAGGCTGTGGTTCCTTTCCCGCATGTCTGGAATAGGATCCGCCTATCACCTGACACTTGGCATACGCCTGCGAGGGGAGCTCGCCACGTGCTCTCTTCAAAACGCACTGGATCAATTGATCGCCCGCCACGAAGGCCTTCGTGCTTTTGTCTTCGAAGACGCTGGAGAGCCCGGGCTGCGGATTGCTCCTCCCACCTGCGGCTTACCTTTGCATCTGATCAACATTGAGGCTGAAGACGACTTAGAAGCTGCGATCCACCACGTGGCGAATGAGGAATGTACAAAACCGTTTGATCTGAAGACCGGCCCGCTTGCGCGTTGCTACCTTATCAGGGTGAGTGAGAGAGAGCATGTGTTGCTGCTTGTGCTGCATCACTTCATTTCTGATGGTTGGTCCAATGGGCTGTTGCTCAAGGAGCTGAGTGAAAACTACACGCATCTGATCGAGACCGGACAACCGATTGAGCGCAACACACCTGAGCTCTCCTACGCAGACTATGCTTATTGGCAAAAACAGCCTGAGCAACAAAAGAGCTTTGAGAAACAGAAGGCCTATTGGGAGCAGCGCCTATCCGGAGCGCCAGAACGCTTGCTGTTGCCAACAGACCGCCAACGTCCGCTCCAACAAAGTTTTGAGGGGGACTTTCTACCTCTGGAGTTAGATGCTGAACTCACAGAACAGGTAAGAGAGTTTGCCCGTGAGGCGGGGACAACTCCGTATCTGGTGCTTATGTGCGCGTTTGCAGTTGTGCTTGCGCGCATGTCTGGTCAGGATGACATTGTCATTGGGACACCATCAGCTAACCGGGTTCGTAAAGATTTGGAAGAGATGGTGGGGCTGTTCGTCAACACGCTGGCACTCCGCTTCAACTTCGATGAAGGCATAACGGTGAGCCAGCTGCTGGCTCACACGCAAGATACATTCCTCGACAGTCAGGATAACCAATCTGTTCCCTTTGAGCAGGTGGTGGACGCGCTGAACCCTCAGCGATCACTTTCCCACACGCCGTTGTTTCAGATTATGTTTGCCTGGCAAAGTCTTGATGACGCAACACTTCGCTTTGCCGATTTGAAGCATGAACCATTTTCGGTTCCCCGCAGTGCATCGCAGTTCGATCTTACACTGGAGCTGGTGGACAACGGGATTAAGATTTCTGGTGGACTGGAGTACGCAACAGCTCTCTTTGAACGGCAGTCCATCGAGCAACTCGCAGGTTATGTTCTTCAAGTGGTTCAAGGCATTTGCGAGGATCCAGAGCAATGTGTAGCTAGTCTGCCGATCATGGACGACACGGCACGTACCGAAACGCTAAAGACCTCCCTCTTGGCATCTAACAAGGCCTCCACTGCAGAGCCTATCCATCTTCCATTTGAAGACACAGCCGCCTCATATGGCGAACGGATTGCGATCATAGATGGTGAGGACGAACTCACATACGCTCAACTCAACGAGCGAGCGAACAAACTCGTCAGATATCTGCGCTCACTTGGGGTTCAGAAACAGGACCACATAGCGATCTGCATGCAGAAGTCCGCAGATGCTGTCACTGCCTTGTTGGCTGTTCTGAAAGCAGGCGCAGCCTACATTCCTATTGATGCGAGTTACCCTCCTGCGCGGATCAACACGCTTGTTCAGGATTGCTCACCTAAGTGCATACTGGTTGATGCATATGGGGCAAAACAACTGGCCCATATGCCTGACCTCGCGGCGGAAGTTGTCCATATCGAAACCCAAGGAGATGAATGGGGTTTTCTGGATGGGCAGAACCTAACTGTTCCCATTGCCCCTGATGACCTCGCCTACATCATCTATACATCTGGTTCGACAGGACGACCTAAGGGCGTGATGGTGGATCATCGCGCAATCTGGACCGTCAGAGATGCCTGGAGCGAACTGTATCGTTTCGACGAGCCGCCACGTGTTTTGCAAATGGCTAACTTGTCATTTGACGTTTTCACGGCAGATCTTGTCCGCGCGCTTACGTTTGAAGGCACGCTTGTCCTTGTCAATCAGGATGAGCTGATCGATAGCGCAGCCTTGCTTGCTAAAATCACGCAGTATCATACGACCTTCGCAGATTTTGTTCCGGCAGTGCTGGATAGTTTGACAGCACACATACGGAAGAGTGGCGCAACTTCAACTCCCCTCAAAACCATCGTATGTGGATCCGACCGGTGGTCTTCAAAAGGTGCTGCTGAAGCGCGCAGTGTTTTCGGGCCTGACGCGCACATCATCCATGCCTATGGCTTAACTGAAACAGCGATTGATTGCCTTGCTCTCACCCTGCCTCAAACTTTCTCGCAGACTGACCGCCTCAGTTTAGGCGGGCCGATCAAAAATTACAGCGTCTTAGTTTTAGATCCTTCAGGCCAGCCTGTTCCTGAAGGCGTTGTCGGTGAAATCTGCGTTGCCGGAGCTGGACTAGCACAAGGGTATTGGAACGCACCTGAGCTAACCGAGCAAAAGTTCGCCACTGTTGCGGGCCGTGATGATCCACGAGTTTTCAAAACAGGAGACCTTGGTCGATTGCTTCGCGATGGAACCATTGAGTTCCTGGGGCGCAATGACAGACAAGCTAAACTTCGCGGGTTTCGTGTAGAGCTGGGAGAGGTGGAAGCCGCGCTTGAAACCGATGAGCGCGTTCAAACTGCTATTTGCGTCGTAAACGAGAAGTCCGGAGAAGAACACCTGCTGGCCTATGTGGTTCTTTCCAGCGAAGACAATGGCGATGTGCTTGCTGAGCTCAAGGAAGGTTTGAGCCAAAAACTGCCTCACTTCATGGTGCCTGCTGGCATTGCCGCAGTTCAGCAGATCCCCCTCACGCCAAATGGTAAGCTTGATCACAAGGCACTACCAGATGTTAATCCCTCAACTCTTTCTCAGGCAGAGTTTGCCCCTCCACGGGAAGGGAAAGAAACAGAGTTAGCTCAGATCTGGTGTGATCTACTCGGCCTCAGCACTGTTGGACGCCACGACAACTTCTTCACTCTTGGTGGTCACTCCCTACTGGCAGTGCGTTTAGCCCAACGTATCCGCGAAGTTTTCTCTGTAGATGTGGCGGCTACAATCGTATTTACGGCACCAACACTTGCCACCCTTGCTGGAGCGATTGACTGGAGCTCCTCCAGTACAGGTACTCAGATTACTCCTGCTGACAGAACCAAGAAGCTTCCGCTTTCATCTTCACAGCAACGCCTGTGGTATCTGGCCGAGATGGAAGGGCAAAGCGAGGCTTATCACATGCCCCTTCTGCTCGAGCTGAAAGGCAAGTTGGAGGTCTTCGCCCTAGCTCAAGCCATCGAGACAATCGTAGCTCGTCATGAGACTTTGCGCACGCGGGTTAAGCAAAAAGACGGTACAGCCTATCTGGACATTCAACCGGCAAATAAATGGCAGATGGAAGCACCAATACAGCTGGCTGAAGACGATAATCTGAAGGAGCAGGTTGCTCGGTTGATTGCAGAGCCTTTCGATTTGGAGGCGGGACCACTCTTTCGGGCAATCTTGCTGCGTCGGGATGAGGCCCATCATGTGCTCGTGATTGTGATGCACCACAGCATCTCAGATGCCTGGTCCATGGGTGTCTTTAGCAAAGAGTTAAGCGAGCTCTATACAGCTCTGACCCAACAACAGAAGCCCAACCTCCCCGACCTGCAAATCCAGTATGCCGACTTTGCAGTTTGGCAGCGAGAAGAACTCAGCAAAGGCACATGGAACGAACAGAAGCACTACTGGGGTTCCAAGCTTGAAGACTCACCAGTACTCCTAGAGTTACCGTTGGATCATCCGAGACCCAAGCGGCAGTCCTTCAAAGGGGCAGCAGTTCCGCTGGAACTGGATGCTTCCTTATCCCAGAGAACAAAAGAGTATTCAGCTGGGAACGGTGGCACTGTGTTCTCCACGCTTCTTGGGGCCTGGGCACTCACGCTTTCCAAACTTTCAGGTCAAACGGATCTTGTTGTTGGCAGTCCGGTTGCCAACAGAGACCACGCGCAGCTCGATAAGCTGATCGGCTTTTTTGCCAACACGCTTGCCTTGCGGGTGGGTGCAAACAAAGACCTGCTCCTGACCGAGTATCTTTCGCAAGTTCAGGAAACGGTGCTGGAAGCTCAGCAAAATCAGGACCTCCCCTTTGAACAGGTCATTGAGCACCTCAATCCGCCTCGAAGCCTTGCACACGCACCGCTCTTTCAGGTGATGTTTGCCTGGGAGGGCGAGAACAATGATCAGTTTGAGCTTCCCGGTCTCTCTGTTGAGCTGCTCCACCATCACTATGGAGGAGCCAAGTTCGATTTGCTGCTGTCACTTCAGAACGTAAACGGCCAGTTGAAGGGAGCAATCGAGTTCGCAAGCGACTTGTTTGAACCAGAAACAGCTGCTCGCATTGGACGTTACTTTGAGTATGTCCTCGCGCAACTGGTCGCGAACACCAACGCAAAACTCAGTGACATAAGCCTGCTGACTGAGTTGGAGCAAACTCAGGCATTGGAGGCTTGGCAACAACGCTCTGTGCCATATCCTGAATTAGAATGCATCAGCAGGCAGATTGAAAAACACGCGGCAGAAACGCCCGCTGCGACCGCTGTTATCCTCGGGCAAGAAACACTCAGTTATGGCGAGCTAAACAGGCAGGCCAATCAGCTTTCCCACACGCTCCGGCAGCAAGGTATTGGCGCCCAAGCTAACATTGCACTGTGTGTTGACCGTTCCACGCAGATGGTCGTCACACTGCTGGGCATATTGAAGGCGGGAGCCGCAGTAGTTCCGCTGGATCCTGCTTACCCCCAAACGCGGCTTCAGGTTATCCTGCAGGATGTCCAGCCAGACCTCATCATCACAACAAAAGCATTAAGACCCAAACTCCCGCAAGAGTTTGCAGAAGCAATAGCATCCATCGAGGAGCTCAAAACAAGGTGTCAGTCGGCATCAGCGGATAATTTTGCGTATACGCCTGCCCCGCTTGATCCTGCCTACGTGCTTTATACATCTGGCTCGACAGGGAAACCCAAAGGCGTTGCGCAAACACATCGCATGCTGCGTAACCTGGTGCACTGGCAGTTAAAGCAAGGCCCGACGAATAACGGTCCGGCACGTGTTCTTCAGTTTGCGTCGCTCAACTTCGACGTGGCTTTTCAGGAAGTTTTCTGCACGCTGTGTCAAGGCTCAAGTCTCGTGCTGATGACGGATACGCAGCGCAAAGACATCGGCAATCTTGCTGGCTTCATCAAGTCCAACGGTGTTGAACGTGCCCACTTGCCCTTTGCAGTCCTTCAGCAGATGGCAGGCCTTTTTGAAGCCGGACACCTACCGGACGGGCCTGCTTGTGAGGTGATTACAGCGGGGGAAGCGCTGCTCGTCAATGATGGCCTCCGCAGGCTCCTTAAGGCACTGGGTGGGCGTCACTTTTACAATCAGTACGGCCCCACCGAAACGCACGTTGTGACCCAGCATATTCTGGACTGCGGGCACATGGAAGATTGGCCAGCTTCTCCTCCTATCGGTAAACCCATGGATAACACCAGTGTGTTCCTCCTGGACGATGGCATGCGACCTGTGCCTCCTGGAACCACCGGTGAAATCTACGTTTGCGGAGATAATCTAGCCTCTGGTTACTTCGGCAATGAGGATCTGACCGCTGACCGGTTCATCTCGCACACATTCGGATCACAGCCACCTCTTCGCCTGTATCGTACTGGCGATCTGGCTGCGTATCTCCCGGATGGCACTCTGGTATTTCATGGGCGTGCTGATGATCAAGTGAAGTTTCGCGGGTTCCGCATCGAGCCTATGGAGATCACAAACTGCGTATTGCAGATCGCAGGTATTCAGGAAGCCTTTGTTATCTTTGATAGGTCCACAGATGCAGAGCATGCGCGGCTGATCTGTTATTTCGTTGGGACCTGTTCGGTCGAAGCATTGCGAGCAGAGCTTAAATCCCGTCTGCCCGATTACATGATCCCCACAGACTGGATGCAGCTTGACGAACTGCCCATCACGCCTAACGGCAAGGTCGACCGCAAAGCATTGCCTTCTCCAGTTCGGCTCACAGCCTCAGACTTCGAGGCACCTGCGGCAGGTCTTGAAGCGGACATCGCGAAGGTCTGGGAGGTTGTACTCAAGGTTGATCGGATTGGCCGCACAGACAACTTCTTCGATCTGGGCGGACATTCGCTGCTTGCAACGCGGCTCATTCATACTCTGAACAAGGACCTGTCACTCAGCCTGTCCCTCACTGATCTCATCGAGAATCCGGTACTTGCAGATCTCGCAGCCTCAGCCAATTCCGGAAACAGCCAGCCAGAGCAAACTGTGGTTCAGATCCATGCAGATGAAGCAAATCGATATGAACCGTTCCCGTTGACGGACATCCAGCAGGCCTATTGGGTTGGCAGAGATGACGGTTTGGGGCTGGGTGGTGTCAGTGCGCATGCCTATGAAGAAATTGAAATTCCTGATCTGGATCTCGAGCGTTTCAATGCAGCTTTGAATAAACTGATCCAGCGTCACGACATGCTGAGAGCTGTTTTTGCGAAAGACGGCACACAACGCATATTGCAGGATGTTCCTGATTACATCATCCAGACGGATGACGCCCGAGGGCGAAATGCACGTGTCGTAGAGCGTATGATCGCCAGAAACCGGGGGGCCATGTCTCATCAGGTGTTGGATGCTGGCACATGGCCACTGTTTGAGTTCAGAGCCTTGCAACTTGATAATGGTGTCACGCGCTTGCACATCTCCATGGATGCCCTGATCGTCGATGCTGCCAGCAGTCAGATTTTTTCCCGTGAGCTAGCCGCGTTCTATGAAGACCTTCAGGTCGAGCTCCCAGAGATCGCGATCACCTTCCGAGATTATGTGGTGCAAGAGTTGGCAATGCGGGATGGCTCACGCTATGAAACCTCGCTGAAGTATTGGCAGGACCGGCTTGCCACGCTGGCAGCAGCACCAGATTTGCCATTGGCAAAGCAGCCGGAAAGCATCAGCAATCCCCGGTTTACCCGCAGGCACCTTGTGTTGGATGCAGCCAAGTGGTCACAGATCAAAGCAAACGCACGTCAACACGGCGTAACACCCTCGGGCTGTTTGCTGACTGCCTTTGCCCAGGTTTTGGCCAAATGGAGCCAGTCGCCTCAGTTCACGCTGAGTTTGCCAGTATTCAATCGCCAGCCACTTCACCCTCATATCAACCGCCTCATCGGTGACTTCACGTCGATCGTTCTGTTGGAGGTCGGCTTTGATGCCACAACCAATTTTGTTGCAAACGCAAAATCAGCTCAGCGGCAACTTTGGAAAGATATGGATCATAGTGAGGTCAGCGGTGTGCGGGTTCTGCGCGAGCTGACCAAACAACGGGGCGAGCAGCAAACAGGCATGCCGATTGTCTTCAACAGTACTCTGGTTGAGATGATCCCGGATCAGGAGGAAATCACACTCTCCTCAGCCCTGAATGCACAAAACGTTCATACGATCACCCAAACACCGCAAGTCTGGTTGGATCATACCATTCTGGAGATCGATGGCGAACTGTGCTTCAATTGGGACAGCATCGATGAACTGTTCCCTGAAGGCATGATGCAGGAGATGTTTGAGGCTTACTGCGCATTGCTGGAAGAGCTGGTAGCACCGGACCGATGGCAGCAAACAGCACAGCAAACCTTCCCAAGCTGGGATGCAGACAAAGCGCTTTCACAGCACTGGCCCTTGATGCATCAGCTTTTCGACACACAAGCTCTCAAGACACCTGATGCCCCAGCCCTTATATGCGATGCCCAAACACTCTCTTATCGCCAGACCCGGCAACGGGCGCACAACCTTGCAGCTCTTTTGCAGCAAAAGAGGTTGGAGAAGGGTGAGTTGGTTGCCATCAAGATGCGCCCGGGTTGGGAGCAGACAGTAGCTGCACTTGCCATCCTGTATGCCGGAGGCGCGTATCTTCCGATAGATCCAGACCTGCCCGCCAATCGCATAGAAGGCATTTTGCGCCGGACCGGCTCCAAACTCATCTGCGTTAAAGCCGGCCAAGCGGACAAATTGAAGGGTGTTCCGGATTGTGCTCTGACCATTAACGTGGGTCCGGAGTTGGACGCCGCAAGCAACAACAATCTCAAAACTGCCGATACACAACCCGATGATCTGGCTTACGTGATCTTCACCTCCGGCTCTACTGGAGAACCGAAGGGCGTCATGATTGATCATCGCGGCGCGGTGAACACACTGTTGGACATCAACAAACGCTTGAATGTTCAGCCAGAAGACCGTGTATTTGCCATCTCTGCATTGGGTTTTGACCTATCTGTCTATGATATTTTTGGTCTGCTGGCAGTGGGCGGCGCTGTTGTCATACCCAATGAAAACGAAGTGAAAGACCCTGCTCATTGGCTGGAGTGCCTGACACAACACAATGTGACCATCTGGAACTCCGCCCCAGCCCTTCTCGGCATGCTGGTGGATTATGCTGAAAGTGATCGTAAATCCCTAGGGACGTCCCTCCGCCAGATCATGTTGTCTGGTGACTGGATTCCGCTTTCACTTCCGAGCCGTGCACAAGCACTCGCACCTAATGCTGAGGTGTTAAGCTTAGGGGGAGCGACAGAAGCTTCCATCTGGTCCATTTGTTACCCGGTTCAGGATGTCTTGCCCCAATGGACGAGTATCCCCTATGGCAAGTCGTTGGAAAATCAGCAGTTCTATGTTCTGGATGAGGCTTTGGCAGTCCGCCCGTGCTGGGTCATCGGAGAGCTTTACATTGGTGGCCTTGGACTGGCCCAGGGCTATTGGCAGGATGAGGAGCAAACCAACTATCGTTTCATCACTCACCCAATAACCGGCGATCGCCTTTATCGCACTGGAGACCTTGGCCGTTATATGCCCGATGGAAACATTGAGTTCCTGGGCCGCATGGACACGCAGGTCAAAGTACAAGGCTTCCGGATCGAGCTAGGCGAGATTGAGACCGTCCTCAACGCCCATGAGGCGGTGAAAGCTTCTGTCTTCAAAGTCTTTGGAGACGCACAAAGCGACAAGCAGCTTGTTGGCTATGTGGTGCCAGAAAGAACCGATATCGACACGGACGCACTTCTAGAGCATTTGCGAGCGCACCTGCCCCACTACATGATCCCGTCTTCTCTTATCGAGATTGAACAGGTCCCAGTGTCTGCAAACGGCAAAATAGATCGCAAAAAACTGCCACAGCCAAGCAGGTCATCGACAACTCAAGCCAGCTTTGAACCGAAAGGAAAGCAGGAAGAAAAGATCCGCGAGATTGTTTCGGATGTTTTGAAACTGAACCAGATTGCACCAGAGGAGAATTTGTTACAGTTGGGGGCAACATCAATCGATATTACACGCATCTCTAACGCTCTTTCCAGCGAGCTCTCTTTCCGTCCTCCGCTTGCAAAGTTTATGGGCAGCCCAAGCCTTGCAACGCTCTTCAAGATGTATCGGGAACAGTTCGGCCAAGCAGATGCTGAAACAGAGAGCACAGCGGCCAGTTCTGCGATTGCCACCATTGAAGACCCACAGGAGCGCCAGACCTTCAAGGATCGTAATGCAGGTTTACGTCGGTTTGGTCAGCAACACACCACGCACCAACTGGCGCACTCAAATCCTCGTGGATTTGATGAGTTTGATGCCTACCGATCTGTACGTCAGTTTATTCCCGATCCTTTACCCATAAACCGATTGGAAGATCTGCTTTCAGCTTTGCGGCGCAATCAAAAACCAGATGCACCTAAACATCTGTTTGCCAGCGCAGGTGGGCTCTATCCGGTGCAGACGTACATCTACATTAAGCCTGACCGCGTGCAGGGACTGGATGGCGGGGCGTATTATTACGATCCGCAAAATCATGCTCTGATTTCAACGGCGGATGGTAAGTCTCTCAGTCCCGACACCTATGACTACTTCGTCAATCGCCCGACTTTTGAAGAGGCCGCATTTGCCCTGTTTTTTGTGGCAGAGCGCAAAGCGATAGAGCCGCTTTATGGTGAGATGAGCGACCAGTTCTGCCTGATTGAAACAGGCGCAATGGCGCAGCTGCTCACCATGCGTGCTCACGAAACTGGACTGGGACTTTGCGGCATTGGCTCGGTTGATGAGAGGGCTCTGACTGATCTGTTTCAGCTCAGCTCTTCCCATAAGCTCATCTATTCCATGATTGGCGGCACGCGCACAGCAGACCAGAACCGGCAACACACCATTGAAACGTTCGGCACCACACCAGCGCTCACACAGCAAGAAGAAGACGAAATGGAGGAGTTTGAAATATGAACGTGCACCAACTGCTCAACCATTTCGCCAGTCACAATGTGAGCCTGCAAACAGATGGTGAAAAACTCCGTTTCAAGGCCCCAAAAGGATTTTTGGAGCCACAACTGGCTGCTGCGCTGAAAGCGCAAAAATCTGAGTTAATTTCTTTATTGCAGCAGCAGGCGCAGGCCGAAAAATCAACAGGAGTTCCGCTTTCGGCTTCACAGCGTCATTTGTGGTACTTGCATCAGTTGGAGCCTGATAGTCCGTTCTACAACAACCCCATCGCGCTGAAGGTGAGCGGAGCGCTTAACGTTGAAACACTCCACCGTGCGGCGAATGCCGTTGTTGCTCGTCATGACATGCTCCGTGCACAGTTTGGTCTCTGCGATGGTGTTCCTCAGCAGACTTTTGCTGAACATTCAGAGCTTCCACTTGAGGTTCTGGATGTGTCTCAGCTCAGCGATGAAGAGCAAAGTCTCGCACTGAACGATCATGTCCAGAAGGAAGCCAGCAAGCCGTTTAACCTGGAAGACGGGCCACTTGTCCGCTCCAGTTACGTGAAGCTCTCAGAAAGCGAATATGTCTGGCTGGTGAACCTGCACCATATTGCTGCTGATGGCTGGTCAATCGGATTGTTCTTCAACGAAGTAACCGCCCATTACAACGCGCTCAGGCAAGGCACGACGCCTGATGTTCCAACGCTCAAGATGCAGTATGAGGACTATGTGGTCCATAGCCAGCAATCGCCCTCTCGGGAACAAGAGCAAACCCAATATTGGACCGAGAAACTTGCCGGGTTGCCTGCCTTACTTGACCTGCCAACAGATAATCCCCGCCCCGCAGAGCAGACCCACAATGGCGCTCACTTTGAACTCGTGTTCGGGGATGATCTGAGTGACCGAGTGCGTTCTTTCTGCAAAAGCAGATCAATCACACCTTTTGCGCTGTTTCTTGCTGGGTTTGCCGTTGTTTTATGGCGCTATAGCAAACAAGAAGACATCTGCATCGGAACCTCTTTTGCCAACCGCCATACCGCTGAAGTGGAACCGTTGATTGGCCATTTCATCAATACCCTCGCCTTAAAAACACAGGTATCAGCGCACGGCACCTTTGCAGAGTTGGTGTCACAAGCGCAGACGATCATTTTAGAAGCTTTGGACAACCAAGACCTGCCTTTTGAGAAGGTAGTTGAAGCTGTGAACCCGGAGCGCTCACCAGCCCATTCGCCTCTATTTCAGGTCATGCTGATCTATCAAAACCTTCCAGCAGGTTCCACGCACATGGACGGGGTGGAGATAGAAGCGCTTGCGACGGACAGCCAAACTGCGAAGTTCGATATCACGCTGGAAGTGTTTGAGCGCGGGCCTTCGTTCAGCCTCGGCTTTGAATACAACAAAGACTTATTCACGCAGGCTCGCATCGAGCGCATGGCCAGGCATCTTGAATGTTTGCTCTCAAACGCCATTGATGATCCGCATGGGCAAATCGATCAGATCGAGTACATCACGCCAGAAGAACGGCACCTTCTTACGCAAATCTGGCCTCATGGTGAAACGCACGCACTAAGCTCAACGTGCATTCATGAGGCATTCGAAGCACAGTGCCAGCGCTCCCCCGATGCACCAGCTCTTGTCTGCGGTGAGGCGGTGTGGAGTTACGCCAAACTCAATGCCAAGGTAAATCAGCTTGCACGTCATTTGCAGGAATGCAGTGTCAAAGCAGGCAACCCCGTTGGTTTGCTCCTTGAACGTTCCACTGAACTGGTCATCACCACGCTGGCAACCCTCAAGGCCGGAGGGCATTTCATCCCACTCGAGCCCGGCCTGCCCTTGAAGCGCCTTGAGTATATGGTGCAAGACAGCCAGCCTAATCTGATAGTGACGCATCCGGCCACTGCCGATGTGATGGCCGGCCTAGCAACCACCTGCGATGTAAACTCGCTGTCATTGGATAAAGAGTTGTTGGAGGAAATCACCCAATCCTACGACAACACAAATCTTCCTGCGAGCAGCAGGAATGCGGATGAGCTCGCCTATATCATCTACACCTCTGGCACCACCGGGGTTCCCAAAGGCACCAGGCTCACTCATCGCGGACTGGTCAACCTCGTAGACTGGAGCAATCGCACCTTCCCGACTAAGCCCGGAGATGCGCTCTTGCAAAAGACGCCGATGGGGTTTGATGCCGCTATCTGGGAGTTTTTCTGGCCGCTGTGTTCCGGTTCGTCACTGGTTTTGGCTCCCCCATCAGCTCATAGTTCGCCAGCTGGACTGGTGCAGCTCTGTGTCTCGCACAACATTGCAGCTGTTCAGTTTGTCCCGGCAATGCTGGATCTCTTTCTTGATGAACCTCTCGTCCCTCAATGCACGCACCTAAGAGACGTGTTCTGCGGTGGAGGTGAGTTGAATGGTGCATTGATGCGTAAGTTCGCCGACAAGCTGCCATGGGCGACGTTGCACAATGTGTACGGTCCAACAGAATGCACCGTGGATACCACCTGGCACAGCATTTTGCCTGAAGACCACAACAAGTGGGCAGCTCCCGTTGGGCGCCCTATCAGCAATGCGAAAACCTATCTGCTCGACGAGAACATGTCGGTTGTACCAGTTGGGCTGGTGGGAGAGCTCTACATCGGTGGTTCTGGCCTCGCCTCCGGGTATCTGAATGCCCCGCAACAGAACGCATCTGCTTTCGTAGAAAGCCCGTTTGCTCCAGAAGAAACGCTCTACCGCACCGGTGATCTTGCCTTTTACGACGAACAGGGACAGCTGATTTTTGCAGGTCGCAAAGATAACCAGATCAAACTCAATGGCTTCCGCATCGAACTCTCAGAGATTGAAGAGGTTTTGCTTGAACATGCCGATTGCCGCAGCTGCACAGCCATTCAGGTTCAGCGAGAGGGCGGCGATGCTCAACTGGCGCTGTGTTACACCTCCTCAACGGGCGAGCCCTTGCTTGAAAACGATCTGCGCCAGCACCTTTCCAGCAAGCTTCCTGATTACATGTTGCCTCACACTTTGCTGCACATGGATGCGATCCCGCTCACCAATAATGGCAAGATAGATTACCGCGCAGTTGAAGTTGCCGTGATGGCACATGAGGCCGTGTTTAAGGTCAATCAGGAAAGTCCCCGCGACCATATCGAACTGCAGATCTATAACATCTGGCGAGAGGTGCTCCTGCACCCATCTATCGGCATCAGCGACAACTTCTTCCATGTGGCGGCTCATCCATTGCCGCGATCAAGGTCGCGCACCGTGTTGGCGAAGCGTTTAAGGTTCAAGTGCCTCCAAAGACCTTCATTTTAAATCCAACAATCGAAGCCCTGGCCAGTTGGATACGCGCCGGAGCACCTAAAGAAAATGCTCAAGACAACCTGATTACGTTCCGTGAAAGCCAAAACGGCGAGCACGTGGTGTGTGTTCATCCTGCCGGAGGTACTGCATTTTGCTACCTGTCTCTGGCAAAGATCCTGGCCGATGACATCGGTGTCTATGGCCTTCAGTCCCCGGGTCTGAACAGTGGAGAAGACACGTTATCTTCCATCCCTACCATGGCAGAGGCTTACCTGAAACAGATCGAGCATATCGCGCAGGGCAAAATCGTACTGACAGGCTTGTCTTTTGGCGGTTATGTGGCGTTTGAAATGGCACGCCTCCTCAAAGCGCGCGGAAATGACAATGTGAGTGTCATTCTCCTCGATACTCAAGGGTTTGAAGAACATGAACGCGATAGCCTCGCGCCTGTGGACCTCGATGAGTTTCGTGACAAGCTGGTCAAGTTCAACGGGATGTACCCGGGCATCGACGATGCGCAAATAGAGCGCTATCACCGGGTCTACAATCACAACCGGTCATGCGTTCCCAGCTATGAGTGCCAACCCCTAGAGGTTCGCGTGGTTTTTGTTCAGGCCCTCGGGTCTCTCAACAAAGACTTTTTGCATGAGTTACGCCAGTTCTGGATAGAACGGGTGACAGGCAGCTTCATGACCAGATTGGTTCGCGGAGACCATTGGGAACTGCTGGAGTCGGAAGAAATCCAGCGCGTCAAAAAAGCAATCTCCTACGAGTTTCAGTTGTTTGAGCGGAAGAACTCCCACACTCTTTCCCCTGCTGTACCTAGTGTCGCTTAGAGGTCATCATGAACAGCACTATCTCACATGACCATTCAGCCTCTGATTATGTTGACTTGAAGTTGGGTGAGGAAGGTCCGGTCCAGTCCTCACTGTTTGAGAGCATCAGTTATTATGCTGCACGTTTTCCAAAACTGACAGCCGTTCAGGACCATGACAGCACGCTCACCTATCTGGAACTCAACACACATTCTTCCCGGTCCGCAGCACTGCTGAGGCAGCATGGTGTGAAGCAAGGTAATGCTGTTGCTGTTTGCTTGCCGCGGTCTCAGGAACTCATTGTCCTCATGCTTGCAATCCTGAAAGCAGGAGCGACTGTTGTCCCGCTGGATGCTGCAAGTCCACCAAACAGGCAAGCTGCTATTTTAGCTGATAGTCAGGCGCGCTTCCTGATCACATCACAAGAAGCACACTCCAGATCCGTTCCCTCGGCAACATACAAAACTCTCCATGTAGGCGAGTTGGTTGCTGGAAATTTGCCCGATGACCAAGGCCAGTTCCAAGCCTCCTCAGTCGCCAGCACGGCTTTTCTTTTTTACACGTCCGGAACAACGGGAAGACCAAAGGGTGTGCAAGTTCCTCTGACGGCCATTGAGAGGCTCGCGCATCAGCCGCGTTTCGTTCCAATGTCCATTGGAGATCGCTACGCACACATTTCCAACCCGGCATTTGATGCCCTCAGCTTTGATGTCTGGGTGCCGCTTTTAACAGGTGGCTGTATCGTTGTTTTCTCTGCAGAGGAAACAGCTGACTTTGAAGGTTTTGCGAGGAAGCTGGAAAAGCGCTCCATCAAAACTATGTTCATGACAGTCTCGCTGTTCAACGCCATGGTTGATTACGGGGCAACCTGTTTCACCACACTCGAACATCTGTTGATCGGTGGAGAGCAAATCAACCCGCACACCGTACAGGGCTGGTATGAGGCAAACCCACAAAGCACTTGCCAAATACACAACATCTATGGCCCTACAGAGTGCGCCACTTTTGCATTGAGCTACCCCATACCCCGCAGCTTTAGCGGTGATACTGTTCCAATCGGCAGACCCATTGCCAGCACAGACTGTCAGCTGCGGTCTTCCAATGGCGAGGAAGCCAACCCAACAGAGACAGCTGAACTCTACGTTGGCGGAGCTGGCGTAGCGCATGGCTATCTGAACAGAGAAGAGGAAACACAGCACAGCTTTGTCGAGCTTTCAGATGGCCGGAGGTGGTATCGCACCGGTGATCTGGTCCGCCTCAACAACAAAGGCTCATAGAATATGTTGGCCGCGTTGACAGGCAAGTTAAAGTCCGCGGGTTTCGAGTCGAACTGGAAGAAATTGAACAGGGGCTCCAGCAACTTTCCAAGGTGCGACAAGCGTGTGTACTCACGCGTCAGGAACCCGGAAAACCGCTCGAGCTACACGCGTATCTGACTGCAGATAAGCGCCTAAACTATGCCGATCTTGATGCCCACATGTCAGCGCATCTACCGGATTACATGCGCCCTCATCAGATCTTTTGCATTGACGAAATGCCCCTGAATGCAAACGGCAAAATTGATCGAGATGCCTTCCAGAAGATGGACTGCGCTCCACTCCGCCCTACACATTCTTCCGGTGGAGCTACAGATGAAATCCTCACGGATATTTTGAAGGCCGCAGAGTTGGTTTTGAGTGTGCCTTATTTGAATGGTGAGGACACGGTGCTGACCGCAGGCGGAGACTCCCTCAAGGCGATTAGTCTTGCAAATCGCCTGAACAAGACACTTGGCTATCGCTTAGTCCCGTCCCTGCTCCTAAATCTGACTTTTTCTGAGCTTGCAGACACGATCAGAAAACAAGGCCCCCAGCTGAACGTCTTGCCTCCGGTTCCTTCTCCTTCAAACGTCACGAAAGCCCACGTCACGTCTGAGCAGAAGCGTTTGTGGCTGCTGCAACAAAAGAACCCTTCTGACACCTCTTACAACACGCCCTTCACTTTCCGGTTCGCCGGAGAGCTCAATCCAGAAAAACTAGAGAGAGCGGCAGGAGCTCTCGTAAAACAACATCCGGCACTGCGCACCAGCTTCCACCTTACAGATGATGGAGTGGAGCAGCACATTGCACAGAGTAATCCTGAGGTGTTTCATTACCACGGTGTCTTAGAGCAGAACGAGATCGCAGCGCTGCAAAACACGCTCTTCAGTCAACCGTTTGACCTTGAAGTGCCTCATTTGTTTCAGCTTCATCTTGCACATGAACCCGATGGTTCAAGTGTGCTGATCCTCCATGCGCATCACATCGTTTTGGATGGCTGGTCCCTCAATATCCTGTTTGAGGACCTTTCCCGAGTTTATCAGGCTAAACTCGACGAAGAGGTCTCCGAGCAGAAAAAGGTCTCCCTCACCCCGCTGGATTTTGCGGCTTGGCAGGCGCAAACTTGGGAAAGCGAGCATTACAAAACACAACGGGAACAACTCTTCAAAATCTACGAGGAAGCAGAGTTCTCTGCATGCTGGTCACCTGTGTTGAACTCAAAACATGCTGGTCAGGAAGGGCCGGCAGGCCGCACGCGTTTGATGCGCCTTGAAGACGCTCATAGGGCAAAGTTGATCGCAACTGCGCATCAGTTTTCTCTGACACCTCATCAGGTTTTCCATTCTCTTTTCGCACATGCGCTTTATGCGCATTTGGGCAAATCAAGATTTACAATCGCGAGCCCAATAGCAAACCGCAACACAGCAGAGTTTGAGGCGACTGTTGGAATGTTCGCCAACACAATGCTGTTACCGGTGGTGATCGATCCTGCCCAAACCATTGGACAGAACACAAGCGCATTGGCCGAATTTTCCAAACGCACACTTGCCTGTCAGGAGGTTGCTTTTGAACATGTCGTAGATCACTTGCAAAAGGCGAACCGTTTATCAGGTCTGCCTTTCGAGTTCATGTTTGCGACTGAAAACACGCGCTATGAAACGCTGAACCTGAACGGCGAATATTCGCCGCCATCTTTCCCGGAGCACATCACTCCTAAGTGCCCGTTGTACCTTTCAGTTCTGGATGAGTTTGAGACCTACCAGTTCTATTGGGAGTATGATCTTGCTTACTTCAGCAGGGAGGACATTGCGCAGCTGGAACAAGCCATGCTCGCTGGGTTATCTCAAGTAGAACTGGAAGAACCCGCAGGCGATATTTTGAAGACCGACAAGCAGCAACGGGCATCTCATCTCAAAGGGGGTGATTTAGCCCTGCCACATAAAACAGTGGCAGCCTGGTTCCAAGATCAGGTTCTGCAAACACCTCATGCCTCTGCTCTGGCGTGGAAAGATAACACACTAACTTATCAAGAGCTTGGCAAACTGACAGATACGCTCGTAGCACACCTGCAGTCTACGGGCGTTGGTGCTGTCGATCCGGCAGAGCCATTGCGTATCGCGCTCTACATGGATGCCTCTGCCGAGTACATCATTGCGCTACTTGCTCTGACAAAGCTGGGCGTAACAGTCGTGCCGCTGGACCTCAGCTATCCCCAAAAACTGCTGCAAGCCGTTGTCTCACAAGCCAAGCCAGTGGCAGTTCTCCATCAGGCAGGAGCACCCTACTCACCAGAGCTTCAACAGGGTGATCTCCTCCTAATTCCGGTGGAACTGGAAGACCTCAAAGCCCCTCAAGATGTAGCGGCTTGGGAACTCCCTGATAGCGGAAGACCGCTGTACACCCTGTTCACCTCAGGTTCGACAGGCCACCCCAAAGGTGTAGACGTCTACAACGAAACACTCTGCAACTTGTTGCATTGGCAGCAAGAACAAGGAGAGCTACCCGCTGCAGAAAGAACCATGCAGTTCTCTAAGCTGGCCTTTGATGTTTCGTTTCAGGAGATATTTTCGACACTCTGCTCCGGTGGCTGTTTCCATGTCATTGATCCTGCCTGGCGGCAGGACATGCGATGCCTGCTGACATACATGTGCGACAACACCATTGAGCGCATCTATATGCCTTTTGTGGCTCTGGAGTTGTTCTGTGAAGCTGCTTTAACGTTCGAGATCTTCCCAGCTGCCTTAAAGAACGTGGTGACAGCGGGCGAACAACTTTATTGCACCAGAGCTCTGCGCGATTTCTTCACCAAACTGCCTCAGGCTTCCTTGCACAATCACTACGGCCCAACAGAAACCCATGTGGTCTGCGTGCATAGCTACATGGTTCTCCCGCAAACTGGCCAACCCGTCCTCCTATTGGCAACCCTATAGCCAACACGGAGATCTTGCTTGTCGACGACAGCTACCAACCCCTTGCTCCTGACGAACCGGGCCATCTCCTCATTGGCGGCCAATGGGTCCGTCACTGCTATTTGCACAACGCAGAGTTAAACGAAGACCAGTTCGTTGAACTCCACCTAAATGGCAGCTCTGGCCGATCACAGCTTTACTACAAAACAGGCGATATTGGCGTTCTAGATAAGACTGGCCGCCTGAACTATCAGGGCCGTCATGATCATCAGGTGAAAATCTCTGGCCATCGGGTCGAACTTGGCCAGCTGGAAATGTCTCTCATCGATCACGGTGCAGTTGAACAGGCGTCCGTTGTGTTCGATGGAGAGCACAAAAAATTGCACGCCTATGTCAGCCTTCGGGACAGTTCCATCAGTGCAGATGATCTTGACCGCCACCTTTCAACCCGGCTTCCAGATTACATCCGTATCGACGAGTTCAGGCAGATCGAAAACTGGCCGCGCACGCCAAGTGGCAAGATCGATCAGAGAGCGTTGAAGCTGTGTGATTGGACTCTGCTTGAAACGAAGAAACGCAAAAAACACGCAAAAAACGCAAACCAACGTACAAACCAACTCATCACGGCATTTGAAGATGTTGTCGGCTCTCCAATCTCTGCAGATCAAACTTTCTTCGAAGCTGGTTGCTCATCTCTGCAGCTGATGCGTTACCAAATGCATCTGAGCAAGGAGTTAGGCGTGAAGGTGAGTATTGCTGAGCTGTTCCGCCACGTGACACCTGCTAAACTGGCGGAACACATTGAAAAGGATGGTGAAACGGAGCAGTCGAGCAGCAAAGAGCAAGCACCTCAGAGCGCGGATAAAGTTGCCATCATCGGCATGGCACTCAGAGTTCCAGGCGCAGATAATCTTGCAGAGTTCTGGTCCATGATGCTCGAAAACCGAAGTGGTATCGAACATTTCACCCCGGATAATCCTGGTTTCGTTGGCGCCCGAAGCCAGATGAGCGAAATGCTGTCGTTTGATCCGGAGTACTTCTGCATCAGCCCCCGCGAAGCCGCGCTCATGGATCCGCAGCAACGCCATTTCATGATGAGCTGCGTACATGCTCTTGAAAACGCTGGTATTTCTCCTCACCACAACGACCAGAACATCGGCGTTATTGCAAGCTGTGGTGAAACAACCTACTACCACGCCGCCCTCCGTTCAGCCTCCTCTATCGCCCTTCCCGACAAGTTCCAAATGGCCTTGCACCACGAGAAAGACTTCCTCGCAACGAAGGTTGCCTTTCAGCTTGATCTCAAAGGCCCAGCCATAACGTTACAAGCTGCTTGCGGTAGTTCACTGGTTGGCATTCACAGTGCTGCAGGTATGCTTAAAAATGGCGAATGCGATGTTATGCTTGCAGGCGGTGTCCTTGTCGATCCCGACATGACAGAGGGCTATAAGTATCAGTCACAGCACATCTTTTCCAAGGACGGCAACTGCGCACCCTTCAGCGATAATGCCAGCGGAACCATTGGTGCAAGCGGTGTAGGTGTCATGGTCCTGAAGTGCCTGGACCGCGCTCTAGCCGACGGAGATCGCATTTACGCAGTTATTGAAGGATCAGCCATCAACAACGATGGACGGTCCAAAATGAGCTATACTTCTCCGTCTGTTTCCGGTCAGGAGAAGGTCATCCGACAAGCTCTTGCAAATGCTGGCTTAAGCGGCGATCAAATCGGTTACGTCGAAGCTCATGGAACAGGGACACAACTGGGCGATCCCATTGAAGTACAAGCACTTTCCAATGCCTATGGCAAACTTACAGAAGGTTCCTGTGCACTTTCATCCGTTAAAAGCCAGATTGGACATCTAGGAGCCGGTGCCGGCGTTCTTGGCCTCATTAGAGCAGCGCTCTCGGTTTACCATGGATACTTGCCCCCAAATCTTGGTTTTGATCGTCCCAATCCAGAACTGGGTTTGGATGAAAAAGGCTTTTATGTTCCGCCTGTTGGCAAGCCCTGGGAAAGCCCTGAACCCCGTTATGCAGGCGTAAGCAGCTTTGGGATTGGCGGCACCAACACACATGTTGTCTTAGGTCAAGCCTCGCAACAACCGGAGATTGAAGCAATTACTCCGCTACGTAACAACAGCTCGTCTCCCTCCAACACCGCTAACCGGCAAAGCACGCCGCCACCGTGGGATCATCCGGGCTATAGCTTCAACCTTCGACAGTTTACTGTTTTCGAACAGGATTTTTCCCAAACCCAAGAGAACATCAACCTCCCTAAGCGGCTTCCAGAAAGCGAATGCTCAGTCAAATGGTCTGGCAGCCAGTGTGCCGGATCGAAAGCAGCAAAGCTGGCAAAGTTCCAAGAACGGCAGTTGTATTACTGGACGCAAACAGCAACCCTGATGATCTATTGCCACTCAATGAAGTCTATAAACAGGTTGTTCCTGCCTTCATTGAAGGCCAAGCTTTTGCTTCAGTCTCAGGCAACCTGTCAGTAAATCCATTCTGCAAGAACTCCGTGGAGCAGCTTATGGAGCGGCTCTCAAATATGGATCTGGAAGAAGTAGACTGGATACATTCCCTTCCGCTCTTTTACAGGGGGACAGGAGATAAACTGGCTGACCTCCAGCAAGCTCAAAGCGTCTGCCTCGATAGCCTGACTTATCTTCTTCAAGCTCAGCAAGAATGCGATCTGAAAATTTCCAGAATATGCTTGCTCTCCAGTAGAGCTTTGCCGGTGTTCGGTACCGTCGAACAGCCTCTGCATGGCATGCTTGCAGGTCCATTATCAGTTATTCCTCAAGAGTTTGGTATTCAAACTCTGTGGTTGGACGTTGAAGATACTCCGCCCGATACAGGGTGGTCTGAAGTTGCCTTTGCACTCTCACTTCAAGAACAAGGCAAAGAGCGTCTTGCATTGCGAAATGGTTTTGCTTGGCAGTCCGAAACCTCTACTTTGCCCACAAACAACCAAACTACCGCCATTGCTGAAGTAGAAAAAGCAGGTCTCTTCGTGGTGACCGGTGGTAGTGGTGCGATCGGAACTCAGGTTTGCAAGAGTTTACTGTCTGACCCTCAATCTCAAGTCGCAATCGTTTCACGCAATCCGAGTGTCCCAGCAGACTTATTGCAAGAGATCTCCAGAATACATCTGATCAAAGCAGACATAGGAAACCCTGATACTTGGGCAACGACTTTAGATAGCATCGCAGAGATAAACTTACCCATTACCGAGATCATCCATGCATCAGGTGTCAGTGAAGGAAACCTGATCTCGTTTCGAGACCCTGCTGAAACTCACAAGAAGATGCGTTCAAAGTACGAGGGAAGTATTTTTGTCGAGCACTTTATTGAGAGATTCCAGCCAACAAGGGCTATTTACTGCTCATCCATGTCTGCCGTTCTTGGTGGAGCTGGCCAGCTCGACTACGCCTCCTCTAACGCTTTGATGGACAGTTATGCGTATTTCAGGAATCGAGCAGCACCTCACACAGTGAGAACGGCCATCAATTGGGAAATCTGGAATGAGAGCGGAATGGCTGTTTCTGCTGAGTTACACGATGAACGTCATCAGCAACATCTGAAGGTTGGGCTATCAAATGACGAAGGACGGCGTATCTTCTCTCAGATACGGACGGCATCTCTCCCGCAAGTCCTGGTTAGCACTTGCAACATTGAAGACTCTCAATACTTCTATCGATCTCTGATCGGATATAATCTTGAAAACACATCTGATAGTGCTGAGACAAAACTCACTTCCATTCAAAATCAAACAGAAACTCTTTTACTAGAGCAGCTTGGGCTTAATCAGATCGATCATGACGAGTGCTCCATGATCTGGGGATGGACTCCCTTACTCTTCTCGATCTTGTGGGTTTGCTTGAGAAATACGGCGTCCGGTTGTTACTTTCTCAAGTTCCTAGAAACTCCTCTCTAAGACAGATTATGGAGTTGGTTGAACAGCAGCTTGAGGTCAAGCCTAACTCCAACAAGACCACATGGTCTGATGCTATAGCTGTGCATGAATGGCAGGCTGGATATGATGACGAGACCGTTGTTCTCATACATCCGGTTGGTGGTGATGTGGAAGCCTATCGTGAACTGGCGGCAAAACTTCCTGATACCGCTCAGATCCTTGTCATAACTGACCCTCACCACAGTAACCCCGACCTCACGGAAATCAGTCTAAAAGAAAGAGCAAGGGTTTACGCCGATGCCTTAATCAAAAACCTAGCAAAACAACGAGTTCATTTGATCGGCTGGTCATTTGGGGCATGGGTCGCACACGAAATTGCACTCTATTTACATGACAAGTCAGGTATCTCTGGCCAGTTGACATTGATTGATCCGCCAGCCCCAAACTCAAGCGCAGATCTGCAGCAGCTAAGCGAACATGAAATTGAGCAGATATTCTTAAAGGAGCTGAGCGAAAAATGGGGAGCCGATAACGTCCAATCTAGCGAAGAGAGCATGCGCGGAGAACAACACGAGTATCGGGCAGCTCTTGTCCGCTGTACATCCTCTAACATCAAGGCGATGGTCAATCACCAAATGCGCCCGGTTCCTTCCTGGAAAGCGAATGTGATTTTGGCATCTGAAACTGCCGAAGGGTTGAATGAAAACCAAAACACCAGCGCAAACAACCGGATAAGTTGGCTTGAAGTTCTTCCAAATCTACAGAACTGGAAGGTTATTGAGGCCGATCACTACTCCATAATGAGGGGTGAGGCGCTAGATGACGTGCTCAGTATCATGGACTTGCTCGATACACGCGAGTTGATAAGAATGGAAGGGTGAGAGAACATCTATAACTGTAACACCTGGGTCAACAGCAAGAGTACAGCTGTAACCTTTCCAGCGAAGAGGAACATCAAACAGCGCCATGGATAGAGCTTCAGAAGTAATGGTCGGTTGGTGCTGAGATAACTTCACATCAAGCGAACGAAGATCATCTCGAAGCCCTTCACCGGTCGCCTTCAATACGGCTTCTTTACGGGTCCAGCAACGATAAAACATCTCATTTCGCTCCTGTTCGAAGCACCTTGCAAGCGCTCTACGCTCAGCCGGATGACAAACAGCAGCTATCAGATCAGTTGATTGATTATCTGAGCGGATCAACTCGATATCAACGCCCAAAGGCTCCCTGCGAGCAAATGCAACAGCAACCAATCCGCCAGAGTGGCTTATGTTGAACGCTGGATAGCCATTTATGTAGGGCTTGCCTCGATCTCTAATCGCAAAAGGCTCAAGAGGAATCGTAGCTTTGAGCGTAGTTCGAACAATAAAGCGGCCCAACTCATATGCTCGCCTGTCTCGAATAAACCGATAGCGTGCACTTCTTTCTTTTTCTTCCTCGGTCAACATGCAGTCATCCGGAAATGGAAACTCTATCGGCACGAGAACCAGCAACACCCTTTTGATCTCATAGCAATGTTGCCACTTCCACCTCAGAGTTTGAAACCATTCTTGAGCGCTTTTCGCAGAAATTGAAATGGGCACAGTATTTTACGCCAGCTGCAAGGTTGCGGGTTGAGACATCTGATGGACCACGTTTGCAGCGTGCTCTCTTATCTGATCAAGTACCTTGATCGGACATTCTTCAATAAAGAAATGTCCACCTTCCACGTCGTCAATAACTACGATTTCAGAGCTCAAAGTCGTCCAATCTTCCACTTTACTCCGCTCGACAATTTGGTCTTCACATCCTGCAAAAGCAAAAATGGGGGACTTAACCTTCCAAGGGGCACGTGGCCGATAAGATTCGCAGAGCTTAAAATCACTGGTGATCGCAGGTAGCAATAAGCTCACCAACTCATCATGCTCAGCGATCTGCTTAAAGTCAGGATTAAACAAGATGAGCTCTTCAATCATTTCCTCTCGTGTACATCCTTCAAGGAACGGAAGGCTTCTTGGAGCAAACGGAGAGGCTGAAGCCAGCACAAACAGCGCTGTTGGTTTAAGATGATGTTGCTTGGCAAGACTGAGAGCCAACTCATAAGCAATCCATCCGCCCATACTGGACCCAAGCAGCGCAAATGGAGCTTCACCGAACTGCTCAATCTCTTGAGCTAACTGATCGACAACCTCTTCCATACAATTGATTGATGGGTCTCTAAATCGAACTCCACGGCCAGGAAACTTCGCTGGCATCACGTTCACCTGATCACCAAGCGGCACCTTCCATCGGTTGTACAAGCTCGTATCGCCCCCTGCCTGAGGCAGGCAAACCAAGTTCAGCTTATTCGGATGGGCCTCTGCATCAAACCAAGGAGAAGGCATCAGAAAACTCATTTAAAACCATCAACCTAGTCAAACTCAATGCTTTGAGTATTGCGTGGTTTGATATGAGGTCGAGTGAATAATCACTTTAGGTCAACGAACTTGGTAACTGCCCAAATGCACACGCAAGTTGAGCAACAAAACTGACTATGCTTAACAGTCCGCAACAACCCTCAACCCTCTTTAACACTTCTCCCCTACGCTTCCGGTTCAAATCAAATGCCCATAGGTGAAGAGAATGTGTGATGCGTGTGTGATGGAGGTGGTGAAGGGGCGGTTGTCGCGGAGGGGGTTTTTGAGTGGGGCTGTGGCTTCTGCGGCAGGCGGGGCGGTGTTGAGTGCATCGGCGCTTTCTGCGACTGCGAATGTGTTGCCGGAGAGTGTTTCGTTTTCCAATGTGATTGACCTGACACAGACGCTGACACCGGACTTTCCCACGTTTGAGGGCGGGCCTGCTTTTGGAGAGAGTTACGAGTATACCTTTGCTAAAGACGGGCTGAACCTGAAGACTTTGCACTACCACGAGCATGTGGGCACGCACTTTGATGCGCCGATTCATTTCAGCAAGGATGGGCAGTCCATTGATGAGATTCCCATTGAAAAGTTCGTCTGCCCTCTGGCGGTGATTGATGTGCGGGATCAGGCGGCGAACAATGCTGACTACCGTGTTATGCCAGAAGATATTCTGAAGTATGAGCAACAGCATGGCCGCATTCCGGATAGGGCCTGCGTGGCGATGCTATCCGGCTGGCCGCAATATGTGGGAACGGAGAAGTATCGCGGGGAAGACAGCAAAGGTCTGCTTCATTTCTCTGGGTTTCATGAGGAAACAGCTCAGTTCCTGATCAATGAGCGCAGTGTTTATGGGCTTGGGGTAGACACCCTCTCCATAGATTATGGACCGACAAAGGATTTTCCCGTGCACTATCTGTGGCTTGGGTCCGGGCGGTATGGCATTGAGAACCTCACCAATCTGGATCGGGTGCCCTTGGCAGGCGCGACGATCATTGCTGGAGCGCCGAAATTTAAAGGCGGGACCGGCGGTCCGGGGCGGGTTCTGGCCGTTTACTGATGCAAAAAAGGAGAGCGGCCCTCGCCTGCTCTCCTTCTGAACTGTCAGTTTGACGGGCGAGAGGCCACTTGGGGCTCACCGCTGTTCATCTCTTTGGCACGTTTGACGATTTCTTCTACACGCGTTGCCCAGATTGGACGCTCTTCTGCGGTTTTCCATGGCACCTGAGGCCACCATGCTGTGTTGGAGACCACCTGCCCCGGCTCAACAGAACCACCCGGCAGCGGCACAGCCAGATCAACACCATATTTTTCAGCGGCAACCATCACCCGCTCAACAGGTTCTGTCCAGTTGTGGGAGGACAGGTCAAATAGGCCCCAGTGAACCGGCAGCATGGTTTTGCCCTTCACCAGTTTGTGGGCCAGAACGGCTTGTTCCGGGCCGAGATGCGTGTCCTTCCAAAGTGGGTTGTAAGCGCCGGTCTCGATCACCGTCAGATCAAACGGGCCGAGGCGTTCGCCAATCTCCTCAAAGCGATCATGCATGCCGGTGTCACCGGAATAGAACACGGCGTGCTCAAGACCATTGAAGGCCCAGCCTGCCCAGAGCGTTGCGTTGACATCGCTGAAGGTGACAGAGCGACCAGAGCGGTGGCGGGAGGGTGTGGCGGTCACGGTGGTCTCTTCCACCTTTGTAGATTGCCACCAGTCCAGCTCGGTGATGTCAGCGCTCGCGACGCCCCAGTATTCCAGATGAGATCCTACTCCAAGCGGGACGATCCATTTCACCCGCTTTTGGGCCAGCTTTTGGACGGTTGCCATGTCCAGATGGTCGTAGTGATCGTGAGAGATCACCACCGCATCAATCTCAGGCAGGTCTTCCAGTGCGATCAGCGGATCATAGAAGCGCTCTACCCCTGCCCACGGCAATGGAGAGGCGCGCTTGCTCCAGACCGGGTCGATCAGGATACGTGTCTCTTCAAGCTCCACCAGGAGTGTGGAGTGGCCGAACCAAGTGACGCGGGCACCGGACTCAGGCGGCGTGTTCAGGCGGTCACCGATGGTCTCGGTTGGAACAGGTTGCTGCGGGCGGTTGTGATCGGTCGGTTCTAAAATGAACTGACGGAAAATCTCGCTCAGTGGTCCGCGAACCATGGGAAGCTTGTTTGCAAAGCTGCCATCGGCCCATTGGTCAGACTGGGCCAGCTGTGCCTTGTGTTCCTCATCTGGCTTCTGCCCCATATTGGTGTAGGCACTGGCGTAAATCGCGCCAACTCCAACCACCACAACGCCCAGCACTCCACCGGCAATTTTCTTAATCATTCTCTTTTTGCAATCTCTTACAGCCGAGCTTTTGGCGCTTTGCCAGCTCTTGTTGCCCTTCTCTCGCTGCTTAAACTAGGAAGCACGAAGTGTACATACCAGACGCATTTTGTAAATTTTGCACCTTGCCCTGCAAAACTGTGACGTCCATCACAAAATGCGGGTGCTGCAAGATGCGTTGATCACTCTAATACTCTTAGAGAAAATTCGCAGCAAAACATCGTGCATGGCTCAAGCTGCAGTTAACCGAACTGCTCATTTGACTGTATCTCCCTTAAGAATGCTCAGTATTTTGGCCTTATAGATGGTGAAAAGCCAAAGTATGCGCAGTCGTTTGGAGCATCTCGATGCCGAAGTCTAACCTCACCCCCGAGCAGGAACAGTGGACCGAACTGGTCCTCAAACACTTGAACTTGAAGAACGTGGATGAGGTGCAACTGGACGAGAGCAATGCGGGCCACACGCAGCCCAACGAGGTTAATCCGGGTAAACGCGCATCCCGCCGCGCGCGCGTGCTGGTTTCCAAAGACAGCCCCGCAGCCTATCAACAACAGTCTGAACAGGTGGCAGAGCAGTTCAAGGCTGAGATCACGCAACTCTCCAACCGATATCAGACATTGGCCACCAACGCCCAGAAGCTGGACGCGCAGGCCCGTAAACAGCTGGTCACCAAAGAGCATATCGAGGCGTTCAAGGTGCAGGTTGAGAAGATCAGCAACACCTTCAAGCAGTTCAATAAGAATTTTTCTGGCCAGCAGCGCCCGGATGCGGGAACTATCAGCCTGCTGAAAACCTTACTGGATAAGGTGCAGTATCACATCAGCGAAGGCAAAAAGGTTCTGCAGCAGGGCTGCAAGCACGCGGACGAGATGATCGCCAAGGAAATGCCTGCTGTTGAGGCCTACAAGAACACCGTTGAAGATACCTACAAACACCGCGATGAACTGGTGCAGTGGGGCGTTGAGACGGCCGCCTTCGACAAAGCACACCGCATCGCCAACCTTCCCCTTCTTCGCATGCAAAAGGCGATTGCAGATCACAGCTATCCAGGCCTGAAGTTCATGCTTGGCAAAATCAAAGGCAAGAAGGAAGGTTTCGTCAAAGCCTATGAGGATGCCAAGGAGCAGATTGAGAAGAACCGGGAGGATGCGCAGCAGCGGCTGGATAAGACCCTTGCCGATGCCACCGCCTTGAACAAACGTTCCTCAGAACTGGAGCATGCGCCTGAGGCACTCGCCCAGTTTACCTCTGCCTTTGACAAGGTGGCCGCTGCCACTCCAAAGGGTCTGCAAGCTCTTTCTGGCGGAGATTATCAAGGTGCCATAGCAGTGGTGCATGAGAATGAAAGCGCGTTGTTTGATATGCAGCAGATCTGGTTTGCCAGTGCCTCAACATCAGAAGACGAAGCAGATGGTCCAGTTGAGAAGGGCAAGCCCATCCCAACCCGCAAGAAGATTGAGAACCTGCGCAATGCCTTGGATCAGGCGTATGAGCGGCTGCCTTTCATCAAAGACTGTCTGCCAAATGCACACCAGTATGAGGCAGAGTGCAAGTCTTTGAAGACATTGCTCACTTCAGCTCAGTCTGACCTGATTTCCGGCAGGGTTGAAGAAGCGGAAGAAAAGGTACTTCCACTCAGGAAAATCCGCTTCCAACTCTACAGCATGACCCATAAAGCCAAGGGACAGCTGGAGTGGGTTGAAAAACAGCTCATTCAGCTGAAAGACGAAGCAAAGTCATGGCTGGATCAGCACAAAGACCTCAAGTTCATCAGCCAGTCTGACGAGAACGCCAAGCAAAGCTTTGATGCCTATGTGAAAGAGGCGGATGTGGTGAAAAGCCACTTCGACAATGCCCAAGGCCACCTTGAGAACGGGAAGGCCATTCAGGCCCAAAAGTCCGTCGATGAAGGCACCAACAGCCTGAAACGCCTCATCTCACACGCCACCGATATTGAGCTGGATTAGACCCCTCTTCCCTTAAGGCTGTAGAAGTTTTTTGATGCTTTTTGCAAGGGCCTGCTTGGTTTCCTCACCGCTGACTTTATCGGTCATCAGCCAGCGGGTGAGCAGGCGGTGGGCCATGCCCATGATGGCCTGTCCCAGCAGCTCAGCGGATGTTTCATCCCATACGGTTCCCTCACTCTGGCCATCTGCGATGATGCGCGTGGTTTCATCATGCAAAGCAACGTGCGTGAACTGGGTTTGCCCCATCCAATAGGCCTGCGGAATGTTGAGGAACACAATGCGGGCGATGCTTGGGTTGGCGAAATAGAACTCGCACCAGATATCCAGAAAGGTAAGGCATTTATCGACCGTGCTCTCAGCCTCTCGGGCCGCTTGCATCGCTTCTGCATAAAGGTTTTCAAGATCCCCTTTGATGCAAGCGTAGAGCATCTCTTCCTTGTTGCCAAAGTACTTGTAAACCGTTTGTGGGCTCACACGCGCCTGCTGGCAGATCTGCCGGATTCCCACGTCCTGATACATTCCGGAGGAGAAGATCTCCAGAATGGTTTTACGAAGTGTTTCAAGCGCTTCCGGCTTTATTGTTCTACGGTCTACGTCCACGGTCATTCTTATTGGCTCCCCCCAACTTCTCCCATTGTATCCAGTTTTCATTTGTCTCCTAGCCGCCTTGTCCGAAGATGTACCGAAAAACACTCCGGAATTGATCGAGATCAATTAACTTGACACATCAACAAGACTCGGTAACGCTGTTTCCACAATTTGGGAGGGAGAACTTTGGAGGAGTTTCAAACTTATCTGCCAATTTACGCAATTGTTCTCGCAGCAATACTCTGCGTGGGCGAAACACTCATTTTGGTCAGAACCAACAAATATTGGCCGCTATCCATTGATGACTATTTGGCTTGCGGCGCGCTCATCATTTCTGCTTTGATTTTTGAAAGTGCAGCCGGCGTTGTTCTTATGCTTTGCGCATGGGCGTTCATGACCGGCAATCTTTACGCCATGCTGTTTACGCGGTTGGACCCGCACACCGGCACACGCGAACGCATACCGGCACTTTCAGTTCTTCTTGGCGCAGCCTCACTCGGTCTTGTTGCAACCTTCGCAACGCTTATTTCAAGGATGGTTCCAGCATGACATTGACAGACACCGCCAACACAATCGATACAGGCCAATACCAAAGCGAGGGATTTTTATTCCCAATCAAGGTTTTGGGATCAGACGACGCCATCCGCATGCGTGCAGAGCTGGAGGCCGTTGAGAAGCTTCAAGGCCATCCGCTCGACAAGGCCCAGTGTAACAAATCCTACCTGCTGTATGACTGGGCGGACGAGTTGGTGCACCATCCGGTTATTCTGGATGCAGTTGAACAGCTGATCGGCCCGGACATCCTGTGCCTGATGACCAACCTGTTCACCAAGGAAGCGGGCAGCAAATCCTATGTCTCCATGCATCAGGATGCTGCGTATTGGGGCGTAGATGCGGACGATGTGGTCACGGCTTGGGTTGCGCTCAGTCCTGCGACGGCTCAGTCTGGCGTGATGAAGGTGGAACCGGGCAGCCACAAATCCATCCGCACACAAATCAACACCTACGCCAAAGACAACCTGCTCACCCGCGGACAGGAAATTCCGGTTGAGGAGCTGGAGCCGGAACGTCAGATCTATATGGAGCTGAAGCCCGGAGAGATGTCTTTGCATCACTTCCAGCTGGTGCATGGCTCTGACGCCAACACCACGGACGATCGTCGCATCGGCTTTGCCATTCGCTATGTGGCAGCCAAAAGCAATGTGCGGGCCGACAACCAGTCCGCTTTGCTGGTGCGCGGTCAAAACCACACCAACATCACCATGGAACAGCGCGGCAAGGGCCAGAACCCGACACAGCGCTACCGCGAGCATGCCCGCGCCATGCGTAGATTGGTCAGGTCTATGCTTCTTCCGGAAAAAGAGGCAGGATTGGGAGAACGCGCGCGATTGTTCATCACGCGTCAGGCCGCAGTGCTGTTAACGTACTATCGGCAGATTAAGGGGGGATAATGCAATGAGTGAAGCCAACAACAGCCATAACCAGCAGTTTGGCAGTTTCAAAGAGTTCTATCCGTTTTATCTGGCAGAGCACCAGAACGTGGTCAGCCGCCGCCTGCATTTCACCGGGACGGCCCTTGTACTTGGTCTGGTCGCCTACATCATCACCTTCAGCCTCTGGACATGGCTGCTCGCCGTGCCTGTGGTTGGCTATGGCTTTGCATGGATTGGGCATTTCTTTTTTGAAAAGAACAAGCCAGCCACATTCAAGTTCCCGTTTTACAGCCTTCTCGGCGATTTCGTGATGTTCTTCGACATCCTGCGCGGCAAGGTTTCCATCCTCCGGTGAGGTTACGGCACCTTCTTTGGGACGGAGAGAAGGTGAATAAGGATAATGGCGGAAGTACGCGGAACATGGCGAAACCCTGAGGGTAAAGCCAGCAGATCTTGGTGATTGTGTTGGTCATGTCAGCAACTCAAAATGCTCGTGTGACCAATACAAACTTGAGTCTGCGATGAAAAACCTATGCCTTGCTGCTTCACTTCTGCTTGCCTCATCCAGCGTCGCAACTGCGGGAATGACCTCTGATCTCAACGCAGCAATCGCCAACATGTGCGAGAAGCTGAAGGCTTGCGCGTTTGAGCAGATGGGTATTGATGCATCCTCAAAGCAGCACCCCACGGCAACGGCCATCAACAACAGCGTCAATCAGGCGTGCGCGGTGATCAAAGCTGACTTTGCCAGTGAGGCCACGTCCAACGCGCAAAAAAGACAAGCGATTGCCTGCGTTTCATCCGTGACGAGGAAAACCTGCGGCGAACTCAGCCAACCCAACGCTAAAAGCCCCAAGGCCTGCAAAGGCTTCCAAAGCTTCAACCGTGCCAACTAGACAAGCACCAATAAACCTCTCCCGATTTCCATGGTTATCACGCGCGCCTCTTCAACCGCTCTGACCATCAGGCCAGCAACTGCTGAAGACGCAGAGCCTCTTGCTGCAATTGGGCTGACAGCCTGGCGCAACGGCATCAAACCGCTTGTGCCCGCTCACATCGCGAAGGAGTTTGAGGTCAGCAATCCCTTCCTGCCTTTCCTGAAAGCATGCCATGCGCACGTGCTGGTCGCCCAGATCGGCAATCAACTCGCAGGCTTCGGCGCAAGAGAACATGCCGACAACCGCATCACCGACCTCTGGATCGCTCCCGCCTTCGAAGGCCGGGGCCTCGGCACCGCCCTCCTCCAAGCCCTGAAAGCCCAAATCACCCACTCCCACGCACTCATCACCGTCACCGCCCAAAACACAAGAGCCCTCACCCTCTACCAACACCTCGGCTACCGCGAACTCCGCTATGACGCGACACTCAAGACGAGCTTCGAGAAGGTGGATATGAGGAAGGTGTTGAGAGGTGCAAGTGAACCAAGTTAATCAGACGTCATAGCCAAATTTGCGCAACAATCGAAACCAACGCTTACGTACAGAACGCCTTAAACGAGAAGCAATCGTGTTCGCTCGTTTCGGCTGATAAGGGTCATCAACATGCGCGTCACCTCCTATATGATGACACGCACCAGGATCCAGAAAGGCAACCATCCAGCCGTCTTTTTTCATAACCATAGAGATCCGCTCTTCAGTGCCGTATTGCTCATATGGCCCATAGCGGTCCCAAAGGCTTTTTCGAACAAGCCCAGGATTAAATGAGAAACTGAGCCATTCCGGATGAATATCGACTGGCATAAGAGCGTAACTCACACCATCGACTTCTTTACGGATACAATTTTCCTGAAAACGTTGCTGTAAATCCGAGAGTTTGCGAACGCAAACAACACTCACTTTGGACTCCGCTGACAAAACTTTCTTACAGGCCTCAATTGTATCACCAGCCTGAAACAACCAGTCGTCTTCGCCATGAAAAATATATGGCGTAGTCACATGCGCATACATTTTATCGATGGATTTCATCTGCCCAAGCTGAGGCTGATTCAGCAACACTTCCGTCTCAGGATAGTTCTTCTCTACCCAATTACGGATTTCTTTTGTGTTGGCGTCATCAACAATTAAGGACTTCGCAAAATTCCTTTGATGGTCCGGCATAAAGCTGTCCAGCGTCCTTGAGAGTAAATCAAGGCGACCACAACTGGTGATGCACGATGTGACGTCCTTGTCTGCTTCATGCGCTTTATTTGCCTGTTTCAAGTCCCGTTTCCTTTTTTTGCCGCACTCATATCATATGCATCAGGCTTGATTAAATCCACGTGAACCCTTAATTACAGCTAAGAAGCAACTAGTAAATATGGCCCCGCAAATGTCACAGGAATTGCCACCGATTTCTATTCTAATCCGAAGCTTCAATGAAGCTGATCGTATTGGAAGAACACTGGAAAGCGTAAAAGAGCTTGGCCAGGAAATCATTGTGATCGATTCCGGATCGACAGATGACACAGTGGCGATTGCAGAATCTCACGGTGCAAAAGTCGTCTATAATCCTTGGCATGGTTTTGGGCCACAACGTAGCTTCGGCGAGACCCAATGCAACTTCGATTGGGTATTTTACATTGATGCAGACGAAGTTGTTACTCCTGAGTTAAAACAGGAACTAACCGAGATGTTTGCCAAGGACGAGCCAGAATTTGCGTGTTATCTCGTACGTAACACCATGGTACTTCCAGGAGACAAAAAGCCACGTCTTTTTGCTGATTTCCGTAAGGTTCCTCGACTTTACAATCTCAAACATGCCCGTATTAAGCTTGATCCGTCCTATGACCGGATGCAGCTTGATGAGGGATACAAAATGGGTACTTTGCGAAATCGGCAATACCACTATTCCTTCCGGACCTGGGCTCACGCGCTAAACAAGTTAAATTACACGTCCGAACTTGCTGCTGAAACACAAAAGAAAAAGCCAGTATGGTTGTTACGTCTGCGGTTGGTAACTGAACTGCCTGTAGAGATGCTCAAGTATCTATTTGTGCGTCGATTTATTTTTGCTGGTTGGAAGGGCTTTGCTTTTGCGGCAACTCAGTCTTTCTCGCGGTTTTCACGAATTTTAAAAATGCTTGAAAAACAGCAAAACGTTCAGCATTAGGTTATCAAACTT
The DNA here is from genome assembly GCF_001310815.1 of Pseudovibrio denitrificans JCM 12308. Taxonomy (GTDB): domain Bacteria; phylum Pseudomonadota; class Alphaproteobacteria; order Rhizobiales; family Stappiaceae; genus Pseudovibrio; species Pseudovibrio denitrificans. The sequence continues at coordinate 252,500 of NZ_BAZK01000008.1, forward strand.
CTTAATTGTATCGGATTTGCTTTGTGTCTAGTTCTCAAAGATTAATTATTGCTGTCTGCACCAGAGCGCGTAAAAACATGCTGCTCGCGTGCATAAACTCGATAAGTCAGCTGATTCCACACCATGACTTCGAGATTACGCTAATTATCTGTGACAATAACAGCGAACCGATGACTTCCGAAGATCAGGAAGGAATCAGAGCCGCAGCAAATGTACCCTTAAGCTATGTTCACGAAATTCAAGCCGGTATTCCATTCGCTCGGAACACCGCTTTAAATACAGCACGCTCCCTTAATCCCAACTGGATTGCATTTATCGATGATGATGAGATCCTAGACCCTCAATGGCTGATCGAAATGTCAAAGGCCATGGATAAGTGGCCTGCTGACATCTACCATGGCTGGACACAATCAACACCAGAAGATCTTAACGCACCTTGGTCCTTTCACCGACCACGGAATAAAAGACAACCTGGTGCAATTATGGAAACCGCTGGCACAGACAATGTGTTGTTCTCTGTTGAAGCTGTTGCAGGCTTGAACTTTGATGAAACCATGCGGTTTAGTGGTGGAAGTGATATCGATTTCTTCTATCGAGCAACTGATAGTGGCGCGAAGATTGTATGGGTTCCTGATGCAATTACGCGTGAAATCACACCAGCATCTCGCCTCACATTTGGTTATCAAGTCCGCCGATCTTACTCAGTAGCAAGCGCACAAGCATATATTTCACGGAAACGGTTTGGTCTTCAAAAAGCGTCAAAGAAAGCTATCCCTAAAGCAATCGGCCGTTTCTTCGGTGGCATCGCTGGTGGTGTTGGATCTGGCTTCCTTTTCCTGATTAACCATAGGAAAGGACGGAAGCTGTTGCTTTCTTCGGCAAAGAAAATTGCATCTGCGATTGGACTTGTGCGCGGCACGAATATGAATCTGGGGCAGATTTATCAGAAGATCGATGGTTCTTAGAGTACTCACTGCAAGCATATCAAAGCGTGAGCTAAGTCCTCTTAGAGATTGTTTCGCACATGCAAAAAATTTCACCCACCAAATATTGAGGGAATTTCTGCAGTCCATTTGCTGTAGGGGACTTCCCTAAGGTTGGTGTTGTGTTATACAGCGCTCAATCCTTTAGCCGACGCCCGAGGAGTAAACTTAGTTTTCTTCGGGTAGTTAAAGATGTCGCCGACCTTAGCTTCGATCTTTATGAACGAGCGTCGCTCGTTGATTGGCAGTATTTTGCGGATAGTGAAGGATCCCGGCATTGCTGAGGATCTTTCTCAGGAAGCCTATCTCCGCGCACAAAGAACTTCAGAATCACAGCAGATCAGCCATGTTGAAGGCTTTTTGCATCAGACTGCCCGAAATCTTGCATTAGACCATCTGCGCCGAAGCAAAACGCGCCAAACCTACGAGATGGATAGCGGTGCACCAGAAGCTTTGGACGGCATGCCTGCAGACGTCTACTCCCTGGAAAATGCTCTGATAGAACGCGAGCGGTTTCGGGAGTTCCGTAGCGCGCTTTCCTGTCTTCCTGCACGGGCGCAAACGGTCATCGTTTTAAGCCGTATCGAAGAGTGGCCAAATCACAGAATTGCCAAGCATCTGGATGTATCTGAACGAACCGTGTTCAACGACCTGAAGTTGGCCATGGCCCATTGCCGGGATGCACTCCATCGGCTCGAGCAAAAATAAAATTCTTTTCTGAACCTAAAACAATAATCATTTCAAGCTGTTTCTTATGAGCTCATTCCAAGACAACAACACTAAAGACGACCGGGAGGCCAGTGTTTTCAGGCACCCTGACCCCATTGCTGATGAAGCACTGAACTGGTTTCTAAAGCTGCAAGAAGACGCCTCTGAAAGTCAAAGGAAACAGTTCTCAGCTTGGTTCAACACTAGTGAGCGACATCGCCAGGAGTTCGCCAGACTGGAAGAGATTTGGGGAGCAACGGCCTTTAAGAAGGCGGTGGGGGAGTTGAAAACTGATTCAGTTCATCCACCAGCGACTAAAACCCATCTGCGGAAAATTTTTCGAAAGCTGACTGGAGTAGCTGCTGCTTTCGCTTTGATGGTTGGAGCGACACAATTTTCTGATTGGTGGATCTATTTGCAGGCTGATTACAGGACACAATCTGCACAGATGCGGCAGATTTCTCTGCCGGATGGCTCTTCTATGCTCATGAACAGTGAAACAGCTGTTGCGCTCGATTTTGAAAGATCGCAGCGCCGCGTTCACGTTCTTCGCGGAGAAGCCTATTTTGATGTCTTGCATGATGCTCAAAGGCCATTTCAGGTCACCGGTGGTTTTGGAGAAGTGACCGTTCTCGGCACCGCCTTTTCGGTGCTGACAAGCAAGACTGAAGACCGAGTGGTGTTGGAGAGAGGTCGTGTAGAACTCACACGGGCAAATGATGCAGATACAGCCAGAGAGCTGAAGCCGGGGGAGTTGAGCCGCATCTCCTCAAAAGGAATTGGAGAGAGCACAGAGATTAATCCAGCTGAAGTTCTGGCTTGGCGAGAGGGCCGGCTGGTGCTTGAGGATATGCCCCTTTCAAAGGCAGTTGAAGAAATTGAACGTTACTACAACAGCTCCATTTTCATCACCTCGTCTGCTCTTCGCGACATACGGGTAAGTGGTTATTTTAAAACAGATAATCTAATTGAAGCTATTGAGACACTCGCCCTCGCGACAGGGGCTGATCTCTATCGGCTACCTACCGGAATTTATTTTATGAATTAAATACTCAACTTTTTTTGCCGGATTGGAATGTTTCAAACGTCGTTCTTTTTAGATGGCGATATTTGAAGCATCGCTGAGTGAACTGCACGGCAAAAGTTGGGACAATATGCACTTGCTCGCTGAAATTCTGGGAAAGAAAAATACCCAGCGATTAAACGGAAACTCTGTTTCACATCTTCTGGTTACAGCTCTTTTGGGTTGCTCTGCGCTGACGACTGGCTCAGTCGTTTTCAACCAACATGTTGCAGCAATTGCTCAAGAACAGTCTGTTTCATTTTCGATCAGCGCCCAGCCCCTCTCCTCAGCAATCAGAGAGTTCATCGCAACGACAGGCTGGCAGATCAGCTATTCCAGCGATGCAGTTGCTGGCAAACGTTCTTCTGGCGTCTCTGGCAACATGTCACCAGAAGCCGCATTAAAAAAGCTAATCAGCGGCACCGGCTTGCAGCTTCGCAAACGCTCCTCCACCTCCGTCGCACTGCTCCCTTTCGGAAGCAAAGTAGATGCCTCAGCCGACAGCGAGTTACTGGATGAGGTTGTCGTTTATGCCAACACCAATCCTTCCTATACAGAAAGCCTCTTCGGTGACGGAGATCCACGTGCCATCGGCAAAACAACGATCAGCCGCAGCCTTATTGAAACCGGAGGAGACGCAGGCGGCGATATCAACTCCCAGCTCAAAACTCTTCCGAATGTTCAGTGGCAAGATCATACAAGTTCAGAAGCTGGCGATAACACAGTTAGTGAACAGGACCTGCGGCCGGGCCAATATTCTATTTCGGGAGCAGAACGTGATTCAAACTTATTTATGCTAGACGGTGTTGGGATTAGTACCAGCGGCGCTGGATATTGGGATACGAAACACCTCAGCATACCAATAGATGAAAGAACGAGCCCAAATCCTCATGCAATCTATGGCTTACACCCGCAAACTTTGTATGTGCCTGATAGCATCATTAAGTCGTTGACTGTTCATGACAGCAATATTTCCGCTCGTTATGGAGGTTTTCAAGGTGGTGTCATTGAAGCAGAAACTATCGATACAACAAGTGACCGTTGGTCTGGCTGGTTAGACATTGAAGGCACTAGCAATGACCTGACAAAGTTCAATCTCATCACCAAGAGTGGTGAAAACCCTCTGGGCATAGAACCTTATAATTTTCTAAAACTCAACGGGTCAATCGGTGTTAGCGGCCCATTGGCAGAAGGTGTTTCGTTCCTTTCCAGCCTATCTAATCGGTATGCATCAACATCCCGAGCAAGAGATCCCAGGTTTGTCGAGAAAAAAAACATCGAGACATATACAAACTCAATCACTGCTCTGAATAAGTTAAAACTAGAGCGCGATTGGGGTGTTCTTGAACTTTCAAACACAACAACCTTTTATGACCAAATGTTTGAATCTCATTTGTATAAGATGGACGAACCGGGAGAAGTTACCGGAGATGCATCATCTACAAAGTTGGATTTCAACAGAGCTTTAGAAGATTGGGCTGGGTTTTCAAATATCAATTTAAAAACCGAAGCTTTCTTTAACACAAGTGAGCAAGGCAATGAACACAAGCAAAATGATACTTGGATAGTATTTGCAAAAAGGTCTGGTGGAGAATTCCTTGAAATACCTCAAACTAAAGATTGTCAGGATCTCCCCTCACTCAGGTTTTTCTTTTGCAACCAAGGCGGCCTTGGACAAGTAACTCAAAGTGAAAAGAAAATCGGTGCCAAGTTTCAATTAGATGCAGATTGGAAAAAACACACCATATCTTTGGGTGGCGGTTTCAATCGCATTTTTGCAACTCAAGAGCGAAAAGAAGATTACCACGCTTACAGTGCTACAAAAGGCGGCACTTTCGAGTGCGACGACCCTAACGATCTTCTCTGTGTAGACAATAAACTTTACCTTAACTCTCATTCAACTCAACCAGCTTACAAGACTAACGTTTCTCTGACTGAACTTAACCTCTGGGCAGAAACAGAACTCGACCTCGGTAAAGTTGATCTGATACCGGGTGTACGACTTGATTATGACAGCTATCTTGAAAACATAAACATTGCCCCAAGGCTTTCAGCATCTTGGGAGGTCCACGACCGTATTACTTTCACGGCTGGCTTTAGTCGCTACTACGACAACGCAATGCTTGGTTATGCTCTAACTGCGGGAAGGCCAGGTGCAATCAAACGCAACCGAGTGATCTCAGACGATGGTAAGATTTATAACGAAGTTCGTGATCCCGATGTAGATGGGTATTGGGAAGTCTCTTCCAATCCGAGCTCTGACTATGCAGCAGCAGGCTTGAAGACACCGTATAATGATGAATTTACAATTGGAACCATCGTCAACGACCCGATCATTGATGGAACACTACGCCTCAAATACGTTCACAGAGCCGGAAGGGACAAATTTACCAGAAGCAAAGACACAGCACGAGGTGATTACGAGCTATCTAACGATGGCGAAAGTAAATATGACGCCGTAACTGTTGAGTACGCTAAATCTTGGAATGATCTTACCTTCGGCCCTCTAAACAGTGTCGGATTTAAGGTGAACGCTACGTGGTCTGAAAGCCATAGAAACGATGCTCCGTTGCCTGACGAAAATGATGCAACTTACTTCGAGCAAGACTCAAGTAGCTATTTCTATTACAATGGAAGAGTTTACGCCAAAGACGATTTCAATGTGGTTACAGGTAACTCAGACATACCAATCACTGCTGGGGCACGTCTTCAAGCCGGTCTCTTTGAAGATAGATTGAACCTTTGGGCATCAGCCAGTTTCACCATGCCATACAAGGGTGTGATCAAGGACCCTGAAAAGTACTCAACCAAAAACCTGCCATATAAAGGCGACACTGTTACCGCCCGAAACTACGTTGATTACAAGTATGACTTTACCACTTACGTCAATGTTGGTGGCTCATATCAACTTGCGAAGTCAAAGTATGGCGAAACGGTTTTGACGGCCAAGGTGGACAACATCTTTAATGAAGTAGGTCACGCCACAGCAGAAGATGACAAACCCTTCAAAAAAGGTCGTCAGTTCTGGTTGGGGTTGAAGACGAGCTTCTAAAGTTTGGGCCGGGGAGCTGGCCCTTTTCTTTTTCATGACAATACAAGCAAAGTAACATGCTTAAGAAGATCACTGTTTCCAGGGTGGCTGTTGCGGTTTCTGCGGCGGTGCTCCTGTTGCCTACGGCTGGTGCTGTTTTCGCGCAAACTTCTGCAGGTGAGCCGCTTCGTGCCATCTATCAAAAGCCGGTGTCGGAATGGCCTGCACCAACTATCGATGAAGGTGTTGAGTGGAGCGAGATGGCTCCGCTTCAACTGCCTAAAAGGCCTGAAAAAGGCTCGAAGGAGCATCTGATTGCTGCTCTTGGCGCAAAGCTGTTTGATGATCCGATCCTTTCCAAGAGCGGGCAGATTTCCTGTCAGAGTTGTCACAACAGGGAACTTGGGTGGGCAGATGGCGTCAAAACCTCGTTCGGTCATGATCGCCAAAGGGGCAACCGAAACGCACCGGCGGTGATAACTGCCGTGCATCGCCCTTCCCTCTTTTGGGATGGCCGCGCTGCAACACTGGAGGAACAGGCACTCGGGCCAATCGAAAACCCGATTGAGATGGCAGCTGAGCTTGATAAAGTCCTTGAGCGTCTGAGCACCCATGATGTCTATCCCGAGATGTTCTTTGATGCTTTTGCAGCTAACCAAATCTCAGCGGATCTTCTGGCAGTCGCGCTTGCCTCTTTTGAACGCGGGCTGGAGCGGAAAACACGGCTGGATCTGTTTATGGAAGGTCGCCACAGCGTTTTGAGTGACAGCCAGATCCGCGGCCTACATCTGTTTCGTACCAAAGCCCGCTGTATGAACTGCCACAATGGTCCAGCTCTGACAGATGGCAAGTTCCACAATCTTGGCCTGACTTACTTCGGTAAGCCACTGGAGGATTTAGGGCGTTATCAAGTTACCAATGATCCGAAAGATGTTGGTGCCTTCGCAACACCTAGCCTGCGCCATATCCGTAACAGCGCACCTTACATGCACAATGGTGTCATATCTTCACTGCGCAAAGTCGTGTTGCTCTATAACTTCGGCGGCGGTCGCGAGCGGCCGCGCACCAAGAAAGAAGCAGCTGATCCGCTGTTTCCCACGCACTCCAATCTGTTGCAGCCATTGAAACTGAACAGGACCGAGATCGAAGATCTAGTGAGTTTCCTTGAGGCTCTTTGAACCGCAGTTGAACAGTGTTGAGCGGCGATAAAACACGCCGCTCTCCGACTACACTGGCTCGCTAAATCGCTCTCGCAGAACGTTTTTTTTGGACTTTGCCCATGGTGTTGCGAGGGAGTTCGTTTACCACTAGCAGCTTTTGGGGGTGTTTGAAGCGAGCGAGGCGGTCTTTGACGGTTGTCATGATCGCGTCCAGATCTGGTGTCTGGCCTTTTTCGGCGACGAGAATGCCCAATGGGGCTTCGCCGAAGTCTGCGTGGGGCACGCCGATCACGGCGCTTTCTAAAACACCGGGTTGCTCATCCAGCAGGAGTTCGATTTCTTTCGGGTAGATGTTGTAACCGCCTGAGATGATGAGGTCTTTGTTGCGGCCAACAATGTGGACGTAGCCATCCTCATCCACCTTGCCCATGTCACCGGTGATGAAGAAGCCATCCTCCCGCAGTTCTGCGGCGGTTTTCTCCGGCATCTGCCAGTAGCCTTTGAAGACGTTTCTTCCGCGCACTTCGATGACCCCGATAGCGCCTTGCTCCAGCTCAGTGCCGCTTTCGGGATCACTGATCTTCAACTCCACACCCGGCAGAGGAAACCCGACAGTGCCTGCCCGCCGTTCCCCATCATAGGGATTGGAGGTGCTCATGTTGGTTTCTGTCATACCGTAGCGTTCTAGAATGCCGTGATTGGTGCGGTCTTCAAACTGGCGATGGGTTTCCGCCAACAAAGGCGCACTACCGGAGGTGAACAGCCGCATGTGGCTTGTCAGGTCTTTGGTGAAGCGTTCATCTGCGAGCAATCGGGTATAGAACGTTGGCACACCCATCATGGAGGTCGCATCCGGCAGCTTTTCGATGATCTTATCCAGATTGAACTTGGGCAAGAAGATCATGGAACCGCCTACGGCCAAGATCACATTGGTCGCGACAAACAGGCCGTGTGTATGGAAGATCGGTAGCGCATGCAGCAGTACATCTTCCTCAGAAAAGCGCCAGTACTCAACAAGAGTATCTGCGTTGGAAAGCAAGTTATCTTGCGTCAGCATGGCCCCTTTGGAACGACCCGTGGTGCCTGAGGTGTAGAGGAAGGCGGCGAGGTCCTGAAGATCTCGGTCCACTGTTTCAAATATGGTCGGCTGGTTGTTGGCTTCATCCATCAACGTGCCGGTGCCATCTGCGTTGAGCGTACGCAGGACGACACCTAGCTCATCAGCAAGCACCTGTAGTTTCTCAGCTTTGGCCCCATCACAGACAACGACAGATGCACCGCTGTTATCGAGGAAGTAGGAAAGTTCTTCGACGGTGTAGGCAATGTTTAAGGGCAGGAAGATCAGCCCAGCCTGAACGCAAGCGGCATAAAGCGCCAGCGCTTGTGATGTCTTTTCCGTTTGCATGGCCACACGATCTCCCGGCTGCAACCCGTGCTTGACGAGCGCATGGGCAAGCTGCGCTGTCATTGCAAGGAACTGCGCGTAGGAGATGGTTTCTCCATCAGGCAAATACAGGAAAGGCTTGGTTTTGGATGCATGGATGCCGAACAAACGATCATAAAGCGGGTTCGCCATGTAAGTGCCTTTCTCTGCTATCGCGAGCCAAGCGGTGGGCCAAGGTCGCACGCTGGAACTGATTCATCCGAATAAGAGTAATGCGATCCTGCTGCCCTGAACAGTTGGCACTCCGTCGAGATAGGGTCTGCTCTACCCCCCATTTGTCTTGGTGCGGATCTGCGCCTATGCTGTTGGCATTCTCTGAGAAAGCTGTTTTAAGAATGAATACGCGCAACATCTTCACAGACCCTGCTGTCGCGCAGTTTTATGATCTGACACCCCGCGACCGACAGGACCATATGTTCTGTAAATCACTTGCTCGCAACGCCCAGTCAGTCCTTGATCTGGGCTGTGGCACTGGAGAGTTCACCGTTCAACTGATAAAGGAGCGCCGCGTTGTTGGGCTCGATCCAGCTGGAGCAATGCTGGATATCGCTCGCACCCGTCCCGGCGGAGAGCAGGTGACATGGTAGAAGGTGATGCCCGCTCGTTTGATCTCAGCGAGACCTTTGATCTCATTTGCCTGACGGGGCATTCCTTTCAGTTTTTGCTGACAGAAGAAGACCAGCGCGCAGCACTCTCGTGCATTGCAAAGCACTTGAACCCAACAGGTCAGTTTGTCTTTGACACCCGCAATCCGGACTTTCCGGGCAGGAAGACCCGTAGCAAAGAAGAAACCCTGTCTCAGTCCATGCATTCAAAACTTGGGCCTATCGAGAGCTGGAACATCTCGGAGTATGATGAGGCAGAACAGATCCTCAGCTTCATCAATGCTTACAAGTCACTAGAGACAGGAGAGATTTTCAGCGCGCCTTCCCAGCTCAAATACACCTCACAGAAAAAACTGGCGCAGTTGATGGCGGACGCGGGTTTGCAGGTCACAGACTGGCTGGGAGAATGGACTGGTGAGCCCTATCATCCGTTATCGCGCGAGATTATCCCCGTTGGCAGAAAGGCCTAGCCTCACCGCTCAATCCGTGCCAACGCGAGGCCGATGCCAGACCCGATGAAGAGCGTGCCGGTGAGCTTGTGGCGCAGGTGGCCTATGCTTTTGAAGAGCGGCGTTGCTGAGCGGGCGAGAGCGGCCCAACACAGGTCTCCGCCAAGGATAACAAGCAGATAGAGCAGTGCAGGCTGAGCCAAAGCGTAGGTTGCGCTCTGGTCGCTGACGAACTGGGGCAGGAAGGCTGCACTGAAGACAAGCGTCTTTGGGTTGATCATAGCAAGCAACATGCCCTGCCAGAAGAGACTGCGCAAAGGTGTTGCGCTGGCTTCCGCGTTCTCCAGCATATCTGCCCGTTCACGCCATGACTTGATGCCAAGATAGATCAGATAAGCCGCACCAGCCCATTTCACCCACAAGAAGGCGTCTGCCACGAACGTCAAAAGAGCTGTAAACCCAAGCACGACAATGCTGAGTTGGATGGCAACACCAAGGGTTGTTCCAAGAACAGTCACAGCGCCGAAGCGGAACCCATGGCTGATGGTATTGGCAGCAATGAGCGCAACATTAGGGCCCGGAATGGCCACCAGAGCAGCTGTTGCAATCACAAGCGCAAATATCATCTCAACTGACATGAGTTCCCCTCCCAAACATCAGCGGCCAGTTTGGAAGGTTCTCGCAATGAATGCAAGGCAGGCTTTGGGTGACCTGCCCTTGCCTCACTGAACCGCAGACAACTTATCCGGATTGCGCTGCGCGTAGATGGCGTTGACCTTCATCTCCTCATCATAGCCAAACGTGAAGGTTGTGACGATGCCGCCGCCATCGACTGTCACCAGAGACAAACAAGCATTGAGTTCTTCCACCCAGGCTCTTCCGCTGCTTGCCGCTGGCGAGATGGCCTTGTCGATAAAGCCAAGCACCTGCTCCAGCCCCACAAGTGGTTTTGGAATGGCATTGACCTTGCCACCACCATCAGACAGGAGAGCTACATCAGCAGCCAGCAATTGAGAAAGCTGAGAGGTCTCGCCTGTTTCCAGCGCGGATTGGAATGCATGAACCATCTCGCGCTGTTTTTCGGCAGGCGCAACAAACCGCCGGGATTTCTGCTGGATGTTCGCTTTGGCTCGCGAAACCAGCTTACGGCAACTGGATGGGGTCACTTCTAGGATCTCAGCAACTTCCTCATAGCTGGAGGAGAACACCTCATGCAGAAGAAAGGCAGCGCGCTCTTTCGGGGCGAGCCGTTCCATCACCAGCAGGAACGCCATGGTGAGGCTCTCTGAGAGTTCTACCCGATCCTCAGGGGTGTCCTGCGTAGTGGTGTGCAAAGGCTCCGGCAGCCACATACCAACGTAATTTTCGCGTTTTTTACGCGCTGTTTTGAGTTGATCTAGGGCCTTGCGCGTGCAAACGGTGGTGAGCCATGCCTCTGCGTTGGAGATGTCATCATGACTGGCGGACGACCAGCTGAGGTAGGTTTCCTGCACCACGTCTTCGGCTTCTGCCGTGGAGCCCAACAGGCGATAAGCCAGCCCCATCAGCATGGGTCTGGCCTTTTCAAATGCACAAAGTGATTTATCTGATGTCATGATCAATGGTTCGATATTGCAATCCGGTTCCAAAGGTTGATCATGCCAACCATGGCCGTCATCGTGGAAATTTCCTGATCACTGTAATGCTTTTTCAGCTCCTGGCGAAGACGTGGAAGCTGATCTTCTTTGTTAAGTTCTGTCAGAGCTTCGGTCCATTCAAACGCCAGCTTCTCTTTTTCAGAAAAATCATCACTATGACGCCAGATAATGAGATGATCCAGACGGTGATTGGTTTCGCCCGCCTTGCGCGCATCGCGAGTGTGCATCTTCACGCAGAACCCGCAGCCGTTAATCTGAGAGGCGCGCAGCAGAATGAGGTGATGCAGCTTTTCGTCAAAACCTGTTGCAGCAATAACCTCTTCCACGCCCTGAAGGGCTGCCATAATCTGCGCACCGCTCTCATAGTGATTGATGGTGGTGTGAACGTTCATCGTCATCTCCAGTGATTGTTTTGTTGCGTTCACTGGTTCGACGAGACAGCGCCTTCAGATGTGACGTGGTGCTCCAGAAAAAACGAAATCTCTTGTCTCAAAGCCCTACAAAGCAGGATGACGATAGACCAGATCGACAGGATCATGACGTTCTGCGTCTGGGTCAATAACAGCGCCCATACGTTCTGCCAATTTGCGCGAACGCTCGTTTTTTGGGTCGATGTAGCTGACCAGAGTTTTCAGGCCAAGCTCTTCAAAGGCCCATTTGCGCATCCGCTGAGCTGCTTCCAAGGCATAGCCGTGCCCTTCAAAGCCATCATAAAGGAACCAGCCAACTCATGTTCGGGAAATAACGGTCCATGATTGAGCCCGATCTGACCAACGGTTTTGCCTGTTGTCTTGTCATCCACCATCAAAGCACCGTGTCCAAACAAGACCCAATGCGCGATATCATGACTGAAGATGCCCCAGGTCACATGCCTTGGCGTTGGACCGCCCATAAATTGCGAACGGTCCGACTGCATCAGCTGCTCATACTGCGGCCAATCCTCAATCGTCATCGGACGAAGGCGCAATCTTTCGGTTTCGAGGGTCGGTATCACAGTCATTTGATCAATCCAGCAATGAAAAAAGGAATCTCTGAGCGTATTGTCAGCGGCGAACAATATTCCGGCAGCTGCTTTGAAAAAAGCAATTTTTAATCTGGCGTGTTGGGAACTTTCAAGATGGACTATGCAGCAAGGCGTGTCAGCCAAGACCTTGTTTTTGATGGCACACTTGATTTTGTTAAGGACTCACCCATCTGTTGAGATGAAAAAGACAGCCGCAAAGCTGTCCGTTCCCATTTGCTAATAATCAATACGGAGCCACAATTTCATGAGTGATAAGCAAGAGTATACCCCACCAAAGGTTTGGAAGTGGGAACAGAAAAACGGCGGCCAGTTCGCAAACATCAACCGCCCAATCGCTGGCCCAACCCATGACAAAGATCTGCAGGTTGGCAAGCATCCGCTACAGCTTTACTCGCTGGCAACGCCAAACGGCGTGAAAGTCACCATCATGCTGGAAGAGCTTCTGGCAGCTGGCTTTAGCGACGCAGAATACGATGCCTGGCTGATCAACATTGGCGAAGGCGATCAGTTCTCCAGCGGCTTTGTTGGCGCAAACCCGAACTCCAAAATCCCGGCACTGGTAGACCACAGCACCGAAACACCAACCCGAGTGTTCGAGTCCGGTTCCATCCTGTTGTATCTGGCAGAAAAGTTCGGCGCCTTCCTGCCAAAAGATCCGACAGCCCGCACAGAAGCCATGAACTGGCTGTTCTGGCAGATGGGCTCTGCCCCATATCTGGGCGGTGGTTTCGGCCACTTCTACGCTTACGCGCCAGAAAAGTTCGAGTACCCAATCAACCGCTTTGCTATGGAAGCCAAGCGTCAGCTGGACGTGTTGGACCGCAATCTGGCAGAACGCCGCTTCATGGCTGGCGACGAGTACTCCATCGCAGATATGGCGATCTTCCCGTGGTACGGCGCACTGGTGCTCGGCTCACTCTACAGCGCTGCTGAGTTCCTCTCCGTTGACGAGTACAAGAACGTAAAGCGTTGGGCAGAAGAAATCGCTGAGCGCCCTGCCGTTAAACGCGGCAAACGCGTCAACCGCACCTGGGGTGATGAGGATCAACAAGTCCCAGAACGCCACGATGCCAGCGACCTGGACCCAAAACCAGCCTCTGAAAAAGCGTAGATCGCGTAGTCAGAACGAAAAAACGCAAAACCCGGCTTCGATGAGGCCGGGTTTTCTCGTATTTAAGGCATTACCCACCAATCAACACAAGAGGCGGTGGAGTTATGCCCTGCTTGTGAGATTTCGTTCTAGAAGGAACTCCCGCTGATGGGCTTCGCCTCACAGGAGTGGGCGCATCTGCGATCTTGTCAAAGTATGAACTGTCATTGACCAGATAAACGTTCTTTTTGTAGGTGTAAGCCAATCGCTCGATCAGTCGGTTAAAGACCCACTCAGGTGAGTAGTACTTATTGAAGCCAATAGATAATGACTCCATCGTACCTTTGCCGGGGTCTCCTGAAACCTCAAACCGGTAAACAATACCCTGAGCTTTCTGGCCAAGGAATACATAGCCCTTTATTCGGCCCCTTGCTGATCCTTTAAAGCCGAATACTGTAGAGTATCTCACCTTCGTTAGAACTATGGTCATGTTTTGCGCCGGAGTTCCAGCAGGCACCCACTTTGCACTCTCACGAGCAACCTGATTAAACTTTCGCTTTAACTGCTTTGCCACCAAAGCGCTATGTTCTCCATTGGGAACAATAACTTTGACTTTATTGATGCGATAAGCTCCGCGTTCTTCCGGTGTTTTGGTTGTAACACAACCAGCAAGCAGCAGAAATGAAGCTAAAATAATCAGAAACCGAGCCATATTATGAATACCTGCAATTATATCTATGCAATTTACAGTTGTGAAAGTTAAACAGCGTTTAATTTCGAGCAATTGCAGGTTCACTCTCTGATGCCTACCAACCCACCCTGTGCACCATCATTCTTTTCCAATCGGAAATTGCGGTAGTTCAATTCCTCGCCTGTCACACGGGTTTAAGATTTGTTCCAAAGAGCAAAAAGGAACGAACCCATGTCGGAGCTTCTCAAACGGTTTAAGGGTATTACGGAAAACCCAGGCCTCTCCTTTACGCAAAAGGCGCGTTATCTCTCGCTGGAGGCAGAAAACTCTCTGCCTTATCCTGAGCTTGATGAGGAAACCGCCAAGGCATTGGAAGAGCGCGTTATCTGCGACATGTACGAGGGGCATGCGCCTTTCAAACCGCGCTATGTGATGCCCGACTATTCCGTTGTTCTTGAAAAAGGCAGCACCTTCCTGGAGCTGGAACCAGCCACCACGCTGGATGAGGCCATCAACTCCCTCATGATCGCCTATCATCACGTGCCATCCGTCACCAACATGCCGGTGTTTATTGGCCGCCTCGACAATCTGCTGCTGCCATATTGTGATGATGTCAGTGATGAAGACCTTTATAAGAAGCTGAAGCTGTTCTGGCGCTATCTGGACCGTGTCCTGCCGGACGCTTTCATGCATGCCAATGTAGGGCCAACGGATAACCGCGTTGCCCGCACCATCATGCGCATTGATGCCGAGCTGAAGCAGATCGCTCCGAACCTGACCTTCATCTGGGATCCGGACGTCAGCTCTGACGAAATCTTCTCTCAGGCTTGCAAAAGCATTATTGAATGCTCCAAACCGCACATCGCCAATAACCCGCTGCATCAACCGCTGTTTGACGAATACGGCTACGGTGTTGCCAGCTGCTACAACGTGTTGCCACTGTGCGGTGGTGCGTCCACACTCACCCGTATCAATCTTCGAGAAGTGGCGCGTCGCTCCAAAGACACGGCAGACTTCTTCGAAAATGTTCTGCCGAAATATATTGACCTCAACTTCCGCCTGACAGAAGCGCGGATTGATCACCTCTTCAACAAATCTGGTTTCTTTGAAAGCTTCCTCGTGAAGGAAGGCTGGATCCGTAAAGACCGCTTCACCGCCATGTACGGCATCTTTGCATGGCACAGTGCGTGGAGGAGCTGCAGGCCAAGGAAGGCCGTTCCGGCAAATACGGTCACGATGAGACAGCCAACCAGCTTGGACACCGCATCTCCAAAGTGCTTTTCGAAGCTGTTGAAGCACGCCCAATGGAAAATTGTTGGCAAGGCAAGGCTATGCTGCATTCGCAAGCAGGCCTCAGCGATGATGACGGCTGTACACCGGGTGTTCGTATTCCTTATGGCAGCGAGCCAGATCCAGTCTCCCACGTGCAGGCACTGGCAGAACACCATGCATTCTATCCATCCGGTGTCTCAGAAATCCTGACACTGGACGAGACCATCGAGAACAATCCAGCAGCGTTGGAGCAGCTGGTCAAAGGTGCATTCCAACTGGGCTTCCGTGAGTTTTCTGCCAACGTCTCCAACAATGATCTGGTGCGTATCACCGGTTACATGGTGCGCTTGTCAGACATCGCAAAGTTCAAAGAATGTGGCGAGTCACGCATCAACACAACCGTGCTGGGCGCAGAAGCAGCTGATAAGGGTAAAATACTGGAGCGCGCACCGCGGGTGATGAGCCATGAACTTGCCCCTCGCTACAGTCAGTAAGGTACTAAAGTTCTCTTGCGTGGATGGGCCGGGCAACCGGCTTGTCCTGTTTCTGCAAGGCTGCAACTTCGCCTGCCCAACTTGCCACAACCCGCACACCATGAAGCTGTGCAACGACTGCGGTGACTGCGTACCAGAATGCCCAACCGGCGCTCTGACCATCGTGCAAGGCAAGGTGGTGCACGACCCAAGCATCTGCGACCAGTGCGATAGGTGTCTAGACATCTGCCCCATCAACGCCAACCCTAAGGTGACCCAGTACAGCGTTGATGATGTTCTGGCACTGCTTTACCAGAACAAACCGTTCCTGAATGGCATCACCATTTCCGGCGGTGAGGCCACCACGCAGCTGAAGTTCATCATCGCTCTGTTCACGGCTATCAAGTCCGATGAGAAGCTAAAGGATCTCACCTGCTTCATCGACAGCAACGGCTATCTGCCTGAAGCTGCATGGAAGACAGTTCTGCCTGTTACTGATGGCGTAATGCTGGACATCAAAGCCTTCAATAACACCCTGCACAGCCTGCTCACCACGCGCCAAAACGAACGCGTGCTGGCCTCAGCCAAGCTACTCTTTGAGGCCGGTAAGCTGCATGAACTGCGCTATCTGCTTATTCCAGATCGCACGGATAGCCCTGAAGAGATAAAAGAACTCAGCAGTTTCGTCGAAACCCTGAGCACCGACCTGCCTTTGCGCCTCAACGCCTACCAACACCACGGCGTCAAAGGCGAAGCCCTCACCTGGCCCACTATGAAAGAGCCAGATGTAGAACGCATCGCAGCAGAACTGCAGTCAGCGGGGCTGACGAACGTGGTAACGCCAACGGTTTATATTTGAATGCTGTTTAGCGTGGTCAAGTCAACACCATCATCGCACTAGTGTAGAAATTTCTGACTTCCATCACCCATGGTACCATTGCGAACAGAAAGACTGGCACACGCAAAAATGACTTGTTCCATCGCTCCGTAATCAAACCAACAATCGCCGGTATCAGTAGATAAGCCGCAAGCATCATAACGGTTAGTGACGAAAAAGCCGTCCAATATGTAACCTGCGTCTTGTAATAATCTGCGGCACCTAAATTTGACCAAACCCACACCCAGTAAAAAGGGCTGCAGCCTGCAAACATCAAAGCAAAAGCAGCAACTGCGCTTCGGACTTCGAAATTCTTTGCCAGTGTAGAAATCGAAGGCTTGAGCAGGCAAACAAGAGCTAAACATACCAATGTAAACGGCAATCCTAATTGTAGAAATTTCCCTGCCTGTACCCATGGAGCATCAAGACTCGAAATTGCCTCAACTTCATTCAAAGAGCCTTGTACAACAACAATACCCAGTATCTGCACTACACTGACAGCGAGAAATTCTTTTGGCTTAAGCAAGCGCAACGCAATAAGCATGGTTGGAAACGTAAAAATAATAAGGTCACGTGCACCAAGCTCTGAAAAACGAGCCAACGCTTCCCACGCGGTAAAACTCGCGACACTCACAATTTCCAACATCTTCAATCACCAAACAAACAAATAAACTTCCGGCGATGATAGGCCTTTAAGCATCTGCTGCAATTAGTTTTTCCGTTGCATCCGGAACTTCTGCGGTGAGATACCGATGGCGGCTTCGAAGGCACGGGAGAAAGCGCTTCGGCTGCGAAAACCGATGAGGTGGGAGACGCGCTCGATAGGGTGATCTGTCTCTAGCAGCATGGTGGCTGCACGGCGCATGCGGACATCTCGCAGCAGCTCCATGGGGCCACTGCCATAAGCTTCCTGAAAGCGTTTGGCAAAGCCGCTGCGGCTCATGCCTGCAAGGGACGCGAGGCTTTCCACGGAGTGGGGCTCACCCGGCGTGTCAAGGATATGGCGAAGCACCGGCCACATACGTGGATCACGCAGCGCGGCCATCCATTCCAGCCCACCGTGCTGATCATTGAAACGGCGGCGCATCAATTCGATCATGCATTGCATCAGGAGTGCGCGTACCATGGCAAGGCTACCCGGCGCCGGGTTGGCAAGTTCCAGAAGCAGTCGGCGGATCGGGGCTTCACAGGCATCTTCGCCGGCCTGATACTCAACAATCGGCTCTTGGACCAGATCAATCAGGTTTTCCATTTGCCGCAGACTGAGCGAAATGCGGGAGCAGATAGCGATGAGCTGGCCTTTGTCCTGGCTCTCACTATTATGGATCAGGTGCGCCATTTTCAGCTTGTCAGGATTGCAGCTGGGGATCGGATCCTGAACCCGACCAAAACTGCGCAGCACATGCTTTTTGAGCGCAGGCACAAGGATCAACGAGCCTTTGCGCACGGGGATCGCGGGGCGTCCCGGAAGCACCAGCTCCCCTTCCCCGGCCAGCACATAATGCAGGGTCGCCAACGGGTCTTTGTCCAGATCGAGGTCACAGGCACCGTTCAGCTCGCATAAGGCAAACGGGTGGGCCTGTATCTCCATTTCATCGAGAATAAAATGCATATCCATGCAGTCATCTATAACCGCCCAAGCGATGGAATGATACATATCAGGACGAAAAGGTACCAATTTTGGACCATAAGGCACATGGCATCACCCATCTTCTCATCATCAAACATGAGAAGGAACAGACGATGTGTAACGACCATGATCACAAGAAAACACTCAGCCGCCGTGATGCTCTGCGCGGTGGCCTGACCGCCGCTGCAGCTGTTGGTGGTGCAGCAGTTGCAGGTGTCGCGCACGCCAAAGCACAGGACAAGGTGAAAGACCCATACGCACCACCAGCAAAGTCTGTTCTGCCTCCAAGCGACATGAAGCTGGACCTGAGCCGCGCTGCACTTGTGGTGACTGACCCACAGAACGACTTCCTTTCCCCTGATGGCGTGACCTGGGGCGTTGTGGGCGAGAGCGTGACCCGCAACAACACCGTAAACAACATCGAGCGTCTGTTCAAAGCTGCAAAGGCAGCGGACATCACCGTGGCTGTTTCTCCTCACTACTACTACCCAACTGATCACGGCTGGAAGTTTGAAGGCGCACTGGAAAAGCTGATGCACAACATCGGTATGTTCGATCGTAAAGGCGCACTCAACGTGGATGGCTTTGAAGGTTCCGGCGCAGACTGGCTGGACGTGTACAAGCCTTACATCAACGACGGCAAAACCATCGTTACCTCCCCGCACAAGGTTTACGGCAACGATACCAACGACCTTTCCCTTCAGTTGCGCAAGCAGGGCGTGGATCAGGTGATCCTGGCGGGCATGTCCGCAA
The DNA here is from genome assembly GCF_001310815.1 of Pseudovibrio denitrificans JCM 12308. Lineage (GTDB taxonomy): Bacteria > Pseudomonadota > Alphaproteobacteria > Rhizobiales > Stappiaceae > Pseudovibrio > Pseudovibrio denitrificans. The sequence goes on from NZ_BAZK01000008.1 coordinate 271,390, forward strand.
ACCTTTGCACCGAGAGCCACATGCGTGAACTGATCGAGCAAGGCTTTGAGGTTGCTGTGGTGAGTGATGGCACAGCAGCGGCAGTTATTCCGGATGGTGATGGCTATCTGGCCGCTCTGACTAACTTCCGCTTCATCGCAAACGCCGTCTGGACAACGGACGAAGCTGTTAAGCTGCTTCAGGCTTAACCAGCAAGCGCACCGCCTACCTCCTCAGGGCGGTGCGTTTTCGTTATTCCTGATACGAACACCCGGATTTGAACTGCACACCCGGATGGTTTCAGGTAGATAAGAGCCATGGCTCAAAAGACAAAAATTGGCCGCCGGGTTGGTGGCTGGCTCTACCTGCATCGCTCCGGCGTCAATCTGCTCGCTTCAGAAGACGCTGACCGACTTGCTCAGGTTACTGCAAAACATCCGAATACACCGTGGAACCTTTGCAAGATTGCGAAGGACAAGGTCTCCTTGCTGCACTACGAAGATTTTGAGCGCTCCGGCTTCCCAGCCCTGCTGCATTCAATCACCTTCGATCTTGCCACCCAAACCAGCAAGGCCATCGACTATTCCCAGCGCGATAATCCTCCCATCCTGCATCGTAAAGAACTGCTGCTGCCGGAGAGCGACCCCAACATCCCGATGTACGCCGCTCTAACGAAGGCTGCTGAAGAGGCTGGCCTGTTTGAAAAGCCTGCTGGCATTGGCACCCGCAAAGCATGGGAGAAGCGTATCGCGGAAGCAGGGCTTCAACTTCGGGGACACCAGCTCCTGAAAAAGTAAGGGGAGGCAATGCCTCCCCTATTAATGGTCTCAAGATTTAAACCAGACGGATAGACACCCCGCCATCTGCAGTCATTGCGCTGCCCGTTACAAAACTTGCGCGATCTGACAGCAAGAACAGAGCGGCCTGCGCGATCTCTTTTGGGTTTGCCATGCGTTTGAGTGGATGAAGGTTGGAGATGAAGGCGTGTCCCTCGGGGTCATCGCCTGCCATGGCTGTTTTCGTACCACCCGGCAGCAGAGCATTCACCCGGACGCCATCTGGCCCATGATCAGCCGCGAGCGACTTCACCAGCCCAACCAATCCTGCCTTGCTGGCGGCATACGCTCCCATGCCCGGCATGCCGCTGTTGGTGTGACCAACGAAGGATGAGGTGAAAACAATTGCGCTCTGACTGGCGTTTTTGAGCACAGGGATCTGAGCCTTAGCTGCATAGAAGGCGCTGGTCAGGTTGGTGCGCAGCACGCCGTTCCAATTGTCCGTATCCATCTCCGGCACAGGCTCCATGTCTCCAATGATCCCCGCATTGTTGAAAGCGCCGTGCAGCCTGCCATAGGTATTGAGAGCGTGTTCGACCAGCGCGGCAGCATACGCCTCATCCGTGACATCTCCGGCAAGATAGGTCGCCGAGCCGCCCTGCTCGGTAATACCGCCCGCCAGTTTGGCAAGCTCAGCTTCGCGTCTGGCACCCAATACAACATTGGCGCCTTCTGAGGCGAAGAGTTCGACAGCAGCAGCACCGATGCCGCTGCTTGCACCTGTTACGATAATAGTCTGTCCATGTAGTTCCATAGTTCCCTCCAGTGGTTCACTGGGAGAACTATTGAGCGACACGCAGCCAAAACCCACCCGATTTGCGAGACCTCAGATCTTAAGCAAATCCGAAGTCTCGCACTGGCTGTTTAAGGCATCAGGTATTGCATCTGAGAACTCAGGTTATCGACCGGCATCTCCGGCATGGAGACCGGATCATCTGACGGGAACTTGGCCAACTCCACCAATTCCTGCACCCAGAAGCTGGTGTACTTCACAAACAGCTTCACTGTGTCAGCAAACTCTTCAGCTGAAAGCTTGTCTGCCTGAATAGCCTGTGTCAGCAGCACTTCGGAGCTGCGCAGGTTGATGGAAAGCGCTGCCGCGCCTGTTCCAATGCCGTTGTAGTTTGCCTCCAGCAAGTGCTGGTAGAGCGACTTCGGCACGCTGTTCAGGTTCGCCAGTTTGCTGTTCAACCGGATGACGTTTGTTTTGAAATCCAGAACCTGAAAAAATACCTCGATCTCACCATCAACGGTCAATGAGCAGATGTTTTCACTGTCCAGTTTCAGGTCAGACAACCCGATCGTCTCGCCAAATTGCCGGATTACGGTTTCAACCAGTTCCATATGATGCCCCTTTTGTTTTGAAAGGCCATTTGCGTCTCCTGCTCGCAAATGGCGCAAAACCCAGCGCTTTTGAGCCTCTTACGAGGTTACAAAAGACGCCGGGTGTTGAATTACACGAGAGGGTGCCCAAGCAGTCTGCACTGCTTTTCCTCTCATGTTGTCGTCAGTTTAAAGAGTTAGCTTCCCGGTGAAGGTATGCTCAAACGAGCTGTCCAGAAGCTCGAGTTCACCGCGCGCGGCTGCTTCACCAGAAATGAGAATTTCACCGTCCAATTGAATTGAGAGCGTACTCGAAATACCGCTTGCTTTCTCTTCATCAGTGTTCGCAGCATGGATTGGATTGCGCGGGTCAAACAAAACGGTGTTCCCGTTTTCATCCTTGATCCCGACGGCAAGCAGCTCCCAATCAATCGCAACTTTGAAGTCACCACTTTCCGTCTTGGTGACCGTATACTCCGCGCCACCAACCTGTTTGCCAGGGTTATCAACCTGCCTCACACCATCAGAACCGTGCACATTCGCAAAGGCATACTCTTTAGGTGCTAATGTAAGGCGGACAACCTGACCATCATCATTCACCATCTTGGAGGACAGGTCTCGCCAACCGTATTGGTGCACGACACTGGAAAGAACCTTTGTGGCCTCATCAGAGCCGGTAAACTCTCGAGCAAACGCAACAGATTCAGCGACCTTTGCAGGTGCCTCATCCGGCCCACCGGTATTGGTCGTATTGTGAGTGCGGTCACCATCCACAAAGTTGATGTTTGAACGCGGCCAATCAGCCACCGCCTTAGTGGAAACGTCCACGCCACCAACATTCTCAAAACTACCTTTTGTCAAATAGTTCTCGCCAGTATGCTTGAGCACTTCTCCGGGTGTCTCGTTGTGATCACCCCGGAAAATCTGGACATCATTGCGCGTTGTGTTCACCGTGCCATCATCGGCAACTGGGAAAAGCCCTTGTGAGACGCTTCGAACGTCCGCAAGCGCCTGACCTTTCAGCTCATTCTTAACCAGCTTCAAGGCAGTAGGAATTTCGCTTTTGACGTCTTCGATAAAGTTGATTTCCGCACTGAGGTCACTGACGGACATCAGGCCTGATTTCACCAGTCCTTCTGATATATGCAGCGAACGCACTGCATGCGCAGAATGGTCACGAACAAGGCGTTCGCCATCCTCTTTGAAGTCGTGAAGGCGGATTGCTTCACGGTCTTGCGTTGAAAGCTGAGAGGCGGCTTCCTGCAGTTTTTCAGAAACGAACGCACGTGGGTTTTCTGGCTGCAGGTTTTCAGCCACGCTGTGCAGCTGCGTAAAGCTCTGATAGGCCTCCACCAACCTACCGTCTTTCAAGCTGCCTAAAATTTCAGAAGCAGCGCCCTTTGCTGCATCCTGCTGTCGCTCAACAACCGCATCAGCCCGAGCTTGTTTCCAATCGTTGTACTTGCTGGAAACACTATCAAAAAATCCGGATATTTTGCTGGTGAAATTATTCCAGCCCTCACTAATCCGCGTTCCAAGTGATTTTGAAACTGTATGACCGTCCAGCTCTGCCGCCTGTTGAGCTGCCGGTGCATTCACTTCAAGTGGGGCATGGTGTGTAGAAACACCGCCAACTGAAATGTCTGTCATATCTAATGCCTAAAGTTCTTCCGATGGCCGGACTCTAACCAACGGCGCTCCCTTTAGGTGTGTTGAACAAGACAGACTTCTGTTTTTAAAGTCCCTAATTTTTCAGGGTATTACTCCGCAAGCGGATAGTTGCGGTAGCCTGATCTAGGCACACAGTTAGAACAAAACAGACTAATTCATAAAGTAAAACTCTTAGCAATGCATATATCAAACTCACCCATTTGATGTTCAGTATAATACATGTATAAGAGCCCGAGAAAATTAAGGTGGTACGATGAAAATTGTAGTGGCTTGCGGCAATCTTGGAGCTCTCTCTGAAACTTTTGTTTATGAAAGAGTAATGGCATTAAGAGAACTCGGGCATGAAGTACTAGTCATAGCAACGAAACACACCAATACTCCCAATCGAGACTACTCAGATTTATTCGTATTACGCCGCCCTAAAGGTATTCGGAAGGTAAGTCATACGCTACGGAATATTATAAGCAAAATTGCGCCCAGCACCAATCAAGAAGATTGCAACAAGTACGGCAGTTTCCTTCGAGAACAAGTTCGTGAAATACTATTAGAAGCGAGACCTGATGTTGTTCATGCTGAGTTTGGCCCACTTGGGACATTAGTAGGCCCTGTAGCTAGCGAAATGGGGATAAAACTATCGGTTTTCATGCATGCTTTTGATGTAACTGAGTTGCCTCAAAAATCAATCAAATGGAAAGTGGGCTATAACAAGCTATGGCAACAAGCAAGCGTTATCTTCGCTCCCTCCAACTTCATGAGAAAAGAAATTATAAAATTAGGCGCTTTGCCAGATGAGGTTTATGTAGAACACAATGGTATCGATTTAGCCAAATGGAAGTATTCAAATCCTAAGTCCAGATGGAATGGTAAAACAACAAAGTTTTTATTTGTCGGCCGCTTTGTTGAGAAAAAGGCACCACTACTCCTGATTACCGCATTCTCACGTTTGAGAAGACAACTCCCAGCATCAGCTAAAGTAAAACTTACCATGTGCGGAAATGGCCCATTATTTGAAAAAGCCAAAGACCTAGTTTTTCAGTTATCTTTAGAAAATCATGTAGAATTATTAGGCTTTTGCGATCACGCTCGCGTCAAAAACGAGATGCTAAAAGCACATATTCTAGTGCAACACAGCGTCACAACCTCAACAGGTGACATGGAAGGTTTACCCGTCTCACTCACAGAGGCTGCTGCCATTGGCCTGCCAATCATCTCTACTCGCCATAGCGGAATTCCGGAAGTCGTCGTAGATGGTCACAATGGGTTATTAGTGGAAGAAAATGATGTTGATGCTATGGCTGACCGAATGCAGATGTTGACATCAAATCCGGAGTTGTGGGCTACTATGGGTCGTAAAGGCCGTGAAATTGTTGAGTTGAACTTCGAACGGTTGCAATGCGCGCACCGAATTGCGGAAAAGTGGTTGTAATCCGGTAGTTCATTTTCAGTTAGCACGCAAATCAAAATATAACTCATGAAGAAGTACTAAAAATGCTAACAAAACTTTTTCGTAAGTATGGCTGCAATAGTTATCGTCGTAGACTTATCAACGATTCAATTGGAGCGTACGAACAGAAATTACTTTGGAACTTCTTATTTCAGCTTACTCATAAAGAAATTGGAAGTGTAGAATCTAATCCTGGCGACATTTCAAAATTGCAAGATAGCCACAAAAATGAAAAATGTCTCATCGTTGGTTCATCGCCAAGTATGAGCGAAGTGCCAATACATAAAATTAGAAGCAATCATACATTCTTCCTAAATAGAGCATTTACGCTTAACAAGAATATCTACTCGAATAGTTCGTCAGTTGTAATAGGTGATGCGGCAGCGTACAAAGATTATGGCACTGAAATTAATGCCTCTGATTTTAATCAGATTTTCTTAAGCTCAAATATCAATACCGGATTAGATCTCGAAAATCTTTTTAGGTTTAGCTACTTTCAGTTTCCAACCGCTTATGATGGTTACTTGCAAACAGACATCACAAAACCACTATATCATGCCCATACAGTAGCAATCTTCGCTGTGCAGCTAGCCGTAGCGATGGGATTTACAGAAATCGCACTTTTGGGAATTGATCTGAGCTTCTCAGACCAAAAGAGCCACTTTTATGAGGGCAATGCTAGGGAAATTGAGTGGTCTAGCTCAATGTCAAAAGTGCGGAAAGACCGCATGTGTGATGCATTTCTTATTTACAACCGAGCTCTTAAGTCCACTGGGATAAAGCTAATCAACTTATCTCCAATGAAAAGTCTGCCTTTTCTTGAGTGGCAAGATTGTGAAAAGTACTTTGACTGATCTCATTCCGCAAGCGGATAGTTGCGGATAAAGCGGTCTGTGAAGATCAGCAGGATGATGCCGGGGATGGAGGCGATCAGGGCGATGCCTGCGCCAGTTGCGTCCAGTGCTCCACCAGAAATTTTGGCAAACAGCAGCGTTGGCAGGGTGATGATCTGGCCCTGTCCGATGAAGAACGTCAGCAAAAACAAGTTGGTTGAGACCAGGAAGGTGAACAGACAACCTGCGATGACACCTGGCAGGATCATGGGCAGCGTCACACGGAAGAAGATCTGCCTGCGATTGGCGCCAAGAACACGGGCATGGTCTTCAGCCTCCGTTCCATGGCCCTGATAAACAGCCGTCAGCATGCGCACCATGTAGGGAATGGTTGGGATCAGATGGACCACAATCACGCCCGCATACGTACCAGCAAGACCCAGTGCGATGAAGATCATCAGCAGGGCGATGCCAATGGCAGCTTCTGGCAAAAGAAGCGGCAGAGCGATCAAAAACTCCAGTTGGTTTTTGCCACGGAAGTTGCGCTGCGCCAGCACGCGTGCAGCGGGCAGACAGATGAGCAGGCACAGCAGCGTGACTGCAATTCCGATGCCGAGCGTGTTGAGGGTTGCCTCCCCAACGCGGGAGCTCGGCGAAAACACATAATCCCATGCCAACGGAAACGGCGAGCGTTCACGCTGCTCATGCCACCACACTGTTGGCAGAATGTTGGGCCACGCCCAACGGAAGGCCAGTGATTGGATGATCAACGGAGCAAATGGAGCGATGGTGAAAGTCGCCATGGCCAGCACAAGCAAACGCTGCCACGGACTGATCGCCTTAAGATCGCAGAGTTTGGAGGTCTGACCAATCATCACACACGCCCCCGTGCACGTTCCCATCTGCGGTAGCCCAGCAAGTAAGCACCGAGGAAGACACCGGAAACCAAGGCCAGAGACACAACAACAGCCATGCCTTGCAGCTGGAAGGCGTAGTTTGCATCCTGAAAGTATCGCCACGCCAGAACCGGCAGCGTATCCGGATAGCCACCGCCCAGAATAAACGGAGCTTCAAAAGCGCCGATGTTGAAGGCGAAGCAGATGAGAGAGGCGGAGACAATGCCCGGCATAATCTGTGGAAGCGTGACGCGCCAGAAAATCTGCCTGGAACTTGCTCCCAGCACCATGGCGGCCTCTACCGTATCTTCCCCTTTGCGGGCTAAAACAGCAGAGAGGGTCAGCGTCATGAATGGCACTTGCTTCCAGACATAAACGGCGATAATCCCGCACCCCCAATGGGTCTTGAGGATCTGTACAAACTGCGAAGGATCGTCAATCAGGCCAAGCCCGGCGGAAATACGGGAGAGCAGGCCGCCATTGCCCAACATCACCAACGCCAGCGCGATGCCAACCGTATAAGGCACCATCAATGGCAGGCGAATGAGAGCTCCGAACAGACGGGACGCTTTGAACTTTTTGGAAAGAGCAATGCTCAGCGGAACAGAGAGCACAAGACCAATCAGGGTTGCGGCGAAACCGTAGTACAGCGTCAGTCCGAGAGACACCCAGAAGTCAGAGGAAAGCCAGAGGCGTTCATAATACTCAGTGGTTGGAAACTCGTTGATGCCAAACCACGGCGCATAGCCAAAGCTTTGCAGAACGCCCAGCACCACGGCGCCTCCAAACAGCCCCAGCAAAACCACGAGCAGTGGTGTGATTTCTGCAATGTCCCGCAGGTTCTGCATGAATGCAGGAGAGGCAGAGATGTTGGAGTGAGCTGAAAGCGCCTTGGGCATCATCAATCGTTTCGTAAAGGAGCGGATGGCAGCAACCCGTCACCCGCAAGACTATCAGTTGTTCAGTTCGCCAGAAACCTGTGCCACGATGTCGGCCAGTGGCTTATCTTCCTTGCGCTCAATCACGGCCAACCAGGTGGCTTCGATCACATCAACAAGGCTCGCATTGGTGTCTGGTGCGATGTTGTCGTCCAGCTGCTGCTGAGTGACGCCGTAGTGAGGTGGTGCGGAAGCTTCGATTTCAGCAGACTCTTCGTCGCTCAAACGCCACAGATCCAGACCAACCGGCATACCTGCTGTCTTCAGTTTGGAAGCCTGAGCTTCTGCTGAAGAGAAGTAGTTGATCGCGACGAGCGCTGCTGCCGGATGCGGACTGTTGAGCGGTACGGCAAGGTAGTTCTTGTTCTTGATCATATTGCCAGCCGGGAAGATCATCTCTTCCGCCTGCTCCGGATAGGCACCGGTGATCAGGCCGTTATGGTTGCCGAACACACCGAACTTACAATTGAAGTGAACCTCAGAATTGAGGAACAGATTGTCCAGTTCACCAGAGTTTTCCGGGTAGCGCGGCTTGCCAGAGGCACCACCAAGCAACAGCGGTTCGATGCTCTTCAGATACTCAATGCCCGGTTCCATCAGGCGTGCCAGTTCTGCGCCGCCCAGCTCTTCGAAGTTTTTCTGGTACGGCTCAGCGCCGGTACCATCTGGGTTATGCGCATAAAGAACGGACTGCACAAAGGTGTTACCGAGGTAATGCGGTGGCTTCACATAGGTGAACTTGCCCGGGTTGGCTTCCAGATAGGTCTTCAGCTGCGCAAAGGTCGCTGGCGTATTTTCTGCCGAAACATGGGCGCGGTTGACCGAGCACACATACTGCTCACCAGACCATGGCATTTCCTGAAAACCGGTCTCTACACCAAAGTCACGCAGGTTGAGGAGGGAACGCGGATCGTTCTCATCCCACTCAAAGTTTACGGAGTTTGGCAGGCGGTTGGCGAAAGCCCCCCAAAGTGCGTTTTGTTGCTTCAGAGAGTAAAAGTTCTCGCCGTTGACCCAGACCAAATCCACGCTGCCCTGCTCCTCACCGCGACCAGCGGCCAGTTCAGCGATCACCACGTCCACGGTGTCTTTGGTGGCTGTGATGCGAACCGGGTTGACGCGCACACCTTCTGCGGCCAGTGCAGGTGTTGCGACCTGATCCACCCATAGGTTGATGATGTCAGAGCCACCCCAGTAATAGAAGTTGACGGTGCCTTCCTCACGGGCTTTGGCGGTCACATCTTCCCAGCCAGATTACCTTTCAGGAACTCACTGCGGAACATGCCCGGCGCGTTCTCTGCCTGTGCAACGCCGCTCCAGCTGACAATAGCGAGCGTGCTTGCAAGAAGCATCTGTCTGGTGAGTGATTTTGTTCTTTGCATAAATTGCCCCCAACCGGTTCTTCAGCCGCTTATTGCAGCAGCCAAATTTGTTCTGGCGGTAGTGTCACAGTGACCGCATCGCCTGTTTTTCTTTTGATTGTAGATGCTTCTTCAACAGTCAGAGATCCCTCTCCCACCTGAAGCGTGTAGCGCATCATCGCGCCAAGAAATTCTGCTCGTGTGATTGTGCCGGAAAACGCATTGTTCTGCGGTGCTTCGCGGCACTCTCCAATCTGAATACTCTCAAACCGCAACATAGCCTTGGAGGGCTTCATTGCACCGTGGCTGATGCTTCACCCAGACTGAGCGGACCATACGGGCTATCGATATGTTGCTCCGAGGTGCGCGTGCATACAAAGATGTTGGAATGCCCCATAAAACGGGCGGTCTGCTCATTTGCAGGGCGCTGATAAATCTCATCGGGTGCTGCAAGCTGCGCAACCTTGCCATCAAACATCACCGCAATCCGGTCCGCCAGATCCATGGCTTCGATCTGGTCGTGAGTAACGAGCAGCGTTGTCATGCCATACTCATCATGCAGGTCGCGGATGAACTGGCGCATTTCACTGCGTAAAAGCGTATCTAGACTCGCCATAGGCTCATCCAGCAACAGCACTTCTGGCTTAGTCACCAGCGTTCTGGCAATCGCCACACGCTGCATCTGTCCACCAGACAGCTGAGAAGGAAACCGCTTGGCAAAGGCTGAGAGGCGGACAATCTCCAGCATCTCACCCACTTGCCGCATCTGCTCCTCAGCAGGCATACCGCGCACGGACAGCCCAAACGCCACGTTCTGCTCCACCGTCATATGCGGGAACAGGCCAAAGCGCTGGGAAACAAGGCCAACTTTTCGTTTCTGGACAGGCAGATTAGTCACATCCTGACCATTGAACCAGATGGAACCGGAGGTCGGTTGCTCCAGCCCGCAGACCATACGCAGGCTCGTGGTTTTGCCGCAGCCGGAAGGCCCGAGCAGCACCAGAAACTCACCGCAGGCCACATCAAGATTGATGGCATCAACCGCAGGTGCTCCGGAGAACACTTTTGAGAGGTTTTTAAGCTGAACCTGCGTCACACGGCGCCTCTTCACTCATCTTGATCGGGACGTTTGCGTCCATCTGCTGTTATTATTGTTGTTTTCAAGCGGCAGTGAAACCTGCGCAATAGCGCTAACCTCTCCAATATTCCGGAGGGTGTCAGGATTCTCCTGTCAGTTGAGTGATTTGCACACTATGCCAGCGCATTGCTGACGGTACAGTAAAACCGGCGTGAGTTTGGCGTTATGATGGCTGGCTTACAGATAATCAGCGGCTCGCCCACACCCAAGGCTGTTCATTTCACGCACGCTCACCGCAAGCAAGCTCACGCATCTTGCTTTGCCCGCTTATTCAAGCCTTTCTGGTTACAACGGAAATTGCAGTAGGTGACACCAAACACTGCGCTTAAAGCTGATCAAGCATCATCTGTAGCGAATGCAAACCAGAACTGCTCTGCCACCGATTTCGTCTGTGAATAGATTTTGCGGAAAGGACTGGGATAGTTAGCTTTGGCGAACGCAATATCACCTTCCAAAAAATGCCGACGATAAATCCCTTCCAGATCTTCCGAGATCACCGCGGCCCTGTCGCCCTGGCGGCAATACTCTGCAGCACATTTCATCAGATGTGCCCGCAAGCCTTCATCCTCAATTTTCGCCAGATGCTGGATCACGGAAAGGCCCGGGTCAGGGTGAGGCTGTTCGGTGCACTCTGTCAGGTCTTCGCCTCCAAGCAACTTCAACTCAAAGAACTTGTTGAACTGCCCTGCCAGCTCAGAGGCTTTGGTCTCAACAGCTTCCCAGGGCAGGAAGGTGGTGCCAGCGTTATCCAGCTGATCCGCAATGGCTTGCCAGGAGAAGGCATCCGTCACAGCCAGATTGGCAAACTCATGGAAGTTGTTGCGTGAAGCATACCCCGTCTGGCTTTGTAGAAAGCAGGAGATCAGGAAGTCTGTTCTATCGCGCAGAACCACAAGCGTTCTCACGGAAACATCGGCCCGCTGCAGCCCTTCCACCAGTTGCACATAACGTTTCAGATGTGGATAGAAGCCGCCTTTTTGAAAAGGCCTGCCCATCAAACGTTCGCAGGAAAGCCGGTAGGTCTCCATATCAGGCCGGTAAACGGCTTCCTGAAACAGCTCCGCCAACTGAGACGCCTTGGGTTTGACCAAGCGATCCTCATAGAGCTTCATGAAGCGGCTGTTTTCAAAGTGCGCGGGGTCTACAAAACGCTCCGGATCCTTAGCATAGAGTTGCTGCTGGAGCGCGGTAGAACCTGTTGTGTGCGCACCGATATGGATCAGAACTTTTTTCATCAGCACAGACCTTAAGAGACGAGCATCCGCTCAGCCTAAACACATTGGCCTGTACTGCTATTCCTAAATATTGGCCCCTTTAAAGAGAGAGGCCATGTTCGTCAGTGAGGACCAACTTCAGCAAGAAACTGCTCAAGCTGCAAGCTGCGCACCGCTGTTTGATCCCCCATGCAAACCGACATGGTAAGTGGGGCGTGGGTGCCGCCTTCATAGATCAGCGCATTGGCCGAGCAGGTGTCATCGCGGAACTTTATCCAGTTGCGCTGCGCATTCTTCAGGCTTGCTTTCACATTGGTGCTCGCAATATCCATAATCTCATAGTAAGCTGCGTTGAGGCGTTGATCCCACACCGCATACTCCTGCACGGCGCAGTAGATCATGTGGCTGTTCTGATACTTGGTGCCGATGCACTGTTCCATCACCTCACCAAAACAGGCCATCGCCGGATAACCGCCGCCCTTTTCTTCAACGCATTTGGCAATTGTGGTGACTTGCTCTTCTGTCGGCTCATCCGCCGCCTGCACAGAAGTGCCAAGCAACAGAGCCATAGGCAAAGCCAGCATGATGGTGCGCGTAAAACTCATAGAAGCCTCAAAGTAATTGTTACCATAAAACTTGATAGGTGATCTGCTATGAGAAACTACTAACCTGATTCAGTAGAAAACGCCTAGGTAATCTCCGCACAAGCTTGGAGATATCCTGTCGTGCTCTCTGATCAGCTCTTGAGTTTGAAACATTGCTCTTAAGGGGACCTGATCAACCAACCCCTTACATGCAGCAGTCTTCCCCAAACTCAGGCAAAAGCGAGTCAGATAACGGAAATTCAGCAAAATAGTCGCCACATTACGCTTTTGTGAGAGGCTGGGGAAAACGCACCTCGTGCGCATTTTCAAGCAGCGACTCGCGATTACTTTGCCAACTAACATTAATTCATAAAATTCAATAGGTTGGACTTATTCGAAGGAATTGGTTGCCCAATAGCAAAGTGATCACGAGAGACCTCAAAAAACGCACTTATTGCGTAAATTTCTCGCCATAATTGAGCTTAACATATTGAGTTATCGACATAACTGTCTTAAGTTATTTATCAAATCATTGAGGTGGCTAATTTTAGTTGCCGGATCGATTTCAAGAATCCGCAAGAGCTCCCAAGGCGCGCGATGCGATCACTTGCTTTCCCTCTCGTCATTTCCGGGGGAAGCGAGGGATCTCGCATATTCTGATAGTCCGACAACATCTGCTTAAAGACCTTTGCCGCACACCACGACAACTGCGTTTAAGTGAGCCTCCTATTAATAACCGCGAGAGCTGAATCCGGAGGCTGTGATGAGCAGTTTTGAAATACTTCTACACCTTGCTGCAGGTATTTCCCTATTGTTTTGGGCAACCAGAATGATCCGGACTGGCGTTGAGCGCGCGGTTGGCCAGAAGTTTCAGGGCTGGATGCAGCAGGCCTCCAAAAACCGTTACACCAGCTTCACCACTGGCTTTCTGGTTTCCATCATTTTGCAAAGTGCGACGCGACGGCCATTCTTGCACGTGGGTTCATCAGCAAAGGCTCCATCACACTGGCCGCAGGCCTTGCCATCATGCTGGGTGCGGATCTAGGCTCCACGATGGTCGTGCAGGTGCTTTCCCTCGACCTGAGCTGGCTGCTGCCGGTCTGTCTCGTTGTGGGCGGCGCTCTGTTCTCCCGCGGCAGTACGCGCACCATGCGCCAGACAGGCCGTATCATCATCGGTGTAGGCCAGATGTTGATCGCATTGTCCTTCATCAGCATGGCTTCTGAACCTCTGCGCGAAAGTGGCTCTCTGCCAGTCATCCTGAATCTGCTGATTGGTGATCCGTTTGTGGCGATCATCACCGCTGCTGCCCTCACCTGGCTGCTGCACTCTTCTGTTGCTGTTGTGCTGATGATCATGACACTGGCAAGCACCGGCGTTCTGCCAATGGAAGGCGCACTGCTCTTCATTCTGGGTGCCAACATCGGCTCCAGTATTATTCCACTGGTACTCACCATGAGCGACAGCGCTGAAGTGCGCCGTGTGCCGCTTGGCAACATGATCTTCCGTGTGGCCGGTGTGCTGATCACCCTGCTTCTCATGCACTTTGATGTGCTCACCCTCGATATGCTGGGTGATGACCCGGCCCGCGCCATCGCCAACTTCCACAGTGGCTTCAACCTGGGTGTTGTCCTGCTCGGCATTCCGACAATCGGCCTTGTAGCCCGACTGACCAAGCTCATCATTTCCGACAGTGCTGGCCAGTCAGAGGAAGACGCCGTCATGGAACGGCTCAGCCTGCTGGACCGTAAACTGCTGGAAACACCTGACCTTGCCTTCAATGCGGCCACGCGCGAAATGCTGCATATGAGTGAGAAGGTGGAAGCCATGCTGCGCGGCGTGATGGTGGTGTTCCGCGGAGATGATGCGCAAACAGCCAAACGACTGATGAAGATGGACGATGAGATTGATGATCTGCACCGTTCCATCAAAGAATACCTGACGGATGTGACCACCCAGTCCATGAGCGATGAGGACTATCAGAAGTATACTGAGCTCATGAACTACTGTGTCTGTCTGGAACAGATGGGCGATGTCATTCAGCGTAACCTGCTGGTGCTGGCTGAGAAGATTTCTGGTCTGAACAAGGAGTTCTCTCAGGAAGGCTGGAAGGAAATTAAGGACCTGCACGCTGCCGTGCTGCAAAACCTGCAAATCTCCCTGCGCGTGCTCATCACCCGCGATCCGGATCTGGCACGGGATCTTGTTTCCCGCAAAGTGCTGGTGCGTGAGCTGGAGTACAAGAGCCGCGAAGCACACCTGCGCCGCCTGAGCCAGAACCGCAAATCCAGCCGGACCACCAGCTCCATCCATCTGGAAACCATCAGCGATCTGAAATACCTGAACGCGCTGTTGACCACTGTGGCCTACCCGATTGTTGAGGGCGAAGGTGAGCTGCTGCGCAGCCGTTTGGCCAATGAACCGCAAAAAAGTCAAAGTGACATGCTACCCGCTGCCACCTGAACGCCTCTCCTAACTTTGAGGGAGGCACGGCCTGAATCAGATTGATAATCTGATTTGAAACGCAAGCCAGTGTTTCCCCCGAAGGTCAGGAGCAGCAAGCCATGTTTGACAAGGACTATGATGTAACCTTTTCACTCAAACGGCTTTGGATACTTCTCGGCGTGGGCATGGTCCTCGCCTTTGGTGTCCTTCTCTTTTTTGGCGCTGAAATCTACCGCATGAAACCACCTATTCCCAATATGGTGGTCTCAGACAGCGGCGATGTGATCTACACGAAAGATGACATCGAAGAAGGCCAGAACGTCTGGCAATCTTTGGGCGGTATGCAGCAAGGTAGCATCTGGGGGCATGGCAGCTACGTGGCGCCGGACTGGTCCACGGACTGGCTGCACAGAGAAGCGCTGGCACTGCGGGATGTTTTTCACCGGGCACGGGTCGGCACAGGCTACACCCCACCAAGTGATGAGCAAAAGGCTTTCCTTCAGGTTCTCATTGAAGAGGAGATGCGGCGCAATCGCTACAATCCAGCCAATGAGACCATCACCATTTCAGATGATCGGGCTACAGCTGTCAAACAGGTGGAAGATCATTTCACACGACTGTTTGCCTCCTACGACAACATCGACGGGCAAAACCTTCGCGATGATTATGCCTTTCCTCCCAACATTCTGATCACTCCCGAACAAGCCCAAAAACTCTCCGCCTTCTTCTTCTGGACCTCCTGGAGTTCAGTGACCAACCGTCCAGATGACACCATCACCTACACCAGCAACTGGCCTCATGAACCACTGGTTGGCAATCAACCAAGCGGTGCTGCGTTCATATGGACCATCATCAGTATCCTCTTGCTACTTGGCTGTGCCGGTGCGCTGTGCTTCTACTACGTTCGCCAGTACGATCTGTGGCGTGAGCGGATCATTCCGGAAGGCGGCGCTGCTGCAAAGAACCCTCTGGCGAATGTGAAGATAACCCCTTCTATGCGGGCGACAGCCAAATACTTCTGGGTGGTTGTGGGCCTCATGATTGCGCAGGTCGCGCTTGGCATCCTCACGGCGCACTATGCTGTTGAAGGTCAGGATCTTTATGGCATTCCGCTGGCCGAAATCATTCCTTACTCCATCTCCCGCACCTGGCACACGCAGCTCGCTGTGTTCTGGATCGCGACAGCATGGCTAGGCACAGGCCTGTTCATGGCCCCACTGCTTTCCGGCAAGGATCCCGCCTATCAAACACTCGGCGTCAACTTCCTCTGGATCTGCCTCATCATCATCGTGGTGGGCTCGTTTGCGGGTGAGTGGCTTGGGGTGAACCAGTTCTTCTCCCGCACCATGAACTTCTGGTTTGGTCATCAGGGCTATGAGTATGTTGATCTGGGTCCGTTTCTGGCAGATCTTCCTCTTCATCGGGCTCCTGCTCTGGCTGGTGCTTGTACTGCGTGCGCTTTATCCAGCCCTCAAAGGCGGCCACAACCGCAGCCTTATCGCCTTGACATTGCTCTCTGCCACCGCAATCGGCCTGCTCTACGGTGCTGGTCTGTTCTGGGGGCAGAACACGCATATCAGCGTTATGGAATACTGGCGCTGGTGGGTGGTGCATTTATGGGTTGAGGGCGTCTTTGAGGTGTTTGCGACAGCCATCATCGCACTCATCTTCGTCAACCTGAAGCTGCTCCGTGCATCTACCGCCGCGGTTGCGGTGATCTTCGCCACTATTATCTTCATGTCCGGCGGTGTGCTGGGCACGTTCCACCACCTCTACTGGAGCGGCACACCGATTGGCGTGCTGGCACTGGGCGCCGTATTCTCCGCACTGGAAGTTGTGCCACTGCTGGTGATTGGCTTTGAGGCCTACCAAACTCACAAACTGGAGCAGAACACCAAGTGGATCGAGCATTACAAATGGCCGCTCAACTTCTTCGCCTCCGTTCTGTTCTGGAACCTTGTTGGTGCCGGTTTGCTCGGCTTCTTCATCAACCCTCCACTGGCGCTCTATTACATGCAGGGCCTCAACTCCACACCAGCGCACGGTCACGCGGCCATGTTCGGGGTTTATGGCTTACTGGGCATTGGGTTGATGCTGTTCTGCCTGCGCTCACTCATTCCGGACAATCGCTGGAGCGACAAGTGGCTGCAACAGGCGTTCTGGGGGCTCAACATCGGTCTGGCCATGATGCTGGCGCTCTCCCTGATCCCACAGGGCATCTATCAGCCTATATCAGCTTTACTGAGAGCTACTGGCTTGCCCGTGCACCGGAGACAATCCACGGTCCAGTGATGACCGCGTTGGTCTGGGCTCGTGTTCCGGGAGATCTGGTCTTCGGCTGGGGCATCTTCGCCATCGTCATGTTCATGTATCGCGCTTACTTTGGGGAACCAATAAACGAGAAAGAACAGGCGGCGAAGGCCTGATTGTGAGCTCTTGTAGTCTGCTACAAGACAATTCTTGAGCCTCGCCCGCTTAGCTGGCGAGGCTCAAAAACGTAGCGACCTAAGCCATTTGTGGCACCCCAGCAACACATGCATTCATTCTGTGTATAGCCATGAGCATCGCGTAAAAGTGTCTCTACAACCTTTGATAGCTATATATACTGATTTCGATTTTTAGTTTTATTTCCGTAAGGTACATTTTCTAATTGCTTAGATTTCCGCTGTTTCATCATGAACTGACGCGGGTTCTGCGCATTTCAGGTCCATTGATGCTGGCTATGTCTGGCCGGACTCTGATGATGATTGTAGATCGACTGTGTCTCGCCGCCTATTCAGAACAGACGCTCACGGCTTCCGGCCCCGCTGTCTTCATGGGCATGTCCGCAATCTCCTTCTTCTCTGGTGTCACGCAAATTGGCCGCTCAGTGATAGCTGAAGCATATGCACGCAGCGGGATTGAAGCAGCCCATAAAATGGGGGGCCGGCTGTTTGCCATCGCCATTCTGTGCGTGTTGGGCCTCATTCTCACATTGCCGTTGCTGATGAACATCTCCCAGCTCAGCGGCAGACCAGACGAAGTGGTTGCGCTGGAAAATGTCTACCTCAGCTGGGCCATGCTGTTTGGCTCCATCATGATTTTGGATAGCGCTGCCAGCTGTTACTTCGGCGCCATCGGCAACACCCGCCTCATCTTCAAAGCCAGCCTTGCTGGGCAGTTGGTCGCCATGCCGATGACCTATCTGCTGGTGTTTGGTGCCTACGGCTTCCCTGAGTTGGGTATGGCTGGGTCTGCCATTGGCACGGTGCTCGGCTCTCTGGCGGTGCTGATTGTCTATCTCCGCAAAACACCCCGCGCCTTGCGGGTTGCGGCCTGGAGTGAAGCCCGGGCCTTGCTCAGCAAATCCCGGCGAGCGCTTGATGTCCTCGCCCTGTTCAAGCGTGGCATGCCCCTTGGCGCCCATGACAGCACAGACGAGATCGGCAATACCGCGATCATCTGGGCCGTCGCCATTGTGGGCACCACGGCGCTGGCGGCCAACAACTTCAACGTGATCCTCAATTACATCGGCATCGTGCCTGTGGTTGGCATCGCCAATGGGGCGACGATTCTGTCCTCGCAGGCCATTGGCCGCAACCAGTATGATCGCATCCCCAAGATCATCAGCGCTTCTCTGTTTGTCGCGTTTTCCTATGTGGCGATTGTTACGGTGATCCTGCAAAGCTTTGACCGGGAGATCACCTCGCTATTCTCTCTTGGCAGTTACGGGCAGGATATCTTCGAGCTCTCCGTCTCCGTCACCTCACACATCTGGTACTATGCGGTTGCGTTTGCTGTGTCTTTCATCGCCAGCGGTATGTTGCAGAGCTTTCATCAGAACACGTTTGTCTTCAAAACCCGCATCCTCACCATGTGGTTTGGCAGCGTTCCTGCCTCCTACCTGATCGCCTACAACTGGAGCATCGAGGAAGGGGCGCTTCAGCTCATCTGGATCTCTCTGAGCACCTTTGAACTCGCTCTCGGCCTGCTGTTCACCGCCAAGATCTTCTCGTGCCTGAGAGACCGCAATGTCCCTGGAGAACTATGGGAAACACCTATTAAGAGAACGGAAGTCACTTAATCCACAGCTTAATATTAGATTTTTCTAATTTATCAAGTAACCCCTCTGGAAATTTAGGATCATCCGGTTCTACGCTAACCGGAGCATGAGCAATTGCGCCTGTGCCTCCTCAGCTCAAACTCAAAATTTCCAAAGAGTGCATCATGTTTTCTCAAAGCAGTTACCAACGAATATTCAGGTTCTTTTGCATCTATGATGTTTTGGCGCTGGCACCTTTTGCTGTCCCCTTCATCAACAGTGCCCACATAGAAACGTTGAGCAACCTCAATGTGGCGCTTGGAGGTCAGGCATGGCCTGTTTTCCTACCAGTTCAACTGCTGTTCGGGCAGATGCTCGGTGTATTGGGAACGGGCTGGGCGATTTGGCGTTGGCGCAACTATTCAGTTTCCATCGGCAGATATGAAGGCGTATTGCGGCTCTTCTTCGCTGCCTCCATGCTTTGGGCCTATGCCCTCTCTCCTCACACACTCCTGCTGGTGTTTGCGGTGATCGATGGTGTTGGAGGAGCACTGCATCTGGCCGCACCGCAAAGGCAGCAGATCTGTCAACGAACAGCATAACAGCCAGACTACTGAATGAGCGTCTCCACGTAATCCGCCACATCTCTGGCATCAACGGAGGCCTCGCGCACAAGCCAGTCGAAGTGGTCGGTCAGGGAGCTGACACGCTCTGCCTCGCGGAAGGCGAGGTAATACTGACCCACATAGATCACCGCCAGATTGGGGCCGAAGATAGTGATAGGGGCGCTGAACACCTTGTGCGCATCAAACAGGAACAAGCGGAGCCGTGGGAACATCTGGCGACAGGTGTCCGCAACAAACTGCAGTTGCTCTCGGCGGGTGTCTTCTTCCAGATGCGCATAGTAGCCAATGCCCTGAGCGCAGGCCTGTATCTCATGCAGTGGTATGGAGATTTCGTAATCCGACTGGCGCGAGCGCAGCCAATCCAGCTGGCCGCGAATGGAGCCCACCACTTCTTCCGCATCCAACCCACGAAATGAGGCGTACTCCCAGGCCAGCATTCTGTCTGTTTTTAAGATATCCGGCAGGGTGGCGGGCACGTGGCGCACTTTCAGGCCGGTTGCTTCCTTGTGCCAGTTGAGGATCTGCTCATCGACAGAAGAGCGCTCTGCCGGGCTCATTGCCATGGCTGCCGCGATGATATCACCGGGACGCTCCGGTCTGTTGGTCAACCCTAGCAACCAGTCGGCACTCACGCCGAGGGACGCTGCAAGGTCTGCCAGCAACTGGCTGTTGGGCAGGCGTGGGATTTCGTTGTTCAGCAACTGGCCGATGGTGGAGCGATCCACACCGGCATTTCGGGCCAGCTGGCTGCGCGTCACATCCGCCTGCACCATGGCCTCCGTCAGACGGTTTTTAAACAAAACAGCTCTGTCACGCTTGTCCATGATAATCACCATTGCAGAATAAAATCACCAAAATGAATTTATTGCAGCTCAAATACCAAATGTCCAATCCGCATTTTTTCCGGTAGCAACGAAGATAGGACTTACATTCTTACCCGGATTTCGCAGATGGATTCAGCCTCACGTATTTTTACAAAATCAGTTACCTGGCAGGTCATGGGCCTCGTCTCTATGACGTTGATCGGCTTTGTGTTTACCGGCTCAGTCACCGTGGGCGGAAGCATTGCAATTGTCAGCTCCATCCTCGGCTTTATCTTCTATTTCCTGCATGAGCTGGTTTGGTCCAACATCAAATGGGGTCGCAAAATCGCTGTCCCGGAAGCCCAGCAGGAGAGCCAGAGTTAACCTTCAGGAGTGCTATTGAAGCGCTCCGCCTTCTTTCAGTTTCTCAAAGACATTTTGGTATTCGGCAAAGGCAAGATCAGGCAGTCTGATCGCTTCCTCGAACGCCACCCATCGCACCTCAGAGTGCTCATCGCCCAGGTTCTCAGGCGTGCCCTGCCATTGGTCAACCGTGAACATATGAAAGGTGACTGAGCCCTCACCGCTTGGGGTCGGAGCTGTAAACTCGAAGACCTTCGCAAACCGCTGCGCTTTGACGCCAACTTCCTCACCAAGCTCTCTGATAAGAGCCTGCTCCAGCGTTTCTCCGTCTTCAACGTGCCCACCCACAAAGCTCCAGAGGCCGGGATAGTTTTTTCGCGATGCAGAGCGCAGGCCCATGAGAACACGACCGTTCTGCACCAGCAGGCCGTTCACAATATCAGTCATCTTGGTTTTTCTCACCGCATCGAATCTGAGCCCGAAAGCGCCATCATAAAGAGGCGCTTTCGGGTTGTTGAGATCAGACTTCCTTAAACCGCTCTCCTTTGAAGCACCTTACCGGATTGCCGCGCTCCAGTTGGTGATGGAGCAAGCGCTCGGATTTCCGCAGGCGTGCACCTTCTTCCGCTGAAAGACCTGAGAGCTTTTCCTGCAAACGCTGTATGGCAATCTGCTTGTTGCGGTGTTGGGAGCGTTCGTCCCGCGCCACAACAGAAAGACCTGTGGGCACGTGGGTGACCCGCACTGCACTTTCGGTCTTGTTCTGGTGCTGCCCACCCGGCCCACCAGCCCGCAGAGTTTCAAAGCGCAGATCTTCTGCGTGGAACTCTCCAGCTTCTGCTGCTGAGACTGGTAGCTCATAGACGCCGATGAACCAATTCTGCCGTTTATGGTTGGGGCGGAACGGGCTCTGGCAAGTCCATTTGATCGTGCCGCACCATGCCCTGGCAAAAGCCTTGGCCCCCTCACCTGCAAGTGTCACTTCAGCAGAAGCAACATTTGCGGAAAGGTCAGCGCGGTCCGGATCACTTGCAAAGGAGAGCCCAAGCTTTTTGGCTGTTTTCTCCATGGCTGCAACGCTGTGGCAAAGCGCGAGCCTGCATTCCGCAGGCCCATCTCCAGATGACAACAGCAGACGAACGGATGTTTTCTCCGTCATCGCTTGCTCCTCCGCTCTTCTGCACCGCGCGCGGTTTTGAACGTAACGACAGGTGTCATCACCCCCACACACGTGGCCAGCTCTGCCTCAACCAGCTGCGCAAGAACATCCTCAGAGTTCTTGTAGGCTTGTGGTGCTTCTTCCACGAGGAGCTGTTTGTCCTCACAGACCACACGACCTCCGTAAGAGGTACGTGACAAGGCATTGCGAACTGATTTCTGCTTGGCAATCCGGCCATGCATGGAGCTCGGTCGTACTTACGCCCCGCTCCATGTGCCAGAGATGCCAAGGCCTCCCGTTTGTTGCCGGTTGGCTTCAGCAGATAGCTCTTTGCATCGCGAGAGCCAGCCAGCGGAACAAGGTCCACATCCGCTTTTGCAGCCCCTTTGCGATGCAGGAAGCCATCGCCATAGCGCTCAATGAGGTTATGGCTGCTGTCGACCACCAGCTCCACATCACAACGCAGAGCAGCGGCTGCTCGTTCTGCAATCATTTGACGGTTCAGGCTTGCCCATCGCACAGCCAGATCATGCAGTTTGAGGTAAGCCGTAGTGCGCTCATCCTCTGCGGCCAGCCCTTCCGAACCAACCTCTGCATAGTCCGCAAAGATGCTGGCCCCAAAGGAGCGGGAGCCGGAGTGAACGAAAAGCAGCACGTCACCTTTGGCAACACCTGCTTTGGCAGCAAGCTCCACATCCTGCGTTTCCGCCAGAATCTGCACTTCGCAGAAGTGGTTGCCACCACCGATGGTGCCAATGGCCGTGACTGCAAGATCATCCGGCAAGCCGGCACTGCGCAAATGCGCCTGCCCCTCAACCGGATCCGTGTAGTCCTGCAACGCGCGCAAGCGGTCCGCCAGCTTTTGCGGCTTCAGCTTGTGAGCGCTTAAGGAGGTGCGGAACACAGTCATGCCGCAGCCGATGTCATTGCCGATCATGTGCGGGTGCACCCTGTCAGACAGGATGGCAACCCCCACTGGACCGGGATGAAGATCAGGAAACGCTGCGATCTGGTGGACCGCCTCAAGCTGCGCAAGTTTATTGAGTTGGACTTCTGCATCCCCAAGGATCCAGGCGGAAGTCCCGTAAAATCGATGGATTGGCGCAGGCGCAACTGTAGCGCTGCCCGCACAATCCAAGCGTAAATTGCCCATGAAAATGGCCTATAGTTCTTGAGAGTGTTTCCGAGCGTTGGCTCGAAAGAAGATCCTACAGGCCGCTAGCGCTGGCTCTGAAAAGGATCAGTGCCCTTTGAAGGGCGAAACACGGAAAGACATGGTTCGCTCCATACTGTGCTGCGCACCTATTGCTGCAGCTGAGGGCTGGGGAGATATCAGAGCCTCATCGGTTGGTCAACATTGCTCTGGTTGTGAAACCTGAAGGTGTGGCTGGACAAACACATACATCCCGCTAGGTTGGGTGCACGAATGGGGAGAACATCATGCGGGTTTTGGTTGTTGGTGGAACGGGATTTTTAGGCGGTGCACTAACAGAGGCACTTGCCAGCGCAGGGCACGAAGTGTCCGTGTTGGTGCGCGGCAACACCAGTCGCTCTCTGCCAGCTGGTGTGACGGCAATCGCTGCAGATCGGCATGGTGATCTGAGCATCTTGCAGGAGCAGCAGTTCGACTGGGCTTTCGACACCTGCGCGTTTGAACCGGGCGCCGTACGCCATCTGCTTGAAGCGCTGGGAGACAACCTGCAGCGCTACGTGTTCATCTCCTCCATCTCCGCCTATGGAACCTTCACCAAGCCCTTGCTGAATGAGCAAGATGCGGTGCCGCTTCCAACTGAGGATGATCTGGCATTGGCCCGCAATCTGGACCCGCAGGATCGCAGCTCAGCGAACTCCTACGGTGCCTCTTATGGACGCCTCAAGCGCGCTTGTGAGCTTGAGGCGGAGGACACGCTTGGAGATCGAGTGACGTCTCTGCGTGTAGGTCTGCTGGTCGGTGCGGGAGATTATACGGATCGGTTAACCTGGTGGGTCCGCCGGATTGATCAGGCCACAGCTGACAAGCCAGAGGTACCAGCCCCTGCTCCAGCCTCCCGAAATGTGCAGATGATTGATGTGCGGGATGCGGCTAGTTTTGCCCTGGCCTGCGCAGAGGAAAAACGCGGTGGGATCTGGAATGTGACCAGCGCACCAATGCAACTGGGCGATATGCTTCAGCAGATCATCTCAGTCTCCGGCTCTCCTGCTCGCCTGAAGTGGGTGGACGAGGAACACATTCTGGAAGCTGACATTCAGCCGTGGACGGATCTTCCCGTCATGATCCCTTCGGCCTCCGACTACACACACTTCATGAACGTGGACACCGCCCGCGCAGAGGCCGCAGGATTGACCTGTCGGCCCCTTTCCGAAACGCTTGAGCCGTTGCTTGCGTGGGATCGGTCACGGTGGGATATTCCGCTGAAGTGTGGCCTATCAGCAGAGCAGGAAGCAGCTCTGTTGGAAGAGCGCTCTGAGGCAGAGGCTTAATGGACGGGACGACTACCGCGTCCCCACAAACGGCGCAGTTTTGAACCAGCGCTCATCGTGAACCGCCCGCAGCATGAAGGCGCAGAGCTGGGTGACGTCTACACGGAAGCCTTGTGTTTCCGTTTCGCTGGTTTGCAGCTGGCCTTTCACATTGGCGGCGATCAACGGTGGGCGAATGGAGGTCCAGTTGAGGCCGGACTCTGCCAGCACGCGCAGTTCCGCTTCCTTAGAAGGGATCACCACTGGCACGATCACGCTGAGAATGGAGCGCATCAGTTTGCGGCTGAGAGTGAGCGGCTCCTCACCGTACCGCGTACCTGCGCTTGCCAGATGGATCACGCGACTTACGCTAGCCTCTTGCATCGCTGCCACAAGCTGCTGCATGGCTTTTTCAAAGTCCGCAGGTTTCAGCGGTGAGCGCCGTGTTTCTGGTGGGCCGATGGTGGTGAGCACGGCGTCGACGCCGTCCACTAGTTCCCGCAGGCTTGCAGCACTGAAGTAATCACCGAAGATCACCTCAACACCCTCCGGCACCTGCTCAGCAGAGCGCGCGCTGCGGACGAGGGCTCGCACGTCATGTCCTTGCGCAAGCGCGGCTTTGCACAGCTCCCGGCCTACAAAGCCGGAAGCGCCCAGTATTCCCAGTTTCATGAAGCTGCCCCTAAGCCTTCGCGGAGGCGCCGAGCGCTTTGCGGCACATGGGGACCAGCATGGTCTTCGCCTTGGCCATGCGCGCAAACCAGTTTGCCTTTACAGTGCCAACCGGCGGAATATCCGCAACACCGCCCTCACTACCAAGAGTGACCAGCATCATGGTGTCGTTGGTTTTGGGCTTGTAGCTCTTCAGCTTCGCCTGCGGGTTCTTGAGCAATTGCTGCACGTTGTGAGCCACAGTCTTCACATGTCCGCGCACATAAAGCGCCTTCTTCACCTCATCGATCCCGGCGACGTCACCAAGAGCAAACACGTTGATCTTGCCCTTCATCTGGAACGTTTCTTCAACGGCGATGTAACCGCGTGCGTCCAGCAGATGAGCCAGATCCTGCTGCATGTAGTCCGTGTTGGGTTTGCCACCGATACACCAGATGATCAGGTCATACTCCACCACAGCCCCACTCGAGAGCTTGGCTTGCCCGGCCTCTGCTTTTTGGGAGGAGGACGGCTCCGGCGAAAGCACCCGCTCGCCGAGCATGAACTTGACCCCGCGCTGCTGCAGCACCTTCACCGCATGATTGGCCGTTTTGCGGGAGGTTCCCTTCAACACCTCACTGCTGGATTCCACCAGAGTTACGGATTTGCCCGGAAAGCTCTCACTGATTTCACCGGCCAGTTCAATCCCAACCGGGCCACCACCAACCAGCAGGATCTTCTGAGCAGCCTCAATGGCGCCGTGGGTTGATTTGAACATCGCATGCCGCTCTTTCGTGGAGCCCTCAATCGGCCGGATCAGGTCAGAGGGATAACGACTGCCAGTGGCAAGAATGGAGATGTCCGCCTGAATAGCGCGCTCTGTGCCATCCGTTGACACCACATGCCCGGTCTCTCCAGTGAAGCGCTCCAGTTTGCCGTGAATGAAATCCACGCCCGTTAGAAAGGAGTGAAACGGGATAACCGCCTGATGGGCATAGTCTGACTGCACAGCCACCCGCGGCATCGCCATGGGCACCTCAAAATAATCAAGCGGACTCACAAGCTGCACTTTTGCGTGCTTTGCAAGCTGCGTGGCAAGGACCGCACCGGCAACACCACCACCATAAATCACAACTGACTTGGACATATCTTCACTCCGTTCTGTTGCGCTTTATATACTCCAATCATTTAATAGTTCAATATTATAAATATTACTTTTTTAAAGCAAACCTGCTAAAACGCCACCTGCAGACGTGAGGAAGCGAGCAAAATGAACGACTTACCAGCCAGCATGCTTGTGCTTTTCCAGTTTCAGGAAATTCTGGGCCGCATTCACAAATCCTACTCTGAGTATGCTGATAAGCTCACCCCCACAGAAACCAATATGCTGCTGCACTTGGGCACGCCCGTGCGCATGGGAAAGCTGGCAGACCTGCTGTTCTGCCTGCCCTCCAACGTGACTGTACTGGTCGATAAGTTCGAAAAACTCGGGCTTTTGCAACGCCAACGCTCGGAAGAAGACCGCCGCGCCATCGAGGTCGCTCTGACAGACAAAGGCCAGGAGCTGCGCACCCAAACAATCGCGCACATCTCAAAAGTCATCGAAGAGCAATCCGGTCTTGATCAGGGAGACTTCGAGAAGATTCTGGAGGTCCTGAAGCAAAAGTCAATTATTGCCGGATCCTGTGGGGCTTGCCCATCAGTTGAGGGTTAAGAGTTAGCCTGCTGTCTTGGCAGCAAACACTTTTCAACCTAACCTATGCATATGACTGAGTATTTTGAACTACTTGCCGCAGGCGACCGTGATACGATTTTACTGACAGCCGCCGGATACTTCGCACTGATGGGCGTGTACTCGTTGATATACATGTACCGGATAAGCAAATGGCCAAGTGTCATCGGTAAATTGCATGAAGAATCGGTCCATGGCTGGGGTGGTGGTTCAGATGATGGAACCAACTACAGAGCGAAGGTGCTTTACAGCTACTCTGTTGATGGTGTGCCCTATGAAAGCGACAGGATTAACGTCTGGCACGTCCAAGTATCCTACAATCTGCGGGCACTGTTGAAATGGCAGCTCCGCTACATAGATCACCACGACAACTCAGAGGTAACAGTATTCTACCACCCCGGTAAGCCGCAAAAGGCTTACCTGGTTGCTCCTGGCTGGAAGCAAATGGCACTGGTATTCATCCTGAGTTTTGGTAGTGCAGCGCTTATCCTTTCGGCGTTATAGAGCATCTGCCAGTTTGTCTCTTTTCCAGCTTAGACCTCTCAAGTCCAACACCGCCAGAACCTCTAAACATATGCATCTACCGCTAGCACTGGACACCTCCGCCAAGGTGTTCCAAACCGTTACGCGTTCTTAAGCCACACATCCCCCGTGGCGATTGCACCCTGTTCGTGGGGTGCACCCATAATCCTCAGTCCTGCCGTAACTTTTCAGAGCCTCACAGCATGTTAAAATTTGACCATATCACGGTGATTGCGCCGACCTTAAGGGATGGCGTAGAGCACGTTGAAGACTGCCTTGGTCTTCAGGTTCCTTTTGGCGTTTGTCATGATTACATGGGAACACATAATCATCGCCTCCAGCTCGGTGGAACGCTCTATCTTGAAGTGGTTGCACTTGATCCAACCAGCACCGCTCCCAACCGCGCACGATGGTTTGGTCTGGATGAACAGAAGACGATAAAAGCCGAGTGGGATGCTGGACGCCGTTTAAGAGGCTGGGTTGCTGGCGTGGAATCCATCGATCCAGTCCTCACCAAACACCCTAACATTTTTGGAGAGCATGTTCCTCTGCCTCAGGGCGATCCTGAGTTTGCCTTTTCAATTGCTAAGGATGGAAGCCTGCCGCTGGAGGGTGCAGCGCCTTCGTTGATTGACCGTTATGGCGTGCCTGAAAACCCTTCAGACATTCCGGATCTGGGTGCACGGCTTGAGACGTTTACTCTGGAGCATCCTGAACCTGAAACCATAAGAGCGTTCTATCGCGACCTCGCGATTAACTTTCCAATCGAAGTTATTTATGGCCCTAAAATCAAATACACAGCCAAGATCCGCACACCTAAAGGGTTGAGGGAGTTAACGTGAGCAGAACTCCCTCTGCTACCTTCAAGAATTACCCCAGAAAATACTTTTACCAACTGATCAAAAAACTTGGTTTTGAAGTTTTCTTCGCCCTTGATAAATATTTTCACTCTAATACTTTTGCGAAAATCTAGTAAAATTTGCTCTGACCTACTTGCGCAATACATATTTTCAGGTTAGTTAGCCGACTTTAGCAGAACAATCTCATCAGGCTGTATTCAGCCTCACAGTGCATGTAGTGCAACTACCGGCAAACGGTAATGTCATCACTACTTCTTGCTGTGGGCGCTGTTTTTGCACGCGCATACTTGCGCCCTGCTAAGATTTACTGTCTCAGAAAATTAGATATACATCAGGATCTAGAACATGGCGCAAACCCAAGTTATGGATGAGACTTCGCGCGGCCAATCCCGCCTCATGGAGCCAGCCATCCTTCCCGTCTGGCTTAATCAACGTGCCATCTCCAATCGCGGTTACATTGGACTTTGGATCTCGATGGCGGTGATCATTGCAACCTTCCAGCTGGGTGCTGGCGGTGTGGCGGGTCTCCCTCTTCCAATCGTTATTGCAACAATCTTTTTCGCCAACCTTCTGCTTGGCATCGTCATGGCGATGACAGCAGACATCGGCACCGAGCACGGCATTTCCTTCGCCGTTTACCTGCGCGCGCCGTTTGGCACTGTGGGCACACACATTCCATCCATCACCCGCGGCATTGTGGCAGCCATCTGGTTCGGCATTCAGACCTACCTTGGCGCACTGGCGCTGAACGGCATCTTCTCCTACCTCACCGGTTTCGATAACTGGGTGATCTGGTACATCGGCTTTGCTGTGCTGCAGGTGATCAACACCGCCATGGGCATCCGCGCCGTGGAGCGTCTTGCGAAAATCGCAGCTCCGGCAATCATGGCCATCTCTGTGTGGATGTACTTCACCCTTGATGGTCTGGCCACAGCAAGCGGAAAAGACATCTGGTCCTTTGCAGGCGACGCAGAAATCTCCATCGTGGCTTTGTTTGTTGCCAACATGGCCTTCTGGTCTTCTCTGGCGGTCGACATTCCAAACATCACCCGCTTCCTGAAAGTAGAAGCTGGCACCAAGAGCTTCTTCAAGCGCAATAAGAACGTGTTTCTGGCACAGTTCATCGCCCTGCCAGTGGTGCAGAGCTGGATCGCGCTGATTGGTGCTGTCTCCTTCATCGCGGCAGGTGACTGGAACCCGATCACTGTTATTCAGGGTCAGGGCACAGGCATCACATTGGTGGTTCTGCTGGTCATGGTCGTGCTGGCACAGTGGTCCACCAACACCAGTGCAAACCTGATCCCGGCCGCGCTGACCTTCGTGAACGCAGGCGCTCCATGGATCACCTACGCCATGGGTCTGGTTCTGGCAGCAATCGTCGGCACACTGGCAATGCCGTGGCTGATCCTTGACCACCTCTTCACATATCTCGGCCTTTACGGCGCCATGCTCGCCTCTCTGGGTGGCATCATGATCTGCGATTACTTCGTGATCCGCAAACGCCGCCTGAATGTGCCAGAGCTTTATGAGGAAGAAGGCCAGTTCAAATACATCGCAGGCTGCAACCCGGCTGGCCTGATTGCCTGGGCCGTGGGTGGTGCACTGGCGATCTACGCCATCGACCTTTCCTACTTCGTTGGCTTCTTCACCGCCTTTGCTCTCTACTGGGTGCTGATGAAGCATGGATCTTGCCGAAGTTCAAACAGGATGAGCTGGTGCACACAGATGATGAGAAGTATCTGGCAACCAGCATCAACCGCAACTGGGTATATCTGGACGGTCAGGGCATGGTGAAAATGGATTGCTCCAGCATTCCGGCCCACGCGCTTTCCCGCGAAGACCTCTAGGCTTTTTCTGAGACTGACATCGAAAGCCCCTTGCGCCCGCCGGCGTGAGGGGTTTTCTCTTTGCACGGATATGCTGTAGGCTGCACCTGTCTTTTTTAATCAGTGCCTGTTTTATGAATACACCCAGCGACCTTGCCTTGCCGCCCCTCACTCTTCACGAAATCTGCGAGGAGGATGCTCTTGATGTTCTGGAGTTTGAGAGCAGCAACAGCACTTTCTTTGAAAAATGGGTACCAGCCCGCGGGCCAGAGCATTTTGAGGAAGAGTCTCTGAAGCAGGTCATTCGTGATCTGATGGCTGATCCAGATCGGTTTTATCTGATGCGTTCTGAGGCGGGTGAACTGGTGGGTCGCATCAACCTGCGCAAGCTGGGTTCCGAGCCTTTGGACACGGCAGAACTGGGCTACCGCGTGGGTGAAAAACACCTTGGCAAAGGCTACGCCAAAGCCGCGGTTGTTGCCGTTGCGGATCTGGTGCGGGCGCAAGGGGATTTGACGGAGCTGGAAGCCTTTGCGGCAGACAACAATCCGGCCTCCTCCAACGTGCTGCGGGCCTGTGGTTTCCGTTGGGATAAAGACGGCACCAAGACCGTCCACCTGAACGGCAACCCGTTGACATTGCATCGCTTTACTCTGACGCTCTGAGCCACAACTTATCCAGCGCGTAGTATCTCTGACCCGCGCTATTACAGACGATCTGCCGGTCTTTCACGCCTACACTCCTCTTCCAATAAGAAAGAAAATGGAAGATGGATCCACTCGTCATACAGGGCTTTGGGCTGGCGGCCTATGCCGTCAACATGGTTGGTTTTTCCACCAAGCGTGATCAGCTGTTTCGCGGCCTGCTTTTTGTCAGCTGCTCCCTGTTCTGCATCCATTATGTGCTCATGGGCGCGTATGTGGCAGGCGCAAACCTTGGCATCAATGGTGTACGGTCCTTCGTTTCCCTGCGCTTTAAAGGCTACACATGGTTTGGCATCTTTGCTGTCATCCAAACCATCATGAGTGTGATGGTGTATGAAGGCCTCATTGATCTACTGCCATGGACAGCCTCTCTCATGAGCGGCTTCGCGCTCTTCTGCCTCAGCGGAATCCAGATGCGCATCGCCATGTTCTCCTGTGCCCTTACATGGATGGTCAACGCCCTCATCGTGGGATCCTGGGGTGGGTCGCTCAACGACATCACCAATGCCACGCTGCTGGCAATCACCATCTACCGTATGAAATCCGCAACTGAACGGGAGGCCGGGCAAGCCGCACTCTGACAATCCGTAGCACTCAATCTCACCCCACCAAAACAACCCCAAAAAACGCCGGATTTTCAGCAGTTTGGTCAAGGCCTATAAAGTTGATGATGCATGTTCTGGCAAGAAAGAAAGCAGGGTTGGAGAGCCGATGCCCGTTTACCTGACCGGCCTTGCGACAGCGGTGCCGCCCTATGAATTACCCCAGACTCTGGTGCTGGACTACGCCCGGCGGATTCTTGGGCCAAAGTTTGCGCAGTTCGAGCGCATGGCTGGCACGTTTCTGACCGCCGGCGTCAAAACCCGTTACTCCTTTGCGCCACTGGAATGGTTTCTGGAACCTCAGGACTGGAAGACCAGAAACGAAACCTATGTGCGCGGCACAACGGAGCTGTTCATCACCGCCGCCCGCAAAGCGCTGCTTAAAGCGGGGTTGCGCGCGGATGAGATTGATACGGTCGTCACCGTCTCTTCCACCGGAATCGCAACACCAACGCTGGAAGCGCAGGCCTGGAAGCAAATGGGCTTCCGGCAGGATATTATGCGCGTGCCGGTGTTCGGGCTGGGGTGTGCTGGAGGTGTTTCCGGCCTTTCCATCGCGCAACAGCTGGCGCAGGCGAAACCGGGCAGCAACGTGCTCATGGTTGCGCTGGAAGGCTGCACGCTCTCCTTCCGCAGTGACCGGCTCACCAAGGCCGATATCATCGCCACCGTGCTGTTTGGTGATGGCGCCGCTGCCGCCTGCCTTTCCACCAGCAAGCCGGAAGGATCTAAACCAGTGTTTCAGCTGGGGGCAGGTCATCAGGAGATGTGGTCGGATACGCTCAACATCATGGGCTGGAACGTGGAAGAACATGGCCTTGGCGTGGTGTTCGACCGCTCTATCCCCGATTTCGCCACTGAGCACTTCCGCGATGTAACAGAGCGCAGTCTCAGTGCCCTTTCCATGGAAAGGACTGGCGTTGACCGCTTCGTCTGTCATCCGGGCGGCGCGAAGGTGGTGCAGGCGCTGGAAGGCGCGTTGGATCTGCCCACCGGCGTTCTGGATGTGGAGCGCGAGATTCTGCAGGAGTTCGGCAACATGTCCGCTCCAACTGTGCTGTTTGTTCTTGAACGAGTACTGGAGCGCACTGCACAGGGCAGCATGGTTATGTGCGCCCTTGGCCCCGGTTTCACAGCTTCCTTCCAACCGGTCAGTGTCGTTCCCTCAGGGGCTGGCGGGCACCGGGACACAACTGACTTTTCAAAACCAGAGGGGGTGATCAATGCCTGATGCTTCCTTAGCTGCCCTGCTGTTTTTGGGTTTCATCATCCTCCAGCGTCTGTCCGAGCTGGTCATCGCCCGCAGCAACACCAAGCGCTTGCTGGAGGAAGGGGCTTATGAAGTCGGCGCCTCTCACTATCCGCTGATTGTCAGCGTGCATGTGGCGTGGATCATCGCGCTTGTTGTGTTGGGCTACGACAAACCGGTCTCCATTCCGTGGCTGATGGTGTTCGCCGTCTTGCAGGTGTTCCGCCTCTGGATTCTGCTCAGCATGGGCCGTCGCTGGACCACACGCATTATTGTGGCGAAAACGCCGCTGGTGACCAAGGGACCGTTTGCGTTTGTGCGTCATCCCAATTACTTGCTGGTGGCACTGGAGATCTTCACCGCGCCCATGGTGCTCGGCCTGTTCCCGATTGCCTTTCTATTCTCCGGCTTTAACGGTGCCATCCTTGCCCTGCGAATTCGCGTGAAGATGAGGCCCTTACGGATCTGCGGTAGAAAAGACCTTTGCACAATATGAAGTTATCGGCTTGAACCTGATAGAAGATAGTGATATATCACTGTCAAGATTCAGCTGTGGGCTGCACATCAGCGCCGCAGCGCCTGCCAGATAACTTCATGTGCCGAGGAAACGATGCTAACAGGTTGCCATCTCATCGCCGGAGAATGGGTCGATAACGCCCAGAAATTCGAGTCATCCCCGTTCTCGGGCTCTGCCCAAAGCTATGCCTGCGGCACCACCGAACTGGTTGACCGCGCCGTCAAGGCTGCCGAAGACGCCTTCATGACCTTCGGCTGGACCACCCGCGCAGAGCGCGCCAAGTTCCTGCGCGCTGTGGCAGACGAGATCGACGCGCGCGGCGCAGAAATCACCGAAGTGGGCTGCGCGGAAACTGGCCTGCCGGAAATGCGCCTCAACGGTGAGCGTGGCCGCACCGTTGGCCAGCTGCGTCTGTTCGCAGACCATATTGAAAAAGGCGAGTATCTGGATATCACCCACGATGAAGCCATGCCGGATCGTGCACCTCTGCCGCGTCCTGATCTGCGCCTCAGCCAGCGTCCGGTTGGTCCTGTGGCTGTATTCGGCGCCTCCAACTTCCCGCTGGCGTTCTCCACCGCAGGCGGCGACACCGCCTCTGCGCTGGCGGCAGGCTGTCCGGTGGTTGTGAAGGGCCATGAGGCTCATCCGGGCACGGCGGAGATCGTGGCACAAGCCATTGACGCAGCGATCAAATCCTGCAGCATGCATCCCGGTGTGTTCTCACTGGTGCAAGGCGGCAGCCGTGAAGTTGGCACCGCCCTTGTGCAGCACCCGCTGATCAAAGCCGTTGGCTTTACGGGTTCTCTGGCCGGTGGCCGCGCGCTGTTTGATCTGTGCGCCTCTCGCCCTGAGCCGATCCCGTTCTTCGGTGAGTTGGGCTCCGTCAATCCAAACTTCATCTTCCCGAATGCCCTTGCCAACCGTGGTGATGCCATTGCGGCTGGCTGGGCTGGTTCCCTGTGCATGGGCGCAGGCCAGTTCTGCACCAATCCGGGCGTGGTTCTGCTGGTGGAAGGCGCTGAGGCAGATGCCTTCATCACTAAGGCTCAAGAAGCTCTGGGCGCTACTGGTGAACAGCCAATGCTGACCGACGGCATCGCAGCGGCCTACCGCTCCGGCGCTGAAAAGATTGCTGGCGAAGCCGGTGTTGAGGAGCTGGTGGGCACAGCCTGCGCAACCCGTGGTGCCAAGCCGTATATGTTCGTGACGGATGCTGAAAACTGGCTCGGCAACAAAGACCTGCAGGAAGAAGTGTTCGGCCCGCTCGGCATTGTCGTCAAGCTGAAGAACATCGAGCAGATGCAGGATGTGGCGCGCACCATTGAAGGCCAGCTGACCTGCACCATCCACATTGATGCTGCAGACCACGCAGAAGCCCGCAAGCTGATGCCATTGCTGGAACGCAAAGCAGGCCGCATGCTGGCAAATGGCTTCCCGACTGGCGTGGAAGTGTGTGATGCGATGGTTCACGGTGGTCCTTACCCGGCCTCCACCAACTTCGGCGCAACCTCTGTCGGCACCATGGCGATCCGCCGCTTCCTGCGTCCGGTTTGCTATCAGGATATGCCGCTGGAGCTGGTTCCGGGTTTTGAAATGGAAGAAATGGCGTAGGCCGGCCTCCCTATAGGCTAAAGCAGCGCGTCCTCCTGAAAACCAGAGCCGCTTTTCGGGAAGGCGCGACAACGGCAAAAGCCCTGAGCATCAGCTCAGGGCTTTTCTTTGTTTACGTCAATCCAGCAGTTCAAGCTGCGGCCTTGCCAAAAAGTGGTAACAGGCTTTCGGCAAGGTTCGCCCCAAAAGAACTTAAGCTGCCAGATTGCGCAGGGTCTCTCCATCAAACACATGGCATTTATCAAGGGCCATGTTGAAGCTCAGCGTTTCCCCAGCATGCACTGTGCGCGGATTATACATGATGGACTGAACCGGAGAGCCTGCCAGTTCCGTAAACAAAGTTGCCTCTGAGCCCAGGTCTTCAGAGAGCAATACAGGCAGTTGCAATTGCGCGATTTCACCGGCTGTCGGCAGGGCATTGCCTTCTGGCGAAATGTCTTCTGGCCGCACGCCCAGCTTCACCGCTTTGCCTGCTTCCAGTGTGTTACGCAGCCGGACCGGCGCACTCAGCTCACTGCCGTCACCCAGTTTCAGCACCGGGTCACCATTGCTGCTGGCCACATGGGCATCAATCAAGTTCATGGGCGGAGACCCGATGAAGGTTGCCACGAACGTGTTGTTCGGCTTTTCAAACACTTCACGCGGGCTGCTACCTGCTCAATGATGCCGTCCCGCATGATCACGATCCGGTCGGCCAGTGTCATGGCCTCCACCTGATCGTGGGTCACGTAGATGATGGTGTTGCCCACGCGTTGGTGCAGCTTTTTGATTTCGATACGCATCTGGGTGCGCAGCTTGGCGTCCAGATTGGAGAGCGGTTCGTCAAACAGGTACACATCTGGATGGCGCACGATGGCACGGCCCATGGCAACACGCTGGCGCTGGCCACCGGAAAGCTGGCCCGGCTTGCGCTTCAGGTAGGGCTCCAACCCCAGAATAGCTGCCGCATCTGCCACACGCTTTTCAATCTCAGACTGGGAAACACCAGCGATCTTCAGCGAGAAGCCAAGGTTTTTGGCAACCGTCATATGCGGGTAGAGCGCATAATCCTGAAACACCATGGAGATGTTGCGCTGGCGTGGTGGCATGTCGTTGACCACCCTGTCCCCGATGAACAACTCGCCGCCCGAAATCGTTTCAAGGCCAGCAATCATACGCAGTGTGGTGGATTTTCCGCAGCCAGATGGGCCAACGAAAACAACAAACTCCTTGTCTTTGATCTCCAGATCAATGCCATGAATGACCTTGGTTGGACCATAGGATTTTTCGAGATTTTTCAGAGTAACTTGTGCCATGCTTTCCCCCCTCAGGCATCCTTCAGTTCCAGCCAGACCGGCAAATGGTCAGAGCCTTTCGCGTCTTCATCCACCCACATGCCTGCAATGCGGTGGCGCAAAGAGGCGCCCACAAACACATGGTCAATGCGGCGGGTGTCAAAATGCGCGGTCTTGCCACTCATCTCCTCATTGCCCAGCCACACCCACGGGTCGACAAAGCCATCCAGCGTCTGCACGCGGCCACCTTCTTCTGATGGCGGGCCGGTGAACACCTCATAGACCGGCGTGCCCGGACCGTTGTTCATGTCGCCCAGCAAAATGCAGTCGGTTGGCATGGTTGGCTGCGGTTCGTCGTTGAGCCAGTGGGCATCGATGCCCGGACCACCACACCATGCACCACCCTCAGACGGAGCTGTTTTGATGCGATCCCTCACAAACTGCGCCTGTACCAGCGCAAAGTCTGGCGACCAGTAAAACAGGTGGGTGTTGTAGACCCGCAGCGGGCCTCCCGGCGCATCGATGACAGCTTCCAGAAGAGCCGCTTGAATGGCGTGACGGGTGATGGAGCCCATCTTAGGCAAAGGATAAGTGCGGGTGGAAATGATCGGGTATTTGGAAAGGATCATTTCCCCGTGCTGACGGCGGCGGTTGACCAGCTTGCCGTTTTCATCGTGAAACGAGGCGTCCATATCAAGACCCGGGCCATAGACCCAGCGATATCCGCCCAGCAAATCGGCCAGTTCCGCGGCCTGATCCACATTGCCGTTTCGTTTCCAGAAGCGGTCAACTTCCTGCAGGCCGATGATGTCGGCCCCTTCAAGTTCTCCTGCAATTCTCTCCAGATCGACTTTACCGTCGATGCCGGTTCCGTATTGAATGTTGTAGCTAACTATCTTCATGGGTTTTTCCGGAGGCTTTCCGAGCAACTCCTAAGGAGCCGCGCAGCTTGAGCGCGCAATTGACGCGAATATTGCGAGGTGGTCAGGCGCCGTTCCATCCAGCCGGCTCAGCACGATCTCCGTCAGATGACGGGCAATCTGCTCAATGGGCTGTTCAATGGCGGTGATGCCCGGCGGGATCAGTCGGAACATATCCGGGTCATCAAAGGTGACAAGATCAATGTCTTTGCCCACCTGTTTGCCGTTGCTGGACAAACAGTCCAGACCACCAATGGTCATCAGGTAATTGGAGAAGAACACAGCACTTGGCGGATTTTCCATGCCAAGGAACCTGTCCATGGCGGTGTATCCATCCAGCTGGCCCCAATTGCCAACGTAAACCAACTCCTCATCAACACTCAGGCCTGCTTGCTCATGGGCTTTTTTGTAGCCCTGCAACCGGTTTTGCCCTGTGCTTCCATTCAGGTCCCCCGTCACCACGCCAATGCGGGTGTGGCCAAAGTCGATCATGCGGCTCACTGCATCTTGCGCAGCAGCCTCATCGTTGACCAGCACCTTATCCGTTTCCACGCCCGGTACATCATTGTTGAAGATGATGACCGGTTGCTCCCCGGTCAGCAGCTCCTGCACCTTCTCCGTCACTTCATGTGTGCCGGACAAGATGATGGCATCGATGCGCCGCGAGGAGGCTGATTCCAGCGCCTCGTTGATGGCATCCGCTTCATCGGAATGGTGAAAGGTTACAATGGAATACCCACGGGCACGCAAAGACCGCACCAGTTGGGTCAAAATCCCCGAGTTGAACTCGTCAAACTTGGGAACCAGATACCCGACTGTGTTCGTGCGCTCTGTTTTCATGGCGCGGGCAAGCGTATTGGCCCGGTATCCCAGATCGGCAATCGCTTGTTCGATCCGGGTCCGATTGTCCTTCCTGATGCGTTGATCATTCAGATAGCGTGAAACGGTGCCAACGGCGACGCCTGCGGTATCTGCTACATCGAGGATGGTTGGTTTCTTCACTGCACTGCCCTTTATTCCGCAGCCACAGCGTTATCTGCCTGTGAGATAACGGCGGCCCCATGGATATGAAGGCTAGGAAAGACGATGTGCAGCTTTTTGTCGAGGCTGTCATACTGCCATGGCAGTGTTTTACCCGAATAAGCGCAGGTCACGTCCGCTGGCTCTTCGTCCATCCGCACCCAGGCTTTGGCTTCTTTCAGCTCCGGTGCATCCTCAATGATCTCAACCGCACGGGTCTGACCATCATTGTACGGCACACCGCTGCCGCGCAGCTGGGTTGGTGCGTAAAGCACGTGCAGCACCTGCCGTTGCTCGTCAGCCTGCTTCATCAAGGACATGCGGGTCGCCGATGGCAGCTCGGTGCCGATCAGCTGGCTTGGCATCAGGCGGTTGATGAGACCGCGCACCAGATACTTGTAAAGCGTCTGGCCCGTTGTGCCGTAAAGGCGGAACAACGGATAAGCCACATACGCCACACTGCCCTTTTGCAGGATTGCCGGACCAAGCGGCGCTGCATCCGGGTCTTCCGGCGTGTGAAGATGCGAGCAGAACTTGTCCCATGTGCGGTTGAAATAGGATGGACGGACGTCAGCCAGCACATCACCATCTGTTGCGCGCAGAGATGCCCCCTTCTCGTACATAACAACAGAAGCATCGACCAGATCATCGTCCAGCTTTCCCCGACAGGACAGATAGCTCGGGTCGTACTCCATTGGTGTGTCAGACAGTTCTGCTCCGATGTCGAGGAGGTATCGCTTGCCCTCAACATCAAGGCCGGACTCGCCAGTGGCCAGAATGGCGCCGCCCGCGTCCGTAAACGCTTTCAGGCGAACCGCAAGGTCGTCATTCAGGCGAATGCTGTCCGGCAAAATAATCAGCTTGTAGTCATCAAAGCTGCTGGACGAAGAGATGAGATCAAACGGGATCTGCATTTCCAGCAGCATGCGGGCAGACGCAGAGTCGCTCGGCTCGCTGCGGTGGCCCAGATGGCTGCCAAGCTGGGAGACCTGCGCCTCAACAGAAAGGATTGCCACTTCCCGCTGGTAGGTCGCGTTGCTCGCATATGGCTCCAGCGCTTTGACGCGGGAATAAGCCGGGCGGATCAGGTTGTAGGTCGCAAAGTCCATATGCCCGTTCGGGTGCAGCTGATCGCCGATGGAACAGCGCGCACCCAGAGACACCATCAGGCAGCACTCATAGGTTAGCGCGTCAGCCCGCTTGAAGCCGCCAAACTCACCCCAGTGCGTATGGAAGCGTCCCGTCATACCAAGGTACGGCAGGTTCAATGTATCCGCGTACCGTGCTGAGACGGGAAAATGGTCATAGCCCC
Source organism: Pseudovibrio denitrificans JCM 12308 (assembly GCF_001310815.1). Lineage (GTDB taxonomy): Bacteria > Pseudomonadota > Alphaproteobacteria > Rhizobiales > Stappiaceae > Pseudovibrio > Pseudovibrio denitrificans. The sequence goes on from NZ_BAZK01000008.1 coordinate 310,284, forward strand.
AGCCACCCGTCGGCAGGCTCTCCAGCTCCAGATGACCGTAATATTGGTAGCGCTCATCCTGACCTTTGTAGATGTGGCCAGAGTTGAAGAAAATTCGCGTATCCGGGAACTCTCCGTTGACCGCTTGCGAAAACCTTTCAAAAAAACGCAAAAGAACGCGTTTATCGTGACTCTTGCGATCATCCGCGCTCAGCGGGTCCAAACCCTCTGATTTCATTGAGGAAAGGCAGGCGTTACAGGTGCATTCCCACGAGGCAAGGATGTCCATGAACAGCGCTGGCGGATTATAACGCGCGCAAACTTCCTTCGCGATGTCGATCTGCCGCTGGATCGCGCTTCATGGTTCAGACAGATGGTGTGCCATGTGGGAGTAAGCTGGTTCATGGCGGAGGGTTCGGTGCCCGGATAGTTGGCCGCCGTGTTCTGCGCCTGCATCACACGCCACTCCGGATGCTCGCGGGCCGTCAGCTCATCCCATTGAACTGTCAGGTAAATTGGGGTCGCAATGTCGGCAGCATGACAGGCCTTGATCATGTCTCCCAACAGGTCTGCATTCTGCAGTTCCGGGTGTGGCTTGCCCACGTTGGTGGGGTAATAACTCCAGCCGTGATGGCAGCGGGCGAACAGGGTGACAGAGTCCACCTCGCCATGCTTCAGCGTTTCAACAAACTGCGTCGGATCAAACTTGGACCCGATCCCTCCAATATGTTCAGAGGTATGAAAATCCAGATGAATCTGGCGGTATCGGAAGTCTTTTACTTCTTTTTTCTGGCACATGATTTAGCCCTTGGAGCCGCTGTTATTTTTGCCGTCAGCGGAGAAATACTTCTGGAAGAACAAGAAGATAATGAGTGGTAAGATGGAGGTGATGATTGTCGCAACCGCGCGCTGATCCCAGTTGGGTTCATAGGTTCCGGAGATCGTGGAGAGCATCACCGGCAGCGTCGCATTTTCCCGCAGGAACAACATCGGCAGCAGAAGCGAGTTCCACGTCCACATAAACTGCAGAATGCCAACCGCCGCCATCGCCGTTAACGTGTTTGGTAGCACGATAAAAAAGTAGGTCCGTAAATGCCCACACCCGTCCACCTGCGCCGCATCAATCAGCGAGCGCGGGAAGTTGGAAAGGAAGTTTTTGACCAACAGAACCGACCAGGCGAAGGACAGACCCACGAACGGAATGACCACGGACCAGTAGGTGTCGATCAGCCCCATCTCGCGCCACAGCTTGAAGAGGGGAATGATAACCACCTGATTTGGAACAACAAATGCGTTCACAAGGATCAGCAGTAAGATCCGGCGGAACGGGAACTTGAGATAGTGGAACGCATAGGCCGCTGCTGGTGCGAACAGAACCGGCAGGATGGTCGCGAAGCTGGCCACGGCCAGAGAGTTCAAAAACGCACGGCCAATCGGGTAGTTGACCCAGACCTCACGCCAGGCTTCCAGCGTGAACGTGAAAGGCTCAATCGTCCACCAGCCATTGACAATCTCGCCTTCCGGACGGATCGACATGGCGATGATACCCACCAGCGGCACAATCCAGATAACTGCAACAGACCCCAGTACAAAAACAGGCCATTTTGGAGTTTGGTTGATCATTTGCTCTCCGATGCCTTGTCCAGAATGAGTGGGATGGAACAGACTATAACCGCGAGCAGAAGCACCACCGTACTTGCAGCACCATAGCCCTGCTTGAAGTAGACAACAGACTCCTGGTACATGAAGTAACCAACTGTTTCTGTTGAACGAATTGGCCCACCAGCTGTCAGGATGTGGATCATGTCAAACGCTTTGAGGCTGTTCAGCAGGTTGATGAAGATCGCAATGCGCACACCGGGAAGGCTGAGAGGCGCCATGATGTAGCGCAGGATCTGAAAGTGGGTTGCCCCATCCATATGCGCCGCTTCAATCTGGCTTTTCGGGATCGCCTGAATAGCCGCATAGCAGGTGAGCAGAGGCAGACCAGCCTGTGTCCAGACATAGGCCGCAACGACACCCCAGATCGCGGTGGACGGCTCGCCCAGCCATGGAGACGCCCAGCCTTCCAGCCCAACGATGCGCAGCACGCCGTTGAGAAGACCAAAATCCGGCTGCAAAATGCCCAGCCACATCAAGCCACTAGCGGTTTCAGAGATGCCATAGGCTGCAAAGATGGCCACGCGGAACGGTGCGGTCTGCTTGGGAGCCAGACCGGAAATCAGCGCAACACTCCAGCCGATAAAGACGGAAATACCGGTACAAGCCAGTGTCCAGGTCAGCGTGACACGCAGCGCATTCCAGAAATTCGCGTCATTGAACAGCTTGATATAGTTAGAGAAACCTGCAGGTTTCGGTTGGCTCAATCCGGTCCAGTCAAGAAAACTCACACGGATCGTCTCAAAGAGCGGATACAGCACACCAATGCTGAAGAAGATCAGTGTTGGCGCCAGCAGTGCAAATGCAATCCAGTCGGCGCGGCGCAGGTTACCTCCGAAGAGCCGGGTGGCGAGGCCCGCAAAAGGCCCCGCCTGGGTCTGGGAGGTTAAGATAGACCCATGTTGTACACTCATTGATAAAGCTCACTCGCTTTAGCTTCGAGCGCTGCAGTGACAGCATCAATGTTCGCATCGCTTGGGTCGCGAAGGAATTTCTGCAAGCCAACGCGGAACTCACCGCTCAACTCAGCTGGCAGAAGATCATCAAGAACAAAGAAAACGTCTACGAGCGGCAAAATCTGAGCGTATTTACGCACGATTGGATCGTAGGACGAGGGATCCACGTGCGCGCTCGGTGTTGCAAGGTTCTGCTCTGCAATGATTGCAGCGCCTTCCTTGCTCAGAACGAAATCAATAAACAGTTCTGCACCTTCCGGGTTCTTCGCTTGCTTCATCACAAGGAAGTTCTTTCCGTCAACACTCATCGCGTTGCCGTATTCCGGCTTGATCACCGGGAACTGCATGAAGGAGTAGTCTTTCACCGGAGTCAGTGAGTACTCATTCTTGGCACGCTGGTTTGCCCAGGAACCAATCAGCATGAAGCCGGCCTTCTTGTTCTTCAGCACGGCATCAGCAGCATCTGTCCAGTGAGAGCTGAGCATCGCACCCGGCTCTGCGCAGCAGTCCGCTTCCAGCATGTCACGCAGATTGCGGAAGGTTTCCTTCACACGGTCATCCGTCCACGCCACTTTGTGCTCAGAAAGTTCCTTTGCAAAGGCTGGACCAGCAGTGCGCAGCAGTGCGTTTTCAAACCATTCTGTCTGCGCCCAGCTCCGTGCACCGATGGAAACAGGCAGCATGCCGATTTCTTTCAAGGCACTGAAAGAGCTCAGGAAGTCCTTCCACTGGGTTGGCTCCCCCGCGATACCGGCTTTGGCCAGTGTATCCGGACGATACCAAACACCGGAACGGTTGCCCGCGATGAAGTATGCCCCATAGGTTTTGCCATGATAGGTTGCCAGATTGCGCCAGCTGTCGTTTAGCGCAGATGACCAGCCATACTGCTCCCATGCAGCGTCAATCGGACGGATCAGATCAGCATCCACCAGCTCTTTCTCAAAGGACGGCCAGGTGTTGAGCAGGAGATCAAACTGTTCGCCAGAAAGCATTGCAGAACGAATGCCGGAGCGCGGGTCATCCCCACCCGCTGCTGGATTGATGTCCTTGATCTCATAGTCTGGATATTTAGCGGTGAAACCCTCTTCCAGTGCGATGATCAGATCACGTTCTGAGCCACCCAGCCAGTTGAAGATTACCAGCTCTTTGTCAGCTGCAAATGCGGTCCCCCCGCAAATGTCATAGCGGCAATTGCGAGCGCAGATGCCGAATTCAATATTTTCATAACAAGCTCCCAAATATGAAACGTTATCAACTTAGATAGATTTTCGGAGCGCTGTCTAGAAAAATTTACGTATTTTTGATGAGTGAATGCTACTTGCTACGTCGAATTAGCACAAATCTGCGGCTTTTCTCAGGAGAGTTCAATTGAAATTTCTCATGTATAAATATTTGAGAAATACGATTCTGAGAACTAGTTTGAGAGAATCTGGCTTCAAGGCAGCTCTAAACCGCATCAGATTACAAGCTTAATTGGAAAGGTTTCAAGTTGCTCATCAACAAGGATGCGCGCTTGAGAGACGAACACTCTAAAGCATGACGCAATTAGCTACCATCCCCGACGAAGAGTAGTGAAACTGCACTAAGATTTAGAAGAGTTAGCGCTCTTAAAGGAGCGTAGCGGATGCAAGGTCCGCTTTCAGGATGACAACCACGAAAACAAGCCCCCACTCGCCTTCGCTTTTACGCGCCCAACTCAACCTGAAAACGGACCTAAACGGAGAAATCCCCCATCATCCAGGACAACTGAGAAGCCCTGACCTCCAAAAAATGAACAAATGACTTGCGAGATGATCCATTCACCCACCAGCCCAAAATGGAAGGCGCGCCTCCATGTAGCAGCGGCGAAATTCACTCTCTCACTTGCTCTTTCAGACAAGCTGCTCAGTTGCTGGCTATCACCCTACTGTTATTGAAGAATTAGCCAATCCACGGATCATGGGTGCCGCAGTTTGAAGGGTCAGGATTGTTGGCAGGTAATTCAGTAAAGGCTCATGGCCCCGACATTTTCTTCCCATAGTTTTCGGGAGATGGATTACCTCCACCAGATCGCGTTGATTGCGTGCATCTGGTTCTGTGCTCAGATGCCTTTGCTCGTTCAAGCCTGAGGATTGAACCACCCTCTCTACCCGACCCTAAATCGCTGGCGATGCCCGGAGTGACCATGGAAAAACCAACTGATCAAAACCCAGAGAGCACCCATGACAGCCGCTATGGAACCACACCGGGATACATGGCCGGGTTTGGCAATGATTTTGAGAGCGAGGCCCTAAAGGGGGCCTTGCCACAAGGACGGAACTCACCGCAACGAGTTGAATACGGCCTGTATGCCGAACAGCTCTCCGGCTCCCCTTTCACCGCACCCCACAGGACACTGGAACGCTCCTGGCTCTATCGCATCAGGCCCTCCGTTAAACACTTAGGCCGCCTGCAGAAAATCGCACATCCCTACTGGAAAACCGCCCCCAACAAGATCCCGGATGTCGTGTCTCTTGGTCAGTATCGCTGGGACCCCGTCCCCTTTCCTGAAGGCCAAAAGCTCACGTTCATCGATGGCATCCGCACCATGACCACAGCCGGAGACGTCGGCATACAGATGGGCATGGCAGCACATGTGTATCTGGCCAACGCGGATATGAAGGATGAATACTTTTATAATGCCGATGCAGAGTTGCTGGTGGTGCCCCAGATCGGTCGCCTGAAGATCGCAACCGAGTTCGGCCTGATTGATCTGGAACCGCTAGAAATCTGCATTTTGCCGCGCGGTATGGCGTTTAAAGTCAGCCTGCCAGACGGCAAGGCCAGAGGCTTCATCTGTGAGAATTACGGCGCCAAGTTTACGTTGCCTAACCGCGGTCCCATCGGCGCCAACTGCCTTGCAAATCCAAGGGATTTCAAAACGCCAGTAGCGCAGTTTGAAGACATCGAACGCCCATGTCATGTGACGGTCAAATGGTGCGGAGAATTTCACCGAACAACCATCGACCACTCACCGCTGGACGTTGTGGCATGGCACGGCAACTACGCCCCTTTTAAATATGACTTGCGCCACTTCTCACCTGTGGGAGCAATCAGCTTCGACCACCCAGACCCTTCAATCTTCACTGTGCTTACAGCCCCAACCTCAGAGGAAGGCACGGCCAATATCGACTTTGTGATCTTTCCGCCCCGCTGGCTACCGCAGGAAGATACCTTCCGGCCACCTTGGTACCATAAGAACATCATGTCTGAACTGATGGGCAATATTTATGGGCAGTATGATGCCAAACCACACGGTTTCGTTCCCGGTGGCATCAGTCTGCACAACTGCATGTTGCCCCATGGCCCGGATCAGGAAGCTTTTGAAAAAGCCTCTCACAGCAACTGGGATCCGGTGAAGTTGAAAGACACCATGAGCTTCATGTTCGAGACCCGCTTTCCGCAGCAATTGACTGAGTTTGCTGGAAAAGAAGCTCCTCTACAGGATGATTATGTGGATTGCTGGTCTGGCCTGGAGCGCAAGTTTGATGGCACTCCCGGCTTAAAATAACGCTTTTTCACAGGAGCTGACTGTTATTCGGAGTTTACTCTGAAAAATGACAGGTATTCACATAAGTCTCCCTCTGCGCTATCTTTCGTAACAGTTTTTCATGGGAGCAGTGCATGAGTAAGCCTTTTTCACAGGCCGTAACAGTTTTTCACGAAAGCTGGCTCCCCGTACCTGCAACCCCAGCAGGCTACTCAGCGCTAATTGATGCGTATGACTTAAGAGTACCACTTCCGCACAAACTAAGTGCCATCGGAGATCGACACAAGATCATCGATCAAGACGGCTGGCGCATTTTCACACCTCGCCACGCCCCGGAAGCCACACTGCTGGGCCACCTCACCTTTGCATTGAAAAACGAAGGACTGGATCTGGCACTGCTCAAGCGCTTGTTCCTTGCCTGCGGTCCGGAACCCATTGAAGAACTGGTAAGATCCCGCCCGACGGGCCGCTATACACGGCGCATCTGGTTTCTCTATGAATGGTTGCTTGGCGAGCAACTAGACCTGCCCGATGTTGAGACAGGTACCTATGTGGATGCACTGGATACAGACAAGCAATTCGGTGGCAGCTCTGTCTCCTCACCCCGTCATCGCGTGCGCAACAACCTGCCCGGAACACCTCTGTTCTGCCCTCTCATCTTCCGCAATAAGGATCTGGAGGCCTTTCAGCAGGCCAAACTACAAGAAAAAGCAATGGATGCAGCTGCATCCGTTCCCAAAGATCTGCTCGCTCGCACTGCAGCCTTTTTGTTGCTGAAAGACAGTAAGTCCAGCTTCGCCATTGAGGGAGAACGCCCGGCACATGACCGTATTCAACGCTGGGGCCGCGCCATCGCAGAGGCTGGCAAAACACCGCTGAGCATCGACGAGTTCCTTCGCCTCCAACGCATCGTGATTGGTGACGACCGCTTCGTTCATCTGGGTCTGCGTGAAGAAGGCGGCTTCGTCGGCATGCATGACCGCGAAACCCGTATGCCCGTGCCAGATCATATCAGCGCTAAGCCGGAAGACCTGCGAAGTCTGATGAAAGGCATGATCGACTTTGCACATGACCACGCCAAACATCTGGACCCTGTTCTGGCAGCAGCTGTTCTCGCCTTCGGCTTTGTTTACGTGCATCCATTTGAAGACGGTAACGGAAGGCTGCACCGCTACCTGATCCACCACGCACTGGCACAGCGCGGCTTCAACCCACCCGGTGTGGTGTTTCCGGTCTCCGCAGTGATTCTGGAACGAATCGATACTTACAGACAAGTGCTGGAAGATTACTCAGCTCGCCTCCTCGGCAAGATTGACTGGCAACCCACATCCCACGGCAACCTCACCGTGACCAACGAAACAGCAGACTTTTACCGATTCTTTGACGCCACCGCTCATGCAGAGTTCCTCTACGCCTGTGTAAAACGTACGGTTGAACACGATTTACCCGAGGAAGCCCGCTTCTTACAAAACCACGACCGATTCCAACGCGAGCTCTCCCAACTCATCGACATGCCCGCCCGCCTGTCCGACTTACTCTTCCGATTCCTGAATCAAAATAACGGAAAACTCTCCCACCGCGCGAGATCAAAAGAATTCGAGGCGCTGACCGAAGAAGAAACAAAGCGTATTGAAGAGATTTATGAGCGGTGCTTTGAGTAGAAACGTTTACTTAAGATAATCATACTCGCAACACACAATCATAAAAATAAAAATTAATTTAAATAATACAACAGAACACAATATACACTTAAAACAAACCAACAACGCACCATAAAATAAATTAAAATTAATAAACCAATATTTTACAAAACTAAACCATCAAAAAAGCTAACTCCAAGATTTCAAAATTTTCATCATAATTAGAATTATAACTAAAATCATCAATCTAAAATCTCTGCCATTACATTAGATGATATAAAAATATCTGTTGATGCGTTCTTTTTTGAAAGTACATTCGCGTCTAGGTTATATATGGAAATTTAACTTTAGATACAGGCATCACAGATCTAGATGCCATCCCTGTTTGAGTGAGTTTTGCTGCGTGTTGGAAATTGTAGGCCTATCAGTTCGTGTACCCGGTGCTTCAAGTAAAGAAGCTCTATGGCATCTGCTGAAATCAGAACGGAATAGTATTTCAGAAATACCTTCTGATCGTTGGTCACAGTTCAGATACCTCCATCCGCGCGTATCTGAGCCAGGAAAGGCGTATACATTCAAAGCAGGGATTGTAGAAGATCTCTGGGATTTTGATCCAACCGCATTTGGTATATCCCCCCGTGAAGCAGAGCAAATGGATCCACAGCAACGGATCCTTCTACAGCTTGCTTGGGAGGCAATTGAAGACGCTGGTATTTCGCCAGAAACTCTGGCTGGAGATCATGTTGGCGTTTATGTAGGCGCGTCTGCTCTCGATTATGCTAACGAGAGCCTATTCGATCCGAACGTTGCAACAGGTCACTTCATGACCGGCAACACGCTATCCATTATCTCAAATCGTCTTTCTTACATCTTCGACTTGAAAGGCCCAAGCTTTACGGTCGACACTGCGTGCTCCTCTTCTCTGGTTGCACTTCACGAAGCCTATCGGGCGCTGAGTTCCGGTCGTATTGATTGTGCCATTGTAGCGGGTGTGAACGTACTTGCGAGTCCGTTCCCATTTGTCGGTTTTGCGCAGGCAACCATGTTGTCTCCAGATGGTCAGTGTAAAGCCTTTGATGCCAACGGTAACGGCTACGTGCGTTCTGAAGGTGGTGTAGCACTCGTCATCAAACGGAAGAACGCCCCTCGTTGGAAAGGTCAGCGATCACACGCTGACATTGTAGCTGTTGACGTCAACTCTGATGGTCGCACTGTCGGCATGTCCCTTCCATCGGATGTGGAACAAGCCAATCTGCTTGATCGCGTTTACAAAACGCACGGAATTGATCCAAACCAGCTCGCATTTGTTGAAACCCACGGTACAGGTACTCGTGTTGGCGATCCGGCTGAAGCTGGTTCCATTGGTCGAACTCTTGCACAAAAACGACGCGCACCACTGCCTATTGGCTCAGTGAAAACCAATGTTGGTCACTTGGAGCCGGCATCAGGGTTGGTTGGACTAGCAAAATCTATTCTGGCTCTGCAAAATGATTACTTCCCGGCCAGTCTGCACTTTAAAAATCCAAACCCGGATATCGATTTTGATGGCTTAAACATTAAAGTCGCAGGTGAAGGCGTTGAGCTTCCTCGTACAGGTGCTCCGCGTTTTGCTGGCGTGAACTCGTTTGGTTTTGGGGGTACCAACGCCCACGTCATCATTAGCGATCCGGATACGCCAGCTGAAAATGTAACTCAGCTCAATACTCAGCAAAATCAGAGTGCTTTGCTTCTTAGCGCGCCAACCAAAGAAGCACTCGTTGAGCTCGCACAAAAGTATGCGCAAGAAAACCTTTTGACTGAAAAAGACAGTCGAAAGATTTGTGCAGCAACATTTCATCGGAAGCGGGCTTTTCAAGAAAAAGCCGTCTTTACAGGCGCAGATCTAACCTTGTTGAAGACGGCACTTTCCGACTTTGCGAATGATCAGAAAAACACGAATGTCATCTATTCCAACAAAGCTGCAAGCACTGGAAAATGCGCGTTTGCATTTTCTGGAAATGGCGCTCAATGGGCAGGCATGGGCCGTGATGCCTACGCTGCAAACGGATCGTTTAAGCAGGTCTTTGATAGTGTAGATACAATCTTCGCAGGCTTGTCTGGCTGGTCATTGAAGACTGAACTCTTCAGTGAAACGCTTGAAGAAGATCTTAAAAAGACCAGCATCGCGCAGCCGCTTCTGTTTGCTGTTCAGGTTGCCCTGTGCAAGGCTCTGGAAGATTACGCACTCAAACCAGACATGGTACTGGGTCACAGCATCGGTGAAGTCGCTGCCGCTCACATTGCAGGCGCGCTCACTCTGGAAGCTGCTGTAAATCTAGTTTTCCATCGATCTGCGGAACAAGAAGTGGTTGCTGGTCACGGCACCATGGCAGCACTTGTGCTCCCTGCCGATGAAGCGCGCCGCCTTGTTGCTAAAAGCGGTTTTGATTCCATTGAAGTTGCAGCTGAAAACAGTCCAAAGTCGGTCAGTTTGTCTGGCACCAAAGAAGACATGGACGGCTTTGCTAAGTTTGCCCGTGCCAACCATGTTGCCTTCAGAAAAGTTGCGCTGAACTATCCATTCCACAGTCAACTTATTGAACCCGTTGAGCGGCCATTCCGCAACGCAGTTGGAACGGTTGAATCTACATCAAGTCACATCCCATTCATCTCCACTGTCACAGGTGCTGTCGCTGATGGTGAGGATTTGAATGCTGATTACTGGTGGCGAAACCTTCGCAAACCAGTGCTCTTTTCAAAAGCTGTTGCAACTACTTTGGATCTTGGTGCTGAAACCATCATCGAGATTGGTCCAAAACCAATTCTGCAGAGTTATCTCCGCCAGGTTGCAGCTGACAAAGGCGGAAAAGGTTCCGTCCTTTCCAGCTTATCCAATGAGCAACTGAATGGAGCCGATCCAGTCATTAATCTGGTGGCACACGCTTTTGTTGCAGGCATTAAAGTCGATACAGACAAGCTATTCGGCAAAAACCCAGAGGAGCCAGTCAATCTGCCACCTCTGCCTTGGCAAAACAAAAGCTTCCGCTTTGAAAACAGTCATGAAGCCAACATGGGCATCTTCCGGGGGGGAGAACACCCTCTGCTTGGATGGCGCCCAAACAACAATTACAATCTCTGGACGACCCATCTGGACCGCTTCACCGTGCCATTCCTGGAAGATCACGTCATTAACGGCCAGATGATCTTCCCGGGTGCTGGTTATGTTGAGATGGCTCTTGCAGCAGGCGCTTCTTTGTATGGCTCTGAAGCTGTTGAACTCCGGTCCATGGATATTCTGCAAGCACTTGTCTTAAGCGACGAGTATCTGACGGAAGTTCAAACTGAAATCTCTGGGGAAACAGGCACAGTTAAAATCTCCAGTCGCATGCGCCTGAGTGGTGATGACTGGAGCTGCACGCCGTTGGCCGCGTTGGGAAGCTGGAGACGACAGCTCCTGACATTCAGCTGGATTTTGAAGCTGCGAGCCTCATCAATAGCGGCGAGGAAATTTATAAAGCTGCTCTAACCTACGGCTTAGAATTTGGACCACGCTTCCAGCGCACTCAAAACGTTTCTCAGGTCGATCAAGGTACCTTTATCGTCCATCTTTCTGCACTGGACGAAGTTGATCAGGTTTCTGCTTTCGGCATTCATCCTGCTGAGCTAGATGGGTGTTTCCATGGATTGCTGTCTTTGTTCAGAGAAACAACGACACAAAACAGCCGTCCCAAGGCTTACGTGCCGATCTTCTTTGATAAAGTTCGTCAATATAAATCAGGCTCATCCCCTGCTTATGTGCGCATACAGGTAAAACGTGCGTCTGATCTCTCAATTCTGGCGGATTTCCAGATCTTCGATGAAGATGACAACGTCATCATCGCAATCAGAGGCGGGCGTTTCAGAGCAACCGAGCTCGGCAGAAAAGACAATCCCTCTGATCTGATTTATCGCGTAGAGTCTGCTCTGCAGCGTAACCCATCAGCTCAAGCAAATAAGCTGGCCCACGTCTTCCCTGCGATTGAGGATTACGTTGCTGAAAAGTTCAGGACTGTTGAAGACGAAGCAGAGCGTGAAGCTTACTTGCTGCTCAACGCAGCAGCACAGCGGACGGCTTTCGATATCATCTCAAAGTTTGCCGATGATGATCAGACCGTCACCATCGAAAGCCTGCCTGTCAATCACCGACGCTATTTCATCAATCTTCTGAGCATTCTGGAAGAAGCCGGTGCAGCAACAGACTGTGGTGCAGGTCGATTTGATCTGAACAGTGATTTTGAACTTCCAGAGTTCGATTTGCTGGTTGAAAGTGTGCTTGAGGAAAGTCCGAAAGATATCGCTGCGGCCACAATCCTTGCAACCACCCGCAAGCATGTACTTGAGAGTCTTCAACACGGTACCGTTGATGAGGAAAACCTCGAGCATTCCAGCGCGATGTTGGAACAGTATTGGTATTCCTCTCCAGAGGCACAAACGCGCAGCAAAAGCGTGTCGCAATGGTTGAAGACTGCGCTTGCTGATTGGGATCTGAACACGCCACTACACGTTTTGGATCTGAGCGGCTCTGGCCTGAATCTGGCAAAGGATGTTCAGCAACTTCTTCCAAATCGGATCACGCGTATTTCTATCGCGGACAGCAATCATAAAAGTGCTGCACGCTTGACTGCCAGTGTCCTGGATGAGCCGAACATTACTGTTTTCGACACCAGCAATCAGGATAGCAATCACACTTGGGAAGCAGCGCTGGAACAAGGGCCGTTTGACATTATCGTCTCTTCTGGCCTGCTCCACACAGCGTGTCAGAGCGAGCTCAGCTCTTCGATAAGTTGGGGCAATCGCTCTCAGAAGGTGGCCAGTTCCTAGCGATTGAGCCTCTGACCGACGTCTTCCATGACGTTGCCTTCGGCTTATCTCAAGACTGGTTTGCAGGTTCGTTGTCCGATGAGTTCCCAGTCGGCCCACTTAAGTCAAGCAATGATTGGCTGGATCAGTTCGGTAACACGTCTTTTGAGGCACCGATTGCAATTGAAGCACTGAAAGATGGGGCTTCCGTTGTTCTGCTTAATGCAACGTCTATTGCTTCTAAAGCTGAGCAGCAACCAAATGCACGTCTTGATCTGACAGATAATGATGCTCTCCTTGTTCTTACCGGCAATGCAAAGCAGGAACAGGAGATCGCCAAGGCGATCAAAACAGACGAACGTCTCGCCTCCTGTAATGTCACTATCCTCGATGCTGACAGTGATCAGTTTGATCTGAATGAAGCAAGCGGATGGAAGACTGCCCTGGCGGGGTCTGCCTTCCTCGATGCTGATCAGAAATCGATCATCCACCTTTATGGCCTGGCTGAAACTGGCGATAATCCTGTCGACCAGGTGATGAAGCGCTGCGCAACCTGCGTCGGTCTTGTCAAAGCTTATCCGGGGCTTGCTGGGCAGCTCGCATTCGTTGCTCCTGGCGGCAGTGGTCACAGTTCAAAACAGGAAGCGCCAGTACAAAGTGCTGCATGGACGTTTGCACGTGTGCTTGGAAACGAAGCTCCAGAGCTTACACCTCTTACGCTGGATGTGGGGCTTGAAAAGTCCATAGAGGACATTACCTCAGATGTTCTGGAAGCTGTGTTCTCACAAAATCAGGAGAACGAGCTTCTCCTACCGCATGAAAATCAGGTGGTTTCACGCGTTAAATCCGGTTTTGGCCAATCGTCCTGGGTGCCAGCAGAAAACGTTGAACTTAACTTCTCTGAGGCAGGATCCCTGAACCATCTGGACTGGCGCGGACAGGAGCGTATTGAGCTACACAGGATCAGGTTGAGATCAAGGTCGCAGCAACCGGCCTTAACTTCCGTGATGTGATGTGGACTCTGGGAATGCTGCCGGAAGAAGCTCTTGAAGATGGATATGGCGGTCCAAATCTGGGATTGGAGATCTCTGGTACGGTTACCCGTGTTGGTGAGAATGTGAGTGATGTCTCAATTGGAGACAAAGTGGTCGCCTTCACTTCTGGTGGTTACTCCTCTTATGTAACATGCCCTAAGTTCGCGGTCGCAAAGCTTGATCAGAGCCAGGAGCTGGTATCTGCTGCAACTTATCCTGTTGCCTTCCTGACAGCTTACTATTCTCTCATTCACCTTGGAGAACTCAAAGAAGATCAATGGGTTCTCATTCATGGTGGTGCCGGTGGCGTTGGCCTTGCAGCATTGCAGATTGCAAAACACGTTGGCGCCAAAATTATCGCAACTGCAGGTTCAGAAGAGAAACGTGAGATTCTGCGTCTGCTTGGAGCAGACCACATTCTCGATTCTCGCAGTCTCGAGTTCCCTGACAAGGTCATGGAAATCACAGATGGGAAAGGCGTCCATGCTGTTCTGAACTCCCTCGCTGGCGAAGCGATGGAAGCGAGTATCAACATTGTTCGCCCATTTGGCCGCTTCCTCGAGCTGGGTAAACGCGATTACTACGCAAATACCAAAATCGGCCTGCGCCCATTCCGTCGCAATGTGTCTTACTTCGGCATCGATCTGGACCAGATCCTTCTGCATGACAGTGATCTGGCCCGTAAGCTGATTGAAGATGTTTTTGAGCTGATCAAAGATGGCACCTTCACTCCACTGCCATACCGCGTCTTCGAAGGTCGCAATGTGCAGGATGCCTTCCGACTAATGCAGCGCTCCGGCCACATCGGTAAGATCCTGATTACACCTCCTCAGCCAGAAGAGGTCCGCGTCCCTCAGGAACGCAAGCCTCTGGAGTTCTCCGCTGATGGGCATCATGTTGTCATTGGCGGCCTGGGAGGCTTTGGTCTGGAGATCTGCCGCTGGATGGCGGACAACGGCGCACGCCGTATCACTCTGACAAGCCGCTCTGCAAACATAAGCGAGGCTCATGAGAAGCTGTTTGAGACACTTGCCAACAAGGGCGTTATCGTCTCTGCAGTCAGCTGTGATGTGACCGACCGGGCTGCGATCAACACTCTGTTGACCGAACTGCGCCAGTCTGCGCCAATCAAGAGCGTTACCCACGCAGCGATGGTGCTGGATGACGGTATCATTCAGCAACTTGACGAAAAGCGCTTCCGCAAGGTTCTGGAACCAAAAGTTCAGGGTGCAAGTCTGCTTGATGAACTGACGCGCGACGACGAGCTTGACCAGTTCATTCTGTTCTCTTCGGCGACAACGCTGATTGGTAACCCTGGTCAGTCTCATTATGTGGCTGCCAATGGTTATCTGGAAGGCCTCGCAAGAGCGCGCCGTAAAGCGGGCAAGCCTGCTACAGCAGTTGGCTGGGGTGCGATCGGTGATGTGGGCTTCCTTGCCAGAAACGCAGATGTTTCCAACAAGCTTTCCCGTCACCTTGGTGAGGCAACTATCAAAGCACGCGAAGGCTTGGATATCCTGAAGCTGGCGATGGAACAGGATGATGGATCTGCCCCAAGCGCAGTTGTCCATATCGGCCGCTTCGCATGGGCTGCAGCACATCAGTCTTTGTCTCTGCTCAGCAAGCCTCTCTTCCAGGAGATCGTGGGCCGCACTGACGTTGATGGCGACAGCGATGGAGCAACAGACATTCTTTCCCTGATTGAAGGTAAGTCTGATGCTGAAGCCAAGGAAGTCGTTGCGCATATTCTTGCCGGTGAAATTGGCCGTATCCTGCGCCTTCCTGCGGAAGACATCTCTCATCAGCGCCCACTGGCCGAGTTCGGTATGGATTCGTTGATGGGACTGGAACTGCGCATGGGTATTCAGAAGCGTTTCAATCTGGAGATTCCGCTGGTTTCTATCTCTGGCGGGACATGCTTGGATGATTTTGCAGCTCAGATTCTGCAAAAGCTCCGCAAACGTGAAGGTGGTGATGCCTCTGCTGAGGATGGCTCGCACAATGTTCTTGCAAGCCAGCACCTTTCTGATGATCTCGATGACGCTCAAAAATCAAGCGTGCGCGAGATCCTCGATACTCATCAAGACAAGAGTGCAAGAATTTTGAATTAATGGCCAAGTCAGAAAAGAAAAAACTGAGCAAAGACGACCGTTTAAATGCTTTGAGCGCTGTGCGGCGCTCAAAGTCGGCTGCTCCTAAGCCAAAGGCAACCAAACCAGCTCAGACACAGGCAATCGCTCCAAAATTTGCTGACTTGCCAGGTTTCAAAGAAATTCGCCTTCAAAAAGCCGCGGCGGATCTGTTGCAGATCAACAATCCGTTTTTCCGCGCCCATGAAGCACGTGCCGGAGCAACAACCCAGATTGATGGAGAGACGTACCTTAACTTCTCATCCTACGATTATCTTGGATTGAACGGCCACGAGAAGGTTCAGCAAGCGGCAAAAACCGCCGTTGACCACTATGGCATCTCTGCCAGCGCAAGCCGAGTTGTAGCTGGTGAGCGGGTGATCCACACAGAGCTGGAAGAACTCATTGCGAAGATGCATGGTGTCGAGAGCTCTGTTGCATTTGTCAGCGGTCATGCCACCAACGTCACCAGTATCGGCCAGCTGATGCAGCCGGATGATCTGATCATCCACGACAGCTACATCCACAACAGCATTGTAACCGGCGCCAAACTCTCCGGTGCTGTGCGCCAGTCCTTCCCGCACAACAATCTGGATGCCCTTGAAAATATTCTGGAATTGCGTGCGCACAAACATCCACGTGTACTGATTGTGGTGGAAGGCGTGTACTCCATGGATGGCGATTATCCGGATCTGCCACGCCTTATCGAGATCAAGAAAAAGTATGGTGCGTGGCTCATGGTCGATGAGGCACACTCCATCGGCATTCTTGGCAAAACTGGTCGTGGTATCGCTGAGCACTTCCAGATTGATCCAAAAGACGTCGACATCTGGATGGGCACATTCTCCAAGACACTGGCTGGATGTGGCGGTTATATCGCCGGCTGTAGTGATCTGGTTGATTATCTGAAGCTCACCGCTTCTGGCTTTGTGTTCAGCGTTGGCATCGCCCCACCAATTGCCGCAGCCGTATGTGAAGCCATTCGCCTAATGGAAGCAGAGCCAGAACGTGTTCAGGCAGCACAATCAAATGGCCAATACTTCCTGGAAAAAGCACAAGCGGCAAATCTTGATACCGGTGTAAGCCAGGGCTGCGCAGTGGTTCCGATTATGGTTGGTGATTCCTTGAAGGCAACCGTTTTGGCTGCTCGCCTGCTGGATCGCGGCCTGAACGTACTGCCGATCATTTATCCAGCAGTGCCGGAAAAATCCGCTCGTCTGCGCTTCTTTATTACGTCAGAGCACACTGAGGACCAGCTGGACCAAGCAATTCAGCTGGTGAATGAAGAGATGGCGACTTACAACAGCAACCCCATCTCCATACAGCAAGTCATGTCGGCTTAGTTGACGCTAACCATTTGAATCAGCGCTGATAATTGAAGCGCTGATTTCCAAGCCGCCGTAACTGCCATGGCAGCAGTTTTCCAATCCGAATGCTCAAGGCAAGCTGCCACGGAAACGCATAAAACGCCCTCTTCCGCGCAATCGCCTTCTTGATCTTTTCTGCCGCCTGTTCCGCAGTGAACTCATAGGGGCGCCAACTCTTAAACTGATCTGCCATCGGTGTGAGAATATAACCGGGGCAAATCACCGAGACGAACACTCCCCACTTATGCAAGTGATCGCGCATTGCTTCCCCATAAGCAATGATGCCCGCCTTTGAGGCCCCATAAGCAGGACCGTCTGAAATCGGCTGCATTCCGGCAAGCGAACTGATCAAAGCAATACGCCCGCTTTTACGCTTTTGCATGTAGGGGGCTACTGCAGTGAACAGGTTGACTGTTCCCCCAAGATTCGTCGCAATCTGTGCATGCGCCGTCTCGGCAGTTTCAACAGAACCATCGATGCCATGAGAACCCGTAATGCCCGCATTGGAAATCACCAGATCCAGTGAAATCTCCTGCTCCAGTTCATCGATCCAACTTTGAACGGCTTGTGCATTGCAAATATCCAGCGGCTTCCAAAGCACCCGGCAGCCACGGTCCTCCGCAGCCCGCACAGTCTCCCCCAACCGCTCCTCATTTCGCCCGGTCAAACAAAGCGTTACACCCACCTCAGCATACCCCAGCGCAATAGCCTGCCCTAAACCCGAACTAGCACCAGTGATGAGAATCGACTTGGGTTTGAACATGTTGAAACAGCCTCCAGACACTCACACCGCGCCATTCATGGCAAACAGATGGTTAATTTCCAACGCGGTCTTGTAACTGCGCACAGCTATGACCGCATTCTCCATAGAAAACAACAGTGAGTTGCATCTGCTTGGGCAGACGCATTTGTTTTTTTGCTGCAAATGGGGTATGAAAGCCCTCATATATGGACTGAGTATTTATTACAATCTCAATTCGATTTTGACGGAAACGTGGATAGAGTTTTATGAAGTTTTCTAGTCGTTTAGCGAATGCAAACAAGATCTCAGATAAGTCTCGACTCTTTAAATCTGCAGCCGTCATTACACCTCTTCTCGCTCTACTAGCTGGATGCGCAGCGCTTCCGTCTGCAGGACCTGTTTCCTCTGAGATCCAAGCAGCTTCGTCTGATCGACGTGCCGAGCCTTTTGACTACCATCTGATTGATTTGGATGACAATGTTACTTCAGTCCTTTCAGCTTACCAGCCGAACGGTCTGGCAAAGGTGTTTACTGGCGGGAAGTGGGCGCCTAAGCATATTGTTGGGATCGGCGATACCGTGTCTGTTGTCGTTTGGGAACAAGGTAATGATCGCCTGTTTACTCCAAATGGTCAGGCCGGTGGCGTCGAACTCGGTCCATTCATGGTCAACCAAAGCGGTGCGATTACAATCCCTTACGTCGGTAAGGTACACGCGCGAGGTAAATCTGTTGAGCGGCTTCAGGAAGCGCTCCAGGTGGCACTCGATCGCAAGGCAACCAACCCGCAAGTAATCGTAACTCTGAAGCAAAACGCCAGCAGCCTTGTGACTGTGAATGGTGCCGTTCGCAAGCCAGGTCAGTATCCATTAGATCTTAGCGGCAAGAAACTGCTTGATGTTGTCGCCAATGCTGGAGGCAATGCGTCACCAGCAACAGAAAGCTATGTCTCAGTCTCCCGAAATGGTAGACAAGCAAAACAACTCCTGAGCAACGTTTTCCTCAACAACGATGAAAATGTCTACGTGCGCCCGGGTGATCGCATTTTTGTCACACACGATCCGCAAACGTTCACAGCATTTGGTGCCGTACCAAAGGTTGGTGAGTACCCACTACAGGCATCCAACGTCTCACTTGTTGAAGCATTAGGCCGCATTGGTGGGCTGGATAAGAATGCAGCGAACTCTCAAGGACTCTTTGTATTCCGCTATGAAGATCCCCAGGTAATTACGCAACTTAAAACAGAGTATCGTGGCACAAACTCTGGCAGGGTTCCAGTGATCTATCGCCTAAACATGCGAGATGCCCGTTCCTACTTCAAGGGGCAGCTATTCACTCTTAGAGATAAGGACGTTGTCTATGTCTCTAATGCTTACGGGGCAGAACTCAACAAGTTTATCAGAATTTTGAGCGGAACTCTTGCGATTGGAAAAACTGCAAGTACATTCTAAGCTGAGGGATTTTGAGCACAGTATAAGCCTCGACAAAGCGGGTTGCCTCTAACAAGGCTTCTCAACTTAGCTTTGCATGGTATGCTGTGTTTAAAGTTCACTGTTCTTATTTTACGAGTTTGGCGTTTCCTTGCTTCGATGAGCATGTGATTTTGAAAAGGCAAAGATGCACTATGGAAAATGGATCAACTGCAAAAGTTGCTGAGATTCGCCCTGAGGCGTCGAAGACTTCAGAAAAAGAGCCCTCAAAACCCGCATCTGAAGCAAGTAAAGCTAAACCAGCAGCAAAATCACCTTTAAAGAGGGTTGCTTCTGTTATTGCTTTGCCCATTGAAAGAACTGAGCAGCAAGGCAGTTCTGCTAAGACAGGTTTCTTCTATTTCAAAGGACTTAGACCTCAACACCTTCGGCGTCGGCTTTTGGCACTCTCTTTCGCTCTTATGGTCCTTCTTCCAAGCTTTCTGGGCGCTACTTACTTTTTGCTTATCGCTTCAGATCGGTATTCATCGACGATCGGTTTCTCAGTCCGTGGAATGGATGGAACCTCTGCTGGAGGAGATTTTTTTGGAGCGCTGACTGGTTTGGCTAGCGTGGGAACAACCACAACAGATTCATTCATACTGATGGATTACCTGGAAGGCCGTGAAGTTGTGGAGCGACTTTCAAACGATGAAGACATCTTAAAGCACTTCAGCAGTAACGAGGTTGATTTTATTTATCGTTTGGAAGCAGAACTACCAATCGAGGAGCTTGTTCAATATTGGCGTGGAATGATTAATACTAGTTTTGACAACACCTCAAGCATCATTGAAGTAGAAGTACAAGCATTTACGCCAGAGATGACACAGCGGATTGCCTCTCGTGTCCTCTCTTACGGATCTGAACTGGTAAACACACTCTCTCAAAATGCCCGCCGTGATGCAGTAAAGTTTGCAGAAGAAGAGGTTCGTCGCGCAGAGCTACGATTAAAAATGATCCGCATGCGTATGAAGGATTTCCGTAGTACAGAGAGCTCAATCGATCCAACCAAAAATGCTGAGGTTCAGATTGAACTCATAGCAGGGCTGGAAAAACAACTCTTAGATACACGCTCACGCCTTGCTACGCTTGTTGGTACAATAGACGAGAGCTCACCAACAATACGTCAACTGCGTAAGCAAGAAGACGTTCTAATAAAGCAAATACTAAACAAACGCGATGAAATCAGCGGTAGAGAACCTGTACAATTAACCACTATAACTAATGGAGCTGATCGCCTCTCTTCTTTGTCTTCATTACTTGCAAACTATGAAGAGTTAGTTGTAGAGCAAGAGTTTGCTCAGCAAGCTTACACTGCAGCGCTCGCTGGTTTAGAACGCTCAAGGGCTGAGGCAGATCGTCAGCAACGATATCTCGCAGTATTTAATCCACCTTCAAAGCCTCAAGACGCAATTTATCCGAGACGTTTGATAAACTCACTAATTCTATTCATAGGGTTATTAGCCATTTGGGGTCTGGTCACTGTTATCGCCTATTCTATCCGCGACCATCTTAAATAAATTGAAGTATGGAAAGCGTTATCATAACTCAGGCACGAGTAATTGGTGCACTAGTTCTTCGTGAAACAAGGACTGCATTTGGGGACACCCAGCTCGGTTATCTTTGGGCTGTAGTTAATCCCGCGCTTAGTACTCTCGTATTAGTTCTCATATTCTCTAGTTTTGGCCGTTCACCGGCCTTTGGAACCAGTTTCGCATTATTTTTTGCTACTGGGATTCTCCCTTTTCAAGCTTACACAAAGTTATCGAATTCACTCATGACAGCTATTAACGCAAGTCGAGGGCTTCTCAGCTATCCATTAGTGAATGAAACTGACATACTAATCTCAAAGTACATCTTGTTAACTCTTACTTATTTTATGATACTGCTTGCTTTTTTTGGGTTAATCATATTGTTTGACGATGCACCATTACCTTTGAAGGTTGAGGAATGTGCTGCTGCTTTCTTAGTACTTTCAGCTCTAGGTCTTGGAGCAGGTACAACAAATGCTGTTTTATTCAGACTGTGGCCAACTTGGAAGCAGCTGGAGTCAATTATTAGTAAACCATTATTCTTTCTCTCGGGTATTTTTTACGTACCTAGCGATTTTCCAACACATATCGTAAAATTATTATCTTGGAACCCGATACTTCACGGCATCGAGTGGTTCCGAGAAGGTTACTACGGAAACTATGATAGTATTATTTTGAGCAAATCTTATCTTTTAGGCTGCTCCATGGCCCTCCTTCTGATCGGTTTTCTTGGCGAACGTTTATATCGAAAGAAATCTATCTAATGATTGAGTTTCAAGACGTACGAAAAACATATCGCATGAAAGGGGTGACCAAGACCATTCTCAATGGTCTAACACTGAAACTTCCTGAAGGACGAAACATCGGAGTTCTTGGCCACAACGGCGCAGGGAAGTCTACATTTATGCGTTTGATTGCAGGGGCAGAGTTACCGGATAGTGGTCGCATTAAACGTAATGTCAAAGTATCCTGGCCGCTTGGCTTTGGTGGAGGCTTTGCTGGTCAGATGACTGGCATCGAGAATGTGCGTTTTGTTGCTCGTATGTACGGTGAAGATACCGAACGGATGGTGGAGTTTGTTGAGGAGTTCTCTGAGCTAGGCAAATCTATGACACTCCCAATACGTACTTATTCGAGCGGCATGAAAGCACGTTTGGCCTTCGGTGTAAGTATGGCTGTGAACTTCCAGTGTTATCTGATCGACGAGATCACGCTGTCGGAGATGCACGTTTCAAAAAGAAGTGTGATGAAGTTTTTGAGACAAAGCTTAAACACGCAAACATCATCATGATTTCGCACTCAGAAGCTACAATTAAAAAGCTCTGCGACAGCGCTTGCTTATTACATGAAGGCGAGTTGACTATGTATGACTCTGTCGATGAAGCACTTGCTCAACATCGTAAAAATCAAGAAAAGTAAATGAGCAGAGTTTCTATGGCGGCTCGGTCAATTCTTATTTTGCAGTCTCATCCATCAGGGTTTTGTCGGGCGTTGGTGAAGGAGTTTGAGGCGCAGGGCGTTGCTTGTACTGTTGTTAATTTTTCACTGAGTGACTGGTACTTTCGGGTTGGGTTGGGCGCGAAGAATTATTGGGGGCGGTTGAAGAACTGGCGGGCCAGGCTTGAGAAGCTGATTGATGAGAAGGGGGTGACGGACATCCTCTATTATGCGGATCGGCGGCCTTATCATCGTATTGCGCATGATGTTGCCATGAGGCGCGGCATCAACACCTTTGCCTATGAATTTGGGTATATGCGGCCAGACTGGATCACGCTGGAGCGTGGCGGGATGGGGGTCTATTCTCACTTCCCCAACGATCCTGAGCAAATTCAGAAATGCGCAGCAGATCTGCCGGACCTTCGGGCGGCGGGGCGGTTTCCGCATGCCTTTTTGCAGGAAGCAACCAATGAGGTGATCTGCAACCTCATTCCGGTATTCTTTCCCTATCTCTACCCGTTTTATCAACGTGACCGGTATTATCATCCGTTCCGCGATTACTTCAGTTACATTCCGCGGTTGATGCGTCAGAAGCGGCTTGGTGTGGAAGCGGAAGAGACAATTGCGCGGCTAGTTGAAGAGCATGCCAACTACTTTGTGGTTCCTATGCAGATGCAGGGGGATTATCAGATCCGGCACCACTCACACTACAAGCACCTTTCCAGCTTTATTCGGGAGCTTTTCAGCACGTTTGCGGAAAGTGCACCTGCTGACAACAAGCTGGTGTTCAAGCTTCATCCGTTTGACAACAACGTGGAGAACTGGCCGCAGGTTATCCGCGATGTTGCGGCGGAGTTCGGGTGCCAGGACCGGACGATCATCATCGATGGCGGAAACCTGAGAAAGCTGCTCAAGCACTCCCGTGGCTGTGTGCTGGTGAACAGTACGGTAGGGATGGAATCCCTTAGTATCGGCGTGCCGGTGAAGGCGATGGGCACTGCTGTCTATGATATTGCCGGATTGACGGATCAGCGCTCTTTGGGTGAGTTTTGGAAGGAACCTTTAAAGCCGAATGCTGACCTTTATCATGATCTGGAAAAGCTTATGGGACATACCATTCAGGTGCGTGGAAGCTTTTTCAATCCGGAAGGCCGGCAGCTGGCTGCTAAAGAGTTTGTGAAACGCATATTGAATGACGGCGTCAACGGGCATGACGCTTATGTTGAAACACCGCCACGCCTGGCGCAAGCCAAAGCGGCGGGTACTCCTATTCCAGATGATTGTTACTGGAGTGACAAATGACTTCAGAAAACAACCGCTGCATTTTGCTGCTGCAAGGGCCGCTCTCCAAATACTACGCACGTACAGCGCACCACCTGGAGCAACTGGGTGCGAAGACGCTGAAAGTGCATTTTTGTGGCAGCGATGTGCATGACTGGGAGCAGACTGACTCCATCCATTTTGCAGAGCCGGAAGAGAACTGGGAGCTGTTTCTGGAAGCGCTTATCGTTGCGCATGGGGTGACGGATATCCTGCTGCATGGAGATCGTCGCTACTATCACAAGGTGGCCATTGGCGTTGCCAAGCGGCTGGATGTGAACATCATCGCCACTGAGCTTGGTTATCTGCGTCCTGACTGGATGACAGTGGAGTTTGGCGGCTGTTCCGCTCTCTCGCACTTCCCGCAGAGCAAGCAGGAGTTGATGGCACTGGAAACGCCTGCGCAAGAGGATAGCAGCGCCGTTGTTTATCCGGGCAGTTACAAGCAGATTGTGTTGCAAGAGCTGGGGTTCACCTTCTACAACGCACTGCACGCTCGCAAGTTTCCGCATTATCGCAATCACCGCACAGAACCACGCACGCAAGTTTATGGTGGTTGGCTGAAGGCTCGGATGCAGGCCAAGAAGCGGCGTCAGGAAGCTGAGGTGATATGGGAGCAGCTGAAGCAGAGCGGCATGCCTTATTACCTGTTTGCACTGCAGCTGAATGGTGATTTTCAGATCAGGGACCACTCCCCGTTTGGCAGCATTTATGAGGCCATTGAGAAAGTCATCGCTTCCTTTGCACGCAATGCGCCGGATGGAACGCTGCTGCTGTTCAAAAGCCATCCGCTGGAGTACCGCTTCAAGGATCTTTCCCGCGCTATCGTTGAGGCCAGCCGTATGCATGGGGTTGAGGGCCGGACGCAGCTCATCCATGGGCGGACGATCAAAGAACTGGCAGAACCCTCCCTTGGCATGCTGACCATCAACAGTTCTGCAGGTATTGAAGCGCTGGAGTATGGCGTACCGACCTGCTGCATTCTGCCAACTATTTACGATATGGATGGCCTGACTCATCAGGGCGATTGGGAAGAATTCTGGCGTTCCGCGACACCGCCAGAGCCGGATGTGTTCCGTAAGTTTGTCGAGGCGCTCAAAGCCACCATTCAGGTGCGCGGCACGCTTTATAACGCCGAGGGGTTGGAAGCTGCTGCAAAGGGAACGGCAGAGAAGATCCTCTCAACCGCTTATGCTGAGCAACGTTTGAAGCGCATGGAGCCGCCGCGTATGGCCAAGGCGCGGAAGATGGGCGTTACTTACGATCACTTTATGTAGTTTGAGGGGGTGCAGTGCAGATCTGTCTCATTTCCAACGCGAGTGTCTACACAGATGCAGCCCTGCATTCATTGCTGGCTCACCCTGAGATCAAGATCGCGGGGTTGGTGAAGTGCACCTCTGTCGTTGGCAAACGGGATGACTGGCGGGCCTATAAAGATCTGATCCTTCGCTCAGGCCCGCTCTATGCAGGCTATCTGGGTGCAGTGACCAAGCCTGCCTACCGGCTGCCGCACGTCCCAAAATGGAAGAGCATGAGCGTGTGGGCGCATAGCCTGCAGTGCCCTATCCTGCGCACGACGGATGTGAGTGCCCCGCAAACATTGGATTTCATTGAAAGCTGCCAGCCGGACATCATCCTGACGGTGCATCTGGGGCAGATCCTGAATGCCGCGTTTTATGAGCGCTTTGCGGGTAAGACCTACAACATCCACCCCGGCAAACTGCCGATCTATAAAGGGCCGGATCCGGTCTTTCATGCGATCATGGAAAATGAGCAGGCCTTTACGGTGAGCTTGCATGAGAGCATTCAGAAGATTGATGCGGGCAAGGTGCTAGCGGAAAAGACGGTGGTGCCTGTGAGGCGAACGCTTTTCCGTACCAATCTGGAGCTTTTCAGCAAAGCGGGGCAATTGGTCGGCTCGCATTTTCTTGGCAAGAATGACTGCATGCCCGTGCCGGACGATAGGGCCCCGCGATATCGCAGCTGGCCCACCAATGGCGAGGTTCTGCGGTTTCTGGCGCGAGGCCACAGACTCTAACCTCTGATTACGCGTGTTCTCACAGAACCTGCAAACGCATTCTAGTCAGCTCTGACAGCCACCTTCTCAGCCGCTTCCGGCTCGCCAGCTGCCGCCTTTTCCGCATCGCGGATGCGCTGACGGGAGAGGGAGAACAGGCCTGCGCCAACAACGACGATTGCGCCAAGAATGGTGCTCCAGACCGGCAGATCGGAGAACACAAGGAAGCCGATTGGGATGGACCAGACGAGCTGCAGATAGTTGAACGGCTGGATATCGCTCGCCTGAGCCAGCGAGAGAGCCTTCATCAGCAGGAAGTGCGCGGAGGTTCCCGTGGCACAGATGCCAAGTAGCAGAACCCACTCCACCTCATCAAACGCCATCATGTGCTGGGAGCCGATGATGGTGGAAAGCACAGTGCCCACGATGCCCACGTAAAGGAAAGAGGTCAGCGCGCTGTCGTCCTGGCTCGCAAGGCGCGTGAACAGCTGGTAGAGCGCGAAGCTGACGGACGCAGCCAAAGCCACAACAGCACCCCAGCCGCCGATGTTGCCATCTGGCTGCAGCATGATCAGCAGGCCCGCCATACCGCACACCATTGCCGTAATGCGGCGCCAGCCAACAGTTTCACCCAGAAACACAGCAGCGAGGCCGGTGACGATCAATGGATGGGCTTGAAAGATTGCAGTCACATCCGCCAGTCCCAGCATGCTGAAGGCAAAGGTAATCAGACAGATTTCGGCAAACAGCAGCAGACCGCGGAAGATTTGCAGGCCCGGGCGCTTTGTGCGCACCACGTTGTAAAGCCCCTGCTCGCTGATCATGGCCCAACCGACAGCAATCGCCAACAGCACCCAGAAACGCACCATCATGATGAACCAGATCGGATGATCTGACACCAGCTGCTTGGTGATCGCATCCTGCATCGCGAAGATCAGCGTAGACAGGATTGTAAGCGCGATACCCATGTTTCGCTTGCTGAGGAACTGAGCCATTTTTTGTCCTTGCTAGCAGCACAAATCCGCTTACGGAGACGAACCAGAAAGCGAATGAAGAGGGAGGAAATGTGCTGAAAAGTAATTCTGAATGCCAATCGACATTAATAATGCACGTATACTCTGATGCATCACAAAGCAAATGCAAAAAACGCAGAGCAGCTATTTTTGCATCACAGTTCGTTTAGGTGGTGTCGTTTTGCGGAAGTGAGAGCGCTTATGCGTCGGTTCTGATTACGTTTGCGATAGCTCAACAGCGGCTGAAACCAAAGGATTTGAGAATGAAACACCTTTTCCGGCTATTGGTTTTTCTCTTTCTCGCTCTGCCCTCAGTCAGCGCAGTCTCTGCTGATCAGCTGGATTCAAACATCGCCGTAGCCAGAAGTTCTCTGAAGGACTTTGCCCTGATCTCCTGCCTCATAGCCATTGATCCGGGCAGCTCGCTTGCCAATGATCTGGCGCTGTCCAAGCGGGCATTTTCCTTTGCGGGCAAAGGCCACTACATGATCATGCAGGATGAGTATACGCTGGAGATGACGCACGATCCCTACTATGAAACGGTCGTGTTGATGCTTCAGGAAGCACAGAAGTTTATCGGGATCATGAAAAGCGGAGAGATTTCACAGAGCTACGGGTGTTTTCAGGTCTATCACTCGCAGACCTTTGATGCGTTCATTGCCACGCAGGATGAGTACATCTTGCCGAACTAAAGGCCACCCCGTTAGCAGCCTTCTGGTGCCTCGTGCAGCTCAGCAGGTTCGTCGCAAACACGCACCACTTTGGAGAGCAGCACAGTCACAAACGGGAAGACCAGCGAGCTGATGACCACGGCCAGTGCGAAGGCGACGGAAAAGGATTTGAACCACAGGGCCATAAAGTTTTCAACGAACCCGAGGTTCAGAACCAGCATGGCAAAGGACATCAGCAGGCTCATAAAGAAGGAAATGCTGATCCGCAGCAGGTAGCCATAGGTTCGTGGGGAAACATTCATACACTTATCTCTTTTTTATTTTGAACTCAAAATATATGAAATCAAGTCAAACTGTCAAGGTATCCCGTTGCATGGCAGATATGCAGTTTTACGGTTACATCCGCCCCTTCAGGACCACCAGCAATTGCATTGTATTTTCAATATGATCCGAAGTTTATTTCAGCGAATTATTAAAAAGGCCGCGGCTACACTCCGCCATCGGGTCAATCCCGCGAGGACCCTCGATGTGACCAGTATGATGCAATCGAGTCAGGCTCTATGGATACAAACAACAGCTTATATCGCCCCCCGGCACCTCACCCTTACACCGAAGGTACGGGGGATTTTGATGGCGTTGAAACAAACCTCCTAAAGCACCTTCCCGAAGAACTTTACAAAGCAGATGTCGTTGATATCTCTACCTCTGACCGCACCAACTATCTGGTCAACGACCCTGATCTGATCTCCGTTATTTTTGAAGAAAAGCCCGAAATCTTCGTCAAAGCAGAAGGCATGATCGAGCTGCTGCGCCCTTTGCTGGGTGACCACCCGATCGTGACCAGCAACAACCGCTGTCTGGACCAGCGCGACATGATCCGCCCCATTGGCACCATGCGCACGCAGCAGGTCAACTTTGAACATATTCAAGATTCCATTGGCCGGTTCAGCGATTACTGCGAAGAAATTCGGAACGAAAACCGGGTCATCGACCTGTCTTTGCTGCTCCGCCGCCTCAATGCAGACATCGCCTACCGCATGTTGTTCTCAAACGAGCTGCCCAAAGACGTGTTCAAGGAGATCAACTCCCACGCCCGCGATTTTGAGCTGCGCATCTCACAGCTGATCCGCGAAACGGCTGAGCAAGGCGTTGCCTGGCAGTTGCCCAAGCTGCCGCAAACAGCCATGTATGCCGCGCAGCAGCTGCGCTATCTGGTGAGCATGCTCATTGATGGTAACATCCAGAGCAACAGCTTTTCTCACCACAGTTTCCTGCACAAATTCCTCATCGCCCGCTCCCCTGAAACCAATATTCCCTTCACCCGCAAGCAGCTGATTGATCACGTCACCACCATCCTGAACAG
Organism: Pseudovibrio denitrificans JCM 12308; assembly: GCF_001310815.1. GTDB lineage: Bacteria > Pseudomonadota > Alphaproteobacteria > Rhizobiales > Stappiaceae > Pseudovibrio > Pseudovibrio denitrificans. Next base: position 338,935 of record NZ_BAZK01000008.1, read on the forward strand.
TCAGGAGCTGGCCGCTGCCGTGCTGATGTGGGCGTTCTTTGTGCTGTCCCAGTGCCCTGAGGCCAAGCAGAAGATCAGAGAAGAAGTGCGCAAGGTTGCAGGGCATGACGACATTCACTTTGAGCAGCTCTCCCGCCTCAGATACACCCGCAATGTGTTCCGCGAGATCCTGCGCCTTTATCCGCCGATCCCACACCTGACGCGCCGCGCCAGCAGGCCGCTCAAGCTGGGCAAACTGGATTTGCAGGAAGGAACGCAGATCACCGTTTCTCCATGGATCGTGCACCGGCACAAGCAATACTGGTTCAACCCGGATCGCTTTGATCCTGAGCGCTACATGCGCAAGGATCAGCACATCATCATGAAGAGCTTTCTGCCGTTTGGCCGTGGCCTGCGCATGTGCACCGGCGCCAGCTCCGCCATCCTGCAAGGCACCCTCATCCTCGCCCGCATCGTCAGCAAGTTCGATATAGACATCCTCAATGCCGACAAGGTGGAGCCGGAAGGCGTCCTCTTCCTGGAACCAACCCGCCCCATCGTCTGCAAGGTCACACCGGTTTAAACTCCAATACCCCTCGACGTCCCTTCATCATCAATGCTAGGGAAGCGCAGTGCTGCGCGCCGGGGGGAAGAGCGATGTCCATTGAACTGAAACCGATGACACAGGCCGATGTGTCTGCGCTGATGAACCTGTTTCAGCTCTACCTCTATGACATGTCAAAATACATGCACTGGCCGATCTCCCAGGAAGGTCGGTTTGAGTTTGACGAGAACATCGTGCTTGCCTACTTCCGGCAGGCAGATCATCACCCCTATTTCATCATGAGCAACGGCGAGATCGCAGGGTTCGCGCTGGTCCGGCGCTATCCTTATGATGCCGATCTCATCGACATGGGCCAGTTCTTCATTCTTGGAAAGTTCAAGCGGCAAGGGCTGGGACAGGCCGCGTTAAAAGCCTGCCTGCAACGACACCCCGGCGATTGGCAAGTGCGTGTCCTGCCCCAAAACGCAGGCGCCCAGAGCTTCTGGACCAAAACCATCACCACCCTCACCAACAACGCTCATCACACCAGCACCGGCGATTATCAGGGCACGGAGATGACCTTCATCCATTTCTCCAGCGAGAGCGCTCTTTGCTCTGCGGATTAGCAAAGTCATAGGAAGATCAATCACAAACGGGTTACAGGGGCTTTTCGTTGGCGGGAGCTCTGCCTATTATCTCTTCAAAATTTGAGTGGTGATTGGAGAATTGAATGAGCCAGCATGCGGTTAAGGCCCACAGCCTTCTTGGTGCATTTGTTGCGGATGCAGCGTCCCTTGGGCTGCACTGGCTTTATGATGTTGAGCGCATTCACCATGTCACGCAGGAACAACACGATTCCGCTGCCTTTGTTCCGTTGACGCCATCCTACTTTGAGGGCGTCCCTGCTTACTTCGCCCATGCGAACAGGCAGGATGGTCAGTTCACCCAATACGGTGAAAACCTGCATCTGGCGCTTCAACACCTGCTGGCGCATGACAAGCACCTGAAGATGGAAGAGTTTCAGCAGGCTTTTGCCGCACACTTCGGTGCTGGCGGCACCTACAACGGTTACATCGACCGCCCAACCCGTGGCACCCTGGAAAACATCGCCAATGAGAAGCTGACGCCTTCCGGTGTTGATGACGATCAGCTCCCGGCCCTCTCCAAGATCCCCGCAGTGCTGTTTGCCTACGATCAAAGCGATCAGATGCAGGATCAGGTGGAAGCCATCATCCGCTCCACCAACAACAACGAAGAATCCGTCGCTTACGGCTTTGTGTTCGCGGACCTTCTGGACCGAGTGGTCAATGGCGAAGAGCTGCAGGACGCTTTGGCAGCAGCCGCCGACGGTGCGCACCCTGACATTCAAGGCAAACTGAAAGCTGCGCTGGGGGCAACCGAAACTGACTCCGTCAGCTACGGCGAAACCACAGGCCGCGCATGCCACCTGGAAATAGGCGTCCCACTCAGCTTCCACATTTTGAAGAATACGGCGTCTTATCGAGACGCCGTAGAGACCAACATTCTGGCAGGCGGCGACAGCGCCGGACGCTCTATCCTGATCGGCGCAGTGCTTGGTGCCATCCACGGTCTGGACGCCGACAAAGGTATCCCGCTCTCATGGATCCTGAAGGTGCAAAACAACGCCCACCTCTGGCAAGAATGCTGCGAACTGGCAGGGCATAGCTAGGGGAAATTTCTTGCGGTGTTTGTTCAGCATCGCAGGCCTTCTTGTTTATTTATGCATGCTGCGTGAATTCGATTAAACGCAGGGTTTTCGGAGAGGTTTGAAAGTGTCTCGACGCTTTCTCGGTTTGTTAGGGCTGTCCCTGAGTTTCCCTTGTGGGTGGAGATAAAACACCTCAAGGTTGCAGGCGCATCTCTTTCAAACCAAAGTGTTTCCCATGGTCATTCCTCCCCGTAAACGCAGCATTAGCCGCCGGAATTTCCTAAAGACATCAGCATCTTCCATTGTGGTTACCAGCTTGTTTGAGCTGAATCTGAACAAACCCAATGTGTCCTCCAGCGGCAAAAGCGTCATCATTGTCGGCGCTGGTATTGCCGGTTTGACCGCCGCCCGCGATCTGATGGATGCGGGCTACACCGTGCTGGTGCTGGAGGCCAGCAACAAGATCGGCGGTCGCATCCGCACTAACCGCGCGCTTGGCGTGCCTATAGAGGAAGGGGCTGGTTGGATCCACGGGCCGGATGACAACCCCATCATGAAACTCGCCGACCAGATGGGCCAGAAAACCTTCGTCACCAAGGACTCCAACTTCACCGTCTATGACCATCGTGGCCAGACAGTTTCCAACGAGATGATCTCGAAGATGGGTGAAGAGCACTATCAGATGCTGGATCTGATCAGCAACGGCATGACGAAGGATATGCCCCTTTCTGAAGCGTTGGAGCATATTGCGCCGAAGATGTCCCGCGATCCGGTGTTCAAGTGGATGACCTCCGCCTACACCGAATTTGATACCGGCAGCCCGGTCAACGAGCTCTCGGCCATGTACTTCAGTCAGGATGACATGTTCGAGGGCGAAGATGTGGTGCTGGTAGATGGGTACGACCGGCTTTTGGAACCACTCACCCATGGTATCGCGATACTCACGCGCAAACCTGTCCGCCGCATCGCGTACCATGATCGCGCAGGCGTGTTCGTACAGACGGACCGGGAGATTTTTGAGAGTGATTTTGTGATTGTCACGGCCCCGCTCGGGGTGCTCAAGTCAGAGGACATCGAGTTCATCCCGCCGCTGCCCGAAACACATAGGAACGCAATTGAACGCGTTGGTATGGGAGACGTCACAAAAGTTGCGATGAAATTTGATGACCTGCACTGGCCTGAAAACACTCAATATTTTGGATTAATGACGCAAACGCAGGGCCGCTGGAATTATTTTCTCAATCATAAGCCCTTTATCGACGCAAACGTACTCACCGCACTCAGCTTCGGCAACTATTCCCGTATGATCGAGACCATGGATCACGACTATATGCTTGAAGATGCTATGAAAGCGGTGCGTGTTATGTTTGGTGCAGACACACCGGATCCCCGTCACTACATCGCAACCCGCTGGTCGCAGGATCCTTACACCAAAGGCGCTTTCTCCTACGCCAAAGTCGGCTGTAATCCTTATGATTTCAATGTGTTATCCGAACCTGTCGGCAAATGCCTGGCACTGGCGGGAGAGCACACCAACTTCCTATACCACGGTACCGTCCATGGCGCTCATTTGAGCGGAAAAAAGGCGGCAAAAATTGCAATGAAAACAATGATGTAGCATTGACAGCATTTCATGCAAAAAGCCGCAGAAAATGACTTCCGCGGCTTTAGAGTATTTGAAATTACGCTTTCACATCAGCGCCTTATGCCTTGGCATCAATATCTTCAAGCACGTCCAGAAGCTGGTGTGGAAGGCCGATTGTGTAATCCGGCACTTCATCCTGATTGGCAGGCTCTTTTGGATAGCGCGGGGTCCAGTTGATCCAGACAGATTTCATCCCCAACCGGTTTGCGCCAGCCACATCACGCTCAAGGTTATTCCCCACCATGACGCAGCCTGCATAATCCTGTTCTTCGAGTCCCAGAAGCTTCACGGCTTCAAGGAACATGCGCGGATCGGGCTTATGGCAACCCACGGCTTCGGAGATGGAGCGCGCATCGAATTTATGCCAGAAATCCATAGCCTTATGGACGTTCTCAAAGCTCTCGACCAGACCATCAGCCACCAGCGCCACCATGTAGCCGCGCTCCTTGAGCCAGTCCACCAGCTTATCCCCGCCCGGGATCGGCTCTGCGGAGAGCACTAATTCCCCCTCCACGAAAATCTGGGAGCTCTCATCAATCAAAGTATCCCCGCTATCAAGGAACACCGCCTTCACGCCTTTCGCCTCACTGCGCAGCTCTTTCAAAACAGCGCGAACCCGAGATGGAATTGAAGCCTTCAGCTCCTCCCAAGGCATCATCTCAACAGAGCGCAGATCGAAGATCTGATCGAAATGATAGGATGGTTTGAAGGCCTTAGATTCCATATACTTACGCGCAACATGGTGATCATAAGGCTTCAGATCAGCCAGCTCCGCGGCAAACATATCCTGCACCAGAATGGTGCCAGAACCTGCCCGCTCACCACAGCAAATGGTCGTTATCGCAAAGTTGGAGCGCAGCGCTTCAGAACTTGCTGCAAAAGCGTGTTTTCCCGGTTCAGAATAAAGGGTTACACGCCCTTCTTCCATCGGCACCTGACCGTTCCAAGTGCTCAATTCCCCCGCACAGCCATGGGCGCTGCCTTCTACACGCACCACTTCACCCACTTCGGAGAGGTACACCCAGATGTGTTCCAGCTCATAAAGGTGTTGGATATCCCAGTCCCACCAGATGGCGTATTCAATGGCAAGTGCAGCACCGTTTAGTTTTATCTTCTGGGCACTTGAGACGGAAACTCCGTCCTGATCATAGAGCGTATATCCCAGTGCAGACGGAGGAAAGGTTCTTTGTCATCAAACCGGATAACAGGCGCATGCTGCTTCACCAGCTCTGCGATATCTGCTGATGTTGCCTCAGAAAAAGACAGAGGGGCTGCGGAAATATTCAATTGAAACTCCTTGTTCTTCTTGTCTGGGAAGAAGGCTGGCGCTTTATGCAGCGCTTGTAGAAAGAGGAAGGGATCCCTTGCGAGGATGGGAAACGGAACGCCGTTGTTTTAGCTCAACGGGCTTGGTCTCATGCAGGCGCTTGCTAGAAGGATTGCGTATCTTTTCAATGATATAGCGGGCCGCCGATGCTCCCATCTCAGCAATCGGCTGCTGGATGGTGGAGAGCTGCGGCGAGGTGATGCTGCTGATCGGGATGCCATCATACCCAAGGATGGAGACATCCTCCGGCACGCGCAAACCCCGGTCAAAACACGCATGCATCGCACCAATGGCTGCCGTATCCGTTATCGCAAAAAGCGCTGTTATTTCAGGGTTCTGATCCAGCAGTTCGTTGGCTGTCGCATACCCCAGATCATACCGTTTGCGCTCATTGGGTTCCGGCAGATACACCGACTTTTCAATCTGGTATTCGCGGGCAACTTCCAGCAGCCCCCGCATGCGCAGGTTGCCAACACTCTCCCGACGCGGGTCATGGTCTGCCTTGGTGGCAAGCACGCCGATATGTTTATGCCCCAACGCCACTAGGTAGCGCATGCCAATGCGCCCACCTTCAGTGTTGTCGCAAACCACAAAGGATTCGGAGCGCCGACCGGGCAGAATATCGACATAGACCGTCGGAATATCGTTCGCTTGCAAGCGTTTAACATTCTTCAGCGTTTCAGCTGCTGAGTTGGAGGGGCGTACGATTGCCCCTGCCACCTGCATCTCGATCATGGTCTGCGTGTACTTGCGTTCACGCTCCGCTTCTCCCCGTGTGCAACAGGAGAGGACTTTGAAGCCTTCCTCATGCAGGGTCTTTTCGATGGACGCATAGAGCATGGTCGCAAACGGGGATTTCTGGTTTTCCAGAAACAGCGCAACCAGGTTGGAATCCTGCCGGCGCAAGGACGTGGCCAGACGGTTGGGGCGATACCCCAACTCGTCAATCACAGCCTGAATCTTGGCGCGGGTTTCTTCCTTCACCCGCTCGTCCTTATTCAACACCCGGGAAACGGTTGCCGTTGAAACGCCTGCCTTTTCTGCCACATCACGGATACTTGCCATCGGTGCTACCCCGCCATCACTTCCAATTGGTCCGCGGGCGTATTTTGCACCACATCAGGGTGATGGCAAGCAAGCATATGGTCCGTGCTGATCTCACCAAGTGATGGATCAGAATCCTCACAAATGCTTGTGGCATAACGACATCTCGGCGCAAACGGACAGCCCTTCGGCAAGTTTGCCGGGTCTGGCACATTGCCTTCCAATCGGATGCGCGTGTCATCCGCATGGGCATTTGGCACTGGTTCCAGAATCGCACTCATCAACGCTTCGGTATAAGGATGCCGCGGGGCATTAAAGATCGCCTCAGTGTCCGCCAGCTCCACAATCCGACCCGCATACATAACCGCAACACGGTCACTGATATGCGCCACCACGCTCAGGTCATGACTGATGAACAGGTACGTGAGGTTCAGCTCTTCTTGCAGATCTTTCAAGAGGTTAAGGATCTGCGCCTGTACGGAAACATCCAGCGCAGATACCGCTTCATCAGCAATGATCACCTTTGGATACGGCGCCAGAGCGCGGGCGATGCCGATGCGCTGACGCTGGCCACCACTGAAGGCATGAGGATAACGTTTCAGGAATTCTTTTGAGAACCCGATCTTATCCATCACCTCAAGCACGCGCTTTTCAATGTCTTTGGTGCTCTTCAGCTCCTGCCCGACACGCAGCACTTCGGCTATGATGTCGTAGACCGCCATGCGCGGGTTGAGCGAGGAGTTTGGATCCTGAAACACCATACGGATATCCGCCCAGTAAGGCCGCAGCTGGCTATCCGTTTTACCGGTCAGCTCAACCTCTTCCTCCTCAGGGCGGAACATCACCTTGCCATTCGTTGCCTTGTGCAAACCGATAATGGTCTGCCCCAATGTGGACTTGCCACAGCCAGATTCTCCAACAAGACCAAGGGTTTCCCCGCGCCAAATTTTCAGTGACACATCATTAAGCGAGCGCACCGTTCCGGTCTGGCGGTTGAAGAAGCCAGAACGGATCGGGAAGTGCTTGCTCACATTTTGCAGTTCCAGAATAGGCGCTTGCGAGCGGTCTACCGGGTTTGGAGCATGCAGCAGTCATCAACTTGGGAGGTCGACGTATGTAGTGGGACAAGATCCGCCTGCGCCCCAAACCCGTGACAGCGGACGCTTTGAACGCCACTGATCGCAGTAAGCTCCGGTAGTTTCTCGTTACAAAGGCCGGCGACAAAGTGGTCACAACGGTCCTGAAACGGACAGCCTTTGGGTCTGTTCTGAAGGCTTGGGACCACACCCGGAATGGCATTCAAACGCGCGCGTCGTTTCCCGTCCGTATGTGGCAGAGAAGCCAAAAGCCCTTTTGTATAAGGGTGTTGCGGGTTGGTCAGGATCTGTTCAACCGGCCCCTGCTCCACCACGTTACCCAGATACATGATCACCACTTCATCAGCGATATCAGCCACCACGCCCAGATCATGGGTGATGAACAACATGGACATGTTGCGCGTCTTTTGTAACTCGCGCATCAGGTCCAGAATAATCGCCTGCGTGGTCACATCCAGCGCTGTGGTCGGTTCATCGGCTATCAGCAGGCGCGGATTACAGATCAACGCCATCGCAATCATGGCCCGCTGGCGCATCCCGCCGGAAAGCTCAAAGGTGTAGCTGTCAAACCGATCTGCAGCAGATGGAATCCCCACCAGCCGAAGCATCTCAATGGCCTGGAACTTGGCTTCTTCAAAACTCAGGTTTGTATGCCAGCGCAGTACTTCAACGATCTGGTTGCCAATGGTGTAGAGCGGAGACAGCGATGTCATCGGCTCCTGATAGATCATGGAGATCTCGTTGCCCTGAATGGCACGAATATGCTTTGCTTTTGCAGGGCCTTGGGCAAGGTCCATCAGATCTCCATCGGCGCGCTGGTATTCTATCCTGCCGCTTTCAATGGCAGCATGATTGTCCAGAATACGCAGCAGCGCCTTTGCGGTGACGGACTTGCCGCAACCGGATTCCCCCACCAGACACACCGTTTTCCCTTCGGGAATGGAAAAACTGATGTTGTCCAGCGCGGTTACCTTCCCATCATCACCTGAGAAGGAAACGCTGAGATCCGTGACGTTAATCAAGGGTTTCATGGTCTCGTTCCTCACTTGGAATAAGGGTCGGCAGCATCACGCAAGCCGTCACCGAAAAAGTTGAGTGCAAGCACAGCGATCACGACCATCACACCCGGCCAGAACAGCATGGAGCGTTGGCGATGGAGCGGATGTTCTGTGCTTCCTGAAGCAGAACACCCCAGCTGACCACGGGCTGGCGCAGGCCGATGCCAAGGAAAGACAGAGAGGTTTCAGCCACGATCATGCCCGGAATGGCGAGCGTCACTACTGCAATGATATGACTGATGAAACTCGGCACCATATGGCGTACCAGAACGCGCGGCACCGAACATCCGTCCAACCTTGCAGCTTTTACGAAGTCCTCCGATTTGAGGGAAATAAATTTGCCGCGCACCACACGGGCCAGCCCCGTCCAGCCGATGATCGACAGGATAACCGTGATCAGCAGATAGGTTTGCAGAGGCGGCGTATCTGGCGGAATAGCAGCGGCCAGACCAATCCAGAGCGGGATACTTGGCAGGGATTGCAGGAACTCGACAACACGCTGCGTGACCGTATCCACCCAGCCGCCGAAGTAGCCCGAAAGCCCGCCAATCAGCACGCCAAGCACAAGGCTCAGCGCCACACCAACAAGGCCGATGGTCATGGACACACGGGTGCCATGGATCGTGCGGCTCAGCACATCGCGGCCAAGACGGTCTGCCCCTAGAAGGAACATGCGGTCACGCTTCTTGACTGGCGCAAACAGGCGGCGTTCTGCGGGAATAAAGCCAAACAGCTTGTAAGGTTTGCCTTTGACGAAGAAGCCTAGCTTCACAACACGGCGCGGATCTTCCACGAAGGTGCGGCGTCCGGAGTTGTAGTCGATCTTGGACCGATACCCCAGCACATGGGGTTGGAACACAGTGCCTTCTTTTGTCTCCAGAAACCAGTTGATGCTTTGCGGCGGCGCGTAGGTGTTGCGCACGCTGAAGTCATTGGGATCATGGGGTGCAAGAAACTCTACAAAAGCGGCGATCAGGTAGATCAGCAGTGTGATGATACCACCCAGCATGCCCAGCTTGTGTTTGCGGAAACGGCGCCACATCAGGCGCCACTGGCCCTCATAAGCTCTTGAGTTTGCCGGAACTCCGGCCACGTCTACAGCACTCATCACCAGCCCCCCATTGTTGAACTGGCGGCGGATACGCGGATCAAGCCAGGCAAGTAGAATGTCAGAGAACAACGTTCCAAGAACCGTAAGGAAGCTTAGGAACATGATGAGAGCTGCTGCCAGATACATATCTTCCTGACGCAGCGCATCAAACAGCAGTGGGCCGGTGGTCTGCAGACCCAACACGATGGAAACAATGGTAGAGCCAGACACGATCTGCACAAACAGTTCGTTGAGGCTGGAAACAAATGGGTTCAGCGCATGGCGAACCGGGTACTTGGCCAGTACCCAATGTTCCGGCATGCCTTTGGCGCGGGCTGTCACAACATAAGGACGGTGCAGCTCATCCAGCAGGTTGGCGCGGATCGTACGGATCACGCTGGCCGTTCCAGCAGTGCCAAGCACGATCATCGGGATCCAGATATGGCTCATCAAGTCGCCAATACGGGCGAACGACCACGATGCGTTGACATACTCAGGTGAGAACAAGCCCCCCACACTCTGCCCGAAATAGCGGAAAGAAACATACATCAGTACGAGCGCCAGCAGGAAGTTAGGCACCGCAAGGCCGATGAAGCCGAGGAACGTGGCGATGTAATCGCCGAAGGAATATTTGCGAACGGCAGAGAAAATGCCAACTGGAATAGCAACGGTCCAGATGAAAACCATAGAGCAGATGGAGAGCAAGGTGGTCATGCCCAACCGATCCCAGATCAGCTCTTCCACAGGCAGCTCATAGCTGAAAGAGCGCCCTAAATCTCCATGAACAACCATATTCCAGACCCAGTCAAAATACTGAGCCATAACGGATTTATCCAAACCGTATATCTTCCGCAAACCGTCGGCTTCAGCAGCGGTGATGTAGTCACCATCCAACGATGCTTCCAAAACCAATCGGTCGATATAGTCTCCGGGTGGCAGCGTGATCACCAAAAACGCGACGAGCGAAATCGCGAGCAAGGTTGGGATCATCAGCAGGACCCGTTTGACAACAAACATTCCCATTTAAAGCAGATATCCTAGTTGCAAGGCTCTGCCCCTCCTCGCAGGAAGGGGCAGATTGGTTCAGGCGATCGATTACTTCTTGTAAGGATCGATGTAGAAGCTGGAGAAGTTCACCGGAGCAGGGCCCGGATACAGCCAGCCTTCCAACAGTGTGTCCGGCACGTTGCGCAGCTTGTTGCTGATGGAGCGGAAACCGCCGCCCGGTAACGCAATACCCATGGACAGGAAGTTGTCTGCAGAAAGCTGCATGAACTCTTCCATCAGCGCCGTTTGCTCATCACCCACCTTGGTTGGCACCAGATCAGCAATTTCGTACATGCGCTTCACGCCTGCTGGCGGCTCAGTTGGCACAACGCCCTCACGAACGGTCGCGTTGGCATCCTTCTTCAGATCATGCCAGGCATCCCAGCCTTCCCAGTTGCCGTGTTCTTTGAAGTTGGTCAGGCGCTCAAGGTTCACCAGTGGGAACTGGCCGCAGCCGTTCTCACCTACCCAGATGGTGATCTCTTTATCGGCACGACCCAGTGTGGCCATGTGGATCTCATCACTGGCCACGCTCACCACCACATCAAGCCCCAGCTCCTGCCAGTCTTTTGCGATGATCTGCATCATATCCACCCAGTCTGGGCGGAAGCCTTCGTTGACATGAACAATGAACTTGAACGGTTTGCCGTCAGGGCCAACACGTTTGCCATCCGGTCCCATAGGCAGGATCTTGTCCAGATGCTCAGCGGCAAGGTCAGGATCAAACTCGGTGTACTGACGGGCCAGCTGATCGTTGTAGTAAGGAGATTCAGGACGTGGGCTGACCTGATATGGCTCTCCCTGCCCCAGATACACAGCATCGATGATCAGATCCCGATCCATGCCAAGCGACAGACCAATGCGGAAGTCCTTACTCTGGAACACCTGCGCCTTGACCGGATCAGGATGGTTCATGGCGAACATGAACTGCGCGTTGTTGTAGTTACAGCTGTTTGCTGTCACGAGACGGTAGTTGCCGCGCTCTTTGTTGTCGAAGAACACTGCACGGTTTGGAGGCGTGGAGATGTTGCGCGGAGAAATGTCGATCTCACCCTGAACAGTCTTCAGCAACGCAACTTCCGGATCTTTCGCCAGTACCCAGGTGCGTTTGTCGATGTAAGGCAGCTGGTTACAGGAGCTGTCGACCTTCCAGTAGTATGGGTTGCGCTCAAAGGTGAAACGCTCTTTACCCAGAACAGCTTCGGTCGGACGCCATGCGAGCATGGTTGGACGATCAGGGTCATTGTGCTCGGCGTTTTTGCCGTAAGTGCCGATGCGACCCAGCCACCATTTACCGAAGTCAGCTTCACCCGCATCTGCCATCATCTTGGCAACACCATCCGGGTTCAGTTCTTTCATGAAGTCTTTGACGTAGTGCTCAGCAAACTGAACCACGCGCTGGCCGTATGGAGACGCCATATCCAGCAGGAAGACGCCGTTTGGCTGGCTCCAGGAGAAGCGGATGGTTGTGTCATCCAGCGCTTCAACCTTCGCTTCTTCACCATTAACGATGAACATCTTGCGAGGCCCTTTGGGGTTGATCTCGCGGTTGGTTTCAATGTGGTCCCACCAGAACTGGATGTCCTTGGCGGTGAATGGTTTGCCGTCTGACCACTTCAACCCTTCACGCAGTTTGAAGGTGTAGGTGGTTGCATCCTCTGAGATGTCCCAGCTCTCAGCGATGTTTGGCAGAACCTCGGAGCCATCCGGGCTCCAGCGTACCAGCGGGTCATATCCATAACGACGATAATCACCGATACGGGTACCCGCATAAACGTCGGTCATCTCACCGCCGTAAGTACCGATACCCTCAATCCCTTCAACAACGAGTGGATTAACCGGCAGACGATCCGCGACAGCTGGCAGACCGGACATCTGATCAAGAAGTGGTGCCTGATTATATGCTGAACATTGATTGGCAGAAGCTGCAGCTGTGGCTGCCACAAGGGCCAGCGCGCTTACTGCTCCGGCGAAAACCACCTGCCGACTACGTTTCAAACTCATTGCAAAATTCCTCCGCAAGCTTTGTGTAAAGACTACCAGCAATTGGAATCACTGTAATCCTTTTCACTTTTTTGCTTCTACACATGACACTCATATGACGAATCGGCGTCTTATATTGAAGCTTGCCAGCAGGTCTCCTCCCATACCGACATCCTTAGGTGAGCTATATAATTCGCAGAATTGCAACAGTTATGAGTTTCAATTTCACTTGTTACGCCCCGAAAATTAGTATAAACCCATAAATAGCAGCCGTGAAATATCAAAGTGTAACGTTTACATGTTTTTGATCGTATTTTTACATGACTGTTTTATGAAACTCTGATTCATCGAGACCCGCTCCCACACTTCTATGAGTGTTGCATAATAATATATTTTCGCGAGGACTTTTTTGGCATGACCGATATTCGTCGTGTAGCAGAAGTAGCAGGTGTATCCACGGCCACCGTGTCGCGGGTCATCAACAACACTGGCCCTGTAAACGCCAAAACTCGCGAAAAGGTGCAGCAGGCAATTATTGAGCTTGATTATCGCCCGAACAAACTGGCGAGCAGCCTGCGGCAGAAAGAAACCCGCATCGTCGGCATTCTTCAGACCGATCACAGCACGCATTTCAGCTCCATCTTCGCAGATGCTGCCGAAGACACGCTCTTCAATCATGGCTTCACCACGATCATGAGTAACACCTACGGCGAGCGAATGATGGAAGAAGAGCAGATTGAGTTTCTGCTGGATATGCGCGTTGGCGGCATTCTACTACGTCCATTCAAAGACACCTCGCACATCCCTTCCCTCATCCAACGTCTGGAGAAGGCAAATGTGGCCTGCGTGCTAGTGGAGAGCTATCCGGTTGATCCGCTGCAGTTTCATGCCAACCTCAACAATGTGCAGGGCGGGCACATTGCCATTCAGCATCTTCTGGAACAGGGCCATCGTTCCATCGGCATGCTGCTGCCGTTTGAACCGTGGCACACGGAAGGCCCACATGATCTGCGTTTGGCAGCTGTGCAGCACGCAATTGCCAAGTTCCCAGAGCCTGTTGAGCTGCACATCAAGCGGCACAACGCAAAGGATCAGGTCGCCTTTGGCTTTGAAGCAACGCGTTCCTTGCTGGAGGCCTCTCCTGAAATCACTGCAATCTTTGGAACCACAGACCTGCTGGCCGCAGGCGCTCTCCACGCCGCTCAGGAGATGAACCTTTCGGTGCCGACCGATCTTTCGATCATCGGATACGACGACAGCTATGTCGCCTCTTCCATGCACCCTCGCCTGACCACAGTTTCCCAACCCATCACCGCTCTCGGAGAAGCCACCGGAAAACTTCTGCTTTCCATCATAGAAGACCCGGCAATCCCACCTCGCTCCGTTTCCATTTCCAACATTTTAAAGGTTCGGGACAGCACCGGACCTGCCCGAACTTCTTAGGATAGTCATCGTGATTACAGATTTCTTCCCAAACGCCGATCCGGCACACATGCTCTGGTACGACACCCCCGCAGCTCATTGGAATGAAGCCTTACCCCTTGGAAACGGTCGCTTGGGGGCGATGGTCTACGGCAATCCGCTGAGCGCACGCATTCACCTTAATGAAGACACGCTCTACTCAGGCGAACCGACCCGCATCTATCCAGTGCCCGAAATCGCGCATCAGATTGATCACGTGGAGGCTCTGCTAAAAGACGACAAGCTGTTTGAAGCTCAGGAATTTGTGCGGCAAAACTGGACGGGTCGGCAAGGGCAGGCCTATCAGCCGGTTGGCAACCTGTTCATCACCATGGCCGATGACAGTCCCGTTTCGAACTACCGCCGGGCGCTGGACATCCGCTACTCCCTGCATCATGAGAGCTATGAGCAGAACGGCGCGACGTTCGAGCGCACCAGTTTTGCAAGTTTCCCGGACAACGTCATTGTTGTGCGACTGACAGCAGACAAACCCGGCACCCTTTCCTTCAGCCTGCGCTACGACAGCCCACACCCAACCTGCCGCACCACGCACGAAGCGGAGAATTCCCGCCTGCACCTTCGCGGGCAGGCTCCGGCCTTCACCAGCAGCCGTGTGATTGAACGTATCGAACATGATCTGGAACAACACAGAAATCCGGAGATCTTTGGCGCTGACGGCAAACTCCGCCCCTTTGCCGAAAACGAGCAGGACGGACATCGCGGAGGTATCGTCTACAGCGAGGATGGCCTCGGCGAAGGCACTTACTTTGAAGCAGGCCTTTCGGTTGAACTGGAAGGCGGACGCATTCGCCCGGAACGGGGCGAGCTGCACATTGAAGGCGCGACAGCAGTTACCCTCCGTATCGCAATGGCGACCAGCTTCAACGGGCCAGACAAGAGCCCAAGCCGGGAAGGAAAAGATCCGGCGCCGATCGTGAAAAGCGCTTTGGATACAGCAAGCTCTGTTTCCTACGAGGATATGCTGCAAAAACACAGTGAAGACGTGTTAAGACTGTTTGACCGCGTCTCGCTCAAACTGGGCAATGATGCCATCCCTGATCTGCCAACCAGTACGCGATTGGAACAGTTTCAGGAAAAAGGCGATCCTGCCCTCGCTGCGTTACAGTTCCAGTATGGCCGTTACCTGTTGATTGCCTCCTCTCGTGCAGGCAGCCAGCCGCCCAACCTGCAGGGCATCTGGAACAATCTGCGCCGCCCGCAGTGGTCCTCCAATTACACCATGAACATCAATCTGGAGATGAACTACTGGCCTGCGGAAATCACCGGTCTTTCAGACCTGCATGAACCCCTTTTCATGCTGATCGAGGAACTTGCTGTATCCGGCGCTCGAACAGCCAAGAAGATGTTCAACGCACCCGCTGGTGCGCCTTCCACAACACGACCATCTGGCGCGATAGCTCCCCTCTCCATGTGACCCTGCCTCTGCCTTCTGGCCAATGGCGGCAGGATGGCTGCTCTCTCATATGTGGGAGCACTTCCTTTATACGGGCGACAAGGAGTTCCTGAAGAACCGCGCGTATCCGCTGATGAAGTCCGCTGCAGAGTTTTACGAATGGTGGCTTTGTGAGAACAAGGATGGCTATCTGGTGCCAAAGGTCAGCACCAGCCCGGAAAACCGATATCTGGATGAAGACGGCCATGTCATCACGGTCGATCAAGGCAGCACCATGGACTGCGCCATCATCCGTGAGACCTTCGCCAACACAGCAGCCGCCGCGAAACTGCTGGGACTTGATGCTGAACTGGCAAATGCATTGGAAGCGAAGGCTGCACGGTTATTGCCTTATCAGATCGGAGCGCAAGGTCAGGTGCAGGAATGGTCTCAGGACTTCAAGGAGTTCATGCCGACTCACCGCCACCTCTCCCATCTTTACGGCCTGTTCCCGTGCGATCAGATCGGCAAAGACACGCCAGATCTGCTGAAGGCGTCCGTTCGCTCTCTGGAGATCCGCGGCGATTTGGCGACGGGCTGGAGCATGGGCTGGAAGATCTGCCTTTGGGCACGTGTGGTGATGGCGACCATGCTATAAGATCATCCATAACATGTTCAACCGGGTGGAAAATGAAGCGCCAAAGAGTGAAGATGGCGGCCTTTATGGCAACCTCATGATCGCCCATCCTCCGTTCCAGATTGACGGCAACTTCGGTTACACACGCGGTGTTGCCGAAATGCTGATGAACACCACACACAACGGCATCGAACTTCTGCCCGCCTTGCCAAGCGTTTGGCCTGAGGGTGAAGTGCGGGGTCTGCGGACGAGAGGTGGGTTTGAAGTTGACCTGAACTGGCAGCACGGCAAACCAACTCAGGCCAAGATTGTCAGCCATCATGGCGGCGAGCTTAAGGTGCTTTGCAAACTGCCGTTTGCTGGGTCTAGCTTCGATGCAACCCTGCAACTTAATGTGGCAACGCAAAATACTGTCGCGGGGGAAACGTTGACGCTTACCTTTGATGAAGCTTTGGTGAACTCCTAGTCCGTAAAACCTTCTAGAAAATGAGGTGACTAGCTATGGAATCCCCGTAAAACTTGAGGTTACTTAGAGGGGTTCCATAGTGCGCAGTAAATCGGTTGCACTGCAACAAATGTTTCGGTGAATTTCTTGATATTTCATTGGCATTTCATACCAAGGTTGAAGCAGAGTTGAAGTCAACCGCGTTCTGCGGTCCCAAGACGCGATAGCATCGCACCTACACAAATGAACAATTCCGCAGTCTTTCTCGCAATGAGGAAGGCCCTTTTCCATATGGCCGTTTTGTCTGGTCCTCAGGCAAGACACTCCACATTTATCGGAATACGCCAATGATTAAGACCATTGTCTGGGGCGAAAACGTCCACGAGCAAAAGAACAAAATTGTTGCAGACATCTATCCGGATGGCATGCACAATCACATCGCTGCTGCTTTGAACAATGATCCAGAAATTTCTGCCACAACCGCCGTTCTTCAGGACCCGGAACACGGCCTGACCGAAGAGCGCCTTGCAGACACAGATGTATTGATCTGGTGGGGCCATGCGGCACACGGCGATGTGTCTGACGAGATTGTTGAGCGTGTGTGCGAGCGCGTCTGGTCCGGCATGGGCATGATCTTCCTGCACTCCGCGCACTTTGCAAAACCATTCAAACGCCTGATGGGCGCACCTTGTAACCTGACATGGCGTGAAGCTGGCGAGCGTGAGCGTCTTTGGGTGACATCCCGCAACCACCCGATCACTACAGGCATTCCGGACAGCTTTGAGCTGGAAAACGAAGAAATGTACGGCGAGCCATTTGGTGTGCCGGAGCCGCTTGAAACTGTCTTCATCAGCTGGTTCCAGGGCGGCGAAGTGTTCCGCTCCGGCCTGACCTACAAGCGCGGTGCGGGTAACATCTTCTACTTCCGCCCGGGTCACGAGACCTATCCAACCTATCACAATGAAACCGTTCAGCGCGTTATCGCCAATGGCGTGAAGTGGGCCTACAACCCGCAGCCACGCGTGGCAGACCCAAATGCAGCTCCAAACGTTCCGGTCGATCAGGCTCCTGAAAAGATCGAAGAACGCGGCCCACGTCTGCATAAAGCTGGCGAGGAAGGTTACCGGTAATGCGTCTGGTCATTGTAGGAACTGGCGGCATGGCAAACAGCCATGCCAAGAAGTTCGGCGAAATTGAAGGCGTAGACATCGTCGGCGGTGTCGACCGCAACGAAGAGCGTCTGACTGCGTTTTGCGATGAACATAACATCGAGAAGCGCTTCACCTCATTGGAAGATGCTCTTGCATGGGGTGAGTTTGATGCGGTGGCAAACGTGACACCGGATGCCGTGCACCACCCAACCACTATGCCGCTTCTGGCTGCTGGCAAGCACGTCTTCTGCGAAAAGCCGTTGGCAAGCAACTTCGCTGATGCAGATGAGATGGCAACTGCGGCAGATCAGGCTGGTTTGATCAACATGGTCAACCTATCCTATCGCGACGTGTCCGCGCTTCAAAAAGCTCATGACCTGATTGCTGCTGGCGAGATTGGTGAGATCCGTCACTTCGAGGCTTCTTACCTGCAAAGCTGGTTGACCCAGCCTGCGTGGGGCCATTGGGACAAAGAAGAAAAGTGGCTCTGGCGCCTGTCTGAATCCCACGGTTCACTTGGCGTTTTGGGGGATGTGGGCATTCACATCCTCGACTTTGCTGGCTTTGCCATCGGTGCACCGTATCAGTCTGTCTCTTGTCATCTGAAGACCTTCGACAAAGCACCGGGCAATCAGATTGGCGAGTACAAGCTGGATGCCAATGACAGCTTCACCATGATGGCTGAAACAGCATCGGGTGCTGTTGGTGTCGTTCACGCCAGCCGCTTTGCCTCTGGCCACATGAACGATCTGCACCTTCAGATTCATGGCACAAAGGGCGGCATCAAAGTCACCAACACGGGTGACTTGGGTGAGCTGTTCGTTTGTTCTGGCCCTAATCTGGAAAAGGCAGAGTGGGAGCAGGTTGAACTGAGCCCGACGCCAAACAACTACCGCAAGTTTGCAGAAGCGGTGAAATCCGGCGTCAACGGACACCCGACATTCCGCCATGCAGCGAATCTTCAGCAGGTGCTGGACCTTGCGGTTGAGAGCAGCAAGGCTGGCGGACGCAAGGATATACCGTTATCCACGCAACTGCAGGATGCATAAGAAACCAAGGGGGAGCCTCGGCTCCCCTTTTTTTATGTGCAACCTACTCTTGTATTGTCCGGACAATTCATGGACAAAAAACAGAATTTACCCTCTATTTATAAATGTAATGGTCAATATTCTTTTCCAGCTGATCAAATAAAGCCCGTTCTTATGTTGAACCCTTGTTCTATTTTCTAAAAAACGACCGCCTACACTTAATCACCAACCTAGCCAGACCATTTAGTACTAATATTTCAAAATTATCTAAAATATAAACACATAATAATACTTGAATATACTGGGGTGTTTAGACTTCATTATTCCTAAATGAAATATTAAAGACAATTAAAACTAAATCTTTCCCTTAATTATCTGCGATGAACCATTGCGCTTATCTTTCACTTTAATTATTCAGTGCATGCAATTTAGTTTAAAGTCTTGCCGAGGATATTGTGCTCGTACCTCCTGAGCTTCTGTCAGTTGCAGTAGAACAGTGTGCTGAAACCATCATGGTTGCAGATCATGAAGGTACAATTGTCTATGTAAACTCTCAGTTTGAGAAGACCACAGGGTACTCCGCAGACTACGCCGTTGGCCGCAATCTGGATTTTCTCCGCTCCGGCAAAACCCCTCCTGAAACCTTTGAAGATCTCTGGTCCACTTTGGGCAAAGGAGAACCATGGGAAGGCGAGTTCATCAACCGTCGGCAGGATGGAACAGAGTACGTTGAGCACTCCAAAATCTCCCCGATTGAATGGGAAAGTGGCAGCGCCAACAAGAACTACTATCTGGCCATCAAAAAAGACATCACCGAGAAGAAGCAAAGCGAAGTCGAGCTCTCCAAACTTGCCTATACTGATGCGCTGACTGGGTTGCCGAACCGCGCGCACTTTCTGCAAGAGCTGGATAAGGCCGTTGAGGATACCAAACGCGGTGAGAGCCAATGTGCCGTTATCTATATGGATCTGGACCGCTTCAAGGAAATCAACGACACCCTGGGCCACGATGCCGGTGATGAGTTTCTGGTTGAAGCTGCAAAGCGCTTTGAAGGTGTTCTGAACGAGAACGGCCTGCTCTCCCGCCTGGGCGGCGACGAGTTTGTGATCCTGCTGCGCGAGACGTCCAACGCAGAAGCGGAGATGACCGTTCATCGGCTACAAACAGCGATGGTAGCCCCGATTGATCTTGGCGAGCAGTCACCGATCCTTTCAGCCAGCATTGGCGTAGCCGTAAGCCAGTTAGCCAGCGCGTCCAGCAGCACCATGCTGAAGCAAGCTGATATCGCCATGTACCATTCCAAGTATAACAATCTCGGCTTCAGCTTCTACACCTGCCAGATGGAAGAAGCCGTTGTCCGTAAGGTGCTGATTTCAGAAAAGCTCACAACGGCAATCGACGAAGGTAATCTGCGTCTAAATTATCAGCCAATTGTTGAGCTAAAGAACGACGAGCTTTCCGGCGTGGAAGCCTTGATGCGTTGGGAAGACCCGGACCTTGGTCCGATCTCACCATCTGAGTTCATCCCGATCGCTGAATGTCAGAATATGATCGATGATATCTCGGACTGGCTTTTCCGCGAAACCGCCTGTCAGTATCGCAAGTGGATTTCAGAAGGCTTTGAGTTCACCGGACGTATTGCCATCAATATCTCAGAGCGTGAACTGGCAAAGCCAAACCGTGTGACAGAAATCCTCGCGCTTCTGGAAAGCTTGGGCGTTCCGCCGGAGACCTATGAAATCGAGCTGAGCGAGTCTGCTTTCGTCAACGATACCGGCCATACGCAGGAAAATCTGGATGCCTTGGCCAACGCGGGCATGATTATCGCCATTGATGACTTTGGCACCGGCCATTCCGCCCTCTGGCAGCTGCGCACGCAGAAACTGGACAAACTCAAGATCGATCACAGCTTCGTTCAGCGCATGGAATCAGATCAGGCCACCCGTGATATCGTCGAGGCGATCACGGCGATGGCGAGCCTGCTGGACCTGAAAGTTATTGCAGAAGGCGTCGAGAACCTGACCCAAGTCGACATTTTAAGAGACATCAAATGCTGCTATGCGCAGGGCTATCACTTCGCCAAGCCGCTCACAGCAGATATCTTCGCTTCTGATTGGCTGGAGAAAGCTCAGGCGGTCGCCTAAGCCTTCACTCCGGTGAGTTCGAACTCGCGGCCGTCTTCTCCCAGAGAAAATTCAGGATACTCTTTGATCGCTTCAGCCACCGCTGGTCTGGAGGCATCATCGATGTGATAGAGCACCCAACGGCTTCCCGCTTTGCGCTGCAAGCCTTTTACATCCGCCCATGATCCATGCCCATTGGCAGCAGTCATGTACTCGCATTCGATAAAGGCCAGATCTGCCTGCGCCGCCAGTTCTTCACCTTTTGGAGAAAGCAGGCCATCTCCTGAATAGAACAGAACCTCACTGTCGCTCTTCAGCTGCAGGCTGCGGTTTGGTACAGAGTGGTTGCTTGGCGTCGTTTCTGCGCGCCATGGACCAAATTCAGTCAGCTCTTCCGAGTCTTGCCAATAAAGATCAAAGCCCAGATCTTTTTCCGGCCAATAAGCAAACTCCATCAAACGATAAAGCGCCTGATGCTGGGATGCCTGACGACAGATGGTCAGCGGTTTGGATCGCTTGAAGGACTTCATGTAGTTCAACAGCGTTGTCAGACCAAGGCAATGGTCCGGATGACAATGTGAGATGTAGATGCAGCTGATATCGTCAGCTTTCATCCCATAGGCAAACAAAGCCTGAGGCACGGTTGGGCCGCAATCGATAAGCAGTTTGAAATCACCCTCTGAGATCAGCAGAGATGAATTCGTTTTTTGCGCATCATACGCGTCGCCACAACCCAGCATTTTTACATGCATAATGTTCCCCCTCACAGTGATCCCCAGTTTTAGAGCAGAGAGATTTAACAAGCAAAACATTATGTAGTTGTAAGCGCATAATCTATGCGGCTGTTCCCAAAACTTTTTCCCGATGCCACATGTAGATGGCCGACCCAAAAATGATGGCTGCACCAGCCAGTGTCAGAGTATCCGGAAACTCACCGAAGAACATAAGGCCAATCAACATGGCCCAGATGAGACTGCTGTAGCTGAACGGCGCAATGGTGGACGCTTCCCCAAACGAGAAAGCCTTCACAATGGCATAGTGGCCCAGACCAGACACGGCACCAATCAAAGCCAGCAGCGCCCAGCCTTCCATGTCCGGTGCTTGCCAGAAGTACGGCGTGAACAGTGTAGTAACCACCGCTCCCAGCAGGGCCGTATGGAACAGCACGGTTGATGGCGCATCAAACTTGCTCGCGTATCGCGCAACGATGTGTCCGGCGGAGTAAACAACAATGGTCGCCACTGCGATCAGCGCGCCCAGATCAAGCACATCAGCGCCCGGCTTCACAATCAAAAGCGCGCCAACAAACGCAACCAGAATGGATGTCCAGCGACGAAGGCCAACCTTTTCGCCCAGAATCGGCACAGACATGGCCGTCACCATCATGGGAGAAAGCAAAGCGATCGCGTGCAGCGTCGCAACCGGGATCAACTGGGCCGCAGCAACAGACCCGATGGTCATCACCAAAACAAGAACCGCGCGCAGATAAACAACGGAACCATTGTTCGGCACCATCATGGTCTTCACCCGCGGCGCCATAAAGATCAGCATGAACAGCAGATGGAAGAACATCCGCCCCCAAACCACTTGCAGAACCGGATAGGACAAAGACAGGTATTTGCCCACACTATCGACAATGACGAACATAAACATGGCTGCCACCATCCAGAGGATGCCATACTTAACGTTGCCCTGAGCCGGGGCATGGGAAACCATCTCACTCATAACAAGCCTGCAATATCCGGGTTCATGCCGTTCGTCTCGCGGGATTGAAATCCGCGAGTGACACACCGTTCGGTTTTGAGGAAAGGCACTGAAGCTTGTGTTTCAGCGCCAAAGATTACTTGCCACCTAACTCAGTTTTTTACGTTTTTCTATTCGTTTCTATGGCGTGAGGTAGAATTAATTTTCGTCTTTGGCATCTCAATTATTTTCAACGGATTTGTTGCTGTTTATTGCCAAGATGCCGCGCAGATATATTTGAAAATTACTCAGCCTGTGAGCAACTTTTTCCTCCGGTGACGCGACAGGACCATGCATTCCATAAGGGAAGGACAAGCCAACTTGAGATGAGTCTGCAGGACTGCTTGACCGGTTGTGATTCTTCATTTAACTTTTTTATTAATTAATGAGATGGTGAAATGAATACACAAACCAACTTGCCGGAAGTTTTTGGAGCCTTAGCAGACCCGACACGGTTTGCCATCGTTGAGCGACTTTTGAAGGAAGGTGACTTGCCCGTCGGGCAACTCGCCGAGCCATTTAAAATGTCAGCTCCTGCCATCTCCCGGCATATCAAACTGCTTGAAAACGCTGGCCTCATCGAACGACGCATTGAAAAGCAATGGAGGGTTTGTGCATTGAAGAAAGACCGATTTGCAGACCTGCATCAATGGATCGAGCGCTACCGCACTTTCTGGAACACCAGTTTTGACCGACTGGAAGCACTGCTCGACAAACAGCAAGGGGAAGATGATGACAGCAGCCGATAGCATGACACAGGAAGAAACCACTCTGCGGATCACCCGCGACTTCAAAGCCTCACCTGAAAAGGTCTATGATGCCTGGACCAATCCTGAAATGCTCGTTCAGTGGTGGGGACCAGAAGGCATGACCACCCCAGAATGTGAAATGGATGTGAGCGCAGGCGGCCATTGGAAAACTACCATGACTTCGACCAAGGAAGGCGGCGCTTACACGGTCTCCGGCATCTACAAAGTTCTGGAACGCCCAAACCGCCTCTGTTTCTCGTGGGGCTGGATCAACGATGGTGTTCGCGGTCATGAAACCGACGTGGACCTCACCTTTGAAGCTATTGAGGGCGGAACACGCATGACCATGGTGCAAAAGGTCTTCGCCGATCCAGAGCAGACTAAAAACCACGATCAAGGCTGGAGCAGCAGTTTCAACGACCTGCAACGCTTCGTCGAAGCCTAAACTCCATCCCCCGGCAGCTCCCGGCCTGCGAACTTGCTTCGCGGGTTGGGCACCTCTCCCTAAAAACTACTCACCAGCCAGTTCAACAGTGCTGGCATCAACTGATGATCAAACTCATCGGGCCCTTCCAGAACTCCGAAGACATGGTCTGTTTCGAGCACTGTCAGTTGCTTCGCCCCAAGATGTCGGCGAAGCCAGATTTCGCTGGAGGTTGGTTGAGGGAAGATGACCCGGTCATGCCGCGCAGCAACCACCAGCATGGGACTGACAAACCCTGACCGTTCCAAAACCGGAGGAACTTCAGGCAAATCCTGAAAGAAACGGGCTTTGATCTGAACTTTGGTGCCCCAGGGAAATTCTGCGGAAACCAAATGATCCGGGTCTACAAGCGCGGCACATGTGCGGACCTTCTCTCCAACCAGATGGCGAAAAGTCTTTCGTGGGTGGACAGTTGGTGCCAGCAAGGCAATGCCATCAAGATCAGGCCGCTTAATCGCAGCACATCCAGCGATATATCCGCCCTGACTCCAGCCAACCAGAATGAGTTTGGAGAACGATAGGTTTCTTTGAGATCTGACCCAATCAACAACGGCGATCGCATCCTCAGTCTGGCTTTCAAAAGTGTTGTCTTCCCAAGCGCCGTCGCTGTCTCCTGACCCGCGAAAATCTATCCGTAAAGTGGCATAGCCAACCTCCGCAAGAACGCGGGCCATGCGAGAGAAGAGGCCTTCACTGGTCCCGGCAATCTCCAGCTCGTCGCGGCTTCCGTGAAAGCCGTGAAGGAGGATCAGAAGGGGCGCGCCAACACTGGTAGAGCCTGCAAGTGTTCCGATAATCTTCTGGTCACCAACCGGAATGGCAACCACCTGCTCTTTTTGCTTTACATCCAGCACCTTGCTTGCCCTCAACTCCCCCTACGTGAAGCTGTAAAGCTAAGTCGAAAGCTGGCACAAAAATACTGAAAGTTCTTCAGGAGCAGCCACCCTCAATCGACTGACTGCTCCAACAGCAACTGTTAAAGCTGCTCCTCAAACCATTCAAGAATGGCAGGTACAACCTGCTCATCAATCATCTTTGGTCCTTCAAACGCACTCCAGACATGATCCGTATCGAGCACCAGCAGTTTTTCTTCGCCACTGTGGTACCTCATCCAAGCCTCACCAATGGCAGGCTGCGGTGTGATCAGGGCATCTTTCTGAGCCATGATCACCATCAGCGGCCCATCATACTGCACAGCTGCTGCAAGCGGGCTTGTTATCGGCAGCTCCTGATAGAAGCGAGCCTTCAGCGTTGTCTCCACGCCCCAAGGCAGACTAGCCGTGATTGGTGTTTCCGGATCAGAGGACATGGCCTTCTCGACGAGCTCTTTGCCGAAGAGGCCAGTGAAGGTTATGAGGGGATTAGTCGCGGGAGCCATCAACACAACACTGTCGACATCTGATCTCGCAGCTGCTGCATGACTTGCGACCAAACCACCCTGGCTCCAACCGATCAACGCAAGTTTACCCCCTTTAAACGCATCTTGCGCACGAATCCACGCAATCGCGGTTACGGCATCTTTAATCTGGCTGGAGAAGGTCGTGTCCTCCCATTTGCCGTCACTTTCGCCAGATCCACGGAAGTCGATCCGCAAAGATGAAACGCCCTGCTCAGCCAAAAGGCGGGCCATGCGAGAGAACACGCCCTCATCCGTTTCATTCACCGGCAGCTCATCCCGCGTTCCCGTAAAACCATGTAATAGTATGGCGATAGGCGCGTTTTCTTGTGAGGCTGTTTCAAGCGTGGCAACCATGTTTTGATCGCCAACTGGTATGGAAACAATCCTCTCTTCAGCAGTGGCGCTTTGGACCAAAGAAAAGCCCAAAAGGCTGACCGCACCAAAGCTCAACCCAATTAATTTCTTCGATAAATGCATCTCAACAATTTCCCCCAAAACTCTAATTTTAAAAACACGCAATAGTATAATCAGCCAGATTTGCTCATCAATGATTGAAAAAGCCAGAGCCTATGAGGTCAAGTTAAACACTGCCCTCCCCTTGCTAATCCTGTGACAAATAAGGGAATATACCCATCAATCTGGGGAGGTGTATGAGATGGCAAATGGGCGCAATGTGCTTTGGATCATGTGTGATCAGCTACGGTTTGATTACCTGAGCTGTTATGGCCATCCGCATTTGCACACCCCAAACATTGATAGGCTGGCGGAACGCGGCGTTCGGTTTAACCGTGCTTATGTACAATCCCCCATTTGCGGCCCATCTCGCATGAGCTTCTATACAGGCCGATATGTACGCTCCCACGGCAGCACCTGGAACGGCATTCCGCTTAGGGTGGGAGAGCCAACACTTGGCGATCATCTGCAAGAGATTGGTGTACGCAACGTGCTGGTCGGCAAAACGCATATGCGTGCTGACACCGAAGGCATGGCCCGCCTGGGCATCTCACCTGAGAGCTTCATCGGCGCCCGCGTTGCAGAATGCGGGTTTGAGGTGTTCGAACGCGATGATGGCCTCCATCCGGATGGCCCTTACTCACCTAACCCAGAATATGACAGCTATCTCAAAGCCAAAGGCTATGACGGGCCTAACCAGTGGGAGCGATGGTCAAACTCGGCGGAGGGAGAGGACGGAGAAATCCTCTCTGGCTGGTTGCTTGGTCATTCCGATAAGCCAGCTCGCGTACAAGCTGAACACGCCGAAACTCCCTATATGATCCAGCGGTTTAAAGACTTTGTCGCTGTTGCTGGAGACCAGCCGTGGTGCGTGCACCTTTCCCTGATCAAACCGCACTGGCCCTACATTGTGCCCGCGCCTTATCATGACATGTACAGCGCTGAAGATGTGTTGCCTGTTGTCCGTTCCGAAGAGGAGAGGCAAGATCCGCATCCCGTGTTCAAGGCATTCATGGGAGAGCGTGTTTCGAAAGCCTTTTCCAATGATGAGACCCGCGCCAAGGTCATCCCTGCTTATATGGGGCTGATCAAACAGATCGATGATGAAATCGGTAAGCTCATGGAATTTCTCGATGAAAAGGGCCTGACCGACAACACCATGATTGTGTTCACTTCCGATCATGGTGACTATCTGGGTGACCACTGGATGGGTGAGAAAGAGCTCTTCCACGAACCTTCCGTCAAAATCCCACTGATCGTGGTTGACCCACGCCCGGAAGCAGACAGCACACGGGGAACCGTTAGTGAAGATCTGGTGGAAGCCATTGATCTTGCTCCAACCTTCGTGGAGTTCTGCGGGGGTAAACCCAAGCCGAACGTTCTGGAAGGCCGCTCTCTGCTACCACTGCTGGAAAGCACAGAACCGATCGCGTGGCGTGAGTTCACAATCAGCGAGTACGACTATTCCATGCGGAATGCGCGAATGGATCTTGGACTACCGGTTTCTGATTGCCGCTTGGCTATGATTATGGATAAGCGCTGGAAGTTCATTCATGCGGAAGGTTTCCGTCCAATGCTCTTTGATTTGCAGGAGGACCCACAGGAACTTCAAGACCTTGGCGCAAACCCTGCTTACGCAGCTGAGCGGGAACGGATGAGCGAAGCTTTGTTTGCGTGGTACCGGAAGCACCATACCCGTATCACGATGACAGACGACCAGATCGCAGCAAGCGCAGGCAAAGAACTGCAAGCAGGTATCCTCATCGGCTACACTGATGAGGAAGAGCTGGAAGAGGCCAAGCAAGAGCAAGGCCTCCTTTGAGGAGCAACGAGAGGGAGTATCAGCTCCCTCACCTCACAGCTTCAGAAAACGCGCAATCTCTTCAAGTATATCCGCATGGATTTGCGCGCGGGCAGTCCCTTCGGGGTCGTCACAAACCGGATCATCTTTTTCAGCTGCTAAGACTTCAGGCCCTTCCGTTTTACATTCTGCCAGAAACGTAAAGTGGTGACCGGGCTTGACGACTGAGTAAGTTGCGTTCTCAAGCTTCCCAATAAGATTGCTGCCCTCAGGACCGACATCAGCCGCCTTCCAAAGGTGCTCTTGTCCGATGTTGATCAAAAGAACTGGTTGTTGAACCTTTGCAAGGCTTTGCTCATCAACCGCGTAGGTAAAACCCGGATCAATGGCAACGACAGCAGAAACGCGTGGGTCTTCAGCTGCCTTTGAAAACCCCGCAGGCATGCGAGAGAAGTCGACACCGCCTTTAGAAAGAAACACACAATCAGCCTGAGACTTGCCAATGCCCTGGCAATACTCGTTGTACCGATCTCCATCAAAACGCAGACCAGCAAGGTTCAACGCAGTTGCTCCACCCAACGAGAAGCCGAGGGATGTGATGCGGCTCTTATCGACATGCTTTGCGAGATAAGGGTCAGCAAACAGTTCATCCAGAGCCGCACTCAGATCTTTAGCCCGTTCATCCAATCGCACGGATCGTCTTGGGGAAGAGTCACCGGATGTGCTGCCCTGATGATTGACCGCAAGCACCATGGCCCCTTTCAGCGCCAGTCCTGAGGAGAGCCACGATATCGTGTCCATGTTTCCTCCAGAGCCATGCGACAGCAATGCGAGTGGATGCTTACCATCTTTAACCGCAGCGCCAACATAGGCCGAAGTACCTTTGAACACCGCATTATCGCCGACCAGACCACGGTAAGTCGCTGTTTGGGCTGGGTACCAGACGGAGGCGGCAACAGCTGATGTTCGATGTGGGGCTGAGACAGTAAGGCGATCATAGCCCGCGTATGGCATCTCCGCCAAAGCGGCTGTGCAGGTGAGAGCGAAGATACTGCCGAGAATGATGGATTTCATGATGCTATCCTTTGCATTGAGATAACATCTTGGTAGATGGCAGCTCCGATAAGAGCGTCCTGAAACACGAAGTAGGTCTCCCATATCATGTTTCAGGACGGCAACCGGATCAGGTGCGCATTTCGCTGTTGCTCAGCGGGCCATTGCGCAGTTCGCTGATGTACTCGTTCACAGCGGAGGACAGTGATGCAATCTGCTGGTTCATTTCAACGGCTGAGCCAATCACACTCTCAGCGGCGTTTTCAGTCTCATTTGCATAAGTCGACACATCTGCCACGTTACTGGCCACTAGGCGGGTGCCGGAGTAAGCCTCTGCAATGTTTTGAGCAATCTCCGTCGTTGCTTCTGCCTGTTGTTTGGCAGAGAGCGAAATGGAATCCGTGACGCTCTCTATTTTGGAAATGGACTCTGCGACTTGCTTGAATGAGACAACTGTTTCTGCAGTGGCTGACTGGATGGCCTCGATCTGGCCGGAAATCTGGCCAATCGCGTCGGATGTTTGCGAGGCAAGCTCCTTCACTTCACCAGCAACAACGGCGAAGCCTTTGCCTGTTTCCCCCGCGCGTGCAGCTTCAATGGTCGCGTTCAATGCCAGCAAATGAGTCTGTTCTGCAATGGAGCTGATCAGCTCGACAACTTCGCCGATGGTTTCAGCAGCAGCACTCAGACTGCTGATCTTGGTTTCACCCGCTTCCACTTCCTGAACTGCGGTTTTGGTGACATCAGCGGTGAACTTCACTTGATTGCCGATCTCGGCAGCAGATGCGGAAAGCTCTTCAACGGCGGCAGAAACGGTTTGTACGTTGGCAGAGGTTTCTTCAGAAGCCACGGTCACGGCAGATGCGCGCTGAAGCGTCAGGTCGGCAGATTGCTCCATCTGCTGCGCGTTCTGGCTCATGTTGTGACCAGCGCTGGAAAGCGTTTCTGTTGCCGATTTTGTCAGCATCTCAAAAGCATCAGTCTGGCCGGAGAAATCGCAGATACGGTCCTGAACTTTGGAGATCGCGTGGTTGACCTGATTTGCGTAGACCAGAAACGAGCCCTGCAAACCACGTGTTACTACACGGCGGTAATACTTATTCGCGGAAAGAGCATGCGTGGACGCCACCATCTCGCGAATAAAGGAATCCATTTTGTCGGTAGAGTAGTTCACGCTGGCGAGAAGATTCTTCAGCTCACCATGGTCCATCCCAACCAGAGTGCGGGCTTCCAGATCACCGCTCGCCTGCGAAGCTGCGGTCTCGGTTATGTGTTTCAGCACACGGCGCACTTTCAACATGAAGAACAGCGCAGATACTGCTGTTAGTGCAGCTAAGGCAGACAGGAGTGAGAGCAAACCACTCTCCCCGCCCACATTCATCAGCGCAACAACAATACATAGCGCAGCCGTCAGGCAACTTAGAAGGACACCCTTAGAGAGTGAGGATAAATTCATCATAGGTCACCCGATTATCGGAGAGGTAGTTAGCGAGGAACTCAGAGCTGTTATGCTGTCCGTCTTTGCGGCTCTTAGGAGCCTGCTCAATCTCCAGCAGCTGCTGGTAAAACGGAATAATCGCTTCGCTGAGAATCTTGCGCTCTGGCACTCTGCGTGTTGAATGATATCCGATGATCTTTCCGGTATTATCAAAGGTGGGTGTGACATGCGCGAACACCCAATAATACTCTCCGCCCTTACAAAGGTTCTTTACATACGCGAAGACCTCATGCCCTTCTGCGATGCGCTTCCACAAAAGCTCGAAAACGCAACGGGGCATATCCGGATGACGGATAATACTGTGTGGCTGTCCGATTAGCTCCTTATAGGAGTATCCAGCGATCTCACAGAAGATCTCATTACAATACGTTATTTTGCCCTTTAAGTCGGTCTTACTGACAATGATGTCTGCCTCACTGAATGTTTTTTCAGTATCGGACAGATGTGCACCCGACGACATAGCTGCCTCTATGTTTTTCTACTTGGTAACTTGAATGAATAAAATTCAAGCAGACAGAACATGTCCTGAATAAATTGACGGGTAGTTAAGATAAAAATCGATTCTAAGTAATTCACAAAGTCAATTTATAGTATATTCTGCATGCATATGTTATTCTATACATATATATCACCATTTTATATTTCTCTTTGCGCAACAACAAAGACAAACTACTTACGTCTAAATTCGCAGATTCGAATTATTACAACTCAGAAACTTCATTCTCTGGGTCAATATATAGATGAAATGAATTTTCTGATTTCAGACAAAATAAAAGGCAGCTTAGAAAAACTAAGCTGCCTTAAATATTCGAGTTTTGCGTGTATGTTAGCCGACTTTTGCAACTGCTGTCAGGAAGTCGTCTACTTCACGACCAAGAGCCCGCGTACTTTCCGTCACTTCTGTAGAAGCCGTCAGCACACGTGAAGACGCCGTGTTGGTTTCACTCACAGCTTCAGAAACGAGAGTCATGTTCTCGTTCACACTGGATGTACCCACTGCAGCTTCCTGAACGTTGCGGCTGATCTCTGTAGTCGCAGCGCCCTGCTGCTCAACAGCTGTGGCAATTGCAGAGGTGAACGCAGTGACCTCATCCATCGTGTTGGAAATACCCTCGATGGAAGACACGGCATCAGTCGTAGAGTTCTGAATTGCGGAGATCTGGGAGCTGATTTCCTCAGTTGCCTTAGACGTCTGGTTCGCCAGTTCCTTCACCTCAGCCGCAACAACCGCAAAGCCCTTACCTGCTTCACCGGCACGTGCCGCTTCAATGGTTGCGTTTAGAGCCAACAAGTTGGTCTGTTCAGCGATTGCCTGAATGAGGCCAACAACCTCACCGATCTTCACAGTGGCGTCCGCCAACTCATTGATACGGTCGTTGGAAACATGCGCACTTTCTGTCGCTTTCGCCACAACAGACGTTGTCGCACTCACCTGACGAGCAATCTCTTCAATGGAGCTGCTCAGCTCTTCCGCTGCCGCAGACACCATCTGAACGTTGTTCGCTGCATCTGTAGAAGAAGCTGCTGCACGCTCAGTCTGATCAGATGTACCGCGAGCCAGGTCAGCCATCACGCTTGCTGTCTCCCCCATCTCACCCATGCTGTCATTCACAGAAGTGAGCAAGTTGCTTGCCGTGTTTCTGAAGTCAGTGATCAGTTGCTCAACTTCACGCTGTTTCTCGGCATCCTTTTCAGCAACCTGCGCCTGCTCTTCCCGAAGACGAGCACGTTCCAGAGCGTTGTCACGGAAGACCTGAACCGTACGGCTCATGTCACCAATCTCATCTCTGCGTTTCACGCCAGCGATTTCAACGTTGGTGTCACCATTAGCAAGACGTTCCATGATACCGGTCAGGCGCTTGGTTGGGCGAGTGATGGCAAGGGACAGACCCAGAGCAATCAATGCACCAAGAGCAAGACAGACAGCAACGGTGGTCGCAATCAGGTTTGTTGCCAGTTCACCAGCAGAGCTCGCATTTTCGGCTTCAGACGCAGCAATGTCGATAATCTGCCCCTGAACGGTCTCGGACTGTTCAGTCAGTTTAGTTACAAGGCTGGACAGCTCTTTCTTGCCGTTGGCCATGGAACCGAAGCCAGAACGGATCGCCGCGATTTCCTTCATCGCATCTTTGGAGGCTTTCACACCACCTTCGATGTCTTTCACACCTGCTTTAAACTCACGGCCTGCTGCACCAAGCTGATCAATCTCCTTGGAGACTTCTTCAGCCTTTACACCAGAACCTGCACGCAGGAAGGAAAGAGAGGAAGAGCTGACTGCCAGTGTCTGACGGGTGATGTTGGAAACAGATGCCAACGCAGCATCAACCTGCTGCTTGCGGTCAACCGCTTCAGCCTGCTTCTTGTTCGCGTCATCAATGGAGCGATACGTGAAGCCAATTACCAGCTGCGCGGTCTCACCAAGCACATCGATGCTTGCGGTGATGTCCTGACGCAGAGAATACATCTCAGAGAAGTCAGTGGAATCGCGCAGTGCCTTCAGCTTTTCAACCAGCGTATCGGACACATCTGCCAAACTCTGAAGAACCTTTGGATCCAAATGGGACAGCTCGATTTTCTGAAGCTTCTTGATCTCGCGGCGTGCCTTTGCAGCGCTCAGCAAGGTTTTACGCAGAGCCCCTTCTTCAGAACTAGTGGTCGCCTTCACGAAGAAGTAGCGCATATTCAGTGCCTGACTCTGAATGGTTGCTACGAGGCGCCCTGCCTTGTCCGCTTCCTTCAACTGCTCTTTCGCCAGCGTATCTTGTTCCGCTGCTGAAGTTGCAATCTTGGAAATGTCTGCCTGTACTTTCTTGCCAATCGCCTGAAGATTGGCAACCGCAGACATCATTTTCGCGATCTGGGATTCCTGAATGTCCGTTGCCATGCGAACACGGCTGAACAAACCTTTCAGAGCCCGCACGTTTTCGTGGGTCTCTTCAAAGGCGGTGCCATCCTTGCCGTCTGCAACAACCTGCTCATGCAAAGCTTCAAGATCTGCGCCCAGCAGATTCAGCTCATCAGCAGCTGCGGTTGCATCATACTTGCTCAGACTGCGCAGATAAGTCTCGCGTGCTGAGGTCGTATCATGCAGGCCCTGCATTAAACGCATGGTTGCATTCGTCATGTCGGTTTGCTTGGTGAGCTGAGAGATAGAAAAGATTCCGATCCCACCAGCTGCAGCGGAAAGCAAGAGAACGATGATGAAGCCACCGCCGATTTTCGTCGACAGTCGCAAATTAGTAAAAAGCTGGAGGACCCGCCTCATGACCTTATTTCTCCCGAATAAAAGTCGTTGCCCATGACTTGGCGGCATCCTAAGCTTGTAAATCTCAACCAGTAGTTAACCCGTAGGTATTTACGGCATTAATTGAGTAATTTCTGAAAGTTTTATCTGTTTATGCGTCCAACATAGATTTATTATAAGTGCAAATAATCATTAGATTTTTAACAATCAAGAATCAGCAACCTCTAGTAGAAGAGCTTCAAGTGCATTGCGCAGATTGAGCGAGAGTGTCTGTGGTCGGCGAGTGGCGCGATCTACGTACACATGCGTAAAAAATCCCTGTGCTGCAGCTGTCTCTACACCTTGCGCAAACAGGGCCAGCTCATAACGCACAGAGCTGTTTCCCAGATGACCGACACGCAATCCAATGTCGATCTTTTGCGGATAGGCTATCTCTGAAAAGTACTGGCAGCCGGATTCGACCACCAAGCCGATCTCGTCCCCTTCGTGAATGTTAAGTGCATCGTTTGCAATAAGATAGGCATTCACCGCGCTGTCGAAGTAGCTGTAATAGACCGCATTATTGATGTGGCCATAAATGTCATTATCTTCCCAGCGGGTCTGGACCTCACTGAAGAACTTATATTGGCTCCGTGCATCCGGCGTTGGTTTCTTAGGTTTGCTCATCTGAGTAACTCCGTGCACTTAAAGGGCTTGCATATAAATTTGTAGCGCGGCGTCTTCATCCATCTCTCGCGGATTATTAACGAGCAAACGCGTCTGTTTCATCGCTTCACTGGCAAGCTTGGCCATATGCTGTTCTTCAATTCCGACCTCCCGAAGAGTTGTTTCAACACCAAGCACCTTGGCAAGCTCAGCCAACCGATCCGCAAACACGCTGCCCCGGATATCAGAAGGTACTTCGATCAGTTCGGGAAACACCAGTGGAGCCAACTCAGCATAGGCATCCGCACAAGAAGGCATGTTGAACCGCATCACATGCGGCAGAACGAGCGCGTTGGAAACCCCATGCGGCACATGAAAGATGCCACCGATCGGATAAGCCAGCGCATGCACCGCTGCTACCGGCGAGTTGGCAAAGGCCTGCCCAGCCAACATAGAACCCAGCAGCATGTTAGAGCGGGCTTCTTTATCCTGAGGCGTGTTCACGGCCTTCTCAATGTTCGCACCGAGCAATCGCAGAGCTTCCTTGGCCAGAACCTTTGAAACCGGATTATTGTTTGCTGAAGTAGACGTATAGGCTTCGATAGCATGCACCATGCATCAATGCCTGTTGCAGCGGTCACATGTGCAGGCAGCCCAAGAGTAAGATCAGCATCCAGCACCGCCACATCCGGCAGCAACTGAGGTGACACCACGCCCTTCTTCTCAGCCTCTCCTGTTGTGATGATAGAGATCGGCGTAACTTCAGAGCCAGTACCCGCTGTTGTTGGAATAAGGATCAGCGGAAGTCGCTTTCCTTTAGCCATGCCGACACCATAGATATCCGCGAGCTGCTCCCCTCCCCCAACAAGCAGTGCAACCAGCTTTGCAACATCAAGGGATGAACCACCGCCAAGCCCGATCACACCATCGACGTGTGCAGTCTTTGCCAGTTCAGCTGCCTGCAACACGATAGCTTCGGGTGGATCAGCCACCACATCCTCAAAGAGCGTAACGTCAATTCCGGCAGCTTCAAGCCGCGAGATCACAGGTTCAACGAGGCCTGCTTGCATGAGCCCCTTATCACTCACCAGCAAAACGCGTTTGCCTATGGTGTTCAGTGTCAGTTGATCCAGCTGTTGAACCGCACCGGGTTCGCAAATAACGCTTGCTGATGTGTTGAAGACAAAGCCTGTCATGGAATCCCCCCCTCACTGCTCCCTGCAGGTGGCAGGTTTGAGCAATCCGAAGAGAATGCCTCAGGTCCTCAGGAAGGTCGAGCGCAATTAAAGTCGAACCCGCGCTGGTGGGTTACACGGCTTCTTCCGAGATCACCGGTTCAGGATCAGGCGCCTTGCCCAGGCTTAGAACTGCAATAAACCCGATAACTGCACCCACGGACATGGTCACGCCTCCAGCAAAGAAGGGCATGGAAACAAACCATTGCTCAGCCAGAAAAGCCCCGATTGGTATTGAAATAAGTGTCAGGCCCGATTGTAGCATCTCACCAACAGAAGAAACACGCCCCAGCAACTCTTCTGGCGTCTGCTTTACGATGATAGCTCCGTAAGGCACCGTTATCAGGCTGGAAAAGATACCAGCGACAAACCAAAGCGCCATCTGCTCATTAAGAGTGATAGGTTCAGGGCTGAAAGGAAGCCATCCCGCTACGATGGTCAAGGCTCCACCAAAAAACGAGCCGATAACCATCATCAGATGCAGATTTACTCGATCACCAATCTTCGCCGTGAGATAGGTGCCGACAAGCCCGCCTACACCGATAGCGCCAATGATTGGCCCAGCAGATGCTCCCGGTTGCCCCGTCTCTTTAATTAGGAGCAGCAGTACGGCTTCATACAGGAAGACACTGAATATAAAGAGGCAGATAAGAGCGATACCTAAGAGTAGGCGTGGTGTCTTCCAGATGTAAGCAAGGCCAACCTTTGCATCGCGCAGCACACTGCCGTTGCTCTCCTGTTCAGTCTCATCGCTTGCTTGACCTTTCTTCAGCACGCCAAGCAGGGTGACACAGAACAGCGCACCAACTGTAAAACAGAGCCCGCCAAGCAAAAAGACATTGTGCGGGCTCCAGATGGCAAGCAAAGCACCGCCAAGAACCGGCGCAAAAATCTTCGTAGATTGAATGACAAAATGATCAATACTGACGGCCTGTGTCAGCATATTGGACGGCACAATCTTTTTCAGCGCCAACTGCTGCGCTGGCATAAACGCTGCGGAGATTGTCGACTTCAAAAAGACAAAGGCGATGAGAAGTGCGAGAGTGTTGGCAAAGAAGAACATGCCAACCATAACAGCAGCCCGGATAACAAGACCGGCCATCAGCACGGGCCCGGCTCCAATGCGATCCACCAGAATACCCGCAGGCAACCCAAAAAGAACGCGTGGTAATGTAGCCGCCATGATCACACTGGCAACCTCGGTAGCGCCCATGCCCCAAGTGTAGTTCACCAGCACCATGATCGCGATGAAGTCGATCCAGTCCGCAAAGGCCGCAGGAACAAGAACACCAATAAACCGACGAAACGCGCTCAGCTTAAACAATGCCAAAACGGAAGTATTTACTGCCTCATCCTGCATAACAAAGCCCGCCTCAAATTCATTTCTTCAAAAAAGCCAGAAAAATCAGCGCACAAAATGCCACGCCAACGGAAAGAGCAATCCCGTTAGCTTAACCAAGCCCCTTCCAGATGCAAGGTGTATATAGGTGAAGATAATTATGCTGAACTCAGCTTTAGGTGCCAGGCTTCCCAACTTTAGAGAGAGTATCCGGTCTTCCGAAGACTATAAGGCTCAGATCTTATGTCCGCCACCTGTGTTTTTACCGCTTAGAATATCCAAATGGCGATCTAGACGCCGCCGAATTCGTTTCTTGCTCAGGTAGTCAATCTTATGAACTGGCAAAAACTGGTTGTTCAGGTAGGGTTTTACATCAAAGCTTTTGATGTATTTATTGCCTTGCTCATCAAGAACAATTCCCATGTTTTCAGGACGATCTGCAAAGCAGGAAACATGGTGGCGGCGCAAAATCCCAAAATAGTCAATCAAAGCTCGAACCAACTCGTTATCATCAACACGGCCATGGCGGCTGATGTAGTCGCGCACACTGCGAGTTTCGGGATGCCAGAAGTTCTCAATCTTTTCCGTTAGCAGAGCAGGCCCACGATCGGTTTCCACCATTCCGTAGACTTTTGCAAAAGAGCGATGCTCTTCCAACCCAATGTCCTGAATGTGTTGCCAGCCTAAAAGCTCATCCTGGTTTCCGCTCAAGCGTTGCTTCTTATAGCCAAGCTTTGCACGAACAGCACGAAACAGGTTCTTTAGCGGGCCGCGAGTTTTTACCTTGCGCTTACCAGTCTCGTAACGATCAAACTTCAGAAGCTTGGTAGTATCAGAAGCGCATTCATAAGTGTCGCGAAATCCGCCACCACGGACAAAATCACCAACCTGATAAACTTGTTTTTCCTGCAACACAGTCAATTTTGAGCCAGTCTTTTTCGTAAATTTGAGCCACTTACATAACAAATTATAATAGTTTGAAAAGCACCAATCTTGCCACACATGATCAAGCTATTGTTTTCAAACGGCTTTCAAGAGATCGATTGTACCTTAACCGGACTTTTTAGTGTTTGCGGGATAATCTCCTCAAAACAACACGGACACAAACTCCGGGAACCAGCAGGATGCAGATCTGCAGTGCGCGTGAAATTGCAGCCTTTGTGCAGGATGGCGATACTATTGTGATTGGCGGTTGCGGATGGGGCCTTGCCACGCCGGAAGCTCTGCTAGAGGCCATCGAACAACGGTTCCTCTCAACCGGTCATCCCAAGAACCTTTTCGTCATCAACTCTCTTTCGATCGGAGATGGTGACAAGCGTGGACTGAACCGCTTTTCGCACAAAGGTATGTTACGAGGCATTATCTCCTCTCACTTTGCATTGACGCCATCGCTACAAAAACTCATCTCTCAAGACAAACTGGAAGCCTATTGCCTGCCAGCCGGTGTAATTCAACAGTTGATCCGTGAAATTGGAGCGGGTCGCCCCGGTCTTCTCACCCGAACAGGGCTTGGAACATTTGTCGATCCCAGACACGGTGGTGGTAAGTGCAGCAAGTCCTGTAAGCATGATCTGGTTGAATTGCTGCACCTGCATGGTCAAGAGTATCTCCGCTATCGCCCTTTCAAGATCGATCTCGCGTTGATTTGTGGCTCAGCTGCTGACACGAAAGGCAATCTCAGCCTTGATGAAGAGGCCGTCACTTTGGACAGCTTGAGCCTGGCAATGGCAGCGCATAACAGCGGAGGCCACTGCTTTGCACAAGTCAGGAACATCGTGGAATCCGGCAGTCTACCTGCTCGTTCTGTTGCTATTCCCGGTGTATTTCTGGATGCTTTGGTTGAAACACCCAGCCAAACCATCGCTTATGACACCCCTTACAGCCCTGCCCTTAGCGGTGCCATCAAGCCGTCTCATCGGCGTGTTCAAAATGAACCCAGCGAAGTTGCTCGCAAGGTGATCGCAAGACGAGCTGCAGAAGAGTTGATTGAAAATGCAGCAGTCAACATAGGGTTTGGTGTGCCATCAGGAGTTCGCTTTACAGAACAACGCAAAAAACTGGCTGAACAGATCTGGCTTTCTTGCGAACATGGCCATCACAACGGTCAGTTTCTGGGTGATACGCTTTATGGCGCAGCGCAAGGGTCTGAAGCTCTTCTGTCTTCATTGGATCAGTTTGATTTTTACAACGGTGGCGGGCTAGACATCGCTTTTTTGGGTATGAGTGAAGTAGACCGGCACGGCAACGTAAATCTCTCCAAAATAGGCGGAAAAATTGTTGGCCCGGGCAGTTTCATCGATATCTCACAGAACGCGCGAAAGCTGGTGTTCTGCGGTCTTCTCACTGGCGTCGATACACGCGTGGAGTATCGCAAAGATAAGCTAAAGATTACCAGAAACGGAACACACACAAAGTTTGTCGAACAAACAGACCACATCACGTTCAACGCAATCAATGCCCGAAGCAATGGGCAAGAAGTGCTCTATGTAACAGAGCGCGCCGTGTTCCAACTTGGGCCGAATGGACTTGTGCTCACCGAAGTTGCGCCCGGGATAAAACCCAAGCGTGACGTCCTAGCCCACATGGGCTTTGCCTGCAAAGTAGACGTGCAACGCAAGATGCCAGAGCACATCTTCAACGCACTCTGAAGTGCTAACAACTAACACTCAATGATTTAAGAGCGACGCTTCCCGGAAGTCTAAGTAGCCCCCGGTAAGCGTCGATTTCTTTGGGAGGCTTAGTCGCAAGCTGCTGTGATGATAACTTCCACGAGCAGTTCTTGGGAAGCGAGGCGCGCTTCACCGCATGCCCGCGCTGGCGCATGGCCTTCTGGAACCCAGGCATCCCAGACTTCATTCATATCCGCAAAGTCGCGCATGTCTGAAAGCCAAACAATAGCCTGCAGGATTTTTTCGCGGCTGGAACCAGCTTCAAGCAGCAGTTCATCAACGCGGCGCAGACATTCTGCGGTCTGTTCCTTGATGCTATCACCGCGATTGCCAACCTGCCCGCACAGATAAACGGTACCATTGTGCTTGACGATTTTGCTCATACGCTGCTTGGTGTGCATGCGTTCAATCATGTTGTTACCCCTTTAAGATCAGGAGGCATGAGCTCGGAAAACTACGAGGTTTCATATCTCCAATTTCAGCGAGACAACATGACTGAAAGCACTGGCAAGTGCACTGTGACATTTGCGAGTGTCCAAGCTTTTCTGAGGGCAAGTATTTATGCCGTTGCTTTTTCAAGGTGATGTTGAAGAAACCAGTTATAAGTCTCCGCAATCCCCTGATCCAATGAGATGGATGGCTTCCAGCCCAACTGCGCCAATCGCTCCGAACTCATGAGTTTTCTCGGAGTTCCGTCAGGCTTGGTGGTATCCTTCTCAATAGAGCCTTCAAACCCTAGAATTCTCGATAGTTTTTCTGCAAGTTCCAAAATAGAAATGTCCGTGCCGAAACCGACATTAATGTGCTCTTCTGCTGAGTAATTCTTCAGCAAGTACACCAGTGCGTCTGCACAGTCGTCGCAATGAAGGAACTCTCGTCGTGGCGCTCCTGTTCCCCAAATCTCAAAGGAAGCCGCGCCATTCTCATTCGCTTCGTGCACTTTACGCATGAGTGCTGGCAGAACGTGACTGGTTGTCAGATCAAAGTTATCGCCCGGACCATAGAGATTGGTTGGCATCGCGGAGATGAAATCACATCCGTGCTGCTTTCGAAAAGCCTGACAAAGCTTTATTCCTGCAATCTTGGCAATCGCATACCACTCATTGGTTGGCTCCAGAGGCCCGGAGAGCAACGCCTCTTCTGAAATCGGTTGAGATGCATGTTTTGGATAAATACAGGACGACCCCAGAAACAGCAGCTTTTGTACGTTGGCTGCATAGGCTCCACGGATGAGATTGGTTTCTATCGCAAGGTTTTCATAAAGAAAGTCAGCGGGATACTCATTGTTTGCCCATATCCCACCGACTTTGGCTGCCGCAACAATCACCGCATCCGGCTTCGTATCCTGCAAAAACATTAGCGTTTCACTTTGAACCGTGAGATCCACCTGTTTGCGGTCAGCCGTCAAAAGCGAGCAATCCTCTCGCTCCAAACGGCGCATCAATGCGCCGCCAACCATGCCTCTGTGCCCAGCTACAAAAACCGATTTTCCCGCGAGGTCAAATTTTGTCTCCGATAAATCAGGCATCTTCCAGCACCCGATGCTCTTGAAGTTCTTTCAAATCGGCCTGCACCATCTCCTGTACCAACACCTCTAGAGACGTTTTAGGCTCCCACCCCAGCTTCTGCCGCGCCTTACTTGCATCACCTAGCAGCTCATTCACTTCAGAAGGACGGAAATACCTCGGATCAATTTCGATCACTGAACGACCGGTTCGCGCGCAAAGACCTCGTTCCTCAACGCCCTCTCCCTGCCACTCAATGTCAGTGCCACAATGAGCGAAGGCCATTTCTACAAAACGGCGAACAGATGTCATCATACCGGTAGCCAGGACATAATCATCCGGCTGATCCTGTTGCAGCATCATCCACATGCCTTCAATGAAATCGCGCGCATGCCCCCAGTCTCGTTGAGCATCAATATTGCCGAGGTAGAGCTTCTCTTGCTTGCCCAAGCTGATTGCCGCAGCTGCACGTGTGATTTTTCGCGTTACGAACGTCTCACCACGCAACGGGCTTTCATGGTTGAAGAGGATGCCGTTTGAAGCATGGATTCCATAGGCTTCGCGATAGTTTACAACGATCCAATAGGCATAGAGTTTTGCTGCAGCATATGGAGACCGCGGATAAAATGGTGTGGTTTCTTTTTGCGGAACTTCCTGAACCAGACCATAGAGCTCTGATGTTGACGCCTGATAAAACCTTGTTTTCTTTTCCAATCCAAGAATGCGGATTGCTTCCAACAACCGTAGAGCACCAAGAGCATCGCTGTTGGCCGTGTATTCCGGGGTTTCAAAACTTACCTTAACGTGTGACTGCGCACCAAGGTTATAGACCTCATCCGGTTGCACCTCCTGCATAATCCGGATCAGGTTGGTCGCATCCGTCAGATCTCCGTAGTGAAGAATAAAGCGTGCATCTTCTTCATGCGGGTCTTGGTAAATTCCTTCAATCCGCCCGGTGTTGAAACTGGAGGAGCGGCGCTTAACGCCATGCACTACGTAGCCCTTTTTAAGCAGAAAACGGCTCAGATAAGCGCCATCTTGTCCAGTCACACCCGTTATCAATGCTGTCTTTTGCAAGGTCATCACACGCCCAAAATCTTAGGGAAACAGAGCATGAACCTAGGAGGAAACTGGTTATTGTCGCAATTCTGAAAACATGCCCCCACATTCTCTAGGTCACTTTGCAGAGCAGTGTTTTTAAACGAGGTTTCAGCTTCGCCCACAAGGATATCCAAGTTCCCTCAAAATTAACTGGCAATCCCACAGCTCACCGTGTATCAAGCTCGCCCTCCCAAACGCCTTGGGGAGGTATCCCGAACCTGAATATCCAAACGCAGCCGTTACTCTGGCAATTGCACAGCATTGCCTGACAAAAGGCATGATGAGAGGTCTAAAAATGAACAGCGCATTCGCAGGCATCGATTTTGGCACCTCCAACTCCACAGTGGGCATCTACTCCGGCAAAACACCAGAACTGGTGATGCTAGAAGAAGGCCATACGGAAATGCCGTCTGCCATTTTCTTCAATTTTGAGGACGAGCAGATAGTTTATGGACGGCAGGCGAAAGAAGAGTACATCAGAGGCGATGAGGGCCGCCTTATGCAGGCTCTCAAGAGTGTTCTGGGCACATCTCTCATTCAGGAAAAAACGGCTGTCATGGGCGGTCGTATGGCGTTTCGTGACATCATTGCACTGTACCTGCGCCAGTTGAAACGCAAGCTTGATGCACACATGCAGGAAGATGTCACCAAGGTGGTTCTGGGTCGTCCGGTACATTTCATCGACGGTGATGAAGTCGCTGACCGCGCAGCGCAAAACACGCTGGAAGGTATCGCTCGCCAGGAAGGCTTTGAGCATATTGCATTCCAGTATGAGCCAATTGCAGCTGCGTTGGCCTATGAGCAGTCTGTTACCCGTGAAGAGCTTATTCTGGTGTTGGATATCGGTGGTGGTACAGCTGACTTTTCCGTTATTCGCGTTTCTCCTGAACGGCGGAATGCGGCTGACCGCACTGGCGATATTCTTGCCAACACAGGTGTTCACATCGGTGGTACAGATTTCGACCGTCTGCTGTCGCTTGCGCAGGTAATGCCGCATCTGGGCTATAAAACTCTCACCAAAGACGGCAAACGCGCGCTGCCCTCCAAATACTACTTCGATCTGGCTACCTGGCAGTTCATCAACCAGCTGTATTCTCCAAGCATTTTGCGCGAACTCGGCGAAGTCAGACGCGAAGCAGCGCAGCCTCATCTGGTAGAGCGCCTACGTGAAGTTATCCGCGCAAAAGATGGCCACATGCTTGCTACACGTGTTGAGCAAACCAAGATTGACCTATCATCTTCCGAGATTGCCAGCCTCAAGATTGAACTGGAAGAAGAAGATGTTCAGGTGGATGCATCCAATGCCGATTTCCACGCAGCAATCGCAACTTCTGTCGGGAAAATCGATACCACCATTCAGGAAGCACTCTGCAAGGCAGGTGTGACTGCTGATCAGATTAACAGCATGTTCCTGACCGGCGGCACCACACGTATCCCAATGCTTCACGATCACTTCAAGTCCCTGATGCCAAACGCTTCTATCGTGGAAGGCGACGTTTTTGGCGCCGTGGGCCTTGGTCTTGCAGCCGACGCGAAACGAAAGTTCGGCTAAGGCTAAGCTCTCGCAAAAAGTCTTTTCTTTTGCTTGTAATCCGACTTGACTGACTTGAGGAAACTATCCCATTCATCTGTCACGCGCTCAGGCGTAAACGCAGAGATTTTTTGCCGTGCTGCTGTTCCCAATTGCTTCCGAAGTTCCGGATTTCCCATCAGCGTGTCCAAAGCTTCAGCCAAACCTGCTGCGCCATCTTCAACTCTTGTCAAATAACCAGCTCCATCTTTGAGGAGCGCTGAGTTAGAAATGCAATCATCTACAGCAACGCAGGCCAGTTGATAACTCATTGCTTCCGCTAATGAATTCGAGAACCCTTCGAAATGAGAGGGAATGCAGAAGATCTCTGCATTTTGATATGCTTCAGTCAAATCCGGCTGTGCGCCATGAAGCTTTATCTGGTTGGGAACACCCAGCGACTGACAAAGTTCAACGGCCTCTTCGCTATCAGTACCAGAACCATACATATGCAATGACCAGTCGGGATACTTTTCTGCAACTTTAGCGAAGGCATTAATCAACCATTGAGGTCGTTTGGCAGTATCAAATCTGCTTGTAAAAAGAATGCGCTTCTTGTGTTTGTCTCCTTCTAATGAAGAAGGCAAATGAATACCATTTGGTATATAGCTAATCGGCTTTGCGGCATGCTTGGGAAGGTAATTAGAAAACTCTGGTAACAAAACTGAGTAAGCATCAGCGCAGCTAATTTGTTCTCGATAATTTAATCGAGCAACCGGATCTTCATAGAACCCGACAGTTTCATCAAACATATACTTCGAATATTCCGAAATGCTAATACAATTGGAAAAGCCCGATATGGAAACGCATTATCAATCAAAGAAGCATAGTCTGGTGTAAACACAACACAAATGTCAGGGTTTTCTCGTTCCAACTCTTGTCTCAGACGAGGTAATCTTCCTCTTATTCTTCGTCTCCAACGCTGTCTTCTGTAAGCTGGGAGGATTCTCTGAAGTTGCATTGATGCCGATTTTTTGGGAGTCCGATTTAAGGATTGCTGTTTCTTTTTTTGTACATCTTTGAGCGACACCTGTTTTCCAAACTCTTGAAGTGAGTGCCGGATCTCTAACGCAGGATCATGAGGATAAAACGGTGTCGCAATCTCAAGGCTATCGTTCAATACGGTTACGGAATGCCCTTTTGCAATGAGACCACTCCCAATAGCGAGAACTGCCCTTTGCGTTCCTCCGGTTTCTGCGAAGGACCATCCGAAATAAAACAGAACTCTCATTCAAGACATTCCCCGTACCCAGCTTTTACTGCAAGCTTCACTCCCAGATACCAAGGGAATTTCGCGATTTACGATACCCCTATTTTTTCACCCTTATTTTCTCATTCCTCTAATTTCAGAATTGTCACATTCAACCAATTCAGGTTCCCTAGTTGCAATTGTTAATGAAGTCTTAAGAGGGCGGCGCGCGCTGTTTTAGCTGTGTGCTGGGTTGGGGACCGGGATGTTGCAGCGGCAAAATAAGTGTTTTAAACACTGCTGGCTTTATCCGATGATTGGCGCGGTTGCCTTAGGATCAGCCGGATCTTCCGTTGAGGCAACAACTCTACGTGAAGCGCTTGAAGACACCTTGCGGTTCAACCAGACGTTAAGTTTAACAAGTTGGAAGACAGCTTCAAAACAGCAGAAAACTGAGGTTCTGCAGGAAACCGTCGATGCTTATGCTGCACTCT
Source organism: Pseudovibrio denitrificans JCM 12308 (assembly GCF_001310815.1). GTDB lineage: Bacteria > Pseudomonadota > Alphaproteobacteria > Rhizobiales > Stappiaceae > Pseudovibrio > Pseudovibrio denitrificans. Next base: position 383,827 of record NZ_BAZK01000008.1, read on the forward strand.
ACTTAGCAACACAGCAAACACACGTTTATCTGAGATCGCTGAGAGATCTAAACGAGATAACCGCAGTTTTGGATAGACATTCTGAGAGCAAAACAACTCAGGTTTTGGAGCGCGTTGAAGCGTTAGAAGCACAGCGCAGCTCAATCAGTGATACTCTAAAGGCACTGCAGCAGAACGAACTTCTTTTTGCGCAAACGGCCTTCACACACTACACGGGCAGCCGCAGTTTCAACCTTCAGCCAGTGGTCACTTCATCTCTGTTGAATGGTTCAGGATCGCCTACAGATGTGCAAGCGGAAAGCAAATCACTTTCCAAAGCGATTAAAACCTATAAGCAGCTTCAGATCGGAGTAACGCGCCAGAGGCGAAACTATGAGGCCGCACTCGCACAGACTGAAGTAAATTCTGAGCATGTTCCTGCTTATCTCACCGCTCTAACCAAGCTGCAAAATACAGAACTTCAGCTCATCGCAGCTGAAGCAGAACTCATTCGCCTTCATTTTGCAGACAAAGCTCAGCGTTCGACGCTTTTGCTGCACCTCGGTCTTTCTGAGCGATTGCTTGAGAAAACCCGCAACCGAGAACTGCGGCGTATAGCGACCCAACAGATCAATTAGAACACTAACAATTTGGAACGAGGAGGAATGCAGTCATGGCTCACATCAACTCAGCGCCTAAGAACACACCAGTTTTGCAGTCCCCTCCCCCAATTCTGTTAGCTGAACCTCTGCCACATTCGCGTGGCGCAATCCTACTCAAGCGGGAAAACGGTCAGTTGGTTGATCTTTCCAACACGATCGGGACAGCCCAACTCGCGCGAGATGGAACTCAATTGCACATTCGGCAAGCAGATGGACAGATTATCGTAATTGAAGGCTTTTTTGGCGGGCCAGCCAACGAGTTCTTTATTTTGATGCCATCTGGCCCGCTCACCACACAAAGTCAGTTCTTGGCAGCAGTGCAAATCGATGCTGCGTTGGAACTTGGCAGCTTTCAGGAAGATGTCCCCTCCCCTGCCCAAAGCAGAACAAACAAACCTGCCGAAGAATCTCATCAGTCTTCGGATACGGCTAGTTTTCCAACTTTGCATCAAACACCTAGATTGGCAGAGTTAAGTTCTGCCACCAGCCACAGTCACTTTGCGGAAAGCAATAACTCCAACTTGGAAGGCGCTCCTTTTGCTCTTTCAAAAACAAGTAATCCTGAGAGTATTGCAGTTCCTCAGTTTTCTCCCGCAGACTTGTATGTTCAACCAAACTCGATAGTTTCCCGAGCAAACGATCTTCCGATACTCAAAGTAGAGGAAGCATCCTTTCGCACATCCACCGATATCTCAGTCAGCGATAGCCTCGCTATTGATTTTGGCGTGGATGGTACCAACTCCCGCGCACTGCTATTTACACTTGATGCAGCTGGACGCCCACTCGGCCGCTCAGGTGATCCGCTCGATATTACCTCCGGCGGTGCGCGGGTCCTTTTTCAGTCAGAATTTGGCCTACAAGGTCAGCATGTTCTGAAAGGGTTGAAGGGAGATGGTACGCTCGTTTTCAAAGTAACGTTGGATCCCACATCGCCCAACGGCACCTACATCTATCAGCAATTTGCGCAGTTAGATCACCCAGCTGACACTTCAGACCTCCTGCTCAGTTTCCGGTTCATTGCAAAGGATGCAGATGGAGATAGCCTGGTTTCCTATCTGGACCTCCGCGTAACCGACGATCCTATGCCTTCGGAATGGAACCTAACAGCAACCGTATCTGAGGCAGGCTTAGCGGGAGGGTCAGATGGAGATCCGAACAGCGCCTCAACATCAGGCATTCTGCCTATGGGCTCACAACAAGGCCCAGTCACACTGACATGGGATGATCCTACTCCAACATCGGGCTTCAGCTTTGCTCAAGAAGGGCAAACACTTCTTATCCTACAAGGTGGGCAAATCGTTTTATCTGTATCTCTGAATGCATCGACTGGCACCTACAGTGTGACGCAACACAACACAATCATAAACGCAGGTAACGGTGACGCGGTATTCAACCTGAACTTCTCAGCGACAAACATCCGAGGCCAAAGCGCAACTGGCACTCTTATCGTCACATCGCTAGACGATACACCTAAGGCGTTCCCACTCAACCAGATCGTTTTTGATGAAAGCCAGTTGAGCGACGAAGCTGAGCTGAGTTTCTCATCAGATTACCTGCCTCATAACGCTGGAGCAGATGGTGCAAACATCAGTTGGCAATTGCCGGAAGATCCAGACGGTCTGATTTACATCATCGAAGGGCAGATGCTCAGCGTAAAACAGGGCGATACGCTAATCCTGACGGCACAGTTTACGGATGGCAAGGGAGCCTATACAGTTAAGCAGCATAACCCGCTTCAACACACCAATGGGCTGGATCAGGAGGAAATCAAACTCCACTACGTGATCACCGACGGAGATGGTGACACGGCCCAAGGCACATCAGCGTTTCTATCAAAGATGATAGCCCTACTGTTGGAGCACCGATCGAACTCACGCTTAGCGACGAAGCGTTTACGCAAGCAGATCAAAGCAGTACATCGGCTGAGGATAGCCTTGGTCTGACAGGTGTACTCCCAGTCTCCGCTGGTGTAGATGGAGTACAGGTCTCATGGACAGAAGCCCCTCTTCCAACAGGCTTCAGCTGGGATCTTTCCGACGACAAAATAACGCTTTTGCAAGGCACGACGGCTATTTTCAGCGCGACGCTGAATTCCGCCAGTGGAGCGTATTCTGTTACACAGCATGCTCCCCTCAATCATTCTCAGAGCGTTGACCAATTTCAACTGCGGTACATAGCGGCCGACTCTGATGGAGATGCAGCAACTGGGACACTGCAGATTTCCATTTCAGATAGCGTACCTGTCGCAAGTTCTGCGCCTGAGAGTATTAGCCTTTCCGAAACAGACCTCTTTGAAGCGCGTATGAACGGAGATGCATCTATTTCCCAATCAGGCACGCTTAACGTTCAATGGGGAGCGGATGTTGGTTCAACAAAAGCACTCTCATTTTCATCCAGCATGAGCGGCACGCCTGCCCCATTTGCCGTCAATGGAGCCCAGGTCTTCTATTCCTTATCAGGTATTGGAAACGAACTCGTCGCGAAGACTCAGGATGGTACTCTCGTCTTCAAAGTCACCTTGGACTCAGGCAACACAGGATCCTATACAGTCGAGTTTTTCACCCCAATTGATCATGCAGCCCCATCAGAAATCTCGATGGTGTTCGACATCGTCGCGACCGACGGAGATGGTGATACTCTTCCGCTTTCTTTCTCATTCGACATTGCAGATGGAAAGTCCATTGCCGTTGCTGACCAGTTCACAGGCAAGGAAGACACACCGCTCGTTTTAGATCTACTGGGAAACGACATTCTGAATAGCGAAGGTTACTCCGTTCATATTGTCTTGGCACCTGCCAAGGGTCATCTGACACAGAACGCGGACAACACATTCAACTATACCGGGCATCCCAACGCCAATGGGTCTGATAGCTTTAGCTACTATATTCAGGATGCTGACGGTGAACGCAGTGAGACCGTGACTGTCTCCATCGAGCTCAGTCCAGAGAATGATGCTCCGATCTTTTCAGGTGTCGGACAAGACACGCCTTTTCATTTGACTGTCGAAGACAATGGACCTCAGGATGTCTTCACTGCGAACGCATCAGACGCTGATGGAGACAGCCTCCATTTTTTTCTCCAAGGGCCTGATGCGGCCCATTTCAACATCGATGCACAAACAGGTAAAGTCAGCTGGAAGAACGATATCTCTTATGATGTTCCGGCAGATCAAGATGGCGACAATATCTATGACGTTACGATTGTAGCCAGAGATCCATCAGGCGCAGAAGCTTCACAGGACTATCAGATCCAGGTCACCGAAGGCCATAACACACCACCCCCGCCTCCGACAGTTTACCTTCACACACGTGAAGCTGGCAGTTACCAAGTTAGTTGGGACTTCGACTTTGATAACTACACCAGCAATATCTCAGATGATATTCGGTCCGATGCGTGGAAAGAGTATGGAGACGACGGCTTGGCCGCCGCCTCAAATGATGGTTCCTCCGACATTTACATTGATGAAGCAACGGGCGGACTTGTTCTGACAGATCAATCCAGCGCTTCCGCAAATGGCGACGATAATCTTGCAAGCCTCAGCAAAACATTTGATCTGACGGGTGCACAGTCAGCGCAGCTCTCGCTTAGCTATACCGCTAACTTCAGTTCATCAGAGACAAGTAAACTCTTCTATATTGAGGTCATGATGGCCGATGGCTCCGTTCAAAGGATTGCTGAGATCACCGACACCGAAGACCATTCCCAGTCCAGAACGATAAACCTAGACCTTAGCGACCATATCTCTTCGGCCACGACAATAAGGTTGGTTGCTCCAGGTGATCTCACGTCTGCAGACACTCTCAGGATCAGCGATCTCACGGTCTCAATCGAACAACTCGCTCCTTTGGAAGAACAGCATTTAGACGCCACCTATCAAATTGATGGAGAGGACTTGGCAGTTGCCAAGTCTGCCAAGATTGACGGCTTGCAAGAACCAATAACCGGTCTAACGGTAAAACTCTTCAATGCTCAAAACGGCGATGTCCTGAACTATACAGCAATCGACGGCATCAATGGTGAGCTGCAAGATAGCGACAACGGCGTACTCACATTGAATTTCTCAGGCAACCTCAATGCTTCAATCTATCAAAACCTGATTAACTCGCTTACGTTCTCAACCAACTCAGATAGTCTTGAAGCAAGAAGTCTTTCCGTGATCCTTCATACAGAGAGTGGAAGTTCATCACCGTCCATTTCGACAATTCATATGCTCCCCAACGTTGATGGAGAGACCGGAAGCGACAAGAACCCAGTTGATGGAACCTCGGCAGATGACACACTGAGAGGCACTGAAGGTGACGATGCAATCAACGGATTTGAGGGCAGCGATCATCTCTATGCTGGTGAAGGACAAGATACTCTGACGGGTGGCGAAGGCTCAGATATCTACTTCTTTGAGCAACTGGATGGAGCAGCAGATCATATCGCGGACTATAAAGCAAACTCACAGAACGGTACTGATCGCGATATCATTGACATCTCGAAACTCCTTAAGGACTACGGTGAAGGTGGACTCGATCAGTATCGCTTCTTCACTGATCAATACGTCCGTTTGGTTAAAGATCCAAATGGGCAATACACACTACAGGTTGATCTAGATGCTTATGACAATGACCATAGTTGGGAGACATTAACCACACTGGAGATTCAGAACGCAGATGTTCCAGGAGCTTCGGTCAGCATTGATGTATTCTCTGTAGCAACCGAATTTGAGATACCAATCGAAAACGCGTTCCCAATAACCTGAGCTCGCAAGCCATGAAACTTGGCAGCTGCCAAGTCATTTCTCGCAAATAAAATTGCTATTCTGCTTTGGTAGAGCTTGCTCTCGTATACGGTATGGCTAAACTTTCTCTGTTATTGCTTCAGAGGATTTTTCATGCGTTCAGATACCCCCATTCAGAAGTTCGTTTCAGCTGGAGATCATCAGATCTGTCTTCATGAGTGGGCTGGTGAAGGACCGACATTTCTGCTGCTTCACGCGACTGGATTTCATGGACGCGTCTGGGATTACATCATCAAGCACTTTCCAGGAAGACACGTGATCGCGTGGGACATGCGCAGTCACGGAATGAGTGAGAACGCAGCTCTGCCAAAACTTTGGACCGACTTGGGAGAAGATCTTTTTGCTGTGGTCAAGGAACTTGGTCTCAAGCAAGTCTATGGAGTGGGGCACTCTTGCGGTGGCCATTTGACAATCTTGGCAGCTGCCAAGTTTCCTGAACTCTACCAAAACATTCTTTTACTCGACCCGGTTGTCTTCCCGAGGCCTCTGCTTCCGATCTTCAAAAACATCGCTGATCAAGACCACCCGGTGGCGCGTCGTCGGAACCAATGGACCAATGTTGGTGAAATGTATGAGCGGTTCAAAGACCGAAAGCCATACAACAGCTGGCTACCTGAAATCCTACAGGACTACTGCCAGCATGGCTTAGTAGAAACTGAACAGGGCGAGGGCTACCAACTTGCGTGCCCACCGGATGCAGAAGCAGAAGTCTACCGCACCTGTTATGGGGATCACATCTACCCACTGCTGGATTCCGTCAGAGTACCAACCACAGTGGTGCGTGCTCGCCGCAGAAAGCCTGAGGAGCCCTTGCATGACTTCTCGCCATCTCCGACCTGGGAACTCCTGGCAGAGAACATGCCGAATGCGAAAGACATCTACGTGCCAGATCACACTCATTTTCTGCCAATGGAAAATCCAGATGCCGTTTTGAACATGATGGTTCAGATGGAAAGGGGAGAGGATATCCGCTGGCAGGGGAATGGAGCAATCTTGAAAGACATGTAACCAATGCGTTTGGCAGGGATCATATTGCAAAGTCAAACCTGCCAAGTGAGGGGAGGGGACTATGGGAAGTTTTGAAATACACGGAGCGTTGGGCTCACCGTACTCCATGAAAGTACGAGCCGCATTCAGGGCTAAACGCATTCCACACGCATGGAAGCTCTGTGCGCCGATGGGGCCAAACAGCCCAGTCAAACACGTTAAAGTTCCGGTTATTCCCGTCGTCAAGTTCCCGGACGATACTTGGATGAACGACTCCACTCCGCTGCTGCTTCATCTGGAAGCAAAAGGGGAGGGGAGATCTCTCTTGCCTGATGATCCGCTGCTTCGTTTTGCATGTTACTTGATTGAGGACATGGCGGATGAATGGCTCGTCAAAGCGATGTTCCATTACCGCTGGTTTTATGAGGCAGATCGAAAGATCGTACCAAGCTGGCTGCTGTATGATGCTTGTTTGGGATTGGACGAAAACACGATCAAAGCCATGGGCCAGCAATTTGGTGCTCGCCAGATCAGCCGCATGCCCAAGGTAGGGTGTACTCCCGAAACAGCACCGATCATCGAAGCGTCAACCAAACGCATGCTCGCAATCCTCGAAAAGGCAGTCGTCTCCAAGCAGCACTTCCTGTTTGGCGATATAGCTTCCTTGGCAGACACTGCGATCTTCGGTCAACTCTACCAACTCAAAGACGATCCCACTCCCTCTGCCATGTTGCAGAAAGAGTTCCCATTTGTGTTCCGATGGCTCGATCACATCGACGACGCCTCTGGCTTTGAAGGGGAATGGGTTTCTGAACTGACACCAGCTCTCAAAGATTTGCTCAAAATGGCTGGAGACACCTATCTTCCATTCCTGTCAGCAAACGCCAGAGCCATCGATAAGGGGGAAACCACCTTTACCGCCGACTTACCGGAAGGGTTCTTCACGCAGGAGATCTTCAAGTACCAGAAGAAGTGCCTTGATCGGTTACGGGACGAATGGGCGAAACTTACACCGGCATATCGGGAAACACTGAGCGAGTATCTGATGGGCGGCACCGAGATCCTCGATTGCTCTCTAGCACAGCCTGCGACCTGAATAAATCGACTTGGCAGCAAATGTTGGCAGCTGCCAAGTCCAACTCTCATCTGCCAACTAGCCTTCAAAACATACTCGTCAATAGACGCTTTTCCCCAAAATTGGCGGAAAACCTTGGGTCTTTTGCATCAAACTGTATCGCAAACCGTGTTTACCCGCCCAATTTGTAACTGAGTTTGTCAGCCTCAGAGCATGACGACAGGCGATTACAAAACTCAAATTGCTTCAATTCGATCAATCTTCGATAGTCCCTCCAACGCAATCACCGCAGCCCGGCGATTACATTCCATCGCCACGCCGAGCTGACTTATTGGACGACTGAACCGGAGATCAAAATGAAAAGAATTGCTATTGCAGGCGCTGCTCTTGTTACTCTTTCAGGCGCTGCTTTCGCCGATGCTCTGACCTTTTATGACGGCAACGGCACCAAAACGATTATCCAGACAAATTCCCTAACGGGTTGTGTTGCCATTTACGACTCCGGTCGCAACCCACTCCAGATCTGTCGATTGAACACTGCGCCAAAGGCCGTTGTTGTGCCAGCCCCCGCTACAACAATTGTCACACCTGCTCCAACAACCACTGTTGTTACACCTGCTCCAACAACCACTGTTGTTACACCTGCACCGGTCGCAGTTGCCCCCAATGCATGGGACCGCCGTCAGGACAGAGCAACCGCGCGTCGTGTCATTCGCAGAACCGAAGCTCGTCAGGATCTTTTTGACTAAGCTTCATCTTTAAGTTGCCTTGATCCCCAATGCTGGCAACTGTGCCCGCCTCCTACCCGGGGCGGGCACATCTTTATGAAAAAACTAAGCAATCTGATTGGAATATTTCCCAATATTTTTAATGGGTTAGTGAAAGTGTAACGACCTGTCACAAGGCCCGGAACGAAGACGTTCTCTTACACTATTTGGTTTGCACTTACCGCTGCGTACCTTCAGAGTTTCCAAAAGCAACAGCAGAAAAAACAGGAGTCCCCATGTTCAAGGCAATTGCCCTCTCCCTGTCCGTCCTCTTTGCAACGCCACTCGTTGCCTATGCTGATCCCGGTAAAGGACAGCAACGCATGGAGATGATGGCGGAAAGGCTTCAGCTAACTGATGCGCAGAAGGAAAAAGTGCGCCCTATTATGCAGCAGGCGATGGAAGAACGTCGCGCCATCCTGAAAGGGGCTGGTATTGAGCGCGGTAAGAAGCCAACCATCGCTCAACTTCGAGAAGTGCGTGGCCCAATGCAGGAATCTCGCGAGAAACTCGATCAGCAGATGGCTCAAGTCCTGAGCACGGAGCAAATGGCGACCTTCCGCGAGATGCAGCAGGAAATGCGGGATAAAATGAGAAAGAAATTCAGAGAAGGCAAATAGGCCTCTCTTGAAAACAGAATAGGGGAGCGATTGCTCCCCTTATCTAGTTTAAAGAATGCTTTCAGCTTTGCGTTTCAGGTCAATCATCGCCTCACGATAAGGACCAGGACCGAAGCTCACACGAGAAACACCCAGTTTCCCAAGTTCGGCAATCTCTGGCATACCTTTCATCATGTAGGCGTTGACCGGTAGAGGAGCAATTTCGCAAATTTTGGCGATCTGATCCGCGTCCGAAAGGGCAGGGATGAAGAAACCGCTAGCACCTGCCTCCGCATAGCGCTTCCCACGTTCAATAGCTTCTCCAACCAATCCCCCATGTTTACTCGCATCCGGTTCATTCAGGAACATATCAGTGCGGGCGTTGATGAAGAACGGGATGCCTGCCTCATCCGCGGCTTCACGGAAGGCAGAAATTCGCGCGCATTGCTCATCAACGCTGTAAAGACCGCTGCCGTTGACCTTCTGATCTTCAAAATTGACACCAACAGCGCCTGTTTTGATGATCCGAGCCGCATTTGCTTTCACATCAGCGGGGCTATCGGCGTATGCGCCTTCGAAATCAAGAGAGAAGGGGACTTCCACGCTTTCTGCAATACGGCTTGCAACAATTTCGACCAGTGAAAGCGGGATTTTCTCGCCATCTTCGTAGCCATGGGCTGCTGCAACTGATGCACTTCCCGTTGCGACCGCCTTGGCACCTGCCTTTGTCACGGCCTGGGCAGTGCCAGCATCCCAAATGTTGTAGATGGTGATTGGCTCGCCTTTAACATGGAGAGCGGCAAATTGTTTTGCTTTGTCAGCCTGAGACATCAATAAGGCCTTTCGATCTTGCTATTTTCAGTTCCACATCAATCAATTTCTGCTTCCGCCACAAACCACCGCCATATCCCGTCAAGCCTCCATCCATTCCAACAACCCTGTGGCATGGAATGACAATGGCAATTTGATTTGCTCCATTGGCACGAGCGACAGCACGGGGTGAGTTTGGCTTGCCGATTTGCTTGGCCAGTTGGCTGTAGCTTTTGGTGGCACCAATCGGAATGCGGCGCAGCTCGCGCCAAACATCCTTGGTAAACTCCGTGCCATGCATCACCAGCGGCACGTCGAAATCCAGACGCTTGCCTTCAAAGAACTCACCCAGTTCACTTGCGATCTGATCAGTTGGTGCCGTGCGGCCAAGGCCCAGATCACCCTTCACTTGTTTGCGCAAACGGGAGAGTTCAGCGGGGAGGGCTTTACGGTCTGCAAACTCCAGCAAGTGCAGTGCACGGTCATCACTTACGGCGATCATTGCGCCAAGCGGAGTGTCAAACCAATCCGCTTTGAGAAGACCATCGCCCTTTAGTTCAGCCGGTTTGCAGCCAAGCAATCGCGCGAAAGCCTGACGGAATGCGTCCGGAGATGAAAACCCAGAAGCCAGCTGCGCATCAATCACCTTCCCGCCATCAGAAAGTGTTTCAAATCCATCGCGCAAACGGGAGAGGCGGGCCATTTCCAGAAATGTAATTCCGTATTGACGCTTGAAGCTTCTGCGCACAGTAGATGGATCCAGTCCAAGGCGGACAATATCGGCTTCTGACCATTTGTGATGCGGCTTTGCTTCAAACTCACAGAGCAAACGTGTCACCACTTCATCATTATCCGCGGACGTGCCCACCGGATGGCAGCGCTTGCAAGGGCGAAATCCGGCTTCAAAACATTCTGCGATCGTCTCGAAGAAGCAGCAGTTCTCATACTTCGGCTTGCGGGCAGGGCAGGTGAGGCGGCAAAACACGCCGGTTGAGCGTACCCCAACATAAGCCCGGCCATCATAGTCCGGATCGCGATCAAGAAGTGCCTGATAAAGCACTTTGGTATCTGGTAGTTCAAAAAGCATGATTTCTTATAGTGTCAGGAGCCATTTTCAGCGCACGGTTTTCGGGCGTTTATTAAGGACATCTGATTTTTGGTGTCTTCCGCAATGTGTAAGGCTAATTGATAGCATTCAATTGCACAGCACCGGCAAGTAAAATTATGAGGTACCGGTTGGGCTCACTGCACTAGTCCAACTTCAGGTTCCCGATCCGCGCCTGCATGATGTGTGCTGGCGTGTAGGTGTCTGGAACCACTTCCAACTCAGAAGGACCACAATCTATGAAGCCGATTTTCTGGTAGAAACGCTTTGCATCTTCAGCTTCTTTCAGGACATAGATTCCGGCAACTTGATCTGGAGAATAGTCCGCCATCGCATGCTTCATCAATTGCCGCGCCAATCCCTTGCCCTGATAGGCGCTGTCGAGATAGCAGGCCCAGATATAAACCACTTCACCACGGACAGCACAGGCAAGCGAACCAACGATCTTCTCATCAATTTTTGCCAGGTGAAGCTGGCCATCCGGCCCAGGAACCACGCCGCCCAGATCATCCGTCTCAAGCCGGGCAACCAGTCTCTTTGTCAGATCGTCGCCCAGTTCCGCAAGGTGTGCCTCAGTCCAGGCAACTGCCAGAAAATCCCGCAAGGATTGCTTGTCGCTTTCCTCAAATAAGACCACTTGGGCATTTTCAATTGCAGCTGCATTTTGAGACATATCCATTGCGTCCAGTTCTGGTTGATTGACCTTTCAGGAGCTTATGCCGAAAGGTCGGCTAGTTTTCGGCGGCCGCAGATCCACCGGAAGCTGCAAGGCCAAACAATGTGCGATGCAGAGCCAGTTTGCCATCAACCGCACGATCGATACAGGCGCGGAAATATCCAGCCGGGCGTGCAATGCTTTCCGGATCGCGCAAGGCCTTTTCAACCGTGGTGATCAGAACCGCCGCGGCCGTATAGTCGCCAACCCTGTTTCTCGCATCAAACCAGCCTTTTTGAGAGAGGCCAATCAACAGGCGCATATCATCGGAACTGTCGATCAGACTGCTCCAACTGGAAAGATCGAGCCCCAACGCACCTTGGGTTTCTTGGGTTGCTGAGCCAAGCAAACCAAGAGAAACCTCTGACAGGAGAGGGGAGAATTGATCATTTTCGTAAGGATCAGCATGTTCTGACCAGTTCAGACTTTCAGTTTTACCTGAAGCTTGAGATATGGCACGAGTTTCGCTTTTTGGATCCTTTTCAGGAGCCATTTCAAATTCGGTGCAACCGGATTTGTGGTTATATATGGATGCATCGTTAGATGCATGCTGCTGTTTACTTTTGATCCAAGAGTTTTGAGAGGTTGTATTATTATAAGGGGTGACATCGTTGTCTTCTGTGCATGACATTTCTGATTTTTCTTCAAAAAAAACAGCACTTTCTTGAGGTTCAGCACCACCCTTTTCTGAGGTGTCTTCTGCAGTTTCAAATCGCGCAACAAGAAGCTCATGAAGCATCGTCAGTGCTTCAGCTCGTTCAACGATCCCCATCGGTTGATCCATCAGCTCATTGAAGGCACGGGCGATCTCAGAAACATCGAGTTCTTCATGAGCAGCCAGGCGAAAAAGATCGGTCATCGCTCTGGAAAGACGGCTAACTGTACGTTTTGCCTCTTTTTCCTGCGCAAGGCGGGCTGCAAATTCAGCACCAATCTGCTTCAACTCATCCAAACGTTGCCGTGCTGGAGAAAAATCCAGACCATAACCACGCTCAATCTGACGGTCTTCACCCGCGCGATAGATATAGCGGCGACCTGTTGGGCTGTCTTTATAAGCAAGAACGCCAGCTTCCACCAATCTGCGCAGGGAACGAACCACAGTGCGAGAAGAGCGGCTGACATACTCGGCCAGTTTTTCATTGGAGATCGCGACCAGTGGACGGCGGTCCTGCGACCAGTCCTCTGCGGCTGTCAGGCCAATCAGAATATCGAGAATATGATAGGTGGTGCCATCAATTCCCAAGGCAGGGGCGGCCTTTTTCAAAGCCATCGCAACTTCTGATTTTGTCGTCTTTACAATGTCATTGGCCATTGCCAGTTTTTGACTGGCAACCATTGCCGGCGTCAGTTTTCTGAACGACGCCACTGAACCAACAGATTGCATAGCTACACCGTTCACCCACTAAGTCTAGTAGGTGTTCTCAAGGGTCAGGACGCAAAACATCCTCCCCAAACTGAGGATAAACGGGACAAACTGGCGATTAGCATGCAGAAAGACGCTTCAACTCCTTGCTCAAGGGTTGATTCGTACCGCGTCTCGAAGTAATTTGAAGGTGCAAAATATGGTTACATCGAGCGCTATCGTTTGTTTGTACCCAAGGAATTTCGGTCTTGTTGATTGCCGTCAGCAGGACCGTTTTTCTTTGGAAGAGACGTGATTAAACCGTCATGCATCCTCCTTCAGAACTTCTTGCTCAAACTCATCCATCAGATCCGGCAGGCGGCGCTTCAAAAATGCGGCCAGTTCAGGTTGCTTCTTCGCATCTACCTGAAAGCTCAGCGCATTTGGGCCGTCCTTCATCAGGATCTGTTTGTTGCCAATCCAGCTCTTTGCTGCTGTGGCAATGGAACCTGTGGTCGCTGTGTTTGTCTCAGCAGACTTACAGGCAGAAAGAATAGCGCTGAAACGCTCATCACTCGCAGAGAGCTCAAAGTCTGCGCTGATCATCACGGCATCTACACGCGCCTTGAACGGTTCAGGCAGTTTGCCATTGAGGAAATGTCCCGCCAGCTCTTCCCAGCGCGGACGCCCGATCTTGGGCGCAGGACCGATCTCACGGACGAACTCTTCCGGCAGTGCATTCATCAGCTTCAGCAGCTTGGATACGGTGGTCGCATCCTTGCCAATCGCCTTTGAAATCACGGTCTGCGGGAAACTTTTGGCCAAACGGGAGGCAAACAACGCAGTCTCGATGAAAGACAGGTTCTTACGCTCATGGTTTTCCTGACCCTGAGCAATCAGAAGGGCTTCATCGGAAAGCTCTTTGATGATGCCGCGAACAGGCAGACCAAGGTCTTTACAGGCGCGCCAACGACGGTGACCGAAAGCGATCTGATAACGGCCCGGAGCTTCCGGATGCGGACGCACCAGAATTGGTACCTGCTGACCGCTGGCAGAGATGGACGCTTGAGCTTCTCAAAGTCCTCATCATTGGCCACGACCATGCGGTCGGCCACGAAAGACGGGTCAAGGTCGTCCGTGCTCAACTCATGAGCAACGCTGCCATCCTCAATCATCTGGCGCAGCTTTTCGTTCTCCTTCTCCACGTCGGAGAAGGTATTGCGCATGGACTTGATCGCGCCAGAAGACACCCGCTGCTTTGTTGTTGCCGTCATGGACGGGGCAGGGTTGGGGGATTTTGCCAGTTCAGCCGGGTCTACCCCGCCGAACATGGCCCGCATCTTCTTGGAACGATCAGTAGCCTTGTTCATGGACGACCCCATACCTGTTTGATCAGTTGGAACACTTCCGTATTTGCCGCATCAACGGACTCCAGAGCACGATTGAGGGTATCGCGGGTCATATTTCCGCGCTCAACCTCGTAAAGGCTCTTCTTTTCCAGCCCTGCATTTGCGATTGCTGTGGTCTCCACGATGGAAGCCGCCAGCACATCCTCACCAAAAAGACCTCTCAGAAGTGCTGCAACGTTCACCTGCGGCACATCGTGCGGTGTGTGGCGTGTGAGCAGGTAGCGCACGAAATCGTGGCTCAGGCTGCCTCCAGCTCTTCAATCACCGCCAGCAGTTCTGAGGTCATGGAGAGGAACTGGTTCATGGATGACACGTCCAGCATGGCCGGATGCACCGTGATGACAATTCCGGTTGCTGCATAGAGCGCGCCAAGGGTGAGGTAACCCAGTTGTGGCGGCGCATCGATAAGCACAACATCATAATCATCTTCCACCTCCTTCAGGACGGTCGCCATGCGGCGGAAGAACATGCCATCGCCGCGCGAAAGCCCCTGAGCAATTGCCTGCGGGGTTTCGTGCTCATATTCCATCAGTTCCAGGTTACCGGGGACAAGATCGAGTCCATCAAAGTAGGTTTTGCGGATAACATGGCTGAGTGGAACGCGCTCTTCATCGTCATAACGGATGGCGGCATAGAGCGTCTGGTTCTCGTCTACGTCGAACTCTGGCTGGTACCCGAACATAGCAGACAATGAGGCCTGCGGATCGAGATCAATCGCGAGCACGCGCAGGCCCTGAAGCGCCAAATAGTGCGCCAAATGGACGGTTGTGGTGGTCTTTGCAGAGCCGCCTTTGAAGTTTGCAACCGCCAGAACCTGCATCTTCTCACCATGACGGCGGCGCGGGTCCAGACGAAGCGCATCAGCAGGGCGTTTTTCTGCCAGATAACGACGTAATTCGTTGATCTGCGGAAGGGTATAAATGCGTCTGCCGTTTTCCAGCCTTTCGGGGATAACTGCTTCGCCATTGAGGGAAAGCTGACGCAAACTGGATTCGGCAACACCGAGCAGCCCCGCAACCTCGCGCGAAGAGAACGTCTTCAGCTTCTTTTGAGCCTCAGGCGGATACATCTTCTCCCTTAAGGATTGCAGTTGCCGTGACAACAAGTCAGAATGGCGTGCAATCTTCTCAGCAGAAGTCTCATCATGTTCAGCAGCGAGCAGCATATTGCCTCTTACCCTTTATGACGGTTTTGAAGTGCAGAGCGATAATAATCCGTCACAGCGCATCCTTCTCCGATTCAAAGGACGCGTCAATCTCTTTATAGTTAACGCCCATTAACCAATATTAAGAGTCTGTTAACGAACTTTTGGCGGTGGCTTTCTGATTGCAACGCGAAATTACTACATATTGCGTAAGACCCGGCTTTTGCAGCAACATTTCCATAATGCAGCAAAACAATCTTATTAAGAAACGTCATTTTCGCCAAGCCAACAAAAGAACTTAAACATGACGGTTTTTGTGCAAAAATCGACGAAATACCGATTTGACAGAAGCAAGCAACGTCACCTGACCCGTTCCAAACGTGAATCAGTCATAGATTCGCACTGAGTCGCAACCCTTCCTAACACACGCAAAAACCTAAACCATTAGAGCTTTCCCAAGTTCCGCAAGGCTTTGGCGAGAACCTGTCTTGTACAGTCCCGCCGAACCGGTTTTGTCACTCTGTCCTGGCTACTAGTTGATCTTTGGGGGGCCTGTGGTTTTCGCTGTCAAACTCCATCTCTTCCGCGTGTCCAACTCAAACAATGAAGTGGTGTTTTCTAAAGGCGCTCTTCAAAAACTCGGTGCCACTCCCGGCGAGCATCTTTCCTTTAAGATCGGCGCCTGCCACCGCTTTTCCGCAAAAGCCGCTGTCTCCACTGACCGCCGGGCAGCACTGGGGCTGCCATCAGATGTGTTTGACGAACTTGGACTTGCCCTCATTGAGGGCTTGCATGTGAAGCGGGAAGGGGACACCATCCATATTGGCCCGACCATCGGTATCATGGGGGCCGGAAAGTTTGATCCGGAGCGCCGTCACCAGCAAGACATGCTCAAATACGCCCAGACACAGGGCTACATCGCCTTTCTGTTTTCGCCCGAAGACTACAACTGGGCTAACAACACGATTACCGGCGAGACCATGCCCGGCCATCGTCAGCCCGGATTGCCTCTGCCGACCGCCATCTACAATCGCATCCATACCCGCGATGAAGAACACAAGCTGCGTGTTGAGGCCATCAAGAACCGGATGCGGGCGCTTGGCTCTCACATCTACAACCCTGGCTTTTTTGATAAGTGGGAGGTGCATGAGCATCTGATGCATGGCCAGAAGCTGCGCAAGTATTTGCCGGAAACCCACCGCGCGCCCACACCAGCACTGCTCAAAAAGATCCTTGGTCGTCATCACTCCGCTTATCTGAAACCAGTCGATGGACGCGGTGGCAAGATGTTGATGCGACTGACCAAACGAGAAAAAGGCTACCGCCTTCAATGGCTGACGGACCTGTCCTGTCCTCATGCAGACTTCGTCCAGCTGGAAGATGCATTTGAGTTCGCCTTCTGCCACACTTCTCTGGATCAGTATTTGGTTCAGCAAAGCCTCGACTTTTCGTCATTTGATGGACGCTCCGTAGATTGCCGCGTGCAGATGCACAAGGACATCAGCGGCACATGGCGCTGTTTGATGATCGGCCCGCGGGTCTGTGCGCACGGCTGCATTTCCTCTCACTTCAGTCAAGGGGCTGATATTGTTGGTACCGACGACTACTTCATCAACGCCTTTGGCAAGAAGGCGGGGGCAGTAAAGGCAGCCGTCGAGGAATGCGGCTTTGCGATTGCCCACCGGATGGACGAGTACCACACATCTCCCATTGGTGAATTGGGACTGGATGTTGGCATCGACAAATCCGGCCACCCGAAGCTTCTGGAAATCAACGCCAAACCGGGCCGCATGATCTTCCTGGATCCACGCCATGCAGAAGCGCGTGTCACAACACTCGAAGCCAGCATTGATTACGGTGCTTTCCTTTCCGGTTTTGGAGAAGATCCTGAATGAGCCTTGGCGAAACATATAGATGTCGGGAAGCTCTTAGCGCTCCGGTTACTTTGTTTGCTGTTTGGCCTGTCGGCTGCGCCTCTGTTGAGCAAAAACATACGGCATCCGGTCTAGAACAACTCTTTGAGCACCAACGCGAGCAAGATCACTCAAGAGATTTCAGTCGCATCTGGAGGTCACCGTGGCGCGGAAATTGAATGAATCCTCAGCAGTCATTGTCGGAGGCACTTCTGGTATCGGTTTTGCCGCAGCCAAATCTCTTCTCAGATCAGGTCTTCAAAAGCTCACCATCTGCGCCCGTGATGTCACCAAGGGGCGCAACGCCCTGAGCAAGTTGGCTGCCGAGTTTCCCGGCGCTTACCTGCATTTCGTCCAGTGTGATGCGTCCGATCCCGCGCGCACCGAAACCGCGATCACCCATGCAGAATTGGCCATGGGGCGAATCGATGTGCTGGTCAGCACCGGTGGTGGAGGCATCATCCCCAAGCCATTGCAGGAAGTGAAAGTGCATGAGTTGATGCCCACAATCACCTCCTTGATGAACAGTATCCTGCACCCAATCCACGCCGTTTATCCAGTTATGGCAAAACAGCGCTGCGGAGCAATCATTTGTTTAACCTCGGATGTTTCCATAATCCCGACCTACGGTAGCACCATTGTGGGGGCAGGTATGGCCGGCATTTCCATGTTCTGCCGTTCCCTAGCGGTAGAAGCCAAACAGCATTGTATCCGGGTCAATTGTGTCAGCCCCAGTGTTGTACGTGGAACCCCTCTTTATGATAAGCTTGAAAGAGATCCTTTTGCTGCCACCCTCATTTCAAAAGTCGAGCAAAATGCCCATTTAGGCGTGATCATGCCCGACGAAGTAGCCGAAGCGATCTGTTTTCTCGCCGGTCCGGGCTCCGCTAAAATAACAGGACAAGTCATTAGCGTTTCCGGAGGAGGCACACCGATTTAATTTTATAGGTCACCGGTCCAATGGACAGTTTAGAGCGTACTTTTACCCTTTCTGAAATGAGCAAGACTCCCGCTTTCATTCCAACCATCGCCCATCGCATCTGGCAGGCGTGGTGGCGGGATAAGGGCGTTTTACAAAGCGAAATTGAAACCAAACTCCGCGCAGCTCTTTGTCCTGAAGCTGTGCCCACCGCCTATGTTGCCCATCGCGGCGACACTTATCTGGGCAGTGCACTCCTGATCGAAAGCGATTTTGCCGCGCGCCCACATCTCACGCCATGGGTGGCTGCCGTCTGGACCGAAGAAGTTCACCGCCGTGAAGGCATTGGTACTGCTCTGGTCAAACGCATGGCACAATTGGCGTTCGAGAGCGGGTTCTCACGGGCCTATCTGTGCGCGTCGGACGACAACACACCCTTTTATGAAAAGATGGGATGGAAGGTGCTGGAGTACCACGTCAAGCAATTGAACGTGCTGGCGCTAGACAAGCCTAACTGATCATCAGCTGGCTGGGTGTTACCCCAAGACGTTTCTTGAAAGTAGAGCTCATATGCGCGTGGGAGGAAAACCCGCAGGCATAAGCCACATCGCTGAGGTTTTTCTGCGACTTGGCCAGAAGCCTGCGCGCCCGCGCCACGCGCCGCTCCACCACATAGTCATGGGGCGTTTTACCTGTGGCCGCTTTGAAGGCGCGATTGAAGAAGCCAGATGAAAGTTCAACGCACCCTGCCAGATCCGAAATGGAAATCTGCTCAGAAAGCTGGGCTTCAACCAGCTCTTCAACGCGTTTGAGACGCGCTTCTGTCATGGATGCCGAAGCAGGAGGCTCATACAACGAGCCAGCTTGCACCTGATCCACCACATCCAGCAGAGCTAAGAGCTGCGCTTCCAGCTCCAGCGCGTCAGAGAGCTCCCCCACCAGCAAGGCCTTGCGCAGCTCATAAGCTGCCACAATCGCTTCTTTTGAGATGGCATGGTTGAACCGTAACGCATTTTCATCCGTGCGCAGATACTCTTCAGGAACCGTAAAGGTCAGATACTCGCCACCCCGTTCGCTTTCCGAGGTCACCGCACAGCCCTCTGGCACGAAAGCGAGGCTGTTGGGGCGGGTCCAGAAATCAACCCGGCGATCGCTGTTAAACGAATGAACCCCACGCTGACTTTCAAACGCAAACCCAACAGAGGCCTGAGGGGCTGTATAAGACACAGCATAGGCACTGCTCGGCAACAGCTGCACCTTCCACTTGCTGATAATGTCCCGCCTTAAATTCATAGTCTCATGTATTTCAACAAGTTCCCACCGCCTGCCTCACACACAGACGCCCTTATCTATAAGCTGAACTGCGGAAGTATGACAAGGAGACATCCGTAGAAGGGTGTTTTCATATAGCGCCCAATCATCGTTCTGCTCTTTCAATGGAAAACCCCGCTAGATACAACGGGGTTTTCGATCATGTAGCTAACTAGTCTCATCGTTTAAACAACGACTTGCCAGTTCATCAACTCGCCTTGGCAAAGTCTAAGTTGCTCGGTTTTAGCAACTCAGGTTTTGGTCTCTCAGTCACTTCAATATCATTTCCGACATCAATGAGTTCAAAGTTACGAGCCCAAACTTGGCCTGTTCCCCGTAGGTAAAATCCGAAGCTGATGGTTTCTGCAGTATCAGGGACGTTTAGGACGATTTGGCGTTCGATCCACTCTTGAGTTCCAGAAAGCGTACCTTCCTGACTTCTCATCTCCATATTATCGAAGCTCAGTACCGAGCCCTTCAAGCTATCAACTCGCATCCATAGCGTTGCTGCCCCATCAACCTTGATGGTTCTTAGCTCCGCTCTCAACCTAACCCGCTTACCAAGATAGTTTTGGGCCTGAAAGTTCTGCATCAATGTGCCAAAACTGTTCTTCTTATCTTCATAGGCTGAATCATCTGGCGAGTACTTAGAACGAATAAGAGCAGCACCGGCTTGGCCGGCTTTCTCAACCCCCATTTCGTAAGCATCACTTTTGGAACCAGAAATAATCCAGCCTTCGGGCAGTTTGAGCGTTTTAGCTTGAAGTTTTTGCTCTATTTCAGACGCCAGCGTATTCCAGTCAGCCAACCCAAACTGCTGGGCAACCAGTTCCAAACATTTACTATGAGTGAAATGAACGTTTTGCTCGTTTAATGCTTGACGTAAAGATTTAGCCATCACTTTGGCATCAAGGTAGGTTCGCATAGCCTGATCCTCTTATCGGACGACAACTGAGTCAGTGCTCGCATTGCTGACAGGTTCGTCCAACGAAGTTCAGACGCACTATCAAAGAGCACATTCACCAAACCCAAAGGCGCGAGCGGCAGGTTGTACTTACCTTCTATTGAAAGGCTTACGTTTAGAATGGGCTTTGACAAGATATTTAGGTCAGTATTTTGAAAGCCATCGGATTTGGCTGGCTCTATCATCGCGGCAAAGCATTTTGGTTTGTCATGAGGATTTTGAATGCCGTTGTTTTCTTTGCAAGATCTGGAAGCTGCTCACACCACAGTTCGTCAGTTTGTTCCTGAAACACCTGTTTACGCCTGGCCTTTGCTTAAGGAGCGGACCGGCGTTGATATATATGTGAAGCATGAGAACCATACACCAACCGGCTCGTTCAAAGCCCGTGGTGGGTTCACCTATGTTGATGCGCTGATGAAGTCTGGCGAAAAGCCGAATGGACTGGTCACCGCCACCCGCGGCAATCATGGTCAATCGGTTGCGCTTGGAGCCACCCGCAATGGCATTCCATCTTACATTGTCGTGCCTGAAGGCAACTCGCAGGAAAAGAATGCAGCCATGCGTGCCTTCGGGGCCAACGTGATCATCGCAGGCAAGGATTTTGACGAGAGCCGCGTGGTTGCTCAGCAGCTGCAGGATGAACATGGCTATCACATGGTGCCGCCCTTCCACGAGAACCTGGTCAAAGGCGTTTCCACTTATGCGTTGGAGCTCTATCGCGCTATCGCGGATCTGGATGTGGTTTATGTGCCCATCGGCATGGGCTCCGGCATTTGCAGCCTGATCACTGTGCGCGATTTGCTGGGACTGAAAACGAAGATCATCGGCGTAACGGCCCAAAACGCCAATGCCTTTGCCCTGTCCTTTGCTGCCGGAAAAGCAGTGCAGACAGAAACAGCCAACACCTTTGCCGATGGCATGGCCTGCCGTGATCCGCAAGCGCAGCCGCTGGAGATTATCCTGAAAGGGGCAGAGGATGTGGTCAGCGTCAGCGAGACCCAGATCGCAGAAGCATGATGGCCTATTACAAGGACACTCATAACCTCGCCGAAGGGGCCGGCGCAGCACCACTGGCAGCCCTGATGGCCAACCGCACCAACCTGCAAGGCAAACGCGTCGCCACCATCCTCACCGGCGGCAACATCGACCTCACCACCTTCCTGAATGTGATGAACACCCACACGCAGCAAACCAGCGAACTGGCATCCGCCTGATGAGACAAAGAGGAGAGGGGACATCCCTCTCCGACTGCACGTGCCTACAGCCCCAGCTGCTCCTTCAGGCCGTTTATGAAGGTGGCATCGTCGAGGGCTTTGCGGTTGTCTAGGAACTGGACGGCATCGGGGCCGGCGCGGTAGCGCAGGGTGTCGGTGCCATCGGTGACGGCGGTGTAAATGACTTCTGCGACCACGATCGGGTCAGAGGATGGCATGTCGCCGCTCATTGCACCGAAAAAGGCCTGCACTACGCCCTGGTATTCCGTCAGGCTTTCATCATTGGTGAAGTCGAAGGAACGGCCTGCGAAGTCGGTCCGGATCATGCCCGGCTCAACAATCTTCATTTTGATGCCAGCTGCTTCCAGCTCGTAGTGCAACGCTTCAGAAATGCCTTCAACCGCAAATTTGGTGCCGTGGTAGAGCGCGCCAAGTGGGAAGGTCATCTGACCGCCGATGGACGAGATATTGACGATGGTGCCGGACTTATTGGCGCGCAGGTGTGGCAGGACGCCTTTGGTCACGGCAATCAGACCAATCACGTTGGTTTCAAACTGGCGGCGGATCTTGTCCATGGAAAACGCTTCCAGCGGACCATATGCACCGTATCCTGCGTTGTTGAGCAGTACGTCAATCTTGCCAAAGCGCGCAATGCCCTCTGAAATAGCAGCTTCAATAGACGCCTCATCAGTCACATCCAGGCGGGTGACGAGAGTGTTGTTGAGTTTGGTCAACTCTTCTTCGTTTTCCGGCTGACGCATGGTGGCAATGACGTTCCAGCCTTTGTCGTGGAAGTACTTTGCCGTGGATTTGCCGATACCGGAAGATGCGCCAGTGATAAGGATTGTGTTGGACATGAGAAACTCCTGAAACCCTGTGTGAAGTCTCTTTGCCTAAGACTTCACTTGTTGTTCTTTATCTCTTTCAAATTAGGGACCGGCCAGGCGTTACACAAAGCCATATCGCGCCAAATGACTCGCAAATGGCGCCAAATATCAATCTATCTCGCTATTCTTCTGACGGTCACGATGGCGGGCCACATTGTAACGGGTGCCACAACGTTTGGAGCAAAACCGCTGGCGACCTGACTTGGTGATGTCGTGAAACACCTCCTCACAGGGCGCTGCCTGACATACCCTGGTCCGTTCCGGCGCGCCGGAAAGCAGAGCGAAGAATCCAAGCGCACTCCATGCCGTTAAACGCTGCTGAAGTGGCACCTCACTTGCAAACTCAACTGCCGGATTTCCTCGATGGTCGATTCCAATTGTCCACGAAGCTTGAAGGGCATGTTCCAGAGACTGCCAGATTTCAACTTTATCCGGCGCGTCAGATGCTACAGCTAGAAATGCAGCGCGGAGCAGATCCCGATGAGGGATCATGGCCTCTCCTAACAAAACAAACTCAGCTTCATTTTTCACGTATGCCTTGAAGAAATGAGCAGCGGAATCTGCCTGTGCCAACACATCCACTGGCTTGCCCATTGGGTCCCATGTATTTGCAAGATCAATCGCAAATGCGCTCGCGTCATCGAGTGACATCAATGTAAGTGGTATTTTCACTTTACAACATTACCTAATCATGAGTAAGTCTTATTATACAGAAAGAGGCTTACATATGAAACACTCCGATACTGCAGTCTGGCGGATGACCATTGTGATGGCTGCCTCTGGCTTTGCAATCACAATCATGAAACTGGCACTACCGGCACTCACAGGTGTACTTGGTCATTCTTCCACTAGTATCGGGTTGGTCGCTGGTTCCATTGCTGTTTCCTGGCCTTTATTTGGTCTGCTCGTAGGATGGGGCTTGGATCGCTATGGCCGTGCTCCGGCCTTCAGGGCAGGGTTGATCATAGCGGCGATCGTTGCGGTTGCATTCTTGATCAAAGCAGATGCCGGAGAGCACCTGCTACTCCTTTGTGCTCTTGGCGTATTGATCGGTGTGAGTGAAGTACTGACTGAGACGTCCAGCCAGACAATTTTGCCAGACCTTATCGGGCAAGAGCATCTGCACAAGGGCAACAGCATGTTGCAGGGGGCTAAGACCATCTCAGCAACACTTGGGGCACCGCTGGTTCTTGCACTGTTACTGGACTATTCCGTGCAAAGCATCTTCCTGCTCGCTTTCATCGGCCTCATCCTGAGTTTCCTGGTTTTGCCTAGGCCCAAGCGTTTTACGCCTTCAACTCAGAAAGGGTTTCGCGGGTTCTTTGACGGAGCAAAACTGCTTTGGAAGCGGAGGGATTTACGGGCGTTTACAGTCCTTGTCACTTTAATGGCCACCTCATGGGGAGCATGGTTCACGCTCATTGTGCCGTTTGCTTTGCAAGCTGAGCAACTTGATCTCGGCGCTTCCGGTGTGGGCTACCTTGTCACGGCTGTTGGGTGTGGATCTCTTCTCGGGGCATTCGGCTATCAAAGGATTAGGAGTAAGCTGGGCGACACTGGGACACGCGCAATCGACGTAGTAACCACATTGCTCTTTATATTGGTGTCAGCGCTTGGTCTGGGCCTGACTTCTGTTTTGCTCTCTGCCGTGCTGGCGGGAATAGGTGGAGTAACTTGGATGATCTCCATTGCCGCTTATCAGCAACAAACCATCTCTGGCGAGGCACTTGGCCGAACGGTTGCTGCCTATCGCTGGATGGGGTGGTCTGGCTTTTTTGCAGGAGCCAGCCTCAGTGGACTTTCTGCTGAAATGCTTGGCCTTCAGTCTGCCTTCCTGTTGTTCGCACTTCCAGCTGTTGCTGCCGTCATCATCTTCTGGCGCGCTGCGCCGGATCATGCACAGACGCGAGCTACACCAACGGCTGCTGATACGGCGTAATCTACGTTACGTTCGCAGCAAATGCGCAGGGCTGTTCGACCAATTACTGGCGGGCTGCGTTAACGGGTCGCAACTGCATTCCTGCTATTACAGGCTACAAAAAGCCACAGAGAAGTGGGTATTCTGGCTCAGCTGATTGGCAAAGTCCCGAAGGACAACAAGAACAAAAAAGATTCCTGCCGCCGCAGCTGCCAGTATTTTGGAGCTGATTATGCAAAACGGACTGGAACACAGCACTGCTATGCAAGAGCTTCCCGTCTCCCAGCAACCGGAGGTCGACTATGTGCGCGTCCGCTTTGCAGGAGACTCGGGCGACGGCATTCAGATGACGGGCACGCGGCTGGCTGAAAGCGCGGCCAGATTTGGCAATGACATTGCAACCTTTCCTGATTTTCCAGCGGACATCCGCGCCCCAAGCGGCACAATCTATGGCGTTTCAGCTTACTCCCTGAACATCGGCCACACGGAAGTTGATACCTTCGGCGATGAAACCGATGCGCTTGTGGCGCTGAACCCGGCTGCCCTGCGTAAATATCTAGAAGGTGTGAAGCAGAACGGCCTGCTCATCATCGATATGGATGCATTCACCGAGCGGGCTATCGCCAAGGCAGGCTTTTCCGGCAACCCGCTTGAAGATGGCTCTCTCACCAGCTTTCGCGTGTTGCCGCTGGAGATCACCAGCAACACAGAAAAGGCCCTGAAGGAAACCGGCCTTTCTGCCAAGGACGCCCGCCGCTGTAAGAACATGTGGACCCTTGGCCTCGTGCTTTGGCTGTTTGAGCGCTCCACCGCAGATGTTGAGCACTGGATTGAGCAGAAGTTCCACAAAAAGCCAGAAGTGGCGAAAGCCAACATCATGGCGCTGCAGGCGGGACACCTTTACGGCGAGGTTGCTGATCTGCCGCCGGATGTCTCCCGCTACCGCATTCAGCCCGCACCGCTGATGGAAGGGGAGTACCGCTCTATCAATGGCAACGAGGGTATGGCTTATGGTCTTTATGCCGGTGCCACCCTTGCCAATCTTGAGCTGTTTTATGGCTCCTATCCAATCACCCCGGCCTCACCACTGCTGCATACAGTGGCAAAGCTGAAAGAGCTGGGTGCGATTTCGTTTCAGGCAGAAGATGAGATCGCGGCCATCTGTGCAGCTATCGGTGCGTCTTACGCCGGTCATTTAGGCGTGACCGGGTCGTCCGGTCCCGGCATCGCGTTGAAGACAGAGGCGATCGGTCTTGCCATCATGACTGAGCTGCCACTGGTCATCGTCAACGTTCAACGTGGCGGACCTTCCACCGGCTTGCCGACCAAGACAGAACAGTCCGATCTGTTCCAGGCCATCTGGGGCCGCAACGGTGATGCGCCACTGCCTGTCATCGCACCAGCTCATCCGGGTGAGTGTTTTGACATGGGCGTGGAAGCGGCCAAGCTCGCCACCAAACACATGACCCCACTGATGGTGCTGACTGATGGCTACATCGCAAATGCCAGCGCCCCATGGAAGCTGCCTGACTTCAGCGATCCGGCTTATGAGCCGTTTCCCGTTGAGCAGGTTAAGGACCCGAACGGGTTCCTGCCGTATGACCATGATCCTGAGACTATGGCCCGTCCATGGGCTGTGCCGGGCACGGCTGAGCTGATGCACCGCATTGGCGGGCTCGAGAAGCAGGCCGGCAGCGGAAACATCTCTTACGACGGTGAAAACCACCAGCTCATGACCCAGATCCGCGCCCAGAAGCTGGAGGCGATTGCCAAGAGCATCCCACCGCAACATGTGGAATCTGGCAAAACCACCGGCAAACTTGCTTTGCTGGGTTGGGGCTCCAGTTGGGGTCCAATCCGCGTGGCGGCCCGTCGTGCAGAGCTGGAAGGCAAATCTGTCTCCCACATTCATCTGCGCCATCTCTGGCCGCTTCCACCTAATCTGGAAGAGCTGCTTTCCGGCTTTGACCGGGTGATCATTCCGGAAATGAACAACGGTCAGCTGGCAACGGTGCTGCGTAGCCAGATGGATATTCCGGTTGAGAGCGTTTCCTGCGTAAAGGGACGTCCGTTCCTCGTTCGCGAAATTGCAAAAATCATCGACGACGCGCTGGGAGCTTAATCATGACTGATCTGAAACCAAAAGATTTCGCCAGCTCCCTTGATGTTCGCTGGTGCCCCGGCTGCGGTGATTATGCTGTTTTGAAAAGCCTGCACAAGATGCTGGCAGATACAGGCGCAAAGCTGGAAGACACTTTGTGTGTGTCCGGTATCGGTTGCTCCTCCCGCTTGCCGTACTACATGGCAACCTATGGCTTCCATACGATCCATGGCCGCGCACCTGCCATTGCTTCAGGCGCGAAACTGGCCAATCCGGAACTGGATGTGTGGGTGTTCACTGGTGATGGTGACGGCCTTTCCATCGGCGGCAACCATCTGCTCCATGCCTTGCGCCGTAATCTGGATATGCAGATCGTTCTGTTCAACAACCAGATCTACGGCCTGACCAAGGGCCAGTATTCGCCAACCTCGCAGAAGGGCGTGCGCACGCCGAGTTCTCCGGGCGGCACAGTGGAAATGCCGCTCAATCCGGCTCGTTTTGCCATTGGGGCAGGCTCCAAGTTCATCGCCCGCAGCATTGATACGCAGGCCAAAGTGCTTGGCCCTATTCTGGAAGCTGCCCGAGCTTTTGATGGAACCGCGTTTGTGGAAGTGCTGCAGAACTGCGTGATCTTCAACGACGGTGTGTTTGATCACCTGAAGGACAAGAAACAAGGGCCAGACCACACCATCGTGGTGGAACATGGTCAACCCATGGTGTTTGGCGTCAACAAAGACAAAGGCATCCGCGCAAAAGCAGGTGGCTTTGGACTGGAAGTCGTTTCGCTGGAAGAGGGTGGCTGCACGGAAGCCGATCTGTTGGTACATGATGAGACCAACCACGCACTGGCTGTTGCTTTGGCCGAGCTTGGAGAGAAAGGCGGTGAGCCAACCGTTCTCGGCATCCTGTTCCGCGAGCCTGCCACCGAATTTGGTGCTGCCAGCCGGGTTGGCCTGCCAGAAAAGCCTCTGAGCATGAACGAAAAACTCACCCGCCTCTCCGCAACCCTGCGCGCTGCAGAAACGTGGGATGTGGGAGAAGACGCGGCTTAGGCTTAAGGCTCTCGATGCAATCAGCAGAGCCTGATGGTTTGTCCCTCTGACTCTGCTGAAATCCTCTCAAATCTTGATCTCCCATCAGCTCCTGACGCTTATGCCTTGCGAGAATCTGAGCAATTGACGAGTATGGCGCACTTACATTGTTGGGGGAAGTAACATGGAAAAAGTAACGGGCATTGGCGGGGTCTTCTTCAGAGCGAAAGATCCTGCAGCCATAGCTCAGTGGTACGAGCAACATCTGGGCATCAATCTGGCGCCGACAAATATGGAGATGACGCCTTGGGTGTCGAATGAAGGCGTCACCGTATTTTCACCCTTTGCTGAAGACACGGATTACTTTCCGCCACAGAACAACTTCATGCTCAACTTCCGTGTGGCTGATCTGGACAAGATGCTCAATCAACTTCGCGAGGCTTCCATCGAGATTTCTCAGGAACAAGCTATGGACGGTATTGGCCGCTTTGCCAGAATTCATGATCCGGAAGGCAATCCCATTGAACTTTGGGAACCTGTCGCTTAACGCGTCCTTCACGTTCAAAACCGGAAAGAGCCTGCAAATATAAGCATTTGCGGGCTCTTATCTTGACAGAGTGTGTTTCACCTCCCACGTCTGCAGCCAGAACAGATGCGGAGAATGGACATGACGCTTGAACAGATCTGGCAGGAGTATCGCACGGCGCTCAAAGCGTTTTTGCATTCCAAGCTGAGCAATCCCGCAGATGTTGACGATCTGTTGCAGGACATTCTGATCAAGACTTTTGAGAAGCGTGGTGAACTGAAAGACCAGACCGCGCTCAAGTCCTGGCTGTTTCAGGTGGCTAACAATGCCATCATCGACCATTACCGCAAGAATGCCACACGCAGTGACACCTCCGCCGCTGAGGATTGGCATAAGCAGGATGCCGCCAGCATCGAGCAGGATCTGGCTGTGTGCATCCGCCCGTTCATCGCCTCTTTGCCTGATGACAGTGCCGAGCTGCTGACCCGTATTGATCTGGAGGGCATCTCGCAAAAGGATCTGGCCGCAGAGATGGGCATCAGCTACTCCACCCTGAAGTCCCGCGTTCAGAAAAGCCGCAGTCAGATGCGCAAACTCTATGAGGATTGCTGCAAGATGACGTTGGACACCAAAGGCCGTGTCGCGGATTATCAAGAAAAATCAGATAGCTGCAAAAACTGCTAGGGCGTATTTCCGAAAAGTGGACACCGGTTTTCGGATAAGAATACGCGGGCAAATTAAATCCAAAACAGGCAACGTGACTTCCAAATTCAGTCTGTTTTGGATTTTTTGTCGTCTTTTCTCGCCCTCGTCCGTCTAACAGGCGAAACACAACGAGGATATAAAGATGCTCAAGATCATCAGCTATAAAATCTGCCCGTTTGTCCAGCGCGTGACTGCTATGTTGGAAGCCAAGCAGATACCCTATCAAATCGACTACATCAGCCTGAAAGACAAGCCCGACTGGTTCCTGGAAATCTCCCCCAACGGACAGGTGCCGGTGCTGATCACCGAGAATGGGACAGCTCTTTTTGAGTCCGACGCCATTGTTGAGTACATCGACGAGATCGCACCGCCTCTGCATCCTGCGCTTTCACCTGAGCAAAAGGCCATTGAGCGGGCGTGGAGCTATCAGGCAGCCAAGAACTATTTGGTTCAATGCAGCACCATGCGCAGTCATGACAGGGCCACACTGGAAGAACGCGCTGAAAAGCTGAATGCCCTGTTTGCCAAAGCCGAAAAGCAGATCTCGGGGGAGGGGTTCTTCTTCGGCCCTGAGCCCGGCAACGTGGATATGGCGTGGCTGCCGCTGCTTCACCGGGCGGACATCATCCAGCGCCATGCGGGCTATGATTTCGTGAAGAACTTCCCCTCTGTGAAGGCATGGCAGAAACGTCTGCTGGCAACAGGTCTGGCTGAAAAGTCCGTTTCAGAAGACTTTGAAGAGCTGTTCGTCAACTTCTACCTTTCCGACCAGACTTATCTGGGGTCCGGAAAGTGCTGCGACTCTCCAAAGGAAGATGTCTGTAAAACGGGCGCTTGCTGTTAAGACGGAGAAACAAGAAGAGCGGCCCCAATCCGCTCTTCTTGGCATTATGGCTTTACTGCGCTTTTTGCGCCGTCATCACAATCATGCCTCGTTCCACAAACTCGCTGACCACCTCAAGCCCGTGCACTGCGAAGGCGCGCCGCACATCATCAGCAGAGAGCTTGATCTTCGGATAAGCACTGCGCTTCAGTTGCCAGCCGTCCTTGGTTCGCACATGAATGAGATCATGCACCATCACGTGCTGCTCCTGATCCTCCAGAAAGCACATCATGATACGGTCTTCATCACTGTTGACCGGAATGAACCGATCAACACCTGTCGGCACAGTGTTCAGATCGCGCCAGGAAAACACCAGTATGCCACCGGGTTTCAGGCCACCAGCTAAATCAGCAACCAGATCTTCCACTTCCTTCAGGCTGCCCAAATGAGTAAGCGTGTCGCCCATACACAGCGCAGCATCGACAGGTACTGAGATGATCGTTGAAACATTGCGGATATCTTCGCGCAGACAGGTGATCCGATCTCCATGGTCCCGCTGTTGCAGCTCCTTCAGCAAGTGAGGCGAGGTATCAACGGCGGTTACTTGATCAAACCCCATTTGCACCAGCGCCATGGATTGAAAGCCGGAGCCAGCACCAAGATCAATCGCGGTTTGTCCTAGGCTGAGACCAGCCCGTTCCAGCAGCGCCCGCTGTTCGGCAACCTTCTCATCAAAGGGCATGCGGAACATCCATGTATAATGTTCAGCCAGCAGGGTCTCATAGTGATCTTCGTAGCTCATAAACAATCTCACACAATCTCTTGCGCCGATGACCCGTCCATAGAGGCATGGATTGGTCATCCCGGCATGTAAATTCATAAAACAGAATTCGGTAGTCTTCCGATATGAGGTGGGTGCGCTCCATTTCTCCAACCAAAGAAAGACGGCGGTCCATTCCTTGCAGCATGCACAGTTTAATCATCAAAGATCCTGCCACGCCACAAACACAACATTATTTCTCGTCAGAGAAGCCTACTTCGTCATTCAAACAACGAATCCATTTTTTCAGAAAACACTTTGCGACATTACAGAATGAAAAAGACAGGCCTTTCTCTCATCGCCGCCACTTTATTCGGCAGCCTCACAGCTCTTCCAGCCCATGCCCAACTGGACTGCGCCAACAAACCACCGTTGCAAGAGCGCTTCACCGTCAACGGCGCTTTGGTCAAGCAGACCGGATACGCTCTGGAATGGAAGCGATGTGCTGAAGGCATGGCGTGGGAAAGCGAGACGCAAACCTGTACCGGCGAGCCACTGGAACTCACTCAGGATGTGGCCGCTTCCCACTTTGCAGAGAACACGGAAGGATGGCGTCTCCCGACAATTCGCGAACTTTACGGTCTTCTGGATTCCACGTGCGCTGAGAAGGAAGAGCTTCACGTCATCTTTCCAGATCTCGCAGCTCCTGCGTTCATCGACTATGCCGACTTCTGGTCCGCCACGGGTGATCGAAAGCTGGAAGGCATGTACTACTATCTGGATTTCGTCACCTACGCCCTCGACTTTCACAGCCAAGGCTACTCTCTCACCGTCCGTGCTGTTCGCGACAGCAAGTAAGCCTCTCCCTAAAGGCACACTGCGTAGTGTTCTGCCAGCAGGTTTCGCTCAGAGCTTCACAGTGCACATTTGGGCCTGCGATACCTTCATTTCCCAAATGACCTTACCAAGGGATTCCCTTGCATTGAGGCTTGGAACTGTCATTTTCGGGCTTTTGACTCGGCTAAAAACGGCTTTCGATATGTTTCGGATAGGTGTTTTCCCGATTTTTCTTTCTCAATCTAATAAATTTTGCAGCATCATGATTTGCAATTTAAAGATGTAATAGTCATACAAAACAAACACTTGCAGCTGCAGTAAAAAGCAAGTGGCTCAAAGGCTTCTTTCATCCCCGCCACATACACAGAAAAGTGTAAGCAAGGGGGTTGAAGCTCAAAGAAAAACAAGACTAATAGCGCGCAGGATTCTTGTAGATTAAACGCTTAACACTCAGGACCCATTCTGAGAAATATTAGGCGGATTTCTTTAAAGCACTTTGCGACTAATAATAATGACGAAACGACCATTTTCACTGGCCGGGTTTGCCACCCTTTTTGCTCTTAGTTTGCCAGCCCCAACACTTGCCGAAGTCGATTGCAGCAACAAACCTCATATCCGAGACAGGTTCTCTGTAAGTGGCCCCTTTGTGAAGCAGCTGGACCAACCATTGGAATGGAAGCGCTGTTCTGAGGGCACCCGCTGGGATTCAAAGAAGCGCCGCTGTTATGGCGAACCTCTGCTGATCTCACAGGATCAGGCCGTGCTGCGCTTTGAGGACAACAAGAACGGCTGGCGTCTGCCAACCATTCAAGAGCTCTTCAGCCTGCTCTACTCAACTTGCGCCAACAAGAAAGAGCTTCGCACGCTGTTCCCAGATCTGAGACTACCAATGTTCAGGGAATCCGCGCACTTCTGGTCCACCACGCAAGATGAAGACCTGACGCGCATGTACTACTATCTGGACTTCAAAAGCTACGCTCTCGACTTCCACAGCCAGGGCTACTCCCTCGCCGTCCGCGCCGTACGCGACACCAACTAATCCTACTGAGCAAACAGGAAGTGATCTTCCATTCACTGTGGGGGATCAAATCGCCGCTTAGGAATTCCAGGGCGGTGACGAGGTTTGTGGTGGGGTTCCAGGTGCATCTGTAGGCGAGGTGGTACCATTCGCCTTTGCTGCGGAAAGCGGCGCCTTCTGCGGTGACGGTGTCGCCGAAGACCACCGGGTCTTTATAGGCAAACGCGACCACTCGTTCCGGGTTAAAGCTCTCGTTCCATAAATGGATCTGCTCCATCACTTCCAAATTGCACAGCTGCTCGCGCTGGTCTGACGGGTCAAAGAGAACCAGAGACTCTTTTAGTTCCTTGTTCTCCGGTGCTTCCAACAGGCGGCCAAGCTGGAAGTTGTCTGCAATCACTGGCTGAAGGCCTTTGACTGGCTCCTCCCGCACCACCGGCGGCGGCAGCTCCTGCGGTTTGTCCTTAACGATTGGAGCAGGGGAGAGGGAGGCCGTAGGCGGCTCCTCAACAACGGGCGGGGCGAACAGCTTTTCAAACTGGGTCGTGCCGATGAGTTCAACCCCAATGCTTTTGACGGGCCGGGCACGAAACCCACGGGGCAGGTTGGACATGGCCAGCAGCCAGAAGGCAAACAGATGCGCCATTAGCGAGAAGGTGAAAAGCATCGTGTAGGTCTTGTTAGATCCTACAAATACATAGTCTGTTCGTTCTGCTTGCAGCACCTGCACGGAATCACACCTGCATCCTACCCCTGATTGCACCCAGAGTTGTGGCAGAACACGGCGAAAATCCGGCAGTCATCCCTCACATTTCACTTTACCCGCAACTGATTAGAGATTGTTGCCAGGGTTTGAAACCTGCGCACAGCGCATGGCAGGTATCGCGCGTCTGACAAGCTATTTTAGAATTATTTGACATTGCACAAATATGAATATTACATTCATGTTTATAAGGGGTGTTAATTGGGGAAGTTCGACCTCACTCCATCACACTGGTCGAATGTGCCTTCTGTACGAAGATAAAAATGAGCGGGGCCAAGCCTACGCCGACCGAGACCGAAGACATGCAGCAAACTCATACCATGCCGAACCTTCCCGGCGCTAAACTTGCCTTTTCCTGGGAAGCTTTTTTATCCCTCGGCTTTCGTCCGTTTTATATTGCCGGTGCGGCCTATGCAGCCATCAGCGTTCCGCTGTGGGTGGCCTCCATCATTGGCATTGTAGAAATCAACGGCCCGCTGGACGGTGTGCTATGGCATTCCCATGAGCTGATCTTCGGCTTTGCCGTCGCCATTCTCATCGGCTTTCTTTACACCGCCGTGCAAAACTGGACGGGGCGGAAAACGCCCAACGGCCTTGTGCTGGGTGGATTGCTGGGCATGTGGCTGGCAGCACGTATTCTGCTGTTTGTTGGCAGTGGCCCGCTTGGCTCCCTCGGTCAGATCATCGACCTTCTCTTCCTGCCGCTTGCCGCACTCGGCATAGCCATTCCGCTGTACCAGGCGAAAAATACGCGCAACTACTTTACCGTCGCTTTGCTGCTGGTGCTCGCTGTTGGCAACGGACTGTTCCACGCCATTGCGTTGGATATGATCAGCTATGACGGGGCAGATGTGTTCCTGTGGGCCGTGGATGTCTTCGCGATCTTCATCACGGTGATCGGTGGCCGCATCATTCCGCTGTTCACCAACAACGCCTTGGGCGTGAGGCGCGCGGTGCGCAGTCAGCGTCTGGAAGATGTCATCGGCCTTGGCATGGTGCTGCTGCTGGTCAGCGATATCTATTATGGCCTGACCTATGAAGCTGCGACTGTACGCGCTGTTGGCCTTCTGGTTCTGGCCGCTTTGCACTTCTTCAAGATGGGCCTGTGGCAACCGCAGATCACCTGGGGCAAGCCGATCCTCTGGATCCTGCCTGTGTCTTACGCCTGGTTGCCAATTGCCTTGCTTCTGCGAGCAGGGGCTCTGCTGGATATGCCGTGGGATCAGGTTTTGGCCGTGCACGCCATCACTGTTGGCTCCATGGCAGGCATGATGCTTGCATGATGACCCGTAGTGCGCTGGGTCACTCCGGTCGGCCGCTTGTCCCAACATGGGTGGAGATCGCCACCTACTATCTTATCGTTGCCAGCGCTGCGGTGCGGGTGTTCGGCATCCTGCTTTATCCGGAAGGGTACTTCGTGGTGCTTGGAGTTTCTGCCCTGTGCTGGGTGGGTGCCTTTGGCCTGTTCACCGGCAGGTACTGGGGCATTGTCACGCGTCCCCGCTTTTAATCGCTTCTCAAGAAGGCCCGGCATTGTCCGGGCCTTTTTCATTTCATATGCAATCAGACTATCAGCATCCCCTAATATATACTTATGCACTGTTGCTGATATATCGCAACGTCAATTTCTTTTTTGATCAAACAGTCAACTTACTTGATTTAACCAGTCAGCCAGCTCAATACTTAAGCGGTTTCTTTATTAGAGATCTTTGATTGCCGATTTGACCCTTTCACATCGAGCCTAATTGCAGACAACCAGATATGACACCGCTTCTGGATCAGAGTATCAGCGATATTTTCCGGACCTTCATGAATGAAGAGCCGCTTGAAAACGCGTTGAAGCAACTGCAGACAAAGTACTCAGAATTTCCCTTTGCCATCAACGTGCAGAGCCTGGTGGACAGTCACTACGACTACCGTAAAGTGCTCAATGTGGACCATACGTTCCATTCCACGTTTGACCCGGTGGCGCACTTCAATCCGCTGCCAACCGTGTTCCGCAGCGTTGATATTGAAGGTCCGGTGCGCCCGCATCGTCATTTCCGCAAGGAAGATGTGCATCCGGATTACGTTGGCACGTTCATTGAAGCCAATAATAACATTGACCGCGCCATCACGCTGATGATCGATCGGCAGGATGGCCTGTGTTCTTATGTGAACATCTGCCTGCCGGATGGGGTGAGTGAGAAGGACGAAGATCAGCTCTATGAGGAAGTGAAGTTCCTGCAGCCTTACTTCCGCAACGCGTTTCAACTGGCCTTACAGCGCCGCATGCGTGAAGCGGTGGCGCCGACAAAGGATCTGGGTAAGTTCTGGCTGGAACAGATGCCGTTCAGCGCGCTGGTGGTGGATGAGCACTGCTGCGTGCAGGTGATGAACGGACGGGCAGAACGACTGCTCGGCAAACACACCAACCTGCAGCTTGGCCGCTATATGCGCGTTTCCGCCAAGGCGCTGGATGAAGCAACAGCGCTGGAAAGTGCCATCAAGCAGAGCATCTACACCAACACGCTGCCGTCACCGGTGATCATCCGCAATGAGTTTGGTCCGAACACGCTGGTCTTCATCCAGCCCATCGAGACCCAGAAGGACGCGCCTGACTATCTTTCTCAGTTTTTGGCCAGACCAAAATTCTGTCTTCTCATGGTATTTGATCCGACCGATTTTGCCGATGTGCCCGATAAGATGATCAGCCATCTGCTGAATCTGACGCCGAAAGAAACCGAGGTTGTGAAGGCGCTGACCAACGGCGCGTCCACACGAGACGCTGCTGATCTGCTCGGCATTTCTTACAATACGGCACGGAACCATATTGCAAACGTTTCAAGACGACTGGACGTTGGCTCGCAAACTGAGATCGTCCGGCTGGTGATGACGACGCTCTCCCGCTACCCCTGGCAGGCCTGAACCATTCTCATTCAGGGATTTCCCTCAGTGCCTTAAACGCAGTCTCTCATTTTCATGCATCTGACATATTGAAGAGAAAAATAATCTGATATTTTCTTTAGATATATCAGAGCGTTACCCTTGAATTTTAGAGTTTTATGTTTTTCTGCAGAAAATTAGTGCAATTGCATCAAGTCGCCTCGGAAAATTCTGAGTAAATTTAACTCAGCAAACAAGAGGCGTCGGGAGCACAGGTTTTCGGGGGCAGCTTGGCACAGAAGGCACACCTTCAGCCGCAATTCGGTCTTTAAGTTTGCTGTTTGGTGGTTTGTTTGCTTGGGAAATGAACCACTCATATTGTTACAAATTATTGCCTAACCGGCTTAGCCTTCCATATTTCAAAAGGCGACGCCGGTCTTTTCTTGCTAAATTGAAGCCGCTGGATTGAACGCTGTCATCGCCCATGGCAGAGTGATCTTCTCCTCGTTCATCACGGTGCTCCTATGACCCCCTCAGATATTTCCGACGCTCTGACGTTCAAAACATTCTCTGCGCTTTTGCAGTCTGGTAAACCAATTGAAAATGCAGAGCTGGAAGCCTCATGGCTGGAGGGGAAGGACCTTCGTGAGGTGGTGTTTCGCAACTGTAGTTTTGAGCCGGGCAGTGAGTTCAACGGCATCGACATGCGGGAGAGTATCTGGAAGGACACGCAGTTTCCGGCAGGCACCTTTAAGAGCTGCGATCTACGCGAAGCCAAGTTTGAGAACTGTGGCTTTTATTACGCTGACACGCGCGGCGGCTCCTGCTTTCGTCACACGGACCTGAGCGATGTGGAGTTTCACAACTGCGATCTGCGGTTGACCATCTTTCCGTATTCCGAAATGTTCTGCATCGCCTTCCAGAACTGCCGTCTCACCGGCGCTTCACTGGAAGGCTGTGACTTTGGCAAAGTGGCCGGAAAGCATGCGCTCAAACCACGGGCAACCTTCTCCGATTGCCAGCTGAACTACGCAACTCTGTCTGATCTGGATCTGGAAGAATGCATCATGACCGATTGCGATCTCACCAGCAGCAATCTGACCAACACCAACCTCACCAATGCAGACCTGAAACGCACCACGCTTTCTGATGCAGAGACCGACGATCTGGATCTCACCTACGCGGATTTGAGAGGGGCAAACCTGGGCGCCATGTTCCTCACCAGCCTGCGCGGCTACCGCGGCATGGTCATCTCCGCCAGCCAGCAACACCTGCTCCTGCAGGGGCTGGGTATCAAAGTAGACCCGGACTGAGCCCCAAGAACACAAAAACCCCGCCTCGGTTGAGACGGGGTTTTAAGTTTATTGCCCGGAGAGTGTTTTGCTTATTTTGCAAGGCCTTTGATGCGTGCAACCAGATCAGCCAGTTTAGGTGACTTTTCTGCAAGCGCATCGTGCATTGGCAGAACTGCGCTGATGAACGGGCCTTTTTCTACTTCCACAAACTTCACTTCAAGCTTGGTTTTTGCAGCTTCAATTGCTTCAAGGGTCTGCTTGTTGTAAAGGTCGCGGTGGAAGTCCATCATTTCACGCGCCGCTGTTTTCAGCGCTTTCTGGCTGTCTGCTTCCAGACCATCCCACACTTTGGTGGAGATCATCAGAACGCCTGGGATCATGGTGTGTTCATCGCGGGAGTAGACTTTCGCAACTTCACCGTGACGCACGTCCACCAGAGCCTGCGGGTTGTTTTCTGCACCATCAACCACGCCCTGCTGCAGAGCAGAGTACAGCTCGCCGAAGGAGATTGGAGTTGGCGCACCGCCGAGCAGCTCTACCATCTGGATTGCGGATGGAGATGGCTGCACGCGGATCTTCATACCCTTCAGATCTGCTGGGCTGTTGATCTCTTTGTTGGCGTAGAACGAGCGGGAGCCGTCCACCATGAAGGCAAGACCAACAAAGCCTTTGTCTTTGGAAGCCATGAAGACGTCTTCAGCAACATCTGAGGTCAGCACTTTGTAATAATGCTCTTCGCTCTCGAAGATGTAAGGGAGGGTCAACGCGGAGTAAGACTCTTCAAAGGCTTCCATTTCTGCTGCGTTGGAACGGGCCATGTCCAGAAGACCGTTCTGCATCAGTTCAACGGATTCA
>NZ_BAZK01000009.1 GCF_001310815.1 Pseudovibrio denitrificans JCM 12308
GAGCCAGAAGTGCAGCACGAACACCAGACCCAGATAGATCGGCATCCATGGAATATCGAAGAGAGCGGCTGGACCCTGGCCGCCCCAGAACTGGCGCATGGTCTCCAGATCGCGGATCGGGTCGACGTTTTTCCCGGTGTTGCCCATGCGCAGCGGCACGCGCAGGTTGGCAAGGAACGCGGTGCGCGACAGGCGGGCATCGATTTCCTGCGAGATACGCGACAGTCCGCGGGCACGGATGCCTTCCAGCAGAGCAAAGAACAGGTAGAGGATACCGGCGAAGCTGGCGATGATCACCAGTGTTGGCACGCTGTGCTGGCAAGAACCCGGTCATAGATCTGCAGCATGAACATTGGGCCCGTCAGCATCAAAAGGTTGATGACCAGACTTAAAACCCCAACGCCCGCATACCCGGACCGCGACGCACCAAACGCCTCAGATACCAGCGGGCGCTTTGGCTGCCCGTTCTTCGTTGTACTCATGGATACTCCCGAAACCACCTGACCCCAACTCAAGTGCGCAGCATATTCTGACATGGTTGGTCAGAGGCCTAGATGCTGCAAAACTCGTGGTTATGCCCCAATAAAATTTGAGGTGCCTATAGTATGTAAATCGCACACTATTTGAAAGGGCAAAGACGCTAAAATTTTTTCATCCATTCAAATTGAGGCGAACACCGCAAACTTATGATTTAATTAAATAATTATGCAACCTGCCATAAGGGCAGGTTGCACGTTTTTTGGGAGCTTACACGAAGACGAAATCGTCTGCGTTGATGACGCTGGAATCAACACCGGAAAGGGTGATGGAACCACCGTCATAGTTGATCACTGTGTCTGCACCAGTGTCCTGAATGGAGAGGTCTGCAAAGCTGTCTGCGCCGCTTTCAAACTTCATGAAATCAAGGCCATTGGAGAAGTCGATGATCGTGTCTGCACCGCAGTTGATGTTGAATACGAAGGTGTCGCTGCCAGAACCACCGGAGAGGGTGTCGTCACCGAGACCGCCTTCGAGGGTGTCGTTACCAGCATTGGCATAAAGGCCGTTGTCAGCATCGTTACCGATCAGCTCATCGTTACCTGAACCAGAATAAGCATTCTCGATCACGGTATCACGCATGATGGTCATGTTACCGGTCAGACCATTCACGTCAGAGTAAGTCTCTGCGACCAAAGAGATCTTCTGGTCAGCACGAACGGAGCTGAAGTTGATGCTGTCGTTGCCGCCATTGTCCATGATGGTGAACGTTGCTGGGTTCAGATCAGCGATGTCATCGTAGTAACCGCCTGCTGTGGAGTTTTCACCGTAAACGGTGGAGCCGGTACGCAGGTCGGTTGCTGTGCCGTACAGGTCCTGCATAGCGAGAATGTCCGCGATCATCGGAGTCACCACATAGGCGCGGCTTGCGTCCACATTGGTGTTCTCCACCTGATCGAAGTAGGACATGATTGTCGCTTGCCAGGAGTCGTTGGAGTAGTGGTTGTCTACGCCATATGTCGCTGCACCATTGTAGTTGCCAGCATGACCAAGGCCGAGGGCATGGCCGATTTCGTGCACGTAGGTCTGGAATGCATAACCATCCAGATCAGTGCCGTAACGGGCAACCCAATCGGTGCTGACGTTCACGGTTGACGAGAGGATGGTGCTGCCGCGAGTGGTCGAGTTTGCGTAAGCGCCGCTGTCGTTGTCGTCAAATGTGATCTGAGCGTTGGAGCTGACAGTGCGGAACTCAATGCCGGTGACCATTGTCCAAGCCTCGAGAGCCTTGGTTGCCAGCTCACGACCGGAAGAGTTCAAGCCGTTGAGGTTCACGGTGAGAGACTCGCCTGGGCTCACGTCAAATGCGCGACGACCACGACCAGTGCTGTTCCAGTAACCATCTGTCAGCTGAGCTGCAATCTGATCGTTGGTGAATGCGTTCGGATCGGTTGGTGGGTCAGTTGGGCCGCCATCTGCATCAACAGAGATTCTGTAGTCGCCGCTGTAACGGTCGTTATAGGAAGCTGCGCCGATGTAGTAGGTGCCGGTGGTTGTTGCGGTGAAAGTGATTTCGGAGTTACGTCCGCTGCCACCGTCATCGTCTTTTGC
This sequence comes from Pseudovibrio denitrificans JCM 12308, assembly GCF_001310815.1. Classification (GTDB taxonomy): domain Bacteria; phylum Pseudomonadota; class Alphaproteobacteria; order Rhizobiales; family Stappiaceae; genus Pseudovibrio; species Pseudovibrio denitrificans. Next base: position 2,089 of record NZ_BAZK01000009.1, read on the forward strand.
AATTTCGTTGGCGTTGGAATCGTAAAGGTACAGATATGTGTCGGAAACGCCCCCACTTCCGATGCCATCCATAGAAATGGTGTAGGTTACCCCTGCCTGCACCTCGAGTTTGATTGCGTCTTTATCGCCGGAGAAACTCAAAGTTCCTTCAAAGGTATCTCCCGATGAAATGGAGTAAGGTGTTGATGTGCTGTAAGGCGCATCGCCACCTTCAATAACTCTGGCTTCCTCACCATGGTAATCTCTAAACATATTATCTCCCCTAGAGTAATATCAGTAGTAAACCATTTAAACGTATGAGACGTGCACTCGAAGGCAATATAGATTTTTGTCGGATTCACAGATGAAAGTAATATCAACACAATCAATAGTTGAAACCTTGACGAGTTTCAGGTGTGCAAATAGAATACGTGATATATTATTTCATGCTTAAAACATTTGATTTTTTCCGTAATTTCAATTCAATATCCTAATATAATTAGATAAAAACACTTTGCCGTCTGATAAAAAATTCTAAAAACTGACCAGTTGATCAAATAATTGTAGTATGTTTTTCTTACGGTCTATTCTAATAAATAGATATTTAATACTTAATTTTATTTAGTGATTCTGCAACTTTAGATTTTCCGGAACTACGTAAAATCGATAGAAATTCACAGGTCCACCGGTGGATCTGAGTGGGGCTGATGGGGTAAGTCGGCACATTAACGGAGCTAATCCGGCAAAATGACCTTAAGGTAACTTGCGTTGCTGAAGCCAGCTAACAAAACACCCCGGTCAATGGGGCTTGACCAGGGTGAGTTGTGGGCAGGGTAATTTGCTACCCAGGGGAAATTTCTTTCCTGAATGGCTCAGAAAGGATTCTCCGCCCCTAAGGGCACTTTGTGAGTACGCGAACCCGAAAAAGTGCAGATGGAGGCGGGGCGGAGAGGGGTCTGCCTGTTTGCTGTGCGAATCTCCGGCCCGTCTAGGGGTGCGAGCCGGGGAAATGCATCAGAGGCTCGCCAAGAACTCCTGGTTCAGATCAATGCCGAGACCCGGAGCAGTTGGTTTGGCAAAACCGCCGTCCACCAGCTCGGCTTCCGGAGTGACAAGATACTTACGCAGCTCGCCGTCAGAGAAGTCTGGATGCACGTACTCAAAGTATGGCGCATTGCCCACTGCGAACTGGTAATGGATCGCGGCAGCGGATGTGATGCCGGTCTTCCAGTTATGCGGCATCACCTGCACATTATTGGCGGTTGCCATCTCGGTAATTCGGCGCAGCTCTGTCAGGCCGCCGCAGCGGTTATAGTCTGACTGCAGCAGGTGTACCTTGCCTTTGGTGATCCACTCTTCGGCTTCAAAGCGGGTGGTGCTCATCTCTGCGCCGCAAATGCGGGAGCGGGTGTTTTCAACCAGCTTGGCGTGGCCGCTGAGATCGTCGTGCTGCAGTGTAGCTTCTGCGAAGTACAGCTCCAGATCCTCAATGGAGTTGAGCAGGCGTGCCACTTCGTACCAGTCGGTGAAACGGTAGAGATAGTCCACCATCATATCGGTGTCATGGCCCAAGATGCCGCGCAGCTCACGCAGGTAATAGGCGACTTCCTTGGTGCTCCAGTCCGCTTTGATTGGCACGCACACTTTCACCGCATGGATGTTGTGGGCCTTGGCTTTCTCCAGCAGCGGCGCGTAGCCTTTAATGGCCACGTCCAAAGACGCATCCACCGGAATGGCCGGGTAGAGCGTCAGGTATGGATGGACCTTGTCCTTGTTGGTGCCGCCGAGCAGTTGGTATGCCGGGACGCCGAGCTGTTTGCCCGCAAGGTCGTAATGCGCCATGTCGATGCCGGAAAGGGCGAACATGCCCATACCGCGCATGCCCTGCCACTGCGTGGCGTCATACATGGCATCCCAGATGGCGTTGATTTCGATGGGCAGGCGACCAATCGCTTTTTCAGTGATGTTGGTTAGCCATTTGTGTTCTGTTTCGATGTTGGCGTAGGCGAGGATCGCATCAGGGGATCCGTCAGCTTCGCCAAGGCCGTAGACACCGTTTTCGTCGGTTACTTTGACGACAACCGTGTTCTGGCTCCAGTTGCTGGCCTGATAATTGACCGGAATGAACTCGATGGATTTGATGGGCGCAACAGCAGGATTGAGTGCCAGTGACATTTTTGTAGCTCCTGTAAGAAAGGCGCCAGTTTTGTAACTGGCGCCCTCATGTGCTTTGTTATTTTTTGCGCATTGGAAGTTCGACGCCGTTGGCAATGTCGCTCTTCAGTTCCTTGATGAAGGAAAGAGCCACGATGCCAAGGATGACGACCATCAACAATCCACCAACCACGGTAGAGATCTGGATGGTACCAAGGTCACCACCAATCAGGTTGATCACGATTGGAATGATGCCGAGGAATAGTGCCCATACAAGGCGGTTCCACAGAGCTGGGTCTGCACCATCTGGCAGTTCTTTGGTGGTCATCGCTGCAAGAGAGAAGGATGCCGCATCAAAGGTGGTTGCCATGAAGACGACTGCGGAAACGCAGAGGCCGATGATGAACAGGGTGCCCAGTGGCAGGTTCGCAAACATGTCGATGATCACGGTGAAGGAAGTCTGGCCGGAAGCCAGCGCTGCTGGTGCATCAAAGATGCCTGCGTCCAGAAGACCAATGCCGTAGTTGCCGAAGATTGCGAAGAACACTGCGGTGCCGAGGGAACCGAACAGCAGGGTGCCCAGAACCATTTCGCGGATTGTACGGCCACGGGAGATCTTCGCGAAGAAGAGACCCTGGAACGGACCGTAGGAAACCCACCATGCCCAGTAGAAGATTGTCCAGTCAGACACAAAGGTGGAGTTCTCTGCGTATGGCTCCATGTAGGTGCTCAGACGAACAAAGTTAGTGACCAGTGAACCAACTGAAGTGGTGAAGGACTTGATGGTGGTCAGGAAGTAGCCGCCGAAGAACAGCACGAACACCAGCAGGCCAATCGCCAGGAAGATGTTGAAGTTGGAGAGCTTCGCCATGCCTTTTTTCAGGCCCAGTGCGGAGCTGATGGTGAACAGGCCAACAACGATTGCCAATGCAGCAAGGTTCATTGCGGTGCCGTGTTCCAGACCCAGCACCTTGGAGATGCCAGCAGCAACAACAGGTGTACCCAGACCAAGGCTGGTCGCACTTGCAGTCACCAGACCGATCATGATGAAGATGTCGACCACGTTGCCCAGTGGGCCTTTGGCGCGTGTACCCAGAACACCCTTACAGGATTCTGAAACCTTCAGAACAGGGTCTTTGCGAACGTAGTAGTAGTAACCGATGGTGATGGAGCAGACGGAGTACAGCGCCCAGGCACTTGGACCCCAGTGGAACATGCCGGTTGTGATGGCCCATTCCTTTGCCAGCTCGGTGCCTGGCTCAAGGCCAAGCGGTGGTGTGGACATGTAATAGATCCACTCACTGGCACCACCCCAGAGGATGCCGGCGCCAATGCCCGCACTGAAGATCATGGCGACCCATGAAATCGTGCTGTATTCCGGCTTTTCATCCGCCTCACCAAGGACGATGTTGCCGTATTTGCTGAATGAGACGGCCAGACAGAAGATCAGCGACAAGATCGCTGCCCACATGTAGAACGCGCCAAATTCATTGGTCAGATAGCTCTTCAGAGAAGAGATGAACGCTTTACCCGAACCCGGTGCAGCAATATCTGCTGCCAGAATGCCCATTGTCGGCAGAAGAACCGCAATGCCGCCGACGAAGAAGTTCGTCTTATCCAGTTGTAGTTTAGCCATGGATGCCCCCATTTATTATTCGAAGACGTAAGAAGCAAAGCTTGCTTCTTTCACTGCGTCCCAATCCATTTCCACGCCGAGCCCGTTGCCCGCCGGCGCGTGCACATATCCCTCTTTGTCTGTGCGGATTTGGGTCTTGCTCGCCAGTTCAAACGCCTCGTAAGGGTAGAACTGCTCGAAGAAGTTGCAGTTGTCGTGAGCCAGAGCGACATGCAGGTTGGCAGCCTGCGTAAGGGTGTACCCCATGCTCTGGATTTCCAGATTCTTGCTGTGGCCGGCCGCGATCGCGAAGCATTTGTTCAGTTGAGTAATGCCGCCGCAAACAGTTGCGTCCTGACGCACGTCTGACCACATCCCAGTGCTCAGTGCGTGCGTAACTTCCTGCAGTGTCAGCAGGCAGTTGCCATGGCTGGAAATTTCAAGATCCGTATTGGCGACAAGGCGCTGATAGGTCTTGAAGTCGTAGTCGGAAACTGGCGCTTCTAGCCATTCCCAGTTGTGGCGTTCCATCCACTTGGCCATTTTCATGGCTTGTTCAGGTGTATAGAAGCCCGCGGTATCCAGCATGAAACGGATGCCGGATGTGCCGTATTTGGCCTCAACAGCTTCCACCAGTGCCACGTCTTTGTCGTAAACGCAGTAGCAGTGCAGTTTGATTGCTGTGAAGCCGTGTTCAATGCAGTCGTCAATGTAAGGGAAGTATTCCTCTACTGTGTCGAACATTGGTGTGGAGGCGTAGGACTTGATTTTAGTCCGTGCGCCGCCAAGCAGCATGTAAAGCGGCATTCCGGCTTTCTTGCCTTTAATGTCCCATGCTGCAATGTCGATTGGAGATTTCGCTGGCAGTCCACCCCAGGTGCAGCGCGCTCCAAGCCAGTTGTTGAGCTCCTGAGTCATCAGCGGGTTTTTGCCGATGAGACCCGGAACGATTGTGCGCAGAGATTCAATGATGCACCGATCAAAGAAGTTCTCTGTGTAGCTCATAGTTGCGCCCAGACCCTCGGTTCCATCCTCGGTGAACAGGCGTACAATGTTGTTGGTGTACAGCAGAGGTTCCTGATTATCCGCCCAGGGAATAGGGGGCGCATTCTCATCAGCCAAAGCATAAAGCTCGACACGGCTAATTCTGCAGTCTTCCATTTTTAACTCCCAGAGTGCCTTGAGGCACCTTCCTTATTGCCCGACTTGTTACAGAGCACTGCCGGCCGCACGCATCGCCTCGCGCAACTCTTTTGTGTCTACATCTCTGTAATTGATCGCTTTTTCGATTTTCTGTTTTGTCGCCACAGCCGCCGCATGGCCCAGCTCAAAGCACTGGGCAGTAACGCGGGCAGAAGCGAGGGCTTCATGTTCAGCACTCAGGCACCGTCCCGCGACAATCACGTTGTCCAGCTCCTTCGGCACCAGCGTGCCGTATGGAACCTCGTAGTAATCTTCCATCAGCCAGTGCAGTTTGCTCTTTTCACCGGCGTGCATTTCAATCGGCCAGGAGGAGCGCACGACGCCATCCTCTGGCTTGTCACAGTTCGCAACATGGTCGTTGGTCAGAGTGTTTTCGCCGCTGATGGTCCGTGTCTGGCGAATGCCCACTTCCGGTGGCATGTCAATCAGCTGAGACTCTTCAAAGCCTTTGATCTTGTCCTTGAAGAAGCGGTGATACTCGCGGGCCTGACGACGGCCATAGACTTCCGCGTATGTGAAGTCAGCAGGGTCCACCACGTTCAGCATGCGGTTGTCCTGACCTGCCAGACGGGTGCAGTTCATCAGGAACACGCCCTTCTGCGGGGTAGGGAATACCCAGACTTTGTTGCGAGGTGTGTCGTACTCTCTGCTTTCATAAGCAGTTTTCAGCTTGTCCATCATGTCAGGCGGGCAGATGGTGTTCTGGCCGAAGTAATCGTAGAAATCGCTTTCCACCACGTCTGACAGACGGAAGATCATGGTTGGGTTCTGGATGGCACCATTATCGCCGAAGCTGTACGCACACCCCGCTTTCGTCACGAGCGCCGCATCTCCTGACGTATCAATGAATGCTTTTGCTTTGAGGAAGGTGCTGCCTGCTTTGGATTCCACACGGATCGCGGTGATCTCGTCTCCATCACGAACCACTTCGGTCATGTAGGTGTGGTAGAGGCACTGAACGCCGGATTCTTCAAGAAGGTCATCGGCGGCTTCCCGCCAGATCAGCGGATCAAAGGTCACCACATGGGTGTTGCCGTAGATTTGTGGAGGCGTTGCACCGCCTTTTGCCTGCAGGCGAGCACGAAACTCTTCTGCGAAACCGAAAACGATTTGCTTGGCGTCTTTGTTTTCGATGTCGTCCTGGGTGAGGAACAGACCGCAGATGGTACCTGAGAGGCCAGCGACCGCTCCGCCTCCACAAAACCCGTTTTTTTCGATGAGGATAGTTTTCAAGCCGTTGCGTGCACTCATAACAGCCGCTGCAACACCAGATGGTCCGCCGCCACAAACAACAACATCTGCTTCAGCAAGAACAGGAGATGCGGTTTCTGCTAGGGCAGTCTCTTTCCAGTTTTTCATGGGCGCTTACCTTGTATGCCACGGTTTATGGCTGTTTGCTTTAGTTCTGAGTCCATGAGGACTGTTTGGGTAAACATATCCTCAAATCTGACATATTAGCAACCTTAAAAGCAAAATGAGGAGGCTGTGGCAATGGTAATAACCCTTAGAAATCGACGATTTTTGCCAAATATACGGCGCTGATATGGCAATTGAATCCGCCTGACATGCCAGTGAAATCATGCCAGTTTCAGAGTATCAAAATGCGATAAAGCGCTCATTACTTTGGCTTTTTCAGTTTGTCTCAAATCTGCAAAGCGCAGCAACTGCCCGAATTCTATGTAGTTTTCGCGTGACAGAATGACACAATGCTGGCAGCTGATAGATTACGGTATGTAAGAGGCGTCCAGGGCTGACATGTCAGGAGATTGCCAAAGGGTCGATAAAGGCCTGTTTCACTGACATAGCAGGAAAAGAAAATAAGAGATTGCTGGCAAAACGGGAATGCACTGTGCTACACTGTGATACAACTGACACAGAAATAACGCTTTTAAAACAGGGGGTAACCGTGCCTCACGAGAAAACGCAGGCGGAGCTTGCTCGCACGGAAATTGAGCGGAAACTGTTTTTCAACGAGCTTGATGTTTCAGCTCTGTACTCTGAAAACAAACTCGCCTCCCTGCTGGATCTGGGCAGAACGCCCGTCCGTGAAGCGCTTCAGGCGCTGGAGCAGGATGAGATGCTGGCGATCCATCCGCGCAAAGGCGTGCAGTTCCTCTCCATCACCGCAGAGCAGCAATTGCAGCTGCTGGAAGTGCGCAAGCAGATTGAACCGATCTGCCTGAGATTCGCTGCCATGCGCGCCTCAACCGACCAGCGCCGGGAAATGCTGGCGCTTGGATCGCTGATCGTGCAAAGCGCGAAGGATGAGGATGAGGTGGCGCTGCTGTCTAACCTGCAAGACATCCACCGCATCGTGACGGAAGCCACCAACAACCCGTATTTCCACCATTCGCTTGCCCGCGTGCAGAGCCAGTCACGCCGGTTCTGGTTTGCCAACAAAGACAAATCTGACAACCTGCTGTGCTCCCGCTTTCACGAGGCCATCATGCGCTCCGTCGCCATGGGAAATGAAGAGGAAGCCGTCAAGCAATCCGGTTTGTTGCTGGAACACCTCACTGAATCCGCCTTCAAGGCTCCAAAGTTCGGTTAGTTCAGGCCGTCAACGAACAGCGAAACACGAGAGGGCGAGTCGCAAGACAGCCCGTTTTTTGTGTCTGAGCTCAGCAGCAAGTTAGTCCAGACCTTCCACAATCACTGTCTCCACATCAGCAATCCCGCGCCGGAAATCTCTGGCGACTCTGTATTCGGGAGAGTTGTAGCAGGTCATGGCAGCGTCCATGCTTTCGAACTCAGCAATCACGTGGCGGTGGTGCTTTTCGCCTTCCATCTGCTCGGCCTTTTCACCGCGGGCCAGAATGGTGCCGCCATATTTGCGCAGTATGCTTGGCGCAGCCTCAGTGTAGAACCGGTAGGTCTCTGGATCCTTGATGTTGATGCGGGAAACCCAATACGCTTTTGCCATCTGTTTTCGTTCTCAAAGCACCATTTTGCATCTGCCTCTGGCCCATTCAAGCGACCAGAAAGAGCGCAGATCTGCATGTCTTTGCACAGTATAAAGCGGGCCTCTGAAACCAATCTTACTGGTTTTGGACCAATCAAAAATTCGGGTAAATCTGACGTTAGGGCGCTTTTCTAAAATGCGCTCAAATTCCGCAAAATGAAAAAATGCTCTTGATTAAACGGAAAGCTTTGCTAACCTGCTAACACGAATTAGCAATGGTTCAGCGCTGCATTTTCCGAGAGATTCAGGGGGCTGTCTCCCGAAGGGATTACCGGAACACTACAGCATCAGCCAAACACCGGAATCAGGGGGCAGAAGGTCTCTCTGCTTCTTCATAGTACATTTATTTGCGGCGGACTTCTGAGCTTTCTTCAACCCTGTCAGCCGTCAGAAAGTTTGCTTTGTCAGTCCGGCTTTGCCGGCGTGTTGTGAGTGGGGGCTCAAGTGCTTAAAGGGATCAACCCGATCATTTTCCCGGAACTTTTAAAGATCCTGCACGAGATGGGGCATGGAGATGAGCTGGTACTCAGCGATGCGCATTTCCCGGCCTATTCCGTTTGCGACAAGGTGCTGCGCGCTGATGGGTGCGAAGCAACCGATCTTCTGCAAGCCATCATGCCTCTTTGGGAGTTGGATCAATACGACCCGGAGAACGTCATGATGATGGCTGCTGTAGAAGGCGACCAGCTGCCGGATGGACTGGTCGACGATTACCAGAACGCTTTGCCAGCAGGTGCGCAAATCACCTTTGTCGAGCGTTTTGCTTTCTATGAGAAGGCGAAGAAGGCGTACTGCGTGGTGGTAACAGGCACCACGCGAAAATATGGAAACGTCATCATCAAGAAGGGCGTGATCCAGGGCTAAAGCGCAGTTCTGCAAGTGGATCCGGTTTCGGATGGAACTGCGCGTGACATGAGACAGCGGTGATTGAGGCGTGGCTCGGGGAGGGGCGGTGTCATCAGTCAGGTAACAACCGGATGTCTCGGCCATATCATTTTGCTGATCTGCATACCGCAGCAACAGTTGGGATCTGTGCGTTCCCACTGAGGTGTGCATGCCAGCTTTGGGGGGAGAAAATAAATGAATACCATCGTCAGAATGACGGGTATTGAAAAGACGTTTCCGGGTGTGCACGCCCTTAAAAATGTGCAGTTTGATCTGCGTGCCGGCGAAGTTCACGCCCTGATGGGAGAGAACGGAGCAGGCAAATCCACCTTGATGAAAGTGCTTTCCGGTGTTTACACCCGTGACGGCGGCAGTATCGAAATCAACGGAAAAGCGGCTGACCCAAAAGGGCCGCGTGAAGCGCAGGAACTCGGAATAGGCATTATCCATCAGGAACTGAGCCTGATGAATGATCTGACGGCGGCACAGAACATCTTCATCGGTCGTGAGCCGCGCCTGCGATTTGGACGTCTTGATGAGGCTGCCCTCAACCAGAAGACCGCTGAGATCTTCAAGAGCATGGCGCTGGACCTGCGCCCGGATGTGCTTGTCGGCAACCTGACCATCGCCAAGCAGCAGATGGTGGAGATCGCCAAGGCACTCTCCTACCGCTCGCAAGTGCTGATCATGGATGAGCCGACAGCCGCGCTCAACGACAAGGAAATCGCCGAACTGTTCACCATCATCCGCCGTCTGAAGGCGGAGGGTGTAGGCATCATCTACATCAGCCACAAAATGGATGAGTTGAAACAGATCTCTGACCGCGTCACCGTGATGCGGGACGGCGAGTATGTGGGCACTGTTCCAGCCGCTGATACCCCGGTTAATGAGATCATCTCCATGATGGTTGGCCGCGAGGTGAAGGACGAGGCCGTTGTGGTGCCGGATCTTTCTGCCGCAGATGTGGCGCTGGAAGTGAAGGGGCTCAACCGTGGCACAGAAATCCGCGATGTCAGCTTCTCGCTGAAAAAAGGCGAAATCCTTGGCTTTGCAGGCCTGATGGGTGCTGGCCGAACGGAAGTCGCCCGCGCCATCTTCGGCGCTGATCCGCTGGATTCGGGTGAGATCCGGGTGGATGGTCACACCTGCAAGATCAACAGCCCGTCTGATGCCGTGCAGGTTGGCATTGGTTATCTGTCAGAGGATCGCAAACACTTCGGCCTCGCCACCGGCATGGATGTGCGCGCCAACGTGGCCATGGCCAGCATGGACCAGTTCTGCAATCGCTTTGGTGTGCTGAATGAGGCTGGCATGGCAGAGGCCGCGGCCAAGTACATCAAGCAGCTGGAAATCAGAACGCCCTCCGACAAGCAAGAGCTCCAGTTCCTGTCCGGTGGCAACCAGCAAAAGGTGGTCATCGCCAAGTGGCTTCTGCGCGATTGCGACATTCTCATCTTTGATGAACCCACACGCGGCATCGATGTGGGAGCGAAATCCGAAATCTACAAGTTGTTGAACTCACTGGCAGAGCAGGGCTGTGCGATCATCGTCATCTCCTCCGAACTGCCAGAAGTGATGCGCCTCAGCCATCGTATTGCGGTGATGTGCGAAGGCCGCCTGACCGGTATTCTGCCCGGCGGCAGCTCAACAACCCAGGAAGACATTATGCGCCTCGCAACACAACGCGACCCGGCAGCGCAAATTGTGAGTGAAGTACAATGACAGACACCACCTTAACTCCGCAAAAGAACCTGATCGGTCGTTTTGTGAGCTCGGGCGCGCACCAGAAGCTGCTCGCTTTCGCCAGCCTGATTGTCCTGCTCATCGGCTTTGGTCTGGCCTCGCCAAACTTCATGCAGATGTCGAACATGATCGCCATTTTGCAGGCGACCTCGGTCAACGGTGTTCTGGCCATTGCCGCAACGCTCATCATCATCACCGGCGGCATTGATCTGTCCATCGGCACCATGATGACCTTCTGCGCCGTGATTGCCGGTGTGGTGCTCACCTACTGGGGCATGCCACTGCCGCTTGGTGTGGCCGCTGCCATTGCCACGGGTGCTTTCTGCGGCCTGTGTTCCGGCACATTCGTTGCTAAAATGAAGGTGCCGCCGTTCATTGCAACGCTTGGCATGATGCTGATCCTGAAGGGCCTGTCGCTCGTCATTTCCGGCACACGCCCAATCTACTTCAATGACACTCCGGGGTTTGACCTCATTTCCCGTGGGTCCGTCATTGGCGCCATCATTCCGGGTCTTCAGATCCCCAATGGTGTGCTGATCCTGTTCCTTGTTGCGATTGCAGCCTCTTACATTCTGGGACGAACTGTACTGGGCCGCTACACCTTCGCACTTGGATCCAACGAGGAATCCGTGCGCCTGTCCGGCGTCAACACGGATGCCTGGAAGATGGGAATCTACGCACTCGCAGGTGGGATCTGCGGCATCGCTGGCATTCTCATCGCATCTCGCCTTAACTCCGCACAGCCTGCCCTTGGCCTCGGTTACGAGTTGGAAGCCATTGCAGCTGTGGTGATTGGCGGGACGTCTCTTGCCGGAGGACGCGGCACCATCATGGGCACATTGATCGGGGCTCTGATCATGGCCGTGCTGACCAACGGTCTGCGCGTGCTCTCTGTTGCTCAGGAATGGCAGACGGTTGTAACGGGCGGCATCATTATTCTGGCCGTCTATGCGGACATGGCCCGCAAGAAAAAAGCTCATGCATAAGATTGGTTGGGGCGCCTTTGCCCCAGCTGCATATTTTTATCGGGAGGAAATACATATGTTTACAAGACGTACTCTGATTGGCGCATTGGCCTCAGCAACATTGCTTGCAACCAGCTCGCTTTCACTGGCAGCAGATAAGGTCTACATCCCGCTGATCTCCAAGGGCTTCCAGCACCAGTTCTGGCAGGCTGTGAAAGCCGGCGCTGACAACGCAGCCGCTGAGCTGAACGTTGAAATCACTTTCGAAGGCCCAGACAGCGAAGCCATGGTGGATCGCCAGATCGACATGCTGGCTGCAGCACTGGCCAAGAACCCGGCAGCTATCGGTTTTGCCGCGCTGGACAGTCAGGCCGCTATTCCACTGCTGCGTCAGGCCCAGTCCGCTGGCATTCCAATCATCGCGTTTGACAGCGGCGTCGACAGTGAAATCCCGCTGGCACTGGCTGCAACTGACAACGTGGCAGCAGCAAGCCTGGCTGCAGACAAAATGGCAGAGCTGATCGGCAAGAGCGGTAAAGTGGCCGTGGTCGCACACGATCAGACCAGCCGCACCGGCATCGATCGCCGCGATGGCTTCCTCAACCAGATGAAGAACTATCCGGAGATTGAAGTTGTCACCGTTCAGTACGGCGGCGGCGATCAGCTGAAGTCCACCGAGTTGACCAAAGCGATCTTGACCGCAAATCCGGATATCAAAGGCATCTTCGGCACCAACGAAGGCTCTGCGATCGGCGTGGCCAACGGTGTTCGTGAAATGGGCAGCAAAGACGTTGTGATCATTGGTTACGATTCTGGCCGCGCCCAAAAAGACGCCGTCCGCAGCGGCTGATGGCAGGCGCCATCACCCAGAACCCGGTCGGCATCGGCTATGAGACCGTCAAGGCAGCCTACATGGCCTCCAAAGGCGAAAAAGTCCCAGCCAACATCGACACCGGCTTCTACTACTACGACGCCTCCAACATGGACTCCCCAGAAATCGCAGCCGTCCTCTACGACTAAACCCGTTGCGTTTCCTTGGTAAATAGAGAAAGGCCTCTCACCACGAGAGGCCTTTTTGCTGCTCTTATCCCTTCGCAAACGCCAACAACTTCCTCAAATCTTGCCTCATTTCCAGCCAGGGTTTGGCGTTGGCTGTTGGGCGGTTCCAGGTTCGCTCTGATTGGCGCATCAGGTGTGCGGCATAGATCGCGGCGAGTATGTTACCGGCGGCGAGGCCTGCGAGGATCCACCAGAGGCCGAGTGTGGAGCCGATGAACAGCAGCGGGAAAACCAAAGCGAAGGTGCGGACCAGCATGATTTTTAGCGCGACACGTGGCATCTGCAGGCCGTTGAAGATAGCGACGGTGACCGCCACGAGGCCCTGAAAGCTGTAGGAGGCAGCAACGATTTTAAAGTAGATGCCGACAAACTCGATCACGGCGGGATCATCGGAAAAGATAGTTGCAATGGTTGGACCGAGTAGGGCGAGGGTTCCGAAGAGCAGGATGCCCAGATAAAACGCAGCTTTGCCCGCAAAGATGATCGCCTGATCGATCCGCTCGTGTTCTTCCGCGCCAAAGTTCTGTGCGATGAAGGGTGTGACCGCCATGGAAACGGCGAAGATGCCGATCAGCGCGAGTGACTCAATGCGCCCTACGATGCCAAAGGCTGCCACCGCTTCTGAGCCATACCCAGCCAGCAGAAAAGTCGTGAACATACCAGTGGTGGGCACAAGCAGTTGCATGAAGATGGTTGAGACGGAGAACTTCATGATCTCAGCAAGACCAGCAAGCGCACCGTTCAGTTTGTTGGTGCCAATCAGCCCATGCCGGATGAGGATCACCATCATACCTAGAAAGATGAAGGCAAAGGAGAGCCCGGTTGCCCAGGCCGCACCTGCCAGTCCCAGTTCAGGAAATGGGCCAATGCCGAAAATCAGCAGGTAATCGAAGACAAGGTTGATTAGGCCTGCGATGGCAAAGATCACCTCTGTCTGCTTGGTGATGCCAATCGCACGTGCAGCCCCGCTGCCTACAATACCCAGCATCAACAAGGGCAGCCCCAGATAGAGCGTGCCCATATAAGCGTCCAGCAAGGGAAGCACCTCAACTGTGGCTCCCAGTGCCGAGAAAGTAGGATCAATAAACTGCCGACCGGCAAAGCTCAAAGATATGGAGACAAGGGCGACCAAAGCCAGCGAAACCATAGTCAGCGTAGCGGCCTTCTCACGTTCATGGGCGCCGACAGCTTTGGCTATGACGGCGGATACACCGACGGAAAACCCCATAAAGAGAGAGGCAAACAGAAAGAAGGCGCTGGAAGAAAACGCCAGTGCAGCGAGCTCGTTGGAACCCAGCATGCCGACGAAGTAACTGTCGACTATCTGGAAGAGAAAGGTGGAGAGCATGCCTAGCTGATGGGAGCTGCCATGCGTAACAACATGGTGTTGACGGGTGTTTCCACCATGGGGTTGGATTGCGTGGTCATGGGGTATCTCGCGGGCTCAGGATTTGGTGGCAGATAGGCGTGGGAGCTTACGAAAGGAGGTCAATATGCTTTTGGAAACTCGCTGAGCCCTGAAGCAGTAGACCCGCTTCAGGACTTGTTAGCGCCTCACCGAAAACCGATTTTATGCTCTCAGTGAGACGCTTAGTGGCTCCATGGGGCCATCAGGCAGCAACTGGCACTTTTGGGGATGTGCCTTGTGCTGCATGAACTTTTAGAACCGCCGGATCTGCTGCCAGCTTGCATACCAATGCGTCGATGTTCTTGTATTCGGAAGTGGACTTTTCAAAACCATAGGACCAGCTGGCCATGGCATAAAGAAAGGCATCTGCAACGGATTTGCCTTCACCCACCATCCATTCTCGGCCTTCCAGATGCTGATCAATCTGGGTAAGGGCTTTGTCGACCAGCTGCTTTGCCGCTGCAGTCACCTCATCATAGCCATTGGCATCCGTGGTGAAGCGCATTGGCGCAAAGACAGGCCAAAAATACGGATGAAGCGTGCCGGAGAGATAAGCCAGCCAGCGGTGCAAGTGAACGCGATCTGCAGATCCAGCAACAGGGCCGATGCCCGCCTCAGGGTTCTGATCAACCAGATAGAGCAGGATCGCAGACCCTTCCGGCAGTGCCAGATCACCATCCACCAGTGTTGGCACCACGCCGGATGGGTTCAGCTTCAGATAATCTTCGGATTTCATGGTCGCAAAATCGATGTGCTCGACGTCATAAGGCTTGCCGATCCATTCAAGTGCAATGTGCATGGCGGTGGCGCAGGTGCCTGGGGCTGAATAGAGTTTCATGGGATTTCCTAACTTCGGTTGGTTGATGTGTTGAACTCGGTGTAGGGAAAAGCTAGGCGGAAACTAATTGTTGCACAATCTGCACTAAATGCGTTTTACTGTTTCCTATATGAGTTAATAGGATAGAGCAGATATGGCTGATCTGAACGCAATCGCAGCGTTTGTGGCTGTGGCTGATGCTGGTACTTTTTCCAGCGGGGCCGCAGCTATTGGAATTCCCAAAGGCAGCATCAGCCGCAAAATCAGCATTCTGGAAGAAAGCCTCGGCGTACGTCTGTTTCACCGCACAACGCGCAAGGTGACGCTCACAGATATCGGGCGCTCCTTTTATGAGCGATGCAAACGCGGAGTAGATGAACTTTCCGCGGCCACTCAGCTGATAGATGAAAGCACAGCAACACCCTCCGGTATCCTACGTGTAGCTGCCCCGGCTGCTTTTGCAGATGGTGTGTTCAGTGATGTGATTGCCATGTATCTGGCGCGTTACCCCAAAACCCGAGTGGAGCTGATGCTCAGTGATGAGTTTCTCGATTTGATCGAGGAGCGGATCGATCTGGCCTTTCGGTTTGGAGAACTGCAGGATTCATCCCTGATCGCCCGCAAACTCTCCACGACCCACCGTATCCTCTGCGCCAGTCCCAAACTGCTGGAAGCTTTGGGAGAACCTAAGAGCCTTGATGATCTGGTGGAGTATCCCTCTATTGTGCATGGCTCAACGTTGAGCCAGAGCTCCTGGCGGCTGGTGGACAAAAAAGGGAGAGAACACATCGCCCGACATAAGCCAAGGCTAGCCGCTCAAAGCATCTCCATGGCTGCCAGCGCTGCAACACTGGGCATCGGCGTCGCCCTTCTGCCCGGCAAGGCAGTTGAAACCGCGCTGGAAACTGGAGAGCTGCAACACATCCTGCCCAACTACGCCACCCCAACCCAGGCCTTTACGCCATCTACCCCAGCAGCAAACACCTCTCCCTCAACGTCCGCAGCTTCATGGACCTACTGAGCAACTCTGACTTACTTGCCAACAGAGACGATGCCTAAAGTTTGGACTTCCGAAACACCGCGGGGGTTGCGCCGGTCCAGCGTTTGAAGGCGACGGAGAAGGCGGCTTGATCGGCGAAGTCGAGGAGGAAGGCGACTTGAGCGATGCTGTCGGTTCCAAGTAACAGGCGCTTGGCCAGATCACAGCGCGCTGTTTCAACCAGTGACTTGAAGTTGGTGCCTTCCTCAGAAAGCTTGCGTGTTAGTGTTCTGCGGGTCACGCACAGTTCTTCGGCCACCTCATCCCCACTTGGCAAGTTACCGGGCAAACGGGAGCGGACGAGCTCGATCACTTTGGCAGACATACCGGTTCGGCTCTTCGGCATCTGGCTGAGCCGTTCCTCGCCATGTTTGAGAAGGTGATCGCGCAAAGCGGCATCTGAAGTGGCTATCGGAAAGTCGAAACCATCCTCTGGCAACTGAATGCCGCTGGCCTTTTGTGCTGAAGAGACTTCGCATCCGGCCAGTTCTGCCAGTGTGGCGCAGTGGTCGGTGTCATCACACTCCAGCAGCACAGACATCTGCCGAAACCGGGACCAGCAATCTGTTCCGTGCGTTTGAGCAGGCCGAACACCAGAAACTCCCGGTGCCTTGGAAACTGATGGGCGCCGATAATGTCGCTCTTCAGACATATGGTCGGGTGATGTTCATCGCCATCCAGTTCAAAACTCAGGTCAGGATCTTCCAGCGCATAGAAGCGCTGCGCGAACCGGAACACTTGCCCCACATTGTCACTGGCCTGCGCCAGATATGCCAGTAATGTCTTCGCCCCCGGAGAAGCCAGACCAGCGCGGGCGGCGAAGGTTGGGTCTTGCAAGGCATCGCAGGCTGTTTCCAGTGCCGCAGCTTCGCGCTGCAGATCGACCCGTCCATTGGCGTCCGCCAAAACGTCGGGTGCAACGCCGACAGCTTCCAGGATTTTATCAAAGCCCAAAGCGGCGGCGGGTTCGCGCCCATAAACCTGAGCTGCATGGCGCAATCGATAGGCGCTGATGCGTGTCATGGCGACTTCCACTCTGTTTGAGAGGGGCGCTTCAACGTTCTTTGCGTCGATTAGCCTCTCAAATGTCCAGAAATCAAAAACCGATGACCAGAACTCTAAAGAACGTCCTTTGCTCATACGTTAATTTACGAACATCAACAAACGGTGCTGCCTAGGACGGTAGCTTTCTAAACGAAGCAAAGGACATTCACCGTGAAGTCGATCATCCTTTCAAGCGTCATGGTAATGGGCGCATTCACCACTGAGCCTCAGCGGCAGGTGGTGAACCACGCTGGTGGGTTCCACCAGGACAGTCTGACAGTTACTCCATTGTCAGCATTGTTGTTTTCTTTCTGGCCTTTCTTTTGGTCGTGCATCTTTATTCCCGCTTTGACCGCTATGCGGAACACAAAGCAAAGGGAACACCGCTTCGCACCACAGTGCCGGTGATGCTGACCGTGGCCCTTGCTTATGAAGTGATGCCAGCTTTGTCTCACTTCAGCATTTTGCTTCCGACTGCGCTGATCCTCACAGCAATCGCACGTGATTTCATGCTGTGGTGGAACCCGAAGATGCAGGAGGCGGAAAAATGATTGAGCTTCTCGTTACTTCTTTTCCCTTCGTCCTGCGGGTCTGGTACCTGCGTTGGAAGGGGATCCCGGTCACCCTGTACAACGTGCATTATGCCTTGGTTTTATGGGTGTTCATGCTCTCGCTGTCTTCTTTGCGGTGTTCTACTACTACCCAAAGTCGTTCACAGGCATCGTGCCCTTCAAAACAGTTCCGGTTGTTGCTGAAAACGGCGGAACAGTCACCGAAGTCTTCGTAACCGGTGGTGATCGTGTCAAAGTTGGCGACCCTTTGTTCAGCACGGAAAGTGCGATGGAACAGGCCAAGGTTGATCACGCCAACCGCAAGATTGACGAGATCAAAAGCGCCATCAAAGCAGCGCATTTGGAAGTGGAAACAGCAGATGCTGCCTTGGATGCCGCCAAAACTGGCCTCAATCAGGCTGAAATGACACTGGCTGATCATGAAGAGCTTAAGATGAAAAATTCTGCAGCCTTCCAGCGTGCCCGATTGGAACGTGCCATCTCTCAGCGAGACACCAGCGTGGCTGATGTGAAAGCAGCAAAGGCAAAACTGGAAGCGGCAAAAGTACAGGCGTACTCCACTCTTCCATCCCAGCTGGCAAGCGCAAAAGCTACTCTTGAGCAGGCTGAAATCGAACTGAAAAAGACACGAGTTTACAGTCTGGTAGATGGTGTGGTTGAGCAAGTTACCCTGCATGTTGGAGCACGAGCTGCTCAGGCCGCGATGGCCCCGGCGATGGTGATCATCCCGGACCGGACCCAGAAGGAAGGCTCCAGAGTGGTTGCAGGTTTCTCCCAAGTGTCCCGAACCGAACTTTACGAAGGCATGGCAGCTGAGATCGCTTGTGAGAGCAACTTCAACATCGCAATGTACCACACAGTTCTGCCAGCCCGGATCACACGGATCCAGAAGTCAATCTCCGCTGGTCAGATGGCTCCGTCTGGAAGACTGATGGAACCGGGAGAACGCGCAAAACGTGGTCAGGTCGTCGCTCACCTCGATCTGGTTTACCCCGAACACCAGAAGTATCTGGTTCCTGGCAGCGGATGCATTGTGCAAGCCTACACAACAGACCTGAAAGGTGACATGGCAGGCGGTTTTACATCCCACGTGATCTCAGCCCTCGGCGTTATCAAGCAGTCGGCCTGCGCGTTAAAGCATGGCTTGGGCTGGCGATGGGAATTGGTCTGGCAGGATCTGCTCACTAAGAGCAAGCGAGCTAACAAAGTCAAAACAATCAAGTTTCTCCCGAAGACGGAAAGCAAACCGATCAAGCAGACATGGATCCGGACTGGTTCCGCTCGGGAGTATCACAGAAGAGAGCAGCCTAACTGGCAATCTGAGTAACCCGTTCTCTTCATCAAAACCCACGGTCCCATACGAGAGGTTCTTTGCAGAGAATCCCAAAGCGCAGAGAGCCTCTCGGGACCACCCAAACAAAAAGAAGAAGAAAAATGAACGTTAAAGCCCTGACAATCGCAGCAGTCGCCCTCTCCGTTGGTTACACAGTTGACTATAACCCAAGACCGTCTCAGCCGGGCACCAAGTCCATCTCACCAATCTCCTTCAAAGTGAGCGAAGCCAATGCCCAGACGGCCTCACAAAACGCCGCTCGCCGGACAGCACGCCGCACATCCCGCCGGGTTAACCGCCGCCACAACATCGCAGGCTGTACCCCATATAACGGCTACTACAACTGCGGCGGCACGTATTATCAGGCCATCACCGAAGACGGCAAAACAGTTTATGTGGTTGTAAATCCATAAGGGAGATTACCGTCCCTCCCAGATGTCCCACCGTCCTGACATCATGGAAGCCCAACCACAAAAGGCCTCTCACCACGAGAGGCCTTTTTTCGTGCGTGTGGAACGTTGAGGTGTCTTAAAACGAGCATGTTGCTCTCTTAGTTTCCAGCTTTGACAGGTTGAAAAACTCGGCTTTAGTATGCGTGGTGAGAGTTGATGGAGGGGTGTTGGAATGGTGGTGGATGATGTTGAAGGGCTTTGGGAGAGGCTTGAGGGGGAGGAACTTCGCGGGGTTTTTATTGGGCTGAACCGGGAACTGGTTGAGGAACTGGTTGTGGCGGCGCAGGTGCGGCGGGCTTCTGGTGAGAAACTGAGCGCAATTGATGGAGAACTGGTTGCGATCAAAGGGAATATCGCGCTGAAAGGGCGGGAGACGACGGCCGGATCGGTGGCGTATTCTACTGAAGTTGAGGATGAGCATGCGCTGGTGGTGCAGCGGGTGATTGAGGCGGGCGGCATCCCCATTGGCCCTGCGAACCTGGCTGAGTTCGCCTATACTGGTATTGGCCTTAATCCGCATTATGGTAATGCGCCCAATGGGTTGGACCGCGCGCGGGTGCCGGGTGGGTCATCTTCGGGCAGTGCGGCGGCGATTTCCAATGGTGTTTGTGATCTGGCGATTGGCAGTGATACCTCTGGTTCAACGCGTGTGCCTGCCGCCTTTCAAGGCATCTGCGGGTATCGGGCGACTATGGGGCGCTATCCCATGGACGGTGTTGTGCCGCTTGGGGCAAGCCTTGATGTGCTTGGACCCATGGCGCGAACCGTTGAGGGCATCTGCGCTTTGGATGCGGTGATGTGCGGCAAGCATTCCACTCATGATACGACGGCAGAAGATCGTGCATTTCGCCTTGTTGTGCCGGATCTGGATGATCTGGGCATCTCCGCTGAGATCATGGAGATGTTTGAGCATAGTATTGATACGCTTTCAGCGGCTGGCATCCAGATTGTGCGGAGAGATTTGCGGCCAATTCTGAAAGCACATTTGCTGTTTGCGGAGCATGGAACGCTGGTGAGCGTGGAAGCGCGGGAGCAAATTGCGCAGTATGTAGACGTGAGCAAGGACAAGATCGATCCGCAGATCAAAGCCCGTCTGGAGCGAGCCTTGCCTATGACGCCGAAGAAGCTGGCGTATTTGCGCCG
This sequence comes from Pseudovibrio denitrificans JCM 12308, assembly GCF_001310815.1. GTDB lineage: Bacteria > Pseudomonadota > Alphaproteobacteria > Rhizobiales > Stappiaceae > Pseudovibrio > Pseudovibrio denitrificans. The sequence continues at coordinate 22,462 of NZ_BAZK01000009.1, forward strand.
GCAGCGGGCGGTGCTTCAGTCCGAGATTGAAGTGCAGTTGAAAGGTGACCTGCTATTGATGCCGACAGTGCCAGATGTGCCGCCTCTGATCTCTGAAGTGGAAGAGAGCGTTGAGGCGTTTCAGGAAGCGAATGCGCTGGCCTTGCGGCTGACTATGATCACCGCGTTCCTCAACATGCCATCCCTGGCTCTGCCGGTTGATTTGGAAAAGCCATCTCACAGCATCTCCATTTGCGGGGCTGCTGCGCAGGATGAGCTGGTGCTGGCGGCTGGGTGTGCCGTGGAGCGCGTGCTGCGATAGCGTTGAAGCCACGCGCTCCATGATCAGGCACTCTGCTTTCTCATGGAGGCGGTGGTTTGGTTAGACCGTTTCTGTTTGGTCCGACGAGGCCCAAACTTCGACCGGATGTTCTGATCCATCGGAGACTTCATAGAAGGTCTCTGTGATCTGTCCATCAAGGGTCAGCTTGATGAGGACTAAGTCATTGAATTTACTCGCTTAGGAGAGCTGGATTCAGCTAAATGCTTCGGTAAAGAAGATGAGTTTGTTTCTGTCCAGATCTCTCACATAAGCGGAGAAGTAAGGGCCGCGCTGGTTTGGTTCGCCTTCATCACTTCCGCCCAGCTCAATGGCCAGTTTGTGGAGCCGTTTGACTTCATCGGTAGAGCCTACCCCAAAGCCGACCATGGTGCCGTTTCCGTTTGTCGCGGGCTTGCCGTCAATGGGCAGAGCAGTCGCAAAAGCGAACTCCTCGTTCTGCCAATAGGTCAGCCTGTCTGTCTCGGCAATGCGCTTTGGTCCAGCTTGCTCAAAGAGGGAGTCATAGAACTTTGTTGAGGCGGCGCGGTCGTTGGTGCCTACTGTGAAATAACCAATTTTCATCGTGTGTTTCCTATGTGTTGTACTCAGGTCACCTCGACTTTATTGACAAATAGGACATTTAATGTCCTATTTTTTCGATGGCAGGTACAAATTCAAATGGCAGATTAAGACGGATGGAGTTGCTGGCTGTTCAGCTTAAGCAAGAGGAGCTTTGCACGGTCAAAGATCTGGCGCTTCAGCATGGGGTTAGCGAACGGACGATCACCCGAGATCTTCAGCTGATGCGGGAGCAGGGTTTGCCCATTGATGCGGATCGCGGTCGTGGGGGCGGCGTTCGTCTGGACCGCAACTGGGGCGTTGGCCGGATGAATCTGGCTTACCCGGAGGCGGTGGATCTGCTGATCAGCATCGCGGTGGCAGAGCAGATGGACTCGCCCATGTTTCTGGCGAGCCTCGGTTCTGTTCGGCGGCAGCTGGTGGCGTCGTTCTCACCGGAAAAGCGGCATAAGGTGAACCGGCTGAAGGCGCGTATCCTGATAGGCTCCACAGCCTCCACCTATGTGCAGCGGACGATCAACCCGCCGCCCAAGCGTGTCGTGCAAGCACTGCATCAGGCGTTCATTGATCAGGGTAGTTTGGTCATCAAGTACCAGCGTGAAGATCTGGCAGAATCCAAACGTACCATCGAACCGCACTACCTGATGCTCAACTATCCGGTTTGGTATGTGATCGCATTTGACCATCTGAGGAACGGGCCGCGGACATTTCGGGCAGACCGGATTTTATCCGCTGACATGACCGGAGAGCACTTTCGTCTGTTGCCGAAGGATGCGTTTCAGGAGACTTTGGACAGAAACGGTCTCCTGATATGATTGCCCTGTCATTTAACGTAGGAACGCAGATTTCGCGTAAAAAACGCAAAACTGCGCAAAATCGCGCAAGCTGTTCGTTCTGTCATGCATTCATGAGAAAATTTCCGTCTCAGAGCGATGGTAAGCTGATCCCCCTACTTGAAAGACCTCATATACTCGATAAAATCTCTCAGCAATTTTAAGCATTTGTCGTTCCAGAGGATGATCCATGAAACTATTACATTCCTGCGTGGCTGCTGCAGCACTTGTCGCGTTTTCATTCAGTGCTCAGGCAGAAACCCGTGTTACTTATAAGTCAGCAAAAACCTCATCCTCTTATTACCAGATGGCGGTTCAGATTGCCGAAGCGATGAAGGAAGCTTCTAACGGGGATATCATCGTCACTGTTGAAGAAAGTCAGGGTTCTGTTCAGAACGTGATGGAAGCTGCCGTTCGTCCTGGCAACTACGTTTTCACCACTCCGCCAGTGCTGGTTAAGCTCGCCAAGGGCGGCAAGGCAATGTTTGAAAAGCGCGCCAATCCAAAGTTGGGTGAAATCCGTGCGCTGTTCCCAATCCCGTCTCTGACCATGCACTTCGTGGTTGGCGAAGACAGTGGTATTGAGAGCTTTGCTGACATGAAGGGTAAGAAGATCCTCATCGGTAAAGGCTCCTTTGGTGCGAAAGAAGGCGCTAAGTACCTGAAACTGTTTGGTCTTGAAGGTCAGGTGGAACTGGCAGACGTGGAACTTTCCAACGCTGTGCCTGCGCTGAAAAACGGCCAGATTGATGGCTTCGTGACTGCAGGGTCTTACCCGGCACCAAACGTGATTGAAGCGGCTGCGGGTACCGGCGTGAATGTTCTGTCGCTTTCAGATGATCAGATCGCTCAAACCAAGCGCACCAAACTGGTGATCCCGGCTGGCACTTATGCTGGTCAGGATGCTGACATCACAACAACCTCTCTGCCAGTGGTGGCTTACACTACAACGCAGATGGATGATGATACCGCCTACGCGCTGACCAAGAGCTTCTGGGATCAGAAAGCAAAAATGGGCAAGGGCGCAGCATGGTGGAACGGCGTGGACAAGGATCTGCTGAGCAACATCAGCGGCAAGATCCATCCGGGCGCGTTGAAGTTCTACGATGAAGTTGGTTACACCATCACCGACGCGCAGCGCTAAGCGCATTCATTTCATCAAACATTCAGGCCCGGAGTACACTTCGGGCCTTTCTCTTTCTAGGTTATTTCGTTGAATAGAATTCACCGTTCCATCTGGCTGGTGCTCGGTCTGGCCACCGTGCTGTTTCATCTGGGGCTGATCTTCTCCGGTCTGGTTCCCAATCTGGTCAGCCGTCCTTTGCATATGGCCTTGGCTCTGCCATGGGCGCTGATCCTGATGGCACGTAATCCCCTCGAGAAGGTGACGGGTTATGTGCTCACGGCCTTCGGTGTGTTCGCCGCTGGCTGGATTGCGTGGAACCACTCTGCCCTTGGCGATCAGTATGGCTATCTTATTGATGACTTTCAGGTTTATCTGGCCCTCGGCCTGCTGATCACGGTGCTGGAAATGGCGCGACGAGCCATCGGTTGGCCGCTGCCGCTGGTGGCTTTGATCGCGCTGGCCTATGGCATGTTTGGGCAACATATCCCCGGTGAGTTTGGCTACGCTGGCGTTCCGCTGGAAAGTTTCCTCGGCACCATGACCATCGCCGAAGGGGGATTATGGGGCAAGCTGACGGGAGTATCTGTTGGTGTTGTCGCCATCTTCGTGATCTTCGGCGCGTTCCTCAATGCCGGTGAAGCAGGCGCTGGATTCATGAATGTGGCCGCTGCGGCTGCTGGCAAGCTGAAAGGCGGAACGGCAAAAGTTTCAGTGATTTCATCGGCTTTGTTCGGGTCCATCTCCGGCTCTGCGTCTGCCAACGTGGCCTCTACCGGTGCAATCACATTGCCCGCTATGACCAAGCTGGGTTATCCGCGCGCACTTGCCGCCGCCGTGGAAGCTGTTGCTTCCTCAGGGGGACAAATCATGCCGCCGCTGATGGGGGCAGGGGCGTTTGTCATGGTGGAGCTGACCGGCGTGCCGTACACCGGCATTATGGCTGCTGCGATTTTGCCCGCATTCCTGTACTTCTTCGCGGTCTGGATGGGGATTAATGCCTTTGCCCGGCGCTACGACCTGAAGGGATTAGCGCCAGAAGATCAGCCGGATACGCGCTCGGTTATCATCACGTCGCTGTTCTTCCTCGTGCCATTTACGGTGCTGCTCTGGGCCATGTTCGTGCTGGGTTATACCCCTCAGTATGCGGCGTGCCTGTCCATTATGGTGGCTGTGGCGCTGCTGCTGATCGACAAGAACTTCAAGCTGGATCTGCGGAAAATCGGTGCGCGCTATGAGCAGGCGCTGATGAACTCCGGCAAGCAGGTGGCGATGATCGCCTCGATTATCCTCTGCGCTCCATCATCATCGGCACACTGGGCGTGACGGGACTTGGGGTGAAGATCACCTCACTTATCCTCTCCGGCTCCGGCGGCATGTTGTGGCCCGCACTGCTGCTGACAGCACTGGCTTGCATGGTATTAGGCATGGAAGTGCCAACAACAGCGGCCTATGTGATCTGCGTTTCCGTTGCTGGTCCAGCGCTGATTGATATCGGGCTGGAGCCGCTTCAGGCGCACTTGTTCGTGTTCTGGTTTGCGCTTTTATCCACCATCACCCCTCCAGTCTGCGGGGCGGTGTTTATCGCCGCTGGCATGGTCAATGAGAACTGGCTGAAGGTGGCGTTGTTCGCCATGGCGCTGGGGATCGGCCTCTATCTTATACCATTGGGAATGATAGCAAATCCGACGCTGATCACTCTGGTGAGCTCACCAGCCTGGTCGCTGCTGGCAACGGTGAAAGTGGGGCTTGCGCTCTCTGCGATTTCCTATGGCGTTATCGCACCGTTTTCGCCACTTATTCGCGGTGGGCTGATTGGCGGCGGCGGGGTGCTGCTGTTCATCTGAGCACAATAAAAAACAGGCGCTGCTCTGGGTGAACAGCGCCTGCAAGTTTTGCTAACTCATTGACTACTCGGGAGATTAGGCGAACTGAGTTAGATTGGTGAGGTCCAGAACCTCATCAAAAACCTGTGGGGCAGCGCCCAAAACAGGATACGGGGCGCTTGGGTTCTCAGCGACCGGAAATGGGAGAATTTTTCCGCCAGCTTCTTCGATAAGGCAGTATGCAGCCATGCAGTCCCAGGCAGACATGCGCGGCTCAACGTAGCCAACCAAGCGCCCCGCAGCGACCCATGCCAACATTAATGCACCGGAGCCATAACGAGTGTAGCTCACGCCTGCGGACATAAGGTCTTCGAACATTTTACCGACCTGCGCAGGTGCCACGCGATCATTCGCGCCCACGCCCAGCATGCCAGTCTGCAGGTTAAATCGATCGGTCACCCGTACAGGGGAACCGTTGAGAGTGGTGCCTTTGCCGCGCATGGCCGCAAAGCGCTCCTTGAGGACCGGAACATCGATAATGCCGATGGCGGCACCGTCTTTGTCCATGACGGCGATGCATACGCACCACCCCGGTAAGCCATTGAGAAAAGGAGCAGTTCCGTCAATTGGATCGATGACCCAGGTGTAGCCGGTTGTTCCTTCTACGAAGCCGAATTCCTCACCGAGCAATGCATCCTCAGGAAAATGCTCGGCGATCAGAACGCGGATTTTCTGCTCCACAGCCTTGTCAGCTTCTGAAACGACATCCTGAGGATGCCGCTTCGTGTCGATGTTCAGATCACCACGATTGGCGAAGTGCTCAAGCGCGAGCACAGACGCTTCATCAGCCATTTTCTGGGCTGCGTTGAAGCGTTTTTTCAGCTCTGCAGCTTGGTCTAGAACGGCATCTGTCAACATTACTTACCGCCAATCAGTGCAAGACCGCGTGCATCAAAATCGATGCCAACAGAGGTTCCGTTGCCGAGCAGTTCATCGGTGTTGTTGTCAATCACGAACAGCTGGCCGAGATCGCTGAGCACTTCGTACTGGAAGTGATCCCCCAGATAAGCCGCGCTCTTGATCTTGCCGGTCAGACCGCCGTTCACGTCTTTGCTCAGCTTAATGGAGTTCGCCCGCGCTGCCAGCTTACCCTTACCAACGCTATGGTTCCGACTGCGCAGGTCAAAGCCTTTGCCACCAACAACAACATTCGCGGTGTCTGCATTCACAGCGCTGATGTCACAATCGAGAATGTTCGCTTCACCAATAAAGTCCGCGATGAACTCAGAAGCTGGGCTTTCGTAGAGCTCGTAAGGCGTACCGTCCTGCTCGATGATGCCGTCGCGCATAACCACGATACGGTCGGAAACAGCAAGCGCTTCTTCCTGGTCGTGGGTTACGTAAACGGCTGTGAAATCAAGGCGCTGCTGGATTTCACGGATCTCGGTACGTACCAGACGGCGCAGGCGGGCGTCCAGGTTGGACAGTGGCTCATCGAGCAGCAGAACCTGTGGCTCCAGAACGAGTGCGCGCGCCACAGCTACACGCTGCTGCTGACCACCGGAAAGCTCGGAAGGAAGACGCGGTGCCTTTTCCCGGAGGCCTACAAGGTCCAGCCCTTTCAGAGCCATCTCTTCTGCATCTTTGAAGCCACTGGACTCCAGACCGTACTTCACGTTCTCCAGCACAGTCATGTGCGGGAACAGAGCGTAGGACTGGAACACCATGGAAACGTCACGCTGGTTTGGTGGAAGACGGGTAACGTCATCCCCCCCAATCATGATGCGACCAGATGTTGGGGTCTCCAACCCTGCAATCATGCGCAGGGTTGTTGTCTTGCCACATCCGGATGGCCCCAGAAGGGTTACCAGCTGGCCCGGTTCAATAACCAGATTGAGATCCGGGATTGCAGTAAAGTCGCCGTAGTTTTTGCCGACATTTTCGAAGCGGACCTGACCAAATTTTGCATGTGTCATGCTGCGGCTTCCTTCAGTTTACCCTGAGCAGGAGATTTTTGAGTAGTTTCTGGACGACGGAGTTTTCTTTCACCAACCAGCAGCTGGAAGATGAGAATGACGGTGACCATCACGAAGATGAGGACGGAGCTGTAGGCAATCGCCACGCCGTATTCGCCGTTTTCAACCAGACCGACCACATAGGCCGTCGCCATGTTGTATTTTGCGCTCACAAGGAAAATGACCGCAGAGATGGATGTGATTGCACGCACGAAGCTGTAAACCAGAGCCGCCTGAATGGCTGGACGCAGCAGCGGCAGGATCACTTTCTTCAGTGTGCGTGCACTGTTTGCGCCCAGAGTCAGGGATGCTTCATCCAAGTTCTTATCCAGCTGGGACATCGCTGCCACACCGCCGCGTACACCCACAGGCATGTTACGGAACACGAAGCAGAAGATCAGGATCAGAGCTGTACCGGTCATCTGCAGCGGTGGCAGGTTGAACGCGAGGATGTAGCTGATACCAATCACGGTGCCCGGAATTGCGAAGCTCATCATCAGACCGAATTCAAAGGCGGATTTGCCTGGGAAGTCCTGACGAACGATGAGCCATGCGGACAGGATGCCAACTGCAGCGGTCAGTGGAGCTGCTGCAAGCGCGATCCACATTGTGGTCCAGAAGCTGTTCCACGCAACGCCAGTGAAGGCAAAGCCGTTTTCGAACGAGATGGAGAATGCGGTGATGTAGTGCGCCAGCGTGACGCTGTGGTCCAGACCCCAGACTTTCACGAAGCCGCCGAACAGGATCAAGCCGTAAACTGCAACAGTGAACAGGCTCCACAGGGCAACGATTGTGCCGACTGGGATAGAGATACGCTTTGGCAGTTTCGCATAGCGGCCACCATCACCCTTACCGGTCACAGTCGCGAAGTTACGCTTACCAAGCCACATACGCTGCGCAAAGAATGCAGAGAGTGTGAAGCCAAGCAGGATGATCGCCAGAACAGCTGCGCGGGATGGATCGCTCTGCGCACCAACAACCGCGAAGAAGATTTCAGTTGAAAGCACGCCGCCATTGCCGCCCAGAACCATCGGGTTACCGAAGTCAGCCATGGACTCGATGAAGCCGATCAGGAAGGCGTTTGCCAGGCCGGGAGCCATCAGCGGCAGGGACACTTTGCGGAAGGTTCTCCAGCGGCCAGAACGCATGGTCTGACTTGCTTCTTCCAGTGACGGGCTGATGCCTTCAACAACACCAACCAGAACGAGGAAGGAGATTGGCGTGAAGCTGAGCATCTGCGCAATCCAGATACCTGGCAGACCGTAAATCCAGCGGCCCAGCTCAAGTCCGGTTGCAGCTTCAATAGCTTCAGTAACAAAACCTGTACGGCCCAGCATCAGTGTCAGGGACAGACCAATCACGAATGGAGGGGTGATGATTGGCAGAATGCTGAGGATGCGCAGACCTTTGCGGAATGGCATCTGCGTACGTGTCACGATCAGCGCGAAGGCAAGACCCAGCAGGGTAGAACCAGCAGCTGTCGCAAGAGCAAGGAACAGTGTGCGCCATGCGATGCCACAGGACTTGCCAGCCAGACAGCCGAGTGACCAGATCTGCGGATCAACGATGTTGCGGGCCACACCATCTGTCGAGAAGTTGCCGCGGAAATCCTGAAAGGCGCCGGCGAACATGGACAGAATTGGATAGAAAACAAAGGTCGCTACAAGCAGGATCAAAAGGGAGACGGCAGTCAGAACGATTGCGTCGCCTTTGAGAGCGCCCTTTTCAGCAAGACCAAATGAAATGAAAGTGGTGAATGTGAGAGCAAGAAGAACCGCACCGGCACCGAACGCAGGCTGACCATCTACCTGGCCAAACATTGCCTCCAGCACGCTCCAGTTCCAGCCGCGCAGGCCGATGGAGAGACCTTCCAGCACCATCCAGAACAAGCCCAGAGCACCGATTATGGCAATGGTTTTGCCACGGCGACCCGGCTTAGCCTTCAAGCGCAGATAACCTGCAGCACCAACAAGAACAAACACTGGGAGCAATTGCAGCTTTCCAAGGAAAAGCTGGAAAAAGCCCGGCCAATAGCGCTCTTTGCTCAGGAAATCCAGAACCCATTCGCCGCCAAAAAAGCCGCTGCGAATGTGGAACCAAGGCAATATAAACAACCCAAGGACGCCGCATATGAGTGCGAGGTCCAGCCGACGATTTTCATTTGTCATTTGGAAAGAACCAGATTTTTTGGGGAAACGGGGCAGGCTTCAGCCCGCCCCGATCTCAATCAGTTTGCAGCAGCGCCAACTTCCATGTCCCAGCGTGCCAGCAGGTTTCTGCGGCGGTCGCTGCTTCCGTATTCAGCAAAATCGTAGTCGATCAGACGTACGTTTTCGAGCTTCGGAGCTGCTTCTGGCTGAGTAGAACCCTTGTTGGATGGGATCTGGTAGGAACCAGTTTCAGCCATCAGGTTCTGTGCTTCTGGGGTGAGCACCCAATCGTAGAATACTTTTGCAGCATCTGGGTTTGGCGAACCATCGATGAGAGACATGGAGCCGATTTCGTAACCGGTGCCTTCACATGGAGCGACAACCTCGATTGGGAAGCCTGCTTCTGCCTGCTTTACAGCGTCGTGCATGAACACGATGCCGAGGCCTGCTTCACCGCGGGCTGCAGCCTTAACAGGTGCGGAGCCAGACTTGGTGTACTGTGAAACGTTCTTGCCCAGAGCCAATAGGTATTCAAAGGCTTCTTCTTCACCCATCAGCTGAACGAGAGTAGCAAGCGCGGTGTAAGCAGTGCCGGAAGAGTTAGGATCTGCGATAGAGATCTCACCCTTCAGAGCAGGGTTGAGCAGGTCGGACCAGCACTTAGGACCTTCAATGCCCTTTTTCGCGAGGATCTCTTTGTTGTAACCCCAGCCAAGTGCGCCGGAGTACACGCCTACTGTGCGGTAGCCGGAAGTTTCTGCCTGAGCAACAGCCCATGGAAGAAGTTCTTCAAGCATTGGCGACTTGTAAGCCACTGAGAGCTGATCGTTTGCTGCCTGCAGATGCGGATCACCGGTACCACCCCACCATACGTCCGTCTGCGGATTGCGAGCTTCTGCACGGATCTTTGCATAAGCTTCACCTGAAGAAAGACGGATCATGCTGACGTCAGTACCTGTCTTTTCTTCAAACTTTGCTGCGAGCTTTTCACAAAGTGCGTTGTCAGCAGAGCAGATCATGCTCAGTTCATCTGCTGAAGCTGCGCTTGCACCTGCACCCACAATAAGGGTTGCACCCAACAAAGCTGTCTTAATGGATTTCATAATAACTCCTCCCAAACACGTTGTGTACACGTGTACATAATATAGTCGGCTAAATTTTTGCAATGTCAACTTTATTCCAAGAAAGACTAATTTATTTTATGGATATTTCCTGATATGGAGATGCAACCGTGTACAAAAATCAGCGAAATTTGATGTCGGAAAAAGTGTCTTCAAGAAAGCAGCAGGTCAGGGCTGAGGACGTGGCGCGCCACGCAGGTGTCTCCCGTGTTTCAGTGTCCAGAACCTTCACTCCGGGGGCCAGTGTTTCCGCCGCTACACGCGCTAAGGTATTGAAATCCGCAGAAATACTAGGGTACCGCGTAAACCGCCTCGCAAGCAGCCTCAACCGCTCGGAGAGTGGCATCGTGGCGCTCATCGCAGCCGAGATTGATACGCCGCACCGCTCTGCGATGATCGCTGAACTTTCTGACAAGCTACAGGCCGCTGGTAAGGTAACAATGCTTATCAACACCAGTGGATATGAGGAGCGTGTGAAGGATGCTTTGCTGCAAGCAATCAGTTTTCGCACAGAAGCAGCGATTATTTTGTCTGGTGCACCGGACCCTTCCTTAGCCGACACATGTTTTAGCAATGGCATGAAGCTGGTACTGATCAACCGTGAGGAAGACTTTCCTGGTTCTCTGCAGATTGGGCCGGATAACAGGGCGGCTGGCAAGACTGCGCTGAAGGCTCTTTTGCGTGCAGGATGCAAGCGAATCGCCCTTGCTAACTCCGCAAATGCCACCTGGAGCATCCTTGAACGCCAGAAAGGCTTTGTGGATGCCGCTGACGAAGCAGGGGTTGAGGTTCTGAGCGAAGTGGGCGGCCTCACGTCCTATCAGGCCGGTCTGGAACTGGGCACTGCACTGCTGGATAGGGAAGACCGCCCAGATGGCATTTTCTGTACAACTGACCTGATTGCCTGCGGTGTGATTGATGCTGCACGCCAACGCTTTGGCCTGCGCACACCAGACGATCTTTCTGTCATTGGCTTTGATGATATCGCGCAGGCAGAGTGGGAAGGCTATGACCTGACCACCTTCGCGCAGCCAACGGATCAGATCATCGAGAAGTGTCTGGAATGGTGCACCACAGAGCAGCCGGAGACTGAGACGGTGAAACTGCCTGCCAAGTTTGTTTGGCGCAATAGCGTGCAGAAAGCACGCATCCCGTTGAAGTAAGAAAGATCAGGCTTGCGGCGCGAGCCTGACGTGCTCATAGGCCTCATAAAACTCTGCGAACATCTGCTGAATGCCCCGCATCGGAACCCCAAGGCTGTCACGCTTGCTGAAGTCAAAGCGTGTCGGTGGTTCCGGGTCTTTGCCTAGCGGAGCAGGGAGTGCCTCCAGCGGCACGTACTCCGCAATCTCTTGATAAATCCGTGCCCAGCTCCAGCTTCCGCTGAGTGCAAAGTATCGGCCTGCGGCCTTTGGATTCTCCAGTGCAGCCAAGGACATCTTCGCCAGATTATCTGGTGAGGTCAGCGACATAGAGCCTGCTGGAACTGTGCTGTGCCAACCAGTTTTGCCGTGACGCAGTTTTGCAAGAAAACTGAGAACATGGCCTTTCAGGTGGGATGGCAGGAGCGGAGCACCGACCATCATGCTTGGCAAAAACGTGCAGAGCCGCATGCCATGCTCTTCGGTGAAGGCTTCTGCGGTTGCCTCCATCACGATCTTTTGGGCCTGAGCATATTTCCTTTGCTGGATCTGCATCTCAGCGTCAGAAATGTCTCTGTCCTCGTGTTTTTCAAAGGATGGTGTGGCTGGCTCTGCAGAAGCGGTGCTGGAGCAAAGAACAGCGGTCTTTGCACCTTGTCTCTGCGCGGCTCTCAGAATGTTCAGGCAGGCTTGTTCTGCAGGGCGGATGATTTCGCTCATGCCGCGATCGCGATCCAGCTCGGCAGCAGGTGTTCCATCGGCTCCATGTTTGAGCGTTGGAATGCAGGTGATGAACACGGCGTCAGCCTGCGTTAAGGGCGCATCGAAGCTCTCAGACACTGAGTTATCTGCCGAAAACAGGTGAAGTCGCTCTGCTGCACCGGGCAAACGCATCAAACCGCTGACTTTATCGAGTTGGGAAATGTCGCGCAGGGTGCCGTTGACGCGGTAGCCGCGAGCAAGGGCTTCTTTGACCATATAGGCCCCGGCCAACCCGCTGGCGCCTGCTATGCAAATGGTTTTGACTTCCGCTTTCGACATCAAACCCTCCAGATCCAGCAGCCTCGCGGCTCTTGCTGAGCGGAACTGTGCCAGCACTACATTTTCATTGCACATCGGAAGTTCTGAGGCTGGGTATCAGAGTTGCTGAGGGCACGTCCTCAAGAAACCTGAGGAGAGCAATTCAAAGAAACAATTGGAATATCCGGCCTGATTTGAGGTCATCTGACCCCAGAAAAAGACACCGCGCGATGAGCTGGCTGAGCTGTACAACAACCTCCCCTAGGGTTCAGCAGACTCCGCAATGACGCCAATCGCGCGGGACCTCCATCATTTTGAAATGAATTTCTACAGAGAGGATATTTCCATGGTCACCAATGAGACCCCCGACAAGGCCCGTATTTTGATCGGCGCCAGCGCATCTCTGGATGCAACACTGCTGCCCAACTATCTGCGCGAAATCAAGAATTCGATTGATTGCACGCTCACCGCCATGTTCACCCCCAATGCCATCAACTTTGTGAACATGGACAGCATCGCGCTGTTTGTGGATCGGATGATTTGCGGTGATGATCCGAAGGACTGGGCGACAGACAAGCCAGGCCGTATTGCAGCGGAACATGACATACTCGCCGTCATGCCAGCCACTGCGAACACGCTCTCTGCCGTGGCGCATGGTTCTTCCCTGAACCGCCTGACCACAGTCATTCTGGCAGCGGAGTTCCCTGTGCTGTTCTTCCCGGTGATGGGCGGTCCAATGTGGAAGAAGGCCTCTGTGAAACGCAACGTGGCTCAGATCCGTGAGGATGGCTATGAGGTGTGTGATCCGGTATGGCGCGAGAATTTTGATCCGCATATGGGCAAGATCCACGGCCACCAATCACTACCTGATCCTGAGGTGGTGGTAGAGCAGATCAAAAAGCACCTGCCGCAGTATCAGGTGCGTAGAGAACTTGAGCTCAGTTAAGAGCTGTATGTGACCAACAAAAAGCCCGCCGCTCCGAAGAACGGCGGGCTTTCTCGTGATCCTGAAACTATCAGGATGCAGAGGAAACAGGGGTCTCAACTGGTTTGAAAACCTTGGTTTGAATCCAAAACGCCACGTACATTCCCAATCCGAAAGAGAAATGCGTCATCAGGCTCTTCAGGCGGGCGAAGTCCGGGTTTGGCCGGTTGGAGGCCATGATGCCCGCGCCCAACGCTGGTTGCATGACGAAAAACGGAAACACAATCATGGCAACGCCAAACAGAATGGTCAGGATTAAAGAGGGTTTCTGTAACTGGCGTGTTCCGAAGATCATCACAAACGCGGCCACGAAAATGACGCCGATGATGTAATGCGCTGTCCAGCCAATGGCGCTTTCTCCCGCAATGGGAGCGGCCCGGCGGATACTTTCGTGCGTGAACTGCCCATCCAGCATATGCCCCATCCAGCGGCCCACGACCGAGAAATTGCTCTGCGGAATGCCAAAAAGACTATCTGCTGCAACGGCCCAGATATCCATGAAGAGCGTGGCGCCAATGCCAACAAAGAGAATGCGGAGTGCTAAACCTGTTCGATTTTCCATAGTACCTGTTCCTTTAGATCTGCGGGTGCTTTGCCGGAAGTGGCGCTTGCATGTGCTCCCTTTTCTGGGGTGAAAAAAAAGCAGGCCGCGAGGGGATTGGAGTGCGGCCTGCGAGTGCAAGCTAAGTCAGGAGGAGCTGACTTAGCGGCTGCTTGCACATTTGTTTGTTGTGTTGATTGGTTTCAGCGGTTGCAGAGCCGTTTCAGCCACATAGGAGCCGATCTGATAACCGAGCATGTCGCCAACAGCGTTGGAGCGACGGTAGTGAACACCACCCAGAACGCGGGACTCTGACTCTTCCTCTGCAAACTGCTGGAAGCTGACATAATCCTTGGAAAGGCCACCCTTGCCGTTGAAGGTGAAGGCCATTTGGCCATCGCCAAAGACGGATTCCAGAACCTCCTGAGCCGCGCTGCCACTGGTGCAGTGCTGGCATGGATATTCAGGATGCATCGGTGCAGGCACCAGTGAGCTCCACTCCATGTTGGTCTTTAGAGTTGGATGCTTGTAGCTCTTGCCCAGAGCTTCCATGGCGGTCTGCGGGCGCCACAACGCGTACTCATATTTTGCGTTGAAACCAGCCACCAGAGCGTCTGTTAAAGCCAGGTTGAGAAGCGCGAGGGTGCGGGCTTCTTCCAGCATGGACAGATCACAGGACACACTGCTCTTGCGTGCTATCTGGTTCCACGCACCAGAGCCGGACCCTGCATGAAGCTTAGCGATGAAGACGTTCTCTTCGTTGGTCTGCGTTTCTTTGCCACCCAGCTCAACCACTTCGCTCAAACCGCGCTGATACTGCATGCTGTCCAGCGCTGGCGGCGGCGGCACGCGGAAGTGAGTTGCGGAAGCCAGAACAAACGGTGTCATCTCGCGGATCTTCGGAGCCACCATCTCGCGTGTGGAGGTGCGCTGATAGACGCCAGCTTCTGCCGGGCCCGGAGTGTACTCGGTTGAGAAGTCAGCGTTGTCTGATGCACGCGCTGCCAGAATTTGCTCAGCAACCGCTTGTCCCAGTGCCATGCCGGACTGTGGGTTCTTCAGGTTTGCGAGGCGTTGTTTAGCAGCGGCCAACAACTCGTCTTTGCGCTCTGGCATCAAGGTGGATAGCACATGCACGGCAGCTTGGGTCACAGCTGCTTCAGCGGACGCATCCGGGTTGTTTGGGCCGGTGTAAGCATAAGGGGTGTAGATGCCTTCGACTGCGTTTGCTGCGTCGAACATGGCGGTGTGCAAGATAGCCAATGTGCGCTGACGTTTGGCGCCCGGCCATTTCTCAGCGTTGAACAGTTCAATGGCGGTGCCCTGCCAGTCGGCAGCCAGTTCTGCCTTGGCGGCTCCGCCGGTAATCACAAGCGCCAGAGCGCCGCTGTAAGCAATTGTCTTCAACCATGTAAATCGGGTGGTCATACTAAAACCTCGCAATTTGAAAACGGCTATAGCTAGGGATGGAAATTCACTTTGCACAAATCGAAAGAATGGAAGGCGGGCCTCAGAATTTGTGTGGGCCCGCCTGCCGAGACCTAAAGAAATCCGAGCAGGTACCACCACATCAGATCGATGGGGACTAGGAGGAACAGACTGATGACAAACAGCGTCAGACACAGTTTGATCACGGCCTTGGGTGGCAGGTTGCCAACCTGAATAGCAGCCACCAGTGGAGGGGCCTGAAACGGCAGGAACACGTTGGAAAATGCCATCACCTGCGTCATCAAAACGGTCTGCAAGGGAAGGCCAGTTGCCTCTGCCAGATCACCTGCAACTGGTGTCATCACAGCAGGTACGCCGGGCAGGTTTGTTGCCATGGCAACCAGAGTGGACAGACCTGTGAGGACGGAGAGGTTCCAGATGGGACTATCCTCCGAGAACCCTGCTTGTCCGCCAATGGTCTGAACAATTGCTTCTCCCAGACCTGCCACGGAGATTACTGCGCCCAATCCCATGATCCCCGCAACGAACATCAAAGAGCCGTAGCTGAGATCCTGATTGATGCAGGTTTTGGAGGTCAGCTTAGCATTTGGCCAGAAGCAGGCCAGCGCTGCTGCTAGACCAACCCAGGCAGGACCAATGGGGTGCAGGCTGTCTGTCAGCCAGAACAGCAAGCACAGCGCCAGAATGATCATCAACCGCCGTTCCTGACCGCTGACCGGCGTTGCCTCCTCCGGATCCTCATGAGCGTTTTCAGGCAGTTTGTCCGGGAAGAGGACCAGTGTCAGCCCGATCAGAATGAGAGACTTGAGGATACCCAGAACAGGGAAGTTCAGGCGCAGGTAGTCCCAATAAGAAATGCTGAGGTCATAAAGGCTCTCACTCATCCCCGCGAGGATCATGTTGGGGGCGTTGGCCGGCAGGATTGTGAAGGCTGGCGCAAAGGTCGCGAACGCAGCAGCACAGAGCATACCAGTGCGTCCGTTGGAACCCGGCTTGAACCCGATCTGCGCGGCAAGGGCTGAGATCACCGGCAGCAAGATCATGATGCGGCCAATGGAAGAGGGCACCACGAATGCCAGCGCTACACTGAATGCCACAATGCTGGAGATCAGCCCGGCATAACTGTTGAGCGGCAACCGCATCAGCAAAACAGCCGCGCGCTTATCAAGCTTGGTGTGTTTGATGGAGGCGCCGAGCACGAGGCCTGCAAACAGCAGCCAGAAGGTGGAGGTTTGAAAGCCGGAGAACACTACATCCGGCGGCGCGATACCGATGACAATCGCTACGAAGAAGAAGGCAAGTGCTGTCCAGTATTCCGGTACTACGCCCGTGGCCCAAAGGCCCAGACAGCCAACGGATAAGACCGCAGCAACAGTCATGCCAGCGGGCAGGTAGGCGGAAGCGAGAAAGCCAGCAAGCGTTGCGGCAACTGCAACGCCGATGAACTGCCAGGTCTGTTTGTTGTTAAAGGGGGATTTGACGGTTTCTGGAGCGGGTTGAAGGCCGGAAGCCCGCCGCGGGTTGTGCTGGGTGTGATCTGTCATAGCGACCTGTGATTCTGAGTTAATCCGAATGAGGTGCCAGAACTATGTTTTTTGCCGCTGCTAATAATCCAATCGATTTATCAGAGGCATAGCCTCAGCATTTTCGAATATGCTGATCAAGGACGCCTCAGAAATTCTGAGGTAGGCTATCGGATAAATCGAATTTACTCGGATATCGTCACCAAGTATCGATCTGGTGTTGAGGCGGGCTTTGGCTTTGGGGGCGTTAAGTGTTTAATTTTGCAACCTATTACGGCTTCAAAAAATGAGTAATCAGCAAGAGATCTCTATGTCTTCCAGCATCTCCCTAAACCCGGTTGGTTTCATCCGAACGGGATTTTCAGAAGTGCGCCAATGTCCAAAATCCAGCAGACGTAATCCTGACCAATGTCAGTTGGAAATTTCCTCACCCTATGCGGATGCGCTTTTGAACATCACCATGGCCTCCCATCTGTGGGTGCTGTACTGGCTGCATCATTCTGACGGGACTGCTCTGATCCGGCGGCCTCGTGGAGATGAAGCAGCCCGTGGTGTTTTTGCCAGCCGTTCACCCAACCGTCCCAACCCGATCGGGCTCAGTGCGGTTGAATTGATTAGACGGGACGGCAACGTTTTGACGGTGAGTGGAATGGATTGTGTTGATGGCACACCCATTCTGGACCTGAAACCTTATGTCCCTATAGAAGACCACCAGCCAACCGCGCAGATTGCGTGGCAGCCATGATCAGGAACCTGAGGATGCGCATGTTGCCGTGCGTCCCGCTCAGAAAGTCTGAGGCATGCACCTTTTCCATCACCCCCTCGTGCGCGTTGTTGCCGCGACCCTCGCAGCTTTATTGTTGACCCTTGCAGCGGCCACGGCCGGACCCGTCGGCCAGCTCGTGATAACCGATGCCCGTGGTGACCGTGGTATGTTGGCGCCCTACATTCATGGCAAAAACGGCATCGGGTATCTCTACACCACCTACGTTTTTGACAGTCTGTTGAGCCAGAAGAAGGACGGTGATGTGACACCGGCTCTGGCTAAACGCTGGACTATTTCCCGCAATGGCCTCATCTGCGATATCTACATCGACTTACGTGCCCATTGGCATGATGGAGAGCCGGTAACGGCAGAAGATGCTGCTTTCACCTTCAGCTATATGCAGGAACATCCTTATGTTTTTGCAGATGTAAGGAATGTGAAGGAGGCGAAAGTGCTCTCCCACGATCATCTGCGTCTGCAGCTCAAAAAACCGGATGCCGGATTGCTGACTGGTATGCTGCTTTCCATGCCTGTTCTGCCTAAACATGTGTATGCGGATGTTGCAGAACCGCAGCGCTTTGCTGAGCCAGAGGCTGTGATCGGGAGCGGTCCATACAAGCTGGCGGACTACAACAAGGCGCAGGGGCGCTATGTGCTCGAAGCGAATGCTGACTATTACCTCGGCACGCCAAAGTTCAAGCGCATCGCAATTGTGAAGATGGCAACGGACGCCGCGCTTCGGGCGGCTAAGGCTGATGAGATTGATATCATCTCCTACCTGCCACCAGAGCGGTTGGAACAAGCCAAAGAGAGCGGCCTCAATGTCGTAAAAGCGTTTAGCAATCACTCTGTTCGATTAGGCTTTAATCATGCAGGCCGGTTTGGAAGCAAAGACCTGCGTCACGCCATAGCCTACGCCATCAATCGGCCAGCACTGATCTCGACGGCTTATCAGGACACAGCAGACGTGGCTGATACTGGCTTCTTTCAGGAAGCATCGCCCTGGCATTCTGATGATGTTCACCCGCCGTATGCCTTTAGTCCGCGCAAAGCAGCAGATTTGCTGACAGCGCAGGGTTGGGCTCGTGCAGAGGATCAGCTTTGGTACATCGATGGTGAGCAGGTTGTTTTGCGCGTGCTGGCCAGCAAGCGAGAGACCAAGGCAGCGAAGGTTCTGGCAGAACAGTTGGAGACATTCGGCATCAAACTGGATGTGCGCATCATGGAGCGTGCAGCATTGCAGGATAGTCTGAGCGAAGGCAACTATGATCTGGCGCTTTATGCATCCAGTACTCTTGGTGATCCAAACGGCATTCTGCGCCGCGTTTTTGGAAAGAAGTGGGCCAGTGACAGGTACTCCGGCAAAAAGCTAAGAGCGCTTGCGGATGCCCAGTCCGTGGCGACCTCTCGCCAGCAGCGGCAGGATATTCTGAATGAGTTTCAGGAGGTCTATTCGCAGGAGTTGCCAGCCTATGCCATCGCTAACCCATACATGGTGACAGCGTACAACGATAAGCTTTCCTCTCTTGAGTTCATGCCGGGCGGCGTTGCGATTGGCGTGCCTTCGGCTTTGCATAAATCCTATCTGGTTGACTGACCAGCTTGGTTCACCCAACGCCAGCTGCCTTTGTGCAGCTGGCAAAAGGCAAACATAAAACAGGTAGGCCGTTCTTGTGGTTCCCCCGATACTTATAAATCTTCTGTCCGGTCTTAGTGTCCGTTTGCTGGTGTTCTTCCTGTTGGTTCTGCTTGTGTTTTTTCTGCCGCGCCTGTTGCCGGGCGATCCTGTTGCAATCTTCCTGTCCTCCGACCTTTCGCGGGACTTGAGCGGAAGTGAAGCGGAAGAGCTGCGCTCTCAGTTTGGTGTGGCTGGCGGCTGGCTTCAGCAACTGGGGGAGTACCTATCCAATCTGGTTGTCGGTGATTTGGGGTATTCCGTTCCTCATGCGGCTCCTGTCTCACAACTGCTCAAAGCGGCGATCCCTTGGACACTGCTTTTGATTGCCTGCGCAGCGCCGCTGTTTTTGATTGCGGGAGCTGCTGGAGGAATCGAAGCGGGCAAAGCGCCGGGGGCTTTGTTTGATCGTGTGGCTACAGGCACTGTCACTGTGATTGCCAGTATTCCGCCTTTTACAGCAGCCGTTCTGTTGCTACTGGCCTTTGGCATTTTGTGGCCGGTGTTGCCTGCTGGTGGGGCAGAACCTCTGTTTCCCAGTGATAACCCTTTACAACGTGACTTTGACGTTGCCCGCCACGCCGTACTGCCCGTGCTGGCGCTGTCGCTGCATGAGGTGTCCCGCTTTTACTTTCTGGCACGCGGTGAAGCGATCACGCTGTCTCAGCGGCCTTTCATCATCAACGCTTGTGGCCGCGGCATCAAAGGCTGGCGGCTGCGGACAGCCTACTACGGAAGAAGCCTGTTTCCGGTCTTTCTTGCGCGTATGAGTGACTCGCTGACGGGGTTGTTCGGTGCGGTGTTGTTTGTTGAGATCGTCTTCTCTTATCCGGGCACTGGACACCTGATTTACAACGCTATTTTGGACCGTGACTATGTGCTGCTTCAAGGGGCGGTGATTGTGATGGCGGGGCTTGTGCTGCTGCTCAACTGGATCATCGATGCAGTGGCAACAAGTCTAGCGCGGAGAGGATGAGCTGATGCTTGGTTACTGGTCTCCCGTCACCCAAAGTGCAGGCTTCGTCTCCAAAGGTGCATTGGCTGCTTCCGTCATTTTGATGATGGCTGGCTTCACATTGTCGGAGAGCCTGCCTGCCTACAAAACCAGCCCGGATGTGCTGCATCCTCCCAGTGCAGAGTACTGGCTTGGAACCAACGGTATCGGGCAGGATGTGTTCATTGGTCTGGTGCGTGCCGCGCCCATCACAATCTTTCTTGCCTTGGTGACAGCAACGGTTGCTCTGGCGCTGGCTTTGGCCGCCTCCAGTCTGGCGGCCTTTGGTGGTCCGGCAGTGCGCGGGGCGGTGCTGCGCGTGGTGGATGTGCTGCAAGTGATCCCGTCCATTCTGCTACTGTTGCTTTTGGCGGCCTGGATACAGCCCGGCTTCCTTGGGCTTGTGGTGCTGTTGGCACTGACGGGATGGCATGAGGATGTGCGTGTGGCTCTTCCGATCCTGTTGCGCGAACTGACACGCGAGAACGTGCATTTTGCGCGGCGGATGGGCGCCAGTCGCACCTACTGTCTGCGCCATCACATCCTGCCTGCCATCTGGCCTGCGATTGTGGGGCTGTTTCTGCAGAACGTGCGGCAGGCTGCTTTGAAAAGCGCAGGGTTTGGCTTCCTCGGCCTGACTGATCCGCGTCTGCTCACATGGGGCAGCATGATGCAGGATGCGATGGAGCATCTTTATACAGATGCCTGGGCATGGTTGCTTTTGCCCCCCGCAGGCGCGCTTTCTCTCTTTCTCATCGGGATCCTCATAATTGGTGAAGGGTACTCGCAAAGTGGTGGGCTCACCGGAAAGGAACAATATGATCCGGGTTGAGCAGCTGAACCTGTTTTTCGGAGAGCGTCCATTACTGCAGGATGTGTCCTTTGAGATTGGCCGTGGCCAGACGCTTGCAATCATTGGTGAACCCGGCGGAGGCAAAACCAGCCTTGCCCGATCGCTGATGGGATTGATCCAAGGGCGCAGATTGGCAGCCCAAGAAAAGCCGTTGCCCTCTAGCCATTTCTGCTGGAGCGGAGATGCCTGGCTTGGGGAGATGAATGTGCTGCGTTCTTCTCGTGCTCAACTGCAAGCGATGCGTGGGCGGTCGGCAGGCCTAATTGTGCAGGCACTTTCGGATGCCCTCAACCCGCACCTGACGGTACTGCAGCATGTACAAGAGATGTTAAGGGCGCATGGCTTGAGTGAGAGGGACGCTCGCGAAGAATGCGCCATTGGAAACATTCCTGACAGGCTTTTGCCGCGCTATCCCACTGCCTTGAGTGGGGGAGAAATACAGCGGGTGCTGACCGTGCTTGCCCTTGCGAACTCTCCGGAGTTTCTGATCATGGATGAACCGACAGCGGCGTTGGACAGCTTCAACCGGGAGATCGCGATCCGCTCCTTCCAAAATGGCTCAGAACAACGGTGTCAGATGTTGATCACACACGATATTGAACTGGCCCGACGTTTGGCCACCCATGTTGGTGTGTTGCGCAAAGGCAGGTTGACCGAGATTGGCCCCTCTGAAGATGTGCTGGACAGGCCGCGCAGCATTTACACGCAGCAACTCCTCAAACTCCGCCGTAATGCGGGCAATCCAATGCCATTGCCGGTTTCTTCCAGCGGTGGCAATCCCGCGTTGGAAGTGCGTTCTGGCAATGGGTTGGTCATGGATAGGCTCAGCCATTCCATTGAGAACAGAGGCCTGCTCTCCAAGATATCCGCCTTTGTGCCTGCTGGCAGTTGCCTTGCTATTCTGGGAGGCAGCGGAAGCGGGAAGACCACACTGGCGCGTTTGCTGAGCGGTTATGAGAAGGTGCAGGAAGGCTACGTTTACTGGCAGAACGGAACGGAGCGCGAAAAATCTGTCATCGCTTTGATCCCGCAACACCCTCACCGGGCTATGGCAAGCCACTTCTCGGTGTCTGATGTGCTGAAAGAAGCGCTGATGTTGTCACGTGGAGATCAGGCGGAAGCGAACCGACTGTTAGACCGGGTGGGGTTGCCGACAGATACCGATTTCCTCAACCGCAAAACGCGAGAGCTTTCTGGCGGCGAAGCACAGCGGCTGGTGATTGCTCGTGCCCTTGCCACGCGCCCGCAGTGTCTGGTGGCGGATGAACCCACATCCGCGCTGGATATGCAGGCGCGCAGTCATGTACTGGAGATTTTGCGGGGCGTGATGCGCAATCGCAAAATGGCGCTGGTTCTCTTCACGCACGATCAGGCCGCCGCGCGATCCCTTGCAGACAAGGTCTGTCATCTGGAGCAGGGTACTCTCATTTGCAGTGAGGCACCTGTAACGAATGTGGCGAGTTGAAAAGTGCCAGCACGCCGCTGAAATTGGCGTGCCGGGTTTGTCAGGCTGTGATGACTTCTGAGGCCTGGATTGTGCGCACACGATCGGACAGCCAGTCGAGATCCGGATCAGCAATGCCCAACTCCCGCAGATGGTCAGCGGTGTTCCAGAGGTAATCGCAATTCGGGCCTTTCTCGCCCGCTGCTGTGGCGATGATTTGCGCCTGCTCCTCAGCATTGAAGGAGCCGTATTGCTCATGCTCCCGGTTCACCACATAGGTCAACGCCTCCACTTGCCGTCCATCCTGCAGCTGAAGTGTTGTGATGATCTCCCGGTAAGCTGGATTAAACAGTTCCCGCGCCCGCAAACCTTCCAGCACTTCGTCCTGCCTGTCCTGCGGGATGCCCAATGCAACGCCGCTGCAATAGGATTCTGGTGCCGCATCAAGGGCAAGGACGAGGCCGTGCTGGTCGAAAGTTCCACGGTAGCGCAGAGAGCAAAGGCAGAATCGGCGTTTCCAGCCATCCAGACGGGCTGGCACCTGTTCAACGGGCTCAAAACCGGGGTGCCAGATGAGGGAGCCGTAGCCAAAGACCCAGAGAATGTCGGTCATTTCATTTCCCTTTCAGGGTTCAACGGAAAAGCAAAAAGGGCACCTTGTAAGGCGCCCTTTGGTATTCGTGGTCTGCCGGATCAATCCATGATCAACTGATAGGAAGCAACCAGACTGGTGTAAGGCGGCAGGAACACGGCCTTTGGCTCACCATTCAGCATGATCGTATCTTTGGCATCAAAGTGCAGATGGATCGGAAGCGGACCAAGCCAGTTGTTGGAGATCTTGCCAATGCGGCTGCCCTTGGCGATCTTGTCCATCGGCTTCACCTGAAGCGTTTTCATATCCAGATGCACATAGCGATACAGCGTGCCGGTTGGGCTCTGGATGGTCACACCAAACCGGCCTACATGAGCCACGATGCCATCTTCGGCTGCCACTGCCCAATGCTTGCTGGCTTCACAAGTTGCTGGGCGAATGTCCTGTCCCTGGTGACCACCTGAGGCGCAGAGTGGCAGATCAGCCTTGCGGAACTCGCAGAAATTATCGCGCCATGGATAGGAGTAGTTGGCTGGATCACACTCAGACCCACCGTTGCCCTTGAACCCGCCAGGTGCATAAGCGTGTGAGTTGGCATAGGCTGGGCCGGACTCCACCGGAAAGCGCATCTGCGGGAAGTAGATGGCGTGGCTGGCAACACCCTGACCTGTGTTTTCAATCAGATCTCCCGGCATCATGAAGCGGGATGTGTCGTCGGCCTGAGCGGAGAAGCTGAAGGCCAGCGCCAGGCAAAGAGAGATAAAACGCATCATTGGGCCGCTCCATTCACGACAAGAAGGGTCTGAACGACACTGTTGAGGAACTCTGGCTTACGACACCGCACATCCTTGATCGGGTTGTCGCAGGTCAGGCGGATGGTGTAATGCGCGCCGTAACGGTTGAGGTTGTAATCCGCACCGCTGCCGATGCTCTCATAGGCGACGGCTTGGTGATGACCTGTCAGATCCTCAGTTCCTGTCAGCACGGTGTGCGACCCAAGAATGCTGACCTGCGCGCCCTCTAGTGTATAGAAGGCGACGTAAGCTGATTTCTGGTTGGCGAACTGTGGTGTTTCCATCTTGGCATCGCTGCCGAAAATCAGGACAGGCAGTTCAACAGTTCGCAGCGTACCGTTGGTGGCGGCGACGAACTTTTCGACGGCTTCCGGATCACGCGCCAGCGACCGTTTTGCGGCGATCTTGGCGGCGGACCAGTCGATATCAGTCGGCACCCGCTCTACGCCGTTCTTGGCGAGCGCTGGTGCTGCGGTTGTTGCTGCCAGAAGAGTGGCCGCAAGTGCGACTTTGGCAAATTCCATAAGTAACTCCTGTGAGCTCAAAGAAAGAGCAAAGCCCCGGCAATATCGGGGCCTGCCTGATATCATGCTGTTTCCAGAATGCGCTCCTGCGGTGGCTCTGCTGCTTCTTTTGCAGCCTTGGCTTCCAGTCGTTTCATCTGGCTGATGATGTTGCGTCGGTGCATCTCTTCGGTGCCGCCCACAGCGCAGAAGGCAAGCGCATCCCGGAGGAAGGTGGAGACCTCGCCTGATGGTAGCCTTTGGTGCCGTAAAGCTTGAGAAGATCAATTGCGCCGCTGGTGATCGCCTCTGCGCCAACCAGTTTGGCGATAGAGCAGGTCATGCCTGCTTCCGGTGCGCCAGCCAGTAACTGTTGAAGGGCACCATAGGCAGTCCACTTTGCAGCTTCTGCAGAGATGCGCATGTCGGTCAGCTTCTTCTGCACGTACTGGAACTCAAGCACCGGCACCTCAAAGGTCTGGCGCTGCTGCGCATAGCTCATAGCTGCTTTCAGCATTGGTTCCACCAGCCACGCAGAAACGAGACCGTAATAAAGTCTGCCCAGAGACACGAAAGTGATGAGGTTGCGTAGGCCCTTGCCGGGAACACCAAGTAAGTCACCATAGTGAAGCGGGATGTTGTTGAACTTCATCGGTCCAGTTGGCAGATCCAGATTGCCGAGCTTCTGGTCATACTCACCAACCTCAAGGCCCTGGGTACCAGCATCCAGCAGGATCAGCGAGATGCCATCGCGGGCATGTCCATCCAGCTTGCACACGACGAGCGTAAAGTCCGCCACAGGTGCATGAGCAATGTTGTACTTGGCGCCGTTGAGCACGAAAGTCTCGTTTGGTCCCGGTGTCAGGACGGAGGACGTGGAGCGCACATCTGTACCCGTGTCCGGGTCGGCAATCGCTGTTGCACTCAGTTTGCCCTTCAGGATGCGGCCAAGATAATCCCTCTTCTGCGCTTCCGTGCCAAACAGGTTAAGCGCATGCACCATGCCCGCCTGCG
Source organism: Pseudovibrio denitrificans JCM 12308 (assembly GCF_001310815.1). Classification (GTDB taxonomy): domain Bacteria; phylum Pseudomonadota; class Alphaproteobacteria; order Rhizobiales; family Stappiaceae; genus Pseudovibrio; species Pseudovibrio denitrificans. The sequence continues at coordinate 47,705 of NZ_BAZK01000009.1, forward strand.
CGATGACGGAAAGCAGAATGCCCGGCGTGCGCACGGAGGAAGCAAGCCCTTCCAGTGCTGCCGTAAAGTCCCACCAATCGGTGCCTTCACCGCCATACTCAGCAGGCACAATGATCTTCCAGAGACCGGCTTCTAAAAGCCGGTCCCAAGTGTCCTGATCAAAAGCCTGTCTGCCAGCATGCAGTGCGGAGTAGTCAACCTGGCTGCCAATTTGAGCATACTTTGCCCGCAGAGCCTGTTGACGTTCATTCCATTGTAGATCCATCAGAGATCTCCAGATTTCGAGAAAAGTGACAGATCTTATGCTGGCTGGTGCATGGCGACAGGTTCTTGAAGTTGAGCCACGGCAGCCTTGAAGTCATCCGGCACTGGATAGGTTGACTGCTTTTCGTAGTCGAACATCACGTGCGTGGAGGAGGCGTTGGCGACGACACGGCCATCCGCATCATCCAGACGCATTTCGTGCTGCATTTCAAAGCTCTTGCCACCAAATTTGGTCACGCGGCTCAGCACCACCAGACGATCGCCATAGAGCGCCTGAGAAACGTAGTCACAGGAGGTCTTCACCATGATGTGCGGCAGCTTCTCAGACTTTGGCAGTTTGAGCAGGTCATGCATGTATTCCAGATACGCAGATTGCATGTAATCGTAGTAGATCGGGCTGCTCACATGGCCCATGGAGTCAGTATCGCGGTAGCGGATTTCGATTGGTGTTTCATAAGCTTTCTGTGTCATGAAATTCCCTCCTGTTGGGGTTTTGAAATTCACTCGTAAACGATGGGTGGGAGGCCGGGGTGGCTTGTAGTGGGCCGTGAATAGTGAAGCCCATGGGCACAGGACCGTGCTTTCTTAAGATTGTTAGAGAAAACTCGTTGGCGGCGCACAGCGTGGTGATGCAGCATCCGCTTCACCTTTGGCACAGACAGCAGCAGCTTGCGCATTGCTGGTGACGAACTTGCGCTCAATAGACGCTGGGATCAGCTTTTCAGGTGCCGGGTGTGTGGCGCAGAGCTTGGGTGTTTTGCCGGTAGAGGAGGCCAGAACCATGTTGTCGGTGTTCATGATAAACACGTCCATCAGCTTCAGCTCGCCGATGTGCTCGTAAATGATAGAATGCAGATGCGGGTAAGCCACCACGCTCAGCAGAACGGATTTTCTGCACTTGGCAACGGCTTCCGCTGCCAGCTCCATCGTGGCATGAAGAAAGACCTCAGCATTCTTGCAATGGCGTGCAGCCCACCTCAGGGCAGCTCTCTCGCAGTTCGTGCCGGTGGGTCCAAGTGTGTGCACTTGTCGGACCCAATCAAAGGACAGTGGGGCTGTTCCTTTTGCCGAATATTCCGGTGTTTCAAGATGTGCATCCATAAATCCTCTGATCCTTCACCTGGAAAGAAAATCTGAAAAATGCCGGTTCAGGAGATGCGCATAGCGCGGCCCCTGACAAACTGCGTTGGCTTGTCATTTTTGTTATGCGTGGGCAGAGAAAGAGCGTTCACAGACCCGGTCGAATCTGTGCTGTGTCACTGCCGGTTGTGAGGTAGGTTTCGTCCCTCGCGTCCAATAATATTTTTTCGTGTGGCCCTATGGAGCCGGAAAGGATTGCTAAGAACAAGATGAAAATACTGATGGCTTCCCTCAGGATAGATGAGGCACCCTTCAGCAAACTTTATATCTGGCAAATTATTGATAATACAATGACTTGCACAAAAAGAAGGCATCGCAGAAAATGCGATGCCTTCTGAACATCTTATGGATTTTGCGTTGCCTGAAGAGTGTGCAGCGTTAGGCTGCGACTGCTTCGCTGACCGCTTTGCGGCCCACACCATCATGAAGATCGAGCATGCGTTCGAACCACATCTGGACAGGGTCCGTTGCTGCAAAAAATGGATCTGCGCAACAGACGTTGCACCACTGCAGCGTGCCGAACAAAACATAGTCAGCATGCATGGCTTTCTCGCCGCCAAGCCAGTCTTGCGTCGCCAGCAGATCGCGCACCGGATTGAGCTTCTCCGGCAAGGTTGCCAGCTCTGCATCACGGTTAGCGTAGACGTCCTCCAGCGATTTTCCGAAGCGCTTTTCACGTGCAGTGCGGAAGTAAGCACGGTCCGCATCACTCATGATGTTGTACATGTCCATCACGGCAATTACAGCCAATGTCGGGTGCAGAACTGTTTTGCAATAACTCTCCACGAAACGTGAGAGATGCAGGCCGCCGTCCCCATCAAATAAGCTTGGTGTGTCGTTGTAGGTGGTTTCCAGATATTGCGCGATCTCGAAGCTGTCGCCCAGCAAGGTGCCCTGATCGTTGAGCACAGGCACGCTGTTATAGGAACCGTCTTCAATGCTGGAAATGTCGCCGAAGGAAACGGGCTTCAGGTCAAACGCGAGTCCCTTGTGCTTCAGGGACATGATGATCTTCCAGACATGCGGGGAATAGTGCTGCCCGGAGGCACCGCTGAGGCTGTATAAAATTCTTTGCATGTGGCTTCTCCCGATGAGAATTAAAAATGAAAAATTCCTCATTATTCCGGATTGTTGTTGTCTTTGACGCCAACTGGGGAGAGCAGCCATCCACCCAATTGGAAAGCAATGTGCAGCGAACTTCAGCCCAGAAGCTGGGCTGAAGTTGTGCGCGTTTGTTTTCTTGAAAAAGATCAGGAGGCGATCAGCGCCGCCTCTATGTTTTGGTCACCTTGAAACGGAATGCTGGTACAGTTGTCTGTTGCCAGAATGGAACGCACCGCTGCGATTACAGGATCGTCGATCCGGCAGGACAAATGCGCAAACAGCACGCGGGCTGATTTTTGCACCTGTGTCAGCAGCACGATATCGCCTTCCTGCTCCCGCGGGTTGGTTGAATTGGCATGCACAAGGCCGATGCCAACGCCGCTGGCGATCAAAGCGCGGGTGACCCCCTCGTCATCCACGTTGATCACGCGTTTTGGCCGGATGCCGTGTGTTTCCAGCAGATCGCGCGCAAGCCGCCCGCAACAGGAGTTGCAACTGGGGTAGATCCAAGGCACGTCTTCCAACGCCTTCCAGTTTACCTCAGAAGCCGACGGCACAAGATTGGCAGGTGCAGCGAGGTAAACGCAGAAATTGGAAATTTCCAGCGTGGAGAGATCGGAATCGTCTTCGCCAGTCTCCGTGTAGAATCCTGCATCCAGACTACCATTGCGGATGCCTTCCAGCACTTTGACCGATGCCCGATGTTGGAGCTCCACCTCCACCTCGGGGAACTCCTGGGACATGGCTGCCAGAAGATTGCTGACCACGCCGGTGCTGGAGTTGCGGCCTGCGCCGAGTGAAAGTTGCCCTGCCAAGCTGCCGCGCAGCCGGGAGGCTTCCTCCAGAAACTTCTGGTGCCTGTCGAGCAGCTGGTGGGCTTCGTTCAGCAAACGCTGCCCATCTGGCGTCACCGCCATGCCTCTTGGGGTGCGCTGGAACAGGGTGAGTCCCAGCGTTTCTTCCATGTTTTTTATGTGCGCACTAACAGCCGGTTGGCTTCGAAAAAGCAGTTCAGAAGCTTTGGTGATGCTGCCCTCACGAGCAACCGTCACAAAGGTTTTGAGTTGATGAATGTCCATCCTTTTCCTTCCAATAAGAAAAGAGTCTCTTGAACGTATTCGGCTCTGAAAAGGACAATAACTGTGCTCAGCCGTTGGCTTTGGGCTAGTATGCTGGCTCCCGCTAAAAGGGTATGCCCTGTCATCAGCCTACGATAACTCTGCAGCTACACCAAGCCAACTTTCGGGGACGTGCTCCGAAACGGGTGAGGTTCCAGCTTCGCTGTGAGGAACCTGCAGGCAGATTGGGTGCCGGTTATTGTGAACGCGGATTGATTCCATCGCGATAAGTAAAATAAATTGTGGTTTTGATGAATATTTTGAGTGATTACCATCATCTACGCAGTTTTGTTTCCGTAATTTCGATTAGTGATTTTAATTTTATTATGTTCATCCATGTAAAAATCTATTTTTATGACTACATGAGATTTATCTATTTAATGTGACAATACATGACTTCAGAATATTGTATAGATTTAAAGTGGAATATTGATAATCACTTAGAGGAATTCTAATTTATTCTTGAGTTTGTTAGGGCGATTTGCTCAAAAAAAGTATCATGCATCTGACGAAATGACGGCTTTCGCAGCACACAACTGGCAATGTGTTTGCGGACCTGTGTGATCTACTCAGAGATTATCCAAGGGCTTTGACAAGCCCGGTACATCTGTTGCTAGCGGATATGCATCGCTTGCATTTCAGCACTCAGCCAGTTGATGAAATCCCACACCTGAGCTGAGGGAATGGAAGTTTCCGGCAGCACGAACTGGAAGGCCCGCTGGCAAGGGAGTGTTTCCCGGAATGGTTCGATCAGCGTACCTGCATTCAGCGCATCTATGACATACAGATCTCTGAGGATGGCAAAGCCACGCCCGGCAATGGCGCTTTGCAGGATCAGGTCCGTGTTGTTGAAGGTGAGCTGCGGGACCATCTGGCCGGAGAAGTCTGGCCAATAGGCTTCCAGATACTTCTGCCAGTGAAACGCCTCGTCCTCATGGATAAAGTCCGCCTTTGCAAGCAATTCAACGGGGGCTGAATGCGGGGCTATCGGCTCGCCTGCCAGTGCTGCCAGATAGCTGGGCGCACACACCACCCGCATCCGTTCCTGTGGCAGTGGGATGAGAGGGGAGGCCCCAAGATCCCCTTCCGTCTTCGGCAACAGGCGCAGAGCCACATCCAGCTTCTCCTCCGCAAAATCAACGAAGCGGTTCGCAGCGCTGATGCGGATGGCCACGTTGGGATGCAGAGCGGAGAACTCGGCCAAACGTGGGACGAGCATAATGGAGGCCAAAGAGGGCGCGATGCCGATTGTCAGCTGTTTTCGCGCTGTCTGGCTAGCCAACAGGTATGAGAGATTCTCTATACCATTGTTGATTGCAGAGACTTCAGAAAGAATATCCTGCACCAGCTCCGTCTGCTCCAAATTGCGCCCGTTCATGCGGAATAGTTTGACATCCCAGCGTTCTTCTAACTGTTTGATATGATATGAGATAGTTGGTTGAGAGACGTTCAGTTCCCGCGCGGCAGCAGAGATAGATTTGTGCCGTGCAACAGCATCCAGTGCGCGTAATTCCTGAAGGGTGGGGACGAAACGTCGGGAGATAGCCATGGGCCTTGTATAGAGTTTTTCTATACATGGATCAATCAGACTGATTTGTCTTGCTTTGAATCGCACCTATAATCTGCCCAAAATTTTGAAAATTGTCCGTCAGAATGACGAAATAGGGGGTTGGGATGTTTAAAAATACCGGAAAAGCCATCATTGGGGCTGCATTGTTTGTCTCTGCAAGTGTTGCTGGTCTGAGCGTGCAGGCTGGAGAGGCTTTGGACGCGATCATGAAGAACAAGACGCTGGTTGTAGGGTCAAACTCCGACTATCGCCCGAACGCGTTCATGGGAGATGACAACCAGCTGCAGGGCTTCGACATCGACGTCTCCAAAGAGATCGCAAAGCGCCTTGGCGTAGACGTGCAGTTCGTTACCCCAGGTTGGGAAGTGATGACCGCAGGACGCTGGCACGGCAGATGGCACATGGTGGTTGGCTCCATGACCCCAACGAAAGCCCGCGCGCAGGTGCTGGATTTCCCGGCTGTCTACTATTACACCCCGGCAGCGTTTGCGGTTCATAAGAACTCCAAAGCCACCTCACTGGCAGATCTGAACGGCAAGGTTATCGGTGTTGTGGGTTCGTCCACCTACCACAAATATCTGGAGCACAAGCTTGAGATTGATGCGGTTGGTGCGCCATCTTTCGAATACGCTGTGACACCGGGTGAGATCAAACTTTACAGCGACATCAACGAGTTCGACGAGCTGTCCCTTGGTGACGGTGTGCGTCTCGATGCGCTGGCGCAGTCCGTTCCTGTCATTCAGCAGGCAATGAAGAAGGGCCTCCCGATCAAACAGCTGGGTGATCCAATCTTCTATGAGCCGCTGGCGATTGCGATCGACAAAGGTGACAAAGAGCTCAACGACAAGCTGGCTGCTATCGTGGATGAGATGAAGAATGACGGCACACTCGCTGAGCTCTCCAAGAAGTGGCACGGTGCGGATTTGGTAAGCGTTAAGTAAGACCATGATCACACTCACCAATGGTGCTTTCAGGCAGGGGCCAGCCCGCCTGAAAGCTGCAGCAACGCTCGGACTGCTGGCCTTCGTGCTGGCGTTTGCTCTGGCTTTCAATCAAGGCCTGATCGGCTCGTTCCTGCGCCCTGCAATGAGCGAGGAAACACTCTCCGGCTGGTGGGGGCGCTTTTCTGTATCCATGGTGATTTTCCTGGCAGTCTCAGGCCTCGGCTATCTGGTCCTGAGCCTGTCCCGCCGGGCGCAGCTGATAACAGTCTGGCTTCTGCTGGCAGCAGGGGCATTTGGTTTCTTTCTCAGTTTTGAGCTGAGCTTCGAGTTCATCGGCAGAAAACTACCCTTCCTGCTGGGCACCGGAGCCTTCACCACACTCTACGTCTCTGCCATTTCCATTTCGCTGGCCTTTGCGTTTGCGCTCATGGGCGCCACGGCGAAACTCTCAGGCATTGGTGTGATTGAAGGTGTGGGGGCGTTTTACACCTCCTACTTCCGCGGTGTGCCGCTGCTTGTGCAGCTCTTCCTGATCTACCTCGGCCTGCCGCAAATAGCTATGTGATTTCGCCGGTGCCAGCCGCCATCATCGCACTGTCGCTGGTGTACGGGGCCTACATGACCGAGATCTTCCGCTCTGGCATTCAGTCCATTTCGGTTGGCCAATGGGAAGCTGCGGATGCGCTCGGATTGCAACGCTTGCTGACCTTCAGAAAAGTCATTCTGCCTCAAGCCATGCGGGTTATTGTGCCGCCGACGGGCAACCAGTTCATCGCCATGCTCAAGGATTCCTCGTTGGTTTCCGTGGTTGGGGTCTGGGACATTATGTTCATTGCCAGAACGCAGGGGCGATCTGACTTCAAGATTTTGGAGATGCTGATCACCGCCTCCATCATCTACTGGGTGATGTCCGTTATGCTGGAGTTTGTGCAACAGCGGATCGAAAACCACTACGCCAAGTCGCTGAAGCGATAACATTACTTTCAATGATTTCAGAGTGCGCTTGCGCAGATATTTAGTACCCTGAAGGGATACGCTCATGACAAATAACAGTGGCATCACCACTCTGCCGAGTGCGGTTGCCGAAAAAAGACCTATTGTCGGCATCCTGGCGAATTCCTCAGAAGAGGCCGGTCTGACAACGCAGACCATTGATGATAAATACCTGACCGCCGCGATGCAGGCTGTCGGAGCTGTCCCAGTCATCCTGCCAACTCTGCTGAGTGACGCAGAACTGGCGCATGTCCTTTCGCTGGTGGACGGTGTTATTCTGACAGGTGATGCTTCCAACATTCAGCCGTCTTACTACCGTTGCGGTGGTACGGTTGAGAGCCACGGCCCATTTGATGACAAGCGGGATCGTGCTGCCTTTGCGCTGATTCGTGCCACGTTTGCAAAGAATATCCCGCTGCTCGGCATCTGCCGCGGCATGCAGGAGATGAACGTGGCCTTCGGCGGCACCATCCGTAACGATCTTTATGAAAACGAAGCCTTCGCGCTGCACCGCCCCATCGACTACAAGCTGCCACCAAAGCAGCGTTATGGTGCAGCCCATCAGCTTTGCCTTGAAGAGAACGGGCTCCTTCGCGACATCCTTGGCGATGGCACCCACTACGTGAACTCACTGCATGAGCAGGCCGTGGACACGCTGGGGGAGGGCCTCATGCTGGATGCGACTTCTGAGGATGGGGTGATTGAAGCCTTCCACCATCCGGAAAAGGAGTTCTTCCTTGGCATTCAATGGCATGCGGAGTTTGAGGCGGTAAACAATCCGGTTTCAACGCGCATTTTCGCAGCCTTTGCTGAGGCCATGCAATGCACAGAACGGGTGAAGGCTTTTCTGTAATTCCTGCGAATTCAAAGAGGATTGCATCAAAATACCTAGGAGAATTCGAACCAATCTCCACTAAGTCTCATCGGATCACCCAATTGTTCTGCTGAGTGGTTGAGACAGGGTTGTATCATTGTGAAAAGGTTCATTGACGAGTGGAAGGGCTATTTTGGGGACTTACCTCCCTACAGCCATTATCTCCGCAATGTGATGCCTGAAAGGTGGGTCAGGTTCCACGCCTTACCAGATGCCAAGCGCTATGCCGAGACACCGGAAGAAGAAGCAATCGTCTTCGACCGGGGCCGCATTCTGGGCAACCGGATCTTGAAGGAGGGGCAAAAATGCCTCTTCGTTGAGTACTTTCCCAACTTTGAAGAATACCCTTTGCCCTATAGTCATAAACTGCTTGATCAGTTTCGGCTGAAATACTGGTTCAAGTGGAAGTATGAGGAAGACCCGTTTGGTGAGCAGGAGACAATTGGCTTCTATGGAAATGAAGTCCGGTGGTTTCCTGAGGTCTATCGAGGCGCCTTTAAAGATGCAGCACATGATGACGAGCGCTTCTTGCTGATGAACCGTGAGAGCTCGCGGATTCTGGCACCTTATGATGGCGGTTTTGACTGCTTCTTGCTGAATGAGGAAGAGGTGACACGCCTTAAGTCTGAGTTTGAAGAATGGCTTTCTCCCTGTAGCTCTGGTCTATAGTATTTCAAAGAGCTGCTGCACCATATGAGGGATGGGACTGATGAAATTTATTGAAGCCGGGGTGCTGAACGTTGCCTATATGGATGTGGGACCGAAATCAGGTGTTCCTGCCATCCTGCTCCACGGCTTTCCCTATGACGTGCACAGCTATGATGAAGTCTCCGTTATCCTCGCCAATCGCGGTTTCCGCTGCATCGTGCCTTACCTGCGCGGCTATGGTCCGACGCAATATCTTTCCCCTCAGACTCCTCGTTCAGGCCAACAAGGAGCGTTGGCGTTTGACCTGCGCTCGCTGATGGTAGCTCTTGAGATTCCGCAGGCGATCCTAGCCGGGTATGACTGGGGTGGCCGTGCAGCCTGCATCGCAGCGGCTCTGTGGCCGGAAAAGGTGAGGGGGCTGGTCAGTGGCGGTGTAGCCTACAACATCCAGAACATCCCGGCAGCCTATCGCCCAGCTTCGCCGGAAGATGAGCATCTGTGGTGGTATCAATACTACTTCCACACCGAGCGTGGGCGAAATGGTTTGGCTGAGAATAGGGAAGACCTAACACGGCTGCTCTGGCAGCAGTGGTCCCCGACCTGGGAGTTCTCCCGCCGCACGTTCCGTGAAACCTCCGAGAGCTTCGATAACCCGGATTTCGTGGATACGGTGATCCATTCTTACCGGCACCGCTTTGGCCTCGTAGAGGGCGATCCGGCCTATGAGAAGATTGAGGTTCTGCTGACCGCACAGCCAAAGATCAACGTACCAGCTATTGCGCTGCTCGGTGCAGATGATGGTGTAAGTCCGCCGCGCCAAAGCCGGGGGCATGAAACCAACTTCAATGGATACTACGATGCCCGTGTGATTGATGGCGTAGGCCACAATCTGCCTCAGGAAAGCCCGGAGGCGTTCGCGGCAGCGATCATTGAGATTGCGGACCGGACAGAGCCTAAGCTTCGCCACAAGGGTGGGGAGAGAGGGATGGGCCTCTCTCCAATCGCTGGATCAGGCAGCTGACAGAGTCAGCGCGTCCAGCTCTTCAAACGGCAATCCAACATACTCTTCCGCCAGAGCCCGTTGTTGGGTTTCGTTTTGCAGCAGCAACTCGTAGCTGTTCTGCTGGATCTTGGCATCAAACCCGTTCATCTCCGGGAACACATGCATCAGCTGTGTCATCCGCCAGGAGAAATTCTCAGAGCTCCAAACCCGGCGCAGAGCCAGTTCTGAATAGCGCTCCAGATGAGTAGAGCGATTGCTCTTGATCTGCTCAATCAACCCGCGTGAGAGATAGAACACATCAGAGGCTGCCAGATTGAGCCCCTTTGCGCCTGTTGGTGGCACGATATGCGCTGCATCGCCAGCAAGGAACATACGCCCGTACTGCATAGGCTCTGCCACGAAGCTGCGAAGCGGCGCGATGGACTTTTCGATGGAAGGGCCGGTGACAATCTCTGAAGCGACTTCCGCCGGGAAGCGGGCCAGAAGCTCTTCCCAGAACCGCTCGTCAGACCAGTCCATAACGCTGTCTGTCAGCGGACACTGAATGTAATAGCGGCTCAGTAGCCGGTTGCGTTGTGAGGCAAGGGCAAAGCCACGCTCATGATAGGCATAAACCAGATCCGGTAGCGGCGGTACTTCTGCCATGATACCTAGCCAACCAAACGGATAGGCACGCTCGTAGGTGCGCAAGATGTCCGCTGGGATTGTCTTGCGGCTCACACCATGGAAGCCATCGCAGCCGGCAATGTAATCACAGTCCAGATGATGCGACTGCCCGTTTTTCATATAGGTCACATAGGGCGCGTCTGCTGTGACGTCATGCAGGGTCACATCTGCAGCTTCATTGATGATATTGCCGCCCGCTTGCTCGCGTGCGTCATACAAATCTTCAGTGATGTCGGTCTGGCCGTAGACCATCATCTCCTTGCCGGTCCATTTGTGCGTATCAATGAAATGGCTCGGGAAACCCTGCCGCGTAATCCATGAGCCCTTTTTGCTCTTGCCGTTCTTGTCCATGCGTTCTGCCAGGCCGTAATCGCGCAGCAGCTGCACAGTACCGGTTTCCAGCAGGCCCGCCCGGATGCGGGAGAGGACATAATCCTTGGTGCGCTGTTCCAGAACAACGCTGTCGATGCCGTTTTCGCTCAGGATGTGAGAAAGTAATAAACCAGCCGGACCGCCGCCGATAATCGCAACCTGAGTACGATCTCTATGGTGGGTCATGAAAAATTCCTTAGGTTCAAAACATCTGTCAGATCGCGGCAATTGGGATATGCGCTAAGTCAGAAGTAAAATGGATTGCGAATACACGTTTGAATAGTGCTCAGTGTTGCCGTTTATGATTGCTATGTAAAATTGATTTATCGGCAAAAATCATAGCAAAATTGCTATGTGAGCCTTTGGGAAATTGATGAGGTGCTCTCGATGTTAATTTGACCTTTGAAGATGGCAAACATCATTGAGTCTTACCACTCTTGAACAGCCATCTTCATCACGTTTCAAATGTGTAATGCTGCAGGGCCTGATGTCATACATAATGTTCTGCAGGTGGGTGTCACTTGAAAGACCAAGCCACCAGTTGATCATGCAGATTATCGAGTTTGCATGACTAACAACCACTGCCCTCTCAATATTGGCCGCATCCAGATGGTTCATGTACTGTTCAATTCTGCTGTACAGCATCCTCCAGCTTTCTCCACCATCATACGGAATCCAATCAAGGATTGGCTGAGTTGGAGGAACTCGGATTTTATCGGCTTCAGCTTTAGGTAGATCCTTTGCTGCTCCGTTGTTCAGCTCACGTAGTTCTGGAGCTTTGACGAGCTGGCCACCGGTTCTTGCAGCTATCCATTTACTCGTCTGGGATGCACGCTTCAGGTCACTCGTAAAAATCGGAGCAGAATATAAGCGAGCATTCTCGGCCAGATATTCAGCTGTTCGCTTTGCCTGATCAATGCCATGTGGTGTTAAGGCGGTATCAGTCCAACCACCCACAACACCCTGCAGCAAATGCTCACTTTCGCCGTGTCTCAAAAGGATAAGTTCGTTCAACATATTGATCGTCGGTGGTTTAGTGAAGGCCTAGAAAGGCTTCGATTTCTGGGTGCAAATCAAGCATATTTCTTGCTGTCAGATATCTACTTGAGGACGGAGCTTGGACACCAACTATTATGCATTTAATGTTCTGAGAGGACGCAAAACCAAAATCAGCTGAGACACTATCTCCGATCATGAGATAGTCATCAGGGTTATTGTTTTGGGCGAGTTCTACTACTCGGTCGAAGCAGGCTGGATTGGGCTTTTCGATACCAGTGTTTCCTGACGAGATGATTTCGTCAAAATAGGTGTCCAGTTCAAGGTCCCTGACCAACTCAGGTAATTCCGGTACATGATTGCTCAGGATGTAATTACTTCCTCCGTTGTCTTTTACGAGTTGAAGTACATCCTCGATGTTTGGTGTAATCTCCCAACGCTTCACATCTAAAAATGTGTTTCTGAAATGTTGCATTAGGTTATCGTCGTCTACTCCACAGGCATGAGCAGCTTGATAGAGGATGGGCTTTATGTTGTCCCACCATTCTTCGGCACCTAAAGCGTCATGCAGCTTTTCTGGGCGATGCCAAGGAAAGCCGCTGGAAAAGTGTGCTTTGATAATCTCGCTATCTGCTACAACATTATAGACGTCTTTCAGAACAACTTTCATTGTGCCTGACCAGAGGCCGGGTAAGCGCGCAATAGTGCCGTCAAAGTCCCATAAGATATTCTTTTTCAATACTCATGTTCCCCAATAACAAAGCAAACACGCTGAAAACTAGGAAAGCAGCTTTGGTAGCCAGAGGGTTAGGGCTGGGAAGCTGACCAGAATGGCGACGCGTACCAGTTCGGCTCCGAAGAAAGGTGCTACGCCTTTGAAGGTCTGGCTCATTGGCGTGTCTTTGGCCAGAGCCGAGATGACGAAGACGTTCATGCCCACTGGTGGCGTGATCAATCCAAGCTCGACCACAATCAGCGCAAGAATGCCAAACCAGATTTTCAGGTCTTCTGTGCTCATGCCATATCCGGCGCCATCGGCACCTTGATACATGCCGCCGTTCAGTTCCATCAGAACCGGCCAGAAGAACGGGATCACCAGTAGCATCATGGACATGCTGTCCATCAGGCAGCCAAGTGCAATCAGAGCCAGCAGGATCAGGATCATCACGGTCATCGGCTCCAGACCAGAGCCTGCAATCCAGGCAGCAGTCTCTTGCGGAAGGCCAATGCGAGACATGAAGATTTTAAGCAGTTCAGCCCCCAGCAGGATCAGATAGATCATACCTGAAGTGGCTGCTGTCTCCTTCAGTGCTTCGATCATGTCTCCAAATGCCAGATTGCGCTGGAGCAGTCCGAACATCATCACGAGGAACACACCCACCGCAGCAGCTGGTGTCGGATTATAGAAGCCGAAGTAGATGCCACCGATGACAAGTCCGAAAACCGTCAGCACAGGCAGCACGCCTAGGGAGGCTGCGAGGAACTCTTCGCGCGTTCCGGCACCCCCAGCAGGACCGGAGGAGGGGCTGACGAGAACGTAGAGCGCGATGACCGCTAAGAACAAAAGAACGGCCAAAATACCCGGAATAAACGCAGCAACGAACATAGTAACGATGTTCGCTTCCACGATCACAGCATAGATGATCAAAATAACGCTTGGCGGGATGAGAATGCCCAGAACTCCGCCAGCAGCGAGCGTTCCAGTCGCCAAAGCGCCTGAATAATTGTAACGCTTCAGCTCTGGCAGAGCCACTTTGCCCATGGTTGAGGCGGTCGCGAGCGAGGATCCGCAAACTGCACCAAACCCAGCACAGGAAGCAATGGCGGCCATTGCAGTACCGCCCTTCATCCAGCCCAGCCACGCATTGGCCGCTCTGAACAGAGACTGGCTCAAACCAGTTTTTGAGGCGAGCGCTCCCATCAGAATGAACAGTGGAATGACAGAGAGGTCGTAGATCGCGAACTGGCCATAAGCCAATGTTTTCAACTGGCTAAGCAGCAGCATCGGGCCGTTGATCAGCGCAATCCCGACCCCGCCGACAAGGATCATGGCGTAAGCAATCGGGATACGGATAACAATGAGGAACACCAAAACGGCGAGGGCACCAAAGCCATAAATAGACTAGCCGCCATCAGGTTCTCCGGATCAGATCTCTGGAGTTTTCACTCAAGGTGATGATCGCGCCAATGCTCAGCAGGAAAAGCGAAATCAAAACAGGTACATACGCATACCAAACAGGGATCTGCAAAATTGCGGTGGTGTATTCGTATTCTCGTTGATCAGACATACCGTAGTACATGCGCCACAAAAGCAGCAGCCCAAACCCAAACGCAATCACAGACGCGATCAATGCAAGAAGCGCTTTCAAACGAGGCCCGGCTTTGCTGGTAAAAATGTCCGCTGTGACATTGGCATCGGTGATTTGGCAGAACGGCAGGAAGGAGAAAACTGCGATAGCAACACCGATCTCGGTGAGCTCAAAATCTCCGGGAAATGGAGCGGCCCACATGTTGCCGAGGGTGGAGTAGATGTTGACTGCGACCACTGCCAGCAGAACCAAACCACCGGCAAGTGCCCATGCTACAATAAGTTTTTCGAAAGCACCGGCAATGCCGGTGCGTCCGAGTTTTTGAAAGGCGCCCATAGCTACTCGCTGTGCTTGGAAATCAATGCCTGTGCTTTTGCAACCATCGCGTTGCCATCAATGCCTTTTTTGGAAACTTCCGAGGTCCACTTTTCTACCACTGGAGCCAGAGCTTCTTTGAAGACAGCTGTTTCTTCGTCAGAAAGAGTGATGTGTTTGTTGCCTGACTTTACTGCGAGGCCGATGCCAAAGTCATCAGTTGCGCGCCAAACTTCACCAACCTTTGCCCACCACTCAGGACCAGATGCATCGCGGAATGCTTTCTGAATATCAGCAGGCAGACCTTCCCAGCGGCCTTTGTTCATGGAAACCTGGAAGACAGAAGTACCAAAGCGTGCTTTGCCAGCACCTTCGATCTGGTATTCAGTCTGTTCCTGAATTTTCAGCGGTGGGATGATTTCCCAAGGAATGAACGCGGCATCAATCACGCCCTTCTGCAGAGCTGTCGGCAGTTCCGGAACTGGCATTGCGGCTGGAGATGCGCCGAGCGCTTCAATCACCCAAGCGCCGGTGCGGGATGGTGTGCGGATGCGCATGCCTGCCATATCAACCGGGCTGCGAACTTCCTTGTCGCGTGTATGAAGGCCTGCACCTGCATGCACATGCAGGAACATGACTTCCAAGCCCTTGTATTCAACTTCAAGGTCGCTCTTGAACATATCGTAAAGTGCAAGGTTTGCAGCGCGAGGGTCATCAAGGAAAACAAACGGCAATTCCATCACTTCAGTGCGTGGAAAAAGGCCAGGTGTGTAGCCATTCAGGGTCCAGACCAGATCAACTACACCGTCACGAGCCTGGTTCACCAGCTCAGGTGGGCGACCACCCAGTGACATGGACGGGTAAATCTCGATTTTGACCTGACCACCGGAATTCTCTTCAACGGCCTTTGCCCATGGTTCCAGCATTTTAGTCTGTGCCGGTGCCTTTGGGCTTAGAAAATGGTGAAGCTTAAAAGTGTATTCTGCCGCGCCTGCCATGGAAACACTGGCAAGCAGAAGCGCTGTTGAAGCGCAAAGGCCTTTGAAATTACCAAACATAAGTATGTGACCCTCCTGAAGAATGGTCTAAACCAGACATGCCTTCCTGATCCTGCACTTGGGACAGTCTCAGCTCCCGAAGGCTGTCGAATTCTTAATCACGATCCGGATGATCCGCCAAGGAAATTCTTAGGAATCACCACTGTGAATTCGGAGAATTACATACACTTTTCAAAATGAATAATGAAAAATACCGTGCTTTTCATGCCGCATTGGGTATCAATATGTACTCCGAAATGATGTCCCTTCAGTAGGCTGGCGCGTGTGTTTCTTCCCGCTCGCTCAGGTCCATCAGAATCTCCGCAAAGCATTGAGCTGCACTGTCCAGTGTCTCGCCTGCACGCATGTTGAGGCCGACCGATCCCACCGTTGCACGGGTATCAATGGGCAGTTCCACAAATTGGCCGCTCTCAATCTCGCGGGCAATCACGCCGCGAGAAATGATCCAGATTGCATTGTACTCCTGAGTGAACGCTCTGCCGAAGGAGTCTGATACCGTCTCGATCGCCTGCTCTGGTTCCGGGATGCCGTGTTCAATGAAGAGACGGTCCACGAAAGGGCGGATAATCGAGGCTGCGGAAGGCATTAGGAGCGGAAAAGCATCCAACTCACTCACGCTGATTTGTGGCTTACCTGCCAGAGGATGGTTCTTGTCGACGGCAAACACAACACGCTCACGGTAGTGTGGTTCAAACACCAGTCCTTGCATGTTCTCGGGTGCGGGAAGGCGGCCCATAACCAGATCCAGTTCACCATTTCGCAGTTGATCCAATAGCACATGGTTCTCACCAGTCACGATATGCAGTCGATTGCGCAACCCCGTATCAAGGAAAGCTTTGACGGCTTGTGGGATGAGCGAAGCAGCGACAGTTGGCAGCGCGCCGATGCGGACCATTGGCCCGTCGCTATAGCTGAGC
The DNA here is from genome assembly GCF_001310815.1 of Pseudovibrio denitrificans JCM 12308. Classification (GTDB taxonomy): domain Bacteria; phylum Pseudomonadota; class Alphaproteobacteria; order Rhizobiales; family Stappiaceae; genus Pseudovibrio; species Pseudovibrio denitrificans. The sequence continues at coordinate 63,996 of NZ_BAZK01000009.1, forward strand.
TGAGATAATGCATTGATGCCGTTACGGGCAGCCGCTAGACTGGTGCCTGCATGGCGCAGGAACACCTCACCATAGTGGGTGATGCGAATGCCTCGCCCGTCTTTTTCTATGAGTGGCTGGCCGCAGATTTCTTCCAGTTCTCGGATAGTCCGCGTCACAGCGGGTTGGGTCAGGTGAAGTACCTCCGCAGCGCGGCTCACGCTGTTCTGGCGGGATACCTCAACAAAAGCTTCCAAATGCCTGAGCTTTAATCTGCGCAAGTTATTCATAACAATCTCAATATGATTAATCTGGATAATATCATTATTCATTTTGAAAAGGGCATGCAATTTATCCGTTTAGGGGGATGTGCATGCACTTCATAGACTTAAACGCGACTACGCTTCACTTCAAAAAGACCAGTTCAGACACAGCTGCTCCAGCGCTTGTTCTGATCAATTCATTGGGAACGGACTTTCGCATTTGGGATGAGTTTCTGCTTCATCTCGGGCATCAAGGCGAAGTGCTGACCTATGATAAACGAGGGCATGGTCTTTCTGGTGTTGGGGATGCGCGTTTCTCCATTGATTTGCATATGCGAGATCTTGCTGCACTCATGGACAGTCAGGGCATCAAGAATGCGGTGATTTGCGGTGTATCTGTAGGGGGAATGATCGCAATGGCGCTGCAGGCAGCCCGACCAGATTTGGTCAGAGGCTCATCCTGTGTGATACCGCACCACGCATTGGTGACCCTCAGGGGTGGCAGGACCGCATCGACGCGATTGAGGCCAACGGGATGGAGGGGGTCGCCGATGCGGTGATGTCCCGTTGGTTCTCAGCAGGCTTTCAAGAAGAGATGCCAGCTTCTGTCGCAGGTTATCGCAACCTGTTGTGCCGGACACCGGTGGATGGATACCTCGGCACTTGCGCGGCCATTCGTGATGCGGATCTGACATGCTCAGCAGCTCAGATCGACGTACCTGTTTTGTGCATCGCAGGGGAGGATGATCAGTCCACCCCACCAGAGCTGGTGGAAGAGATGGCAAACCTCATCCCGAACGCCAAGTTTGAGCGGGTACGCAACTGCGGACATTTGCCGAGCATTGAGCAACCTGAGTATCTGGCGCATCTGGTTCGGCAGGCAATCTCGCGTTGGCCGGGTAACGTTGATCAGCGTGAACAGCGTCAAACTGAAATCTACAAACAGGGAATGCAAACACGTCGCCGGGTGTTGGGGGACACACACGTGAATGCAGCTGAAGTACAAAAGAACAGTTTTGATGCGCCATTTCAGGAACTTATTACTGAAGCCGCATGGGGTCATGTATGGTCAAGGCACAACTGGACATTGCGAGAGAGGTCCATTGTAACTATTGCGCTTCTCGCTGCGTTAGGGCACCTAGATGAAGTGGCCATGCATGTGCGGGCTGCAAGAAACACCGGGGCAACACGGGAAGATATAAGCGAAGCTCTGCTGCACACCGCAATTTATGCCGGTGTGCCAGCCGCAAACAGCGCCATCAAAGTCGTAAAAAATGTGTTCGCGCAGCTTGATGCGTCAGGGGAGTGAGATGAGCAAGCCAACGACCAATGCTGGTCCGTTCTTTCCGCGAGATCGAAACTGGCACCCGCAGGCATTGTCGCCCAATTACAAAACGAGTGTGTTGCGGTCTCCGCAAAAAGCACTTCTGTCATTCGGAAATACAATCAGCGAAACCACTGGGCCGGTGTTTGGTCACAACATGCTTGGTGAGCTGGATCATGATCTGGTGTTGAACTACGCCAAGCCCGGTGAAAGCGCGTTGGGAGAACGCATCATCGTGCATGGTCACGTTATGGATGAAGAAGCCAAACCTGTGCCAAACGCGCTGGTGGAGGTGTGGCAGGCCAATGCAGGTGGTCGTTACCGTCACAAGAAAGACGGCTATCTGGCACCGCTCGACCCAAATTTCGGTGGATGTGGCCGCGTCACCACGGATGAGAACGGTTACTATGCCTTCCGCACCATTCGTCCCGGACCGTATCCATGGCCAAACGGGGTAAATGACTGGCGTCCTTCACATATCCATTTCTCTCTCTTCGGTTCCGGCTTCGCGCAGCGTCTGATCACACAGATGTACTTTGAGGGTGATCCGCATATTCCGATGTGCCCGATTGTTCGAACCATCAATGATCCTGCAGCCATTGAGATGCTTGTTGCCAAGCTGGACATGAACCACACGGTGCCAATGGATGCACGCGCCTATCGATTTGATATTGTTCTGCGCGGACGTCGCTCGACCATGTTTGAGAACCGTATGGAGGGCAATTGATATGACTAAGCTAGAGTATCTGAAAGAAAGCCCAAGCCAGACCGCTGGTCCATACGTTCACATTGGTTGCACACCAAACTTCATTGGCAACGCGGGGATCTTTAAGGAAGATCTTGGTGCCCGCATGGTGAATGAGCAGAGTAAAGGCCAGCGCATCACCATTAAAGGCCGCGTGTTTGATGGAACTGGCACACCACTAAAAGACGCCCTGCTGGAGATCTGGCAGGCCGACAGTGAGGGCCTGTTCAACAGTCCATCGGAAACACGTGGAGATGCAGATCCAAACTTTACAGGGTGGGGACGTCAGCCGGTTAATCTGGAAACTGGTGAGTTCTGCTTTGAAACTGTGAAACCGGGTTCTGTGCCATTTCCAGATGGCAGAGCGCAAGCGCCGCACATCAACTTCTGGATCGTCGCACGCGGAATCAATATCGGCCTCAACACACGCATGTACTTCCCGGAAGAGGAAGAGGCCAATGCCGCGGATCCGGTTTTGAGCCGAATTGAGCATCGCGTTCGTGTCCCGACGCTGATCGCCAAGCAATCCGGCGACACCTACACCTTTGATATTTACATTCAGGGTGAAAACGAAACCGTCTTCTTTGATATCTGATTGATAAATATGGCTGAATTTCTGTCTCTAAAAGATGCGGTCAAGAAATACCTCAAAAGCGGCGACATGGCCGCTTTTGAAGGTTTTACGCATCTCATCCCCCACGCTGCTGCCCATGAAGTCATCCGGCACGGCATTGATGAACTCACCATCGTCCGCATGACGCCGGATCTTATCTATGATCAGCTCATCGGTATGGGCTTGGTCAAAAAGATGATCTTCTCCTATGCCGGCAATCCGGGAGTTGGTTTGCTGCGCCGGGTGCGCGATTCAATCGAAAACGGTTGGCCGCGGTCTATTGAGATTGAAGAGCACTCCCATGCAGCCCTTGCCAATGCATATGAAGCAGGTGCAGCAGGACTGCCATGTGCGGTCTTTCGTGGCTATCTGGGAACAGAACTTCAGCGCGTGAATCCAAACATCAGAAGCGTAATATGTCCCTTTACAGGTGAAGAGCTGGCAGCCGTTCCATCCATTCGGCCTGATGTCGCTTTCATCCATGCTCTCAAAGCGGATCGCAAAGGCAACGTGCTGATTGAGGGTATTGTGGGTGTGCAGAAAGAAGCTGTTCTGGCGGCCACATATTCCATCGTGACAGTTGAAGAAGTGGTTGATGAGCTGGACACGCATATGAACGCTTGCATTCTGCCGCACTGGACAGTTTCAGCCATTTGCAAAGTGCCGGGTGGAGCGCATCCATCTTATGCGCAAGGATACTACGGCAGAGACAACAAGACGTACATCGATTGGGATCCGATTGCTGCAGATCGCGAAAAATTTCAGGCGTGGATGGAAGAGCATGTGTTGAAGCAGGGGCCAGATGTGTTTGCTGGCCGCATCAAAGGGCTGGAGGTGACGTCATGACTGAGCAAGACTTTACCCCGGACGAGATGATGGCCATTGCTGCATCCCGTGCCTTGAGCAACACTGATGTCTGCTTTGTCGGCATCGGCCCTCCATCTGCGGCTTGCAACATCGCGCGCCTCACGCATGCGCCTGATATCACGTTGATCTATGAGAGCGGGACGATTGGCACTGCGCCAGATGTTCTCCCCCTTTCCATTGGTGATGGTGAACTCTGCGATACGGCGCTGACAACTGTTTCTGTAACTGAGATGTTCCGCTACTGGCTGCAAGGCGGAAAGATCACTGTCGGTTTTCTGGGGGCAGCGCAGATCGATCGTTTCGCCAATATCAACACAACGGTGGTGGGTGACTACGACAATCCAACAGTGAGATTGCCCGGCGGTGGCGGTGCACCAGAGATCGCTTCTTCCTCTCAGGAAATCTACATCACCATGAAGCAAAGCAAGCGTGGTTTTGTTGAGAAACTGGACTTTTTTACCTCCTTTGGACACGGGGAGGGCGGTGACCACCGCGCACGTATGGGCATCACGACAAAAGGCCCGACACTGCTGATTACAGACCTTGCCATCTGGAAGCCGGATCCTGTCACCAAAGAGCTGACGGTGGTATCCCTTCATCCGGGTACGACCAAAGAACGGGTGCAACAAACCGTGTCTTGGGCTGTACGTTTCAGTGATGATTTGCAGGAGACCCCTGCGCCGACTGAGGAGGAACTGTCTGTTCTGCGCGCATTGAAGGCGCGAACAGCGGCGGCGCATGCGGGTAACAGAGTGGGGACGGCCTGATGTCAGAGGCATATATTTGCGATTATATTAGAACACCAATTGGTCGTTATGGGGGCGCACTGTCTTCAGTTCGGGCGGATGATCTGGGTGCTCTGCCAATCAAGGCATTGATGGAACGTAACCCTTCCGTGGATTGGGAAGCGGTTGATGAAGTGTATTACGGCTGTGCCAACCAGGCGGGCGAAGACAACCGCAACGTTGCACGCATGGTCGCTCTGCTGGCAGGCCTGCCAGAAGCTGTTCCAGGCACAACACTGAACCGCCTGTGTGGTTCTGGCATGGACGCCGTAATTGCAGCGGCTCGTGCGATCAAAACAGGTGAGTGTGATCTGGTGATTGCAGGCGGCGTGGAGTCCATGTCTCGCGCACCTTTCGTCATGCCAAAGGCAACCACCCCGTTTTCTCGTGCAAACGAAGTGTTCGACACCACCATTGGCTGGCGCTTCGTGAACCCAAAAATGAAGAAGCAGTTTGGCATCGACAGTATGCCTGAGACTGGTGAGAACGTAGCTGAAGATTTTGGCATCTCCCGTACGGATCAGGATGCCTTTGCTGCCCGCTCTCAGGCAAAAGCTGCTGCCGCTCAGGAAAATGGTCGTCTTGCCAAAGAGATCATCGACGTAACAATCCCACAGCGCAAAGGCGATCCGATTATCGTCTCTGCTGATGAACACCCACGTGCAGGAACGACCGCTGAAAAACTTGCAAAGCTGCCAACACCATTCCGCGAAAACGGCAGTGTCACTGCAGGCAATGCATCCGGCGTGAATGATGGTGCGGCTGCGTTGATTGTTGCATCTGCTGAAGCAGTCAAGAAATACGGCCTCACGCCAATCGCACGTGTGTTGGGTGGAGCAACAGCTGGCGTATCTCCGCGCATTATGGGTATTGGGCCTGCCCCTGCTGCAAAGAAGCTCTGCGCCCGTTTGGATCTGCAGCCTTCCGACTTTGATATCATCGAGTTGAACGAAGCCTTTGCAAGTCAGGGCATCGCTGTCCTTCGCGAGTTGGGCCTTGATGAAAGCGCTGAACACATCAACCCGAATGGTGGTGCAATTGCATTGGGTCACCCACTGGGTATGTCTGGTGCGCGCATCACCGGCACCGCTGCTCTGGAATTGAGCCTGCAAGGCAAAAAGCGTGCACTGGCGACCATGTGTATTGGTGTTGGTCAGGGCATCGCAATCGCGCTTGAAAGGGACTGATGTGGTTGTGAGCCTCTTCACAGACCCGGTGTGGAGCGGATTGTTTGGAGACGAGGAGGTAGAAAGTGCCTTCTCACTCGAAGCAACGCTGCAGCACTATCTGGCTTACGAAGTGGCTCTCACTAATGCTTTGAGCGAACATGCGCTCATTTCAGCGGATGCAAAAGAGGCTGTACTCAAAGGTTGTGAAGGTTTCGAGCCAGACCTTGCTGGACTGAAAGCAGGCGTTGCCAAAGATGGTCTGCCAATCCCGGCTTTCATCGCCCAGTTGCGTGCCCGCATAGGTGAGCCGCACGCTTCTGCATGTCACAAAACATCCACCAGTCAGGATGTTATGGATACGGCACTGGCTTTGGCCTTGAAACAAGTCTCACAAGTTCTGACTACTCGTCTGGCAGCAGTGATTGACGCACTCGAGACGCTGAAGTCAGCAAATGCCGATCATACACTTATGGGCCGAACCCGTATGCAAGCTGCCCTGCCAATCACAGCAGGTGATCGCATTGCTACGTGGATTGCACCGCTGGAGCGTTATCAGCAGAAACTGGAAGATGCTGCAAAGCAGGTTTCTGTGCTTCAGTACGGCGGTCCTGTTGGAACTTCCGCAACACAAGGTGAGCATGCCGAGGTTATTGCCTCGCAAATGGCGGTCGAGTTAGATCTGGGAGTACCCACTCAGTCATGGCACACACAGCGGGATGATCTGGTTGATTATGCGAATGTGCTTTCCATGATTTCCGGAAGCCTCGGCAAGCTGGGTGCGGATGTTACGTTGATGGCTCAACAGGGTGTTGGTGAGATCAAACTTACCGGTGGAGGCAGCTCGTCCGCCATGGCTCACAAGCACAATCCAATCAATGCAGAACTGTTGGTTACACTGGCGCGCTACAACAGCACGCAAGTATCCGCCATGCATAGTGCGCTGGTGCATGAGCAGGAGCGTTCAGGCGTTGCATGGGCTTTAGAGTGGATGATCTTGCCTGGCATGTGCATGGCGACGGGAGCCGGTCTTCAGAGTGCATTAAAGCTGCTGCAACAAACAGAGTGGATTGGAGCTCCCTTAAGTGATTAACTGCGCCAACTGAGTTTAGAGGGAGAATGAGAATGTCCAGTCGTAATGAAGCCATCCAACGGGCGGAAACCTACTTCGACAGCGGCGCATTCCTCAAAGACCTGGCACGATTGATTGCAATTCCTACTGAAAGCCAGGAGCCTCACTCTAAGCCCCAACTGATGCGTTACCTGAAAGAAGAGATGCGCCCTCTGCTCGAACGTCTCGGCTTCAAAACGCACATATTCGACAACCCCAACCCAGCCGGTGGACCTTTCCTCTATGGTGAGCGGATTGAAGACCCTAGCCTCCCAACCATCCTCACCTACGGTCATGGTGATGTAGTACGTGGGCAGGCAGGCAACTGGATGGGGGGCAGAGATCCCTTCGTTCTGGAAGAAAATGGTGATCGCATCTATGGCCGGGGGACTGCAGACAATAAATGCCAACACCTGATCAACCTGCAAGCTTTGGGCTGCCTGCTTCAGGAGAAGAAACAACTCGGCTTCAATTGCAAAGTGATTATTGAGACATCTGAAGAGACAGGTTCTGCTGGTCTTCAGGAGTTTTTCGAAGAACACAAGAGAATGCTGGCCGCTGATGTGCTCATCGCTTCCGATGGTCCACGACTGCAAGCGGATACACCAACTGTTTTCACAGGCGCTCGAGGTGCTCAGACCTTCACCTTGCAAGTGAACCTGCGTGATGGTGCAAACCACTCTGGCAACTGGGGTGGGTTGCTTGCTGATCCTGCCATCATCCTTGCCAACGCAATTTCCTGCATTGCTGATGCTCGGGGGCAAATCCAGATTCCGGCCTGGCGTCCAACCAGCCTGACGCCGGACATCCGTGAAGCACTCAGTGAGCTGCCAGTTGGGGATCCTCAGGGACCAACAATCAGTGAAAACTGGGGTGAGGAAGGGCTGACACCTGCTGAGCGTGTGTTCGGTTGGAACTCCTTTGCCGTATTGGCCATGAAAAGCGGCGTTCCAGAAGCCCCCGTCAATGCCATTGACGGCTACGCTTTCGCTGTCTGCCAACTGCGCTATGTGGTGGGAACGGATGTTCAAGGCCTAATTCCAGCTCTGCGCGCTCATTTGGATGCGAATGGCTTCAAGGATGTTGAGATCAGACAAGAAGACCGTGGCTTCTTCCATGCGACCCGTCTTTCTCCGAACAATCCGTGGGTAAAAATGGTCTCTGCTTCCTTGGAGGAAACAAGTGGTAAGAAACCACATGTGCTGCCGAACCTTGCTGGATCATTGCCTAATGAGTGTTTTGCTGAAACTCTCGGAATGCCAACAGTTTGGGTGCCACACTCCTATGCTGGATGTTCTCAGCATGCCCCTAACGAGCACATCCTCAAGCCCGTTGCGCGAGATGCACTGCGTAACATGGTGGCTTTGTTCTGGGATATTTCAGAAAATGGAGCACCCAACTGACAGGTGAGTGTCAACTAAGAACCCTTAAAGCCGATCAAAGCTGCTAAAAGCGCTATGATTTAAGGAGCTTACGAATTTCTGTTGAGTGGACAGTGGAGAAATCAGATTTCTTTGAAAAAAATGCATTTGCCCGCTGGACAGGAGAAATCTGGCACCCTATAAGACGCTCACCTTCGCGGGACGGAAAACAAACCGCCCCAGCAGAATGTGCCCGGATAGCTCAGTTGGTAGAGCAGCGGATTGAAAATCCGCGTGTCGGTGGTTCGAATCCGCCTCCGGGCACCACTTATCTCCTTGAAATTAATAGATAATAAACCGAGCATTCGCTCAGATTTCTCAAAGTTTGACACTTTTTTCGGCATGGTTTGACACTTTTGCTCTAACCGCTTGCTGAACTCTTCCCCGCGCAGAGTGATTTCCTTCTCAAATCGGACTGCAATATCCGACATGCTTTTGCGCAAATCAGCTCCTTTTGCATAAAGCCGTGCCATCGCTTCTGTCTCATGTCCCAGCGCAGCGGCAAGGTCTCTGTCATTCAGCCCAATCTCCCGCAAAATGGTCGCCACCGTATGCCGCAGACCATAAAGAGTAAGACCCGGCTCAATCAGGTTCTTGTCTTCTAATTGGATGCGCAACTTTCTCCACGATGCTCTGAACCCCGAAACAGTCCATGGTTGCCCTCTGGAGTTTGCACAAAGTGTTGGAGCTGAGTGGGTAGGGGCTTCATCAAGAGCTGCTTTCAAAGGTGCAATGACAGGCCAAAAGACCGGAGCTCCTGTTTTGGCTCGCCGGGTTGAGATGAAACCATTTTGGTATTGTTGCTTGGAAAGCGTAAGCGCGTCTTGTGGGCCAAGCCCCGTATACATCATTAAGGTAAGGGCAGGGACCATTTGAGCCGGGGCGTGTTTTAAAACGATCCTGCGCTCATTATCTGTCCAGGGCCTGTTGGCGATTGGAGCGTTCTTAGGTTTGCGGATGGATTTAACCCCAAGCGCAGGGTTTTCTTTGACGAACCCACGTTCTTTGCCCCATGAAAACAGAACAGAAAGCACCTGCTTTACATAGTTTGCAAAGCGCCTCTTATGTTGCTCCTCTGCTCTATCTCTGAGTTTGACAATGAAGGGTGAGGTAAAGCGGGTGAGGGGTGTGTTGTTGATTGGCGCCAGATAATCAAAGACCTTTTGATAGTCCGACTTGGTGCGATCAGCCAACTCAAGGAAGGCAGAGCTGGCTCGATACTTGTCAATCAGATTGCCGAGCGTGCCCGGCCTGCTGGTATCAGCCATTGACATCAAGCTTGTCAGTCGCTCGCATTCCGCCAGAAAGGCAGCACTGCCGATTGGCGCTTTTTCCAGATTGATCGCCTCTCCAGTCTTGCGATGATAACACCGCAGCTTGCCATGCTGGTCTTTGAAGATCTTGAAGCCTTTGACCCGGATCATCGTCATATCAGGCTCCAAGTTGATTGAGGAGATCATCGTCCGATGGACGGCTGTCTTCCTTTAAGCCTTCAATCCAGCGATCCAGATCCTTGACGTCCCAGACCTTACGCCCTCCAGGAAGAAGAACAGCGGGAACCGGGCAATTGGCCAGGAAGCTGGTTGCACTTAGACCGCAATAAGAAGCCGCATCAGCTCTCTTCAGCATGCGATACGGCTGGATACTCAAGTTCAACTGCGCTCTTGCCATATCGATCCCCTCTCGATCTTCAGGCTATAGATGTTTTGATGCCGACAGCATGGGCCTGTGATTTAATGAGCCAAAGCGATTACTCGCTCTCCTCACGAACCTTTGTGCAAGACACCAGCACTTTCAAAAACAAAGCACCACAATCGACAATATGATAGGCAGGCTGACGTTTTGAGCTTCGCATAATCTGAGTGATCGCCTCCAGAAGCTCTTCCAATCCGAGATGCATCTCTATCTGAATATTTTCCTCATCCATTGCATTGTTGCAAAGGCAGAAAACACTACTTTCTGTGCCAAGAATACCAGGCCATTTGTTGGCGAGCTGCTGTGAGACAGTCCCGGCAATCAGCTCTGCAATCGTATTTGTGCAGTGAGAGCGTACCATGTTGTGGTAAGTGGCAACGGCCATCACATCATTAAAGGTATATCGGGTCCAGCCTTGGCGCTCGCCCTCAAGCACCAATTGCTTCCGCCGCCTCCAGACCCGCAACGTCTCGATATTCATCCCAACGATCTTGGCAACTTCGGACGCCGTATATGTACGGCTGTAAGTGTCACTCTTCCCAGTCATGTTCGACTCACTTCTTGAATTGGGTCGAGAGTACCACTTTATCTAAATGGGTCAAGTGAAACGAAAATGAATCTTCTAACTGATTGGTTTAGATGGAGTACTGTGTGTTGGGAGTTATGAAGAAGCTTAAGAGATGGGCTGAATGCTTTGTTTGCGATCTACCACTAACCAGACGTTTGTGTACTTTTATTAAGGATTGAGGCAACGTCAGGCGATGAGGCGATGAGGCGATGAGGCGATGAGGCGATGAGGCGATGAGGCGATTGGTTTGTGGGATAGGAAGTTCTCTACTCGGTATTAAGCGCTCATTGCAGACGTTGGTCAGAGCACAGAGCCTTGCTGGTGTAGCAAGTCGCTTGTGACCATAAGCGGACATTCGTCATCGCTTCGGAGTCACATTGTTCTTTTACTCTTGCTACTTCTGATTGTAGGAATTTTCAGGCTTGGGGTGTGAGTGGCACCCCATTTATGCCAAGCAAATCAACCATCACCTACAGGTGCTGAGACACCAGTAGACAATGGCTAAGTTACTTAGTGCTACGCCATCGCCCCTTACTTCTCCTTGAGTGCATGAGCGATTTGGTCCTGGAGGGGTTTTACGAAGTAGGAGAGGACTGTGCGTTCTCCGGTTTGGATGAAGCCTTCGACGGGCATGCCGGGAACGAGGGTCTGGCCGTTCAGCTTTGGCATCTCGCTTTCCAGGATCTTCAGGCGTGCCAGATAGAACGGCTCGCCGGTGACCTCATCACGGGTCAGGTCCGGGGAGACGTTGAGCACGGCAGCACCCAGCTCCGGCGTGGTGCGCTGGTCGAAGGCGGCAAGGCGCACATAGGCATCCTGCCCAACCTGCAGCTGGTCCACATCGATTGGCTGCACCCGGCTTTCGATCACCAGTTCGCTGTCTTCGGGCACCACCAGCATCAAGGTATCTCCTGGTGCGATCACGCCGCCCACGGTATGAACCGCAAGCTGGTGCACGTAGCCGGACTGCGGCGCGCGGATATCGATGCGTTTCAGACGGTCTTCAGCGGCAACTTCCTGTTCTTCCAGTTCTGCGATCTGAGAGCGGATGGTCTGCAGGTCAGAGAGCACCTTTTCAAGGAACTCCTCATCCAGTTGCAGGATCTGCACGCGCTTTTCGCTGATGGCTTCCTTGGTCTGGGCGATCTGGGAGATCAGCCCGCCGCGGTCACCAATCAGCTCGGCGCGTTCGCGTTTGATGGCGGTGACCTGAGAGGCATTGATCAGGCGTTTTTCCAAAAGCGAGGAGAAGTCAGAAAGTTGCTGGGTGACCAGATCAATGCTTTCTGCCTTGGCATCACGCTGCACCTGCAGGCCTTCAATCTGCTGCTCCAGCTGAGCGATCTGCTCGCCAAGCTGTTTCTTGCGGCCTTTGATGCCTTGCTGGCGGGCGTCAAACAGAGCCTGTTCACCATCCAGAGCTGTGGCGGCGATCTCGTCAGTCTTGGCCAGCTCAACAAGAGTTTGCGGGAAGATCACACGCTGCTCGCGGCGCCATTCGGCAGAAAGGCGGGCTTCCTGAGCCTGCATCTGATGCAGACGCTTGCGGGTGATGGCAAGGTTGGCTTTGACCACAGTCTCATCAAGGCGGAACAGCACGTCACCGGCTTTGACCTCATCGCCATCTTTGACGAGGATCTCACCGACAATGCCGCCTTCCTGATGCTGGACCTTCTTGGCCTGACCATCAACCGCGATGGAGCCGGAGGTGATCACCGCGCTGTTGATCTTGGCAACAGAGGCCCAGCCTCCAAGGCCAACAACCAGAACGCCCACAAGGGCAATACCCCAGCGCAGGTGTTTTTTACGAGAAGACTGAATGGAGGAAAGTGTTGTTTGCTCAGGCATGTGGCACCACGCTCAATGGTCCTGTTTTTGCTGCCGCTGGCGCTGGCTTAGTGCCGGGGGCCGGAGCACCAGCTGGTGCAGGCACGCCGGTTGGGGCGCTGATTTTTGGCAGGACTTCTTCTTTCGGGCCAAAGGCGGCCTGCTGGCCATCCTTTACAACAAGCAGCAGCTCAACGGCTGAGATCGCGCTTGGGCGATGGGCCACCACAATCACGATGCTGCCGTTCTGGCGCATCAGTTTGATGGCGCGGGTCAAGGCCGCTTCGCCTTCTGCATCCAGATTGGAGTTTGGCTCATCCAGCACGATCAGGAACGGGCTGTCATAAAGCGCGCGGGCCAGACCAATACGCTGGCGCTGACCGGCAGAAAGCAGAGCACCGCCTTCGCCAACCTGTGTATCATAGCCATCTGTCAGGCCGGTCACCAGCTCATGCACATTGGCAAGCTGGGCGGCTTCGAGAATTTTCTCGTCATTACGCTCAGGTGCAAAGCGCGAGATATTTTCAGCAATGGTGCCGTCGAACAGTTCCACGTCCTGTGGCAGGTAGCCGATGGCGGTGCCAAGGCGGTCCTCAGACCACTGGCCCAGCTCGGCGCCATCAAGGCGCACGGAACCGCGATGGATCGGCCATACGCCCACAAGGGCGCGCACCAGACTGGTCTTGCCGGAGCCGGACGGACCGATGATGCCCATGCCGTCTCCGGCCTTGAGCTCAAAGTTGACGCCGGCCAGCGTGACAGCGCGCGCACCTGGAGGGGCCGTTGCGATCTGCTGCACATTGAGGGTCTTGCTTGGCAGAGGCAATTCGGTTTCTGGTGCGCTTTCATCCAGACCTTCCAGCGCTTTTTCCAGACGGGCACGGGCCTGACGGGCAGCGATGAACACGCGCCACTGGCCAACGGCCTGCTCAACAGGAGACAGAGCACGGGAGGTGATGATGGAGGCTGCAATCATGACACCGGGAGAGACTTCCTGCAGGATCGCCAGCCAGGCGCCAACAGCCAGAACGGCGGAGCCGAGCAGGAAGCGGAAGGCCTTGATGGCGGTGGCAAACAGGGAGGCGCGGTCACCTGCCTTGGTCTGAGCATCATAAAACCGGGCGTTGGCTTCATCCCACTTGTTGGTGAGCGTGGAGCTCATGCCAAGGGCGCGCACCACTTCCGCATTGCGGCGGGCGCCGGTGCGGGTGTTGCTGCGTTGAGCGTTCTGCGCAGCCAGTTCTTTGGCAGGCGCACGGCTCATGAACTCGTTGGCAAGCACAAGCGACAGAATGATCACGCACCGGCCAATGCCAGAATGCCAAGCCAGAAGTGCAGCACGAACACCAGACCCAGATAGATCGGCATCCATGGAATATCGAAGAGCGCGGCTGGACCCTGACCACCCCAGAACTGGCGCATGGTCTCCAGATCACGGATCGGGTCGACGTTTTTGCCGGTGTTGCCCATGCGCAGCGGCACGCGCAGGTTGGCAAGAAACGCGGTGCGCGACAGGCGGGCGTCGATCTCCTGGGAGATACGCGACAGGCCGCGGGCGCGAATGCCTTCCAGCAGGGCGAAGAACAGGTAGAGGATACCGGTGAAGCTGGCGATGATCACCAGTGTTGGAACACTGTGGCTGGCCAGAACCCGGTCATAGATCTGCAGCATGAACATTGGGCCCGTCAGCATCAAAAGGTTGATGACCAGACTTAAAACCCCAACGCCCGCATACCCGGACCGCGACGCACCAAACGCCTCAGATACCAGCGGGCGCTGAGTTGAAAGAGATTGTAGAGAAGACATGTTTCACTCAGGATCAGTAAGTACGGAACCTATTAAGGCAGGCCAGACAGATCGCAGCCGTTTCCGGCCTAACCAAAATTGACAATCCCACCAGTGGTCAGAGAGACACGGGCCGTCTCTGGCCCGTGTCCTATCGATTTCTTAGGCTATGAAATCACCGTAAATGTCGATTTCGGCAATGTGCAGATAGTCTCCATCTGGGTGAGTGACGAGCACTTGATCACCAACAATACCCCCAATATCAAACATCTGATTATGGTCTGATGTCAGTTCGGAAGATGTCCAAACCACATCCCCATCATCCAGTATCTTGATTTTCGCTCCGATCAAGCGATCACTTGTGAGATCGTTATCCTGACGGTTCTCAAGGTCGATAAACTCAATCAATGCATCTTCACCCAGATTGATCCTCAACCAATGAGATTTATCGCTCCCCTTTGTGTGGTTGAATGTTCCGGTGTCACCGTCGAGCACGTTGCTTACGAGATGTTTGTTGGCGCTGGACATGGTGCTGGATTGCTTGACGGCGCTGAAGTCCAACGTGTCTGTCAGGTTTGTGAACTCATCGTTGTACGCGCGTTCAGCTAGTGCGGATGTCGCAATGGTCACATCGTATTTTGATGCATCGGTTTCATTTGCTGAGACACTTGTGAGGAAGGACGATTTATCCAGTCCTGTCCAAGTCACTGAGTTGCCACTATCAATAGCAAGGCTGTTGCCTGATTTGGATAGCGACTTCATCAGCGCATTGTAATCCGACTTACTGAGCCCTTCGAAGACCAAAACATCTTTGGTATCCAGGTCGGTGATCGTGTCTTTGCCAGAGTCCCCGGTAAACACAAAGGTGTCAAAGCCGCCACCGCCAGTCAGACTGTCGTTTCCACCAGCACCTGATAGGATGTTCTCACCATTGTCACCTTTGATGGTGTCATTCCCATCTGATCCAATCACATTTTCGAAGTAATACAAGACATCGGTATCTTCCGTAATGTCTTTATCGCCATCATTGTTGGTCACAATCGAATAAGTTGCATGGGAAACTGAGTAGTAGATGCCAAGATTTTCATTCCAAATCTTTGTGCCCAGATCAACGACGACGGAATCAGCTCCAAAGAAAGCTATAGTATCGCTGTCGGCAGAGCCGTCGAGGTTCTCGCCGCCATTGATGATATCTTTGCCTGCCCCTCCAAACAAAAGATCATCACCACCCATGCCATACAAAACCACCTTATCAGCGTAGTATCCGCTCTCTTGAGCAGTTTTGTTGGCCTCTGTTGGCACAAACCCGCCGAGGATGTCATTCAGATTAGTCCCCACCAAGTGTCGTTGTCATCTTCATTGTCGTAGATCGTCCAACCTGCATAGGCGCCCAAATCCATGTAAGCCACACCGGAGCCAGCCATTTCGCCGGTCCAACCTTCATCCAGCTCCTGTATTTCGTCTCCGAAGTAGAGGCTGGTTCCGTCATAGCTGACATAGCTTTCCTTCAAACTTGCTCTGAGCCCATCCATAATTTCACTATTGATCGTGGCACCCTTGCCATTTACGGTCATATAGTCTGGAAAGAAATCAACAAGGTCGTCAGCCCATTTGACGCTGAGGATTTCGTAGTCTACGTTGTCGCGATTGTCCCGCAATGTGAATGCGTAATCGTTACCCGGCTCCCATGCGAAGAGGTAGTTTTCACTAGCACCTTCCGCGGTATTCCCCATCGGATCAGGATATGATCCTCCAGCGGATTGAAGTCATTGACTACAGCTTCAGAAGTCGTGCCCCAGTCTGCATCAATGGTGAAAGTTGTTTTCCGGGAACCCGTCATTTTATAGAAGGTGTCAAAACCGGAGGCTACGGCTCTTACAGTATTTCCGCCCAGCCAAGCCAATTTGCTATAGCCCCCAAAACCGGAGACCAGCAGGCCGGCCGTATCCAGGATCGACGTCCAGCTGTTTCCCTTATCGCTGAAGGCTGCTGAAATATCGAGAACGAAGTCACTGGTGTAATCGGTGCTGCCATCGCCAATGATGAACATGTCTGCACCAGAACCGCCCCAAAGCTGGTCACTCACGGTTTGGTCTTTCATCGAGCCGGAGGAGATAATATCGTTCCCTGTTCCTCCATAGATTGTATCAGCGCCCGTGCCGCCATCCAGAATATCATCGCCGTCATAACCGTAGATTGTGTCGTGGCCTGAACCACCATAGGCTATGTCGATATTGTCTGTTGGGCCATACAAAGTATCATAAAATGCTGCCCCATGAATGATGTCATTACCTTCACCACCATGCATTTTGTTGGCGCTTTCCGCGGTATTGCCGGATGAGCCACCCCAAATTGTATCATTTCCCTTGCCGCCTTTGAGCAGATCAGCTCCTGAACCGCCGTAGATCGTATCCACGCCATCTCCGCCTTCAATGTGGTCATCGCCTCCATAACCGAAGAGCGTGTCGTTTCCTTTCCCGCCATAAAGGGTGTCGTTATGTTGTGTACCCTTCAGCGTGTCATCACCACCCTCCCCATAGGCAGTAACTCCATAAGACAGACCACTAAAGTCGGCGATATCATTCTGACCGGTGAAGTTGAAGATCTCAATATTGTGTGCCGTGACAGTTAAGCTACTGAACGAGTTTGTATATTCAGTTCCGTATCCCCCTACGACTGTGACCGTGTCTTTGTCGACAACTTTAAGATCAATCGCTGCGATGTCCGGGCCATCGTAGATCAAAGAATCTATGCCATCATAACCGTAGTAATGGAGATGTGGGTTTTTCTTTGCTTCTCCGCTTACCTTGCGCAATGATGCAAGAGTAACATGATCACCCTGGTCGGAACCAAAAATGTCGAAGTTACTCTTCTTCTTTTTGATTCCACTGAATGTTTCCCTACCGGTAACATACTCATTTTTGCTATTGATGTATCTTGATCCCATTTGCTTATCCATGTGCCAGGCCGTGCATTCCATGCCGCGCAAACGTCAGGTATGTGCGTTGCCTTGTTTCCCAGGACAGGATTGTCCAGCTCATACATGGATACTGCGGGCCTGACTTGAGATCTCGTGACAAACTGTGACAAACGCCTGCCACAGTTTGTCACTCCGATTAATCGTAGGCATGCAGAGGAAGGCGAAGCACTGCTTGCAGCCCTCCTGTGGGGCCGTTCAGCAAATGGACGCTGCCGCCGTGGTCGACCATAATTGTCTTGGTGATCGTCAGACCTAAGCCAGTGCCGGGTACATGTTGGGTCAGGCGCTCGAAGGGTTGGAACACGCGTTCGAGTTCATCCTCCGGAATGCCTGGGCCTTTGTCGGAGATGGTCACAATAGCTTCATCTCCGTCTTTTGATACACAAGCGCGGGCTTCTCCACCGTACTTACAGGCATTTTCAACCAGATTAGACAGACACCGTTGGATCGCGTTTACGCGACATGACACGATCACAGGTTCTGCGTCTGTCATCTCAACAAGTGCACCTTGCCCGTAGTGTTCTTCAACCACCACATCCAACAAAAGTGCAAGGTCAACCTTTTCAAGATTACCATCTCGCATCACTGCACGCGAGAATGACATGATCGAGTCAATGTTGGTCTGCACACGATTTAGACGTGTCTCGATCTGGTTCTTTGTAGTGTCCGGTTCAACAGATCCAACAAGCCGCTGGACCGCTGCCAAGGGGCCTTTAAGATCATGAGCAAGGCTGCGTAAAAGGCCGATTTGATAATCCACGGTCTGCGTGACACGCTCATTCATCCGATTGAAGGACTTGATGATTTCTTGAGTGTCGCGTGGGCCTTCTACAGCCAACTGAGACGCCAACTCACCACGACCAAGTCGCTCTGCCTGATGCGAAAGATTCCAGAACGGCCGCATAATGCGTCTGCTGATTAATAAGAGGACTATCGCGATCAAAAGTGAGGCGAGGCTTGATATTATGAGTTTCGTGTAAACTGAGTTGATCGGTGGTAAGCGCCTGAGCTGATAAACAGTTAGCCAATCGCCTGTAACATCATGGCGCAATGCTACTCTGTGAACTTCAACGCGTGGTTGGCTCCGAAGTAGGTTCATAAAATTGCCTGGCGGGGCTTGTTTCTCTTTAAAAACCCACTCCGGGACACTTTTGCGGTCAAACTCATGCACCCAAAGTGTTCGCGGAGGTTCTCCCAATCCCAAAATCGGTGAGCGTTCTGCAACCATCCCCTGGCGGGGAGGGGGAGTTGGATAGCCTCGTTCTGTGACAACAACCTCTGAGACAGGTAAACCTGCTCGTGTGTACCAGGAAAGCGCTTCGGCCTCGATATCTGGACGGCGCACATCACCTTCAAGGACGGGCTTTTGAGGTCCCCATTCCATATGAATAGCTGGATTGGATAGGGATTGCGCATACCTTGCTCTCTGGTCTTTTGGCAGGATAAGACCTCCGCGAAAAGACTGGCCAGCCAACGTGATATGACGGGTTGTTTGACCTTCAGTCACAAGTTGCACGTCAGCAATGCGTGCTACAATCACATTTATAACTTGAACTGCCAGCACCAACCCGATGACGAGCAACATAAGTTGTTGACCGAGCGTAAGACGCAACGACAACCTCATTGTTTTTATCTTTCTAATTTGGCATTGGCACATTTTGACGCGAAGACTGCATCTGATGGGCACGCTGCAAATCCCATTGAATAGTTGAGGCCTGCACTTGATGAGTGAAAGCATTTTGATCGTGGACGATGATCACGCCCTCGGGGAGGAGCTGGGAAAAGCTTTGATCACCGCAGGTTACACAACTCATCGCACGACGAGTGTCCCTGAAGCTCGTCAGGTTTGGAACAAGACGAAAATTGACCTCTGCTTAGTCGACATCGTTATGCCTGGCCCCTCTGGCAAAGTGTTTTGCCGCGAAATCAGAGAGCGTTCTGATGCCGCTATCATTATGATGAGCTCACTCAGCGATCAAGACACGATCATTGCACTGCTTGATATTGGTGCTGATGACTACATCGTCAAACCATTTACTTTTCCGGAGATGATGGCGCGCGCAAGAGCCGTTTTGCGTCGTCGCAAAGATCACATCCAGCCACATTCAGCGTCTACACTGCAGATTGGAGACTGGACATTCGATCTTCAGTTGCGCCGCCTTTCCAACGCTGACGGTCTTGCTGTACCACTCACGCAAAGCGAAGCAACGGTTCTTCGATTTTTTGCGCAAAGCCCTGGCGTTGTTTTCTCCAGAGAAGACATTCTTGCCGTTGCGCGGACACGCCAACATGCTGGCAAGGACGACCGTTCTGTTGACACCCTAATCAAGCGTTTGCGGCGCAAGATTGAGGTTGAGCCTTCGAGCCCCAAACACATCCTGACGGAATGGGGCAAAGGCTACACTTTCCAGAACTGACAGGCTGGCGAGCTCACCACACCACATTCAATTATTGACTGGGGCTTCTCTACCCAAAGCTCTGTTAAACTTACTCAAGAACAGATCTTTGCCCTTAATGAGACGCGTAAGGAAGTTTCCGACTGTCATCAAAGACAAGAAAGAGTTCCCTTTTTCAGGACCAAGGGGGATGAGGATCATTTGCTTGTTATCAGGTGCAAAGGCTTTCTGTTCTTCCAGTTTTTTGCCTTGAGAGACAGCACGCAATAGCTTGGCAAGCCAAGGTGCTTGCCGGTTAATTGCTATAACTGTCATGGGATCACCGTTGTCAGCGACATCTCCAACGGCAAACACATTCGACAAATCAGATGGGCGCATCCAGGGATCGACTTTAACTCTGTTGGCGCTGCTCTTTTCGACGCCCGGCAAAGCTTCCAGTAGCTCAGAACGTGCACGCGATCCAATGACTGGGAATATCAAGTCGGCAGAGATCTGATCTCCATTGCTGAGTTTCAATGTCCCTGAGTATGGCTCATTCAAGCTTTTCAGGTTCTCAGCCATAGCTCCAAGAATGACTTTGACACCTGTTGCTTTCAGCTTTGCTTCAAGATTACGGCCAAGACGACTTGGGAAGTCTGGGAAAAGAGTCGAAGCAGACGAAACTAATGTAACTTGCTTGTCAGGCATAAAGTGAGAAATCTCACCCGCTAACTCAGTCCCAACCGCACCAGCACCAACTATCGCGACAGAACGAGCAGCCTTCAGTTGTTGATGAACATCTGCGTGATCATCAAGAAGCGCTTTGATGCTATTTTCCTTTGGTTTGAATGGTGTCGCATTCGCAGAACCGGTTGCCACAATGATGTAATCGGCAGGCACATGTTCTCCATGTTCCAGCAAAACTCCGTTCGCCTCGACACTCTGCGCCCTTCCATGAATTATGGAGCCCTGCTTGAGCAAGCTATCATAGGGGATTAAGGCACGTTCCAGGATCTTTGGCTGGACAACCGCTCTTACCATTGCAGGCGTGTGAACAAAATGGGTGTTCTGCTCAATGAGAGTTACGTTCATATGCGCTTCTAAAGATTTAGCTAGCTCAATTCCGGCAAACCCGCCGCCGATTATTGCAACACGCTTTTTCATTGTTTTTGCCTTCCGAAAATACGATGAATGCTCACAAGGACCTGAGTAAGCCGCTTGTAGGCAGCATGACTGCTTGAGCGCAGCCTCTAATTAAGGTATGTAATAGTAGATATCGCAAACCATGGACCATTGTCAACGGTATATATTATGAAGATTGGCGAACTAGCAGAAGCAACCGGCCTAACCAGAGATACCATTCGGTTCTATGAGCGGAATGGGCTGATCAAATCTGAGGCAGGCAAACAGGCAACCAACTCCTACCGTGACTATCCGGAGGAGCTGGTTTTCCGACTGAATATCATTCAGCAAGCAAGAGATGCAGGAGTTTCCGTCTCTGATATTAAAGCAATATTCGACGCACTGGACGGAAGCTGTGACCCCGCTGACGCAAAACTGGTAGTGGCAGAGAAAATCGCAGAGTTGGAAGCGAGTAAGCAGCAGATAGAAAGCACGATTGCCTTCTTCAAACAACAGCTTGCCAACTTGTAGTTCGAGCCGATGTTTGGGGTAACCATGCCAGCGTTTGTATGACTTGCTGCATTGCCATGAAGTAAATCATGCGAACGAGAACAGATTAATATTGGAGTTAAGCAGTTTTACAACTCATCGAGTTGGAGTAACCTATCATTAAATCATCAAGTAAGCGATAATTCACAAGTAAAATTGTAGAGTGTTAGATGGAGATCTGGCGAGCCTTTAAGCCAACTCTGCATACTTCAATCCTGGATTGAACTAGCTGAATGTCCGCTGTTGGCCCCATGCATCATTGATATTTGAATAATAGTTGCTATGAGTAGAAGTGCGCGGTGATAGTATTATTATATATGGTAGATATCTCGTAGCGTATTAATTCTGCAAATTAGAGTGCTTGTCGGTATAGCAATTTTGTTTTAGTAAGCAATAGTAGCTCGCTACAGATATTACTTTAGGTTTGCATTAAAATAGATAATTTAGATATTTACATTTATACTATAGTATCCGAAGAAATAAGCCATTCGGATACTATAGTATGTATCGACAAACTCAGAATGCGGTTTCCACAAACGCTTCAAAGCCTACATTTACACCTGAGAGCTCATTCCCGTTAAACTCTGCAACTAGTAGATCGTTGTCGATTCCGCGATGCAGCTCATTAAACAACTTCGCGTAATGCTTGCTAAAACCGATATGCGGTTGCGTATAGGCTTCGATGGATTGTTCATCAGTAAGTTCAAACACGCTGACATCTTTTCCGACTTTGCGACTAATAATCTTAGCCACCTCCAAAAAGCTCAGATTTTCACCGTGAATTTCATCAATAATTTTTCCCGACCACTTGTCTGACGTTAACCAGCTGACGGCACGATCTGCAATGTCATCAGTAGAGTTGTATATCGTTTTGCTTTCAGCTTTGACCGGGAGAGGGATTATGCCTTTCTCATCAATAGGATTTTTAAACCAGAGGAAGTTTTCCATGAAATAGCAAGCTCTAAGATGTACAACACTTGCAGCAGTACGATTGAGTTCTTGCTCAACATGGAACAACCCAACAATTGGTCCTGTCCCATATGGCAGGTGTCCTCCATATGATGATTGAAAAACAACCCTAGGGATCGCATTTGCAATCACCGCATCACGAAATTTTTTGCCTTGTTCAATAAAATCCTGGAGATAGGTATCTGAGCTGTTACTCGGAGGGACCACCATATAAAGAACATCCAAATCAACTGTGCTTTCAATGAGTTGATCTAAGTCAGTAATGTCACAATTAGTGACTTTTACTGTGTCCCCATACGTTTCATAAGATTTTTCCGGTCGATGATCTAACAGGACTAGGTCGTGCTCTGAATCGGAAATCAAACGGCGCACTATTTTACTTCCAACGTTGCCACGCGGCGTAGTAATACCAACCTTCATTTTTTTCTCCATCGTGATGATATTTATGTAGAGCGGTCAACTTTCTGCAGAACGAATGTGTCGCCTGCTTCGATGGGGCTCTGTGCCTTCCAGAGTTTAGGGTTAGAAAACTCATCGGAAAGCTTCTTAGCTGTGTCTCGATCCGCTAAGGCGATGTTTGCACAGACGAGGTAACCTCCTGAATTTAAGAGATTTTGTAGCTTCCGAATGATCGGAATAGTGGGTGCAAAACCATCAAAGAAAATTAAATCGTATCCAGGTGTCAGCTGTTTGAGTGTCCTTTCAAAATCACCATGGAACAATGTTACTTGTCTGGATAAGCCAACTTCTTTGATATGTTGGCTAGCGAGCTGAATGTGAGTGGCATCCGCATCAATTGTGTCTACTAGCGCAACTGGTGAACTAGAGGCCAGACAACATGCTGTATAGCCAAGTGCCGTTCCCAACTCGAGAATACGCTTTGGACGCAGAGCTGTTGCCAACTTTACGAGTGCGGCTCCATCTTCATATGTGTAGGCTCCACAACCGTGATCTTGTTGATGTCGTCGAGTAGCCTCTTGAATTTTTATGTACGGATCAACCATCTTAAGAACAGCCCTTCTTACTCGAATGAGACAACCTTTTTATCGTGTTAGTGTTTTTCTATGGGCTAGAACTTCTTTTTTTATATCAAATCATACCAACGACGTTTCTCTATCGGATGTGTTGCATTTAAGAAATAAGGCAAAGAATCCAGTTATTTACAGTGTTGAATACTAGGCTAATGAGTAGCGCCATTGTGTATGCACTTAATAGAACCAGGTACCGCACGAATAATTGATTGGAGTGCTATGCAGCTTTGTTCCGTTAACTTCGTTAGTGCCTGAATTACTTCAGGATCTTCCTGACTTTCTATAATGATGCTCACTTCGACCCCATTGCTCTGGCCTTCTTGACTCTGAGTCGCTGGTTCAACGGCAAGCATCGTGCTGAAATGCATTTTTAACTCAACCTTGAGGCTTTCAATCGCGATTTGTTGATGGTGTATGAACTCTTGCAGATGTGTCAGAAGACAGAAAGCAACACCAGAAGTGAAGTAGCTCAGAGGAGAGGGAGCTTCATCACTTCCCCCCATTGCTTTCCCCTCATCACAGTGAATAACAAAGTTGCTCCAGCTTGGCGCGTTAGGTTCAACCTCGGCAATTTTTTGCATTCCATTCAGGGGTTTGGCGACGACATTCAGCTCAAAGTCGAATGAAGATCCTCTGCGTGGGGGCTTGAAAGGTGTAACTTCAAAACTTTCTGGTTGAACAGCTTCTGCTTTTTTTGAAACAAGGGGAAACATTTTGAAGATCCAACTCTCAGACTATTTTATTATTATTTGTCGAAGTCGCGTATAAACATGCCTACACAGCGACTATATTTGTCACTTGACTGACACAACTTGATCTAATGCCTTTAACCAGTTTTCTAAGTGCCAGATATTTTGAATTTTACCGTTTCTAATTTCTAGAATGTCAGTTGCTTCTACTTCAAAGCTTTGACCATTTGTTTCGTAACCAAATAATGACGTCTTAGGGGTCCCGCGTATTATCGATCGGACAACCGTTTTCCCGTCACCTGTGATGATATCCACGTTTTCAACGCTAAAGTCTGGAATGAGTTCTAAGAACTGCGCTATGGACCGCTTCATAGCCTCAGGTCCAGCTTCGGACCCAGCATGGGTCGGATGGTTCACCAGTGTTGGTGCCATGATTTCTGAGAAAACTGTTAGATCTCTCGTGTTGAATGCTGAGTACAAAGCTTCAACAATCTTTATATTTGTGTTGTAAGCCTTTACCCTTGAACGCTCCCCATCACATGAAGCAACTTCTCTTATCGGGGCCGATGACATAAAGCGTTGGCCATCAGGCGTTACATAAGATGCATTTAACTCCATTTTCGAAAAGTCAAAAACATCGACGACGTTTGCTCCACTTGCTTCCGTCCAACTCAGCAAGATCAGTTCAGAAGTAAGATCTTTGCGGTCTAATGTCTCGTTTGCTGACTTGCCTGTTTCACCGTTCGGAGCACTGATATAGGTCCAAGTCAGTGCATTCTCTCCAGTAAAACTTACACACAAGTGATAGTCCGACACTGCGTACTCAAAGCTACGGCCTGACAACTGTGTATTACTGTAGCTTAAATCTTGCGCGCTGAGTGGGGCACTCATTGCGAGAATAGCCGCCAGTGTCCAAGACATGCACTTCATATTGAGCTCCTTAAAATTAGCTAGGAGTTAATATCGAGAAATGCCTCTTATTCCGCAAATGAATATATCGGATTTAGAAAATTCGAAAATCGAATATTATATTGTAAGCTTTCACTAGATCCAGCTTTGGCACTGAAGCTGTTTGTAAGGTTTTATGGGTGCTTATAGCCGTAGATCAACAGAGGATTTTGTCGGCCATGCAAATGTACTGGCGTCAACCTGATCCAGTGTTTGCTTTCTTCAGACGAACCCGCTGCTTGCATAACAGCATGAGAAGCAATGATCTCCATATTGGCTTCTTTGGTCAACTGCTCCAATCTTGCAGCTGTGTTTACAGCATCACCTAAGGCAGTGAACTCCAACCGTGTATCGCTTCCAACTACTCCAGCAAATACTCGACCATGATGTATACCAATACCAACCTTCACCGAGTAACGGTATTTCTTAGCTTGGTCACGAGCCCACATTCTCACATTCATGGAAATTAGTCTCGAACACATTATTGCGCGTTGTGCGGTGGACGCGCCGTCAAAAAGTAAGAGTGCTCCATCTCCAATGAACTTGTCTATGATAGCATCTGTCTCCTCACTAGCATGTTGAATTATTTCACGAAATTCAGAAAGGAAAATACTAATAGTCTTGGGATCTTGCATTTCAGACCACTTAGTGAACCCTCGAAGATCAACGAATAAAATCGTCATATCCCTGAGCTGACCTTCTCTAAGCTTTGAGAGTCTCCCCTCAGCCAATGTTTCTACAACTTGAGCGGGCAGATATCGAAACAAGTTCGCTTTTTGTTTTGCTTCAATAATTGATTGACGGAGCAGCCAGCGAGCTCTTTGAACTGCAACTACAAGCATTGTACCTAACAATGCAGTTAATACTATTCTAAGAGAGTTTGGCGGTGCCCCAAAGGCTAATGCTATCCGATCATTGATATCAATCGCCAAGACATCCGGTTCCCAAGAGACCAGAATAGATAGGCCTGAGACAAGAAGAAGAGTTACATAAGTTTGCAATAGCGGATTAAATCTGAGGGCCCCAAATGCGAGTACGAGTGGAGCAAGCCAGACTAGAGGCATTGCGAAAATAAAGTCTCCAGAAATCATTGAGTTAATGAGTGAAAACCAGCCATTCAAGAAAAGAAAAGCACAATCTGCTGTAACTGCGACCCAGCTCATCCAAAATTTGAACGCGTTAATCTTGATGATAAGGATACTTACGATGCCAACAATCAGATAAGAAAGGCACGACACTATCGCAATTTTAACTTGCCGACCGAGGTAGTCTTCACCTATCTGCTGCACATCATCGATAGCAAATATGATGGCTGCCAGAACTCCTAAAGAGACGATTATGCGCATCGCTGCAACAAACATCTCTGCATCAATTTCGGCGGCTCTGAGAAGGATGACTTCATCATCACTTATGTGGCGATGTCTATAATATACTCTGTCTTTTAGTTCTTGGAACTTGCTTTTCTTGACTGACTTACTTTCTCGCATGCCTGTTGCTTCTTATCTTACAGAGCTCAAACTTTTCTATGAAGCAGCTGAATTAGTTTAGGCTGTCCCGCGCGTTCGAACTGCTTTGTGATTACTATTTAAATTTCAAGTTGAGTGAGTAAACATATTCATTCATCAACTCTGCTCTTTAAGCTTGATCTGAACGTTAAATCGCTGCATTTAAATTATTCATCAAATGAATTTATCGGATTTTCTAAATGCGAAAATCGAATTTAATGCGCTACAATGCTAGTCATCTAGTTGTGTTCCAATCATTGATGAGAACACGCAACGTAACCACTACAGCCTCTGAACTAAACATGAGTCAGCCTGCTGTTAGTCGGGTTCTGGCGCACTTGAGAGAAATGTTTCGCGATCCCCTCTTTATGCGAAGTAGTGAAGGTATGGTGCCATCTGCGCGTGCTTTGGCAATTGCAAATCAAGTTTCAGTAATTGTTGATGATCTTGCAGACCTAATCTCGCCAGAAGAGTTTGAACCATCCAGATCTGATCGTGTCTTCCGAGTTGCATCCACGGACTACGGTGTAAACACCGTCCTCCGACCACTCTTTGCTAAGCTGAGTCATCTAGCTCCTGATATTCAGGTCGAGATTGTACCTATTTCAATAGATAGTCAGAAGGAACTTACTAACGGTTCGCTAGATTTGCTTTTGTTTACGACTGTATCTACGGAAACAAACTTCAGTTCAAAATTTCTATTCAAAGAATCGTACTCTGGAATTTGCTGTGAAACTCACAACTTGGCAAAACAGAAAAAAGTTGGTTTAGAGGAGTATCTTAAATGGCCGCATATGGTTAGCACCCCGCTAGGTCGTAAAGGTAGCGTCGTAGACCGAAAGTTAGCAGAACTAGGCAGATCTCGCCATGTCGCATTGCGGCAACCATACTTTACAACAGCACCGTTACTGTTACTAAACAGTGACTTGGTTCTAACAATACCAACTCGTTCCGCAGTTTTGATGTTAGAGATCGCTCCTTTGAAGATTTTTCAACTTCCATTTGAAGCTCCGGGCTTTGAGTATAATCTCTACTGGCATCCACGGAGTGATAACGATGCTGCTCACCTTTGGTTCCGAGAGCTTCTTTGCAAACAAGTAGACCAATCAAGGCAGTTATAAACGCGTATGGTTTTTGTTATGGCCGAACATCATTGCGTTCAACTCGATGGAAAACAGGCGCATCAGCTCCAAGCGCGAGCCTGGAGGCTGAATCTTATATGTTGCGATGCTGTAGCATTACAGGAGGATGCTTGTCTTTTGATATCTTCTGTAGCATCGGGTAACGCCAGCAATCTGAAGTGATCAATTTGGTTTTGTTACTCCACTTAAAAGAATCTAAGTTGCTAGAAAACGAAGGTTGCCTAACATGTCACCCTTACATTTCGCTTGCTGAGGTATTGAACCACTGATCAATATGGTCTACCGCGCGTTTAATAGTTGGGATATCATCGTAGAACTTTGTTTGGAACTGATCTTCAAACCAAACAAGTTTTTTGTTCTCAGTGGCGATTGAACTAAATAGCTTCTTCGGGATTTCGGGGCCGCTTGCAGCTTTGTCGGAATGAATGACTAGTGTAGGCTTGTTAAGCTTCTTGAGATCAGTTTCGGTATCACCATCCCAAATATCTAAGATACTCATCCGCGTAATGCGATTTTCCCATTGTCCACCTTTGCCATTGGCGTTGGTTGCCCATGGCATATACCAATCATAAATTGGCTTGAACTGAAGCAAAGCTTCTTCTTCTGGTGTTCCTACGATTGGAACGTACTCAACCTCTCCAGTTTGCTCGTATTTTTCTTTAGCGACTTTTGCCTTCTCAAGCAGCGCCTGCAATTTTTCTTCACCACCGTTGTATCGTACAGCAACGTCAGGATGCAGATAGTGACCGGCCACCAATGAAACAGACTTAATGCGCTTATCTTGAGCAGAGGCACGTGCCATCCAGTTTATACCTTGGCAAATTCCAAGGCCGTAAATTTCATCGGCATTAACGGATGAGACCTGACTTAAGTAATCGATAGATGCGATGATATCTTTTGTTTTCTGCTCACCATTTTCATATCGACGAGGTAAACCTTCACTTGCACCGTGATAAGTCGGGTCAAAAATCAAAGCTGTATAGCCTTTAGCGGCCAGTTCTCTCGCATAAAATGTTGGCGCTTGTTCTTTCACGAAACCAACTGGGCCAACAATGGTCACTGTCTTGTTGTTGGGATTTTCAGGTTTGAAGAGTACGCCTGAAAGTGTATTTTCACCGCTCTTGAACGTAACAGGCTCAATGCTAAATGCATCGTTTGTGTCATTTGCAGAAGCGTTCGCACTGATCATGGAAAACGCTACCATTGCTATTTTGATGAGGGATTTATAGCGCCCTGTTGAGCATTTGTTGCTTGAGTGTTTTATCATTGGGAGACTCCATTATGAAAATAGAGTAAGGAACACAATGCCACCTGCACAGTCGAACGGAAGTTACTTCATTAGAATTGCTTGATATCGACAAAGGGAATGTCTAACCTGTTTGGTTAAAGCAAACCATTGAACAGATTAAATCTTCTGCAGAAAGCACTATCAGTTTTTATTTGCGAATGTACCAACTGCTAGCATTAAGCAGAAATCTACTTCCCCCCTCAAATAGCATTTCTAAGATCTATCCATTTTCAACTTGATCCTTACCTCTACTAGGAATAGAAAAAAATATTGAGTTGAAAAATGACTAATTAAGTATGATACTCATTCATATTATGGATATATTAGACATCCCACCACGTCAGTTGCTGTTATTTGTAGACTTGTGTCAGACTTCATCAATCACAAAGACAGCCGAAAATCTGGGTTTGAGCCAACCTTCTGCCAGTCGTCACTTGTCGATGCTTCGAGATGCTTTAAGGGATCCACTCTTCGTTCCGGCAGGTAGAGGGCTCGCTCCAACACCAACAGCAATACGTTTACTGCCGAAAATTGATAGCCTCATTCATGAGTATGAACGCTTACCAGGAGCGGCGGCCATATCTCCTCCTGAAATGTCAGGGATCGTCCGATTTGCAACAACAGATTATGGAGCGATGGTTGCACTTGGTCCTGCGCTGCAGAGAGCAAACAATGAAGCACCCAACCTAGCTTTTGAAATCTTCCCGCTTGAAAACGACGTGTTTGCTAGATTGATTGACGGTCGGTTAGATTTTGTATTCTTTTCAGACGACCCAGTTCGCGATGGAATTGAGCATTATGACCTTTTTGAGGAAGACCATGTCTTCATAGTCAGGAATGGTCATCCGTTAACTCAGCGCCAAAATGTAACCAAACAAGATGTTGAGGAGTACTCGCGATTACTCGTGAACATTATAGGAGATAGGCACTCTTACGTCGACGATGATAGTCTCGGTAAAGCAACTCCAGGCATGTGGGTTCCTTACTTCGCTGCAGCCCCATTTCTCGTTACTCAAAGCGATATGGTGATGTCTATTCCCAAACGTGCAGCTGATAGTTTTGCAGCTTCGCTGCCAATGACCATTCTTCCCATATCTCCAGAGGAAGAACCGTTTACCTATCGATTGCTCTGGTCCAAGCAACTGAACGATGATCCAGTTATCAATTGGATGAAAGAACTAATTCGGGATGAGACGCAGCAGACATAACCAGAGGACGATGCATGACATCTAGGGTACTCCGAATGGTTTAAGTCGCTTCAGGAACTAGTTTGAATGCTTTGCATTGCGCCTCCACGACGACGTCTACGCTAGCCGGTTATCAACTGTTGACCTCAAGGCTTAGCTTAGTTAGAGCCTCAAACTGTCTGCGACTGCTCTATAAGCAAGCGAAGTTCCGCTTTAGCTAATAGCCTCGCTGCACCTGCGTAGTTACGTGCTCGATACAACGTCAGCATGGTCGCAAAGTAACCCGTTCATGTTGGTGGTTATACCTTTGTTTACCCAGAAAAGTTCTTGAGAAAATGAGACTGAGATCACCTCTGTGAGAGCTAATACAACCTTTGATGGAAACCCTTGAATGACGGCTTTTGGCCCACTTTAACCCTGTCACTTTGCAGCGTGTTCATAGTTTGCCATTGATGTAGGTGAAGATTGACGGCAGCTAAGGCATAGCCGAAATTGAGCACGACCTCATAAAGTAGATGGCTGATTGTAGAAAGTGCATGTTTTCTGAGGCGACTTCACATATATAGCAGAGCAAAATTGACACTTACTCACAAATTGAACTCCCCTCAATCCAATCCAGAAAAACCAGTAGTCCTTTTCTCTCTTGTTGTTTGTCTGGGTAGACCAGATAGTAATTTCGCAAGCTTGGTACGGTGAGGCCAAGAAGCTGAATGAGGCGGTTGGATTTTAGTTCATCTTGAATGAGTGTTGGGTCCATCAGAGCAACACCAATACCAGTGGAGCAGGCTTCCAGGATTTGGGAGCTGTTCTGGAACTCTAGGCGAGCGGTGGGAGCGTTGAAGGGTTCTCCAAGGTGGGAGAAGAACTCCGCCCACTCTGTTAGAACCTGTGTGTTGTAAAGAAGGGGCGCAGAAGCAAGGTCGGTTAGGTTCGAGATGGTTTCGTACATCTGAGGAGCGCAAACTGGTGTGAGTTTTTCGCTTAAGATCAGTTTGGAGGTAAGGCCCGGCCAGCTGCCTTTTCCACGTCGAATGACGAGGTCCAGATCTTCTGTTTCAAAATCTGATTTTTGAGTACTGGTCTGGATTGCGAGTTCCCAATCTGGATAACGCAACTGAAAGTTTTCGAGCCGGGGCATCAGCCACCTTGTGGCAAAGAATGGTACAACGGACATCTTGATTGTACGGCTGCGCTTGGGGTCCATCACCACGTCTGTTGCTCGCAGAAGGATTTGGATCCCCTGCTGTACATTGCTGAAGTAATACTCACCAATTGGCGTAAGGGTTACACCTCTTTCAATGCGTGTGAACAGCTTGGTGTTGAGTTGCTGTTCAAGTTGGCGAACCTGATGGCTAACCGCTGAGGGGCTGATGCAT
Source organism: Pseudovibrio denitrificans JCM 12308 (assembly GCF_001310815.1). Classification (GTDB taxonomy): domain Bacteria; phylum Pseudomonadota; class Alphaproteobacteria; order Rhizobiales; family Stappiaceae; genus Pseudovibrio; species Pseudovibrio denitrificans. Next base: position 95,306 of record NZ_BAZK01000009.1, read on the forward strand.
AGCTCTTGCGCAGCCTTATTAAAGCTTAAAAGCCGTGCAGCAGCTTCAAATGTCCGCAAACTGTTCAGAGATGGATAAGCCAAAGGTGATCCCGTGAATTTGGATAGCTGTATAGGTGAGTATTTACTCATCTATATAAGAATTATCACCTTTTGTCTGCCCAGGCGCTGCTGAATAAAATGCCTCAATCATTTCTCAGTTATATATGGAGGCAAAATGATGGACCCGACAGGCAAACTCCTGATCAATGGTGAGTGGATCATCAGCACACAATCAGGAACTTTTTACGCAGAGAACCCGGCGACTAGTGAGGAACTTCCAACGGCATTCTCTCAGGCGACTTCGGAGCATGTTGAAGCTGCGGTGGGTGCTGCAACAGATGCATTTGCTGTCTACTCTAAGATCTCAGCTGTAAAGCGTGCGAGCTTTTTGGAAGCCATTGCTGGAGCAATGGAGCGTACCGCAGATCAGATTGTGGAACGGGCAGGGTTGGAAACAGGCCTTCCGGATATGCGGCTGCGCGGTGAACTTGGTCGTACCACCGGGCAGCTGCGCTTGTTCGCAAACCTATTGAAGCGGGGAGATTGGCAGAGACCAGTCATTGATCGAGCTGATCCGGATCGCCAACCAGTGGCAAAACCGGACATCCGGCTCACACAAACCCCGCTTGGTCCTGTTGTTGTGTTTGCTGCAAGCAATTTTCCGTTGGCATTTTCGACAGCAGGTGGAGACACGGCTTCTGCGTTGGCTGCGGGATGTCCGGTGATTGTGAAAGCACACTCTGCTCATCCGGGAACCTCGGAACTTGTTGCGAACTGCATTCTTTCGGCAATTGAGGAAACTGGCGTGCCGGCAGGGACGTTTGCATTGCTTCATGGCCCGGGCAGAAGCCTTGGTTCTGCGCTTGTGCAACACCCTGGGATCAAAGCTGGTGGTTTCACAGGTTCTGTTGCGGGCGGTAGGGCCCTGTTTGATCTTGCTGTGCAGCGCCCTGAACCAATTCCGTTTTTTGGTGAACTTGGGTCAACCAATCCGGTGTTTCTTCTGGATGAAGCTCTTGCGAGCAAGAATGAAGCCATTGCCCAGATGTTCGTTGGTGCAATGACACTAGGTGCAGGTCAGTTCTGCACAAATCCCGGAATTTTGGTCGCAAAGCGGAGTGATGCAACCACTTCATTTTGTGAGTTGGCTGCAAGTCTGATTGCTAAGCAAGGTCCGCAGACTATGCTCACCTCTGGAATCTGCGCAAGCTATCGTGAAGAGAACAGTCAGCGGCAAGAGGAAGTGTCTGTTCGTGTTCTTGCTCAGGCACCAAACGTCAATGGCAATGAGGCGCAGCCTGTTTTGATGAGTGTGTCAGCAGTTGACTATCTTGCAAATCCGCAGTTGCAGGAGGAGATTTTTGGGCCTTCAGCCTTGCTTGTCCTTTGCGAGAATGATGAGGAGGTGCAAACGGTTGCGGCAAGTTTCCATGGTCATTTGACCTGCTCAATTTTTGCTGAGGAGGCTGATGTCAAAGCAAGTGCGGAACTGGCAAGCACACTGCAAAACAAAGTTGGCCGGGTTGTCTTCAATGGCTTTGGGACTGGCGTTGAAGTCTGCGCTGGGATGTCTCACGGTGGGCCGTACCCATCTAGCACCAATGTTCAGTCAACGTCTGTTGGGGAACGTGCCATTGACCGCTTTGTACGCCCATTGTGTTTCCAGAACACTCCGGACGTCTTGCTGCCAGATGAGCTGAAAGACGCAAATCCGCTTGGTGTTTTACGTCTGGTCGATGGTGAATGGACCACGAAAGCGCTCTAGCCTGCTAAAGAAAAACACCCGCAGATCTTAAATCTGCGGGTGTTCTCGAGCCAATGCTTATTTAAACCATGTATCGGCGAGCCGATAACCAGTTGGGAATGGGTCTTCAGGATCGACGCCATACTGCGAAATCCCGGTGAGCCACGCACGACCTTTGATCTGTGGCTTGACTGCTTGCAGATCTCCGACCTGCGAAGTTCCGAGGATTTGACATTCAAACTCAGTATCCAGAATTGAGCGATGAATAAACTTCTCTCCAACCTTAATTTCGCCTCTGGCATGCAGCAATGCCAATCGGGCTGACGAGCCTGTGCACATGGACAGCGATCAAGGCGTCCTGGGGAGACGATTACAGCATTCTTCGAGGTTTTAACGCCGTCTTTTGTCTCGAGAGGACCAGTGAATTGTGTCTGATTGACCGTATGGATTTCGGGAATTTCCGGATGAACTGAAGGCAATTGCTCGGCTGCTGCTTTTTTCAGAATCTCACCAATTTCAACCAGATCCCGTGACTCAGACGGGTGTAGTGAAAAGCCAAACTCTGCGGCCTCTGCAATCACATAGATCATGCCACCATAAGAGACATCAACACGTCTGGAACCGAAACCGGGTACGTCAATGATGCGATCACGGTGCATGACAAATGATGGAATGTTATCGAAAGAAATCCTGCGGCATTTCCCGTTTTCACATTCTGCTGTCACGTGAACGAGGCCTGCTGGAGTATCAACCACCACTTTTGTGAAGGGTTCAGCCATCGGCACCATGCCGGTTTCAAGTGCAGTTGTTACAGTGCAAATGAGGTTTGAGCCGGACATGTGAACGTAATAGTCTGACTCCATAACGATCATGCCGAAATCTGCATCTGGATGGCACGGTGGTGTGATGTAGTTTACGGAGGTGTTTACGCTTCCGCGTGGATCGGAGAGCAGCATTTGCCGGACCCAATCCATATTATTTTCCATATTAATGAGCTTATCAAGCATGGTTGCACCCGGGGGTGGGAGCAGACCGCCTGTGATTACACGCCCGACTTCACCTTCGGCGTGGGCACCCACGACCGTAATCATATTATTCAGTTTCATGAAAATCTCGTTTGTCTGGCGAGCTTGATCGTATGGCATCAAGCCCGCCGCAACTGGAGGGATCAGCTCAATTGGAAGCCATGAGCGAATGGATCGCGATCATCAATGTAGATCGTGTTGTGACCAGTTATGCGTGACCAACCACCAATGCTTGGATAGATGCAGAGGATCTCACCAATCTTACCGACACTCTCGACCTTGCAATTGTACAGAGTGCCGATGATGCTCTCATGTACGAACTGATCGCCGCATTTGAGGGTGCCGCGTGCAAAAAGTTGAGCCATGCGCGCAGATGAGCCGGTTCCACAGGGCGAGCGGTCAATGGCTTTGTCGCCATAAAACACTGCGTTTCGTGCATCGGCTTTCTCGTTAATGGCCTTATCGCACCACATCACATGGCTGACACCTTTGATCCTGGAATCTTCAGGATGCACTGGCTCAGTCACTTCCTGGATCGCCTTTCTGACTTTTTGGCTTAGCCCGACGAGTTCGGATGGTGATTGAGCATCAAGTCCTGCCCAGTTCTCTTGCGGTTCTATGATTGCGTAAAAGTTGCCACCATAAGCGATGTCAAAGGTAAGTTTGCCAAAGCCCTCTACCTCAACAACTAGATCGCTGGCGTGAAGATAAGAGGCAACATTGAAGATGCGGACTTCTTCAACATGGCCTTCTGTAAGCGAATACTCCGCATCAACCCGTCCGGCAGGTGTTTCAATTGCCAGTTTGCCGGGCACTCTTGGGGAAACAAGGCCTTCCTCAATGGCATAGGTTGTTGCTCCAATCGTGTCATGACCGCACATTGGCAAGCAACCGCTTGTCTCGATGAAGAGGTATCCGATGTCGCAATCAGATCGCGTTGGAGGATACAGGATTACTCCGGACATAACATCATGGCCGCGCGGCTCGAACATAAGGCCCTGACGCACCCAATCGTGGTTTTGGAGAAAGTCCTGGCGGAAGTCTGCCAGGCTTTCACCGGTTAGCTCGGGGGCGCCTCCCGTGACAACCCGACATGGGTTGCCACAGGTATGACCGTCGATACAAGAGAATGTGTGACGCATCTTAAGTTACCTCCCTTGGATTAGTGAAGTACACGTTCAAGGAACTGCCGCGTCCTCAACTCACGAGGATCATTGATGACCTGTCGGGCGTCACCAATTTCGCAGATTTTTCCTTGATCGAAGAAAGCCACGCGGTCACTGGCTTCGCGGGCAAATGGGATTTCGTGCGTGACAATAATCATGGTCATGCCTTCGTCTTTCAGCATGCGCATGGTGTCCAGCACTTCGCCTACCAGCTCAGGGTCAAGTGCCGATGTAACCTCGTCAAACAGCATGTATTCCGGTTCCATCGCCAGAGCGCGAGCAATGGCAAGGCGCTGTTGTTGCCCACCGGAAAGTTGACTTGGATAGTGGTTCAGCTTGTCGCCTAGCCCAACATGTTCCAGATGCTTTGCGGCCAGATCCAGTGTGTCTTTGCGCTTCATGCCTTTGACAACGCGCGGAGACAGAGCAACGTTTTCAATGGCACTGAGATGCGGAAAGGCATTGTATTGCTGAAAGACGATCCCGATCTTTTCGCGAAGCTTGTTCAGGTCTGTTGCTTTGTCGAATACATCGATTTCGTCGACAAGAACCTTGCCATCATCAATGGAATGCAGGCCATTGATGCACTGAAGCATGGTAGATTTTCCGGATCCAGAGCCACCAATCAGACATAGGACTTCGCCTTTGTCGATGGTCAGATCGATACCCTTGATCACGTGATGCTGGCCAAAGGACTTTTGCAGATTTTTTATCTCGATCATTGCTTTAGTTTCCTTTCAAGTGTCTGGCTGTACCGTGAGATCGGGTAGCAGATGATGAAGTAGAACAGACCGGCCCCAAGCAGGATCAGGATTGCTTCATTGGTTCTGTTGATCAGGATTTGGGAGGCGCGAAGAAGTTCGATGTAGCCAATGACACCAACAAGGGCGCTGTCCTTGGTTAGGCCAATCACAAGGCCGATCCAGCTTGGAAAGACCACGCGTAAGGCGAGAGGAGCCGTGACATATCGCATTTCAGTCCAATAGCCCATGCCGAGTGAACGGCCTGCACGGCGCAGTTCTGGCCTGACGGCTTGCAGTCCGGCCTGCACAACTTCTGAGGTGAAGACCCCCATGTAGGAGCTGAGCACAATCGTACCGGACCATAACGGGTTAAGCGGGTACCCGGCGATGGCAATGAAGCTGTTGAACAGCACAAATTGGATAATAAGCGGAACGCTGCGTGTCACGTCCACATAGGGAGCGACGATCCAACCAACCAGACGACTGGAATCTCGTAGCCAGCCCAGGGCAATCCCAAGCACTGTGCCAAACAGTGTGGCTAGTGCTGTCAGCAAGATTGTTTTACCTGCACCATCCAGCAGGAAAAGCAGGTCTGACCATGATAGGCCTGAGTAAGCAGACATCAGCGACCTCCTTTAAGAAAACGCCATTGCACGAGCGCTGCAAGGCCCAGAATGATCTTGGCGATGACGTAGTACATGGCAGCAGCAACGAGGAAGAACTCGAAGGTACGGAAGGATCTGGATTGGGCAAATTGAGTTGCTCCAGTAAGTTCCTTGAGGCCGATCACCATACCCAGTGACGTGTTTAGAAGAGCCCACATCGATTGGTTCATGATGGGGCGGAAAGTTACGCGGAACACTTGCGGTAAGACGACGTAACTGTAGACGCGAAAAGAGTTCATGCCGAGGGAGTGCGCTGCTGCATATTGCGTTTGCGATATGGAGTTGAAACCACCCCTCAGGATCTCAGCAAGATAACCGGCATTGTTAAATGCGATTGCGCCGAGGACGGCTGCATAGCTGGATATGTTTATCCCTAGAGCACCGAGGCCGAAATAAGCGAGATAGATCTGAAGCAAGCAAGGCGTGTTTCTGGCAACTTCGATCCAGACAGAGGCCAACCTGCTGGCTATGGAGCCCTCATTGCGGCGTGCAACTGCAAGCAAAACAGCCAGTGTAATACCGATCAGCATCGAGAACACAGCGATCTGCAAGGTAACAATTGCACCCTCTGCAAGCTGAGGGATTTCCTGCCAAACGGTCCTCCAGTGAAAACTGTAGCCAAACATGGAAACACCTGTTGGTTGCTGGGCATCAGAGATGCCCAGTCAGTTGCTGAAAATTAGTAGTAGGTGTTCGGAATAGTCAGCGCAGGCACTTCATCTGAGCGGAAGTACTGTTTGTAAAGCTCTGCATATCGGCCAGATTTCTGCTGCTCCCAAACAAACAGATTGGCCCAACGCAACAGTGAGTGGTCGTTTTTGTTAACGGCGATGGAAACCAGATCAACCGTGAACGGTGCTTCTGAACGGATCTCCAGATTTGGGAAGTTGCCGCTTGCAATTAGGTCTGCTGCTTGAGCGCTGGATCCAATAATTGCCTCAACTTTACCCTGACTGACGGCCAAATAAGATTCAGCATCAGATCCAAAGCCTGTGTAGTTGCCGTTCGGATCATCCCAATTCTCAAAATGTTCAAGGAAGAACTGTTCCGGAGTAGTGCCGACAACATTACCGACAGAGCGCCCCTTAAGGTCTTCAAAGCTCTTAATGTCGCTGTCTTTCTGAGTGATGACGACATTGGTGTACACCACATAAGGCATTGTGAATGCGACGGTCTTAGCGCGCTCAAGAGTGTTTGATGCGGATGCGATCATCACATCCACGCGTTTGGAAACAAGGGCCGGAACACGCTCTGGGGAAGGGGTTTCAACGACCTCTGCTTCTACTCCCAACGCTTTCGCCATGTCTTTGCAATACTGAACATCAAAACCATCAGGCTCGTTGCTTGAGTTACGAAAACCGGCAGGCGGAAAGTCCAACATCACGCCACATCTTAAAGTGCCTGTGCCAATGATATCGTCAATCTCATCCGCCTGCGCAGGGGCTGTTGAAGCAATAAGTGCAGCTCCGACAAGAGCAAAAGAGTTCCGGATCAGTTTTTTCATTTGTCATCCTCCCAATACAACTCGGCCTGACAATCAGGTCGATATTGCCTTATTGACAAATCATATGATTGGATCCAATAATATCATTTGTCAATATCTGATTTTGGAAAGACTCATTGAGAGGCCTTTCTGAAGGCGGTGGAGAGCCTCGATAAACCGAGGGTCAAAGCGGTTCAGATGGAATGAAACAAGCAGGTTTTGCTGCTTGAAACCGGAATATCAGCCAATGCAAAGTTCTCGGAACCTGCACTGGGAGTTAACAAAGAGCAGAGCGTTATGGCGTTCAGCCTTTCAGGAGAAATCCATGAGCAAGACGATTGTTTTAGGCGCAGGTATTGTTGGGCTGTCTTGTGCCTATTATCTGATCCAAGCAGGCAAAACAGTTGCGATCGTGGACCCTTCTCCGGAAGGGGACAAAGCCTCTTTTGGAAATGCAGCAGGCTTTGCTGTGACTGAATGCATACCTGCAGGAGTACCAGGATTACTCTTCAAGCTTCCAAAGTTGCTTCTAGATCCATTAGGACCGTTGTTTCTGAAGCCAACACATGTACCTGCGATGTACCCCTGGTTGTTAGAGTTTCAACGCTCGAGCAGTAAACGTCGCGTCTTAGAGATCGCGCCTGCATTAGCAGCGCTGAATGATCGAACGTACAAGGACTTTGCCCCAATCCTTCGCGATCTTGAATACGAGCGACATGTCCATAACAAAGGGTGCCTTGTTCTCTACAATGATCGCAGTTCATTTGAAAAAGATCGCTTCTCCTGGGATTTAAAAGCAAAGCACGGTGTAAAGTTTGAGCAGTTAAACGCTCACGAAGTACGAGAGCTAGAGCCTGATATTGGTCCCAGAAAACAGTTTGGCGTGCTTCAGACTGACTGGTCTCACATCAGTAGCCCAAAGCAGTTGATGGACCGGTTCCTCAATTGGGTCAAAGATCAGGGAACCGAAATTATTCGCGAAACTGCTGTCGCACTTGAACATTCAGAACGCGACGTTTCAGTTCGACTTGGAAATGGTGAGGCTCTCACCGCCGATGATGTGGTCGTCGCAACAGGAGCCTGGTCCAAGTCTCTGGCAAACAGTATTGGAGACAAATGCCTGCTGGAGTCTGAGCGCGGCTACAACACGACCTTCAAAACTCCGGGCATATCTTTGTCCCGAGAGCTCCTATTTGCCGAAGAGATGTTTGCAGTTACCCCGATAAACGAAGGACTGCGCGTGGGAGGAGCCGCTGAGTTCGCGGGTTTGAAAGCGCCACCAAACTATGAACGAAGCCGGGCTCTTGCAAAACTAGCATCTAGGATGCTCCCGAAATTGCAAACAGATACAGGTGACCAATGGATGGGGCACCGTTCAGCGACGCCGGATAGTTTGCCAGTGATCGGCTCCTCGCCCAAGGTTAGAGGTGTACATTACGCATTTGGTCATGGCCATCTGGGTTTGACCCAGGGGCCCGCAACAGGCCGACTGATTGCAGACCTTGTTCTAAGGAGAGAGCCCATTGTTGACGTAAGGCCTTATGGGATTGAAAGATTTACGTGAGGCATGACCGTACTCTAGTGCTTTGTCTCACCTGATTGGAGTAAGCTGGCTTGTTGATAGAAGTAGATGACTTGATGAATTTGATAGAGCGAACCATTATTCAGGAACATAGTATCCAATAAGGCGATTTGAAAAAGTAAGAGGCAGAACATGGAATTGAAGCGGTCTATCAAACGACAGAGTGTTCCAGATGCTCTTGCTGCTGACATTCGCCAGAGGATCTTAAGCGGTGAGTTTCAGGACGGCGATCAAATTCGTCAGGAGCAGATCGCCGAAGAATATGAAGTCTCGCGCATGCCAGTGCGAGAAGCCCTCCGACGCCTGGAGGCTGAAGGGCTTGTCGCTTTCCACGCACATCGCGGAGCTATCGTGACAGAGCTTTCTCTCGATGAAATTGCAGAGATGTATGACCTGCGTGAACTCATTGAGATTGAAACACTCAAAGTTGCCATTCCAGCTATGACTGAAGCTCATCTCGAAGCAGCTCGCGAAATTCTGAGCAATCTTGAAAGTGCTTATGAATCTAAAGATGTAGCGGCTTGGGGAGCTTTAAATACTCAGTACCATGTGGCTCTATGTGCATCTTCGGGACGCAAACAATCACTCGCATTCATCAAACAGATCAACAGTCAGATAGAGCGCTACATTCGCCTTCAGTTGAAGGCTGAAGGAGCGATGGATAAGGCGGAAGATGAACATCGCCAACTGCTCAAGCTGATTGAAGACAAGAACGTAGATGCAACTGTCGAGCTTCTACGCAAGCACATTTTAGATTCAAAAGAAGGTATGCTCGCTGAAGTCGCCGCTCATCGTGCTGCTTAGATTTGCGTGTTCCCGTGATTGCAGCAAGAGGATCAAAGAGGCCTTTAAGCTAATGTGGCCTCTTGAAATCTTATGCAGCCTAAGTCACTTGCTCATGATTAAGCAGTTTCAGAATGTCAGCATAAAGAGCTTTAGGAATCTCGATTGCATTTCGTTTCAGATTTTTCGCGCGCGCCTCATATCGTCTCTGCGATGGAAGGCGTGCACCCTGATCTACGATCTGCGAAAACAACCTTTCAGCGCGAGCATTGTTCTCCTTAGTTCTGCCACCGGACAACAGATGAGGATCGAAGGCTATGATCAACTCTCCATGATACGGTGTTGAACCTTTGCCGCCGTCAAACTCCAGGCTCTCAATGCTTGTCAGATCATCGATCAGTGGGCCAGCAAGCAACTCAATCATGATGGAGAGTGCAGAGCCTTTGTAATCGCCGAATGTGAGCATAGCTCCGTCCAGTGCAGCTTCCGGGTCAGTCGTCGGATTGCCTGCGCTATCAACGGCCACACCTTCCGGCAACGGTCGTCCTTCTCTACGGTGCAGCTCAATCTCTCCGCGTGCAACAACACTGGTTGCAAAGTCAAATGTGAAAGGCTTTTCTCCAATGCGCGGCCAGCTGAATGCGATCGGATTGGTGCCCATGGTTCCTTTGGACCCGCCTGCCGGAGCAACCCAAGCATGGCTGGGCACCATGGCCATAGCAGCCAAACCAGCTTCTGAAAGCTTTTCAACTTCAGGCCAAAGTGCCGAGAAATGGTAGCAATTATTGATTGCTAATGCCGCGATACCCATTTGCCGTGCTTTTTGGACAAGCAATGGCCGCGCTTTTTCAAAGGCGACCAGAGAGTAACCACCGTGTGCATCTGCGTGCACTGACGCAGGAGAGGGCTCAGATATAGTGACGCCAGCCTCTCCGTTCACATGGCCGGCTCTGATGGTATTGGTGCAAACCAGCAGGCGATATAAGCCATGTGAATGGCAATCATCCAGCTGACATGCACAAATAACATCAGCGATGCTTCGTGCATGGTCTTCATTAAAGCCATTGCTTTGCAGCACCGAAAGACTGAGCTCATGCGCATCTTTCAAACTGAGTGTAACTTGCTCAACCATAACGTCCCCAGTCTTTAAATCTATCTGGTGTTGCCGAACCCTGCGGCCCGGCAACAGATATTCCTTCAGGAACTACAGTGTTTTCAAGTCTTCAATGGCTTTTTGGACCGTGCTGATAACATACTCACGTTCTTCCCCGACCAAAGGCAGGCGCGGGGCACGTGTCCACTCCGGCGCGCCATAAACCAGATGTTCTGCCAGTTTGATGTATTGGACCAGCTTCACGTGCACATCCAAATGATATGATGGTGTGAGCAAATGATAGAGCTTGCGGCTTCTTCATAGTCGCCTGATTGACAGAGGTTGAACAGCTTAACTGCTTCTGCTGGCCAGACATTTGTCATGCCAGACACCCAACCAGTCACGCCGAGTGCGGAGCTTTCTACGATCAGGTCATCAACACCACAGAAGATGCTGAATCTATTGCCAAACTCCACATAGAGATCGGTGACACGACGCACATCACCAGTCTCTTCCTTAATGCATACAATCTCAGGCACATCCTTCAGCAGTCTCAGCGTTTCAATGTCTACATCCACGCCATAGGCGATTGGGTTGTTGTAGATCATGATCGGTAGATCAGAAGCGCTGGCAATGCCTTTGTACCACTCCGCGGTCTCGCGAATATCGGTCTTGTAACCAAGGCTCGGGAACACCATAAGCTTGTGCGCCAAAGCTCTTATAGAGCGCAGCGTTTGCTTTAGCGTTTTCAAGCGTAACTTCAGCAAGACCAGAAAGCACAGGCACGCGCCCATTCGCCACTTCAACAGCCCGGCGAATAATAGCTTCGCGTTCTTCCATGCTCATCGAAGCATTCTCGCCAAGCATCGGCAAGACGATCACCCCAGAAACACCATTCTCGATCAGACGATCGATACTCGCCTTCGTGGCTTCAATGTCCACTGCCCCAGCTTCAGTCAACTTCGTCGTCACCGCCGGAAACACACCCGTCCAATTAATCATACCGCATCCTACCTCTCTACATTGATTGATGGATTGGATATTGGATACAATAATATGATTTGCGTGTCTACCTGAATTTGAAAAGAGCTTTTGTGACGTGTTGAGGTATTAATTGCTTGCGGGCGTAAACTTCTTGAGCGGTGTATCTTCTTGCTGCGCTAGGTACGTATTCGAAAACGCTTGATCGGTTGTGCCTCAGCATGCCCGTTGTTGGTCCTAGGCATCCTAAAGTAGTCATCCTAGTTATCAATTTTAACGCTGCAACGGACGACTGCTTTGGTCTGCAAAGAGGCTTCTTGCTCTTCTAAAAAGCGGTTCCCAGGGCCCTCACAATTCTGCTAGCCGGGAGCTACTAGAGGTTGAGAGTAAGTTGTGACTAAGAATAAGGTAATAACGTCGGCTTGCTTGCCGATAGTCCTCTGTGTGCTCTCGTGAGCGAACCTACTTCTCCTTCACAACCGATCTGAACAACTGTGGGTCCTTCCCAGCCCTTCCTCGTCCTACGGGGAGTTCAGCAGAGCAGGGCTTGCGCTTGTGTGGGGTTTGCGGAGGCTTGGTGTTTATGTTCATGTTGTTGTTCTCATGTTCTAACCCCGCTAATCTTATGGGTTTATGGGATTTTTCACCTTCATCTCATTGACAGTTTAAACAATCCATCGCATGGTTTAAGCGAGGCGTCGAAACCTCTCACAGAGCGGTCACCGCTGCCGTTTACAGGCGGTCTTTTTGTGTCTGGAGTTAGGTCTTCAAACACAAACTCTCGCTTATGGGCGGGAGGGCGGTGAATACAATACTTTGCGGGGGAATAAACCCGCCTGTCTCTGTCAGGTTTCGAACCTCCCGCTCGCCAGTGGGTTGTCGAAAGCCTTCTGCTGAGTGGTTTGTTCAACAAGCCGACAGAGAGGGCTTAATGATGACTGATACTGGAAAAGAGAAATGTGCCCATACGTCCCTTCGCAATGAAGTGGATCAGCTTCGCTTATCAAGCAATCACCTCAAAAATCTAGTTTATTCCATGAGCGTGGTGATGAGTGAACGTATGGAACACACTCAGGAATATGAAGCGTTGCTGACGCTGTTTGATACTGTGCGCACTCACATCAATGATGTGCAGGAAAGCGGTGAGAAGATTTCCGAGCTGCTTGATCCCTGTGCACTGGAAATCTCTAAAAGCAAGTAAGTTGGAATGATGAGAGGCTTGCCTCTTAAGGAATATTCTGGCTTGGGAAGCGTGAGCTTCTCAGGCCTTTTTAGTGTGTGGCCGCTGAGGTGCCCAAAGTACTGAGAAGGGCATTCACTGATGGAGTGCTGCTTGGCTGCGTTCTAATCGTTGCCTTTCTTTTGCAACTTCTTCTTTCAAGAACCAATGGCCGGTTTCACCGTCATGTTTCGAGAGTTTTTGGGATAAGGCCTTTCTCTTTGAGGTCTTACAAAGAACCTCAAAGAGTGGGTCTGATACTGAGATAAACTTGGATGTTCGATTGAGTATCTGCATTGCTGCTGCTTTGGCGCTAGATGATACTGATTGAAGTTCACCTGTATTATTATTTGTATATTTATCTTTATTTCGTGGTGCTCTCACGTCACCCTTTCGCTGCTCATTTTGGCATGTTTTTTGGTCTTTTTTGTCACTGCAACCGTGTTCAGGCCGCGAGTTTGGTACGACCATAGGTGCTCTGCTGTCACGTTTTTCATCCCCTATAGGACAGAAGGCATAACGATTGCTTTGCCCACGACCACGTGCGCGTTGAGCTTTAAAATATCCAGCTTGTTCTAGCTTCTTCAAAGCCCGGATCACTGTTCTTCTGCTGGTGCCTGCATCCTCTTCAAGGCGAGAGATGCTTGGCCAGGCATCTCCGGTCTTTGTATTGAAGTAGTCGCACAGCGCGATCCCCACGACCTTCTCTGAAGCAGAAAAGTTATGATCCCGGCACAGCTTGCTAATCCAGACAGCTTTGTCGCTGTATTGGATGGTTAAGCTGTTACAATGCTGTATCTTACCAGTTGAGCCACTCATCATTTCCTCCCCCACTTCAGCAGGCGAGAAACCTTTGACAAAATTCGCCCTGTTATTTGACGTTTAAATAGCGGTTTGACGTTTTGTACGGATCTAAGCCATTGGAAAATAGACAAGAGTTCAGGATTGAAAATCCGCGTGTCGGTGGTTCGAATCCGCCTCCGGGCACCACTTATCTCCTTGAATTACTAGATAATAAACTAAGCATTCGCTCAGATTTCTCAAGGTTTGACACTTTTTTTCGGCATGGTTTGACACTTTTGCTCCAACCGCTTGCTGAACTCTTCCCCGCGCAGAGTGATTTCCTTCTCAAAACGGACAGCAATATCCGACATGCTTTCTCGCTTCTCAGTTCCTTTGGTGTAGGGAGACACTATGTTCGAATTTGCTTCCGGCGGTTTTGATTATCGCTCCTTTAAACTGAACTACATTAGCCGCGATGGAATGAGCCTCTTTCGCTGCTTCAGATGTTGTTCGCTCTAACAATCTTGAACCAACATATCCTGCGGCAAACGAGTCTCCTGCTCCGGTGGTATCGACTGGGATAATGTCGCTTTGTGGGGAGACGGTGGTTTTCTCTCCGTCCTTTAAGATCAAGCAATCATTACCGCCATCTTTTACGACAACCTCTGTTGAACCCCATGAAGACCAAGTGGTTGCGATCATATCTTTTGATGTCCGTTCCCAAAGAGTGATGTGATCTTCCTTTGAGACAAGCGCGATATCAGCTAGCTTTGCAAGTTGTTTATTGGTTTGGCGGCAAATGTCATTATCAGGCCACAGGTCTGCCCGGTAGTTGGGGTCGTAGGCGATGAGGCAATGTGGTTTCACAATATGTAGCGCTTCAATCAGATTGTGTCGTTGTACTTCATCCAGAATGGCGAGTGATATACCGGAGAGGTACAGGCAATCGTAGGATACCAATAGCTCAGCAATTCTTGCGGAGGTCCAGCGGTCAAACATGTGGCGGGCGGCAGATGCTGAGCGCCAATAATGGAAGTAGCGCTCACCAGAAGCGTCGTTTTCGATTATGTAAAGGCCGGGCGTACGCCCCTCAATGCATTGAAGCGCATTCGTGCGGATACCTTCGCTTTCAAATGCAGCAACCATTTTTTGACTGTATGTGTCACTTCCTACACCTGTAATATAAGAGACATCCAGTTCGTCGCTGAACAGATGCGCCAGATAAACTGCAGTATTGAAGGTGTCTCCAGCAAAAGACTGCTTGAACAAACCGTTTGCTGTTGAAGTAAGTTCCAGCATGCATTCTCCAATGCAGGCGATGGATTTTCTTTTTGGATTTAACATTGAGAGGCCCGTACACAACATCAGCAAAAGGTGAAAAAATGAACAGCCAACGATGCCTGTGATCATGTTGGCTGTATCAATGCTAGAGAGCGATATTCAGTTCAAAATAGCGATTTGCATTGTTGAAACTGATATCCTGAACCATGCCACCAAGCAGCTTCATATCTTTTGGCGCTTCGCCATCAATCACCCAGGTGCCGATCATGTTACAGAGGATTCGACGGAAGTACTCGTGGCGGGTGTACGACAAGAAAGATCGACTATCTGTCAGCATTCCTATGAAACGTGACAGCAGGCCAAGTTGGGATAACTGCTCCATTTGACGCAACATGCCGTCTTTTTGGTCGTTAAACCACCAGCCAGACCCAAATTGGATTTTGCCTGGAATCCCACCACCCTGGAAATTGCCGCACATGGTTGCAAGCACTTCATTGTCTCTTGGATTAAGCGCATAAAGGATTGTTTTCGGCAGAGCGTCTTCTTCGTCAAGTCTATTGAGCAGTCTACTAAGTGGTTGTGCGATCAGGCCGTCATTGATGCTGTCGAAGCCAGTATCTGGTCCCAACAGGCTCAACATACGGGAGCTGTTATTGCGAAGTGCACCAATATGATACTGCATGGCCCAACCGCGGTGCGCATATTCCTTGCCCAGATAGATCAAGACGGCTGTTTTAAATGCTGCGGCTTCTTTTTCACTGACGAAGGAACCGGAAAGGCGGTTTGAAAGGATGTTGTTGAGCTCAGCTTCAGAGGCTTCTTCATAAACAACTGTATCGAGAGCATGATCGGAGATTGTGCAGCCGTGCGCTGCAAAGTGGTCTAGCCGCTTAGACAGTGCAGCACACAAATCTGCGAAGCTATTGATTTCAGTATCAGACACTTCAGAGAGCTTGGCGATGTAATCGACATAGCCTGTTGCGTTGATCAGAAATGACTTATCGGGGCGCCAGGATGGGTTCATCCTAATAGAAAAACTATTGTCTTCCGCTGTTTTCTTATGCGCCCTTAGATCATCAATTGGATCGTCAGTTGTACCAACCATACGCACATTCATTTTTCTCATGATGGAGCGTGCTGAAAACTCCGGTGAGGCCAGCATTTCATTTGCACGGTTCCAGATATTCTCAGCTGTAGCGCCATTTAACAAACTATCATCAATTCCGAAGGGGCGGCGGAGCTCCAAATGTGTCCAGTGATAAAGCGGGTTGCCGATGGTTGCTGGTACAGTTTCAGCCCATTTCTGGAACTTTTCACGGTCAGATATGTCTTTGCCAGTGCAATACTTCTCTTCAACACCATTGGCACGCATAGCACGCCATTTGTAGTGATCTCCTTTGAGCCAGATCTCTCCGAGATTTGCGAACTGATAGTCGTCAGCAACTTGCTCTGGCGGCAGATGACAATGGTAATCAATGATCGGCATATCCTTCGCGAAGTCATGATAAAGCTCGCGTGCGACTTCAGAATGAAGAAGGAAATCGTCAGTTAGAAAAGTGGTCATTTTGATACTTTCAGCTGGAGAAATATCGGGATCTGGAACAGTTAGGAAGATGCAGCACCAGTCCAATCCGCTAGGCGATCAAGCGTGAATGGTTCAGCTTGAAGGAATGCAAGTGCTTCAAGTATCAAAGCCACTAAAGCATCACTTACAATAGACTTGCCCCAGAACGCTTCTTCACTGAGAAACGCTCGGATCATAATGTCTGTGCCTTCTGTAACTTGCAGAGTGTTGAGCGTCCCAAAGCGCTCGAGGACTTCGTCAGCGTCACGGGCTGGAAGTTCCTCAGCGTGCTTGAAAGCGCCAGTATAGAAAGTCAGCCACGCAGCAAGAGAAAGTGCCATGTATCGAGGAGGCTTGCCCTTGGCGGCAGTATAGCTTTCAAATCGCGGAAGATTTCGGGTTTGAAACTTTGCAATGCCATTGAGCGATATGTCATGCCAGCGATGCTTAATGTATGGATTGGAGAAGCGGCGCAGGACCTCGTCGCTAAATGCGCTCAGTTCATCTTTCGGCAATGAGAGGAATGGGATGATTTCCTCCTGCAACATACCTTCCAGAAATGCTCTGCCGACAGGATGTTCGAGTGCTGACTGCACGGTTTCAGTTTGAGAAAGTAATGCGAGCGGGCAAAACCCAGTGTGAGCGCCATTGAGGATTGCCACCTTTCGCTCTTTGTAGCCATCTGCATTGGAAGTTATCAGTGTGCCGTTGTCATACTCTCCCAAAGGTAAGAGTAACTCAGGTTGATCTTCTCGTTTCTCAATGACAAGAAAATGAAAGAGCTCTGCAGTCACCATCAAAGGGTCTTCATAGCCAAGCTCTGCCTCAAATGTCTTCGCTTCATCACGAGGATAACCTGGAACAATGCGATCAACGAGCGTGTTGTAAAATGCAGAATGTGTACTGATCCAGTTGACGAACTCTGTTGGTAGTTTCCAATCACGAGCATGCTGGAGGACAATCTCTTCAAGAGTGTCCCCGTTCTTTTCTATCAACTCACATGGCAAGAACTGAAAACCAAGCGCGCCTGAGCCACCGCAGCTGTGGAAGCGCTCTAGGAGTAGCCTCGTTACTTTTGCAGGAAATGAAACTGGCGGTTCATCCTGAAGCTCACAGTCGGGCACATAAGTGATGCCTGCCTCTGTGGTGTTGGAGATAACCGTTGCAAAATCTGAGTTTCTCGCGAGAGCAAGAACATCATGCCACTCGCTGGCTGCTGACATTTCTTTTCGAACACATGCGACCTGACGAATGTCAGAAACTGGTTTCCCTTCCCGATCAACCCCACGAGTGATTGCGGTGTATGCGCCGTCAGACTCATTGAGTGAGAATGGGATTCCACCGTCAATGGGCCGGACCACAACAACACCAAAGTCAGTACCTGCGCGTTCATTCATACGATCAATTTTCCAATCCATGAAAGCGCGTAGGAAGTTACCTTCTCCGAACTGGATCACTCTTGGTGTTGGGCGAGGACGACCTGCCAGGTTTTTCTCTGAGATACGGTTCATAAATCTATCTCCTTGTGATGTTTCCAGCTACAGAGTGACGCCCGTCTTGAAGATGACGATCTCTTGCATACGATTGATTTCATTGAGTGTCTGTTTGCCGCTGGCGACTTGCATTAAGTAGTCTGCAAAGTCAGTGCACAGCTCATCCATATCCGTATCGTCGTGAACCAGCGTGCCTGCTGAAAAATCGATCCAGTGCTTCTTCCGATCAGCAAGCTCAGTGTTGGAAGCGACTTTTACGGTTGGAACGACAGTCCCAAGAGGGTTGCCGCGACCAGTTGTAAACAGCACCATATGACAGCCCGCGGCTGCCAGAGACGTGATCGCCGTTCCATCATTTCCGGGAGCTTCCAGAAGGTTCAGTCCGTTCTTGCTTAAGCGATCCTGATAGCGCAGTACGTCTGTAACGATCGAAGTACCTGCTTTCTGCGTGCACCCAAGAGACTTCTCTTCTAGCGTGGTGATCCCACCCTCTTTGTTGCCGGGCGATGGGTTCTCATAAATGGGCTGATCGTGGTCGATGTAATACTGCTTGAAGTCATTAATCAGTGAAACGATGTCAGCAAACACAGACTGGTTTTCAGCGCGCTTCATCAAGATACGTTCAGCACCGAACATTTCAGGCACTTCTGTAAGAACTGTGGTACCACCTCTGCTGCAAAGCCAATCGGACAAAGCGCCCAGCAATGGGTTTGCCGTTATGCCAGAGAACCCGTCGGAACCTCCGCATTTCAAACCAATCCGCAAACGATCAACACCTACCGGCACACGTTTGTCGGAGCTCAGAATGCCTGCAAGATCCTGCAGGTGGCGGTATGCGGTTTCGAACTCATTTTCAGTTTCTTGGGCGACCATGCAGCGCAGACGTGATTGATCGGGCATCTCCAGGTTTTCGAGGAACTCGGTAAGCGTGTTGTTCTCACAGCCGAGCCCCATCACCAGAACGCCACCTGCATTCGGATGCATGACCAGATTTTGCAGAATTGTGCGCGTATTAACGTGATCATCACCAAGCTGGGAGCATCCAAAAGGATGCGCCAACACAGTTACTTGGGTGCCTTCAGGAAGTTCTTCGCTGCGTTCAAACTGACGTGCAACGGCTTGGGCAACACCATTTACGCAGCCAACAAGTGGCACAATCCAAAGATCATTACGAATGCCAATGTCGCCGTTTGCTCGTTCAAATGCCAAAATCTGCGGAACTTTTATCTCACGTTCCCGTTGCTCTGGTGCACCTGAGTATGTGTAAGTCTCGTCGGTCCTAAGTCCGGTCTTTAAGTTATGTGAGTGAATATGGTCTCCGCATTTGATTGCCGAGCGCGCACGTCCAATGGAAGCGCCATACTTGATGACATGCTCACCTTCAGCAATGTCAGCTCGTGCAATCTTGTGACCTGCAGGTATATCTTGAAGGAGGCTAACGCCTTCAATAACTTCATTTTTCTTGAACGACTTCAAAGCAACGAGAACAGTATCATCGCGATGAATTTGCATGTGGGATCTCACGGTGACTCCAGACCATGTCTATCCGTGCAACAAACACGGGCTTTTCGCTGATTTTGAGGGAGGGGTTTGAAGGGTGACAGTGCACCCTTCATGCTGGTCAGTGCATTCCAAACAGACCCGGTAAGAAGAGTGAGAGCTCTGGAATGTAAATGATAGCTAGCAGCGCAATCAGTAGAGCACCGAAGAATGGCAGCATTGGTCGGATCATGTCGTGTAGTTTGACATCTGAAACCGAACAACCGACGAACAGCGCCGCTCCAACGGGTGGAGTGCACAAGCCGATACACAGGTTTGCGACCAACATAATCCCAAAATGCACTGGATCCATGCCCAGATCTTTTGCAATTGGCAGAAAGATCGGAGTGAAGATGAGAACGGCTGGTGTCATGTCCATGAACACACCAACGATCAACAAGATCACATTAATGATGAGCAAGATGACTATAGGGTTCTCAGAGATCGCCAGCAGTGCATCTGTAATCATGTAAGGAATGTCGGCGCGGGTCATAACCCAGGACATACCAATGGAGATTGCGATAAGCACCATCACGATCGATGTGGTGACGACAGCTTCCAAAAGCAGTTTGGGCAGCTGATGTAGTTTGATCTCGCGGTACACGATCACAGAGAGAAAGAACGCATAAACTACCGCAATTGCTGAAGCTTCAGTTGCTGTAAACACGCCGCCCAGAATTCCACCCATCACAATAATGACGAGCAAAAGGCTTGGTATCGCATCCCACGTCACTTTCAAGGCTTGCTTGAGCGTTGGACGCTCGGCGACCGGATACCCACGTCGTTTTGCAATGAAGCTGCCAACCACCATAAGGCTCAGCCCCATGAGAATACCCGGCAAGTAACCAGCCATAAACAGTGTTGCAACTGACACACCACCCGCGGTGAGTGCGTAGATGATCAATACGTTGGAGGGAGGAATGAGCAGACCAGTAATGCAGGAAGTGACGTTCACTGCTGCAGAGTAAGCGGGGTGATAGCCTGACTTCTTCTGCAATGGCGCCATCGTGCCACCAACCGCAGCTGCCGCCGCTGTTGCTGAACCTGAGATCGATCCAAACAACATGTTCGCCATGACATTAACGTGTGCAAGCGAACCCGGCATGCGACCAACCAGGATCTGAGAGAAGTTTATCAGGCGTATAGCAATACCGCCGCTGTTCATCAGCACGCCAGCAAGAATGAAGAATGGAATTGCCAGAAGCGCAAAGCTATCCAATCCAGCAACCATGCGCTGACTGATGACGGCAAGGATTACCTCTAAAGGCATCATCATAGCGCCGGCGATGATTGCAGAAACCCCAAGAGAAAACGCAATCGGAACGCCTGTAAAGACAAGAAAGAAGAAAGACCCAAACAGAGCCAGAGCAACATACCATTCCATCACGCCACCCCATCCTGCTCGAATTCACGGGAGAGATTATGAGCAGCTATAGTCTTCTCGAAACCAAGTAAGTTCCGCAGTGCTTCAATGGCAAAGTGAAGTGAGTAAATCACGATTACGCCGCCGCTCAAGGGGAGAACAAGATAGATGTACTCCATTGGCAGCAGCATAGCCGGAGACAGTTGGCCAGTTGCCTGCACCTTGAGGAGCAGTCGCATACCACCAAAGATCATTGTTGCTGCTGCAAAGCCTCCAACAACCAGATTGGAGTATGCTGTAAAGAGTAGCTTTTTGCGGCCTGTCAACCGGCCAGTAAAAAGGTCAATCGCCAAATGACGCTGTGCCCCAACACAGTAAGCCCCACCTAGTAAACCAACCCAAATCATCGAAAACCGAGCGATTTCATCGGTGAATGTGCTTGGTTGGCCAAGTATATAGCGGCTCACAACCTGCCAGGTGACACACACCACCAGCAGGGCCATGACGGATACGCTGAAAGCTGCAATGATCACGTCAATGAACTTTTTGAGTTTGTTTGGAAGCATCACGCCTCTCCAAAACAGGTATAAAGAGAGTGCAACTCAAGCGTTGCTGCTGAAAGATGGAGGGACACAGTATGCCCCTCCAAACATGTTGAAGTTACTTGCCAACTGCCTCAATGCGCTCAATCCAGGAGTATTTCTTTGGATCTTTTTTTGCATCGTCATACAGGGGCTGAAGAGCCGCACGAAATGGCGCTTTATCAACCTTGTAGAACGTTGCTCCTGATGCAGCGGCTTTCTCACGAGAGTTCTGAACTTCTTTATCCCAGAGGACTTGCTCATACTTCTCGGACATCTCAGCGGCCTTCATAAGGATTTCACGCTGTTCTTCTGAAAGAGCATCCCAAGTCTGCGTTGCGATCACGAGATAATCTGGAACCGAGGTATGGCGGTCTTCAGAATAGTGCTTTGCGACTTCCACGTGACGAGTTTGATAATAAGAAGGCTCGTTGTTTTCCGCCCCATCAATGACGCCTTGCTGTAGTGCTGTGTAGACTTCACCAAATGAGATCGGAGCAGGAGAACCACCAAGCAACTCAATCATTTTGTTGGTTGTTGGTGTTGAAACAACACGAATTTTCATACCTTTCATGTCTTCAGGAGACTGAATAGGTTTACCCGCATAAAAGCTACGCTCACCGGCCACGTAGCCAGCAATTGGAAGGAAGCCTTTTTCCTTTGGTAGTTGCATCATCTCACGACCAACTTCACCAAAAAGAACTTGGTTGAAGTGTTCTTTGGAGCGGAAAAGGTAAGGCATGCTGAAGACGGAGAATGCGCTTTCAAAAGATTCCATCTCACTGGCGGAGCCCTTTGTCATGTCCAATGCGCCTTGCTGAAGCATTTCGAGCGTTTCACGAGGGCCACCCATCTGACCACCCGGATAAATCCGAAGCTTCATTTTGCCATCAGACAGCTCTTTCATGTCTTCAGCCATTTTTTCAAGCGTCTGCGCAACAACGTGACTTGGATCCAGATTGTGGGCCAGGCGCAAGGTCACTGCCTCCAGTGCATAAGCAGAAACAGAAGAAAATGCGGCAGGTAGAGCAACAACCAGGCCGAGTGCTAGCTTTGAGTATTTATTAGTCATGTAATCCCAACTTCTTGGAAGAACCACTTCCCTCATAATGCTTATCTAAATTGATCTATAGCAGTCCGAAACTAAGCGGATATGTGGTAAAATTGGTTCGACCAAAACCTCCGATACGAATTGGTAGATTTTATTTCCCATTGCGCTTACTCCGTCCAAAGAGTCTAGCGTCGTTGAATTTGTTATACCAATAATCCAATGTTAGCAAATAAAAATCCAAGAAAATGCGGTTATTGGGTAGCATTTCAAATATTGGTATGACAAATAAAATCTATTTAAATCAATGCCATATGTGGCTAATTGGTGAATTTTGTCGCATCGGTTTACAGATTTATCACAGATGTGGAATTGATGTCTGAAACCCGAAATGCAATACAATGATTTTTTGTTATACCAATTGAAGAGAGGAATGTTTTGTCTTAAAATCGAAGCCAAATTTTAGAGTGAGTTCTTTCCCATTGGCGAGAATGTTGTTTTCTAATCGCTGAATTTGATGAGAGCTAATCCCTGAAAAGACAGCGTAAACCATTGGATTCGAGGAGACGGATCTTTGAGCTTATCTTGGGAGGCAATTGCTTCCACAGTATGATCTTGGATCTGGAGTTTGAATGACTGAAGCTAATAATCGCCTGTACCGTATGATCGGCGAGCAACTCAAAGAGAAAATCAAAAATAAAGAATATGCTATTGGAGGAAAGTTGCCGCCAGAGCGTACAATCTGTCAGGAACTCGGTGTTAGTCGAACCGTGGTACGCGAAGCAATTATTATGCTAGAGATTGAGGGGATTGTCTCAGTACGTAAGGGCTCGGGAATTCATATTCTGAGTGATCAGCCTAAAAGGGTGGAGCAGGCTCCCGAGGAGCTAGATAGTATCCTCTCCCGAGTTTCAGCTGATTTGAAAAGTACTGGTCCTTTCGAATTGCTTGAAGCACGCCAAAATTATGAATGCATGATTGCAGAACTAGCAGCGATCAATGCAACTCAAAAAGACATAGAAGAACTCAGAAGAATCCAAAAAAACGCATTGGCGGAAGATCGTTCTCGCGATTCAAAGTGGGACAAAGAGTTTCACATCGCACTAGCAAGATCATCCTCTAACCCGGTTCTGGCAATGCTGGAGGAGATTCTGTGGCATGACCGCACAGCAAACCCACTCTGGCAAAACCTGCACACGCATATTGATGTGAATGACCTGAATAGCTGGCACCAGGAACACCAGCTAATCCTCGATGCTATCGAAGCCAGAGACCCCAAACGCGCCTACAACGCCATGTGGAACCACATAGAAAGCACCAAAAACACCCTCTACAAAGCATCCTCTGCGTTGGAGTGAGGTCGATTTCAAATATCGCGAACCCAATGCTCTGTGACTGTTCGTTTTAATCACAATTCAACCCACATAGGTTTACATTTGCTATTGGTCTTAAGAGGACTTTAAGACGTTTCCTTTTTGAGTTGAGGAAATTATAACTTTGTTACCTTAAGTGGTTACTTTTATCCCACAAACCACTTCATCAACAATCGCACCCGGATGCTGAATCACCTGGCTGCTACGCAATGTGCCAATGTTGCCGCGTGTTCGATGGGTTGGCCTATTAAGCGGGCGCCTAGGTAGCCGGCGGCGAAGGAGTCGCCGGCGCCGGTGGTGTCTGTTGGGGTGATTTTTTGAGGAAGTGGAGCTTCGGTCAAACCGTCTTGGTTCAGGATTATGCAGGTGTTGGCGCCTTCTTTGACGACAACTTCTTTTGCGCCCCAGTCCAGCCAGTTTTGGGCGATGGTTTTGGGGTTGTCTTCTTGCCAGAGTGCCGAGTGATCATCGGTTGTGACCAAGGCAATATCGGCTATGGAAGCTGCCGTCTGGAAGAGTGATCGGCATCGATCTTGATTAGGCCAAAGACGAGCCCGAAAGTTGGGATCAAAAGCGATCTTTGTGGACCCGGAGAGCTCTTGCAATGCACTCATGAGATTGTCTTGCTGTTGTGTGTCTAGAATTGCAAGGGAGATGCCTGAGAAGTAGATCATCTCAAAAGGCGACAAGTACTCGCAGATCTGATGAGCAGACCAGCCAGCAAACATCTGGCGAGCTGCCGAGTTTTCACGCCAGTAATGGAAACTACGTTCGCCTTCATCATCTGTTTCCACCATGTAAAGGCCCGGCTGCCCCTCAGGGATTTCAATAATATGAGAGGTATCAATGCCTTCTTTGACCATGGCTGCACGCATTGCCTGACTGAAACTATCTGAACCAAGGCCAGTGAGATAAGATACTTCCAGATCAGGAGAAAACTGTCTGGAGAGATAGACTGCGGTGTTGAAGGTATCTCCTGCAAAACCTTGCTTGTACTGGCCTGAACCTGCCTCTGCCAATTCAATCATGCATTCACCAAGAGCGACAATTTTCATAGGAGATCTCCTGCCGCCTGGTGTTCTCCCGTTGAGTAAGAAGGCACAAAGGCGCTGTTCCTGGCTTCATAAAGCCAAGCTTGAATCAAGTTTGTTTTTGGTCGGTTTGCGGACTATCAGCCTGTAGAAGCAGGCTGATAGTCCTTTTTCTGCCACTGGTTACCCCAAGTTCGCCTCATGAGGTCAATGTTCACCAGTGGCAGGGAGGTTCTTAGTCCCGTTGTACGAGTACTTTGCCGACTGCTTTACCGCTGTTCATGAACTCACAAGCTTCTTGAACCTGTGAGATTGGATAGCGACCAGCGATGATTGCATCAAAGTTCACCGAGCCGGATTCAATCAGCTTCACAGCCTGATCATATTCATTGGTGAAGAGGATGCTGCCGATGGAGCGGACCTCTTTAAGAGTGTTGAGGTGCAAGTTGATCGGAACTGATGTTGGTTGTATCAAAGACAGGATTGAGATTGTGCCCTGCTTGCGCACTGATGCCAGCGCCTGATTGTAAGCGTGCGGTGAACCACTTGCTTCAATCACCACGTCATAATGGTTTTCAGGCACTTTCACATCTACATCAGGGCCGCTCAAGTATCCTTTGGAAGCCCCAACAGCTTTAGCCGCTTCAAGGGCTTCGGCATTCAGGTCAGTTGCGTGCACTTCAGCGCCCAATGCATACGCCGCGATGGTGGCCAGAAGACCCATTGGCCCCATACCTGTGACGAGAACTTTATCGCCTGCTTTCACCTCTGCGCGGTTCACTGAATGCATCGCACAAGCCAATGGTTCGGCAAATGTCAAATGCTCAGGATTAGCATCCGGAGTAACCGCACGCAGACAGCGGGCAGGAAAATCGAAGTACTCCCGAAAGAACCCGTCAATATGCGGTTTTGTGGTTGCTGAACCCGGAAAGCGCTTGGTGGCACACATGTTGATGTCGCCAGACTGACATTTCGGACAAGAACCACACTCGATCACCGGATTGATTGCAACCAGCTGATCGTTTTCAAATGAGTGACCGTTGGCATCGACGACATAAGCACTGGCTTCGTGGCCCAATGTAACAGGATAATCCAAATAGAAGCCGGAGTTCGCGAAGTGGCGGAAGTAGTGCATGTCTGTGCCGCAGATGCTAGCCGTTGCCAAACGCAGGCGCACATGATCCTTCTCGATGGTTTCAGGCATTTCTGCCTCAACCACTTCAATGGTCTTTGCGGACGTCAAAAGAGATTTTGTGTAGGAGATAGTCATGATCAAAACCCTACAGAAAAGCCGCCATCGACCGCTATGGACTGGCCGCTGACGTATGCTGCATCTTCAGAGCAAAGGAAGGCGACCATCGCAGCGATCTCTTCAGGCTGGGCAAGGCGTGGCATTGGGATGCGGCCTTTGATTTTTGCACCGCGGACTGGATCACCATCCAGAACTGCACGTGTCATTTCCGTATCGATGAAGCCTGGGCAGATGGCATTAACACGGATGTTTTCCGGTCCCAAGTCCACAGCGAGGTTACGGGTCAAACCAATAACTGCTGTTTTTGTGGTGACGTAGGCTGGTGCCGTTGGCAGGGCCAGCAAACCACCCATGGAAGATACGTTCACGATGGAACCATCCTTGCGTGGGCGCATGTGGCGCAGTACTTCGCGAGTCATCACGAACAAGCCGTTCTGGTTGATGTTGACTACATTCAGCCATTCCTCATCAGTCACATCCCAGATCGGCTTTTTCAGGTGAACGCCAGCGTTGTTGACCAGACCAAAGATAGGGCCTTCCTTCGCTTCAATGTCGTCGACAAGCGCAGGTGTGCTGTCATAAGCCGTTACGTTGTGAACGCGATAGGAGGCGTTTTCTCCGAGCTGCTCGCATGCAGACTTGAGGCTCTCTTCCTGAAGATCAGTGATCACCACCTTTGCATTGGAGTTGATTAGCCTTTGCGCCATTGCGAAGCCGAGGCCACGTGCACCACCGGTTACAACAACCAGTTTGCCTTTGTAATCGTAGGTTACGGACATTTTTGTTCTCGTTTGTGCTTGTATTATCAGGACTTGAAAGATTTTCGGTAGGCTGTGTCGATGAGATGCAGGGTCTCTTCTGTGCCCATATCTCCGCGGAGGAAGGCATTTACATAGTCGCCTGCATCATCAATAAACGGGAGGAAACCTGCATAACGCGGGCGTAGCCAGCTGCGATCCATCGTCTCGCGGATATTGCGGAACCAATCATTCGACAGCTCATTAGCCGCGTCATCGTTCCATGCTGCAGCATGTCCGGGTTGACCGTTGTTCTGGACATAAACGCCGGTTTGACATTCTTTGCCAGCAAGCCAGTAAGCGAACTTGATGGCTTCTTCTTTGTGGGTGCATTTAGCAGAAACGCTGATACCGGTACCGCCGATGATGGAACCAACAGGCCCGTTATCACCCAAGGCAGGCAGGTTCTCCTGATGAACGATCTTCTCGCGGAAGCCTGCCTGAGAATAATTGACATAGCCAAACAGCACAGGCGCGTAAGAAAAGTCATCGCAGGAAGACAGGATGTCCAGTGCGCCAATCGGGTTCATGTCGAAGCAGGAGGTGTAAACGTTCTTAGCGACAGCGCGCATTTGCTCAAGCACAAACCGTCCTGTTTTGCGGGTGACCAGATACTCCTGCGTCGTGCCGCATGGGTCACCAACGTTTGCGCAAAGGCTCATGAAGCCGTCAATGGCATCAACTGGTTTCAGCGGATAGAGCACCTTACCCTGCTCTGCGAGGCGGATCACCTCATCCCATTTAGTCACCGGTTCCTCAAGCAGGTCACGGCGACGGGCTGACACTTGAGCAGCAGCATCAATTGCCAGTGCCCATTGCGCTCCATTCCACTCATAGCTTTCGTGAGATGGGCCGATTGTGTTCTGGGCCAGATCAGCAAGCTCATCGGCGTACTCTGGCAGCGAAAGCGAGGCCAGAATATTTTGCTCACTTGCTTCGCCAACATGCGGATGGTCAATGACCATAAAGTCATAGGTGGTAGCGAGTGTGTCGAGGGGCTGATCACCGAACGCCTGCAAGGAGCGCTTCTCCCATTGGAAAGAAACACCTGGGTTTCGTCGGCTGTATTCTTCTGAGGCTGCGATCAGAGGATCTACACCGCGCGGGTGATCCCACGTCATACCTTTGAAATTAATCATTTTATCTCTGTGCAACTGTGTTCTGTTTTTGGAAGGATCAGGCCGGATGCAGAACCGGACGAGAAAGGCCTTCGTTTTGGGAGGAGCAGAGAAAGAGCCAGAGAGGGGAAATCTCCGTAGGGTGGCTCTTTCTCTAAGTCGGGAGCTACATAATGCTCGGCAGGTAATTGGTGACCATTGGCACCTTCACCAGAAGAATGATCAGGATAAGCAGCATGATCCAGTAGGGTGCTGCCCCTTTGAAGATCTGGCCCAAGGTGATTGCGGGGTCATTGAGCGCCGCTTTCACCGTGTAGACGCAGAGCCCTAGTGGAGGTGTCAGGATACCTGCTTCGATTGCCAGGATCGCGATGATTGCAAACTGGAGAGGCTCGTAACCTGCCGCGATTGCAATCGGAGCAAAGATCGGAATGGACAGTAGAATGATCGAGTTGGAGTCGATGAACATGCCCATGATGAACCAGACAAAGACCATCACCACCAGCAGCATTCCCGGAGACAGACCCCAGCCACCAATCACGCCGTCTACCAGATCAATAACCCCGCCGAATGCCAGCAGACGACCATAGAAAGAACCAAAGATTAGCAGCAAAAGCAGAGGAGCTGAGACGCGACCTGTGTGCAGGATCGATTCAACGATCTGATCTTTCTTCAAACCTTTGATCAGAGCCAGGATGAAGCCCAGCAGAGCACCGAAACCAGCAGCTTCAGTCGGCGTAAACCAGCCAAACCAGATACCGCCGAGTACGAGGAAGATCACACAGATGGTGCCCAGACCTCCAATGTATTCAACACGGCCCAGTGGTTCCTCATTGTACTGAACCTGATCATTCCCCTTGGTTTCACCAAGCCATTCCGGTCTGAAGATCGCCAGCCCGACAACATACAGCGCGAACAAGGTTGCCAGAGCAAGGCCCGGAATAAGGGCAGCCGCAAAGAGTTTGCCAATCGACATCTCTGTGAGCATGCCATAGATGATCAGCAGCGTGCTTGGCGGAATGAGCATGCCGAGACACGCACTGCCGGCAATACAACCAAGAGAGATGGAGTCATTGTAGTTCTGCTGCTTCATTTCTGGATAAGCAATCCGGGTGAAGGTCGCTGCAGACGCAATGCTTACACCAACAGCAGCTGCAAAGACGGTGTTACCAGCAACCGTTGCCACAGCCAACCGGCCAGGAAGGCGACGGAAGGCCTTGTTCATGACCCTGTACAAGTCTTTCGCCGCGCCACTGCGCGCTAGAAACTCACCCATCAGGACGAATAGCGGAATGACCGCAAAAACGTACTCTCGCAATGCTTCAATCAGCGTGGTGGAGAGAAGTGTCATTGCCAGATCAAAACTGCCGGAGAAAGCCCAGACACCCGCGATTGTTACCAGACCCAATGCAACAAAGATATGGAAGCCAGCAAAGATCAGAAGCAGCAGACCGCCAAACATGCAGGAGACAAGCGTAAGTTCGGACATGATCAGAGCTCCTCTTGAGAAACTGAGGAATTACTGCCAGTCACAGCATCAAAGGCGCGAAGCAAGTAATTGAGGAAGGCAAGACAGCAGCAGAAAACCACGACTGTTCTTACCGGATAGACGGGAAAGCGAAACTGGCCGCCGCCAAAGTACTCGCCAATGCTCCATGAGTGCAGCATTGGTTCCCACGAGGCATAAATCATCATTCCAAGCAGTGCTGCTCCTGCAAGCTCACCGAGCAGTCGAACGA
Organism: Pseudovibrio denitrificans JCM 12308; assembly: GCF_001310815.1. Lineage (GTDB taxonomy): Bacteria > Pseudomonadota > Alphaproteobacteria > Rhizobiales > Stappiaceae > Pseudovibrio > Pseudovibrio denitrificans. Next base: position 124,793 of record NZ_BAZK01000009.1, read on the forward strand.
ATTTCTTCAAGCCTTCGGGAAGTAAATTTACGAACATGTCCGTGTGGAACATGCCATTTGTCTGGATGGAGTAAGAGATTTGAAGAAATGCGATAACAACAATAATATTGCTCACAATTTCTACTGTGCCAGTCAAAGGCTTATTGAATAAGCCACGCCCCAGAACATCCAACACAATCAAAGAAGTGACAAACAGTATTAGAAGCGCACTCAACATGTACACCCCTCTGTTTATGGCACTTATTGCGCTTCTTATTGTCATCTGCGCCCCACATACGCACTAAAGGTAGGAAATAACCAGAGGATCCAGAATCAGGCCCTGCAATGACTTGCCGCTTTAAACTCAGAGCAAGTGGCGCCACTGGCCGGGAGGGACCACCTCCCGGCCGAACGCAGTCCTATTTGATCTGGTATTCGTGTGGCCACTGATAGCCGAGTTCTTTCAGGTTCTTGATGTAAGTTCTGAAGATCTCGGTGCCAGGAGCTCCACGGGAGGTTGCTTCTTCTGCCTGACGGTTCGGATACTCAGCCAGACCACGAGCCCATTTTGCTTGTTCTTCAACTGGCAGGTTGATGATGTTTGTGCCAGCCGCTTTCAGGTGCTCCAGCCCTTTCGCATCTGCTTCGTTTGCCAGCTCCGAGGAATGGATTTCATACTCAGCAGAAACTTCGAGGAAGATGTCCTGAACTTCTTTTGGAAGCTTGTTCCAGCGGTCCAAGTTCATATTGATGGAAAGTGCAGATGGGGACCCGAAGTTCGCCACGGTAAAGTTCGTGCCCACTTCCTGCAGCTTGAAGCCATAGTAAGGTCCAGGGAAAATAACCAGGCCGTCATAAATGCCTGACTTCAAAGCGTTGTAAGCTTCACCTAGATTGGTCGTAACAGGCGCAACACCAGTACCTTCAAACCACAGCAGGTTTGGTCCGCCCGCACCAACCTTCTTGCCCTTCAGGTCTTCAAATTTTTCAAATGGGAAGGTCGTGCCAATACCGTAGTTGCCGTTTGCGCCAATTGCGAGCAGCTTCTGGTTATATTTTTCTTCGAAAGACTTTGTGAGCCAAGGCACTTCATCAAACGTTGCGCGTACAGCTTTTGTCGCCATAACAGCGTCGCCAGTCTGGAACGGGAAGTAGAATGGGAAGTTCTGAACAAACAGCTCAGTGATATGAGGGTAATTGATAACGCCAATATCAATCAGACCCTTCTGGGTTGCACCCAGAGTTTCTGGCAGTTTGACCAGTGAGCCAGAATAAGCTTTGATCCATTTGATTTTGTGGTCAGTTCGCTCTTCAACACGTTTGGCCACTTCAGGAAGGAATTGATATTCCAAGGCTTCCATATGGGAGAGGCCTTTGACAGGGTGGCCGGAACCTACCCGAAATGAAAAGGTATCTGCAAGTGATGTTGATACCAATGCAAGACTAGCTGCTGCAAATACAGCACTCCCAAGGGCAGTACCCAGTGTTAAGCGTGATCTTTTAACGTCGTTTTTCACGATTTTCTCCCTGTGTAAAGTCACTTAACTTGATTATTATCTTTTTGAGACACTCGATCTTTCTACAAGCAATGGGGCTTGATCGAGAATTTCCAGTTTCTTGTTTGAACTTGTTTTGCCAGAGCAAATCATCCGCACAGCTTCCAGTCCCATAGTGCGAAGAGGCATTTTCACAACTGTCAAAGCCGGCCGAACAAACTCAGCCAAGTTGACGTCATTAATACCGATGACAGAGACATCCTCTGGAACGCGTTTTCCAGCATCGTTCAGATAGGCCAGCGCTCCCACGGCTGACATAGCATTCGACACCAAAATCGCTGTAATGTCGGGGCGTTGCTCAAACAGTTCCTTTGCTGCGTGATAACCGCTCTCATAATTAGGATTTGCCGCAGCTATAGCGCTTTCACTGATGGGCAGGCTTGCCTCCAAAAGTGCCTGCTTCCAGCCATCCAAACGAGCTTCACTGAACTGAAGGTTCCTCTTGGTGCTGATAACGCCGATATTCTTATGTCCGTGATCAATCAGATACTGCGTCGCCATTTTGCCTGCGAGAAGGTCATCCATACGCAGAACCGGGGCAATGTTGATATCGCCAGATTGCAGGAAAACGAGTGGTATTTTGCGACTGACAGCATGCTCAATCGCTTTGTCGAGCTCTGTGCCTGCACCTTGAAGTATAAGTCCGTCTACTCCGCCACCGGCAATAAGGCTTTCAATCTTGGATACGTTGGCGCCAAGACTATCTGCCTCTCCAACCAGAATAATCTTGTCGAACTCAGAGGCACCAGCTTGCGCACCAGCAACGATCTCTGAGTAAACGGGATTAGTAATGTCATGCACTACGAGTGCAAGAAGTCCTGTTTCTGAGGATCGAAGAGACCGGGCTGCCACGTTTGGCTTATATCCGGTTTCCTCAATAATCGCCTGAACGCGTGCTCTGGTTGCAGCACTAACACGGAGTTTTTTATCTCCGTTGACGATCCTCGACACAACGCTTGGAGAGACACCTGCACGATTTGCAATGTCTGTTATTGTAACCACCCTAGGCTCCCCTGTGTTGGCTCATTGAAAAAACTCGATTCGAAATCAATTCGTAATTTTGGTAGCATTGGTAAAACGATTGCTCAACACTTTTACCAAATTATTTTTGAGTGGTAAAACGTTGTACCCATGAATACGGATTCTCTGAAAAAGATATTTTTTGCTCTTTACAAAATTCAAAATTCGGGAAACGTTTGGCGTAACGGATGAGCCTTCACACAAAAACAGGGCCATTCGCTTCTTTCAATTTATCCCACTTTGCGCCTCGGAATTCTATTTCGAGCGGGTTGCTTCCTGCGGCCTGCGATAGCTCATGGGGTTTTGAATATTGAGATAATCTAAAGAGGTAAAAATGAGTACTGCTAAGCAGGTTGGGGCTCTTGAAGGGATCAGAGTACTTGACTTTACGCAGATGATGCTTGGTCCACTGTGCACACAAAACCTGGCTGACCTTGGAGCTGATGTCATCAAAGTTGAGCGCCCGGGAAAAGGCGAATGGATTCGTTCTATGCCTATTCTCGGTGAGCTGGTTGGCGGTGATGGTGCTGCATTTCATGCATTCAACCGCAACAAGCGTTCCATCACTGTCAACTTGAAGGCTGAAGAAGGCCGTGCAGCTCTCCTTGAATTGGCAAAAAACTGCGATGTAGTCGTCGAAAACTACCGTTCCGGCGTCATGGATCGTCTCGGGCTGGGATACGAGGACTTCAAAAAGGTCAATCCGAAAATCATTTATGCCTCCGGCAACGGTTGGGGCACCTATAGCTATCTCGCTAAAGACAATTGGCCGGGACAGGATCTTCTGATTCAGGCCATGTCCGGCATTATGTTCAACACCGGCAAAAAGAGCGATGCACCAACTGCTTGCGGTACTGCAGTTGCAGACTTTGCAGCCTCACAAGCATTGGCGATTGGCATTCTCGGTGCAATCGTCGCTCGCAACACACACGGTGTAGGCCAGAAGCTGGAAACAAACCTCTATTCTGCAACCCTTGCGATGATGGGACAGGAGAACTTTGCCGTTCTCAATCAGGACATCGCTCTGGAGCGCTCCGAAGCAGGTATTGCATCTGCATGGAATGATGCGCCTTACGGCAGCTACCCAACAAAAGACGGTTGGGTCTGCATCGCGATGTGCCCGCTGGACAAGTTAGGCGACATCCTTGGCAGTGAGGAACTCAGCAAGCTGGATTCCTGGGAAGAGCGCAACGAAGCAAAACGCCTCATTGAATCTCTGACAGTCGCCAAAACCACCGAAGAGTGGATGAAACAGTTCCGCGAACAGGATGTTTGGGCAGCCCCAATCCGAAACGCGCATGAAGCCATGCAAGAACTGGTTGATCTGGATTCTGGCCGGCTGGTCACTATGCAGCACCCGGTAGCGGGCGAAGTCAAAGCGGTGGGCAACCCAATCACGCTATACGGAACTCCAGTCCAGACAAAATCCGCTGCACCAACTGTTGGCCAGCACACAAAAGAAGTCATCACTGAAATGCTGGGCGAGGATACCTATCGCAAACTCAGCGAAGCTGGAGCACTCTGAGATGGAAGAACGTCTCCATAAACATTTGGTACTTGAGCGCAAAGGCCCCATCGAAATCTTGCGCATCGACCGGGAAGAAGCTCTGGGTGCTCTCAACTTCGAAATTCAGGAAGCCATCGGCAATTATGTGAATGAGCTTCATGCCCGTAAAGACGAAGTTCGCGTATTGATCATCACAGGAACTGGCCGCGGTTTTGTGGCTGGCGCGGATATCACCGGCTACCACAATGTAGGCCAGACAGTCTTCGACGACTTCCAGCGTCGTTCCCGCCAGACCTTCGATGCCATCGCAAACCTACCACAGATCACCATTTGTGCAGTCAATGGATACGCTCTGGGCGGCGGCTTCGAGATCGCTATGTGCTGCGATTTCATTCTTGTGAATGAAAAAACCAAACTTGGTCTGCCGGAAATCAAGCTTGGCCTGTTGCCAGGTGGCGGTGGCACACAGCGCCTGCCACGCCTTGTTGGGCCGATGCGCGCAAAGGAAATCCTGCTTACAGGTCGCATGATCACTGCGAAGGAAGCTGTTGAGTATGGCGCCGCATTGGAAGCCTGCGCGCCTGATGAACTGATGCCACGCGCTATGGAACTGGCAGAAACTCTTGCAGCTCAAGCCCCTGTGGCTTTGCGGGAAGGTAAACGCGTCAACGATGATGGCTTGGATGCGGCGCTGAGCGCTGGCCTGACATTTGAACAGCGTGTTCTGGGCGCTCTTTACGCGACCGAAGACGGAAAAGAAGGCATCGCTGCCTTCATTGAGAAACGAGACCCTGTGTTTCAGGGCAAATAATAAAATTCATAGCGAAGGAAGAAAAATGTCCGATAGCGTCATTAGTTATAGAAAAGGTCCATTTGCGACAGTCAGCATGGGTCTTCCGGGCGATCACGAAGGTAAAACCGCAACTCGCGTGTTCTTCGTAAAAGGTGAAAACAAGCTGGCACTCATCGATTCCGGTCTTTATGGCGGATTGCCAGATCTTAAAAAGGCATTCGATGAGTTGGGATACAAGAAGTCCGATCTGGATTATCTGCTGATTACCCATGAACACATGGACCATGTTGGCAATAATGGTTGGTTGAAAGAAGAAACAGGCTGCAAAATCCTGTCTCATCCAGGCCGCATGGACCGCATTGCCGACAACATGCTGAACGCAAAAACCATCGTCCACGCATTCGCTGAAGGGGAAGAGTTCGATCTGGATCCAGAATATCTGGACTGGATGGGTCCAACGGCTGCTGGTTTGGACATGATTATCACCGAAGGCGACAAGATTGATCTTGGCGGTGGAATTGTACTGGAGACCATTGAGTTCCTCGGTCACTCCATGGCTGAAATCGGCTTCTTCGAAGAATCCACCAAGACCCTTGTTATTGCAGACCCGCTTCTGCCTAAGATCAATCCGGTTCTGTACCTCTACGAATGCCCAAAAACCATGCGGGCAACCTTCGATAAGCTGGAGCGCTTCCTGAAGGAGCGTAATGTAGAAACCGTGATCTTTGCACACGAAGAACCTATGGGCGTTGAAGGCACCATGGAACTTCTCAGTGACTGCCGTCGCCGCGTGGATCAGGTTGAAAAGTCCATTCTTGATGCAATTAAGGAAAAGCCGGGCATTTCCTTCCGGGAAATCCGCGACCGCGCTTGCGATGATCAAGGCATGGTTCGTGAATGGCGTGCGCTTGTTTCGGTTAATGCGAGCCTGAACGCCTTCGAAATGAAGGGTGTCGTGAAAAAAGAAAACAACGGATGGGTATACTGCGGTGACTAAATTGCCAAAATGCGCCGTGATTGGCGCCGGCACCATGGGAACGCACATTGCGTTCTCATTGGCCCTCGGTGGAGCTGAAGTTGCTGTTTGGGATCGTCCAGAAGCTGATCTAGCAGATTCTGCAAAACGTGCAGAACAAGCTTTCGACTTTGTGGTTTCTGAAGGCCTCGCCAAAGCAGAAAACAAAGAAGCTGTTCTAAAGCGCATTTCCTTCACCAATGACATGAAGGAAGCAGCTGGACCAGCAGGCTTTATTATTGAGGCCGTGCTGGAAGACATCGGTATCAAACAAGCCGTGCTGAAACAGGCAGAGGAGTTCTGTTCAGAAGACGCAATCCTGTCTTCAACCACATCTGCTCTGAGTGCAACCTCCATTCAGGCTGCCCTGAACAAACCAAGCCGCTTCTGTATCGCTCACTACGCACAGCCAGCATATTTGGTAAAGCTTGTTGAGGTGGTTCCGGGTGAGCAGACGAGTGAAGCAGTGACTGAAGCTGTTACACAGCTGCTGAACGATACTGACAAAACACCTGTTCTCTGTCCGGATATCCCAGGCTTCCTCTGGGCACGCATCCAGCATGCAGTTCTTCGTGAGTTTGTTTGCCTCGTGGACAAAGGCCTTGTCACTCCGGAAGCTTGTGACACCATCCTGAAGCAAGGTTACGCCTCACGTCTTCCGGCAATGGGCGCCTTCGAACATGCTGATCTTGCCGGTCTGGACCTGATCAGCGGCGATGCCGCACAAGCCGTCTGGAAAGACCTTTACAATGTCAGCGACCCACACGAGACCTCAATCGGCAAACTCCTGAAAGAAGGCCACACCGGCATGCGCTCCGGTCAAGGCTTCTACAACTGGAAAGACCGTGACCCCGACCAGTTCAAATCCAATCGCGACGCCGAAATCGTCCGCCGCGTGAAGATTCAGGCAGGTGCTAAGGTTATGATGTAAAACAAAAGACAAGAGAAACGGTGGCACGGATGACTGTGCTGCCAAAAGCATTTTTGCCAATGCCAAACTAAAAAATAAGATTTTGAAATGAAGTGATGATATTATTAGTATTAGTTGGATAAATTAACATCAAAATGGATATTTAGTTACATTAGGGGGGGTAAATGCTTGTGTTGTAATTGTCATGAATAGAGTTGTTGCTGACTGATCTTTGTAAGCTTACCACTCGATTTCGACCGCTTTTTTTTGCTGCATACATACGTGTATCTGCTAACTGGAATAGTTTATCGAGGTTTCCGTTTGTCTCCTCAATCAAGGCAATACCGATTGATACAGTTAAGTGAATTGTATTACCATCTTGGCGCAAAGGGGTTATGTCGATCTTTTTACGAATTCGTTCGGCAATTTCTGTTGATACAGCGCTGGATGCATTATTGAGCAATATTGTAAACTCTTCACCACCATAACGGCAAACAATGTCATCAGCCTCACCGTTGAGCGAATTATTGTGGCGATGTGGTTTAGCGCTTGATCTCCTAGATGATGTCCGAACGTGTCATTAATTTTCTTGAAGTAATCAATATCTATCAGGATTAGCGACAGATTTTGTTTTTTGTTTATTTAGAGACTTAAGTTGCTCTAAATAACCGCTGAAGTATTTTCTATTATAGGTAAGCGTAAGTGAGTCCAACGTGGCGGCTTGGTGCATTCTTCTCAAAACATCGAGCTCAGTATTGGAAAAGACAGAGTATCGAAAAAGTACTTTGGGTCCGACACGAATTAGGTCGTTAGGAGCTATCCAGGACCTTTTTACTTGAGACCCATTTACAAAGACACCATTGCGCGATTTCAAGTCGATTACTTGAACTCCTTCTGGTGTTGCTTCTAGAAGGAGATGCCGTCGACTAACGCTCGTGTCTCTAACCAAAATGTGAGAATCTAGCGATCGTCCAACTTGCGTTAGGGGGGTGTTGAGAAGATGAACTTGCCCGGTTTCATTGCCATTGACAAACATTATGCCAGGCTGTGAGTTATCGTTTTGACCTGATTGGTTGGCGATATCAAACGGGTGTTGTGAAGGGTCGTATTGAACTGTTTCATCTATCCCCTGCTCTAAATCATTCTTATGATTTAAAGATTGCTGATTCTTGCCAGTTCTAAGGTCATTGTGGCTCATATAGGCACTGGGTGTCCGTTAAATTCCGATGCGACTAGACGAGTGTGCCATAACGGTATTCGGAATTATTAATTTACATGCAACTTCTGTTGAAACATCAGCGAGCTCAAGCTTGAAGCCGTTTTCAGATTGATTGTGATAGCGTCTTGTAGCTTCTCAGTATTGCTAATTAGGTCAAATAATTAGTTGAATTATAATATAGCAATCTATGATTGTAAATATATGCAGGGGTGATAATAAAACCCAGGTATACTTATTTGATTCTTAATATCACGGAGAACAAAAATGTCTAATAATGACGGTAAGCAAGCTGAGTATGATCAGGATGTTCTGATCATCTGGAAGGATGAAGTATATCGCATCCCAGAAAAAGAGTGGAAGGGTAAAACGCCTGAGCCTGTTTCCGAACATCTAAGAGTGGAAGAACTGGTGAAGTTTGGTGCAGCAGTCGCATCAATCCCAAATTATGATGAACAAAATACAGCTGTAGATGCTTCACCAAGTAATGTAGGCGCAACTTGTTTTCTCCTGAATATTGATGTGATTAAAGGCGGATACTGAAAGGTATGGCACCGCATGAAGCGGGAAAGGCATGTCCTCAGCAAATGCAGAAGCTGACACCAATGCGTTCGACTGTGAAGTCGAACGCAAAGAAAGGATATCGCAAAGGAACTCATCGTCTTATTTCACCTTTAGAGACGATTGAGAGGGTGCAACCGCATTTGACTAAATTTGGGATTACTCGAGTAGCGAATATCACTGGACTTGATAAAATTGGTCTCCCAGTAGTTTCTGTTTATCGACCAATGCTCGCTCTCTTGCAGTTTCTCAAGGTAAAGGCTTGGGACTTTCTGCTGCTAAGGCATCTGGTTTGATGGAAGCAATTGAGCTACATCATGCAGAAAATGTTAAACTGCCATTGAAGCTAGCAAGTCTAGCCGATGTTTCTCAGGAGGGGACCATTCTTGATGTTTCTAAACTCCCTCGCCAGTTTAAACAACAGTTACCGGCAGACCGCCAGATACTATGGTGTGAAGGGCACGACCTGATAGAAGATAATCCTATCTGGGTGCCATATGAGATGGTTCATACCAATTTCACGCTGCCGTTATCAGGTAGTAGTGGTTACTTTCAGATGAGTTCTAATGGGCTCGCCAGTGGCAATTGTTGGCAAGAAGCTGTAAGTCATGGGATCTGCGAACTAGTAGAGCGAGATGCGCTCGCTCTTTGGTCTGCTAGTGGTTCTACGACTTGTACAAAGAGCCGTCTCAACTTGGCGTCAGTTGAGGATCCGGATTGTCTTGCAGTGATGAAAATGCTTCGTGAAGCTGGGCAAGCTGTTGGAGTGTGGTCAATCACAACAGATATCGGGTTGCCAGCATTTGCATGTACGCTTGTTGACCTCCATCCTAATCATTTAGGACAGCTATATGTAAGTGACGGTAGTGGCTGCCACTGCTCTCGTGAGGTTGCTCTCTTGAGAGCGTTGACGGAAGCCGCCCAAACTCGACTAACCTTCATTGCTGGAGCGAGAGACGATGCTCACCGTGACTTTTTTGAGATAGCGAGAAATCGTGATCGGATTTTAGAAGTTCAGAGAAGAGTAATTGAAGGCGGAGAGAGTTCAGGACTTCACTTCTCTGAAGTGCCTAGCTTTGAAGAGCAGAGTTTTGAGTATGACATTGCACGGCAAATAGAACAACTTCGTTCTGTCGGTATCGAGCAGTTGGCCATAGTTAATCTTGGTGGATATATTGAAGGTATTGATGTTGTACGAGTAGTTATTCCCGGTTTGGAAGGCCTGCACGATGCACCCGGCTATGTACCGGGCAAGCGTTTGAAACAGCAAAAGCGTTCTTGTGCTGGGGGTAGTTGAAATAATGTCAGCAGTTGTTTTCGTTGGCCCAAGCCTTTCATTAGCTGAAGCAAAATCCATTTTGGATGCCAGTTTCCAACCTCCAGTATCTCAAGGTGATGTTTATCGTGCTGTTGAGCGCGGCGCACGATTTATTGGGATTATAGATGGTTTCTTTGAGCAGGTCCCTGCTGTTTGGCATAAAGAAATCCTTTGGGCGTTGTCACAGGGTGTGCACGTTTATGGTGCGTCAAGCATGGGAGCGTTACGTGCGGCTGAACTAGTACCCTTTGGTATGGTTGGCATTGGTAAGGTATTTCAAGCTTTTCATGACGCCAAGCTTGAAGATGATGATGAAGTTGCAATTGCTCACGGGCCAGCAGAACTAGGATATCCAAAGCTGTCTGAAGCTATGGTTAATATTCGTGCAACCTTAGAGCGTGCTGAAAAAGAGAATGTGATATCGAAAGCATTTCGAGAGCTCTGCGAAAAAGAGAGCAAGTTATGTCATTTTCCAACACGTAGTTATGAGCGCCTGATGACGGTGTTGGAAGGGCAGGGAAATCGGGATGAGGCTTTACGATTTCGAAGTTGGTTACCGACTGGCAAGGTAGATATCAAGCATGAAGATGCCATGGAAATGCTTCATGTCATGTCAAAGCATCAGGCTCAGTCTTGCGGGCCTAAAGAAGTTTCATTCTCTTTTTCACATACAGATACTTGGGAAAAGCTTATCCGACAAACTGCTCCTGCAAAGGGAAGCGAAAAGCTTGATGAAATGTTAGACGAGTTACGTCTTGATCCGATTTTGTACAACCAAATAATTGAAAGGGGTGTTGCCAGAGCTCTGGCATTAAAAGAAGCAGATCGGAAGGCAATTACGGAGCAACCAGAACGCTTCCAGCAAAAGCTTCATGCCTTTTTTGTTAGCCGTAATTTGATCGAGGGCCCGGAAATTCAGAAATGGCTACATAGCCAGAGGCTTGATACTGGTGAATTGATTTCTTTGATTAAGCGTGAACAGCGTGTTGAAGCCATAAAAATTGATCTGGAGTCTGAAATTAGAAAATCCTTATTGGATGTTTTGCGCTCCACGGGGATATATGGCGACCTTCTTCAAAAAGTTACTGCCAAGAGCAAACTAATCTCAGATGGTCAGTTAAAGAGCTTTTTAAAAGGCGAAGATAATCTTTCTGAAGAACAGCTTCTAGATTGGCATTTTAATAAGCAGTTGGGTATTGGTGTTCCCGTTCATCTAGGCAGTCACATTGCTGAGTTAGGTCTGAAGAGCCGAAAGGCTTTTCTTCAGACCCTTATCAAGGATTACCTTTATAAGGTAGCGTTATCTTCAAGTCCTCAACTGGAAGATAGTGAAGCTACCAGCTGAGTAAGATGGTCTTTGATTGGCCGTGGGCGGAAACCCAAAATCTGCTGAGCCTCCGTGTTGTCGACCTCGCAGCCCTCATTTACGCACACAGTCATCAAGCCTGAAAAGGTCTGCATCATAGGATCTTCTGATGCAGACATTGTATCCAACTGCTCTTGAGGTATATTTTCGCGTTTAAAAGATTTGCCAGTAAGGTTTTCGCAGAGCAAGATAATATCTTGCTGACTGAGTGCCTCGGGGCCTCCGACTTTAAGTATACGGTTTCTAGCTTCTGGAGCTTTGACGCTTGTGCTGATGGCTTCACATACATCATCAATTGCAATCCAGGAAACCTTGCCTTCCCCGCCGCCAAACGTCAGAATAGCATTGGTCTCAGGATTTATACCGGTCGGCGCTGTCAGCCAAGATTCTTGAAAATGTGGGGCTTGAATAATTGTATAATCCATTCCACTAGCTTGCAGGGAGGCCTCGACGGCTCGTTTAGCGCTCTGGAGCGGAAATGTTCCCTGAAATTCAGGAAATGAAACAAAAACAAAATGTTTGACACCGCATTCTTTCGCAAGAGTCACAAGGTTTATTTGACCTTGGTGGTCAACGCTTTCAAAGGTGTCGGTCTCGCTTGGCCTAGAGACAGATGTTGCCGTAGAGACAACTGTATCCACTCCTATGCAGCTAACTTTAAAGAAGTAGGGTCCTTTAAATCTGCTACTACAACTTCAGCTCCAAGTGTTTTTAGTGTCTCAACAACTTCTTGGTTGCTGTTACGGCGCACCATTGCTCTGACCGACTGATCTTTTGCAATTAAGTTTTTGCAGACTCTTGAACCGAGTTCTCCGGTTGCTCCAACAACGAGGATCATTTTATTTCCCTATAAAATGGCATGATTCTAATGCTATGTAGTTTACAGATAATTTGAGGCTTCAGCTTGAAATAATGCTTCTTTTGCGTGTCTGAGCACCTCGAGATGGTCTTTTTCAGAGAAGGCTGCTGTTATACCTTCTAAGGCAAGCTCAACCTTATCAGGGAGCTTGAGCTGAATATGGTGCAGCAAGCTTAATGCACAATCATTTAGTCTTTTTACATCTCTCTCTTCAAACGAGATCTTTAATTCTACAATGACGGCAGTCCATTTCATGGAATAATCAAACGAAAGAGAAGACCAAATTTCTTTTGCTTTCTTAATTTTTACTTTGGCAAAATCGAGATTTTCTTTTTTAAAGAACACCCATCCCAAAGAGGCATAAGCAACTCCGACGTAGTCCATCATCTGAGCTTTGCCTGCTGATCTCAACAGCTTGTGTGCAGCATTTTCAGTTTTCGCTATATTGCCCATTCTCCGCAATAAAATCACGTAATAGCAAAGTGATCGGACTTCGCTGCTAGTATCGCCAACTTGCTTTGATCGCTCCAATGCCTCTTCTAACACTTGTTTTGCTTCAGTTAGTTCTCCGGCAAACAATAAAAGAAATCCGAGCTCAAATTGAGCAAAGGAGGTTTCTATCTCTAAGTTGGCGCTAGTTGCAGCTGATAGTAATTGGCGTCCCAATAGAACAGTTTGCTGATCAACTTGATATCGATCACGCCGCAAATTTCTAAATATTTGAGTGAGATAAAATTGATAGCGATGTTGAGGTAGACCGCTATCTTCAACTAAAACTTGCGTTTCGGATATCTCTATGTCCATTAAGCGAGAGTTCGCAGCCCAATAATGTGTCCATAATCGACCAAGTTTCACTTCTATATGTTCATTCACCCAGTTTATCGAAGAGTTAGGTTTTGAATACAAGATGCGTTCAGCCTCATCATAAGCTGACAAAGCATCGTCGTGTCGATGTTCTGCTTCAAAAGTCTTTCCAGAAAGTCGATATAGGCGAGCTTTGGTAATTACGTCGCTTGGTTGGCGTTCGAGAGCATCTACCACTTGTGCGCGGGCGAGTTCATAACTTCTTGTGAGAGAGTATAGTTGAGCTAAAGCAATGTTAACTGAGATAGCTCGGTGTTCCAGTATTGCTGCCTTCCTGTTTCTGTTTTCTCTGCTTTTTTGATTTCTGATAAAGCAGCCTTATTTAATCTCGTGGCTTCATCATTGGCGTGCTGGTGATGAGCAAAGTCAGCGGCAAATCGCAAATGTCGTGCAGCACGTGCTGGAACGCCTGCACAAGACCAGTGGTGGCCCAGGCGTGCGTCGATAGTTTCTGGTTTGAGTGCGTTGGTTCTTAAGTTATCGAGCTTTCTTGCAATCTTTTCATGAAGCTCTCGACGTTGATGCGAGGAAAGTTGGTGCTCTGTAACTTCTCGAATTTTGTCGTGTAAAAAGCGGAAGCCATCTTTTTCGTCGGCTTCCAGAACTTGGCGCTCAACTAGTTCATTAATTATCTGGCCTAAGTTTTCTTCGTGTAATTGCATAACGGACGAGACAAGTTCTGTCTCGAACACGCGGCCTAAAAGTGCAGCGCAATCAAGCGCTTTACGCGCTTCTGGAGTGAGCCGGCTAATACGTAACTTAATCAGTTCACTTAATGAGTTAGGAAGCGGGAGTTGCTTAAAGCAGTATGCTTCGGAGGAAGTATGATGCGTGAAGTTCCATTTACCAGATCTGTCGCGTTGAAGTAAGTGTTCGGCAACTGCGGTGCGCAAATACTCCGCAATGAAAAATGGGTTGCCATTACTCTGCTCGAAAAGAAACTCGGCAAAGTTTTGGGGAATCTCTTCAGTCGCGAGCATGCCGCACGCTAGTTTTTCTACATCTCCAATGCCCATTCTTTCTAATAATACTTCGCGCACGCAGTTTGACTTAAGCATGGAGCTCACTTGCTGAGTTTTTTCCTCAGTTCTCATCGTTCCGAGTATGAGTACTGCTATGCCCTCCAGACCTTCTTTCGTAAGAAACTCCAAAAATGCGATGGATAGTTCGTCTGCCCATTGAAGATCATCTAAGATCAATAGAAGGGGAGTTGCCTGAGAATACGAGGCTAAAACACTACGTAAAGCATTGAATAAGCGATTAAGATATTGATCAGCCTCAAGCTTTGGAGCGAGGGGGAGATGTTTGACCCAGGTGAGAGATTTTATACTAGCGGAATATTCTGAGAGTATTGCTGCGTGTTCACTCAAAATATTTTCATATACTTCTAATCCTTTTTCAGTGCAGTAGTCGGCTATATGATCTAACAAATGCAAGAAAGGATAAAGTGGTTGAGTTACTGGCTTGGGTTGGGTGTCATGCCTTCCTCGGAATGAGCACTCGCAAGTAGTAACTGAGATTCCAGTCTTCAGTACTCTTTTGGCAATCTCTGATGCAAAACGTGTTTTTCCTAATCCACTTTCTCCGAATGCTATTACAACTTGGCCTTTACCGTTTTTTGCTTGGATTAGACGGTCTTCTATGTCTGCTTGTATCTTTGAGTTTTCTATAAATGATGCACGATAAAGATAAGAGTGTCCCGTCGACGGCGTACTAGGCCAATGGGGACGTTGCACTCCCAATGTTTCGATAATTTGCAAAATTGTTTCTGCATAACCAATTCGCTGGTCTGTAGATTTTGAGAGGAGAGACATGATCATGTCATTAAGTGCTTTCGGAACACCATGGACAAGATCTGATGGGTTAATCGGGTTACGCTCAAGATGTCCATGAAGAACTTGAACTCGCGAACCACTAAAGGGTTTAAGTCCTGTAACAAGTTCGTACAGAATACATCCTAAGCTGTATAGATCGCATCGCGCATCGAGGGTTTCATTTAAGATTTGCTCAGGTGCCATAAAAAATGGTGAACCACTAGTTGCTTGGGCGTCCTCAAGAACCTCTCTACCTACTGTACCTCGAACTTCTGAGACGAGTCCGAAGTCAACGAGAACGGGATACATATTTTCTAAGATGAATATGTTGTCAGGTTTTAGATCGCGATGAATAATGCCTGAGCTATGTACATACGAAAGAACTTCGCAAATGCCATAGGTGAGCGTTAACACGTCTTTCAATCGACCAGCTGCTGCATCGCTTGAGCGGTTTGTTAAAAATTTGTAATCCTTGAACTCGACGCTTTCGCGTAAGTTTATCTCACCTACTTGCGTAATTGTTGTGTCTGAATCTTGCCCTGGTAAGAATACATTAGAAGCATTATTTACATAGCGTTTAGTTCTTTGAGATGACCAAATTTGCTTAGTTACATTTGTAAGCGTTGGCGCTTCTATCACTTCCATTGCATGCCATGGAAGTCCATCAGATACGCCATGGTCCAAAATTTGCACAACCCCAGGGTGCTGAATCTTGGCAAGAGATCTAATCTCCTGTCGGAGTTGATTTAACTTAGTAGCTTCATGTTTGGTCGCCATTTTGATAGCGACTTGTTTGCCTGAGGCCGTATGTTCACCAACGAACACAACCCCCATACCCCCTTGCCCTATCTGCTTGAGTACTCTGTAGGGACCTAACTGTTTTTTTGTACGTTGCATCTGAGTATCTATTACTAAAATTTTCTAATAATATATCAGATGTAGTGTTGTTGATCGATGTATGAAAAATTTTTGTTTTGCCTTCATTGGAGAAAAGAAAAATGGCTGAGACTCAGGCAAATCAATAGTTAAAAGAGCTAATTCCCAAAGTAATTTGCTCTTACTTCTTCATTGTTACACGTTCTATAAAACTCATCTCACATCACCACATTCAGCTGAACGTTGTTGCTGTTTAGGATTTTTACTAGGTCGGTGGGTGGTTCTTTGTCGGTGAAGAGGGCGGTGACGTCTTTTATGTTGCCGAGTTCTACGGCGGCGGAGGTTGAGAACTTGGTGGCGTCGGCGGCGATGAAGGTGTTGCGGGCGGTGCTCATTACGGCCTGGACAATGGCAACCTCGTTGAAGTCATAGTCCAGCATTGTGCCGTCCGTATCGATTGAGCCGAGGCTGGTGATCAAGTAGTCGACGCGGAACTTCTTGACGAACTCAAGCGCTGTTGTGCCGATGATGCCGCTGTTGTTGCTGCGCAGTTTGCCACCCGGAACCATCACATCAAAATCAGGTTTGCTATAAAGTACGTTGGCAACACGAAGGCTGTTGGTGATCACGCGCAGGCCACTACGCTTGAGCAAGTGGTTAGCGATGATCTCTGTTGTGGAGCCGATGGACACAAAGACGGTGCTGTTGTCAGAAATCGAACTTGCGATTGCTTCGGCAATTGCTTCCTTTTCTTCGGTTTCGGAAACCTGTCTGACTTCATAATCCAGGTTGACGACGCTGGAACACCTGCCAGCACCACCATGATGCCGGATGAGCAGTTTTTGTGCTGCTAATCGCTTGATATCTCTACGAATTGTCTGAGCTGATACGTCCAGCGCGCTGGCTAGCTCTTCAACGCTGGCATAGCCTTTTTCATTGACGTAATTCACCAGTCGCTCGTGGCGCGGGTTTCCAATGATGACCGTATCAACCATAGAGGCCTCAAAATCTCTGATCAGAAAACAACAAAAATGCGTATAGGACAGCTGATCATTCTGTCAAAACGAAAGCTCTGGCAGGCTTGCCGGAGCATTTTTTCAGGCATCAGCCTTCAGGAATGCCTCAACACTGGTGCGATCCGGGATTCCATCCCGTCCACCAAGACGCGTACACTTGAGCGCGGCCACTGCGCTGGAGAATGTAACGGCCTCTCTGGGCGTCATTTTCTCAGCAATTGCAACGGCAAAGGCACCGTGGAACACATCTCCTGCACCTGTGGTGTCTTTCACATCCACTTTGAAGCCAGCCTGGTGGCAGATCTCGTCTCCCTCCAGCCAGTAACATCCTTCAGAGCCAACTGTGACATAGAGTTTAGCGTTTGTTTTCGTTTGCGCAATGCGCAACCCTGCCACAGGGTCATCAACCTGTGAGAATTTCGCCAGACCCGGCTCAGAGAAAGCAACATGATCGGCCAGTTCTACCAAATCCGTTATATCTTGGGGGGTTACGTCCCCATCAAGGACGGTAGGAACACCCGCTTTCTTCGCTTCTTTGAGGGCAAAGTGAGCGCCTTGATGCCAACGGACGTCGGCCAGAAGGGCGTTGTAGCGCGCAAAATCAACTTTTTCGAGCCATCTGGTTTCAGGAGAGAGTTGGTCACCTTGGTAATTTATGATCATTCGCTCACCGTGATCATCTACCAAAATAGCCGAGAAGGACGAGCTGGCACCGGCAATCTGGTGGAGATGCTGAGTGTTTACATTGTAACCAGCCAACTCTTTGATCATGCTCGTGGCGACGTCATCTGTGCCAGCACGGCCTATGAAATCAACCGGATACCCAAGTTTACTTACGGCCACAGCCGCGGTTGCAGCCGGGCCTCCCCCAATCTCAAAGTAATCCGAAGCGACAAACTTACCTCCGGTGGTGGGCAACTGTTCGACTCTGAAAACACGATCCAGAACTGTGATGCCAACGCACGCAATGACCATTTATCTCTCCGTTATTATACGCAGATTCTGATCATTTTTAGCGGATACAGACCAGATATTGCGTGTTATTACTCATGTGTGTACAAATTTATCACCAAAAAAAGACAAAAACAATCACAGTGTGTTGTAATTTGCGCATCTTCAGTACTAAATGAACACAATGACAGTACTAACCATGACGAGGCACAGACATGGCAACAGTTGGATTTATCGGGTTGGGCCAAATGGGACAACCTATGGCGACGAACTTGGCCAAAGGTGGTCATACGCTGCGTGTTCATGATGTTAGTGCAGAGGCTGTTGCTCCATGGTTGCCAATGGCGCCGTTGCTGCAAGCAGTCCGGCAGAGGCTGCAGGTGGGGCGGATTTTGTTGTAACCATGCTGCCAAACGGGGCGTTGGTTCGTGAAACTCTGATGGGTGAAAACGGTGTTGCGACAACGCTCTCCAAAGATGCGCTGGTGATTGATATGTCCACGGTGCATCCGCTGGAAACGGATGCGATGATTGCTGATATGGCGAAGCTTGGTTTTTCCATGATGGAAGCGCCGGTTGGCCGAACGTCCGACCATGCGATTGCTGGTACTCTGCTGGTTCTGGCTGGTGGCACGAAAGAGCAGATCGCAAAAGCGCAGCCGCTCTTTGATCTGATGGGATCTGACACGGTGGATGCGGGTGGCCCGGGCAAGGGCATTCGCGTCAAGATCATCAACAATTACATGAGCATTGCGCTCAACACACTGTCGGCAGAAGCGGTTGCTCTGTCAGAAGCCATTGGGCTTGAGTTTGATGCGGCCATGTCTGTCATGAGCGGAACGCCAGCAGGCAAAGGGCACTTCACCACCACGTGGCCCAATAAGGTGCTGGCTGGTGATCTGAGCCCCGCGTTCATGATTGACCATGCGCACAAGGATCTGGGTATTGCGCTCGATCTTGCCAATCAGGTGGGGGTGCCGATGCCAATGGGGGCAGCTTCCCGCGAAACCTACAATATCGCGCGCAGTGCAGGGCGAGGGCGTCAGGACTGGTCCGCCGTTCTAGAGCAATTGCGTGCGCTTTCAGGGCTTGAAACCAAAGCAAAGTAAAATCGGGAGGTTCCAATGGAAGTCACTGTGGTTCCATTTGGTCAAGTGAACGGCAAAAGCGCAGATCTGATCACGATCACCAACAAGAATGGTCTTCAGGTTTCACTCACCAATTATGGCTGCATCGTCACATCGCTGATCGTTCCTGATCGCAATGGTAACAAGGATGATGTGGTGCTGGGATACGAGTCCCTGGAGAAATATCTGGCAGGGCATCCGTTCTTCGGGGCGATTGCCGGGCGGTGCGCAAACCGTATTCAGGATGGCAAGTTTACGTTGGATGGTATGGCGTATCTGCTGGAAACCAATGAGCCACCAACCGTGCAGCACCTGCATGGCGGCAGCAAGGGTTTCGATAAGTATGTCTGGGGCTATGACATTGAAGAAAAAGCAGATGTTGTCCGTGTGCACCTGCACCGGGTGTCGCCAGATGGGGAATCTGGGTATCCGGGGACGTTGAGTGTCACTCACACCATCGCTCTGGATGATGCCAACCAGCTGCACTTCAACTTCTGTGCCCATACCAGCAAGCCAACCATCCTCAATCTGGTGAACCACAGCTATTACAATCTGGCGGGGCACGACAAAGGCTCAGTCGAGGACCATGAGCTGAAGCTGTTTGCGGATCATTATACGCCTGTTGCGGAGAATATGATCCGACAGGGGAAGTGAAAAGCGTGGCAAGGTCAGGGCTGGACTTCCGTGAGGGGGCTGTCATTGGTCAGAACATGGATAAGCTGGCTGGTCGCTGGATTGATCATAACTTCGTTCTAAGCGGCGAGGGCCGAGGCAAGTACAAGAAAGCAGCTGAGCTGTATGATCCAGCCTCGGGTCGTGTGATGGAAGTGGAAACAACGCAGCCTGCGATCCAGTTCTACAATGGCTTCAAGCTCTCCAACAAAGCATGGTTTGGGCGAAATGGCTATAAGTATGAGGAGTTTGGTGGGTTATGTCTGGAAACACAGCACTTCCCGGATAGCCCGAACAAGCCGCACTTCCCCAGCATCCGGCTGGACCCGGAAGATGTCTATAAACAAAAGACGATCCATCGGTTCAGCACACGCTAATCATCTGCGCCAGACGGGCGCCAGAGAAATACAATGACATTCGAAATCATCGTCGTTTCAGCGATCATAGCTCTGGGTAGCTTTACCCAGGGCCTCACAGGCTTCGGTCTGGCGCTTGTTTCAGTCCCCCTTCTGTCCCTTGCTATTGACGTGAAAGCTGCTGTTCCGGTGGCTGGCATCTTCGGCTGGTTGGTGACATTCCCGATCGTTTGGAAAATGCGCACTCATGTCAGATGGAAGCCAGCTTTGCTGCTGTTTCTTGGCTCTTTGCCGGGGTCTTATCTGGGGGCGGACTTGCTCAAGCGGTTGCCTGCAGAAGCTATTCTCATCACCATGGGTGTCGTCCTCGTTGCCTCAAGCATCTACTCGTTCCTTTCCAGAGAGGCTTTGTTCAAAGAGGTTTCGAAACCGATCACCGTTGGAACCGGTTTCTTTTCAGGAGCTCTGGGCGCGAGTGTTGGTGAGCCGGGACCGCCAGTGATCGCTTACACTTCCATGCAGCCATGGACGGCAGATCAGGCCAAATCCACGCTCGTTTTCTTCTTTATGCTTCAGATGGTTGGGGCGATCACAGGCTTCTGGTTTCAGGGACTGCTCACCGATGTGGTCATAGGTCATGTGGTCAAAGCGCTGCCTGCTTTCATCATCGGCATGTCGCTTGGCATGTTTGGCTACCATCTGCTGCACACTTACAAAATCGACTATCACAAGATCATTCATGGACTGCTTTTGTTCATCGGACTGATGTTGATAGTCAAAAATCTACCAATTTGAGCGCAATACCCTACGTAGCAATACGGCTGT
This sequence comes from Pseudovibrio denitrificans JCM 12308, assembly GCF_001310815.1. Taxonomy (GTDB): domain Bacteria; phylum Pseudomonadota; class Alphaproteobacteria; order Rhizobiales; family Stappiaceae; genus Pseudovibrio; species Pseudovibrio denitrificans. The sequence continues at coordinate 145,393 of NZ_BAZK01000009.1, forward strand.
GAGCAAAATTGGACATAAAAATGATCATTAATGTTGTTATTTGATCATATCTGTGAGAATTTACAGTCATAACCATAAATGGAAAGCGAAAATGCCAGCCACGGGTTCGGGTTTGGCATGAGGAGCCATCCAGCAGAACGTGGAATGACCCCGAGGACATAACAAATGCCTTACGTTTCAGGAAAAACAATGATCCAGCACGCTTGGGAGAACGGATACGCTATTGGCGCATTCAGTGCTCACAACGCGGAGTCCATTCGTGCGATCTTGACTGCAGCTGAAGAAGAACGCGCTCCGATCATGATCCAGGTTGGTCAGAAAGTGATCAACACGCTCGGCCTTTATCAGATGAAGGACATGATCGACACGTTCATGCGAGACATCACTGTGCCTGTCTGCATTCACCTGGATCACAGTCGCCAGTTTGAGCAGACCATGGAAGCTACTCGTGCAGGCTTTCAGTCGGTGATGTTTGATGGTTCTGGCTTTCCTTTCGAGGAAAATACCAAGACAACCAGAGCAGTAGCTGATGTTGCCCATGCTCTGGGCATTGGCTGCGAAGGTGAGATCGGTAAGATCGGCGGCACTGAAGATGACATCACCGTTGATGAAGCGGATGCCATGATCACCACAGTGGAAGAGGCGCAGGAGTTCGTCGAAAAGACCGGTGTGGACTATCTGGCGATCTCTGTCGGTACCGCGCACGGCGTGTACAAAAGCGAACCGAAGCTCGCCTTTGAGCGTATCAAGGAAATCAAAGAACAAGTGAAGAAGCCACTGGTGCTTCATGGTGGTTCTGGTGTGCCAGATGAGCAAGTTAAGAAGGCAGTTGAGCTAGGTGTTGCAAAGGTGAATGTAGATACTGAACTTCGCCAGGCCTTTACGCTGGGTGTGCAGGAAGTCTTTGCAAACGATCCTGAAGAGTTTCATCTGGCGCACTCACTCGGTCGCGGTGAGGAAGTCATGAAACAGAAAGTAAAAGAGAAGATTCGTGTCTTCGGGTCCAATGGAAAAGCCTAGATAACCTTCCAATGTGATTCCCGATGCTGCAACTCCTCCCGAGATGAGCAGCCAAGTGTCAGTCTGCCCCACAGGCTGGCACTTCTTGTTTTGGATGCATGTAAGAAAACGCTCAATTATACCGTGCATACTCTCCGTAAGCGCAGAAAACTGCGCATTTTAACGCAGACATATCACCGCATTGCTTGTTTTCTCCGCTGTCCTACTCTGAAAACACCAGTTCCAAGCACATGATCGTTCTTTGCGTCAAAAAATAACAATGAACGTTGAAAAGTGGACAAAAATGTCAAATATCACCAAATAAATGAGCATAAAGGAAAAAATAATGACCATTTATGTGGTATTACTCATAGTTAGTCACTAAGGTTCAAAGTAGTCTGTTTTTACAAGATAAGGGGGCTGGGGAGCCCTCGATAAAAAGGCCTGGGGGAGAGAGGTTTCAGACGCGGAAACGTCACTCTCGGCTAAATACAGTAGGGAGTTAATAATGTCCGTCGACACACCCCGTATTGGCATCGTCGCGCTCGGTCGTCCAACCTTTGATGTTCCCTATGCAGAAGAAATTCTCGCGCAAGCCTGGAAGAACCTCCAGACACTGGACGCTGAGTTTGTTGGTGAACCAAAGCTGCTGTTTGATGCGGACGCCGTCAAGGAAGTGATGCCAAAGCTTCAGGAAAAGCCGCTCGATATGCTTCTTCTGCTGCAGGTGACTTTCACTGACGCCACCATGACTGTTGAGCTCGGCAAAGCCATCGATGCGCCGCTCGTCATGTGGTCCTATCCGGAAGCAAGAACAGGTGGCCGTCTGCGCCTCAACTCATTCTGCGGTGTCAATCTGGCCTCCCACGCTCTCAGCCGCAGCAACATCCGTCTCGATTATGTTCATGCAGCTGCTGAAAGTCCAAAAGCGATTGAAGAGCTGCGTTTGCTGGCGCGTGCCGGCGCAATCGTCAACCAGCTCAAAGGCTCAAAGCTCAAACTGGTTGGTGAGCATCCGGATGGGTTTGACGCCTGCAACTTCAATGAGCAGGAACTGGCAGACCGCTTTGGCATCAGTGTTGATCGTATTCCGGTGATCGACTTCATCGATCAGGTGAAGGAACTGCCGGATGAAGTCGCGGACGCACCTTATGAGCGACGCGCAAAGGACTTTCCAAATCTGGCGGATCTGGATCAGGAAGCCACCTGCAAAACACTCAAGGTTTACTCCAAGCTGCGCACCGAAGCAGATGAAAAAGATTATGCCGGTGTGGCAGTTCGCTGCTGGCCAGACTTCTTTACTGAATACGGATGTGCGCGTGTGGTGCGTTGGCGCTCCTGAATGAAGACCGGACCCCAAGTGGCTGTGAGGCAGACATGATGGGTGTCGTGACATCTCTCACATTGCAGCACGCATCGGGCAATAGCGTGTTTAACACAGATCTTGTTGACGTGAATGTTGAAGATGACACGGTTGTGTTCTGGCATTGCGGGCAGGCGCCAATTGATATGGCCGATCGCGACCAGCCAGTGCAGGGAACGATCCATAGTAATCGCAAGCTGCCATTGCTTTCCGAGTTTGCTTTGAAGCCGGGGCGCATCACGATGGCGCGCTTCAGCCAGGGGTATGGCAAGCTGCGCCTCATACTGGCTGGTGGTGAAATGGTACGTGCTCCATTGGCGTTCTCTGGCACTGCTGGCACAGCAAAGCTGGACACACCGGTCAAAGACTTCATGGAAAAGATGATCGCAGAAGGGCTGGAGCATCACACTGCTCTGACTTACGGCGACCATCGTCCGGTTCTTCGCGCGCTTGCCAAGCGCCTCGGTATCGAGGTGGTCGAACTCACCTGATACCCGGAGCGTTCTGAAGCTGTCTTTGGCTCTCATGCTTCAGAGCGCTCTTTCCTCTCTTTGGGCAACTCTTAAGGCAAGGAAAGAGCATCATGCTTAAGGCGATCGAAAAAGGCCTCGCCGCCATCAACAATCCCATCGCCCGGGCAGGCGAGTATGTTGGTGGATTTTTCCTGGTCATCATGACCTCAATTGTGCTGCTGCAGGTTTTCTTCCGCTACATCCTCAACAGTCCCATCAGCTGGACGGATGAAGCCTCGCGCTTTCTGATGATTTACATGACGTATCTGGCGCTGCCGGTCATCTATCTGACAGGCAAAAACATCGCCATGACGTTTGTGCTGGATGCAGTGGAGGGAACACGCATCGGGCATCTGCTGAAAGCCATCATTCATGTGATTGCACTGGTTCTGTTCGCAGTCTGGATCAAGTTTGGCTGGGTGTTCTTTGGCACGGGCTCTGTCACCGCAGATAGTCTGCCGATCCCTATGTACGTGATCTACATCGCGCCGCCTGCGCTGCTGGCAATCACCTGCCTCGCGGCTTTGCAGAAGCTGGTAGGCGAGCTGGACCAGTTCATCCATTTCAACGCCAATAACAAAAGCGAAAACGCTTAGGCTCCAATACCTTAACGGGAGTGTATAGGTATGGTCTCTCCGATCTTCCTTCTATATTTCTTGATTTTCTTGTTGATTGGTGCCCCAGTGCTTTTCGCGCTTGGTTTGTCCCCTGTGATTGCTCTGTTCCAGGACGACAAGGTTCTCTTCATCAACATGCTCTACCAGCGCCTTTACGCTGGTCTCGACAACTTCCTGCTGCTGGCGCTGCCGTTCTTTATGCTGGCGGGTGAGTTCATGGTGAACGGTGGTATCACCACTCGTATCATCACCTTCTCGCAAACCATGGTGCAGCACTTCCGTGGCGGTCTCGGTCACGTGGTGATCTTGGCTTCCACCCTGTTTGCAGCGTTGACGGGGTCTTCGGTTGCGGCGACCTCTGCGATTGGCAACATGCTGATCCCTGAGATGGAGCGCTACAAATATGACCGCACCTATGCGGCGGCTCTGACTGCAGCGGCAACAGTTCTGGGCACCATCATCCCACCAAGCGGTATCATGCTCATCTACGCTTTCGTGATGAACACCTCCGTGGCTGCGATGTTCATCGCAGGTGTGGTCCCTGGCATCATCTTCTGCATCGGCCTGATGATCATCAACCGCTGGCAGATCAAGAAGTATCCTGATGTTGAGCAGTTTGAACGGGCCAGCCGCAAAGAGCGCTGGAACAGCTTCTCCATGGCTTTCTTCCCGCTGCTTACACCTGTGATCATTCTGGGCGGTATCTACTCAGGTGTCTTCACGCCAACTGAAGCTGCTGCTGTGGCCGTGTTCTATGCGCTGATCCTGTCCGTGGTCGTGCTGAAAGTGCTCAAGCCTGCCAGCGTCTTCCCGATGTTCATGCGCATCGCTGTCAATGCAGCGGCAATTCTGATCATTGTGGCCGCGGCGAGCGGGTTTGCTTCAGCCATCTCTCTGTCCGGTATCGCGAAGGACATCACCTCCTTCTTCCTCGGTATCACCCGTGATCCTTATCTGCTGTTCTTCATCATCAACGTCTTCCTGTTCATCGTCGGCATGTTCCTCGATGCAGGTCCGGCAATCCTGATCTTCGCGCCAATTCTTGCGCCGATCATGACACAGGCAGGTATTGATCCGGTCCACTTCGGTGTGGTCATGTGCGCCAACCTTTCCATCGGTCTGGCAACACCGCCAATGGGTCTCGTTCTCTTCGTCGCCTCAAGTGTTTCCGGGGTGCCCTTGCAAAAGATCTCGAAAGCGATCCTACCGTTCCTAGCGATCGAATTCGTAGTCATCTTCCTGATTTCATTCTTCCCTGCGCTCGTCATCGGTTTCCCGAAACTGCTGGGCGTGATGTAGGCGATCCAACCCTTACCAACGTGCTGCAACGGGAGTGGGGCAGCAGACTTTAAAACTCATGTGGAGGAAAACATGAACTTTAAGAAAACAGCAATCGCATTGCTCAGCTCAGTTTTCATGGCTGCGGGTGCACAGGCAGCAGATTACACTCTGACTGCTCCGCACGTAACCAACCTTGACGGTTACAACCACCAGTCACTGCTTGTGTTTAAAAACTTTGTAGAATCCCGCTCCAATGGCGCGATCGAAGTCGAGATCTATCCGGGCGGTCAGCTTTGCGGCACAGCAAAAGAGTGTCTGGCAGGCGTTCAGAACGGTATGTTTGATTACTTCCAGACAACCATTCCGGAACTGGCAAACTACTGGTCTCCAGTGAGTGCATTTGACCTGCCCTACATGCTGCGCGATGACCGCGTTGCTGAATGTGTCTATGACAACGATGAGTTCCTTGCTGACGTTCGCGGCAACGTTCTGGGCAGAACCAATGACACTCTGCGCTTGATGATGGTGTCCAACTCCGGCGGCTGGCGTAACATTGCGACTACTGACAAGCAGGTCAAAAATCCTGATGACGTAAAAGGCCTGAAACTGCGTACCGTTCCAGCTCCAATCCAGCAGGAACTGGTGAAGCAGCTGGGTGCTGCGCCAACTCCGATCTCATGGCCGGAAGTTTATACCGCCCTGTCTACCGGTGTTGTTGACGGTACCAAGAACGGCATCGTGGACATCACCATGATGAAGTTCCAGGAAAGCCTGAAGTACATCGCTCTGGATGGTCACGCTTACATGGGCGGCGTTTGGGTGATGAACAACGCCAAGTTCAATGGTATGCCTGAAGAACTGCGCAAAGTGGTGATTGATGGTGTAGCAGCTCAGAACCAGTATCTGCGCTCCTATCCAAAATGGCGTGAGTTTGCAGCGTTTGAAGAGTTCCGTGAGGCAGGCGGCACCATCTACACCCCAACCACAGAAGATCGCGCAGCATTCAAGGCAGCAACTGCTGGCGTGCGCGACTACTTCATCGAAAACAGCGATGCAGACGGTAAGGCTTGGCTGGAGCGCTTTGAAAACGAAATCAAAGCATGTGAAGCTAAGATCGATGCGTCCTACGCAGCTTCTCTGAAGTAAGACAAGAGGGGCGCGGGCAACATCATCCGCGCCCTTTTTCTATCCGTTCCAGATTTTCGATAGCCCGGTGCTGACAGACCGATCCGCCAGAACAGGCCGGTGTCGCACCAACTCCGCAGGCACTCAAATGAACATTGTTAAACAAGAAAATGGCTTCACTGTTCTGCACAAAGACCGTACCGTCTTTACGCACAGCTTGGACAAACCGGCAATCTTTCTGGGAAGCGGTCAAGGCACCTTCGATATGTATCGCGGGAACTTTGACATCAAAGATTATGTCGAATCCCGCCTGCCAATGCGTGCTTTCAGGATTGACGAGGAAGGCGATAAGACAAGCATCACACTCGGGGTTGAAGGTGAGGACTATCTCACGCTGACCATTTATGAGACGGAAGAAGGCCGCCTGATAGTGGACTTCAACAGCCTGAAAGATGAGGTGAACCGTTTCTGGATGCGCGTCCATGCAACACCGGAAGAGAAGGTCTACGGTTGCGGCGAGCAGCTGACCTACTTCAATCTGCGTGGCAAGAACTTCCCGCTCTGGACGTCTGAGCCGGGTGTTGGCCGCAACAAGAATAACTACGTGACATGGCTGGCAGACACCAAGGATAAAGCGGGCGGTGATTACTACAACACCAACTACCCGCAGCCGACCTTTGTATCCAATGACAAATACTTCTGCCACTTACAGACAACAGCCTACGCGGACTTTGATTTCCGCCATGATGACTTCCATGAGCTGCAGGCCTGGAACATCCCAGACTACCTGCTGTTTGACCGGGAAGATAGCTTCACCGCGCTCGTCGGCAACATCTCTAATGTTTTCGGCACGCAGCCAGAACTGCCGGATTGGGTGCTGGATGGCGTGATCCTGGGCGTTCAGGGCGGCACCGATATTACTCTTGAGAAAATTGAGCGGGCCAGAAAGGCGGGCGTCAAAGTTGCCGGTGTCTGGAATCAGGACTGGCAGGGCATCAAGATGACGTCCTTCGGAAAGCGCTTGCATTGGAACTGGGAATGGAGCCCTGAACTGTATCCGGGCCTTGATACCAAGATCCATGAGCTCAAAGAAGATGGCGTCCGCTTCCTCGGCTACATCAATCCGTATGTGCTGGAAGGGCAGTCCCTTTACAAAATCGCCAAGGAAAAAGGCTATCTGGCCACCAAGGCTGATGGTGGTGACTATCTGGTTGATTTCGGCGAGTTCTATTGCGGTGTGGTGGACTTCACCAATGATGAGGCCTGCGAATGGTACAAGGGCGTCATCAAAGAAAACCTGATCGGCTTTGGCCTTGATGGCTGGATGGCTGATTTCAGTGAGTACCTGCCAACCGACTGCACCCTCTCCAATGGTCGCTCTGCTGAGCTGGAGCATAACGACTGGCCGCGCCGTTGGGCGAAGATCAACCACGAAGCCATTGAAGAATGCGGCAAGATCGATGACATCCTGTTCTTCATGCGGGCAGGGGGCACGGGCTTCCAGCGGTACTGCCATGTGCTTTGGCAGGTGACCAATGCGTGGACTGGTGCATTGAAGATGGTCTGGCCTCCGTCATTCCGGGCGCACTGTCCGCTGGTCTGATGGGCAACGGTATCCACCACTCGGATGTGGGTGGTTACACCACTTTGCATGGCATGAAGCGCACCAAAGAGCTGATGATGCGTTGGATTGATTTCTGCGCTTTCACACCAATGATGCGCTCTCATGAAGGCAACCGTCCGGGTGACAACCACCAGTTCGACACTGATGATGAAACGCTCTTCCATCTGGGCCGGATGTCCCGCGTGTTTGCCAGTATGAAGCCTTACCTGAAAGCCGCAATTGCGGAAAACACAGAGGCTGGCATTCCGGTTATGCGCCCGCTGTTCATGCATTATGAGCAGGATGAAACGGCCTATGACATTCAGTTCCAATACCTGCTGGGCCGCGATGTGATAGTCGCACCGGTCTACAATAAGGAAGAGACGGAGTGGAAGTTGTACCTGCCGGAAGATGACTGGGTGCATGCGTGGTCGGGGCAGGCGTTCAAAGGTGGCTGGGTCACCGTGGATGCACCGCTTGGTGAGCCGCCTGTTTTCTATCGTAAATCCAGCGAATATGCAGACCTGTTTGCAGCTCTGCCTCAGGTCGCAAAAGCCTAATACTCTTCGGTTTTCGCAGGTTGCTTGGCCTGCGAAAACCACCCTCGGTGCGATGCCGATCACTGTCAGATTTCAACCTACCAAATGAAGAGGACGATATTCCGCAGGTATTCAGAGAACACGGAACTTGCACAATCTTGGCATGGGATGCGCCTTCGTCAATCAGATGCCTTCTGGCCCCTGAGCAACAAGGTGAAATGTTGGAGAGTTTAAGTTCGTGAAGGCTCTTTGAACCAACGGAATAATCAGGTCCGGATTTGCTGCTCGGGAGTTAAGCAAAAACAATGAAGAAACTGATCAACCGCGTTGAAGATGTCGTTGCTGAACAGTTGGCTGGCATGCGTGCAGCACGACCGGAACTGAAATTCTCCGAGGAGCCGCGCTACATCTGGCGGGAGGACAATGAAGATAAGATCTCTCTTATTTCCGGTGGCGGCAGCGGTCACGAACCCCTTCATGCCGGATACATTGGCAAGGGCATGCTGACAGCCGCTTGCCCGGGTGAAGTGTTCACCTCTCCAACACCTGACCAGATGTACGAATGCGGTAAGGAGGTAAACAACGGCAAGGGCGTTCTGTTCTTCATCAAGAACTACACCGGCGACGTCCTCAATTTTGAATCTGCCGTTGAGCTTCTTCACTTTGATGACATCCCAGTGGCTCTATCACCATTGATGATGATGTGGCCGTAAAAGACAGCCTCTACACCGCAGGCCGCCGCGGCGTTGGCGCGACCGTGTTGATTGAGAAGATTGTGGGTGCTGCTGCTGAGGCTGGATATGATCTGGCCCAGTGTGAGGAACTGACCCTGCGCCTTAACAATCGTGCCCGTTCCTTTGGTGTTGCATTGTCAGCCTGTACGGTCCCAGCCAACGGTAAACCATCTTTTGAACTGGCAGATAATGAAATCGAGTTTGGTGTCGGTATTCACGGGGAACCGGGTATCGAGCGCCGCTCCTACAGCGACCTCAACACACTGGTTGAGCAGATGTGTGATGAGATCATCAACACACCGGCGTACACCCGCACCGTTCGCACGTGGGACCGTGAGGTAGGTGAATGGAAAGAGCAGGACATCACCACAGAAGAGTTCAAGCAGGGCGACCAGTTTATCGTGATGGTGAACGGCCTTGGCGGCACCACTCAGGGTGAGCTGTATGGCGTTTACGGCAAAATGGCAGAGTGCTTTGACAAAGCCGGCTACAAGCTGGCCCGTAATCTTGTCGGCAACTACTGCACCGCGCTGGATATGGAAGGCTTCTCCATCACCTTGCTGAAGGCTGACGAAGAAACTCTGAAGCTTTGGGATGTTCCGGTCAATGCACCAGCCTTGCGCTGGGGAGTTTAAGGATTACGGCTATGACAGTAAAAAAAGAACAACTCCTGGAATGGCTTAAAGACTGTGCAGCGGTGTTTGCCGAACAGCGTGATTACCTCACACAGCTTGATGCAGAAATTGGTGATGCTGACCATGGCATCAACATGAACCGCGGTTTTGAGAAGGTGCTGGAAAAGCTGCCGACCATGGATGCCATGTCCATTGAGATGATCCTTAAAACCACGGGCATGACACTCATGTCTTCCATTGGTGGAGCTTCTGGTCCGCTCTATGGCACGTTCTTCATTCGTGCAGCGGCGGCCGCAAAAGGCAAGGATGAGCTGGATCTGACCGACCTGACAGCTGTGCTGGAGGCTGGCGTTGCTGGCATCGTTGCGCGCGGCAAGGCTGAGCCGGGCGATAAAACCATGTGTGATGCCTGGTGGCCTGTGCTTGACGCGGCCAAAGCAGCTGAGAGCCTCGAGGCTGCTTTGCCAGCCATGGTAGCTGCAGCAGATGCTGGCGTTGCCTCCACGGTTGATATGCGGGCAAAGAAGGGACGTGCGAGCTATTTGGGTGAACGCTCCATCGGACATCAGGATGCTGGCGCAACCTCAACCATGTTCATGGTCAAAGCGCTTTCCCGCGCGGTCGTTGGGAGTTAAGCGAAGTGGTAGGCATCGTCGTTGTGTCTCACAGCTCCAAGTTGGCAGAAGGTGTTGCCGAGCTGGCGCAGCAGATGACACAGAACAAGTGTGCCCTTGCAGTGGCGGGCGGGATTGATGATCCCGCCAATCCAATCGGCACAGACCCCGTTCAAGTGATGACCGCCATTGAAACCGTAATGGATGACGATGGCGTTTTGGTTCTTATGGACCTTGGCAGCGCTTTGCTGAGCGCTGAGATGGCTCTAGAGTTACTGGGAGATGAAGTTGCGTCTTCCGTCGAACTCTGCGCTGCCCCCATTGTAGAAGGCACCATGGCTGCTGCCGTTGCAGCTGGTTCTGGTTTGCCACTGGCTGCCGTGAAAGAGGAGGCGCTTGGCGCGCTGAGTGCCAAGAAGAAGCATCTGGGTGTTGAAGAAGAGGTGGTCGTCACTGCGGCGCCTGAGGTTCCAGCTGGAGAGGAGCTTCGGTTCAACTGGACTGTGCTCAATCCTCACGGCCTACACGCGCGCCCCGCAGCTGCTATTGTCGGCGCCCTTGCTGGTTTTGATGCTGTACTTCAAATTGAAAAAGCAGAAGAACGCGCCAATGCCAAAAGCCTCAACGCCATTGCCGGTCTTTCCGTGCGCCGTGATGATGAAATCACATTCATTGCCAGTGGGGTACAGGCAGAACAAGCTATTGCGGCTTTCAAAGTCCTGGCTGAAGACGGATTTGGTGAAGATGTAACTGCAGAACCTGTGGTTGCGGAAGCGGAACCAGCTCCTGCCCCATTGCAAAGTGTTGAAGGCGCGATCGCAGGCCTTCCAGCGTCGCAAGGCATTGCCTTTGGTCGTGTTGCCTTCTTCCAATCTGTTATGCCAGCTGTGCCGGATCGGGCCTTTGCTGGTGTCGGTGAAGAAAGCAACCGCCTGTTTGCAGCAATCGGTTCCATCGCCAGTGAAATGCAACGCAGTGCAAAGTCTGCGAAAGATGCAGAGCAGTCCGGCATCTTCGCCGCGCACGTTGCCATGCTGACGGATCCAGAACTGGAACCGAAACTGCGTGGTTACATAGCGGACGAAAATGCGATTGCCGAACAAGCCTGGATTTCGGTGATGTTTGAGCTTAAAGCCCAGTATGAAGCCGCTGACAGTGACTACATGCGCCAACGGGCTGTCGACATCTGGGACATCACGCGGCAGGTTATGGTTCAGTTGACCGGATCAGAGGGTGAGGGCGCTTCTGTGCCTGCCAACTCAATCCTGATCGCCGAGGATCTGACGCCGACTGATACTGCGAAGCAGGATAAAGAGCACGTACTCGGCATCTGCCTGACAGGTGGCGGCAAAACCTCTCACAGTGCGATCATCGCCAGAGCCATGGGCATCCCGGCGATTGTTCGAGCGGCTGGTGCGTTTGATCTGTTGGAAGATGGTCAGCAAGTCGTGCTCGATGGCTTTGAAGGACTGCTCTGGACGGATCCTTCTGAAGAGGTGGAAGCGGATCTGGTTGCCCAGCACGAAGCATGGAAAGCGGAACAGGCAGAAGCCGCATCTAAGGCCATGGAACCAGCCATCACGCTCGATGGTGTTCATTTTCCGGTACAAGCCAACATCGGTAGCTTTGAAGATGCTGAGAAGGTAATTGCAGCAGGCGCAGAAGGCGTCGGCCTGATGCGGACGGAGTTTCTGTTCCAGTCACGCGCCGAGTTGCCGGATGAGCAATCTCAGTACGAAGAGTACAAGCGCATTGCAGCCGCCTTTGGAGATCATCCGATCACCATCCGCACGCTCGATGTTGGCGGGGATAAGCCGCTGGAAAGCTACCCGATGGAGGCGGAAGAGAACCCGTTTCTGGGGCATCGCGGGGTGCGAATGTGCCTTGCGGACAAAAAACTCTTTTCAACGCAAATTCGCGCACTCATTCGCGCAGCCGCTGAGCAGCCCAACATTCAGATGATGATCCCAATGATTTCAACGGTTTCTGAGTTGAAATACTGCAAAAAACTGGTCGAGGAAGCGCGTGAAGAGCTCGGGCTTTCACATAGCAACGCACCGATGAACGTTGGGATCATGATTGAGGTGCCTTCTGCTGTGTTGGATGCGGATAACCTGGCAGCTGAGGCGGATTTCTTCTCCATCGGCACCAATGATCTGACGCAGTATGTGATGGCTGCTGATCGCGGAAATCCTAAGGTTTCTGAGTTGGTTGACTATACTCAGCCTGCAGTGCTCAGGGCCATCCGCATGACCTGCGAGGCGGGGAAACGCGCGGGGATACCCGTGAGTATGTGTGGTGAAATGGCAGGAGACACCCAAGTCACCGAATTGCTGCTCAAAGCAGGTATCTCCAAGCTCTCAGCCAGCGCCTCACTGCTGCCGGCACTGAAAGAACAGATCAGACAAACCTCCCTGAATTGATCTCATAGGTGTCGGATAACCATGCCCGCTTGCCCCTCGGCAAGCGGGTGTTTACGCGTGTCCAGCAGTCCACTGTACATTCGATCTTTGATGACTGAATTGATTGTAAATTTACATTTTGAGGGCTTAATATGACAAATGGTGTAAATATATGATCGTTTACGGATTTATCCGAATGGTATCTCCAAAAAGTGACACCTAGTATTTCACTGAATGACGACGCTTTCAGGGTGCCTGTACACCCACTTCGGTACGCTCTGTCCGGGGATAAGCGGCAACCTCCAACAGTGAGATTACACCATGGACCAGATCATCATTTCTCCGAGCAAATACGTTCAGGGCGAAGACACCATCGCCAAAATTGGTGACTACATAAAACCCCTGGGCCAAAAAGCAGCTATCCTCGCTGACAGCTTCGTAACTGGCCTTGTTGGAGACACTGTCAAAAAGAGCTGCGCAGACGCTGGTATTGAGCAGCGTATGGAAGAGTTTGGTGGTGAATGTTCCCGTGCCGAGATTGATCGGCTGATGGAGATCTTCAAGGCAGAAGGCTCTGATGTGGTAGTCGGTATCGGTGGCGGTAAAACGCTCGATACAGCCAAAGCCATTGGCTTTTATCACAAAATTCCAGTGGTCGTGGTGCCAACAATTGCCTCAACTGATGCGCCAACCTCTGCGCTTGCGGTGATTTATACCCCTGAGGGCGAATTCTCAGAGTATCTGCTGTTCCCGTCCAATCCGAACCTGGTCATCATGGACACAAAGATCATCGCAGGGGCTCCAGTTCGCCTTCTGGTCGCTGGTATCGGTGATGCGTTATCCACCTACTTTGAGGCGCGCGCCAACGGTCTTTCCGGCAAAGCACCATGGCAGGCGGCCTCCCAACCAAAGCCGCCCAAGCTCTCGCCAAGCTCTGTTACGACACCCTGCTGGCTGATGGTTATAAGGCCAAGGTTGCCGTAGAAAACCGAGTGTCCTCAACAGCAGTGAAAAACATTATTGAAGCCAATACTTTACTCTCCGGTCTTGGCTTCGAAAGTTCTGGTCTTGCCGCCGCTCATGCCATCCATAACGGCCTGACAAAACTGGAAGAATGCCATCATCTCTATCACGGCGAAAAGGTTGCTTTTGGTACACTGACCCAGATGCTTCTTGAAAATGCACCAATGGAAGAAATCCAAGAAGTCCTCACCCTCTGCCGCTCCGTTGGTCTTCCAACCAATCTGTTCGACATGGGCGTCAAAGAACTGGACCATGCCAAACTCATGGAAGTCGCAGAAGCCTCCTGCGCAGAAGGCGAAACCATCCACAACATGCCTTTCCCCGTCACCCCAGAAATGGTCTACGCCGCCATGCTCTCCGCCCACCAGATCGGGCTGAAGTGAGCGATGTATCTTGATTAGCTCTGAGGCCGTCGCGTTTAGTTTCATCCTTGTCTTTGGATGGGGAGAAACAAACGCGACAGTCAGCTACAAACTATAAGTCTCTTAGAGATATGCCCATCAAACAGAAACCTTCACCCCTGTCTTAATTGGATCCATCGAAACGAAGGTTTTGAATTTTTTGATGTTTCCGTTTTTGAAGAAAATGTGGCGAGTGAACTCTTCGTATGCTGACATGCTTTCAACGACGACGACCAGCACGAAATCGATCTCTCCGGTCACATAGAAGCATTGCTGGACTTCTGGGGCATCGCGGAAGATTTGCTTGGCTGCGTCGATGTCGGTTGGCAGTTCGCTGACCAGTTCTACTTCAACAAAAATTGTGATCGGTAGCCCCACCATTGCTGGATCAACCACAGCAACATTGGCAGCAATAACCCCTTCGGCTTCCATACGCCGGATGCGGCGCTGGACGGAAGGGGCGGATAAGTTGACGGCCTCGCCAATCTTTTGCTGAGAGGTGCGGTTGTCTGCTTGGAGTATGCGCAAAATGGCGTGGTCATATGAGTCTAGAGGCGTCATGTGAAAGATTATTGCATATCAAGCGCTCATATTCAGCGCATTTTTCACGACTGATGAAGTACTAATTCAGATTACCAATTGAATTGCAGCACGCCGCCTCTCGGGAGAACTTCATGGCTGACTTTGCGCATCGTCTTCAGGCCCTTCGGCATGAGTTTCATCAAAATCCTGAGCTCGGCTTTCAAGAGGAGTGGACCAAGGCACGGATCGCTCGCCATCTGCGTGATCTGGGCATTGAAACCCACGAGGGCATCGGTGTTGTCGGCGTCCTAAGAGCCGGTAACAGCCATAAAGCCATCGGCATACGCGCGGACTTTGATGCGCTTCCGATCACCGAACTTAACGAGTTTGCGCACCGGTCTCGTAATGAGGGCGTGATGCATGCCTGTGGCCATGATGGACACACCACCATGCTTCTGGGGGCTGCGGAGCTTCTGGCCAAATCTCCTGAGTTTGATGGAACAGTTGTGCTCCTGTTCCAGCCCAATGAAGAGCATGGTTTAGGTGCCCAGGCCATGATTGATGAGGGTGTCTTGCGGAACTTTCCGATTGATGAGGTTTATGGTCTGCACAACCTGCCCGGCGAGCCTGTTGGGCGGGTATCTACCCGGGCAGGGGTGATCTGCTTCAGTGAAAGTCTGTTTGAGATCACGATCAATGGGCAGGGCGGGCATGCCTCAATGCCCCAGGCTGGCCGTGAGACAATGACCCCAGCTGCTGAGCTGTTCTGGCGCTTCAAACCATCGTCTCCCGAAAGCTGCCACCGTCTTCTGGTGCTGTTGTTTCAGTAACCGAGTTTATCACAGATGGTCAGCGCAACGTCCTGCCGGGTCACACACTGCTGAAGGGGGAAGTGCGCGCTGCTGCTCCAGAACACCGAAAACAGGTCGAGACCCATCTGAGGCAGATCGCAGAGGGTATTGGTGTGAGCCATGGTGTCGATGTTTCAGTGGAGTTCCGCACGGAGTTCATTGAAGCGATCAATGATGCCGATGCCGCTTCTCATGTGATTGAAGCAGCCAGAACGATGGGGCTGGAGCATGACGGTGCGCGCCCTTCCATGACGTTTTCTGAGGACTTCGCAAATTTTGCTGCACAAGTTCCCGGTTGTTTTCTTCTGATTGGAAATGGCACGGAAGGTGCCCACGCCAAACCATTGCATGCAGCTGATTATGATTTCAACGATGAGCTTCTGGAGACGGGGGCTCGGTTCTGGGCTGAATTGGCAAAGCAGCGTCTCCCAAAAGGCAAATAAGCAGGAGTATCCCATGTCCAAAAGCATCTCACATATTCAGGGGTCTCCAAATTTCGGCCCGGCAGCACTCTCCGTTTTGCCCGAAACTGCTTTTGTCCAGGCGATTGCCGAGATCACCCAGTGGGAAGGATATGAATCCAGCCCGTTGTTTTCTCTGCCGTCTCTGGCGCAGGAAGTCGGGGTAGGGGCGATCCTCTACAAACATGAAGGTCCCCGTTTTGGTCTTGGAAGCTTCAAGGCCCTAGGCGGTGCCTATGCTGCATTGCGCGTTCTGCAGCGGGAAGTATCACGCCGCACCGGAGAAGAAGTCTCCCTCTCAGATATTCGTGAGGGGCACTGCGCAGATCAGGTGAGCCGCATCACCTTGGCATCCGCAACCGATGGCAATCATGGACGGTCTCTTGCCTGGGGATGCCAGAGATTTGGCGTGCCTTGCAAAATCTATATCCATGCGGAAGTCAGTCAGGGCCGTGAGCAAGCGATGCAGGAGCTGGGTGCGGAAGTCATTCGTATCGATGGCGACTATGATGCGTCCGTTGAAACGTGCCGGAGTGAAGCGGAGGCAGCTGGCTGGTTCGTGGTTTCTGATACATCCTGGCCCGGCTATACAGAGCCTCCAAGGGATGTCATGGCTGGCTATGGTGTCATGACCCACGAGATATTTAATGATCTTGAAAGCCCGCCGACCCACGTATTTTTGCAGGCCGGAGTAGGGGGCATGGCAGCTGCTGTCGCTGCTTCATTGCGGCAGCACTGGAAGGATGAAGCCCCAAAAGTCTGCATTGTTGAACCGGACCTTGCTGCTTGTCTGTTTGATAGCGCCAAGCAGCGACAGGCCGTATCCGTTGAAATTGGCGAAGAAACGATCATGGCAGGCCTGTCCTGTGGCGTTCCCTCCCCAATGGCCTGGGAAATCCTGAGCAGCGAATGCTCGCATTTCCTCACCATCAGCGATGATCTGATCGCCACAACAATGCGCCGCCTCGCACACCCACTTGGCAATGACCCAGCCATTGAGGCAGGCGAAAGCGGCGTCGCTGGCCTCGCCGCAGTGATCGAAGCCTCCAAAGACCCAGAGCTCTGCTCTGAGCTAGGCTTAACTCCAGACTCCAGAATCCTCCTGATCGGCTCAGAAGGCGTCACCGATCCTGAGATCTATGCTCAGATTATGGGAAATAGCTAGCCTGAACAGTGGTTGATTAGTCTTACATCCTCAAGTCTGTTTTGCTTATCTCACCCATTGCACCCAATGGAAAATCAAACTGTATATAAGCAGGTATGCGGATGCGGGGTATGGTTTTGGGGGTGGAGAGGATGAGCGGAGTTAAGGCATTGGGCCTTGGTTTTGCTGGAAGCTTCACTTGCTTTGGTTGGGAACCGTAGCAGGAGTGTGAAGAGAACTGGAACTGATCCGGGGCAGTGGCGACAAGTGCGCGAACCCCGCAGCGGCTTTCGTTGATGAGCCAAATTAAGCTACGAGCAAATGCTCTGGTGTTGGATCAGTCTGTCTGCATACCTTCGCAAATGTTTGTCTTGTTCATCTGGAAAGATCCTTTCCGGAAATGAGGTGTCGTGTCTCCCGTTCTGCGGTCTCTGACTGAAGCAACATAAAAAGCTGCTTTCAGAAAGGGAGAGGATATGATTGGGGCACTTAAGAGATTTTCACGCACAACGGCATTGGCTCTGTCACTTGGCATGGCTGGATTCGCTGGTGGACAGGCGCAAGCGGAAGAAAGCCTGATCTTGGCACATGCGATGAATACAGATCACGTATTCCACGCGCTTTCCGAGCGTTTTATGGGAGAGCTGGACGGTAAAGCCATCAACATTGATTATCATCCTGGTGGCGATCTTGGTGACTGGACCTCCCTATTTGAGCAGTCCATGCAGGGTGTTGTGCCAATGAGCCTCACATGGGGTGCATCTGAGTTTGATGGCCGGTTGGATCTCGCTTACCTCGGCTACGTGGTTTCCAATTGGGAACAGGCGCAGAAGCTCTATGGTCCGGGCTCAGATATGCTGGATATCTACAACGGTATTCTTCATGAACTTGGCTTGCATGCGGTAGGGATTATTCCAACGGATTTTGGTTCTGTCGTGATCCGCAAAGGCGTTGGCAAGGTGCCGGTCAATTTTCCTGCTGATGCCAATGGTTTGAAGATCCGTGTTCCGGGTCTGCCGATGGCAGTGGAACGCTTCAACAATCTGGGTTTCTCAGCTGTTCCGATCCCGCTGGCAGAGGTTTACACCGCCCTTCAGCTTGGTACGGTCGATGCGCGTTCATTCTCAACCGCGGTTGAGACGTATTCACTGCGTGACGTTCTGGAAACCAACATCCTCACCAATGACTATTTCGAGCACGCCTTCTGGCTGGTGAACAAGGACTGGTGGGAAGGCCTTGAAACAGCTGATCGTGAAGCTCTGCAAACTGCGATCGACACCACACTTGAGTGGTCCTGGGGAGAAGCGCAGGCAAAGAGCGAAGAGTTCCTGCAAAAAGCCAGAGATGCCGGGATCAAGGTGGTTGAGCTGGATGATGCCCAGCAGGCAGCTGCGCGCAAGATTGCTCATGAAACGGAATGGCCAGCCATGGAGAAAATCATTGGCTCTGAGATCATGAGCCAAATCCGTCAAGCTGCTGCAAACTAATAATAATTGAAGAGAAGGCCGGAGTGTGCTCCGGTCTTCGGTTGGGAGGCATATGACCGTGAACCGCGAGTCTAAACAGCACCCGCGTGCGCCGGTGCAGGTCGCTTCATTCATCTATGATCCGGAAATTACCGAAACAGAACCGCCGGATCATGTCACCGCAATCCCAGAAGGTCCGCAATCCAGAAGCATGACTAGGCTGCTAAAAGCGGAGCGGCTTCTGGAAAGATCTCTGTATTTTGGTCTGGTGTCGATGGGCATTGGTCTTGCCGCAATCATGTTTGTGCAGGTTCTGCTTCGCTATGTGTTTGCGCTGCCGTTTGTCGGTATTGAAGAGCTTGCTCTGCTGATGGGGGCCTGGTTTTACTTTCTGGGGCTTGCTTATGTGACCCGTAATGGAGAGCACATTCACGGTGGCATCGTGACACTGTTGATCAAAAGTCCGCGAAAGATCCAGAGCATCCGCTTGATCATGACACTGGCCAGCATCGCTGCCTGTCTAGTGTTTGGGTATTATGCCAGCAAGTACGCGATCTTTGAAATAGAGCGTGGGCGCGCAAGCTCTTACATGCGCTGGCCAAAAGGGCTGTGGTCTGCCTCCATGATCATCGGATTTGCAGGCACGATCATCTACCTCTCGCTGCAAGCCATCAATCAAACCATTGACCTTAAAACAAGACTTTCAGTCGTGAAGAAGGGCTAATCATGTTCATTTTTCTTGCCTCTCTTCTGCTTATCGTCGTGCTGTTGCTGGCTGAAATGCCAATCGCATTTGCATTTGGTGTTGGCGCGCTGGTGTTCGGCATTGCTTCAGACTCAAACGTTTCCTTCCTGATCCCTTACGCCTATCAGACCACGCTCAGCTTCGCTCTGCTGGCGCTGCCCTTGTTCGTGCTGGCTGGAACACTGATGGCTGAAGGTGGCATCTCAGATCGACTGCTCAGTTTCGTGAATGCGTTTGTCGGGCGCATGAAAGGTGGGCTTGGCGCGGTGACTGTGATCACCTGTGCCTTGTTCGGTGCGATCTCTGGCTCATCATCTGCCGCCATTGCGGCGATTGGGCAGATCATGATCCCGCGGATGGTGAAGGAAGGCTATCCGGTTGGCCACGCAACGGCGTTGGTAGCGTGTTCTTCTGTGCTGGCGTTGATGATCCCGCCGTCTATTCCGATGATTGTGTTTGCAGTGACGGGTGGCTTGTCCGTTGGGGCGGCGTTCCTATCGACGGTTATTCCGGGTGTCCTGCTGGCTCTGGTTTACATCGCCCTCAACTTCTTCTTCCTGCGCAAGGTGGATACCATTCAGGTGGAGGAGCCTTTGCCATTTAAGGAAGCAGCGCAGAATGTTGCCAGCAGCGGGCTGAAGGCATTCTGGGCGCTGATGATGCCATTATTGGTGTTGGGGGTGATTTACAGCGGTATCGCAACGCCAACAGAAGCTGCTGCAATCTCACTGGTTTATGCGATTGTTGTTGGGGTGTTCATCTATAAAGGGCTGAGCTTCAAAGATATTCCGGCGGCCTTTGTGCGGGCGGCGATCACCACAAGTTCCATCATCGCAGTGTTGTTCTTTCTGTTTGTGATGAGCCGGGCGATGATCCTGCAGCAGGTGCCGCGTGAAGTGGCTGAGGTGCTGATCTCGCTGACGGAAAACAAGATCCTGATCCTGTTGCTGATCAACCTTATTTTGCTGCTCATTGGTATGATCGTGGATGATGTATCCGGCAGTGTGTTGGCGGCAATTGTATTGCTTCCGGTGGCAACGGAGATTGGCGTTCATCCAATTCACTTTGCAGCGATTGTTGGCACCAATCTGGGGCTGGGGAATGTATCCCCACCGTGTGCGCCCATGCTCTATATGGCCGCCGGGGTGAGCAAGCTCACGCTGGATAAGTATGTGGGCATCACACTCAAGTTCCTGCTGCTTGGGCATCTGCCGATGGTTCTCATCGTCACCTTCTTCCCGGAACTGTCGCTGGCTCTGCCAAGACTGATCATGGGTATCGACGTTTAATCCATCCCATCCTCTGCGGTGATCTCATCGCAGAGGATCAGTTGGCTGAGAGTTTGATGACTTTCAGCGCACTTCCAGCAAGATATTCATGAAGCTTCAAGAGTTGCTCCTTCGCAGCAACCTCATTGCCAATAGCGACTGAGCGCATGATGTCTGCGTGAAACTGGCTGCAGACCATGGTGTCGTCACGCGTTTTATTGGCAAACCAGAACCGGCGGGATTGGCTCTGCACACGGGCAAGCGCATGGTGGAAGTATGGGTTGCCGCTGGCATTGGTAATGGCGAAGTGAATGCCTCGCAAAGCCTCCAGCAGGCTAGCATCTTCATCACCTTGCGCACTTTCCAAAATGTTCTGTGCCAGTTGCAGCATATGAACGCGGTGTTCGCTGCTACCACGCAGGATCGCATATTTGATGCAAGTCGGTTCAATCTCTTTGCGGATCTCCAAAAGCTGAAGTTGCTGCGCTGCTGAAATCTCCAGAAACTCGACACCCTTTCGTGCATGCACTTTCAGCATGTCTTCCTGCTCAAGAGCCTGAAGGGCTTCTCTGACGGGAGTGCGTCCAAGCTGTAATATGGCAGAGAGTTTGTTTTCTGAGTAAAGCTGCTCCGTATCCAGCTCCCTGAAAATGACTTTGCGCTCTATCTCAGCCTTGGCAAAAGCTGCTTGTGTTGTTGCTTGGAAATCAGACACCTGGTGCTCCGCTTGCTTAAGCTGGCATGTAAATTCTGGCGGTGAAGCTAGAGCAATGGAATCTGCGAGTGAAGCAATCTGTTTATTTCCACATTTGTACTTAGGATAAGTTTCAAACTGTATATCTGGTAATAGTGCTTAGCTGTGCGCAAGTATATGCACAGATGATTGTTGTGCAATTTCTATCTGTATACATATAGCATAACAGCCACTTCGATAGGTGCTCGCTTATCTATCTGTTTTGTAAAGATATTTTTTGTGTGAGTGAGAATTTGAAGTTGCTCACCACAAAACTGTCAGTGACTATTTCAGCTGACTGTATGTACGTTCTTCTACTTTTGTCAGTGCCCGCTCTTCGTGATGTGTTTCACAATATGTTAGTTAGGAAGAGAGGCTCATAAGTCAGCTCATCCTCTCATATTAGCGTTATATAACAATATGTTATCTTATATGTGAGTGGCGATATGGCTTGGAAGGAATTAGCATTAAGCGCAGTCGACAGTCCGGTGTTGGACGAGGCTGATGTTGTGGTGTGTGGAGGTGGCCCGGCAGGTGTTGCTGCGGCTGTGATGAGCGCCCGGGATGGCCTTAAAACAATCCTTGTCGAGAAGAATGGCTTTTGCGGTGGCGCTGCAACAGCAGGTCTGTCTGGGACGATTTGCGGTCTGTATCTGACGCAGGATGAAATTGCCAAGAAAACACCTAAGCAGGTCGTCTTTGGTTTTGCAGAAGAGTTTCGTCAGAGACTAGAAGGCAAGCAGGGCGTTACAGAGCCCCAGATCTACGGCAACACGCATGTGTTGACATTCGACCCACTGCGTTGGCGCGAAGTAGCCGATGATCTGCTGGAAGAAGCTGGTGTAACATGTTTGTATCACTGCCTTATCACTGAGGTGATGAGAGAGGATCAACGCATCAAAGCGATCAAACTGGAGAGTTCAGCCGGGAGCACCTTCCTGAAAGCCAAAGCTTTCATTGATGCGACAGGTGATGCCGCTGTACTGGCAAAAGCTGGATGCGAGCATTCTTATGGCGACAAGGGTAACATCCAGAACCCAACCATGATGTTCCGTCTTTCCAACGTGGAAGCCGAAGGTTTTTACAAGGTCTTTGGTGAGGACACCATTTCACCGCCTGAAGTCACCGAGAAGATCCGCGAAGTCAACGCAAGTGGTGAACGTCATCTGCCGCGGGACAAGGTCTGGGTCTTCCCAACACCGCAGGACGGTGTGTTTTTGATGAACTGCACTCGCCTTGCGGGGCAAGGTGGCCGGATGCTGAATGTCATCAATCCAGCTGACCGAACCTATGCGGAGATCTATGGCCGCCGCTCAGCCCGTGACTATCATGCCTTCTTCAAGGAGAACGTTGAGGGCTTTGAGAAAACACAGCTGATCGACATGCCGCCGGAGATCGGCGTGCGCCAGACCCGGACGATCCGTGGCACGAAAACACTGACAAACGATCAGGTCGTGAACTGCGAAAAGCCAGCGGACGGCATTGCCCGCTCATCCTGGCCAATCGAGTTGCATGCTGGCAAGCAGAGTAAGCTGCATTGGCTGATGAACGACTACTACGAGATCCCTTGGGGCACGCTTGTTCCTGAGGAGTTGGACAATACAATTGTCGCGGGCCGTTGCCTGAGCGCAGAGCATGAGGCGCTGGCATCTGCCCGCGTGACGGCTCAGTGCTTTGAGATGGGGCACGCAGCGGCTGTCGCAACCAAAATTTCACTCGAAAGCGCAGTGAAATACAAAGATCTGGATCCGGAGCAAATCCGCCAGAAAATGCGCGTGAATAACAGCGCATTGTAGCACCTAGTCACATTCAAACTGACCACAAGTAACTGTAGGAAGCTGTAGCCGTAAGGATGCTGCTTCCTGCAAAGGGGCTCGTGCGGCCTGACGCCGCCGAAACCTTTGTCTGAAGGCCAAACATCGGGAGAGATATTATGGCTTTGGAGGAACCCATGACAAAACCAACCACAAATAAGGGGGAGATACTTAAGCCCAGCTTGGACAAGTCCATTTTCTTGCCAAGTCTACTCTTCAGCCTTGCGATCATCATTCCGATGATCCTGATGGGTGAGGCACTCAATCCTTACATCACAGCAATCAATAACTTCGTGTCGCACAGCTTTGGCTGGGCATACATGGCTTACGGCACCATTGGCCTGTTCTTTCTGGCATGGGTGGCCTTTGGCCCACTGGCCAACGTAAAGCTGGGCAATGCAGACGATAAACCAGCCTTCAACGATTCAAGCTGGGCTTTCATGATCCTGGCAGCCGGTTTCGGTATCGGCGTGGTCAACTGGTCCATGGTTGAGCCTATGATTACCATGGCCTCAGCTCCTGCTGGTGCAGAACCATTCTCTGCAAAGGCTGCTGAAGATGCGCTTGCTTATGGCTTGATCCACTGGGGACCATTCCTTTGGGTTGGCTACATGGCGCTCGGCCTTCCATTTGCGTACTTCTTGTTTGCACGTAAGCCAAAGGTTCAGCGTTTTGCGCTTTGCTTTGAGCCAATCCTTGGTCAAAAGCGGGTTGAAGGACCAATCGGTACCGCAATCAATGCATTCGCTGTTTTCGGTCTTATCGGTGGTATCGGTACGACCCTTGGTCTTGCTATTCCGCTGCTGGCTGGTTTGCTTTCCGTATTCATCGGTATTGAGCACACCATGTTCGTGGAAGTCGGCGTTCTGCTCTTCTTCGGCGCGTTGACCATGTACTCTCTTTCCAAAACCATTTCGAAAGGGATGAAACTGCTCTCAGACTTCAACGGCTGGCTTGTTGTTGTGGTGCTGGGTGCGATGATCCTGTTTGGCCCAACGGCTTACATCATGAACAGCTTCACAAGCATCTTCGGTAATGCAATGGAGTTGATGCCGCACGTGTTCACCTGGACAGATACCTATGGCCTGTCCAACGGTTATGCGCAGGACCAGAGCGTGTTCTACATGGCTTGGTACATTGCATATGCACCTCAGATGGGCCTGTTCGTGGCATGTGTGTCTCGCGGCAGAACTCTGAAGAACGTTGTGCTGGGCTGCGTTGGTTACGGCTCCTTGTCTGCCTTCGTATTCTTTGCAATTCTGGGTGCTTTCGCTGTTCAGCTTCAGCTCTCCGGTACTGTTGATCTTGCCGCAAACTTCAATGAGCACGGCATTCCGTCCACAGTCGCACTGGCATTGAGCAACACTCCGCTTCCAGCACTGGCTGTGCCAATCTATCTGGTGATGGTGGCAATCTTCGTGATCACCACGATTGAAGCTTGTACCCGTAACCTGGCGTCCATGACCAACAAGAACATCAGCGGCGACATTGAGCCTTCAACCTCTTCCCGCCTGATCTGGTGCGCAATCATCATTGCAATCAGCTTCGGTGTGATCCTTGTTGGCGGTCTGGATGTGGTTGTCACGCTGGCTCTGGTGCCAACGGTGCCACTCGTTGCACTCAGCTTCCTTGCGACCTACTGCATGGTCAAGGCAGCTCGCAAAGACTTCCCGCACTTGTTCCGCTCCAAATACACCGCCATCGAGCGGCATGAAGACGGATCTCTGACGGTGAAAACCGCAGAACTCTAAGACCCCTGAGAGAGGCAGCAATCGCTGCCTCTTTTATTTTTCCCTCAAAGCTGCTTTTGCAATAAGCTCAATTCCCTCCGGAATAAGCGCGTTATCGATCACCGAATATCCCAGACGGATATGGTTCAGGTTCTCACTTGGATTGGAGAAGGTGAAGCCACCTGTTTCAAAGTAAACGCTGGACTCCATCACCTTCTGCTGTAGCTTCCCGGCATCAATGTCTTCCGGTAATTTCAACCAGATGCTTCCCCCACCAAACTCTGGCAGTACAGAAGCGCCCGGAAAATGTGCCTCAAGTGACTGATGCATCGTCTTGCATCTGGTTTTGTATTCATTCGAGATTTTTGCGAGGAACCGGTCAAAGTAGCCCCGCTGTAGGAACAGGGCGACACTGCGCTGGTTGTTGACGGGCGGATGTCGCAAAATGTGGTGGCGAAGTGCTTTTGCCTCGCGGATAAACTCCCTGTCTGCCACCAGATAGCCAATGCGCAGCCCCGGCATCAGACTCTTGGACAGGCTGCCCGCATAAATCACGTTCCCACATCGATCCAGGCTTTTGAGGGCAGGCGGTGGTGTCTTGTCGAAGGCGATCTCTGCCTCGTAATCATCCTCGATGATGAACTGACGATTTTGCGCCGTGATGCGCAGCAGCTCTTCCCGTCGCTCAACAGGCATGGTGACAGTGGTCGGAAACTGATGGCTCGGTGTGGTGTAAAGGCATTTGCATTGGTTGATCTCATCACTCAGGATCATCCCACCTTTATCAATCGGCAACCTGCGCACATTCAGGTTTTCCATCTGCGCCATGTTCAAAATGTCCGGATATCCTGGATCTTCTATGCCGATCGTCTCACCTGTCCGTAGCAACAGCTTCACGGCAAGGTACAACGCTTGCTGCCCGCCCAATGTGATCAGGATTTCTTCCGGGTGGGCGATGATCCCGCGCTTGGACAGCACACGCTGCATGAGCTGCTCAACAAGCAGCTCATCATCAATGGAGGAGTAATCTGTCGCCCAGTTTCGCATCTCCACCACATTGACTGAGTCGCGAATACACTCGCGCCAGCTGGCAATCGGGAACAGGTTTGGATCGATCAGCCCACAGATGAACGGGAAGCGAAACCGGACGAGACTGTCACTTGGCTTCACCACACGAGGCATGTTGAAACTCCGTCCGCGAAAATGCGAGTTGAAGTCCATCTTAATCACATCTGTATCACTACTATTGGCAGGTGATGTGTACAGATTTTGCGAGGCCTGACTGGAGAGCAATGCATCTTCGCGGATGTAGATGCCAGCCCGGTCTCGGCTCTCCACAAACCCATCCTGCTTCAGGCTCTCATAGGCCAGTGAAACTGTTGTGACACTTACCTCTAAGTCTTTGGAAAGCTTACGAATAGAAGGTAAGGGACGATGAATGGGAAACTGTCGGTTCACAATCGCAATCGCCAGCTGACGCCGAATTTGTGTCTGCAAACTCTCGGATGAACTTCGGTCAATTCGGATCAGGTTGGCGTACATTTTCTTCTCTTTCCAAATCCAGTCAGCTAAACTGTATATATGGAAGAGAGTTACTGTATATAAAATAAAATGACAATCAAAAATAGACTGCCTCTCAATTCAGAAGGGCAAAGAGGCACCACAAACGCTCTCCAGCTCCTCTGACATTAACGGGAAGCTGAACCGCGCAAAGCGGATCAGGATTACTTGGGAGCAGACTATGTCAGTTGAGTTTTCCGTCGAAAACAAAGTGGCCTACATACAGCTGAATCGGCCTAAACAGCGCAACGCGCAAAACAAAGAAATGCTGGATCTGCTGGATGCAGCCCTCGAGCGGGTTGAAACCTGCGACACAATCAATGCAGCTATTATTTTTGGCGCTGATCCATCCTTCTGTGCAGGCAGCGATCTGACAGAACTGGGTGCATTGGATCTGGATGGTATTTGCGACGTTGAAAAGCGCAAAGCAGCGTTCCTACGCCGCATTTCACTCTGCCCAAAACCAATCATCGCAGCCGTACAGGGCTATGCAGTTGGTGGCGGAGCATTCCTTGCAGCAGCGTGTGATGTGGTCGTGGCCGCAGAGAACGTGAAGTTCAAAGGCATGGAAGTGCCAAATGGCTGGATCACTCCATGGGGTTTCCATGCACTGAACGCCCGCATGGCTCCGCGCCACGCACAGCGCGCTGCATGGGGTTACAAGTTCATCACCGCAACAGAAGCTCTGCGCATCGGTCTGGTTGATGAAGTGGTTGCACTGGAAGACCTATTTGAGACAGCCCGCACCATTGCTGAGGAACTCGCAGCACTTCCACCGGTTTCAGTACAAGCGACAAAGCGCTGGTATCTGAATGCTTGTCTGGCGGAAGGAGAGGCCGAAGACGCCAAGCTGAATTCTCTCTTCCGCCAGCATTGCCAGATGGAAGCTGCGCAAGAAACCTTCAAAAAATTTGAAAAATAAGAGATCACTGGGAGATAGCTGTGACTAAATTTTCAACTCTGGAACAGGCTCTGTCTGTCATCAAAGACGGCGACACCGTTGCCTCCACCGGCGTAATTGGCTGGATCACACCAGACGTTCTGCTCAAAGGCATTTCTGATCGCTTTGAAGCAACCGGTCATCCAAACAATCTGGATTTCTACTTCCCATGTGGCACTGGCGATGCCATGCACATTGGCGGTATGGACCACATCGCAAAGAAGGGTCTTCTGCGCCGTATCATGGCAGGTTCCATGCTCAACCCTGTTCACCCTGAAACCGGTGAACGCCCAAAACTAATGCAGATGATCCAGAACAATGAGATCGAGTGCTTCAGTTGGGCCATGGGCACCTCCATGCATTGGTTCCGCGAAGTTGCCCGCCGCAGCCCGGGTTACCTGACCAAAACCGGCATCGGTACCTTCGTTGATCCGGACGTATGCGGTGGCAAGTTCACCGAGAGCTCTCAGGACGGTCTGGTCGAGAAGATCAAATTCAAGGGCGAAGACTACTTGTTCTACCCAACCCGCCCAATCCATGTTGGCCTGCTGCGTGCAACAAGTGCAGATGACAACGGCAACCTGTCTTTTGAGAACGAAGCGCTGCTGTCCTCCAACATCGCAATTGCAACAGCCGTTCGCGCATCCGGCGGTATCGTCATTGCACAGGTAGAAAACAAGGTAGACCGCGGCAGCCGCCCAACCAACATCGTGAAACTGCCGGGCGCTCTGGTAGATCACGTGGTTCTGGTAGATAGCGCTCAGCAACCTATGGTCACCGACATCGATTATGATGCCAACTACCTCGGACTCAACCGTATCGAGATGACTGAACTGCCACGTCCTCCTGTTTGCGTCGACAAGATCATCGCCCGCCGCGCATCCTGGGAAACCAAGAAGCACGAACTCGGCATCCTCGGCTTTGGTGCATCCGGCGACATCCCGCTGGTAATGGCAGAAGATGGCAAGTTCGATGGGGATGAGATCTACGACTACCAGTTCACCACAGAGCACGGCTCTTACGGCGGCGTGGTTATGATGGGCTGGCAGTTCTCTGCGAACGCAAACCCGGAAGCGCTCGTAGATGGCCTGACTCAGTTCGACGTCATCGAAGGTGGCCTGTGTAAGTTCGCAGCACTGGCTTTTGCTGAGTTCGACTCCAAAGGCACCATCAACGTCAGTAAGTTCGGCAAGGTGAACCCGGGCTCAGGCGGCTTCATCAACATCGCGCACAACGCAGAACGTCTGGTCTTCACCGGCACCTTCACAACAGCAGGCCTGAAGACCGCAGTTAGAGACGGCAAGCTTGAGATCGTCAAAGAAGGCAAGATCAAGAAGTTCGTCGAAACTGCTCAGCACATCACCTATCTGGTGAAAGAAGGCGTGGTGAAGCGCAACCAGCAAGCCAAGATCGTCACTGAACGTGCTGTGTTTGAAGTGCATGAAGACGGTTTGCATCTGGTTGAAATCGCACCAGGTATCGACCTGCAGACCCAGATTCTGGATCAGATGGACTACGCACCTGCAAGAGTAGCAGAGCCACTCCCACTCATGGATGCAGAACTCTTTGCTGAAGACTACGTCGAGTAGTCAAAAGCATCGTGGAGTGGGAAAGCTTGTTGCCCACTCCACTGACCTTCCAAAAGGAACTCCCAGAGAGTTTGTAAAACCCTGCTGACTGCCCCTGTGTGCCACAAACTCTCTCCCCGCTTCAGCCAGCCAAGCCATCACAAACCCCGCTGATCTGGCTGAAGCGTTGGACTCTCTGCCTCACACAAAGACCATTCCAATGAAACTCAGCTACCGTATCGTTCTGGCATCTGTTGTCGTGCTTCTTTTGTCGTTTTCCTTGATCATCACGACTGCGACCTACCTCAACTCACAACATTCAGAGCAGGAAACCAAGGCGCTCTTCGTTTCATTCGCCAACGGAATGGCAGTGACTGCAAGAGACGTCACCCGTGAAGCGGAAGTAACCTCAACCAATCTGGCTGTATTACTCGCTCAGCAGATTCAAAGAAGTGATGCCGATCGCGATACAATCGCAGATCTCACTATCGCCGCGCTCAAGAATACTTCTGATGTCCTCGGCATTGCCGTTGTTTTGGAACCTAATGTTCTCGGCAGAGATGTTGAGTTTCAGGCAGACAGATTTTCCACTCCATCTGGACAGTTCGCACCTTACTTCTATCTAAAGGATAGCCAGGTTGGCTTCAGGGTATCTGGCATCGATAAGCCAGAAGTGCAACGATGGTTCCAGGCTGCACTCCGACAAAGATCTCAATACGTTACAGAGCCTTATACCTTTGATGTTGATGGTGAGAACACTGTGTCTGCATCCATCACAACCCCAATTCTGGATACCGCTGGTAATAGCATCGGCGGTGTTATCGTCGACATCGATTTTCATAAGCTCAAAAGCAAGTTAGCAGCCTATGACCTTTATGAAAGTGGGCGACTGGCGGTCATCAGCGAACAAGGCCTTTGGGTGAGCCATACAGATCAGACACTGCTTGGTGAACCCGTTGGCACAATGGTTGAATCAATCATATCCGGCGTCACAGATGAGCCGAACCTGCAGACGATAAATGACCGGCAGTTTGTTCTTGAACGGTTCAGGTTAGGAACTACCAATCAGTATTGGTATGCAGGAATGTCGGTTACGACCGCAGAGCTACACGCAAGTTATTTGACGACCAGAAACATTATCCTGCTCCTCGCATTCGCAGCTGGTCTTGTGAGCTGTCTCGTACTCTGGTTCATCGGCAACTCCATTGCTCGCCCAATCGTCAATCTGACTCACAGGATGCAATCCCTGGCAGACGGCAATGTGAAGGACGAAGTGCAGTATACAGGCCGTTCTGATGAAATCGGCCAGATGCTAACGCCTTGAAGGTCTTTGTGACTGCTGTATCGGAACGTCAGACCTTGCAGTCTGAGGCGGAGAAGGAACATGAGCGTGAAGCTAACCGCCAGAAGGAAGTTGCAAAGCTCATTCAGGACTTCTCTGGTATGGCAGAAACAGCTCTGGGCATCATACATGCCCGATTCAACGAGCTGGAGCAGACTTCTAAAGAACTGGCAGATATCGCAGAAGACACAAATGCTCAGACCACAGCAACTTCAGCAGCCTCAGAGGAAGCAACAACAAACGTGCAGACTGTAGCCTCTGCCTCAGAAGAACTCTCTGCCTCTATTGAAGAGATCGCACAGCAGATTGCCCGTACTAATAAGGTAATCACAAGGACCAATGATGCAGCCCAAGCAACCAATGCCAAAGTATTGGATCTGGATAGCACCGCACAGCGCATTGGCGAGGTCGTGAATCTCATTCAGGACATCGCCGAGCAAACCAACCTGTTGGCACTCAACGCCACCATTGAAGCAGCCCGCGCCGGTGAGATGGGCAAAGGCTTTGCGGTTGTGGCAACCGAGGTGAAGGATTTGGCGAGCCAGACCTCTAAGGCAACTGAGGAGATTTCCCAGCAGATTGCTGAGATTCAGAGCTCTTCCAGGGATGCTGTTGAAGCTATTCAGGAAATCACCTCCAGCATCCGCCAGGTCAACGAGTTCGCCTCCAACATCGCCGCTTCTGTAGAACAACAGGGCGCGGCCACCGCTGAGATCACCGAAAACGTACATCAGGCGGCAACGGGCACACAGAACGTTTCTGAAAACATGGTGCTGGTGGCGCAAGCCGCTGAAAAGACCAACCAATCCTCTGACCTGGTCTCCAAAACCGCCTCTTCCGTACGAGAAGAAGTCATCGGCCTGCGCGAGCAAATCGACGACTTCCTGTACAAAGTGCAGTCCGTATAAAGAATATCCTCAATACTGGACAAATAGTCTTGCGTTGGCGCCGTGGTCTACGGCTTCGTCTGAGAGGAGACCGTAGTAGTTGACGTTGAGCTGGATGTACTCAGTGAGGTTGGACTGGAGGCCGGTTTCGATAAGGGCGACGTTGCGGCCGATTGGGACGCTTGCCACGGTGAATGGGTTGCCGCTGTCGATGAAGCTTTGGGTGTAGTCTAGCGTTTCAGCGGAGGCGTATTGCCAGGCTGCCAGTCCGACGAAACTTGTTTCACCGTAAAGGTAGTTGGAAAGATCAAACTCGCCGCGTGTTCCAAGTGTCAGGAAGGTGAGGGAGTTGGATTGGCTGTCGGCCTTCAGTGCTGCGGCGCCACCGCTTTCATTAAAGCCGGGACCGGTGAGGTAAGCGTAGGCGACGCCGGCGAAGGGTTCCAGGTTGCCGTAGGTGCTTTCCAACGTGTAGCCGAGCTCACCAAAGACCTGAACGGAACCGGCAAACTGATCAGCTGAAAGTGCTTCCTCCGGGAAGAGAGCAACATCACGATCGGTGGCAATGTTGTACCAAGTACCGGCAACACCGCCGCGCAGTTTGACATCGCCGATCGGATTGGCGCTTGCGTAGCCACCCACGCTGTAGCTGTCACTGTCTGAAGAGGCATCAATGGAGCTGATGTCAATGGATGTGCGACCAAAGCCAGCAACCACACCCAGCTGCACCATATCGAAGTAGGTCGCATCAACACCGACCAGAATACCGCCGACGCTTCTGCCTGTGGTGCGGGCGTTGCCGTCTGAGAAGAACTCACCCCAGCTGCCGTAAACCTGGCCCCACATCTCAAAATCGCCGACGGTGCGGGTCACCATGTCGTCATCCACTTTGGAGGCGAAGGCGCTGTGAGCGTTGTAGAGCCGGTCATTGACCGCCTGCCGTAGGAAGCGGCTGTCAGCCAGCAGGATTGCTCGAGTTGAGGCATTGATCTCACCGGAGAGTGGATCAAGAAGCGCCTTGATTTGTGCATTGTTCATTGGAGCAAGGTGTGTGAACAGATCACCGCTTTCGCTAATGGTATCCAGCGCCAGCGTGACGGAATGTTCGTTGCGCGTGGTCGCTAGGTCATTAAAGTTGTTGGAGCTGCGGATGAACTGGATCGCAACGTCATTGTCATCACCCGGAACACCGTAGAGCACGTTTACATCCAGCATGAACATGTCATGGTTTACCGCATCGAACGTGCCGGTTACGGGCTGGGTTCCCGGAGTTGAGAGGTTGTCGATTATGACGAACTCATCGCCAATCTTCACGGGTGTTGGCCCCGAAACACTGATGAGATTTAGGGTCATGTCAGTGACATCAACGGAACCGCCTGCGCTCACAATGATCTGATCTGTATTTGCCGCCCCCGTGTCCGGGTCTGAGCCGACCTCCATATCAAGAGTACCGCCGTTGGTGGTTGCACTCAGGCTGCCTACTGTGATCGTACCAAAGGAAGCGCCGGGAGATAGAACACCACCATCCAGAACGACGTTGTCAGTAACCTCGCCATATCCGGAGAGCGTGCCATCTGAAACGACGGTCAAGCTGCCATCCAAAATAGACGTGTCCGTTGCTGAAGTACCAATCTGCAATGTGCCGCCATGAATTCGCGCATTCACCAGAGACTTGGTGCCATCTGAAAGGATAAGAGTGCCTGCTCCGTTCTTGACGAAGTTTCCTCCACCCGGAGCTGTGTTACCAGTCCAGGTGAGCGTGGCACCTGTATTGGCCATATCAATGGTGTTGTCGTTGTTTCTGAGCTGCAGCTTGGTCGTGTCGACAGTCTCATTACCTGTGCCCAGATAGAATAGGGTGCCACCGTCAATGATCACATCGCCGGAACCGATGGCTGAGGCGGAGAAGCCTTCCAGACCAACCGTACCGGAAGCGATCTCGATATCAGCGGTGTAGCCGGAGTTGTCGCCCAGCAGGTTCACTTCACCCGGGCCAATGAATGTCACCTGATCAGAGCCCGTCAGACCGGACATGATATTGATCTGCCCAACTACATCTGTGGTGCCGACCACGTTACCTGTGCCGGAAAATGCGAGCTCGTTGATGGTGACAGTTCCACCACCTGTGTAGGTCAGGGTTGAAGAGTTGAGTGTGATACCAACATTGCCGTTGCCAATGTTTTCTGCTGCGTTGAACATGAGTTGCGCATCGGTAATTGAAAAATCACCTGACCAGGAACTGTTGGTCCCTGAAAGAGTAATGATTTCACCGCCGTCGATTGAGAGGTTGCCTGAACCTGAAAGGTTGGATGAGATTTCGAGGTTTACTGAAGCATCATCAATATCGATCGTGTTGCTTGTGCCATTGGCCAGCGCAAGGCGTGAGAGAATGACGTCGGTTACGCCCTGATAAAGCAGGTTACCATTGCTGAGAGTTGTGGTGCCTAGGCCAAGACGGTCCGGATCGGTAAACTCGATGGAGCTGTTTTCCTGAACGATGAGGCCACCTGAGAAACTGTTGCCGCCCTGCAGGTTGACCGTGCCGCCAGACCCGATGGTGAGCGCACCCGGTGTGGCGCCGCCATCGGTTATGTTGCCCGTCAGAGTTAGGGTGCGCCCGGACTGTACATCAAGCGTGCCGTTGTTGTGCATCTCAATGTTGTTGGCAATGGTCGCGTTTGAGCCAGAAACATAGCTCAAGTCACCGCCATAAAAGAGAACGGTGCCGCTGCCGATGTTAGCGGCTGCTTCAAACTGTGTGGTGCCTTCCACCAGATCCAGCCCGCCACTGAAACTGCTGCCAGTGCCGCCGAGCACCAGTGTGCCTGCGCCGAGCTTTTTGAGACGACCGGTGCCGTTGATGTCATTGCTGGCGGTGAGTGTATCGCCGGAACCAACTGTTATGGCGGAAGTGCCAGTCAGGTCGAAGCCGTTGGCGATCGTTGCGGTGGTGCCGTTAAAGGTGAGATTACCATTGTCCAGCGTAATGTCGCCCGTGCCAAGATTGCTCGCGCTGGTGAAGCCGACAGTGCTGTTTTCCTGAACGGTCAGGCCAGCGGTAAATGTGTTTGTTCCGCCTAAGTTGACCGTGCCGCCAGACCCGATGGTGAGCATACCCGGTGTGCCATCACCATCTGTGATGTTGCCGGAGATGGTCAGCGTGCGGCCAGACTGCAGATCAATCGTACTGTCATCAAACAGCTCAAGATTATTCGTGATCGTCGCCGATGTGCCGATAAAACTCAGGTTACCGCTGTCCAGGCCGATGTCACCGGTGCCCAGATCATTTGAGTCTGCAAAGCCAACCGTGCTGTTTTCCTGAATGACAAGACCGCCAGAGAAGGTGTTAGAGCCACGCAGATTGACTGTGCCGCCAGATCCGATGGTCAGTGTTGCGGGCGAGCCTCCACCATCAATAACGTTACCTGTGATGGTGAGCGTGCGCCCGGATTGCACATCAAGCGTGCCGTCATTGTGCATTTCAAATGTATTTGCAACGGTAGCATCTGAACCGGAAACATAGCTCAGATCACCGCCGTAATAGATGATGTTTCCGGTGCCGATGTTGGCTGCAGCTCCAAACTGAACAGTACCTTCAGCCAGATCCAAACCACCGCTGAAGCTGCTGCCAGCTCCACCAAGAACGAGTGTTCCATCACCGAATTTTTTCAGGCGGCCCGAACCGCTGATGTCATTGCTGACAGTAAGCGTGTCGCCGGTTCCGACGGTCATGGAGGATGTACCATCCAGATCAATGAGATTGCTGATCGTTGCGGTTGTTCCGTTAAAGGTGAGGTTGCCGTTGTCCAGCTCAACAGTGCCGCTGCCAAGGTCATCAGAATCCGAGAAACCAACCGTGCTGTTTTCTTGAACCACAAGGCCGCCAGAGAAGGAGTTGGTGCCTTGCAGATTAACCGTACCACCAGAGCCGATGGTCAGTTTACCGGGAGAACTGCCGCCATTGACGATGTTGCCTGTGATTGTGAGGGTTCGTCCGGACTGCACATCAAGCGTGCCGTTGTTGTGCATCTCAAATGTGTTGGAAATGGTCGCATCTGAGCCTGAGACATAGCTCAGGTCACCGCCGTAGTAGATGATATGGCCGGAGCCGATACTGGCTGCGCTCCCAAACTGAACAGTTCCGTCAGCCAGATCCAGCCCACCGCTGAAGTTGCTGCCCGTTCCGCCCAGCACAAGAGTTCCGTCACCCAGTTTCTTTAAGCGGCCTGAACCCGAGATGTCATTGCTGACGGTGAGCGTATCGCCAGACCCAACTTCCATAGAAGAGGTGCCATCGAGATCAAACAGATTGTTGACCGTAGCCGTCGTTCCGTTGAATGTGAGGTGGCCGTTGTTGAGTTCAATCGGGCCACTGCCTAGATTGGAGGCGCTGGAGAAAACAACCTCTGTGCCATCAATGTCGGCGCCGCCGGTCCAGGTGTTGTTTCCTGTCAGCGTGGTGATGCCATTGCCCTCAAATCTAACCTTGCCGTTGCCGATGATGTCTCCAGCAAGAGTTAGGTTGCTATTGGAGGTTTCGAATGTGGCGTCATTCAATGCACCCACATTTGTGACTTCGATATCGCCGTTGACCGTTGTGCTGCCAATGGTCACAATTTTGCCGCCGACAAAGTCGAGATCTGCATTTCCTACCGCGTTGGTTCCGGTAAAGACGGCTGTCGCGTTTTCCTCAAAGAACATTTTGCCAGTAAACCGGCTGTTATTATTGGTTATCTGAGTGGTGCCGTTCTCAAAAAGGACTTCACCTGCACCCGATGAGACAGAGACCAGATCTGCTATAAGATGATTTCCACCGGAGCTGGTGGTGTTGATCACAATCTTTGAGCCGTTCAGCATGTAAATGTCGTCTACCCTGAGATAGCCGGCGGAACGTGCAGCTGAGCCTTCTTCTCCACCAATGTTGATCGTTCCCTGACCTTCCAACACAATGTCGCCAGTTGGTGCAAAAAGCTGGCCGCTCTCATAGAGGTTTATCGTGCCCTCGTTGAAACCGTTTCCAACTTCTATGAATACGAAATTTCCTGACTGAGTGACTGACGCACCCTGATAAACGTTCAGTGTGCCGTTTGCGTTTGCAACACCGATCTCTACCAGTTGCCCGATGGGTACTGTTGTTCCGCTGAAGACATTCAGTGTTCCATCAGCCCCGTTTTGGCCAATGCGCAACCCATTTGTGCCATTGATTGAGAAGAGGATTGTTGATGGTGCCGGTAATAACCGTCTGAGCATCCGCCCGTTCCACCTGAAGGCTGAACAGGCAGGCAAACGTGAGACCCGCAAGTGCAGTTGTTCCGAGAAGACGCTCACTGTACCACATTTCAACCCTCACACATTTGCCAGCAACAGCAGTTCGGAGACAGTTGTTCGGTCGAGCACAGCCGTCACGGAAAGCTGCGCAGAGCAAAACGCAGCTTCAGTGTAAGTAATCGCGTTAGTAATCTGTTAAGATTTCTTTGCGCCACACAGGTATGCTGTATTCGACTGAAGAGCTATGAAGTGATACGCAAAACATTTTTCACAAACTATAGATTAACTGAATCGAATATGATGACTAATAGAGTTTTTATTTATTAAATAAGACTTAATTGAAGTATATTTGTGAAATATGCAGTAAGTACTTACTTATAAATGGTAAGCGTTTATATGTTCTTGAAGGTCAACTGAAGGTGTTCGTCAAAACATCCGGAACAGGCTGCCCGGTTATTGCGCATTCAATCGTCATTTCATCAAGCACATCCAGAAATGCGATGGAGGCGCGCTGCATCAAAGGTTTCAAGCGGCAAGAGGGCAGGAAGCAGCAATGAATTTCACCGCATTCGCTCTGACGTAAGCATTCAACAACGGCAAAGTCACTCTCAACGGCGCGGACGACATCCCCAACGCTGATGTCCTTTGCCAGACGGCCAAGCTTGAAGCCACCGCCACGACCGCGCATGGTCTCCAGTATACCTGCACGGGAGAGCTGATTGACCAGTTTCATCACATGCCCGCGCGAAAAGCCTTGCTGTTGAACCACCTGATCGATGCGTTGTATCACATCTGGTTGCATGGCGCATTGCATTGTGAGTCGCAGAGCAAAATCGCTCGCCTGATTTAATCGCATCGTGAAGCTCCAAAGATATATCCACCGTATATCATATCTCCTAGCGTCTCTGAATACGAAAGATAAAGAACTCTCAGCTTGCTGATATCATTCAGAAAATTGTGAGAATTACATGTTCATTGAGTTTGAGAGGACAATCTCAGAGTCTAAAAGATGTAAATCATATATTCCATTTAAGCGGCGTTATGTTAAAGATATATATGAGATAGATATTTAAGAATCGCGGTGGAGCAGCTCGCGATGTGCAGCACGTGTCGTTATCTTTTCTGTTCTCAAACTCCCAGGAAATGCGGCGCGTGCTGTGCTGCTCAGCATGCTTTCACAACCTCAGCTCCACGCCGGTTTTTGCTAATATTCGGAGGTAAGCCATGTTACCCGCAATTGTTTTAGTGGCCGAAGGTCTCGTCGTTCTCTGGTTCCTGCTGTTTCTGACAATGATCACGAGCATCTATCTGGATGGAAAAGACTACGGAACCGCAATCCGGACCAGCATCGAACAGGCCTTCCTCAAACACATCCGCATTTTCGTTGTCTTCGGCATAACAACAGCCTGCCTCTTCACCCTCGCCGAAGCCTTCGAGCTCGTCTGACGACACAAAAGGAGAGCCCCATGAACCTCTACCCCTATCTCCCCGCCATCTTCATCTGGGCCATAGTCCCAGCCCCCCTCTGGATCTGGCTCTGCGTCTCCTGGTTTGTCTGAGAGGTGAGGGGAGGCTCTGCAAAGACATCTTTCTGCCAAAACCATCCCACTCCTCATTTTATTAAATATTCGCTCGATAGAGGGGTATTAGTGAAACACTATCTCATGGCGTAAGTGATATCCCGCACTGAGGAAATATAGTGCGCCAAGAGGTCTGTTATGGCTGGTTCTGATACCACTTCCGGTTCAAATGAAGCTACTGGTACTCCAAAACAATCCGGTGATGTTGATGCGTGGGCGAATGCCATGCTTAAGGTTTGCAGCATCGACCCTTCTGAGGCTGGTGTAGAAGCTGTCCAACCGGTTGAGACACCAACTTCTCCCCGTGATCTGAGAGATATTTCTCTGAATGCAATCAAGCAAGCCTTCAAGGATTTTGGTGCCATCACTGAAAAGGCCCATCTTATTGTCGACCGTGAAGAGCTCAAAGTTTTCGAGAGGTTTGAGCAAGAGGCCAACGATTCCCTGCTGGACGCAGAACAGCTGTTTGATGGCAAGGATTATACTAAGATTGACTATACTGGGATTGATGACAGTCTTCAAAACGCTCACCGTAGTATGGAGGGGATGCGCGCAGCGCTTGAGCGCGGATCTTCAACTGCAAATAGAATAGATGGTTACGTGCAGGAAGTCAGCGACCTGCTCAAAGAGGCTGGTACCTATTACAAGCAGCGTAGTAAGATTCCGTACGAAGAGCAGCTTTCTGACCTCTTAAGCTATCAAACTATGGTCGAGGCGCTGGGGCAGGAAGCCAAACTGTTTCTCTCTGAAAACCGAGTTGCTGATGCCAAGATAGCTATCGAGCAGATGAAGACTGCGATTGGCAACATGCCAAAGTGCTTTGATACGCCGAAAAATTCCAAGACTGCGAAGAAAGCAACACCAGATGAAGTCGAGTACGGTCTGGTTTCTGAGAATGCGCGCGCTATCCCGGATGATGATGCGTTTGGAGATGTGTTTGAAGAAGAGATTGCACTCTCAGAACGAGTGGATGCGATCTTCGCTTTGAACCAGAAGTTGGGAGCTGACCATAAACAGAACCAGTCAGGATGGTCAAAGGAATCTGTAACTGAGTTTGAAAACACATATTTACTAGCTCAAAAGGCGCTTGATGGAGCTCAGGAGTTGGCGACGACAGATCTCTGGCTGGATTCAGATGTCAAAAAAACTCTGCCGCAGATTGATGCATTGCTTGAGACTGGTCGAACCATGCATATGCGCATGGTGAAAATTGGTCTGGCTGCGCAAGGGCTTAATACAGCTGAAGCTGATGAAGTCATTGCAGCAGATAAAGAATCCCAAGGTGATGTCTTCGAAAACCGCCTCGCCAGACTGACGAGTGATCTTGATAGTTTGAAGACTGCCCTCAACACGAGCAATGCAAACTGGCGGCCGATTTGTCAGGACGTGAATGGGGCAGAGTTTGATGCAATTTATCAGGCGTCAATTGGGCACCTTGAAAATGGAGTGGCCTGTGCGCAGGAGAGTAGAGACGATAAAGAGGCTCAATGTGAGCAGCTTCAGCAATGTGTCTCACAGGTCAAGTCCGGTCTGACGCAGATGCAGCAGCTTTTCGCAAAAGCTCAGGAAATCCGCAAAACGGACATTTCCGATATCAATGCCAGGGCAAAAGAATCTACTGAAAAGCTGCAGAGTTTGGTTAAACGTCGATCTGAGATTGAAGCGTGGAGTGTGGATCTCAGCGCTTTTGATCAGGCAGGCACGTCAGCGGCAAAAGCATTGCAAGCTCTCAATGTTGCCGTAAAAGACAAAAGCGCGATCAGGGGAGCTGGCGAGTTGAGTGCGCTCAACAGCCATATTGCAGATCTGCAGGAAGCGTTTGACGCTGCCGCAATCGAAGTCGAGCGTGTGGGTGCGGATGTAAAGTTCCGGTTCAAGAACATCAAAAGTGTATTTGCTGGCCTGGCGGCGCGCAAAGAAGAGCTTAAGAAAAAGCCGAAGGAGTTTGCCGAGTTCTACAAGGCAAACAATGAGGCTTTCACGTTGATCGCACAGGATCAGGCTGTACTGTCTAGACAGGATAAGAAGGGTGCTGATGATTTGCTGGCCGATGTCGAAGTCGTGCTCGGCAAAATGCGTGCCTTACTTGGCATGCCAGATGCCGGTGAAGGTGGCGTGCAGAATGATGCTTCAGGCCGCAGAGAAGAACTGCTGCAGGCGGTACGTGACAGATACAGCCAGCTGAAGCAGATTGAAAAGTGGGCCCGCGAAAACTCAGATTTGGAAGGCCACTACGCAGACTTTGCCGACACGTATGCTGATGCAGAAGAGCACTCCGACACTTTCAAGGTGGGGCTCATTGAACTTGGCAACATGGATCCTAAGGTCGTTGAAGCCGCCTTGCGTGCTATCGATAAAGACCTGGATAGCATGGACACGATCTTCCAGGCAGCCAAAGAGCAGATGGAGCAGTTCAAAGGCGCTGATGCGGTTGCCGATGAGTTAACTGAAAAAACGGATCTTCTCGAGCGCATCCGAGCTTTCAATCCTCGCATCACAAAGTATGAGGACAACGCAGGCTTGTTCCAGGATGCGGGTGAAAAAGAGTTCTACAAAGGCACAATCGCCAACCTTAAAGAATGCTTGCTGACAGCCTCGGATTTTTATTACCGAGATGAGGAAGGAAAAAGTGAAGCTGAACTGGAAAAGGTAGAAGTCTATTTTGACAGCCTTGATGAATCTCTAAAGCAAGCTACTGTGACCCGCAGGGAAGTGGATGAGTTCGAGCATATCGTTGATATGGCGAGCCAATCACTGGCTGATCTGAATGCCAGGGAAGAAAACCTCAAAACCCGCCCACAGCGCAATGCGTTCGTTCTGAACAGTGCTGAAGTGAAAAAGCTTATGGCTTTGGTTGATAAACATATCGGCCGTCAGGATATCAAGCCAATCCGAGACATCATTCCACTCCTGCAAGCCGCCGTTCAGAAAATGGAAGAGGACTTCCCGAAATCAAGAGGCGAGAAAGTCAAAGCCGCTCTTGGGAAAAAGAAGAAGGGCACCTTCGAAGACGAGCTGGCCGCTATGCAACAGCGCCAGGCTGCTGCTGAAGCAGAACGTGCCGCAGAAGAAGAACGCCGTGCAAACTCTGATGAGCATCTGAGCGAAGAAGAAAAGCAAGCCAAGGCCATTAAGCAGGCGATCTGGGATATGGAACAGATTGTCTATAAGGCCTGTGAGCTTATGGTTGGTTTGGACAAGAAGTTTGAAGCTTCGCAAAAGCAATTTGAGGTAAGGAAAAGTACTGCTCAAAGCGCAAAAGAGAAGCAGAAACTGGCTAAAGATAGGGCTTCATTGAAACCTTACTATCATGCTAGAGAAGCATTTAAGGCGCTTATTGTAGAGATCGGCCAGCTTCATCGCGATCAAAAGATTGAGGAAGCCTGGGCGCTCATTCCTAAGATCAAAGCAGCTGCTTTGAAGATGGAAGAGGTTTATCCAAAAACCAGATCCGAAAAAGCAAAAGCCGCACTCGGTAAAAAGAAGAAAAAAGACTTCTT
Source organism: Pseudovibrio denitrificans JCM 12308 (assembly GCF_001310815.1). Lineage (GTDB taxonomy): Bacteria > Pseudomonadota > Alphaproteobacteria > Rhizobiales > Stappiaceae > Pseudovibrio > Pseudovibrio denitrificans. The sequence goes on from NZ_BAZK01000009.1 coordinate 186,620, forward strand.
CGGTGATGATATCGAGCCAAAGGGCGGCAAGAAGAAGTAACCCTAAGATCCTCCAAGAGGCGTAGTGATCTACGCCTCTTTAGTCTTCCCATCACTCAGGTTATCCAGAATCGGGCAATCGGGGCGGTGGTCGCCGGCGCAGGCGTTGATGAGGTGGGTTAGGGTGTCACGCATGGCGATGAGGTCGGCGATTTTGTCTTCGATTTCCTTCACATGTTGCTGCGCGATTTTTTTCACATCTGCGCTGCCACGGTCTTTGTCTTCATAGAGTGCCAGTAATGCCCGGCACTCTTCGATGTTGAAGCCCAGGGAGCGGGCGCGGCCAATGAATGTCAGCTTGTGAAGCTCAGTATCTTCAAAGATGCGGTACCCGTTTTCATTCCGTTTGGGATGAAGGAAACCAATATCTTCGTAATAACGAATTGTCTTGGTTGGGATGCCGGAGCGTTCTGCTACTTCGCCAATATTCATAGTAGTCTCATCCCTTACTAGTGCGTGGTGGCCGCTTTGATCCAGCGTAACCGCAAAGCGTTGGTCAAGACAAACACGCTTGACAGTGCCATGGCACCGGCGGCCAGAACAGGAGACAGCAGTGGTCCACCAAATGGGTATAGCACACCTGCAGCCACCGGGATCAGCAGGGTATTATAGCCGAAAGCCCAGAACAGGTTCTGCCGGATGTTGCGCATGGTCTGCTGGCTGATATGGAAGGCATTGACCACACCGTTCAGATCACCGGCCATGAGCACAACATCAGCTGCCTCAATCGCGACGTCGGTGCCTGTACCGATTGCAATTCCAACATCAGCGGCAGCCAGGGCTGGTGCATCATTGATGCCATCTCCTACAAAGGCCAGCTTGCCGGGTGCGTGCTTGCGTAGATCTTCCAGCGCGCGCACTTTGCCATCTGGCAGAACCTCTGCAACCACGCTGTCGATACCCAGTTCCTTAGCAATGGCATCGGCGGTTTTCTGGTTATCACCTGTGATCATCACCACCTTGAGGCCCAAAGCATGCAGGGCTTTGATTGCATTTGGTGTTGTTTGTTTAATGGGGTCAGCCACTGCAATCACTGCTGCGATTTCTCCATCAAGTGCAACGTAGAGCGGGGTTTTGCCCCGAGTTGCCAGAACTGTGCCTTCAACAGAAAGCTGTTCCAGCGAGATGTTTTCACGTTCCATCAGGCGATCTGCACCAACAAGAACATCACGGCCCTGAACCACTGCACTTACACCGAAGCCTGTCAGGGAGTTGAAGCTCTCTGGTTTTGGCAGGGAGATATCACGCTCCTCAGCAGCTTGAACAATTGCTTTTGCGATTGGGTGTTCTGAGTTCTGCTCCACGGCAGCAACCATCCGCAAGACATCGTTCTCTTCAAGGCCATCACGCACGATGATGTCAGTTAGTTCCGGATGACCAGCTGTCAGGGTGCCGGTCTTGTCCAACGCAACCACGCCGGTTTCCTGAAGCATCTGTAGGGCGTCGCCTTTGCGGAAGAGAACTCCGAGTTCTGCAGCACGGCCTGTACCGACCATAATGGAGGTTGGCGTTGCAAGGCCCATGGCACAAGGACAAGCAATGATCAGCACGGCAACACCTGCAACCAGTGCCAGACTGAGGGCTGGGTCAGGGCCAAACAGGAACCAGACACCAACAGTTATGATTGCGATGGTGATGACTGCGGGAACAAACCAAGACGTGATTTTGTCAACCAGTCCCTGAATTGGTAGCTTTGCGCCCTGGGCCTGTTCCACCATCTGAATGATCTGGGAAAGAACCGTGTCATTGCCCACTTTGCTGGCCTGCACACTAAGCGCACCTGTGCCGTTGATCGTCGCACCGACTACTTCATCACCAGATGCCTTCTCTACTGGGATCGGTTCACCGGTGATCATGCTCTCATCGACAAACGAGGAACCGGAGACAACAGTGCCATCGACTGCAATTTTCTCGCCGGGACGGACCTGAATGATATCTCCAACGATGATCTCTTCGATAGGAACTTCGCTTACCACGCCATTGCGTTCAACGCGGGCAGTTTTAGCCTGCATGCCAATGAGCTTTTGAATGGCTTCCCCTGTTCGCCCTTTGGCACGGGCTTCCAGAAAACGGCCCAGAAGAATGAGGACGACGATCACAGCCGCGGCTTCATAGTAAACGTTGACCGTTCCAGCCGGAAGCACCTGAGGCGTGAAGGTTGACAGCAGAGAGAATACATAGGCAGCAGCTGTTCCCAGCGCCACCAGAGAGTTCATATCTGGTGCACCTTTGAAGAGGGATGGAAAGCCTTTGGTGTAGAACTGACGACCCGGACCAAACAGCACAATCGTGGTCAGGATAAACTGCAGATAGTAGCTGTTCTGCATGCCAAGCGTATCCGCAACAAGCATATGAACGCCTGGGATGAAATGACTGCCCATCTCAATGAGGAAGACTGGAAGAGCCAGAACAGCGGCCAGAAGCGTCTTGTTTTTGAGCTGACGGATCTCATCGGTTTTACGGTGAGCAGTCTTAGTCGGCTCCGTCTTTTCCAGTGTGGCTGGATAACCTGCGGTTGTGACGAGTTCAGCAATAGTGGCTGGTGTTGTTGCACCCACGGCATAACGAACGGTTGCACTCTCTGTGGCCAAGTTGACATTCGCATCCAGAACGCCGTCACCGGCTCTCAGTGCTTTTTCTGCGCGGCCAACACAGGAGGCACAGTTCAGGTTGGAGACACCAAATGTGATGCTTTCTGAAACGGCTGGGTAGCCAGCCTCTTGCAGCGCATTCGCCACATCCTTGGGTGTGAGGCTGTCATCATAGTTTACCTGCACGCTCTCCGTCGCCAGATTGACGGAAGCATTGATAACACCCGAGATGTTCTTAAGCGCTTTCTCGACACGACCGACGCAAGAGGCGCAATTCATGCCTTCAACTTGCATTTTTAGTGTTGAACTGTGGGACATAACTTCACCATTTCATTGTCTCTTGAGCGCACTCTAAGGCTTCCAGTCACTGGAAGGTCAAGCAAGAAAACTACAATTAGATGGAAAGAGTTTGATCACCTTTGAAGGTCGACCTTTTCCTGGCAGCAGTATTTATTGAGGGAGGTGGAACTCTCTCACTTACCCTTTGTTTTTATTGGCTCATCAGAGATGGGCGCTGCTTCTATTCTCTTATTCAAGGCAGCCAATCGTGCCTTCTTCCAAAGCACATAGATTGCCGGGATAACAAAAAGCGTAAGCAGCGTTGCGGTGATCATCCCGCCCACCATAGGGGCTGCGATACGCTTCATGATCTCTGAGCCCGTAGCACTGCCAAGCATGATGGGAATCAGGCCTGCGAAGATGGCTGCGACCGTCATCACTTTGGGGCGTAACCGTAACAAAGCTCCCTCGACAACGGATTCCAGAATGTCTTTGGTCGTCAATTGTTGATGTGTTGCCTGAGCCGTCTCGATGCGCTTCTCCCAGGAAAGGTTGAGATAAAGCAGCATCACAATGGCTGTTTCCACGGCCACACCTGCAAGCGCAATAAATCCCACCAACACCGCAACTGACAGGTCAAAGCCCAAAGCGTAGACAAACCAGATGCCTCCGGTAAGCGCTATTGGCAGTGAAGTGAGAATGATCGCGACTTCTCCCACCCGGTTGAAAGCAAGGAACAACATCAGCGTAATGATAAGAAGTGTAACGGGCGCAACCAGCTGCAAACGTTCCTGCACCCGCCCGATATACTCATACTGCCCTGACCAGGTGATTGAGTAGCCAGCCGGGACTTTCACATTCGAGGCAACCAGTTGCTGGGCCTCACTCACGTAGCCACCCAGATCACGGCCCTCGATATCAATGAACACAAATCCTGTTGGCCGTGCATTTTCGGAACGGATCATACCGGGGCCGTCGACGATCTTCACGTCAGATACAGCACCAAGTGGAATGTGCGCACCAGATGGTGTGACAACCGGCAGCTTCTCCAGTTGTTCTGGCGTGCTCCGCCAATCCTGCGGGTAGCGCAAGTTGATGGGGTAACGCTCCAGCCCTTCAACGCTCTCAGAAATATCCATGCCGCCAATTGCGGTTTGCACCACATCCTGAACGTCCTTGATATTCAGCATATAACGGGCAGCTGCATTTCGGTTGATATCAATCTCGATAAACCGTGCACCTTTGGGGCGTTCCGCATAAGCCGACAGCGTCCCCTCTACACCTTTGACAAGTCCTTCAATCTCTACCGAGATATCCTGAATGACCTGCAGATCAGGCCCGGAGACCTTCACGCCAACCGGTGTTTTCATGCCCGTCGCCAGCATATCGATGCGGTTTTTGATGGGCTGAATCCAAACGTTGGTGAGACCAGGCACCTGTACAGACTTATCCAGCTCCTGCCGTATCTTCTCAAGTGTCATGCCTTCTCGCCACTGATCCTGCGGCTTCAGCTGAATGGTGGTTTCAAACATGGTCAAGGGCGCTGGATCCGTTGCGGTTTCAGCGCGCCCCAGCTTTCCATGGACCGTTTGCACTTCAGGCACCTGCATGATCATGCGGTCCGTTTGCTGCAGCACTTCCCGTGCCTTGCCGATGGAAACACCGGTGTAAAGCGACGGCATGTATAGGAAGTCACCTTCCTTCAGCTCCGGCATGAACTCGGTTCCAATCCTGTTCAGCGGCACAAGAATGGAGCCACCAGAACCAACGCAAACACGATTGTTGTCTTTGGCCACGTGATGACCAGCGAAAGGGCTGGCCGATACAGCGCGATGCAGAAACGGTTCACCGGGTTCTTAGCCTCAGGGTGAATGCGCCCACGCACGAAGTATCCCATTAGCACCGGCACCAGAGTGATACTCAAAATCGTGGCCGCTGCCATGGCATAGGTCTTGGTGAAGGCCAGCGGTTTGAATAAACGTCCCTCCTGCGCTTCCAGCACAAACACCGGCAGGAAGCTGATGGTGATGATCGCAAGTGAGTAGAACAATGCTGGCCCAACCTCTGAACAGCATTCTGCAACCACTTTCCAGCGGTTTTTGTCGGGGTCTGGTTCCTTCTCAAGCCGTCGGTGCATGGCTTCGATCATCACAATCGCCGCATCCACCATGCGCCAATCGCAATGGCGATCCCGCCAAGAGACATGATATTCGCGTTCACTCCCTGCAATCGCATCACGAGCAGTGCCGTCAAAATACCCAGTGGTAACGAGATCAGGATCACCAGTGACGATCTGAGATGCAGCAGGAAGATCGCGCAGACCAGAACCACCACCAGAAACTCTTCGGTAAGCTTTTGGGTGAGGTTATCAATGGCTCGCTCAATCACGCCGGAGCGATCATAAGTGGTTACGATCTCAACGCCTTCCGGCAAGTTGGGCTTCAGCTCATTTAGCTTAGCCGTCACACCCTCAATGGTGCGCAGCGGATTCTCGCCCCAGCGCATAATCACGACGGCACCAACGGAGTCACCCTCACCATTCAAGTCTGCCACGCCTCGACGCATTTGCGGACCGAGGCGAATTTCGGCCACATCCTCAAGCGTAAGAGCCGCCCCCCGTTCGTTCACTTTGATCGGGATTTGCTTCAGGTCTTCAATGGACTGAATATAACCAGTGGCGCGGACCATATACTCCGCCTCAGCCATCTCAATAACGCTACCGCTTGTCTCACGGTTTGCGTTCTCAATCGTGCTCATCAGCTCTGGCAGTGTCACTCCATAGGCACGCAGTTTATTAGGATCAGCAACAACCTGATACTGCTTGACCATGCCGCCAATGGTTGCCACTTCAGAAACCCCACTGACGGTTTGAAGCTCAAACTTCAGCCACCAATCCTGCAAGGATCGGAGTTGCGCCAGATCATGATTACCGGTTCGGTCGATCAGCGCATACTGATAGATCCAGCCCACCCCCGTCGCATCCGGTCCAAGCTCAGGCGTTACACCATCCGGCAGTTTAGCGCCCACCTGAGCCAGATATTCCAGCACCCGGCTGCGAGCCCAGTAAAGATCAGTACTGTCCTTGAACACCACATAAACGTAGGAGTCGCCATAAAACGAGAACCCGCGCACATCGATCACATCCGGCACGGACAACATGGCTGTGGCGATTGGGTAGGTCACCTGATCTTCAATAACCTGAGGTGCCTGACCATCATAAGGTGTCTTGATAATCACCTGAACATCGGAAAGGTCCGGGATCGCATCAACGGGTGTTTCCTTCAGTGCCCAGATACCGCCAAGTGTCAACATCACCGCAGCCATCAGAACGATCACACGGTTCTTGATGGAAGCACGGATTATGGAGCCAATCATTTGTCATCGGCCCCCACCGGTTCAGCTGGTGCTGATTTGGAGAGCTTTTCTCCACTCTCGCGCATCTCGACAAGGCTGAAGCGTTTGTCTGAGCCTCGCGTGATAGCAAACTCAATTTGCTTACTCGCAGACACATCAAACTCGTCCAGATTGCCACGAACCGCAAAAGTGGTTTCCATCTTTGGCCAGTCCAGTTCGCTGATCGCCGCGTGACGGATAGTGATAGTGTTGGCCTCCGGGTCAACGCGGGTCACAGTCCCTTCAGACCAGATGGGAGCGCCTTGTGCTGGTGACATCCGTTCCATTCCAGCAGAAAGTGAGCTTTCACTGTCGATCAGAAACTGCGCTGATGTGACAACTTCATCGCCAGGCTGCAGACCTTGCAGGATCTCTGTCCGGCTACCTTCACCAAAACTCCCAGTCAAACCGGGTGTTACGATGCGTGGCTGAAAGGTGCCTTCCTCCGTTTGCAGGATTACCCGTTCAGACATACCGGTACGGATCAATGCGCTGGTGGGAATGGTGATCGCATTTCGCGTTTCAGAAGGAATGATCGTGACACGGCCAAACATGTTAGGACGCAAAAAGCCCTTTGAGTTATCAAAATGCAGGCGAACTGGCAGAGTACGGGTAACTGAGTCCAGCTCTGGATAGATGTAGTCAATCCGTCCATCCAGCACTTTTCCGGGCAAATGCTCAAAGCTGGCCAGCACTTCGCTGTTCGGGCTTAACCGGGCTATATCCTGCTCAAACACATCCACCATCAGCCAGACAGAAGACAGGTCCGCAAGCGTTAAAGCGATGGAATCTGGCTGCAGATACATACCATCCGCAGCTTCTAGTGTGGTCACCACACCGGATTGCGGCGCAAAAACCTTGAAGACATCCGCAGGCTTGCTGGCCCGGGACATCTCCTCAATCTGAACCGGATCAATGCCATAGTTCTGAAGCTGAATACGGATGTTTTGCTCAGCAGCTCTATCGCCCCTTCGCACTGCCCTGATCAGGTCAGCACTGGCAACCGTCACTTCCGGCGCGTAGACGGTAAAGAGCAAGTCACCTTTTTCAACGGGATCACCAACGGCGCGAATGTTGAGCTTCTGGATCCATCCTTCGGTACGCAGATGGACCTGACTGGAACGATGCTCATCATAGCCAACAAAGCCAACACTTTCGATTTTCTGAGAAATTGGCTCTACACTGGCAACCGCTGTACGGACACCAATCGTATTGATGACACTCGGCGAAAGCGTCACTCCAGTCCCGTTTGGCTGCGTTTCTTCACCTGCATAAACAGGGATGAGATCCATACCCATGGGAGACTTACCGGGTTCATCGCGCCGGAAGTTCGGATCCATAGGCGCAACCCAATACAGTATCTCTTTATCAGTGCCACCAGAACTTCCTGAAGTCCAATCTACTGAACTTCCAAGAAAAATCCCCAAGCCCAGCCGAGACACTCGCAACAACCGCAAACCCAACCACAACAGCGTACTTACTACGCATCGGTCCTGTCCTGCTCTACCAATCACTGGTCCAACCTGAAGCAACCCGCCAGCACCACTCCAAGCCCTCACCATTACGCCGCTTTTTGCTGACATAAAGCAGCCCAAAACAGCCTAGAGCCGAACATGATAATCGTTCCAGTTACTGGAAGGTCAAGTGTTCAATCAGGATCGAGAAAAGCTGTATTATAACTCAAAATCTAACTGATAAGAAACTCTTATCATCGCATGCAAAAGATGCAATTTCACTTAATACACTTCAGTACCTACATTCATTCTAGGATTTGCTGGATGCATCGTTTCGTCTCACCGCTTAAGGTAAACGCTACGTCAAGACCCAGTGATCGCCAAACATAGGTAACGGAGACAGTTATGCACGGCAACGATGTCAAGACATCCGGCGTTTGTCCGGTGGTACATGGCGCGAATACATCGATGGATAAGCCAGTCACCCGATGGTGGCCTGACGCTTTGAATCTCGATATCCTCCATCAACATGGTGCGCGTACCAACCCGATGGACCCAGGATTCAATTATCATGACGCTGTCAAAACACTCGACTTTGAGGCAGTGAAGGCAGACGTCCACGCACTCATGACCGACAGCCAAGACTGGTGGCCGGCCGACTGGGGTCATTACGGCGGTCTGATGATCCGTCTTTCATGGCACACAGCTGGCTCTTATCGTCTGGCAGATGGTCGCGGCGGCGGCGGTTCCGGCAACATTCGCTTTGCGCCGCTCAACTCCTGGCCTGATAACGCAAGCTCGATAAAGCACGCCGCTTGCTTTGGCCTATCAAGAAAAAATACGGAAACGCTCTGTCCTGGCTGATTTGATTATTCTCGCCGGTACAGTAGCCTATGATTCCATGGGTCTGAAAACCTTTGGTTTCGGATTTGGCCGTGAGGATATCTGGGGTCCAGAGATCGACACCTATTGGGGATCTGAGAAAGAATGGCTGGCCCGCAGTGAAGAGCGTTACGACGATTTGGATGACCCATCAACGCTCGAAAACCCTCTGGCAGCGACTCATATGGGGCTGATCTACGTGAACCCGGAAGGCGTAAATGGCGTTCCAGGCCCGCAGAAAACAGCCGACCAGATTCGCGAAACCTTTGCTCGTATGGCAATGAATGATGAGGAAACAGCTGCGCTGACCTGTGGTGGTCACACCGTTGGTAAGACCCACGGACGCGGTGCCGTTGACAACATCGGTGTTGCACCGGAAGCTGCCGGATTGGAAGAACAGGGACTTGGCTGGTCCAACCCTGGACAAGACGGCAAAGCAACAAATGCCTTTACTTCTGGCATCGAAGGGGCGTGGACCACACACCCAACCACATTCGATATGGGCTTCTTCGATATGCTGTTTGGTCATGAATGGCATCAGGTTAAATCACCTGCGGGTGCCTGGCAGTGGGAACCTGTCGAGATTAAGGAAGAAGACAAGCCTGTCGATCCAACTGACCCGTCCGTTCGCCACAATCCAATCATGACTGATGCGGATATGGCGATGAAGGTTGACCCGATCTACAACGAATACTGCCAGAAGTTCATGGCAGATCCTGAGTACTTCAGAGATACTTTTGCACGCGCATGGTTCAAGCTGACCCACCGCGATATGGGACCGAGAGCAAACTATCTTGGTCCAGACGTACCGAAAGAAGACCTCATCTGGCAGGATCCGGTTCCAGCAGGCAATACCAACTACGATGTGGCTGCTGTGAAAGCCAAAATCGCAGCAAGTGGCCTGAGCAACGAAGACCTGATCACAACCGCATGGGACAGCGCCCGGACCTATCGTGGGTCTGATATGCGCGGTGGCGCCAACGGTGCCCGTATCCGCCTTGCTCCGCAGAAGGACTGGGTCGGCAACGAGCCAGATCGCCTTGCCAAGGTACTGGCTGTGCTTGAACCAATTGCAGCTGAAGCCGGTGCATCGGTAGCAGATGTCATCGTACTTGGCGGTAACGTTGGTGTTGAGAATGCCATCAAGGCGGCTGGTTTCAGTGTGGAAGTTCCGTTTGCTTCTGGCCGTGGCGATGCCACCGATGAGATGACAGACGCAGCATCCTTCTCTGTGTTGGAGCCTATTTCTGATGGCTTCCGTAACTGGCAAAAGCAAGAGTACGCTGTTAGCCAGAAGAAATGATGTTGGATCGCGCGCAGCTCCTCCGTCTCACTGGATGGGAAATGACTGTGCTCGTTGGCGGCCTGCGCGTTCTTGGTGCCAACTACGGTGGATCAAAGCACGGTGTCTTCACGGATCGTGAAGGTCAGCTGACCACTGACTTCTTCGTCAACCTGACGGACATGGGCAACAGCTGGCATCCGCTTGAGGATGGCACCTACGAGATCCGTGATCGTCACACCGGCAAGACCAAGTGGACAGCAACCAGCGCTGACCTTGTGTTTGGTTCCAACTCAATCCTGCGTGCTTACGCTGAAGTGTATGCTCAGGATGACAACCACGAAAAGTTCGTCCGCGACTTCGTGGCAACATGGACCAAGGTCATGAACGCCGACCGCTTCGACCTGTCTGCATAATTGAACCTCAACCCGGGCAGGAAACTGCCCGGGCTTTTTCGCAACTCCGTTGAGGTGGTTTTCATCCCTCAGGTATATCCGGTTGCGCTGCTCTTCTTTTCCAGTTAAGAACCGCTTGACCTCGGGGTGCGCGCTTTTGTCGTGCTGAGATGCCAGATTGGCGAACCCGTTGAACCTGAACCGGCTAGAACCGGCGGAGGGAAGGGTACCGGTTTCATCCATCCTTGCCCTCTCGCCGCAATGGAGGATGACTTGAAACATCTGTTAATTGCTGCGGGATTACTCACTGCAACATCGGCAATGGCTGCCGATAAGCCTGAACTCACCGTTTACACCTATGACAGCTTCGTTTCCGACTGGGGCCCTGGCCCAAAAGTGGAAGAAGCATTTGAAGCGATCTGCGAGTGTAATCTGAACCTTGTTGGTGTTGAAGATGGCGCAGCGCTGCTTTCCCGCCTTCGTCTTGAAGGCAACAACACCGATGCAGACGTTGTTCTGGGGCTGGATACCAATCTGATTGAGACAGCTAAAACGACTGGTTTATTTGCTCCGCATGCCGTTGAAGCGAAGTACACACTGCCGGTGGACTGGCAGATGAGACCTTTGTGCCTTACGACTGGGGCTATTTCGCTTTTGTGCATAAGAAGGGCGCAACGGTTCCTTCCAGTTTCCGCGAGCTGGCCGAGAGTGACACCAAGATCCTCATTCAAGATCCACGCTCTTCCACTCCGGGCCTTGGCCTGCTGCTTTGGGTAAAGTCTGCTTATGGCGATGAAGCTGCGGATATCTGGGCTGGGCTTTCCGATAATATCGTGACAGTTACCAAAGGTTGGTCTGAAGCCTATGGCCTCTTCCTAGATGGGGAAGCGGACATGGTGCTCAGCTACACCACGTCTCCGGCTTATCACCTGATTGCCGAGGAAGATGACAGCAAAACCACCGCTGCATTTGATGAAGGCCATTACATGCAGGTGGAAGTGGCAGCGAAACTTGCTGGCACCGATCAGCCGGAGCTGGCAGACAAGTTCCTGAACTTCATGGTTTCTGACGCATTCCAGAGCATCATTCCAACAACCAACTGGATGTACCCAGCAGTTACACCTGCAAGCGGTCTTCCAGCAGGTTTCGAAACCTTGCAAACACCTGAAAAGGCTTTGCTCCTTGCACCTGAAGATGCAGTTGCTGCACGACGTGAGGCTCTGCCGGAATGGCTCGAAGCGCTCAGCCAGTAAGCTCGCTTCCCGGAGTTGCCGCGGCATTGCTCGTCGCGGCACTCATTCTTGGCACGCTGGCTGCTGTTGCGCTGCGTGCTGAGGCCGGGCATGGTTTTTCTTCTTCAGATTGGGCAGCACTTAAGTTTACGCTCACACAAGCCGTGCTTTCAGCCGTGATCAGCGTAGGGTTGGCGGTGCCTGTTGCACGCGCGCTGGCACGCCGTCGGTTTAAGGGCCGCAGCCTGTTGATTGCCTTGCTTGGCGCCCCGTTCATCCTTCCGGTTATTGTCGCCATTCTTGGTCTATTGCAGGTTTTTGGACGTTCCGGCTGGATCTCAGAGGTATTGGTTTACTTCGGCGCATCTCCCATCCGCATCTATGGCCTGCACGGTGTTGTGCTGGCTCACGTTTTCTTCAATCTACCATTAGCAACGCGCCTCATATTACAGGGATGGCAAGAGGTGCCGTCTGAACGGTTTCGCCTTGCGGCTCAGCTGGGATGCCACGGCTGGTCTTTGTTTCGTCTGATCGAACTTCCCATGCTCAAACGCATTTTGCCCGGCGCACTAGTCGTGATTTTTGCCATTTGCCTCACCAGTTTTGCGGTTGCACTCACTCTTGGTGGCGGTCCCCGCGCGACAACGATAGAGCTGGCGATTTATCAGGCTTTTACCTATGATTTTGACCTCGGGCGCGCCGCTCTGCTCTCTGCCCTGCAATTGGCGCTGACAGCTGCAGCTGCTTTTGCAGCTCTGAAGCTTTCCCGTGGTGAAGGTTTTGGTGCCGGCTTGGACAGAGCCATCCAACGCTGGGATGGTGGTACGCCTATCCTCGATAGTTTCTGGATCATACTCGCCGCGGTCTTCCTGCTTCTGCCACTCAGCGCTGTTGCGCTCTCAGGTGTCGCAGGTCTTTTCTCACTGCCATTCTTAGTGATCAAATCTGCATTGATTTCGGTTGGAGTGGCCTCAGCCAGCACGATCATTCTGTTGTTGCTTGCGTTACCGATGGCTGCAGCCATTGCTGTTAGAAGGCACAGCCCTGTAGAACTTGCAGGCATTCTTGGCCTTGCTGCTTCTCCATTGGTGATCGGCACGGGGCTGTTCATCATCATCCGCCCCTGGGCAAACCCGACAGATCTAGCGCTCCCTGTCACTGCGCTGGTTAACGCAGCCATGGCCCTGCCGTTCGCCCTGCGTATTCTGGTTCCGGCTGCGAAGGATACTGTTTCACGTCATGGACGTCTGGCGCTGTCTCTGGATATGGAAGGCTGGGTGTTCTTCACGCGTGTTTTCATTCCGCGCATGAGGCCACAGATTGGCTTTGCTGCAGGCCTTGCTGCCGCGCTTTCCATGGGCGATCTAGGTGTGATTGCTCTTTTCGCTGACCCGGAGATTGCAACACTGCCTTTGCAGATCTATCGCCTCATGGGCGCTTATAAGATGGAAGCGGCGGCAGGTGGCGCGCTGTTGTTACTGGTGCTGTCCATGTCTTTATTCTGGCTCTTAGACCGAGGAGGACGCTGGCATGCTGAAGCTTGAGTCTTGCATAATCGCCAATGGCGCCTTTCAGCTGCACGCAAATGTCAGCATGGAAGCTGGTAGCAGTGTTGCCGTGATTGGCCCTTCAGGTGCAGGTAAATCGACCTTGCTGGAAGCAATCGCCGGTTTTCGCCAGATCTCTAAGGGTCACGTCTCATGGATGGGACAGGATCTGACAGAGCTGGCTCCGGGCAAACGCCCAATTGCTATGTTGTTTCAGGATGGCAACCTCTTTCCGCACCTTACAGCTGAGCAGAATGCAGCACTTGGTCTGCGTCCAAGCGGTAAACTCTCAAAAACAGAACAGGCTCAAGTTTCAGCTGCACTGGAGCGGGTTGGCCTTGCCGGGATGGGAACACGTAAACCTGCTGAACTGTCTGGCGGTCAACAAAGCCGCGTTGCGCTCGCCCGTGTGCTCGTGCAACACCGCGACCTGCTTCTGCTTGATGAGCCTTCGCCGCACTTGGCCCAGCCTTGAAGGCCGAAATGCTGGATCTGGTTGCAGAGCTAGCAACTGAGACAGGCACTACGCTCATGATGGTCAGCCACGACCCACAAGACGCCCGCCGCATCACCAGCCAAGCCATGCTGGTTGCAGGCAGCACAGTCCATCCCCCCGCCGAAACCACAGAACTGCTGGACAATCCTCCACCGGCATTGAAGGAATATTTGGGTTAGCTCTTCGGTCTGGAGCTCATCAGCCGAACGCAAAAGCGTGATTGGCGTCCTTTTGGTATTTCTGATTTTATCTCTCAAGCAGTGCGTGTATGGCCCTGACGGAGTTCCGATTTTTGCGCACTGCACTTTGGTTTTGCAACTGGAAAGAGGTTTAAATCATGGGTTTGCTTCAGGATGGACGCTGGGTTGATCGTTGGTATGACACCTCTAAAGCGGGTGGGCGATTTGAGCGCAAAGCGTCTCAGTTTCGAAACTGGGTCACCTCAGATGGTCAACCTGGCCCCAGTGGGAAAGCCGGGTTTAAAGCAGAAGCGGGTCGCTATCACCTTTACGTTTCACTCGCATGCCCATGGGCTCACAGAACTCTGATTTTTCGAAGCCTCAAAGGCCTTGAGGAGATGATTTCATTGTCCGTCGTCCATTGGCATATGGCTGAGAATGGATGGACCTTCGAAGAAGGGGAAGGCGTTCAGCCGGATACCATCAACCATGCTAAGTTCATGTATCAGGTCTATACCGCAGCTCAATCGGACTACTCAGGCCGTGTGACGGTCCCTGTCCTTTGGGACAAAGAGAACAACACGATCGTCTCCAACGAATCCTCCGAGATTATTCGGATGTTCAATTCCGCTTTTGATGATGTTGGAGCGAAATCAGGCGATTACTACCCTGAAGCTTTGAGGGCCGAGATTGATGCTCTGAATGACCGCATCTACACCACAGTCAACAATGGCGTTTACAAAGCCGGGTTCGCAACAACACAAGCCGCCTACGAGGAAGCTTTGTATCCTTTGTTCGAGACACTGGACTGGCTCGAAAGCAAGCTTGCGAAATATCGGTATCTGACTGGAGCGACTATCACGGAAGCGGACTGGAGACTGTTTACGACGCTGGTACGTTTTGATCCTGTCTATGTGGGACACTTCAAATGTAATCTGCGGCGGATACAGGATTACCCGAATCTATCCAATTACCTTCGAGATCTCTTCCAACAACCGGGTATCACCAAAACCGTCAACCTCCACCACATCAAAGCGCACTACTACACCAGCCACGCAACAATAAACCCAACAGGTATAGTGCCGGTTGGGCCAGAGGTTGACTATAGCCATCCCCATGACAGGGCAAAGTTGGGGTAGGAAGACCGCGAAAGCAACGACAACAACGATGTTGATCGCTTTCCGCCTTACTACATCCCCTCTACAATCAAAATATCCGCGAAAGCAGCGTGGGCTCGGTGGGATTTGGCTTGTTGGTATTCGGGGGAGTGGTAGCAGGCGAGGGCTTGGGTCATGGTGTCGAACTCGATGACCACGTTGCGGGGATGGGCGGTGCCTTCCAGGTGTTCGGTTTTGCCGCCGCGGGCTAGAAAGCGGGCGCCGTATTTTTGGAAGGCGGCAGGGGCGGCCTTTGTGTAGTCAGCATAAGCCTCAGCGTCAGTCACTGTGACGTGGGCAATCCAATAGGCTTTTGGCATTTATTTTTCGCTCTTGCTCAGCTCTGCAGTCAGAAGGGTTTTGGCGATGTTGGCTGCTTCTGTCAGGTGCACCTTGATGGCTGCGGCTGCTGCATCAGCATCGTTGGAATCGATCGCAGAGTAGATTTTTTCCATCCGCTTGTACCCGGCTTCATGACGGTCACGGGTTCCCAATGTCATTGCACGTAGGCGGCTGATGCGACCGTTGAGTCGCTGAACAACTTCCCATGCCACGTTCTGTCCGCTGATCTCGAAAATACACTGATAAAACAGAGTTGTTGCCTCAAACAGATCATTGGTCTCGCCGCTGCTATACGCGGATTTGAGCTGGCCGAGGCTTTGCCGAGTTTTTTCTTATCCCCATCTTTGGCCAGTTCTGCGCATTTCTGTGCGGCGCTGGTCTCCAGAAGCATGCGGATTTCATAGATCTGCTGCGCGTTTTCCCAATCCAGTTTTGCAACGATCGGGCCTTTGTTTGGTAGGATTTCAACCAGCCCCTCAGCTTCGAGGTAACGGATGGTTTCCCTTACAACTGAGCGACTTACGCCTAGCTGGTCGCACAAAGGACGTTCCACCAGACGGTCCCCAGACTGGAAGTGCCCGGCAATGATAGCGGCCCGCATTTTTTCAAGGGCCATATCGCGAAGCGTCATTGTTGGACGCTCAATCTTCAAAGGATTATTTGCAGTCTCGATCATGGACGCAATCTAGCCCGCGTTTACTTCATTCGCAAGAAGGTATTGACATTCGGTATTATGGTATACCATCTTATCACCATCGATTTTGTGAGTGGAATGAACGGAAGATCAAATGCCGGCAGAAATACGCAAGACGCTTCTTCATGTGGAAGACACGCTGATTGAGGGTGGCAAAAAAGCAGAGGTACCTTTGCGGATGATTGCTGCTGTGGCTGTCATCAAGAACCCATGGGCCGGACAGGGCTTCGTTGAGGATCTTCGCCCGGGCATCCATGATGTTGCGCCGGATGTTGGCAAACTGCTGACAGACATGATCATCAACTTTGCCGGTTCTGGCGAAGCAGTTGAAGGCTATGGCAAAGCGGCTGTTGTTGGTGTGAACGGTGAAGTGGAGCATGCTTCTGCGCTCATTCACACGCTGCAGTTTGGCAATTTTTACCGCGAAGCAGTTGGCGCTAAAACATATCTGGCGTTCTGCAACACTCGCGCTGGTGCCAATGCGCCGATCATGATTCCGCTGATGGACAAGAACGATGGTGGACGTCGTTCGCATTACCTGACCATTCAGCTGGCTATTCCGGATGCACCGGCCCCGGATGAGATCGTGATTGCATTGGGCGCTTCTCTGGCAGGCCGTCCGCACCACCGGATTGGTGATCGTTATCAGGACCTTAAGGAGCTGGGACATGACGTTGACAACCCTGCAGCTGTCACATCCTAAAGGTACCGTCTGCTACCGCGAAGTAGGCGAAGGCGAGCCGCTCGTGCTGGTGCACGGCGTTGGCATGCAGGACGCCTCCTGGGGTCCGCAGGTCGAGTTCTTTGCCAAAACGCACCGCGTGATTGCTGTGAATATGCCAGGGCACGGAGGAAGCACTGCGCTTCCTCAAGGCTCTCAGCTGGAGGACTACGTAGAGTGGCTCCACGCTGTGATCAGCGCGCTGGGATTTGAGCAGGTAAATCTGGCGGGTCACTCCATGGGCGCGTTGATCAGCGGTGGTTACGCAGCAACGCATCCAGAACGCGTAAAACGCGTTGCTTTGTTGAACGGCGTTTACCGCAGAACACCTGAAGCCCGCAGTGCTGTGCAAGCGCGGGCCAAGGAGATTGCACAGGGCAATATCAACATCGATGGTCCGCTGAGCCGCTGGTTCGGCAACAGTGATGTTGAGTTGAACGCCAAGGAACAGGTCGGCAACTGGCTGCGGGAGGTAGATCCGGTTGGATATGCGATCACTTACAATGCGTTTGCACATGGTGATGCAACCTATGCCGACAAATGGGAAGAGATCCGGTGTCCCGCTCTTTTGCTGACGGGCGATGGTGATCCGAACTCGACCAAGGAAATGGCCGTGGATATGGCGCAGGCTGCTCAGGACGGCATTGTCTGCATCATTGAAGGTCACCGTCACATGGTCAACCTGACGGCACCGGAACAAGTCAACGCCGCGATGGCGAGCTGGTTGAAACAACCAATAAGAACAAACGGATAGAAAGGGAGATCTACCCGATGACAGCCATGGACCCACGGAGTTTGAGGAATGCGTTTGGGACATTCCTGACCGGCGTTACGGTAGTGACAGCCCATGGAGCAGATGGTGAACCGCTTGGCTTTACCGCGAACTCCTTCTCAAGTGTTTCTCTGGACCCGCCATTGCTGCTGGTGTGTCTTGCAAAGAGTTCCAGCAATTATGATGCGCTGACAAATGCATCCGGTTTCGCCGTTAATATCCTGGCTGAGACTCAGAAGGATGTGTCCAACACCTTCGCAAGCCGCGTTGAAGACCGCTTTGCGACTGTGGACTGGAAGGTTGGGCCAAATGGTGCACCAGTCATCTCCGATGTGGCTGCATGGTTCGATTGCTCCATGCACAATGTGGTTGATGCGGGTGATCATGCGATCCTGATTGGTGAAGTGAAAGCGTTTGATACTGGCGTTGCCAATGGTCTGGGCTATGCCCGTGGCGCCTACTTTACGGCGACACAGGAAGTCAGCTCCATTCAGGTGGACAGTGAGACCATCATCAGCGCGCTTTTGGAACGAGACGGCAAACTGCTGTTTCTTGAAGATGATGCTGGGCAACTGCGTTTGCCAAGTCGCACGGCCAGCAAAGGCACCCCTACAAAAGAACTTGCTGCGCTCCTGGAAGAAGCCGGGATTCCTTCTTCCGTTGGCTTTATCTACTCCGTTTATGAGGATGAGAGCGCAAATGCCCAGCATCTGGCCTTTCACTGCAGCGCTGGCGAGGGAGACAGCAAAGTCGGGAGCTTCCTGTCGCTGACGGACGACGTGCTGGCACGGGTGAAAGATTCAGCAACGCAAACAATGCTCACCCGATTTGCGAGAGAGGCGCAAAAGGGCAACTTCGGCATTTATTTTGGAAATCAGGAAAGCGGCGAAGTGCGCAAAATCGCACTGGGAGAGTAAGCCATGAAATTTTCACTATTCATCCATCTGGAACGTATTTCAGCAGACGAAAGTCAGCAAAAACTCTATGACGAGTTTCTGCAGCTCTGTGAGATCGCTGACAAAGGCGGCATGCATGCGATCTGGACTGGTGAACACCATGGCATGAACTTCACCATTGCGCCTAACCCTTTCATCAATCTTGTAGACTTGGCACGGCGGACTGAAAATGTACGTCTTGGAACTGGAACAGTCATCGCGCCCTTCTGGCATCCAATCAAGCTGGCTGGCGAAGCTGCTATGGCGGACATCATTATGGACGGCCGTCTTGAGCTGGGTATCGCTCGTGGTGCTTACAGCTTCGAATATGAGCGGATGATGCCAGGTCTTGATGCATGGGAAGCCGGTCAGCGCATGCGTGAGCTGGTGCCTGCGGTCAAGAAGCTCTGGGAAGGCGACTACACCCATGAAGGTGAGTATTGGCAGTTCCCGAAAACCACCTCTGCGCCGCAGCCAATGCAGCAGCCTCACCCGCCAATCTGGGTGGCGGCTCGTGATCCAAACTCCCATGACTTTGCAGTTGCAAACGGCTGTAACGTTCAGGTGACCCCGCTTTGGAACGGTGATGATGAAGTTGAAAGCCTCATGGAGCGCTTCAACGATGCTTGTGAGAAGAGCCCATCCGTTCCACGTCCAAAGATCATGCTGCTGCGCCACACGTATGTTGGCGGAGATGATGCGGATGTTCAGCAGGGTGCTGAAGAGATCAACCGTTTCTACAACTACTTCGGTGCATGGTTCAAAAACGAGCGTCCAATCACACAGGGTCTCATTGAGCCGCTGAGTGACGAAGATATTGCGAACCATCCGTTCTACAGCGCAGAGCAGATGCGCACCAACAACGTGATTGGCACCTCTGAGAAGGTTATCGAGCGCCTCAAGCACTACGAAGACCTTGGCTATGACGAGTACTCATTCTGGATTGATAGCGGCATGTCGTTTGAGCGTAAGAAAGCGTCTCTTGAACGCTTCATCAACGAAGTAATGCCTGCTTTCCAAAAGGATGCATGATGAAACGCTTCCTGCACTATATCGATGGTCGTTTTGAAGAGGGTTCAGCACAGTTTCAAAGTCTGGATCCGGCAACCGGTCAGCCTTGGGCAGAAATGCCTGAGGCGCGGACAGAGGATGTCAACCGGGCGGTTACTGCCGCTGAACGGGCTTTCTTTGATCCGAGCTGGAGCGGCCTGACCGCAACACAGCGCGGTAAGCTGCTCTACAAACTGGCAGATCTGGTTGAAGCCAATGCACCAAAACTGGCTCAGCTGGAAACGCAGGATACCGGCAAGATCATCCGCGAAACCTCTGCGCAAGTGGCGTATGTGGCGGATTACTATCGGTATTATGCTGGTCTGGCAGACAAGATTGAAGGTGCTCACCTGCCAATCGACAAGCAGGATATGGAAGTCTGGCTGCGCCGTGAGCCTGTTGGCGTTGTGGCGGCGATTGTTCCCTGGAACAACCAGCTTTTCCTGTCTGCAGTTAAGATTGGTCCGGCGCTTGCTGCTGGCTGTACGCTGATTGTGAAAGCATCAGAAGAAGGCCCGGCACCGCTTCTTGAGTTTGCCAAACTGATTGAAGAAGCTGGCTTCCCGAAAGGCGTTGTCAACATCATCACTGGCTTTGGTCCGGAATGCGGTCAGGTGCTCACATCACACCCATCCGTTGCTCATGTAGCCTTCACAGGTGGGCCAGAAACTGCCAAGCATATCGTTCGCAATTCCGCAGAAAACCTCGCTAGCACCTCGCTGGAACTGGGCGGAAAGTCTCCGTTCATCGTGTTTGAGGATGCGGATATCGACAGTGCGGTCAATGCACAGATCTCCGGCATCTTTGCGGCAACCGGGCAAAGCTGTGTTGCAGGCTCTCGTCTGATCATCGCAAAGAGCATCAAGGATGAATTTCTGGCACGCTTGAAAGCGAAAGCTGAAGCCGTTGTCATTGGCCATCCGCAGGATATGGCAACTGAGGTTGGGCCTTTGTGCAGTCAACGTCAGCGCGATCACATCAACGCTGTGATCAAAGCCTCCGTGGACGCTGGCGCCAAACTGCTGACAGGCGGTGTAGATTGTGAGCGGGACGGGTTCTACTTCCCGCCAACCATTCTGGATTGCTCAGAAGTGCCGAATGCCCCTTGCGTGACAACCGAGCTGTTTGGTCCGGTGCTTTCTGTCCTCACCTTTGAGACAGAGGCTGAAGCTCTGCAGATGGCTAATGACACGAAGTTTGGGTTGGCTTCCGGCATTTTCACAAAAAGCCTGACCCGTGCCCACCGTATGGTGAAAGGCATCCGCTCAGGCATCGTTTGGGTCAACACTTATCGCGCTGTTTCGCCAGTTGCTCCGTTTGGGGGGCAAGGCCTCTCCGGCCATGGCCGTGAAGGCGGGCTGCAGGCGGCGCTGGATTACACAACAGTCAAAACAGTCTGGCTGCGCACGTCAGACGATCCGATCCCGGATCCATTCGTGATGCGCTGAGACAAAGGAGAACCCCATCCATAACCCCAGCAAATGGGGCTGTAGATAAGCCGGAGTGGAACCCGGCACGGGCAATACGCCCGAACATAGCCAGGGAGGGAACGATGGCTACCGATAACAAGCAAGCTCAGGGAGAACTGAGTGTTGCTGAAACCGGTCTCTTTAAGGGGCTTCATAACGGAATGTCGATTGCGGCCAAAGCAATGGTTGCGGCATTCGTTGTGTTTACAATTCTGAACGTTGATTATGCAGGCCAGCTGTATGGGGCGGTACGTAGCTGGGTTGAGACAGCGCTGAGCTGGTACTACATCTCATCAGTCATGATCATCTTCTTCATCTGTATCGGCCTGATGGTCAGCCGCTTCGGCTCCATCCGTCTGGGCGATGATGATGCACGTCCGGAATTCAGCAATTTCGCATGGTTTGCAATGCTGTTTTCCGCAAGTGTATCTATTGGCATCATGTTCTTCGGGGTTGCAGAACCGCTGTTCTACTTTGACAACTCCGCAGGCTGGGGCTACCCGAATAACCCATTCGCGGATATGGCTGGCCATACCGAGATGAACATGGACCGTGCAGTGGATGCTGTGCGCGTGACCAACTTCCACTGGGGTCTGCATGGCTGGGCCATCTACACCATCACTGGTCTCTGCCTTGCGTACTTCTCATTCCGCAAAAAATTGCCACTGACGTTCCGCAGTGCCCTTTACCCGATACTCGGAGAGCGCATCTACGGTCCTGCTGGTCATGCTGTTGATCTGCTGGCAGTTTTCGGCACCGTTTTCGGCATCGCGACCTCTATGGGCCTTGGCGTAAACCAGATGGCAGCCGGTCTGAACGTGCTGTTTGGCATTGATCCGGGTACCCTTACCCAGATTGGGTTGGTGATTGGTATCTCCATCATCGCAACGCTCTCTGCTGTGTCCGGTATTGGCAAAGGCATCCGTATCCTGTCTGAGTGGAACATTGCTCTGACGCTGATTTTGATCCTGTTCTTTGCTCTCGCTGGTCCATCTCAGTGGCTTGCAAGCTTCTTCCTGACATCCGTCGGCGATTACATGTCTCACTTCCTGTCCATGGGTTTCTGGACTGCAAGCGAGCCGGGCGATGTGAAGTGGCAGGGTGGCTGGACCATGTTCTACTGGGGCTGGTGGCTGTCTTGGGCACCATTCGTGGGCATGTTCATCGCACGCATCAGCCGTGGTCGTACCATCCGTGAGTTCATGTTCGGCGCGATGCTTGTCCCAACTGTGATGGCCTTCCTTTGGATTACCATCTTCGGCGGCAACGCACTCTTCATCGAGATGAATGCTCCGGGCGGTGTAGGCACTGCAGGTCTGATCGACACCGTAAACAGCTGGAACCTTGGCGGCGCGCTCTATGGCACCATTGAGCAGATGACCTCCAACGGCACCATCAGCTGGCTGATTGCGGCGCTGACCACCTTCCTGCTGGCCACATGGTTCATCACGTCCTCTGATTCCGGCACTTTGGTGATTACCACCATCCTGTCCATGGGCAACGCGCACCCACCAAAACAGCACCGCGTCATCTGGGGTGTTGCTCAGGGTGTTGTCGCTGCAGCCTTGTTGGTTGCCGGTGGTCTGTCTGCTTTGCAAACGGCAGCAATCGCGGCGGCTCTGCCGATCAGTGCACTGGTTGTGTTGATGGCATGGGGCATCGTGAAGTCTCTGATGCAGGACCCGAGTGCAATCGCAGATGAGCACAAAAAGCTGGCGCCGGATGGCACAACGCTTGATCGGGAACTACGAGCCTGACCCGATTTAACGGAAATTGAACAGTATGGGGGCCAAATCTTCTGGTCCCCATTCTTTTACGGCGTGATGAAAACCAGCGTGATTACAAGGAAAGACAAAAGGTGTCACCATGGACCTGAAGCTCAACAACCCCAACCTGCTGCAATCCGGTGCTTATATTGATGGCGGCTTTGTTTCGCGCCAGAAGACGTTCGCGGTCAACAACCCTTCGACGGGAGAGCTGATTGCCAACGTAGCCGATTGCTCCCGCGAGGATGTTGTTGATGCCATCAACGCGGCGAAAGTTGCCCAAAAAGCATGGGGCAAGCGCACCGGCAAAGAGCGCTCCCAGATCCTGCGCCGCTGGTTCGACCTTCTCATTGAAAATGCCGATGATCTCGCTGCGATTCTGACCGCAGAGATGGGCAAACCTTTGGCGGAGTCTAAAGGCGAGATCCTTTACGGTGCCAGCTTCATCGAGTGGTTCTCCGAGGAAGCTAAACGCGTTTATGGTGATACCATTCCGGGCCATCAAGAAGACAAGCGTATTATGGTGATCAAACAACCGGTTGGTGTTGTTGGTGCGATTACTCCATGGAACTTCCCGAATGCCATGATCACCCGCAAAGCTGCGCCAGCTCTGGCTGCTGGCTGTGCCATGATCGTGAAGCCTGCTGACGAAACTCCGCTCTCAGCTCTTGCCCTCGCATTGTTGGCCGAACAGGCGGGGATCCCCAAAGGTGTGCTGAGCATTCTGCCATCCACCGATGCTGTTGCAGTCGGCGAAGAGCTGTGCAGCAACGAGATTGTCCAGAAAATCAGTTTCACCGGCTCCACCAATGTGGGCCGTATCCTCATGCGTCAGAGCGCGGACCAGATAAAAAAGCTCTCACTGGAGCTCGGCGGCAACGCCCCGTTTATCGTGTTCAACGATGCGGATCTGGATAAGGCCGTTGAAGGCGCACTGATCTCCAAATTCCGCAATGCCGGCCAGACCTGCGTCTGCTCCAACCGCATTTACGTGCAGGATGGTGTCTATGACGCTTTTGCCAAAAAACTGGCAGAAGCCGTGTGCAACATGAAAGTTGGCGATGGCTTCGAGCCAGGCGTCACCATTGGCCCGCTCATCACAGATGCAGCCGTCGAAAAGGTGGAAACCCACATCCGCAACGCGCTTGAAAATGGCGCAAAGGTCGTTTGTGGCGGTGGTCGCAGCGAGAAAGGCGGTACTTTCTTCCAACCAACCGTCCTATCTGATGTCACCAGCAAAATGGAAGTAGCAAGAGAAGAAACCTTCGGCCCTCTGGCACCTCTGTTCCGCTTTAAGGAAATCGATGAAGCCATTGAAGCGGCCAACAACACCGAGTTCGGGCTGGCCTCTTATTTCTACAGCAATGATCTGTCTACGGTCTACAAAGTGGCAGAAGAGCTGGAGTACGGCATGGTTGGCGTGAACACCGGCCTGATCTCGACTGAAGTGGCTCCATTTGGCGGCGTCAAGCAATCCGGCCTTGGCCGTGAAGGCTCCAAGTACGGCATCGAAGATTATGTCGAGATCAAATACATCTGTATCAGCGTTTAAGAGAGAAATTGTACATGTCTGACCGGTTTGAAAAAGGCCTTGAGCAACGCAAGGCTACACTTGGCGCTGACTACGTAGAAGCCAATCTAGCAAAAGCGGACGATTTCAACCGTCCGTTTCAGGAAGCCATGACCGAATGGTGCTGGGGCTTTGGCTGGGGAGATGACGCCATCGATGCCCCAACCCGCAGCCTTATGAACCTGGCCATGATCGGTGCCCTCGGCAAAATGCACGAATGGGAACTCCACTGCAAAGGCGCACTGCGCAACGGCGTCACCAAAGAACAAATCCGCGCGGCCTGCCACATCGTAGCCATCTACGCCGGCGTCCCCGCCGGAGTAGACTGCTTCCGCAGTGCGAGGAAGGTACTGGAGGAAGCAGGGGAGTTGTGAGTTAGAAAGCAGCTTTTAAGCTGAGGCAACTGCGCAGACAAAAAAGCACGATGCAATAAGGCAAACCTTGCATCGTGCTAACTACTGACAATCAAAGGGTAGTGTGTAGATTCTCCTATAAAGGAGAGACATCCACGTAGACTTGATAGTCAAAGATCAGAACATCTTCTAGTTTCAAAACTGCTGAGAAGGGGATTTGAAGCGTGCTTTTGTCGTGCCGGATGTAATGCACCTCACCGGTGCATATGACTGTATCTTCAAAAGCCCAGCTGTCTTTAAGTGTATGAGACATCGCCGAGATCGACTTGAAGAACGCTGCATTCGCGTCAACGACGGCTGCATACCCAACAATCTCATTGAAGTTGCCAAGTTGGAAGCGCACATCTGGTGATAGAAACGCTCCAACAGCGTCTGCATTCAATGAATCGACAGCTTTATAGAGTTGCTCTGCAAAGTCTCGAGCGTTCAGGGGAGTTTTGCTAACAATAGTCATGGGGCGTCCTTTCATTATATCTCAAGGGAGCGGGATTTATCAGTTGTTTTGGGAGTTTGATCTGCGGAGTAGTGGCAGTTGAAGGTGGCCATTTGTTAAGGCGAGGCCGACAAACAGAACTGCGATGGCGACAAAGATGACCGGGCCGATTGGCTCTGCGAACACCAGAGCAGCAACAAGAACACCGGATATCGTCGCGAAATAACCGACTTGACTGAAGCCGACACTATCTGTCCTGTCTTGAATAAAGAAGGTCAGCGCATAGCTGCCAGCAGTGAGCAACCCGATGCCCAATACGATCCACCAAACGGCAGTCATAGGTCCGGCAGCGGCGGTTGGATCATCAATCAAAAGCAAAGCTGGCAGCAGCAACAGCACCTGAGAAAACATGGTGCCACTGGCGACGCTATAGATGTCGTATCTCGCGGAAAGGCCTTGTTGCGATAGATATTTGCAATCGCCAGGGACAAAGGCATTGCGGCGCCAAACAGGATCCATATCGGATCAAATTGTCCTTCCTGTACGCTGCTAAAAGTAACGAGGCTAATACCAGCAAGCCCAATAGTGATGCCCAACAGACGCTGGGGGGCGATCAGCTTCCGCTCTACCAGAGATGTCAGGCCGGCAGTGATCAAAGGTGACAAAGTAACCAGAACAGTCAGCAGCCAGGCAGGAATATACTTCAACACCCAATAAGCGATCAGAGTTGGCACCGTGATCCCGAGGAAGCCATTAAGGATGTAGTACTTAATGTGTTCGCGTCTGAAGGAAAGCCGCTCTCGCTTCAATCGGAGAAGAAGATACAGAAACAAGCCTGCCAATAGAAGTTGCGCCAATGTTGCGCTCAAGGCAGTCACGCCCGCCTGGGTGACAAGCTTTGCACTGGCATAGTTCACGCCTACCAACGCACCGATCAGGATGATGTAACCAGTTGGATTCTTATGTTTATCAGTCTGTGAAGAAATCGCGTTACCTGTCATCAGGCCGCTCCTTTCTGATAGACACCGACATGTTCACGACCATGGGGTTTACTCAGGTCGACTTGCGGGCCTATCGAAACAATGCCGTTGGGATTCAAATGAAGATGGCTGCGGAAATAGTGTTCCCGCATGCGTTGGAAGTTCACCGTCCCTGCAATGCCCGGGATCTGGTAAAGCTCTCGCAGGTAGGGACTGAGATTTGAGAAATCTGAAAGGCGCTTCAGGTCAGTTTTGAAATGAGTGACATACACCGCATCAAAGCGAATGAGCGTGACAAACAGCTTCCAGTCGACCTCCGTCAAACTGTCGCCGAGCAAGTATCTCTGTCGTTCCAAACGCTGGTCAAGAACATCAAGAGCGTCAAACAGAGCACGAACGGCTTCGTCATAAGCTGCTTGAGTAGAGGCAAAGCCCGCCTTGTAAGCTCCTGAATTCACATGGGTTTGGATGTAATCGGCAAGCTGATCAATTTGGCCTGCCAGCTCGGCAGGATAAAAGTCAGCAGATGAGCCTGCAAAAGCACCAAAGGATTTGTTCAACATCTGCATGATGTCAGCAGAGTTATTGCTGACAATCTGGCCCGTTTTTTTATCAATCAGAAGCGGAACGCTGATAGGACCAGTGTGGATTGGGTTAGCCCGCAAATAGGCTTCATAAAGAAATGTATCCTTTGGGACACCGGCGGTTTCATCAAACAAAGCTGGGTCAATCCGCCAGCCTGTATCATCCCGGAACGGATGCATCTCGCTGACAGATATAACATTTTCTAGTCCCATCAGAGCACGCATCACCATCACACGATGACACCAAGGGCACGCGTGAGAGGTGTAAAGATGATAGCGGTTTACCTCTGCTGGAAATGGAGCTGTGCTATCAGCCTCAATCCAGTTGCGGATGTCGCTGCTGAGCTGATGGTGTTGTCCATCACTGCCCTTGGGTTTCTCCCGCAACTGCCCATCAATGAGCATCATAGTCATAACTTTGTCCTCTGCTTCTTTAGAGAACCTAGTTCGTTTCTTAGTTTGTGATAATCTGTTAGTTAGGAAACTAATTGGTGAGAAAAAGAGAACGTTGAGGCTTAGTGAATGGATCAGATAAGCGCTTTACCTGTCTTCGTGATGGTCGTGGAACATCAAGGCTTTGCAGCCGCTGCACGTGAGCTGGGTGTCTCGAAATCTGCTGTCAGTAAGAGAATTACCCTTTTAGAAGAGTATCTTGGCGCACGTCTTCTCAACCGTTCGACCCGCAACATCAGCCTGACGGAAGCGGGAGAGCTCTACTACGCCCGCGCTGTTGATGCTCTGGAAGCTGCGAAAGAGGCTGAGAGTGCTGTCGCCCAAATGCAGGGCAAGCCAAAGGGGCGGCTTAAAATCAATGTTCCCATGACCTTTGGCCGACTTCACATCGCACCACTGATACCTAAATTTCTGAAATTAAACCCAGAAATCAGCGTCGATATGATTATGGATGACCGAACAGTTGATCTGGTCGACGGCGGCTTCGATCTCGCCATCAGAGGAGGGCGCTTAAAGGATTCATCCCTCATCGCTAGAAAAATAGCTCCATGCCATAACGTGTTAGCAGCTTCTCCTCAGTACCTTGAGAAACATGGTACCCCAACAACGCCGCAAGACCTACAGACCCATAACTGCCTGCACTACGTTTACTTCAGTGACCAACATGAATGGACACTGGAGGGGGCAGAAGGGCAAATAAGAGTAGAAACTTCAGGTAATTACCAGGTCAACAACGGAGATGCTCTCACTACTGCAGTTCTCGGTGGCTGCGGTATTGGCCGGCTAACAACCTTCGCAGCAGGAGAGTATCTAAGATCTGGAGCCCTGACCCAAGTCCTGCCCAACTACACTCTCCCAACCCAAACCATGTACGCCGTCTACCCCAACCGAAAATATCTCCCCACCAAAACCCGCGTCTTCATAGACTTCGTCTCCGAACAAATCGGCAGTGATCGACCTTATTGGGATAAGGGGCTATCTATCTGATTTAGATAGATTTTCCATATTTCCCTCAATCACCTCCTTACACCCTCTCAGCAGTTTCATCAGCTCTTCGGTGCTTGGCTCGGGGATCCAGCCGGAGAGGGCTAGGGCGGCGGTGGTGGGAGTGCCTAGGGTGGTGGCGATGGTTTGGTGGATGTCGTTGGCTTTGCCGAGGGTGTCGGGCTGAACCTCCACGTAAGCGTAGTTCTGGCGGCGGATGGTGGTGATGCGGTCCATCAGCGCCTCCGGTCCTTCGGGGTAACCGGGGATATCTCGCCCGGCATAAAGACTTATTATCTCTTCGTCCGTTTTTGCGGCGAGCAGTGCCATGCCTACACCGGTCATGGTGGCAGGACGTGATCCGATACGGCCCAGAGCGTCACCGGCGGACATGCCCGGCGTGCGGTGGTAAAGGTAAGCCACCTGATCCCGCCACAAAACCCCAAGTGCCACAATCAGACCAGTGGAAGTCAGCGTTTCCAGCGCGTCCATGGAGTGGCGCAGCAGGCTGGAAGCATGCAGGCTCTGGGCGGCAAGCACATGCATGCCTGGGCCAGGTTCATATTTGCGCTGAGCGGTCTGCTGCAGAATATCCATGGATGCCAGGGTCTTCAGCAGCCGATTGACCCGCGTGGTCTCCATATCCAATACGCGTGCCAACTCCCGTCCCCCCATGGGACGATCAGAGGAGGCAAGCGCCTGCAAAACGATGAAGCCATCGGAAATGCTCTTGTTGGATTGGGCGGGACTTTTGGTTGCCATCTCTGCCTTCGCATCGCGGATCATCGAGCCAATGCCAACCTGATCCATCTTCAAATGAGTTATCAATAGCAACATTACTGCATTTTCTGTGCTGTTTTCCAGCATTGAACCACGTCGATCAGCTTGGTCCACAAGGCATAGGCGGAACTGTAGCATGATTTAATGTTGCTATAAAAGCAATATTGTGATTGGTTTGCGCATGGGTGAGCTAACCCACCCGAATAACTCAGGCAGCTTTCCTCATTGGATGCTGCGATAAAATGGGGCGCTGATCATGACAGATGCGAGTTTGGTTGCGGTTGACTGGGGCACGAGCTCGTTCCGGGCGTGCACTCTCAGCAACCAAATGGAAATCCTCGACAAAATCTCGACAGAGCAAGGGATACTCCAGTGTGACGGAAAGTTTGAGGAGGTCCTGCGAGATAACCTTAAGGGCCTGAAGGGGTTCCGTGCGGACTTGCCAATCGTCCTTTCGGGCATGATCACCTCTCGCAACGGCTGGGTTGAGGTGCCTTACGCAACCTTGCCAACCACAGCCGGTGACCTTTCCAGTGCCACAAAGCAAGTAACACTGCCGGATTTAGGGCCGCTCTGGTTCATTCCGGGCATCAAAGCAGAAGGGGTTGAGGCGGATGTGATGCGCGGGGAGGAAACGGAGATCCTTGGGGCTGTCTCTCATTTTAACCTGCGCGATGCCACCATGATCATTCCCGGAACCCATTCCAAACATACGATCATTCGGGATGGAGCTATTCAAAGCTTCCGCACCTATCTCACAGGAGAGATGTTCAGCGCCCTGACCAAATCCACCATTCTCGGGGCATTTGGCGGCACACCATGTGAAGCTGGCTGCTCCTGGTTTGAGGAAGGCATCCGTATTGGTGCGCAGCAAGGTGGGGCTGGTGCTTTGCTCAACCGCGTATTCTCCGCACGCTCCCGTGTTTTGGTGGATGGCATGCCGGAGGAACATGCAGCTTGCTACCTTTCGGGTTTGCTGATCGGAGCAGAACTTTCCGAAGCCATCGTGACCTCTCAAGACACACTCTGGATCCTCGGCAATGGCAGATTGCCGGAGCTGTATCAGCGCGGCTTTTCTATGCTGGGGGCTCCCTCAAAAATCGTCCCGCACGGGTCCGCTGCATTTGGTGCCGCACAGGTCGCACGCGCCCTCAACCTCATCCAATAATTTCAGGAAGAACAATGAAATCACTCGATAGATACATGCAAACCGCGCCTGTGGTCGCGATTTTACGCGGCTGACGCCGGATGAGGCTTTGGACATTGCGCAGGCGCTGATTGATGGCGGCATTCACATTATGGAAGTGCCACTGAACTCACCGGATCCCTTGAAGAGCATCTCATTGATTGCAGAGAGGTTTGGTGATCAGGTGAGTGTTGGCGCAGGCACGGTGCTCACCGCTGAAAATGTGAAGACTGTGAAGGAAGCCGGAGGGCAGTTTATCGTTGCGCCCAACTTCAGCGCGGAAGTCGGCAAAGCCTGCCAGTTGCTCGATATGGATTGGATGCCGGGTGTTTATACCCCAACAGAAGCGTTTGCTGCTGCCGAGCTGGGCGCGCATTCGCTCAAGCTCTTTCCGGCAGAACTCTGCCCACCCTCCATCATCAAAGCCATGCTTGCCGTGTTGCCAAAGGGGACGCGTGTGCTCCCCGTTGGTGGCGTCGATGCAGACAATATTGCGCAGTACATGGCGGTTGGCGCAGCCGGTGCGGGCATCGGGTCATCACTCTTTAAACCGGGAGACACACCAGATCAGGTGCGCCAGCGGGCCAGAGCTCTCGTGACGAACGTAAACAAGAAGGAATGCTAGCATGTTGAGTGCAAATCTTGATCATCTGGAGATCATCCCCTTTATCTCCGCGGAGCTGAAGCAGCTTTTGCAAGAGGCCAAAGAGTTCTTGAGCGAAGACCGCGAAGCGGGACGCTATGATCTTGATGGCGATAAGGTTTTCGCGATGGTGGTGGATGCGCAAACCCAGCCCATAGAAGAGCGTCGGCCAGAGTTCCATGCTGATTATGCGGATATTCAGGTGCTGCTGGAAGGCACGGAAGTGCTGGGTTACGGCCACATGCCAGCAGGTGCCATCACCGAGGATAAGATGGCAGATAAGGATGTCGCCTTTACAGCTGAGATTGCCGCAGAAAGATAGTCCTCATGGCGCCGCGTGACTTTGCCGTGTTCTTTCCCGGTGAACTGCACCGGCCATTGGTGGCACCAGATGGCAAGGGGGCGCCTGTGCGCAAGGCCATCTTCAAGGTGCACCGCTCAATGCTGGAACCTTCTTAAGTCAACGACTTAGCACGTATCATCATTGTTCAGGATGCGAGGTTGTCATGCGGACACCAAACGAAATCTTTAATCTCACCGGGCGCACGGCTTTGGTGACAGGCTCAAGTCGCGGGATTGGTGCGGCCATTGCAAAGGGGCTTGCAGGTGCCGGGGCCACGGTGGTGGTGCACGGGCACAAACAGGATGCCTGTGCCAACACGCTGGAGGAGATCAGAGCAGGTGGCGGCACTGCTTACTCCATTGGACAGGACTTGAGCGCTCCCAGAGCGGGGCGTGAAGCCATTAAGAAGGCAGAAGCCGTGGCGGGGCCAGTTGATATTCTGGTCATCAACGCCTCTGCTCAGATAAACGCAGTACTGGAGGATCTTGCGCCAGAGGATCTGGAATTTCAGTTCAACGTTAATGTGCGCTCGACCTTAGAGATGCTGCAAACCTGTCTGCCTGTGATGGCAGAGCGCAAATGGGGGCGTGTGGTCAGTATTGGCTCGGTCAACCAGTTGAAACCAAAGCAGATCGTCACGGCTTATGCGGCCACCAAAGCGGCGCAGCACAACATCATGCAAAGCCTTGCGCGGGATTACGCCAGGGACAATGTGCTGCTCAACACGCTGGCACCGGGCCTGATCGACACGGACAGAAGCGCCGGGCGCAAGGCAGAAGACCCGGAAGGGTTTGCTGAGTACGTGCGCCAGCTCAACTGGATGGGCCGTGAAGGCACGACCGATGAGATGGTGGGGGCAGCCTTGCTGCTGGCCTCAGATGCCTGTGGTTTCATGACGGGTGAGAGCATTTTCATGACTGGCGGCTATTAGTTATCACCGGTCCTGAAGGGGAATAGAAAGGGCGGCTCAGCAGGTGTTGATGCCGCCTTTTTTGCTGCTTTAACGCTTGCGTTGAAATGTGCGTTGGTTTGCGTTGATCCGCATATTTTTGAGTGATTTTGCGAGAATCGTTTTCGCAGCACATCCGTTTTGAGAGTTTCAGAGCGAGATTTATTTTTCCAGCACCCCGGTCCCATCCTACCTATCTACCACGCTCCAGCGGCAGAACTCTGCCGTTTGACCATGGTGTTTTGGTGTTCTGCCGCGTCCTCTGATTACGTTGAAAACCCTATTGCGATATATTGCCGATTTTATTAGTATCAATAAATAACACAAGGTATCATAAAGTGGACCAATGAAAAAAGCTGATCTAAATGGCATCTTGCCGGTACTGCCGACGCCCTTCTCGAAAGATGGCGGAGTTGATCTCGACGGAATGAAAGAGGTGGTGACCTTCGCCCTGTCTGCTGGCGTGGATGGAGTGGTGTTTCCCGGTTTCGCCAGTGAGGTGGAAAAGCTCACCGCAGACGAGCGCAGCAGCCTTCTGAAAGTGGTCGTTGATACCGTTGCTGGTCGTCTGCCGATTGTCGCTGGTGCCAGCGCTGCAAAACCGGAGCTGGTGATTGCGCATGGCAAGACAGCCGAAGCTTTGGGCATTGGCCACCTGATGGTGCAGCCTCCGAAGGAGCTGGGTGAGGCAGAAGCACTGGTCTTCATGACGGAGGTTGCTGAAGGTCTGCCGGGTATGGAGATCATCCTGCAGAACGCGCCAGCACCTCGTGGCTCTGATCTGTCACCAAAAGCGATCCTGAAAATCCTCGAAGCCGTGCCTGCTGTCACCTACGTGAAAGAAGAGACCCTTCCGGCGGGTCCGGCTATTGTTGAGATTTTGGCAAACCGTCCAGCGGGCCTCAAAGGCGTTATCGGTGGCGGTGGCGCGCGTTACATTCTGGATGAGTACGAGCGGGGCGCCTGCGCGGCTATGCCAGCCGTTGAAATCGCTGATCTGCATGTGCAGATGGATCGCGCATGGCGCTCTGGCGAGCAGTCCAAAGCACGTGACCTTTACATCCGAACTCTACCTTTGCTTGCAATTCAAGCGCTTTACCGCATGCGTCTGACCAAATATGTGCTGCTAAAACGCGGCATTTCCATCGAAACAGACGTGCGTGCACCAACCCCCCTCTTGGACAAAATGGCTCTAGCGGATATTGACAATAATCTGGTGGAGCTGGGCTTGTTGGAAAGCTCTGTCATGGAAGGGGCAGCATAATGACAGATCCTGTCGCAAAAGTTGAGGTTTTCACATTAACTCAACCTCGCGAAACACCCTACTTGGGTGCTGCACGTCCGGGTGAGGAGCCCAACGCGCAGGGATATCTGGTGCGTCGTGGTAATCGGACGGTCTATCCAATCTTCGACCGCTCTGTGCTGGTGCGTCTTGAAACACGCAATGGCGCAGTTGGTTGGGGGGAGACTTATGGTCTGGCCGCGCCGGGCGCTGTTGGTGCCATCATCAACGATCTGCTGGCCAGTTTTGTCATTGGCCGTGATCCAGCAGATCCGGAAGTCATCTTCGACGATCTTTATGATCTGATGCGCGTGCGCGGTTACACCGGCGGTTTCTATGTGGATGCACTCGCCGCCATCGACATCGCGCTTTGGGACATTGCCGGGCAGCAGGCGGGGAAACCTGTGGTGGAGCTGCTGGGTGGTGTGAAGCAGGATGGCATTCTTGCTTACGTTTCCGGCCTGCCGGAACCGACCCGTGAGAAACGCGCAGAACTGGCGCTGAGCTGGCAGGAGAAGGGCTTCCACGCCTTCAAGTTTGCCAGCCCGGTGGCTGATGATGGCCCGGTTGCCGAAATCGAGCATTTGCGTTCCGCTCTGGGACCAAAAGCTCTGATCGCGGCGGACATGCACTGGAACCAGACAGCCGATGAAGCTCTGTCCCTCATCGAGGGCATGGCGCCATACGGCCTTTGGTTTGCTGAGGCACCGGTGCGCACTGAAGATATCAATGCCCTTGCACAGGTGAGCCAGAGCACATCGCAGAAGATCGCGGTGGGCGAAGAATGGCGCACGGTGTGGGATATGCGTCACCGCATCGAGCGCTGCCGCATCTCAATCGTTCAGCCGGAAATGGGGCATAAGGGCATCACCAGCTTTATGCGCATTGGTCGGCTGGCCGAAGAACTCGGCATTGACGTTATTCCTCACGCCACCATTGGTGCGGGGATCTTTCTGGCAGCAAGCTTGCAGGCTTCTGCCGCTCTGTCCGCCACCCGTGGGCACGAATTCCAACATTCCATCTTTGAACCAAACCGCCGCCTGCTAGTCGGGAACATGGATTGCAAAGCGGGGACGTACTTCCTGTCGGAAGGTCCGGGTCTTGGTGTCAAACCTTCGCCAGAAGCATTGGCGCTTCTGGAAACGCTCTAACCTTGCTTTAGGGAGGAAAGCTCTATGAAATCCTATATTAAATCACTGCTACTTGGGGCGAGTGCAGCGGTTGCCATATCCTTTGCAGCACAAGCAGAAACATTGGTGCTGGTCAACGCGGATGCTATTGATTCACCTGTTGATTTGATGAACAAGCACTTTGCCAAGCTGGTTGAAGAACGCTCCAACGGCGACATTGATGTCAGCTACATCACCGGCACCCAGCTGGGCACCCCACCGCAGGTGATGGACCAGCTCTCCGCCGGTTCTCTGGATGCATTCGGCACCGCTGGCTCCTGGCTGACCAGCTATGCCCCAGACACCAACATCCTCACCTGGGGCTTCACCTTCCGCGATGCGGACCACGTCTTCAACTTCTTCAAGAGCGATCTGTTTGACGATCTGACGAAAGACATGATCAACGAGGCTCGTATCCGTCCGCTGTCTTCCGGTCCAACTGAACCACGTGTTGTATTCCTGACTGAAGAGCTGAACGAGAAAGCTGACTTCTCAGGTCGCAAAATGCGCATTCCGCAGATCCCGGCTTACCTGAGCCTCTGGAAAGCCATCGGCGCACAGCCAACACAGGTTGCCTGGGGTGAGGTGTTCCTGGCCATGCGCACCGGCATCGTTGATGGTGCAGAAGGCCCTCCAAGCGCGGCAATCTCCCAGCGCTTCCACGAGGCCGCACCAAACGTGTACATGACTAACCACGTGTGGGCGACCTCCACTATCGTCATCAACGAAGACAAGTTCCAGAGCTTCACACCGGAACAGCAGGACCTGCTGACCAAAGCTGCAGAAGACGCGTCCCGCTGGGTTTATGAGTACTCCACCGAGCGCCGTGAAACCGTGTTGGACGAAATGCGCAAGGGCGGTGCCACCATCCGTGAGATTGACGCTACCCCACTGCGTGAAGCTGCCAACGCTGGCGTTGCGGATGTGGAAGCCGAAGGCCTGTGGCGCAAAGGCCTGTTTGAAGCTGTCCAGAAATACTAAGCCCGGCCTCTGACCGGACACCAAAGCTGTTGTGAGGCGCGGGGCTGCCCGCGCTTCTCCTCTAATCAATCGCGGTCCAAGCCGCATTAAGAGGGCTTTTCGATGAAAAGTTTCTTGAAGACCGTTGTGACGGTTCTGGGAAAGATAGAAATGGCACTATGCATGGCACTGATTGCTATGATTGTGGGAACCATCTCTTTCCAGATCATCCTGCGGTACGTTTTTGACTCTCCCATTGCCTGGATGGAAGAGATCGTAACAATCGCCTTTATTCTGCTGACCATGCTGGCTGCCGCCGTGGCAACCAAGGAAAAGCGCCATATTCTGGTAGACCTTTTCCCGCAAGGGTCGCTCTCCAAAGCACTGGGCGTGATCATGGCGCTGGTGACGATTGCAACGCTCGTCGTCATTCTGCTGCACGTTAATCCGGTTCTGAAGGTTGAGATGCGCCGTACCACCATCTCCCTGCCGTTCAACTTCCCGGTCGCGTTCTACAACTCCATTCCACTTATCTACTGCTTCTCCTCGATCATCCTGTCGCTGGCCTATGACGTGATCTTTGAGCGCAAAGACGAGCAGGAGGCTCTGGTCTGATCATGGAAGCACTTCTTCTGCTCGGCCTCTTGTTTGGCCTAATCTTTCTGCGCATGCCAGTGCCGTTCGCCATGCTGGCAGCCTCCGTCATCTTCATCGTCATCCAGCAGGTCACCGGCGCTTCGCCTCTGTTCTCTGCCGTGGGTCTGAAGATCATCGCACAGCGCGTTACGCCCTCGCTGGAAAGCTTCCCACTGCTTGCAATCCCGCTCTTCGTCTTTGCGGGCAACCTGCTCAACGTCTCGGGCATTGCAGACAGGATCTTCGCCTTCGCCAAAACGCTGGTGGCCCATATTCACGGTGGTCTGGCACACGTAAACATTCTGGCATCCATCGTCTTTTCCGGTATGTCCGGCGTTGCGCAGGCAGATGCAGCTGGCCTTGGCACCATCGAAATCAAGGCCATGAAAGACGCCGGCTTTGAAAAGCCCTTCAGCGCCGCTGTCACTGCTGCGTCCTCCATCATCGGCCCGATCATCCCACCAAGTGTGATCATGGTGATCTACGCCGTGCTTTCTGGTGAATCCATCGCCCGTCTGTTCCTGGCTGGCATCGTGCCGGGCCTGTTCCTGGGTTTCGTGCTGATGGTGCTCATCTACTTTATGGCGGTCTCCGGCAAGGTGCACTCACCTGTTGCCCCGCGCGCCACCTTCCGCGAAGTGGTTGTTGCTGGCTGGCGTGCTTTACCAGGTCTTCTGGCTCCAATCCTGCTGGTGTCCGGCCTGCTGCTTGGTGTGGCAACACCAACCGAGTTGGGTGCAATCGTCACCGTTTACGCCATGGCGCTTGGAGCGCTCTCCCGTGAGATGTCCTTCAAGGATGTGCTGGATGCCATGCGGGCCACCACATTCACCATCGGCGCAATGGTGTTCATCATCGGCTGTGCAGCCCCAATCTCCTGGCTGATCTCCGTGCTCAACGTGCCGGAAACGCTGCAAACAGCTCTGCTGTCCATTTCGGACAACCCAATTGTGCTGTTGCTGATGATCAACCTGATGCTGCTGGTGGCCGGGCTCTTCATGGAAACCACCGCGATCTTGCTGATCGGTGTGCCAACCCTGCTGCCGCTCATTGAGCATATCGGCATGGACACCACCCAGTTCGGCGTGATGATGATCTTCAACTTGCTGATCGGTGCGGTCTCCCCACCATTCGGCGTAATCCTGTTCATCATGATGGACATTGCCAAGATCAGCTATGGCAAATTGGTCAAGGCCATGATGCCGTTCTATCTACCTATTGTGATTACACTAATTGTGATCACCTTCTTCCCGGCAATAACACTGACATTGCCAGATTTGGTTGCAGGTGTAAGCAGTCGTTGATAGGGAGAGTGACCGGCTCTGGGATGCAGAGTCGGTCGCTTGTTTGTAAGATAGTGGCAAACTTCGACAGAGTGCAGCAGGTTCGGGGATCGTGATTGATGATGCAGGGTGAAACAGTCAAAGAAGACCGTGATACCAAAGCCAAAGTGCCAACAGGCGCTGCAGCGCTGGCCAAAGGCCTGACCCTGCTTGATATCATCGCCGATGCGGATGAGCCGCATCGTTTCTCTGAGCTGCTCAAACTCTCTGGTCTGCCAAAACCCACCTTTGCCCGCATCCTGAAAACACTCATTGCCTTCGGTCTTGTTCGACAAGATGAGGCAAGGGTATCTACACCCTCGGCCCGCGCTTCATGGAGCTCTCCCACAAGGTTTGGGACACGTTCGACCTGTCTTCCGTGGCAGGCTCTGAGCTG
Source organism: Pseudovibrio denitrificans JCM 12308 (assembly GCF_001310815.1). Classification (GTDB taxonomy): domain Bacteria; phylum Pseudomonadota; class Alphaproteobacteria; order Rhizobiales; family Stappiaceae; genus Pseudovibrio; species Pseudovibrio denitrificans. The sequence goes on from NZ_BAZK01000009.1 coordinate 224,379, forward strand.
CAGCGTCTTTCTGATGATCTTCAGGAAACCGTGACCCTGTGCCGTCTGGATGAAGACCGCGTGCTCTATCTGGAAGAGCGGTCCGGTCAGGGCCTCGCCGTGCGTGTGGATGTGGGCCAGAAAGTACCGGCCCATGCCACAGCTGCCGGCAAAGCGCTTCTGGCCTTTCAGGATCCGACCACTTTACGCAGATTGCTGCAGAACATGAGCCTGCAGGCCTTCACTGATCAAACGATCACCAGCAAGGAACAGCTGCAGGCGGACCTGACCCTGATCCGAGCCCGCGGCTATGCCATCTCGCTGGAAGAGCATTTTGCAGGGGTGAACTCGGTTGCAGTGGCGATCACCGGCAAGGATGGACAGCCTGTTGGCGCACTGGCCGTCCTCGGTCCGTCCTCGCGCATGACAGAAGGCCAGATCCACCCGATTGGCCGCGAACTGATGGCTGCTGCCCGCCGTATTACCGGTGTGGCTGGTGCCGTTGCCATCAGCTCCCAGCCAAGACCAAGAACAAACAGAGCGAACATGGCCAAGCCATTGGAATGCGTGCTGCCCTGGGGCGCACAACTGGGCGAGTCCCCGGTCTGGCACTGCGGCGAAAACAAGCTGTACTGGGTCGATATTCTTAAACCAAGCGTTTGCCGGTTTGATCCTGAAACCGGCTCCAATGACAGCTGTGATGTCGGTAAACTGGTCAGTGCTGTGATGCCAACCAACGATGGCCGCTTGCTGTTGGCCACGCAGGATGGCTTGGAATGGCTGGATTTTGCCAGCGCTCAGCTGACCCCCTTCATGCATCCGGAACGGGATGTGGCGGGCAATCGCCTCAACGATGCCAAGGTCGGCCCGGGCGGTGCTGTGTGGGTTGGTTCCATGCGGCTCGACGCAAGCCAGCCAACGGGTGGCCTCTACCGCGTCACCAATGACGGCAACTTCACCGTCAAGGAAACCGGCATCGCCGTTTCCAACGGCCTGGGCTGGAGCCCGGATTCCAGAGTGTTCTACTTCGTCGATACGGTCCTGGGCGTCATCTACGCCTACGATACAGAGCCGGGCATCGGCACTCTCACCAACAAGCGCATCTTTGCAACGATCCCTGAAAGCGAAGGCCGTCCGGATGGCCTGACAGTGGATGATCAGGGCGGCGTCTGGGTCGCCATCTGGGACGGCTGGCGCGTCAACCGCTACCTGCCGGATGGAACGTTAGATCGCGTGATCGATCTCCCTGTCCCACGCCCAACCAGCGTCACCTTCGGCGGAGAAAACCTCGACACCCTCTACATCACCAGCGCCCGCACCCGCCTCCCCGCCGCCACCCTAGCCGAAGCCCCCCTCTCCGGAGGCCTGTTTACGTGCAAACCGGGTGAAAAGGGGATAGCGAGTTCAGAGTTTGAGGTGAGGGGGTAGAGAGGCGTCTAATCCTCCAGTCTCTCCAGATCGAACACCAGATAGAGCAGGTTTTTGCACCAGTGCATGACGGTTTGGCGTTCTTTTGGGTCGGTGGTGAGGGCGATGATGTTGAGGCAGGAGACGCTGATGAGGTTTTGCAGGTAGGCGAGGCGCTGCGGGTTTTCTGGTAAAGAGCGACCGAACTTTTCCTGAATGCGGATGAAGCGGGAGAGGATCTGGTTGACGTGGGCTTCTTCCAGCTCTGACAGCTCTTTTGAGGAATTCATGGAGCGGCGCAGTTGCCAGTGGCCTGCAGAATTGGCGTCATAGCTGATTGCCATCTGCTCAAACATGTCATCGATGTAATCGCGGATTGGTTCGCTGCCATCATAGCGTGCATCTAACTCATCCAATCCATTCAGAGCATTCTCCAGCCAACGGCGGAACAGCTCGTAGAAAATCGATTGCTTATTGGGAAAAAAGTTATAGAGCGAGCCAACACTGATATCGGCTCGACGTGCTATTTCGTTGGTGTTGATCTTATCGACCTGACCTTCGCTCAGCATATCCAGAGTGGTTTGCAGGATCAGTTCAATCTTTTCACGAGAGCGCTGTTGTTTGGCCTTCTTTCGCAAAGCGAGGGATTGCTCGTTGAGGGATGGCATGGAAATGGCTGTCCTTTGTAAATCTCGCTTTACCGTGTTCTGCCCAACAAGATTTCCAGAGGCAAGCCCCTTGGAAAAGAATTAGCAGATATACTCACTGAATATCTTGACTTATAAAGTCATATTATCTATTGGAGTCAAAATCGAGTTATTGCTCAACTTTTTGATTTGAGAATCTGAAGTTATTGCAATCGCTGAAAATTTTGAAAAATCAAATGATTAAGCTCCAACCAATTTAAGCGTCAAGCCAGAAGCCAGACACCATTGGGGCGGTTATCAGTGGAATAGGTGTTTGAAACATGGGCATCCACTACAAGTCTGCGCTTCTGTCTGGCTCCTCCATCAGTCTGCTGCTGCTTACCGGAATTGCAGCTGCGCAAGAGGCCAGTTCTTCCAATCAGGATCTGGATGAAGTTGTTGTATATGGCTCGACTGTCGCCGAAGACGCATTAGCGCCAACACTCGGTTATGTTCCTACAGAAACAGCAAGCGCAGGCCGTATTGGTTTGCCAATTGAGGAAACGCCACGTTCTGTTTCAGTTGTATCCTCCCAGCAGATGGAAGATCAGGGCGCAGAGTCCATTGTAGATGCGATTTCCTATAGTGCGGGTGTTGTTCCAGCGATTTATGGCTTCGACCTGCGCTATGATAACTATGCGATCCGAGGTTTTGAAAGTGCAGTCGGAGGCCTCAACTATCGTGATGGCTTACCTCTTCGGATCTTCGCTTGGGGGGGCTGGAACATTGAGCCATTTGGAGTTGAGCGAGTTGAGGTATTACGAGGACCATCCTCTGATCTGTTTGGTGCCAACCAGCCAGGTGGACTGGTAAACACTGTTACGAAACGTCCTCAGGAGGAGTTCTCGGCAGTTTTGCAGGCAACTTATGGTAATAACAATCGTAAGCAACTAGCCGCAGATGTCACGGGTTCGCTTTCAGAAGATTCTCCAATTAGTTATCGCATTGTTGGCGTTGGACGTCTGTCTGATACGCAGGTTGACGATGTTCATGATGATCGTCTCTACATCGCCCCATCAGTTACTGCAAAACTTGGCGATAAAACCAAACTTACTCTGTTGGCCCAGTATCAAAAGGACTTCCAAGGCGAGAGCTGGCAAATACTACCTCAGCACGGAACGTTGCTGTCCAACAGCCAGGGAAGTTTTGATTACGATACATTTGCTGGTGATCCAGACCGCAATGGTTTGGAACGTGATCAGCATTATGTTGGCTACGAGCTTGACCACCAGTTCGATAATGGTCTTGAGCTGTATCAACGTGCACGCATAGCTTACAATAAGATCACTTATGATGGCGCATACAATGGTGGAGCAGTAGACTTTGATACTTTATTAGCCGGCGGCGCGCCTCAGGTATCAGGCGTCGATACTGCGATCCTTGTCAAAAATGAAGTTGAAGAAACAGGTTATCAGGGATCCATTGATACGGCCCTTAAATATGACGCAACTTTCGGGAGCGTAGAGACTCAGTTTATTGCTGGTCTGGATTATTACAAAGGGTACTCCGAAGCAGACTTGGGAAGTGGTTACGCCGGAGAAAAGAACCTATTTACTGGCGAAATTACTAATTTGCTTCCCACCCTGCCAGGGGTCAATCCTGCATTGCTGAAGGACTATACTGGTTTCTCAGATCAATCAGTTACACAGACCGGATTGTATGCTGCTGCCAACTCCAAGATCTTTGATAAGTTTAGGTTAGACCTGAATATCCGGCACGATTGGTTGGATCGAGATGTCAAAGGAGAACGACCTGAACCGGGCAGTTCACCTGCAAGAGAGCAAACATTTGATCGGGCACTTACCGGTCGCATTGGGGTTTCTTATGTAAGTGATTACGGTATCACGCCTTTTGCCAGTTTCGGAAACTCTTTTGATGCCCCTCCTGCTGGGATGACAAAAGAAGGGAAGGCCTTCAAGCCAACTCATGCAGAACAGTTTGAAATTGGAGTAAAGTACGCGCCTACAAACTTTGATGGCTTCTTCAGTGTCGCGGGTTTTCAGATCACAAAAGACAATGTCTTAACGAATGACCCAAACAACACCGGTCCTTTACCAGCGTCGATTCAAGCTGGTGAAGTTAGAGTGCGTGGTATCGAGTTTGAAGGTGCAATTGAATTGTACAGCGGCCTTTCTGCTCTCGGCAATTACACATATCTAGATACTGAAGTGACTAAGGATACGACTGCCTCGCTTGTTGGCAATCAACTTGAACGTATCCCTGAGCATGCTGGTTCTCTTTGGCTCAAGTATAACTTTGCAGAAGATACATGGCTTAAAGGCCTAAGCGTCGCAGCCGGTGCTCGCTATTTGGGTGAAAGATTTGGCGATAATGAAAATGCCATCAAGCTTGACGCGGTAACTCTGTTCGATGCTGCCTTAAGTTATGAGTATCGAAATCTGAAGCTCTCCTTTACAGGGCGTAACCTTGCCGACAAATCCTTTATAAGTCATTGCGGTAAAGCCTCGCTCGCTTCACTTGTGCCAGCTGCTTTGAATGTAGATTCACACAACTGCACCTACGGCAAGGGCCGAGAGCTACGGCTTCAGTTGACGAGTACTTTCTAGACTTTCCTAATCAGAAAATGAGTTGATGCCACGGGCTTTGCGGTCCGTGGCTGGTTTTGTGAGAGAGACATGCAAACCATCCACGCATGCATCAAACAGTTTGAACGGGTTTTGTTAAGCGGCGCACTGTGTCTGGCGATGTTTTTCGTGAGTGCTCAGCAGTCAGAAGCAGCTGATTTTCCCGTGGTGTTCGAGCACCAGTACGGGACAACGACAGTGACGTCGCAGCCCAAGCGGATCGTATCTGTCAGTTTCATCGGGCATGACTTTTTGCTGGCTCTGGGCGTGAAGCCTGTGGCGTTGCGGCGTTGGTATGGCAACTATCCCAATGGAGTTTGGCCGTGGGCACAGCCTGCTTTGGAGGATGCCAAACCAACGGTCATGTGGGGAGAGATCAATGTGGAGCAGATCGCTGCTTTGAAGCCTGATCTGATCCTGGGGCTATGGTCAGGTATGACGCGTGCTCAATACAAGATCCTCTCACAGATTGCACCGGTTCTTGTCCCAGAAGAGCATTATGGTGATTACGGCACACCCTGGCAGCAGATGACGCGTACGATCGCGAAAGCAATTGGGCGCGCTGAAAAAGGGGAGCAAGTGGTGCGGGATCTGGAAGCCCGCTTTGCTGCTATCAAACAGAACCATCCGGACTGGTTGGACAAATCCGCAGTGGTGGTCTGGCCGGGAGATATTGGCGCGTATCCATCGTCAGACCTTCGTGGACGGTTTTTAAGCGATCTTGGCTTTATCGTATCTGAAAAGGTCGAAGCGCTTGTCCGAAGTGATCTGTTTTATGTGCGTGTTTCACCGGAAGATCTGGATCCTATCGATACAGATGTTCTGATCTGGCTCGATTTTGGCTCGGGCGCGTCGCAGATCAATACGCTACGTCTTCGCCCGACCATGCGGGCTTATAGAGAAGGGCGTGAGGTCGTTGCGACACCGATGATTGCTGCCGCGCTTTCGCATTCCTCCCCACTCAGCCTGAACTTCGCTCTGGACCAGCTGGAACCGCTGATTGCAGCAGCTATCGATGGAGATCCGGCGACACCAGTGAGCACCTCTGTTGAGGCTGGTATCACACGAGCACAGCAAATGGAGGGGCAGTGATGTTTGTTGATGTTGCTCAGCGTGTGGGTGCTGCAGACAATCTCAGTGTTTCGGACAAGTCTCGTGGTGGCTGGTCACTCGCACTTGTGGTCCTTTTGGTCGTTCTCTCCGTGGTTTCGCTCGGTGCTGGTGTGCGGTCCATTCCGCTATCTGCCATCAGCGATGCTTTGTGGGCAACGGACCTTAGCAATCCGGACCACATTGTGATTATGGAAATGCGGGTGCCGCGCTTGATTGGCGCGTTGCTGATTGGAGCGTCTTTGGCCATGGCCGGCGCGATCATGCAGATCGTGACACGCAATCCGCTGGCGGATCCGGGATTGTTCGGCGTGAATGCTGGTGCATCCATGGCCGTGGTGCTATCCATTTGGGGCGCAGGCATTTCGGCTGCGGGTCTGTTCATCTGGCCTGCTATGGCCGGTGCCTTCGTGGTGAGCCTTGCCGTATATGCTCTTGCCAATCTGGGGCAGGGCGGTGCCAGCCCTTTGCGGATGGCTTTGGCAGGAGCTGCTGTCAGCTCGTTTCTTTTGGCACTTGTCCGTGGAGTTCTGCTGGTAAGTCAGCAAACGCTGGAAACTTACCGCTTCTGGGTGGTTGGCTCACTGCAGGGCGTGAAGCCCGAAGTGCTACTGCAGCTCTGGCCCTTCTTTGCTGCCGGCTTTGTTGCCTGTCTCATCCTCGGTCGTTGGCTGAATGCCCTTTCTCTTGGTGAAGATCTGGCGAAGTCACTTGGAACCAAAATGGGTATTGTCAAAGGCCTCAGCCTGTTTGCGGTAGTCTGTCTGTCAGGTGGTTCTGTTGCTTTGGCTGGTCCCGTCGCATTTGTTGGGCTCGTTGTACCCCATGTTGCCCGCCGGTTCAGTGGGGCAGACAGTGCCTGGCTGCTGCTGTTTTCCGCCTTACTGGGAGCTCTGTTTGTGCTGGCCGGCGATATTCTTGGCCGTGTTCTTCTTGAAGGCCGTGAGCTGCAAATCGGTGTTACTGTGGCATTGGTGGGCGGTCCGTTCTTTGTCTATCTCCTCAGAAAAACAAGGATGATGTCTCCATGAAGTTGCTTGGCCATCATCTCGTCGTTCCGCTTCCGGGCGGAGCGCTTCTTATGCGCAAACGTAGCGCTGCTGTCGGCTGCGTGTTGCTGGCATTCACATTGATCGCAATGTTCGCGGCCCATTGGCTCGGTGTTTATCCAATCGCTGCAGATCGGATCTTGCCGCTCATGTTCAGTGGTGAGAGCAACGTTGATCAGCTCATCCTGCTGGATGTGCGTATGCCGCGTATTCTTGTGGGCGTTTTTGTTGGCGGCCTCATGGGCATGTCCGGCGCGATTTTTCAGGCGCTGATGCGTAACCCGCTGGCCTCACCGGATGTGCTTGGGTTCAACGCTGGTGCCGCCTTTGGTGCACTGCTGACAATCTTCCTGTTTGGCTCCGCTGCCTATGTGTTTTGGGGAGCCGTTGTCGGAGGTGTGATGACAGCTGTGCTGGTTGTTGCCTTGTCCTGGCAACGCGGGCTTGATCTCTTCCGCCTGATCATGGTGGGCATTGGCATTGGCTTTACATTGCTGGCTTGTGCTGATTTCCTCATGTCGCAGCTGGATATTCAGCGCGCATCCGATATGGCCAAGTGGCTCGTTGGCAGCCTAGGGCAGATCCAGCGGGAGGATATCGCTCCGGTTGCGATTGCGTTTGTGGTGCTGGGTTCTCTGGGCATTGTGCTGCAATACTCATTGGACAGGCTCGCTTTTGATGAAGACCTGGCAACGGGCCTCGGTTTGAAGGTGAACAGCCTTCGCTTGCTGTTGGTCGCCGTTGCCGTGGTGATGACTGCCACCGCAGTGGCCGTTGCTGGGCCAATTCCATTTGTAGCGTTCGTTTCTGGACCAATTGCACGGCAACTGTCCAAAACACCATCTTCAGCACTCATCCTGGCAGCGGGTATTGGCATTCTGGTCACGCTGCTGTCGGACACAGCCGCCCGGACACTGGTTGCCTCATTCCAGATGCCAACCGGTGTGTTTACCGCGTTGATTGGTGCTCCTTATCTCATTTGGTTGCTTGCACGGCAGGCGAAACGGAATCTTATCTAATGCTTCAGACTCAAGAAAATGCACCGTTGGAAGCCAAAGATCTCGGGCTTTCGTTTGGCTCTCACGTTGTCCTGAAAGACTTCAATCTGGCAATCCCAAGGGGAAAGATCTCAGTTGTGATCGGCCCCAATGCTTGCGGAAAGTCCACGTTGCTCCGCTCGCTGGCACGGTTGGAAAAGCCAACGGCAGGCACTGTGTTGTTGGATGGAAAATCTATCCATAAGCAGCCTACACGAGGTGTAGCCAAGCGCCTTGGCATCCTGCCTCAGATGCCTGTTGCGCCAGAAGGGATCACGGTGGGGGATCTGGTCAGCCGTGGTCGTACGCCTCACCAGTCCGTATGGCGGCAATGGTCTCGTCAGGATGAAGTGGCGATCCAGAAAGCCATAGAGATGACTAAGATCACAGAACTGCGCGACAAGCCTTTCAACTCTCTTTCGGGAGGACAGCGCCAGCGTGTCTGGATTGCAATGGCGTTGGCGCAGGAAACTGATTTGCTGTTGCTGGATGAGCCGACCACCTTTTTGGATCTCGCTCATCAGATTGAGCTGCTGGAGCTTCTCAAGCAATGCAATGAAGAGCAGCAAATGACGATTGTCGCTGTCCTGCACGATATCAACCTTGCCGCACGGTATGCGCACAATCTAGTGGTCATGAAGGACGGTCGGATTGAAGCGCAGGGTAGCGCAGGCAAGACCATCACCAAAGACATCATGAAATCTACCTTCGGTCTGGAGTGTTATGTGATGCCAGATCCGGTGAAGGGTACGCCGCTGGTTGTTCCAGTTTGATGCCAAAACAATTTCAATAAGTTAGATGAGCACTTTGATGACAACCACTGCAGCAGAACTCCATAAAATTGAAAGCCTCATTCCCGGCATCGAGTTTGATAAAGCCATTGAGCTTTTTGGCACGGAAGCCAAGCTTCACAATCTGACGCTGGAGGAAATCACCGGCAAGCATTACCGCGTGAACTCTCCATTTGGGATGGTTGAGTTTGTAAAGGTGGATGCGCAGGCAAAGCTGATGATCTCCGCTCCATCTCAGGATGCACTGCATCTGGTGAAGGAGAGCATTGAGCATCTGATCGGGCACATCGACATCAATATTCCGCCTCAGATGGTTTGGTGTGGAGATTTCACTGCCGGTGTACACCCGCCAAATTTTTTGGAAGTTCGCGTTGTTCGCACAGCTGCGTTCAGCTCCAATTTCATCCGCGTGACTGTCTCAGCAAAGGGCATTGAGCGCTTTTTTGAAGGTGGTTTGCACTTCCGTCTGTTGTTTCCCAAGAACTCAAGCTTTGAGGCACGCTGGCCATACTGGAATGACAAAGGCCGCACAGTCTGGCCTGAAGGTGATTATGAGCTGATGCGTCCGGTTTATACGGTGCGCCAGTTCGACAAAGCAGTGCAGAGCATAGACTTTGATGTCTTCCTCCATGAAGGTGGCCCAACTGCAGATTGGGCAGCTCGAGTTATTGAGGGAGACACAGTGGGCTTGCTTGGCCCGGGTGGCGGCTGGATTCCAGAAGCAAATTATCTGCTGCTGGCAGGGGATGAAACGGCTATCCCGGCGATCTCCCGTATTCTTGAAAGCTCTCCGGAAGGCACAAAATGTGCTGTAGTGATCAGCGTTTCCAAAAAGGGAATGGAAACGCCTATCCCGCTGCAAGACGGCATGAGCCTTGAGTGGGTTTATCGTGATGCTGTTGGGCATGACGGTTTGTTTGAGGCTGCAAAGCAGATCGAAATTCCCAATGTACAAGAGGCGTTCTGCTGGTTTGCAGCTGAAAAGAAAACGGCCAAGAAAGCTCGCAAACACTTCCGCAATGAAGTCGGCTTCAAGGCGGACAACTGCTACATTGCAGGGTTCTGGGAAGAGGAGTAATTCCTTTTAAAACCCAAGCAGTTTCGCGCCTTGATAGAAGATGAAAGACACCGCCCAGGCATAGGTGAGTGACAGGATCAGGGAAAAGCTTGTGAAGCGCCAGCTTTTCCCTTCTGCATGAACTGTAGCGATGGTTGTCAGGCAAGGCGTGTAAAGCAGGCAGAATAGGCAAAAACTATAGGCTTCCAGCGGTGTGACGCTCATTGTAATGGCTTGAGAAACACCGCTGGTAGAAAGAGCGTAGATGGTGGAAAGTGACCCGATCACGATCTCCTTGGCGATGAATCCGAAGATCAGAGCCAGGGTGAGATAAGGGTTGATGCCAATGGGCTCCATAATCGGCTGAAGCAGAACCCCAAGCTGACCGCCGTAGGTGTTTAGCCCTTCCGCACCAACAGGAAGGTTCGTCAGCAACCACACAAGAATGCAGCCGATGATAATGAAGCGCGATGCTCTTCTGATAAACTCGCGCACCTCACCCCAACCGCGTAAAAGCACCTGTTTCACTGTCGGAATTCGGTAAGGCGGTATCTCCAACAGAAACGGTTCCTTGCTTTTGAATTGGCGTGAAAAACTGAAGATCGCGGCAGTCGAAAAGGCGGCAAGAAAGCTGATCACATAAAAGGAAAATAGAACGAGTGCACCCTTGGAGCTGGGGAAGGTGGCACTGATGATGAAGACGAATACTGCAAGCCGAGCTGAGCACAGTGAAAACGGGATAACGAGCATAGCCAGCAACCGCAGTGAGCGCGTCCGCATCACGCGTGTCCCCATCAAGCAGGAACATTGCAGCCGAACCCCATCATCTGCATAACGAAAGCCCTGCCATCCAGTCCGACACGCCGCATCAAAGCATCCATCAAAAAAGCAGCCCGGGCCAGATAACCGCTGTCTTCCACGGCTGCCATGCAGAAGAAGAACAGCACGAGCAAGGGGACAAAAGAGGCGACTGTAGACAGACCAAGCCATATGCCGTTGATCAGAAAGCTATTGAGCCAGGCAGGCGCCCATGCTAGCCCCGGCTCCAACAACGTTGCCTGTACCCAATCTGCACCGCTGCTCACAAGATCTTGCGAGGGCAAGCCGATCTCCCAGATAACCGAGAATATGACCAGCATGCTGAGGAAGAACATAGGCAAACCAAGCAGAGGATGCAGGAACAGCTGATCCAGCTTCTCCGTCAGTGTCTTCGGCCATATTTTGGGAAGAGTGACACATCCTTTCAGCGCATCATCAAGCGTTTGCTCGGTCATCAGTGTTTTGAAAAGAGAGTCATAATCAGCCAGAACCGGCTTGCTCGCAAACTCAGAACTGAGGCTTTCAGACACCTGCTTCATGGCGCCTTCAAAGCCAGTGCCATACTTGGCGCTGATAAGGGCCACTGGCATCTTGAGAGAGTCCTGAAGCTTCTCCAGGTCAAATGTGATGCCAAGCTTGTGCGCCTCATCGCACATGTTGAGCATAACAACGGCAGGCAGGCCCAAAGCTTTAACCTGCAACGGCATCAGGATTTGACGCTCAATCTGCGCAGCATTGATGACGATGATCACCAGATCGACGGGAAATTTGGTCAGGAAGCGGTTCACCACCGCTTCGTCTTCAGACCCACCCTCCAGATTATAAATCCCTGGCAAATCAACATATTCCACTTTTCGGCCGTCCAAAGGAACACGTGCGCGCATTACGTTCACGGTGATGCCCGGCCAGTTGCCGACCGATGCCCGTGCATTGGTGATGCGGTTGAACAGCATGGATTTGCCCGTGTTGGGCTGCCCGATAAGTGCAATCCGAGGTGTGCTTTGGGCTCCTGTCTCAGGCCGGGGATTCATCGCCTTTGATCTCCTCCACAACAACGCACCGCGCTTCAGAACGGCGGATGGCCACCTGTGTCGCCTGATTGACCCGCAGCAACATGGGGCCACCCAACCAGGCCAGTCGAATAACACTCACCTCTTTGCCGATATTGATGCCGAGAGCATTCAGGCGAACCACCAATGCGCGGCCATCAGCTGTCTCTTCACTCTCGATTGCGCGCACAACAGCTCGTTCACCCTTGAGAAGTTGATCGAGACTGCGTGTTTGGGATGCGTTGCTCATGATCTGCTTGTGAGGTGTTGAAATGAAGTTGAGGTTTAAACTCATGAATACACAAGCCGATCCCGGAAATGTGGTTATGGGTTTCTTGCCTGACCTGATCCAACTTGAAGCAATGTTCTCAAGGACTGCCTAACCTAGGGATATGCCCTAAAGGCAAGCCTGATATCTGTTTAAACCCTAGGATCTACCTGCGATTAAGTTGCATGTGCAGATTGATAATATGAGTGTAATGAACTAGTTAAAAATCATTAATTGGTTAGCCAGAGCGACTCGTTCGAGCCAGGCCGTCGAGCGCTAGGTAGAAAATGGCTAACGACAGCGACACCCTTATTGCAGGGCAGGGGCGTACATCTTTCCAATTTGAGCAAGGCGAACGCACCGCACGTTCAGTTATCGTTGTTCTTGCGGGGCTTTATGTAGCGCAGGCCATTCCGGTCTATCTGGTTGCCGCGGCCATGCCGGCCATCTTCAGAGCTCAGGGCATCAGTCTGGTTAGCATTGGTTCCATGGCACTTTTGATGCTGCCATGGGTCATCAAGTTCCTCTGGGCGCCATTGGTGGACAGATACTACGTTGCAGCTTTGGGAAAACGCCGCAGCTGGATTATCCCAATGCAGCTCGTCTCTGTCGGCATCATCACCTATCTCTCCACGCTCAACGTTGCAGAGCACTTGCACATCCTGTTCCCGCTGCTGATGGTTCTGGCGCTGTCCTCCTCCACGCAGGACATCGCGACAGACGGCTTTGCAGTGGAGCATCTGGCGCCGAAGGACCAGCCACTGGGCAATGCAGTTCAAGGTGGCAGTGTCGCCGCCGGCGTCTTGATCGGCGGCTCTCTTTCTCTATTCCTGCATGATCTATGGGGTTGGAGTGCTGCACTCAAGACAGCTGCCGCTCTCTCCTTCCTGACTTTGTTGCCGCTGCTCTTCTTCAGGGAAAACCCACGCAAAGACAAAACAGCGGAAGGTGAGGGCAAGTCACGACCGTCCATCATCAGGTTCGTAAAACGCCACAGCACCTTGATGTTGCTGTTCTTCGCCTTGCTGTTCCGCCTGCCAGAAGGTCTGGTGAAAGGCGTCGAGCAAGCGTTCCTCGTCGATTTCGGTTTCACACTCTCTCAAATCGGCATGGTCAGCGGTGGAGCCGCAGCCTGTGTCGGCCTGGGTGGTTCAGCCATCGCGGTGGTGTTGATCAAACGTGCAGGACTGATGCAGTTCCTATGGCTCATCGGCGGCCTACGTACCTTGTGTTTCCTCGGCTACGCAACAGTTGCATTGCTGGATTACCGAGGTGTTGCTGTGCTGGTTGGCCTGTCAGCGGCCAACACCTTCATTCGTTACATGGAAATCGTCGGCCTCTACAGCGCCTTCATGCGGGGCAGCTCACTCAAACAAGCCGGAACGGACTTCACCATCCTCAGCTGCGCAAACCTGCTGGTTTACATGTTGGGCAGTGTTGCCGCGGGCATGATCGCTCAGCATTCCGGCTACGGCATTCTCTTCTCGCTCGCCACCGTCTGCTCTGTCGCAGGCATTCTGGCCAGCATGCACTTCTTCAAAAAAGCATCCATCGGCAAGGGGCAACAAACTGCCGAAGGTGCTGAACTCTCAACCACATCTACCGTAAATACTTAGGGGGCAAAAATGAAAAGCGTCGCAATGGGGAACAAAGGTTCCCTCGCGCGGTTGCTGCTATGCACCGTCGCGCCTTTAGCAATGTTTCAAACAGCATCCACCGCAACCGCACAAGAGGCCATCGAAGACGACACCGACCTCACCGTCGTCGTAACCGCCAGCCGCACCGAGGAGTCCATTTCTTCTATTCCAGGTACTGTGCAGGTGATTGGTCAGGATGAAATTAAAGGTGCTGTCGATGCATCTGGCGATATCACATCTGCATTGGCACGCCTCGTTCCAGGCTTTTCGCTTGATAACGAAACTCTTTCTGGCGGTGGCCAGAACTTTCGTGGTCGCTCTGTTCAGATTCTCGTAAATGGGGCCCCGCGCACAACTGCGTTGCGCAAACTGAGCCGTGCACTCAGCCTGATTGATCCAAACAGCATCGAACGGATTGAAGTCATCAACGGGGCAAGCGCTGTCTATGGTGACGGGGCCACCGGTGGTGTCATTAACATCATCACGAAGACCGCTGAAGAAGAAGGTTGGTCAGGCGAAGTTAGCACTACAATTTCTGCATCTGAACGAGATGTGAAAGACAGTCTGAATGTCCTGACAAGCGTTAATGCTGGCTTCCGGCAAGAGAATACTCATGCTCATGTCAGTGGTCAGTTTAAAAATACCGGTGACATGTTTGACGGTTCCGGAACTCAGATCTCTGAGGATCCGATTACTGGACAGGGCGGAGGCTCAGGTATTGAGCAGTACAACCTTTCCGGTCAGCTGGGATACGAGGGTGACGCATTTGATGTCACTATCTACGCAAATCTCGTTAAGATGGAACAGGAGATCAAGTACCAGACAGACTACACAACGGATCCTGTCTCTATCGATCCAAGTAAACCGTATCTGGGTCTTCCACCGCTTGAAGACAGTAAGAACATCAACGCGACATTCAATTTCTATGAAGTTGGTGGGCTCTTTGATGCAAAGATTGAGCTGTATTACAACGATGCCGAAAAGCGAGCAGCATTTGTACCCTTAAGTGCTGCAAATCCAGTCGCTTATTTGCCAGATGTAAATGAGTCTCAAACCGTGCTGTTTGCGAAGCAAGCGGGTGTGAGAACTACCTTCGATGCAGAGCTCAACTCTATCTATGAGGGTTTGGCGCTGACTTGGGGGAGCGACTACAGCTACAATGATATCAGCCAAACTATTCCCGATGGGCGTGATATCATCTCACCAATGAAGCAGCATGGCTTTGCACAATTCGCTCAGGTCAAAGCACCGATCGGAGAAATGTTTGAAGTGCGCGGCGGAGTTCGTCATGAGCGTTTCTTCTTACGCATGGACAGCTTTGTTCGCCCGAATGCTTTGGTTCCGAACCCATTCTATACGAACCCAGGTGATCCACTTACCGCGACAATTGGTGAACACACGTTTACTGCTGCGGATAAAGACTATAGCGCTACAGTGTTTAATTTGGGCGGCGTTGCTCACCTAAATGATAAGCTTGATGTATTTGCAGGTTTTTCTCAGGGCTTCTCAGTCCCGGATGTCGGCTCATTTACAAGACGCGCTATGCCGCTAAATCCATTTGTTGATGGTGTTGTAGATGTTTCTGATGTGGCACCTGAAGCGGTGATCGTGAACAACTTCGAGCTGGGTGCACGTTACAACACGCAAGCATTATCCCTCTCCGTATCTGCTTTTTACTCCACTTCAGATAAGGGGGTAAATTTTGACGATGCGACGCAGACAGTTTTGCAGGCTGAGGAGCGCATTTGGGGGGCAGAGCTTAACATCCGCGGGCAACTGAATGAAGCTTGGGGTGCAGGAGCTGTGCTCGCCTATAAAGAAGGTGTTTGGGATGAGAATAAAGATGGCGATCTTGATGAGGATCTGCCGAACAATCGCATCGGCTCGCCATTCAAAGCCACGGTGTTCTCAGACTACAGCTTCGGTAATGGCTTTAGCCTTCAAGGTGAAGCTGTGTTTGGTTCAGGTCGCAGTGGCAAAGAAGGTGCTAAAGGAGATCTGAAAAAACTCAAGCCAACCTTCACAATGAATGCGAGTGCTAGTTACAACTCCGACTACGGTGACTTCCGCTTTGGTGCCACAAACATCTTCGACACCAAACAACAAAACACCACCGCCACAGCGCTACGCGACCGCGAAGTCCCAGCCGAAGGCCGCCGCTTCTTCTTGCAGTACACGAAGACGTTCTGATCTTAATAATTTAAGAGACAGAGCGATCCTCTGCCTCTTTGCTGAAAATCACACTAGCTAATGAGTTTAGGCGTAACTTTTGATTGTCGTGATGTAGACAAGGTGCCTGTACATATGTGAACGTCAAATAAGAAGAACACTTAAGAGGACCGTACCGTGCTGCTGAATACGCCGATTTGTGAATTTGGTTGGAAAGCTCCCGATTTCACGCTTAAAGATGCTGATGGGCAGGGTTTTACGATGTCGGAGCACATAGGTGAGAATGGTCTGCTGATTGCATTTATCTGTAATCATTGTCCGTATGTTCAGGCGATTGGTGACCGACTGGCGGCAGACACCAAACTTTTGATGTCAGAAGGCTTTGGCGTGTTAGCGGTCATGTCTAATGACTACAAATCTGTCCCAGCAGATTCTCCTCCTAAAATGAAAGAGTTCGCGGAGCTCTATGGATTTGAGTTTCCATATCTGATCGATGAAGACCAATCTGTCGGCAAGACCTATGGCGCCGTATGTACGCCAGATTTTTTTGGCTTGAACAACAAAGGCGAACTCCAGTATCGCGGTCGGCTGGATGATGCAGGGTTTAATGACCCCACAGGACGAACACCCGAGTTGCTCAACGCAATGCACTTGATTGCTGAAACTGGCTCCGGACCTAAAAAACAAGTGCCGAGCATGGGATGTTCAATAAAGTGGACAAGTTAGTTCCATAATGTTGATTTTGCGTTTTATGGCCAGAAATTGCATTCAGCTACACAGCTTGCTTAACTCTTCCCCTACCTAAAAAGTCAAAGACCTCCACCATAGGTGGAGGTTTGAAACGCTTCGCTTGAACCACTAGAAGTGGTTTTGTGAACGCTCAATAACTAAGTTTAAACAGGTCGTTCAAGTCTGACTT
>NZ_BAZK01000010.1 GCF_001310815.1 Pseudovibrio denitrificans JCM 12308
GGCTCTAAATTTCGTTAAAACATCACATAAATGTGATCATATATGAAATTATACTTACATATTTTTGCATTTACTGGGTATTTAATTTCCTAAATTCTATTATTTCATGCAATTTTTGATTTTATTTAATTTTATCACAACTTTATGTCTAATTTTAAATACATTTCAAATATTGTTTATTACAAGCCATATTCGAGGCTATTGATGGCGGTTAATAGGTTGCGAACGCAATTATAATCGCATTTGCTGGTTTTTGAGGACATCACATGCCAGATCAGAAAAAGAGTATTCTTCTCGTTGAGGATGCCAATTTCTTCGCTCGCGTTACTGAAAGCGAGATTGAGCGTGCGGGGCATTATCATGTCACGACGGCGAAAACGTATGCTCAGGCAAAAGCAATATTGGAAGAAGGAAAGGTAAAGCCGTTCCTTGCTCTTGTTGATCTGACGCTACCAGATGCGCCAGATGGTGAAGTCGTGGATCTGACCATCAACGCAGGCCTACCTACGATTGTATTTTCCGGACGGTTTGACCAGACCACACGCCGATCCATTCTGAAGAAGGGTATCGTTGACTACGTCCTGAAGGATTCCCCTGCAAGTCTCGGATATCTTGGGGAGTTGGTGAACCGTGTTGATCGGAACCTGAACACCAAAGTCATGATCGTCGATGACTCTTCGCATGCCCTTGCACTGCTCAAAAAGCGGCTGCAGCTGTATTGTCTGCAAGTGATCACTGCAACTTCTGGTGAGCAGGCGCTCGAAAAGCTTAAGCAGAACCCTGATATCAAGCTGATCATCATCGATCATTTGCTGCCCGGTGCTACAGGCTTTGAGGTGATGACGCAAATCCGCCGGACGCACAGCTTCAACACGCTTGCTGTCATCGGCATCTCAGCAACAGACGACCCTGCCCTCACAGCAAAGTTCCTGAAGTCAGGCGCCAATGACTTCCTCAATAAGGCGTGTACGCCAGAGGAGCTGATGTTGCGCGTATCGCAGAACCTCAATCAGTTGGATCGCATCACAGAGCTCACCGAAATGGCGCACCGTGATCCGATGACGGGTTTGTTCAATCGCCGGCATTTGTACAACACGGTCGACAAGCTCCACAAAGACCAGATCAGAGCTGGCAAGGCTATGCGATATGCCATGATCGATATTGATCGCTTCAAGCAGATCAATGACAAGTTTGGCCATGAGACCGGAGACAATCTGATTATCTCCGTCGCGCATCGCATCTCTGACCTTCTTCCACCCAAAAGCGTGGCTATCCGGATTGGGGGCGATGAGTTCTGCGTTGCTCTGCCAGATATTGATGAGCCGACGTCCAAACAGTTTCTCTCTGAATTGAGAAGCTCCATGCCGGTTACAGATCCGGGCAACGATGAGCGTACGTTTGCACCGACCATCAGCGTCGGACTGTCAGCTGGCCATGAGAATACGATGGCGAGTGCTCTGCGGGTTGCGGACCGTTGCCTCTACAGAGCCAAAAAATCTGGCCGCAACCGCATTGTAACCTCTTCAGCTACCACTCTTGATGCCATGTGATCTGACGGCGCTATAAGCTGTCAGATTGTCCTCCCCCCGTCGACTTCCAAAGCTACACCAGTGATAAACTGTGCTTCATCCGAGGCAAGCCAGAGTGCTGCGTTGGCAATGTCCTCTGGCCTGGAGAAGCGGCCAAGAGGGATGCTCTCCCTGAACTGCTGGCGCTTTTCTGGTGTGTCTTCGCCCATGAACAGCTCCAGCATTCCGGTTTCACCAGCAACCGGACAAAGGGCGTTAACGCGGATATTTTGAGGAGCAAGTTCAACCGCCATGGATTTGGTTGCAGTGATCACCCAGCCTTTGGAGGCATTGTACCACGTGAGGCCCGGGCGAGGCCGTATGCCGGCGGTTGAGGCGGTGTTGATGATGACACCACCGCCTTGCTTTTCCATCTCTGGCAAGACTTCCAGGGTCGTCAGGTAGATGGCTTTGGTGTTGACCTCAAGAATGCGGTCGAAGTTGTTTTCATCAACTTGCGTGAGCGGGCAATTGCGGTGGGTGTAGCCAGCGTTGTTGACGACAATGTCCAGCCGTCCTGTCTTTTCGACAGCATGAGCCACCATGGCTTTCACATCTGAGCGAACAGTGACATCTGTCTCAATGAAGTAGGCGTTGTCGCCGATATCGTCTGCCAGTTTCTCAGCTGCTATTCCATTGAGGTCAGCAATGATGACCGCTGCACCTTCCTGCGCATACTTTCGCGCAATGCCTTCGCCGAAACCAGCAGCACCACCAGTGATTATTGCAGTTTTTCCTTCCAATCTTCCTGACACGCTTTCCCTCCCCGCGTGTATTGGTCAACCTTAAGCATGGCTGACGACAATGGTTTTCAAAACAGAAAATTCCTTCAAAGCCTCAAAGCCTTTTTCCCTGCCGTGGCCTGACTTCTTGACCCCGCCGAATGGAAGTTCCACTCCTCCTCCGGCACCGTAGGTGTTTACAAAGACCTGACCAGAACGAATGGCTTTAGCGACGCGTGTGGCGCGCACGATGTCTTTGGTCCAGATGCCTGCAACAAGCCCATAGGCTGTGCCGTTGGCAATGCGGATGGCCTCTTCCTCGGTGCGGAAAGGGATCACTGACAAGACAGGGCCGAACACCTCATCCTGCGCAAGAGGATGGTCGATTGGCACCGGACCATAGACCTTGGCTGTGGTGTAATAGCCCTCGGTGGGCGCATCAGGAGCGATCGTGCCCTCCCCGATCAATGTGATGCCGTCTGCTTCGGCTTGCTCGCAAAAGGCATTAACGCGCCGTAGCTGGCTTGCATTGATCAGAGGTCCGAGATCGAGGCAGTCCTTATATTGGCCCGAGACAACGCTTCTGAAGCTCGACCTCAGCGTGTCTACTGCCTCTTCCCAGCGACTCTGGTGCACAAGCAAACGGGAGCCTGCTGAGCAGGTCTGGCCGCCGTTCTTCAAGATACAATCCTGAATGATCGGTAGAGCCTTACTGAGATCCGCATCTTCGAAGAGGATCTGCGGAGACTTGCCGCCCAGTTCCAGAGTACAGCCAATGTGATTTCGAGCTGCTGCGGACTGGATCATGGCGCCTACATCCGGGGATCCTGTGAAGGTGATGAAGTCTACCTCAGGATTGTAGGAGAGCGCGGCTCCTGCTTCTTCTCCTAAGCCAGTCAGGATGTTAAGCGTGCCTGCTGGGAAACCAGCCTCCAATGCGAGGTTTGCGGTTTCGATGACAGAAAGACATGCGTCTTCAGAAGGTTTGACAACCAGTGTGTTGCCCATTGCCAGGGATGCCCCTGCAACACGGGCAAAGATCTGCATGGGGTAATTCCATGGCACGATGGACGCAACAACACCATGTGGCTCGCGAACGGTCATGGCCAGATAGTCTGTGGCTATTGGAAGGGTCTCGCCTGTGATCTTGTCAGCAGCCCCGCCGTAGAATCTGAAGTACTGAACCGCGGCTGCGATATCGCCATAGCCCTGGCTGAGAGGCTTGCCGGTATCCCGAGACTCTAGTTCGGCAAGATGGTCTTTGTTTGCCTCAACAAGCTCTGCGAGCTTTAGCAGACACTGCCCGCGCTCACCGGCAGACATTCTGGACCACTCCGAGGATTCAAGGGCTGATCGGGCTGAGGAGACGGCCTTTCCAACATCTGCAGCGCTGCACCGAGGAATCGTTGCGTAAGGCAAGCCAGTGCTCGGACAGATCATATCAATGGTTTCGCTAGAGGAAGCATCACACTGCAACCCATTGATAAGAGCTCTATATTTCTTCAGATTCTGAGAACTGAGTGTCGCGCCAAACTCGGTCATACCGCCCCCCTCGGATGATAAGCTTTGTGCAGGTCATCCAAACGCTAGATCATGTGGGAGGGCGGCGCAATTCTCTTCTTGGGGTAGTTTTATTGAGCCGCTGTTGGCGTGAGAACGGTTTCAGTGTTCTTCACTCCATAAAACTGATTGTGCCACAGCTCGGCATAAAGGCCGTCTTTTGCCAGCAGTTCAGCATGGGTTCCAGCTTCAACAATCTGGCCTTTGTCCATAACGACTAGGCGATCCATTCTGGCGACCGTGGTCAACCGGTGGGCAATGGCGAGTGTAGTTTTATCCTTCATCACATCGTTTAGAATTTCCTGAATATCCGCGTCCAGCTTGGTGTCCAGCGCTGATGTCGCCTCATCAAGGATCAGGATTGGCGGGTTCTTCAGAAACACACGCGCTAAGGCAATGCGCTGACGTTGACCGCCTGAAAGCTTGATGCCTCGCTCACCGACGTAGGCTCCAAACCTTTGCGACCTTTGTCATCTTCCAGCTCTTCAATAAAGTCCAAAGCGTGCGCACGGCGAGCAGCCTCGCAAACCTGTTCTTCTGTCGCATCATCTTTTCCGAGGGCAATGTTGTCGAAAATGGATCGATGGAACAGGGAAGTATCCTGCGTTACGAGCCCAATTTCTGCCCGCAATGTTTCCTGTGTGACGTCTCGTACATCCTGATGGTCAATGGTGATTGATCCGCCTTCAACGTCGTACATGCGCAAGAGAAGATTGACGACTGTGGACTTGCCAGCCCCAGAATGGCCAACGATACCAACCTTCTCGCCTGGTTGGATGGCGAAGTTCAGGTCTTTTACAATTGCGGCTTGTTGACCATAGGCGAAGTCTACATTGTTGAATTCAATCAAGCCCTTCTCATGGCGGAACTCTTTGGCTCCTTCAGCATCCGTCAAACCATATGGTCGCGACAGAATGCTGATGGCTGACTTGAACGTACCGTAGCCTCGGAACAGGTTGGTCAACATAGACAGCACTTCAAAGAGTTTGCTTTCCAACCGGATCACGAAGCCGAGAATGATGGCTACTTCACCTGTTGTGATGAAACCGTTCAACCAGAACCAGAGACTGGCAGCTCCCATAGCTGCTAATGCAAGAATACTGAGCAGCGTGACGGACAGGCGCGAGTTGGAAAGTTCTGCTTTGAACAAGTGTACCACATCGCGGAACTCACGCATGTGGTTCTCAAAATAAGTGAGGGCTCCCCGATCTCCCTGAAAGAGTTTAACCGTTTGAATATTTGCATAAATATCAACCAACGCACCGTTCACGCGGTGTGCGCTGTCTGCCCCAAGCTTTGCAACATTCTTGATGCGGGGCACGTGATAGTAGGAAGCTACTGCGAACAAAGCCATCCAGACCAAAAGGACTGCTCCCAGGATGGGATGCATCCATGACAACGCAAAGAGAATGGTGCCAATAAAGACAATGTTCGGCAAGATCGCCACTGAAACCATGGCAAACATGTCTGCCACTTCGCGCCCGCCCATCCATGTTTTGCTTGTCAGGTTTCCCGCGAACTCTTTTTGAAAGAAGGCCATGTCCTGACCGATCAGACGCCGAAAGAACTCCATTCGCGTTGCGACTGACATGTTGTTGTGAAAGTTGAGCGACATGAAGAAGGCTTCAAGAAGCGAAAACAGTGGCCGTAAAACCAGAAAGCAAATGGCTGTTCCTATTATAAAGTATTGATTTTCCTCCCAGAAGCCAGCAACGCCTGTGGCCTCCATGCGATCGACAAGAACACCGACAAATGAGAGCATCAGGACGGTAAGGATGCCTTCAGCGAAGACAAGGATCGATAACAGAACCGTCTGTTTCGGATATCTGAGCATCAAGCGGATGAGGTGTTGGAAGTGCGTTCTTCCTTCCCAGTCGATCTCCTTAAGCTCAAAGGGATCAACTAGATTCATAATCCAACGATAGAAAGATGACATGGCCGGGCGGCTCCAGAGAATCGGGCGGGGACTTCAAGGGTAGGTCAGGCGTGAAGCAAATTAAACGGAAATTTGTTCATCTATTGTTCTCAACAGGCAGTCAGTACCTTTGCCTGAAGCAGAGCATTGCACCCCTCAGCGCTGTTCGTCCCATACAGTTTTCCAAAGTGATAAACTAATATTTCCAATAGGTTATTCGGAACACGCGCTCATCTTCATTTTTCTTCTTGTTATTTTAGTATTTTCTAATATTCTAATATACAAATTCAAATAGAGGATTAGCCCAATGCGTTATCTTAGCAATTTAGGTGAGCGATATTCGCCTCTGTACTTCCTGTCCGCCGTAGGTGCAGGCGGCCTTGCAATCAGTTTCTTTATGTACCTGATGTGGATGACCCCTCATAAGGGATCTCCGATCGCCAACTTCGCATCGCTGACAGAAGCCTTCAGCACAGGCCCCCTTGCCATGCAGGCTCTGATTATCGTGGCTTCAATTGTCATCATCTTCTTTTCCGTCCTGCACTTCCGCCTGTTATTCTGGAACTTCTCAGAGTATGGCAAGTGGAAGAAAACCAAGGTCTTTGAAGGCTTTAAGAACTCCAATGCAGAAAGCCAGCTGATGACCATTCCGCTTGCTCTGGCGATGACCATCAATGTGAGTTTTATTGTTGGTGCGGTGTTCGTTCCAGGCCTTTGGGATATCCGTGAAGTGCTGTTCCCATTCTCCCTGCTGGCATTTGCAGCTGTTGGTGTTCTGGGTTTCCGCATCTATCTGGACTTCATCTCCCGCGTGCTGACTGAAGGCGGTTATGAATGTGCGAAGAACAACAGCCTTGGTCAGATGGTTTCGGTATTTGCCTTTGCCATGATCGGTGTTGGTTTCTCTGCTCCAGCAGCGATGAGTCATACTAAGGTGATCGCGGCAATCGGTATTGCGGGTAGTGCGCTGTTCATTGGTGCCGCGATTGTGATGGGTACCATCAAGCTGATCCTCGGTTTCCGGTCCATGATGGAGCACAAGGCGGCTGGTGAAACCACCCCAACACTCTGGATCGTTATTCCATTCCTGACTGTTGTTGGCATCGCGATCTTCCGCATCAAAATGAGCCTTGCCCATAACTTCGATGCGCCTGTAACTGCTGGTGGTATCTATGTTTTCCTGATCAGCCTGTTCGCAATCCAGATCCTGTTTGGCCTGATCGGCTGGGCAGTTATGAAGCGGGTTGGCTACTATGACCGCTGGATCGCAGGTCCAGACAAATCTCCTGGCTCTTACGCACTGGTTTGCCCTGGTGTTGCACTGTTCGTCTTCGGTAACTTCGTCATCAATGCAGGTCTTGTGAAGCTAGGTGTCCTCGGCTCAATGTCCATTGCCTACTTCGCTCTGTACGCACCTTTGATTGTCATTCAGATCGCAACGGTCTGGCTGTTCCTGAAGCTTAACGGCAAGATGCTCTCCGCATCTAGCCAGCTTCAGGCACAACCAGCAGAATAAGAAAAAGGCGGGTGAGTTACCCGCCTTTTCTATTTGTTTCCAAATAAGAAACGCTGATCACATTGGACGACGAGCCCATGGTCTTGTACCAGCAGGCGCTTCTTTTCTTGCAAACACCGGCTGAGTATAAGCGGTGACCTCATTGAGGTTCCCAGCTTCCAGATCCGCACGCAGGCGCGGGTTGTCCAGCGCGAAGCTGTTGATGCCAACGCGGAGCATGAAGCCAATCTGGTCCAGAATGAATGGACCAACGGCGCGGATCTCACCACCGTAGCGCAGGCCATCCCGCAGAATGCGTGCTGCGGAGAAGCCACGGCCATCAGCAAAGCTTGGGAAGTCCACAGCGACCAGCTCAAGGGCTTCAAGATGGTCAGAAAGCTCCTCCGCCTTTTCACCTGCACGCAGGACAACACCCAAAGTCAGGTTGGTCTGCTTAAGCTGCTGTTCTTCCTTCAGAAAGCGCTTCAGTGAGAAGATGAGTTTGCCTTCTGCTGGCAGAGCTTCATCATCTGCGATGTAAGCCCAGTCATCCGCGACGATCTTGTCGTTCTTGAAGATCTCAGTGGTCTGTTTGAGTTCTGCTGTCATTTGAACCTCAGATGCTTTGGGCTGCGCCGCCCTTGGACGCACTTGAGAAGTGGATTCCACATTCGGTTTTGTTTTGACCACGCCAACGGCCTGATCGTGGGTCCTCACCCGGAGCTACCTTGTCTGTACAAGGCATGCAGCCGATAGAAGGGTACCCTTCTGCGACGAGCGGATGCGGAGGCAAGCCGTTGTCCTTGGCGTACTGAAGCACTTCAGTTGCTGTCCAGTTTGCCAGTGGGTTCACCTTGATGCGGCCTTCTTCCAGCTCGAAGTGCTCAAGACTGGCGCGTGTGCTGGCCTGATGGCGCTTACGGCCAGAAATCCAAGCTTCGAAACCACCGAGCGCTTTTGCCAGCGGAACCACCTTGCGGATGTGGCAGCACGCGTCAGTATCAGATGCCCAGAGAGCACCTTTCGGGTCTTTCTCAGCGAGGTCTTCTGGTTCAGGCGTGATGACCCGCACGTCCAAAAGGCCAAGTTGTTCAACCAGTTCGTCGCGATATCGCTTGGTTTCACCAAACAGCTTACCAGTATCGACGAACAATACCGGGGTACGGACGTCGATCTGTGACACCATGTGAAGCAGCACGGAGCTGTCAGCACCGAAAGAAGACACCAATGCAATCTCTCCAGCGAACTGCTCAGTGAGCGCGTGCTCCAGAATATCCTGAGCGTCGCGCTCAGAATACATCCGGTTCAGCAGCTTCACCTGAGCCTCCAAAGAGGCCTTATGTGATTGACTATGCTCCATAAAGAGCGTCCTTGAATGGCTGATCACCCAAGCGGCGGTAGGCGTCGATGAAGCTTTCTTCTTCGTCCAGCCGGTTTGCCAGATAGGTGTCGACAACGGTTTCAACGGCATCTGTGATCTCTGCTTCCGGGAAGCCACGACCGATGATTTTGCCGATGGATGTGTTCTGATCTGCAGAACCACCCAGTGTGATCTGATAGAGCTCTTCACCTTTGCGGTCTACACCCAGAATGCCAATGTGGCCGACGTGGTGGTGACCACAGGCGTTGATGCAGCCGGAGATCTTCAGCTTCAGATCACCAATCTCGTTCTGACGCTTAACCGCCTCAAATCGCTTGGAAATTTCCTGAGCGATTGGGATAGAGCGGGCGTTTGCCAGCGCGCAGTAGTCCAAGCCTGGGCAAGCGATCATGTCGGTGATCAGGCCAGCGTTGGAATCTGCCAGATCGTTGGCTTTCAGAATCTTGAAGACGGTGGGTACATCCTGCAGCTTCACATGCGGCAATACGAGGTTCTGCTCGTGTGTAACACGCAGCTCGTTGTGTCCAAACCGTTCTGCCAAATCAGCAATTACGTCCATCTGGTCCGCAGTCGCATCACCCGGTGCTCCGCCGATTGGCTTCAGCGAGATGGTGATAGATGTGTAACCCTCTGCCTTGTGAGCATGCAGGTTGCGGCTTGAGAACAGGGCCAGATCACGGTCTTCGCGCTTCGCGGCTTCCAGCTCAGTGCTGATCTTTGGCAGAGCATCGAATGATGGCGGTGCGAAGTATTCGTTGATGCGAACCACTTCTTCGTTTGGCAGGTTGAGGATGCCGTTTTTGGTTGCCTCGAACTCTGTCTCAATATCCTGCTTCAGCTCTTCCAGACCGGTTTCGTGAACCAGAATCTTGATGCGGGCCTTGTATTTGTTATCGCGGCGACCATAGCGGTTGTAGACGCGCAGGATCGCCTCGCTGTACGCCAGCAAGTCGTTTTCTGGTAGGAAATCCCTGACTTTACGGCCAACCATCGGCGTACGGCCCAGTCCACCACCCACGAAGACCACAAAGCCGATTTCCCCGTCTTCGTTGCGGGTCAGCTGCAGGCCAATGTCATGCACCTGCACAGCAGCACGGTCCTGTTCAGCACCGGTAATCGCAATCTTGAATTTGCGTGGCAGGAACAAGAATTCCGGATGCAGTGAGGACCATTGGCGCAGAATTTCGGCGTAAACGCGTGGATCTGCGAACTCGTCGGCGGCGGCGCCGGCGAACTGGTCGGAGGTCACGTTGCGGATACAGTTACCGGAAGTCTGGATAGCGTGCATCTCAACGTCGGCAAGTTCGCGCAGGATTTGCGGAGTGTCAGAGAGCTTTGGCCAGTTGAACTGGACGTTCTGACGTGTTGTGAAGTGGCCGTATCCTCTGTCGTAAGTCCTTGCAATATGGGCAAGTTTACGCATCTGGGTGGCGTTGAGCGTGCCGTATGGAATAGCAACGCGCAGCATGTAAGCGTGCAGCTGCAGGTACAGGCCGTTCATCAGGCGCAGGGGCTTGAATTCGTCCTCTGTTAGTTCACCGGACATGCGGCGGCGGACCTGATCTTCGAACTGGGTTACGCGTTGATTGACAAAGTCACGATCAAATTCGTCGTAGCGATACATTGAAATACTCCAGAATTTAAAAGGACTTAGGCAGAACGCAAATGGCGTTCGGCCTGCTTGCCGAGATCAAGGCGTGTGGTTGGCCCTTGGGCGCGGATGCGCTCTTTCAGGCTCTTTGGCTGCAGGTGGCCATCTTTCAGTTCCAGATCAATCGCGTAAGTGCCGAGAACATATTGCTTTTCTTCACCGGCTTTCGCGAATTCCAGAGCTTTGGTCATGTCTTCGTCAGAGCCCAGAACCCAGGCAGCTTCAACAAACTCAACCCACTCTCCGTTGTGGCCGAGCCAGACGACATCACCATCGACCAGTCTGTTGGCGGTAATAGTTTTCATCAGGGGTCTCCCTAGCTGCGACCACAGCCGGTAACTTCTCGTATTTGTATGGGCTTAGCGGGAGCGATCGCGACTGGTCTGCGTGGGCCACTGCCTTACCGATGACGATAAGTGTGGGTCCGGTGACGCTGTCGTGATGCTCGAAATTACAGAGGTCATGCAGGGTGCCTGCAAAATTGCGTTCTTTTGTTTGGGCTGCGTTCTCAATGGCCATGACCGGGGTGGATAAGTCCAAACCTGCTTCGGCGAGCAGGTTTGCCACTTTCCCCGCCACTGTGCGACCCATATAAACGGCTGTGGTGGAGCCATTGAGTGCGAGATCCGCCCAGTCCGGGAGGACATCTCCATGCTGGTTGTGCCCGGTGGCGAACACCAGCGAGGAGGCAACACCGCGTAATGTCAAAGGTATTTGAGCGCTGGCTGCAGCGGCGAAAGCTGCGGTGACACCGGGCACAATCTCAAAATCCACGTCATGCTCTCGCAGCGCGGCAATCTCTTCTCCAGCCCGACCAAACACCATCGGATCCCCGGCCTTGAGGCGGACAACCCGCTTGCCGGACTTGGCGGCAGAGACCAATAACTGGTTGATCTGGGTTTGCGTTGAACTGTGCGTTCCTTTGCGTTTTCCCACGCTGATGCGTGTTGCATCGCGGCGGCCCATGGAAACCACGGCATCCGGTACCAACGCATCGTAGAAAATCACATCAGCTTCCTGCAGGACGCGCTGAGCGCGCAGGGTCAGCAAGTCTTCCGCTCCCGGGCCTGCACCCACGAGCCAGACGTATCCCTTCTGGTCCTGTTCAGAGTTCAGCAAGCGATGCGCTTCGGTCAGGGCCTTTTGTGTCTCACCAGCAAAAGTGTTCGCAGCGACGGAACCTGAAAAAAATTCAGCCCAAAAGCGGCGACGTGCGCTTCCCGAAGGCATCAGCTTACCAACTGTAGCACGGAAACTATCTGCCAACCTTGCGAGTTGACCGGCCTCCCGAGGCAACAGAGCTTCTACCTGTGCGCGGATGTGGCGGGCATAAACAGGACCAACGCCTGTTGAGGTGATTGCCACGGCAACAGGTGCGCGATTGACCATCGCGCCGGTGTAAAAGTCACAAAGCTCAGGACGGTCCACTGCGTTGACTGGAATGCCCTTCTCACGAGCGGCTTCCACGATTTCGCGGTCCAGCTCTTCTTCATCGGTGGCAGCAAACACGAGGCTGCGCCATCCAGATAAGCCGGATTGAATAGGCTGAGCATGAAAACGCCATCGGCATCGGCAACCGCTTCGGCCAAAGCTGCACTTGGGCGCTCGTGGCTGACAACACGGATGTGTGCTTTGGTTTGCGCCAAAAGCCTCACTTTCGCAGCAGCTTCATCACCACAGCCAACAACAACAACCATTTTGCCTTCAACCTTATGAAAGGTCGGAAAGACAGCGAGTTTATTGCTCTCGTCCTGCTGTGTGTTGTAGCTCTCTACCAAAGCCATTGCGCTCTCCAAGCGTTTTGGGATCATTTATGCTGGAGTGAATTCTTATCCGAAAACCGGTTCCCACTTTTCGGGAATGCACTTCATTGGCTGCGAGTGTACAGAGTAGAGCTACTCTAAGCTCAGCATGGCATTCCAAAGCTGACTGGAGGCGTAGAAAAGATTTTTTTCAGGTGCCCGAACGGCGGAAAGGTGCTCTGTCTCAAAATTCGGCGCACGAGAAACACAATTCTATTCCCGAAGTGCTTAAGAGGCACATAAGTCCTCAAAATTGCCGATACATGTACTGATTGAGAAAATAAATCTACATACGGGAGAGAGCCGCTGAAACAGCAAGCTGCAAAAACGAAAACCTGCAGTTCCGCCCAACGCACATTTTGAAGAATCTGGTTCTTCGCGTTTCACTTGCTGCTGTCGCTGCATTTAAGCAGAGTGCCGCACGGATGAAACCTGTCCCAGCTTGTACTGTAAAATCTGCCAAACAGGATCAGACAGCGTAGCAGGCTTTGTCTATTTCCATTTCGTTCAATATCCAGTCACGAAACAGCTTTATTTTCCGGTGGTTTTTCTGATTTTCTCGGTAAACCAGCCACACAGGATTTTCAGCTGTGCACTTTAACTCGAAGGGCTGGATAAGCAGGCCATCTCGCAATGCGCTTGAATGGAACAACGGCGTCAAAATCGCGACCCCATGCCCTGCAATGGCGATGTTTCCTTCAACAGCTTGCGTGCCCATTTGAGATACGGGTTGGTTTGAGAAATCGGGATCCTTCACCCCTGCAGCTTCAAACCAGTTTCTCCACCAAGGATCACCAGTATCAATAATGGGAAGTTTCAGCAGGTCTTCAGGCTTATGTACGCCGCCGATGCTCTCAGCAAGTCTTGGGCAGAGCATGGGCGTGTACGTAATCTCGGCGAGTTTGTGACAGATTAATCCGGGCGACTTTTTGGGGCTGTTTCTGATCCCGATATCAACGTCGGAGGATGCAAAATCGACAATGTCACCAGTGGTTTCCAACTGAACAGCAATTTTGGGGTTTGCCATCTGAAACTCGCCGATGCGCAACGAGAGCCAGTTCATGGCAAAGGTGGGAACTACACTTAGCTTCAGCCTTCCATCCTGCGTCCCTTGCACTGCCGAAAAACCAGCGCGAATGGACTGAAAAGCCTCGCTTGCGACAGTCGCAAGTTGCGCGCCTGCTTCTGTTAAAACAACCTGTCTTCCCACCCGTTTAAACAAGGGTGTGCCGGTGCGATCTTCCAGCACTTTTATCTGATAACTCACCGCCGCTTGCGTCATTCCCAGCTCCTCCGCAGCGCGGGTGAAGTTGGAATGTCTTGCAGCAGCTTCAAAGGCACGAAGAGCGTTGAGTGGAGGCAGGCTGTTTGGCATCCTTGATAAAATCTCCTTATGCTTTCATCCCTACATTCAATTGGACTGTAAATGCAACCTCCGGCATTAATTCTCCCAGCAACAACAGGAGAAACACATGGCAGACTGCACCGTCGGAACTCACAAAGAGAAATTATCAGTCAATATTTTCAATGTATTACGTAGAATACTGGAAAGCCTTTTCATTCCAGCAAAACGCGGACCTAAGCTATTGGATATACGTGAGCTCCCCGCTCACATCCAAAAAGACATTGGAGCTAACATAGGACCAGGACCATTTATCAGATAAGGCTCCATAAAGCCTTCATATGATTCCCCTCTCCCTCTGTTATCTCCCAAGTCCTCCTAAAACGACAAAGCCGATTACTGCTAAGCGGCTGCATTTCAGCGCATTTTTCTATCAGTAACGTCAGCAGTGTACTCAAGGCCTTTCAAGGGTCTGCCATCATCTAACATGTTATCCCCCTATGACCTCTTGGCGTTAGAATGATGTTATGAGTGGCACAAACGGCTTGGTGCCTACTCCAAAACAAGAGAGGTTTCATTAGCTCGATTAGTCATCACCCACCATAATTCGCGCTGACAACGGCGCGGATTTCTACTAGGGCACCTTCGCGGCGGAGGGCGGCGGCTTCGATGGCGGTCCAGGCTGGGTAGGGTTTGGAGAAGAGTTCGAGGCGGATGGAGTCGAAGAGTTCGAAATGTTCACGCAGGCCGATGTGGTAGCTGGTCATTTCGACGATGGCGTCCAGATCCAGATTAGCTTCGTGCAGGATACAGGCGATCTTCTTGAATGTGTTGCGGAACTGGGCTTCCGGGTCTTCCGGCATGTTACCGCTCATGTCCGCGCCAGTCATGCCACTCAGGAAGATGTGATTTCCTGAAAAGATTGCCGGTGACATGTTGAGCTTTTCTGCAACTTCCTGAAATTCCTGAGGGATGACTACGCGCTTGACCATAAAATACCTTTCCTGACGCCTCTCAGCAGACTGTTGCCCCGTTTGTGAGACGCGCAAACTATATCGTCCCCCTGAGCCTAAAGCAGTTCACATTAAGCTGAAACACTTGAACTGCTTTAGATACTCTGTCCTAGAGACCGACATGATATTGGCTGGTAGAGCTGGTCAGTTACTTGAACGCGGAGGGAATAAACTCAACGGCCTTGCAGGAAATGTATTTGCCGCGTCGGATCAGGTTTCGTGAGGCTGATTTATAACAGACATCCCGAAGGACCAGATAGGCAGGCAGTTTGGCGCCAGAGCCATAGGTTGTCATAATCATCTCTGCCCATTTCTTTGCCAGCGGGCTTGGCTTTTCGACAATCGGCAGGCCATCGTGTTTTTCGCCGGTGTATTTGAGGATCAGTTCCTTTTGAACGGCTGGCTTTGAGAGAGCTGCGAGGGCGCCTGTCAGTGACGCTTCATTGTCCTTTATTACGCCATCTGTTTCTGTACGACCGCCTTCTGGTGCGCCATCGGTTTCTTCTATCTCTTCCTCTTTTTCTTTAACGACGACATTGTAGTGGTTCTTCTTACCGTTTTCAGGAGGCTTGAACTCGATCTCAAACAACGCTGCCCATGGTTGTTTCGCTGCCCATTTCTTGATGTTTTTGAGGCTGGTGCCCTTGCCCATTTTGGCGATGACTTTCTGCAGGATGTTTTCCTGCAGGGCATTGAAAGCTTCGTGGGCTTCGCCATAGCTTTCCAGCATGCCCTCCCCTTTGGAGCTGAGGAACTTTTCCAGCGCTTCCTTATGCGCCTTCAGTTTTTCTGCTTTGCGTTCCTGATCTGCCTTCAAGTCGGCAATGTTGTCTGCAAGCTCTGCCAGATCTCCAGCCATGCTCTTAGGGGCACTGCGCAGTTTGTGGGCAGCCTGAACGGATTCCGAGGTCCCTTTGTAGGTTACGACGTGGACCTTCTTTTCCGGCTTTCCGCGTTTGAGCTTGCCTCGGAGCCCAGAGCGGTTTTCCCTGTACCAGACTTCTTTGACTTCCATATAGTCTGGCAGTTGATCGGAGATGTCCTGTCCTTCTTTCTGAGCTGTCAGCAGGGTTTTGGCCCATGCCATGGAGGCTTCACTTGGGATGCCGACAAATGGTTTGCCGTCCGGCCCTTTTTCGCCAGTCTCCTGATGAGACATGGACGCCATCAGCTGGTCTGAGCGAAGGCCATTGAAGCCAAGCTCCGGTGTGTTGGCAAGATCGGTTTTGGTGACTGATTTGTGGGGCATGTCGACATGGTTGTCGACCATCGGATCGCCTGTGTTTGCGGGTGTCTCCGGGGCGGTGCGCAGTTCAGAGGTGATGGAGTAGTCACGCCCCTCTTTTTTGATGCTGACCTTGACCATCTGCGACCATGGCTGGGTTTCTGCCCATGCCAGAGTTTTCTTTACATTGTTGCTTTTATCCAGATGTGTCAGCACCATCTCTTCTGCTGTGCGCTGCAATCCAGAAGTGGCGAAGACGGCTTTGGGGCGTTCGTCATTGAGTTGCAAAACCGCTGCTTCCACTTCTGCCCCTCGGCTGATGGCAGCTTCCACGCAGTTGGTGCAGTTGAGCGCGAAGGCCATTTGCTTGGATGTGGCTGTGCCGTAGGCGATGGCTTCTTCTTCCAGCTCTGCCAGACGCTTTTTTTCACGCTCCGTCACCGCGCTTGCCTTGGCTTGATGCAAGGTCTTCATCATAGTGTCGCCAAAGGCTTTTTCTTCCATCAACTCTTTGGTGGTGGCCACCAACTCATTGCCCAACACCTTCATATTCTGGCTGAAGAACATGATGGTTTCACGCTGTGCCGTATCCATTTTGTTAGAGGGGGTGTCGCTGGCCTGACGTAGGTAGGCCCGAAACTCCGGTGCGGTCGACTGATCCTGAAACACTTCGCGAGTAAGTTGGCGGGATTGTTTTTTCAGCTCAATTTCGTGCTGCATCAACACCATCTGGCGGGCTTTTTGATCGCTCTCGCCTAAGGTGCCTTTGACCAGACGGTCCCATTTGACGGCCTCCGGGTCGGCATAGGCTGCGCCCACCGGATCTTCCTCATAATGGGATTTTTGAGATTGGTAGGAGTTAAGCCGCTCTGTGAACCCTTCTGTTGGCCTGATGCCGCATCACTCAGCGCAGCCGTCAGCGGACGCTTTTTGCGCTCTTCAGCGGGTGTGCCTGCCACTACATAATCCGGGATGTCTGGATCAACGGTCCAATCCGGCGTGTCTTCATCAACTTGCGAGCCAATTGCCGCGCTGGCCTCAGAGATTTTACTGGTCACGCTTGGAGAGCGTTTTTTGCGTCCACCACCGACTAGGTCGTGGAACTTCCAATTCATCTCAACATAAACTTTCTTCAGCCAATCATCGTATTTCGGGGCGGGCGCTTGTGCTGGCATAGACACACCTCATCTCACCTTGCGTCATGCCGCTTATTTACCACGTTCACATTCACGTGATGTCGCTGGACTGTGGGCTTAGTTAGCGATTGGTGAGCTGCCCGAGGACAATGCAAAAGAAAAGCCCCGGCAGACCGGGGCTTTCGTGTCCAATTCTCTGATTTTGCTGTGCTTACTTGAGGCGCTGCTGATCAAGTTCTGTCACCTTCACACCAAACCGCGAGATCTTGCTAACCTGCTGCTGCATTTCGGCACACTCTTCCATCAGGGCTGTGAGTAGCTCACGTCCGAGGCCTTCAGGGAGTAGGATGGTATCTGCCTGCCTATAAGTAGAGAAACAATGGCGGGGCAGGCAGTGTCGATTAGTGCATAACTCGAGGTAGTACGACCATCGCATGACCCGCTTACATCTTATGTTTACTGCATAACTATGGTCTTAAAGGACATCTGCTCTGCACAAACAGATCTTCTATAATCTGAGGCGATGGCTCTTTGCGCTCTGAGGATGATCATAGGCAGCATAATGTCTGGTCTCATTTGCGTATACTCCTCAAATTCTGCCCAATCTCCACCACCTTCTAATATAGCCACTGTCATCCATTTTAACCCGCAGAGTTCATCTTTGGGGAAAGGCTTGCCCAAAAAGATGCCTTTACCAAGCTCCCATTGTGCTGTTGCATTGCCATTCTTTGCGTACCTTTCTAAGGACATCTCACGAGAAAGCGTACTTAGTAGTCCTTGATTGAGGCGTGTATTATAAGGTTGAACACTCTCTTTCAGCCAACTGAGCTCATCCCTATATTTTTGAAATCTATTCTCCTCAGGTATTCCCTCAAGTACTTCGATGCGCTCATTATTATTCTTAATGAACAAAAGTATGCGCTCGTAAAATGCTTGATAAGAAGGCGTGCGA
The DNA here is from genome assembly GCF_001310815.1 of Pseudovibrio denitrificans JCM 12308. GTDB lineage: Bacteria > Pseudomonadota > Alphaproteobacteria > Rhizobiales > Stappiaceae > Pseudovibrio > Pseudovibrio denitrificans. Next base: position 17,763 of record NZ_BAZK01000010.1, read on the forward strand.
AACTGATATGTCAACTCAGAAACATCTAAAATCTGCTCTGCAGTAAAATGAAAAGACCTTAAAACAAGCACTACGTAGAAGTCATGAGCAGAGCCTTGGAAATGTTCAATATTAAACTTGTAGGCGGCAATCTCTTCATAATTTCTTTCCCACTGTTTCCGTTGCGTAGGCTGCTCAAAGTCGGGCAGTTTTAAGATATGATCTTTGAAATGATCGACAAGGAGGTATTCGTTAAACTCGGTATCCAGCCCAACATTTTCAAGGAAAAGAGATGCGTAGGCGTCGATAATCCCTTTCCCCTCCAATTTCTGCGCTTTTATACCCCAATCAATTGCAGAATTAACATCTTCAGAAGCTCCTAATCCCAGCTTAAACATTTTGGAAAGTTGCCGCGCTGCTTGCGGATTTCCCGCCTCGGCTAGTGCCATAAAAGCCGGGAGGGCTTCTTCATAGCGCTCTGCATTGAGCAAACTCACAGCCTCTTCGTAGGAGACATCAGGAGCCTTGGGGTGTGTGGCCTGTGAAAATGCGATTGTAGGGATAAGTGATAAGGAGAGTGCCAAAACTAAAAATCGGATGCTTCGGGAAATCATTGCAAATGCCTGTAGTAATCATGCGAGACAATTAGTTGTATTATTATATAATACAATCATTACAGGCATACCTATTTGATATTAGTATTTTGCCAGTGTTTTATTCATTTCATTGCCCATCGACATGTAAAGCTGGACTGAGCTGGATTTGAATTGCCGAGCGTTTGTCCTGAGCTCAACGAACCTGTATTTTTCTCTTAGAAGCAAGTTTAATGATATTGCCATGGAGTTGAGGCCTATTAGTGGCTGGGTTGCACAATGGCAGGCCGCATGTCAGCTATGCTCACCAAGCAACATGCTGCAATGGCGAAGGCTTTTGCATGATGAACCGCAGCTAAAGCACTCGTTAGATACGAGAGTTTCTTACTCTTCTGTACTTGCAAGATTGTTCTCTCAAGAACACAAAAGCCCCGAACAAACGGGGCTTTCATGCGTTTACTGATATCTCCAGTGGCGCTTACTTGAGGCGTTGCATGACGGAGACGTAGTTGGCGACGGCGGCGCCGCCCATATTGAAGATGCCGCCGAGTTCTGCGCCTTCTACCTGAATGCCGCCAGCTTCACCCACCAGCTGCATGGCTGTGAGGGCGTGCATGGACACGCCGGTTGCGCCAATTGGGTGGCCTTTTGCTTTCAGGCCGCCAGATGGGTTGACCGGCAGTTTGCCGTCCTTCTGGGTCCAGCCTTCCAGAATAGCCTTTGCGCCCTGCCCTTCTGGCACCAGACCCATGGCTTCGTATTCGATCAACTCAGCGATGGTGAAGCAGTCGTGAGTTTCGACGAAGGACAGATCTTCGATGGTGATGTTGGCCATGGAGAGCGCGCGCTTCCATGCTTCAGAACAACCTTCGAACTTGAGGATGTCGCGCTTGGACATTGGCAGGAAGTCCTGCGCATGACCCAAGCCGCGGAAGGCGACTGCCTTCTTTGCGGAAAGCGCGGTGGTTGTGTCGGTGAGGACGATGGCTGCTGCACCGTCAGACACCAGCGAACAGTCGGTCCGCTTCAGTGGGCCAGCCACGAACGGGTTCTTCTCGCTCTCATTGAGGCAGAACTCCACGCCGAGGTCCTTACGCATCTGCGCGTATGGGTTTTCGACACCGTTCTTGTGGTTTTTCGCAGCGATGTGGGCCAGCGCTTCGCTCTGGTCGCCATGTTTCTGGAAGTACATGCCTGCTATTTTGCCGAAGACGCCAGCGAAACCAGCCGGGGTGTCGCCGTCTTCTGGCAGGTAGGAAGCTTTAAGCAGGTTTGCGCCGATTTCCGGACCGGGTGTGGTTGTCATCTGCTCAACGCCGACGACAAGTACGAACTTGGCATCACCTGCCTTGATGGATTTCACGCCCTGATGCACAGCAGCGGAGCCCGTCGCGCATGCGTTTTCAACGCGGGTGGTTGGCTTGAAGCGCAGGTTATCATCCGCCTGAAGCACGAGGCTTGCGGTGAAATCCTGCTTGGAGAACCCGGCGTTGAAGTGACCCAGAACGATCTCATCAATGTCTTCTGCGGCGAGACCGGCATCGGCAATCGCTTGCTTGGCAACCTTTGTTACGAGAGTCTCAACTGTCTCATCTGCCAGTTTGCCAAACGGTGTGTGTGCCCAACCAATAATTGCGGCCATTTTCTTCTCCCAAAGGAATTAAAGTGGGTGCCGAAAGTCTCGCCTCAAACCCGGCTCTTAAATGCGCGCAAATCGTTTCACCCCTCGGCATAAGATGCAATCATACGGAAGTTGTAGTGAGCGGGGCTATCCGAGGGACTTTATGCTAGGTTTTGGTGTTCTGGCAGTTGCTTGCACCAGTTCACCACGTTTTACCGCCAGTTTTCACGATGGGGTTACATCCGCATTTTGTGGCGAGGGTGGTGCGGCGCTTGTTCGGCCCCTTAATTGATACCAATGGGTTTCAATTGGGTGAAAACAGTCCTTCATATTGAGCGAATTTCGGAATGTGTAGGGGGGAGTAAACTCAGGATTATTGCGGAAAATCCAAGAGTTTGAGGCCCGGTATCTCCAGCCAGAGCAAAATCATCAGCATTGCAGAAAAGCGAGCCCAACAGGGGGCAGCGACCACAGATGGTCGTGCTGATGAAAAGCGCATTCCACTTTCCGTATTCATTATCGCCAAGAACGAAGAAGAGCGGATTGGCCGGACTATCGCCAGCTGCATTCAGTGGGCTGATGAGGTCATTGTGATCGACAGTGGTTCCACAGACCAAACTGTGACCGTTGCCCAGCGCATGGGCGCGCGGGTGCTGCACAATGACTGGAATGGCTATGGCTTGCAGAAACGCTTTGGTGAGGACCAGTGCCGGCATGACTGGATCCTGAACATTGATGCGGACGAGGTGGTGACGCCTGCATTGAGGGATGAGATTCTGGGGCTGTTTCAGACTTCTGTACTGGCGAACTATGACTTCTGGGAGGTCGACATCCGTGATGTTTGGCCTCACGAGGAGACAGCCGCCAAACACGCCTTTTCGCATAAGCAAATCCGGCTTTATCGCAAGAGCGTCGGGCGGTTTTCTGCCAGCTCGGTACATGACACCGTTCGCCCGCCCAGCGCCGCCAAGATTGGCATGCTGAAAGCATATGGACCATCGCAGCATTCCCAGCATCACGTTCCACTATGACAAGATGAACCGCTACTCGACCATGCAGGTTCAGGAGATGCGAGGACGTGGGCGCCGGTTGCCGCGCTATAGGTTGCTCTTTGAGTTTCCCCTGGCCTTTCTGAAGGGCTATCTGGTGCGCGGGTATTGCCGTTATGGCTGGTGGGGCCTGATTGCTTCCACCAACTACGCCGTGAGCCGGTACTTGCGGCTCGCCAAATTTGTTGAGGCTGAGCTGATGGAACAGTCAGGCCGGCCTGCAAAACACCCTTCCCCTTCCGCACAACACAAAAAAGCCTAGCACACAGGTGACTTAATCCATGGCTGAACAACAAACGCCAAGCAATCCCCCTCTTGTCAGCGTTTTGATCCCCGCCCGCGATGCAGCAGAAACACTCGGTGAAACCCTCAGCAGCCTGCTGGCACAGAGCTTCACCGATTTTGCCGTTGTGCTGGTGGATGATGGTTCCACTGACGAAACACGGGAGATCGCCAAGCATTTTGCGGGGCATTTTCCAAAGGAGCAGTTTCAGATTGTTGAAGGGCCAGCTAAGGGCATTTCCTCTGCGCTGAATGCGGGGCTTGCCGTGATCAAGAGCCCGCTTGTGGCGCGGTTGGATGCAGATGACCTTTCTGAGCCCCGTCGATTGGAGCGGCAAGTGCGGATTATGGAGCGCAATCCGGACTGGCTGCTGTGCGGGACTGAAGTTTCGGTGATTGATGAAAGTGGGCAGATCATCGATCAGATGGAGTGTCCGAAGACGACGGTTGAAATCCGCAAGCGGCTTTATGAGAAGTGCTGCCTCTATCATCCGACCATCATGTTTCGACGAGACGCTGTGATGGAGATTGGCGGCTATCGCTCTCAGTATGATGGCGCTGAGGACTATGATCTCTATTTGCGTTTGCTGGAGTATGGCAAGATTGGTGCCCTGAATGAGCGGTTGGTGCGATATCGCATCCATCCTGGTCAGGTAACCGCCCAACGTGGACGGCCTTATCGGATGATGGCAGACATGGTGCTGCTTGCCGCGATAGCCCGCATGCATGAAGAAGAAGAGCCAGAGTTCACAAAGGACACTTTGGCGGCAGACCTGAGCAGTGCTTTGCGTGCTGAATTGAAGGAACGTGGTTTTCTGGAGATCACGCCCAAGGTCGCCCGGCATATGGCCGTGCGGATCAAACGGGCGAACGCCAAGGCGAAACGGCTAAAGGGCCTGCTGTTTCAGAAGAATGCGCTTGCCGGGAACTACAAGGAAGCTGCAAAAGCGTTGATGGCTTAAAGAGCTGGATGGATAGCTTCTGACAGGCGCATCGGCTGGAGGAGCTGTTGAGTGACGAGAAGACTTGGCTCTTACGTCAGCATCCGCTCACCGTATGCTTTCTTCAGCGGTCTTGCCTTTGCGGCTCTTAGGTCGGTTTCATCCACTGAGCGAGTTCTATGGTGATCTTTTCTGGGCCGAAGAGGAAGACCAGCTTTCTGTCGTTGAACTCCATGACTTCAGAACGGGCGCTGAAACCGGCGGCCTGAAGGTGGGCTAGTCTGTCTTCCAGATCATCTACGGCAAAGCACAGATGGTTGTAGCCGGTTCGGCAGAGGTCTTCTGGGTATGGTTCTGCCCGGGCCTCAGGATTGCGGTAGTGGAGGAGTTGGATTTCAAACCTTGGGCTATGGCCTTTCAGCACCAATGTGACGTGGTCGGCCTCAAGATCCGGGATGCCCATGTACTCAGAAAACATCGGGCCTGAGATGACCAGCGCCTTTTGCTCTTCAAAATCCAGCAGTTTGAAGAATGTGCGCGCTTCCTCAAGGTCGCGGACGGCTACGGTGACGTGATCAGGGTGCATCTGGTTGATCTCCTGAAACAGAAGGCGGACTAACTCACTCGGATACGAGCATGTGGTCAATCAGGCCTTGCGTTTTGTTGGTGCCGCTGACGTGGTCATCCCACAGGCTCATGAGCATGTCGTCATAGGTCTCTGCAATCTGGTGAATGTTGAAGAGGCGCAGCACGCGTTCTCGCCCAGCCTTTGCCATCTCTTCGCGAAGGGGTTGGTTATCTGCCAGATCAAGCAGTGCGGTTGCGATCTCTTTAGGGGATCGTGGGTTGATCACCTTGCCGGTTTCACCCACGGCCTCCCACAGACCACCGGAGTGCGTGGTGATCACGGCGGCTCCGCAGCTCATGGCTTCGATCGCTGTGCGGCCAAAGCCCTCTGCAACAATGGAGGGCACAACCGCTATGGAAGAGGTTGCAAGGCGCTGCTGAACGCTGGGCGCATCCAGATTGGTTTCTATGGAGACACTGGAAGAATGACCGGAGAGCATCTGGCGAAGGGAGTTGGCCGTTGATTGCTCTCCTTCATCCGTAACTGCTAGTACAAGATTCAGCTTCCAGCCGGATTTCTCCAGCCGCTCTGCACAGGCGAGCCATGCCTGGGCCAGATCAAAGACGCCTTTGTCTTCCCGGGCGCGGCCCACATAGATCACGGAGTTTTCTTTTGGTGCCGGAGACCAGAGCTCGCAATCTATCCCGTTGGGTACGACAACACTGCGGGCTTTTACGCCGGTGAAGTTTTCGCAAAAGTTATTGCGGGCATCTTCACCAACCAGATGATCCCGGCCAGACGGTTCATTTTGCGGGTGTATTTCCAGCGTTTGAAGGCGCTGTTGCGCTCAAACCTGCCGTGTCGGTGCAAGATTACGGGTGTGCCGGGAAAGTCAGTGATGATCTGGAACGCCGTTTCCAGATGCTGGTGCACGACGATCAGCTGCGGGCCGAACTCAGAGAGGGGATCATAAAACTTTGCGGGGGTTGGTTTCTTGCCCGGTTCTGTCACTGCAACAACATCAATATCATCAAACAGATCCTCTTCCCCACCAGCGAAGATGCGCAGATTGCTTTTGTTCTGGCTGTGAAGCGCCAGATCATGAGCGCACAGGTCTATTGATGTGGCTCGAGACTGACAGAAATGCATGTTACGCGGCATTACGATTGCAGTTCTCAACGCGGCCCCCACTCTACTGTTTGCATTCAGGAAAGCGGGAACTGGGGGGACTGTACATTCCTTAGAAGTCTTCCTTCCAAAATCAGGGGTGCTTCTTTACGGAGGTGATTTTCCCGCATGAGGGTGCCTGTGCATCTGTGGGAGGCAGAGCGCATAACGCTTGTAATTGGCGGGAAACAAAGGCATTAGAGCTGCACCTTTTACTGGTCCGCACTGTCGTGACCAAAAGCGGAATGGATGGATCTTTGACAAAGCGCGTTGCAATCATCGGAGCAGGCCCTGCCGGGCTGTTTGCAGCTGAGCAGCTGGCGAAAGCCGGTGTGTCGGTAAGCGTGTTTGATCAACGCCCTTCCCCTGCCCGCAAGTTTCTGATGGCTGGTCTTGGTGGCCTCAATCTGACCCATAGCGAGGATCTGGAGACATTTCTCAGCCGCTATCGTCCTGCGCATGAGCAACTGCTGCAGTCTGTGAGAGCGTTCCCTCCGGCAGCGCTACGGGAGTGGAGTGCTGAACTGGGTGAGCCGACGTTTGCTGGCTCCAGCGGCAAGGTGTTTCCTGAAAGCTTCAAGGCCTCCCCTCTTCTGCGCAATTGGCTGAAGCTGCTGGCTCAGCATGGGGTGATGCTGTATTCCAACACCCGCTGGTGTGGGTTTGATGATGCTGGAGCTCTTTTGCTTCAGAAAGGCGATGAAGCTGTCGAAACGCAGAGCTTTGATGCGGTTTTGCTGGCCCTGGGCGGTGGCTCCTGGGCCAAGCTTGGTTCTGATGGCTCCTGGGTTTACATCTTGCGCGACAAGCAGATTGAGGTGAAAGAGCTGCTCCCGGCCAATTGCGGATTTGAGATTGCGTTTTCTGATCACTTCAAAGAGCGCTATAAGGGAACGCCTCTCAAAAAGATTGCTATCTCGCATGGTGGCCAGCGTGTTGTTGGCGATGCGATGCTTGATGCTTCCGGGATTGAAGGCGGCGTAGTCTATGCGCTTTCTGCAGTTTTGCGGGATGCTATCCTTGAGAACGGTTCCACGCAGATTGAGGTTGATCTGAAGCCGGATGTGTCCGCTGAAAAGCTGGTTGCCAAGTTGAAGAAACCGCGCGGTAAGCAATCCATGAGTAACTTCCTGCGCAAGGCCACTGGCCTACCCGCAGCGGCGATTGCCTTGCTGCGAGAGGCTGGGCCGTTGCCGGTTGAGGCCGATGAGCTGGCGGCGCACATCAAGGCTTTGCCGTTACAGCTCACCGCTCCTCGACCGATTGACCGCGCGATCTCCAGCGCGGGTGGTGTTTCTTTTGATGAGATCGACGAGCACTATATGCTCACCAAACTGCCTGGCGTGTTCGTAGCCGGTGAGATGCTGGACTGGGAGGCTCCGACCGGTGGCTATCTGCTGCAGGCCGTGTTCGCAACAGGCCGCTCCGCTGCACGTGGCATTCAGGCATATCTTCAAGCCTGACGGGTTTGGAACTGGCGGCGGTAAGCTGTTGGGGTGGTACCGTATTTGCTTCTGAAGTGATGGCGCAGGGTTGCTGCTGAGCCGAAACCGCAGAGGTGGGAGAGGTTTTCCATATCCATGGTCTCTTCCGCTTCCAGCAGGAGCTTGGCTGTTTCCAGCTGTTTGGCGCGTCGCCATTCTGCCGGTGCCTGACCGGTGACCTTTGAGAATTTGCGGATGAAGGTACGCTGGCTCATGCCCATGAGGGCAGCCATTTCTGGCACAGACATGGTATAGGCCCGCTTCTTTTCCAGCTCCTCAAAGAGGGAGGCAAAGCGTTTGCTTTCCCTTTCTTCCGGCACAGGCTGTTCTGCGAACTGGGTTTGTGTACCTTCCCGGAAAGGCGGGGCGACCAGTCGCTTGGCGACGCTGTTGGCGATCTGGGACCCATAGTCCTGCCGGATGATGTGGAGGGCCAGATCAATGCCTGCTGCACTGCCTGCGGAGGTGAACACTCTGTCGGTTTCAGAGTACAAGCGGTCTTCTTCCACGTTGATGGCGGGAAACTCGCTTTGCAGGGCTTCGGCGTAGCGCCAGTGGGTGGTGGCTATTCTGCCGTTCAGCAGGCCCGCTTGTGCCAGCACAAATGCACCGGAGCAGATGGAGGCAACACGGGCACCGCGCGTGTAGGCTTTGCAAAGTGCTTCGATCAGGTCTTCCGGCACCGGGGTTTCGATACCGCGCCAACCGGGGATGATGATGATGTCAGCATGTTCCAGCGCGTCGAGCTGCTTTTCAGCTTTGATCTCTAGACCGCCTGCGGCTCGGATTGGGCCGTCTTCAATGGCGACGGTTTCGTACCTGTACCAGTTTGCGCCAAACTCTGGTCGTGGCAGGCCGAAGAGCTCGTAGGCCTGTCCGAATTCGAAGGTGCACAGGCCATCATAGATGAGCGTTGCAACGAGTGGGCCTTTGGGCTTGGTGGATGTCTTTGAAATCATCGGAAATCATGCATTTTGAAATTGGCGTATTTTTTACGAATATAGTCATTCAAGCCAGTTTTGTGCAACGGGGAAATTCTTCAGATTACCTGAGCAGGCGAGATTCCTGCCATCACCGAAAGCAGTTCAGCGAAGCACCCATCGCACAAGCTGCTTTAAAACAAGCGTTTTTGGTGCTCCTGCCCCCTAAACGGGAGCGCCATCATAGATTTGGAGAGAGACATGGCTTCACGTGCACTCGAATATTCCCCGGCAGACCCGAAGCTGGCACTCGGGCATTTCCGTTCCATCCTGCAGTTTGAAACTGACTGCTCAGATGTTCAGGCTGATCTGGCAGAAGGTACAGCTGAGTTTGTGTTGCTTGATGTGCGCGGCCCAGTTCGGTTTGCGCAAGGACACGTGGATGGGGCACTTTGCATGCATCACCGTGATCTGACGGAAGAGAACCTTGCCAAGTGGCCGATGGATACCGTGTTCGTGGTTTATTGCGCCGGACCACACTGCAACGGAGCGGACAAAGCGGCTTATAACCTCTCAGTCCTGGGTCGCCCGGTGAAGATTATGCTGGGCGGTATGACCGGCTGGATCGACGAAGGCTTTGAGCTGGTTAAGTCACCGGCAGAAGAAATCGCTTAAAGGCAGAAAGCACCGGGGCTGACCTCGGTGCTTTTCAATCATGGTTTTGCGCTTAGCTTTTCTTTTTCTTCTTGCCTGCTTTTTCGAACATCGGCTTCATTTTCTCGTCCTCGCGCGCCATTTTGCAAAGTTGAGCTGATGTCTTGTCTTTGTAGGCTTTTGAGTAGTGCGTGTACCTTTCCAGATAGACGTTCACGTACTGTTTGACGGCGCATTTCCTATTGGCGCTTTTGCTGGCGAGGCACACAAGCATGGCAGATTGCGCCAGCAAATCCTGGTTCTTCATCGTCATAGAAGGGCAGTGTTTATCAATGTAGTTTGCTCGTGCCACTTTATCTGCCTGATCAACAAACAGATCTGGCAAGGAAGACCGTGTGGTCACACATCCACTCAGTACAACCGCTGCTGCAAGCACTACAAATAATTTTAGATAATTTTTCAAAGTATTAGCTCCCATAGCAAGTTAGAGCTAATTAGATGCATAAAGCACGTTTTGCAATTTTAAGATGAACTTTAATTACTACCCAATACAAAAGTTGCACCCCACAATAAAAAAGCACCGAGGTGGGAGGATACCTCGGTGCTTAACAAAGCAGGCATAAAAGGCCGAATGGGAGGGGGAGGTACGGCCTTAAAATCGTCGGGGCAAGACAACCTGCCTTGAGACAAGGATGGCCCACCAAGCAATGGAAATAGACCGCCCTTAAGTTGTCCGCATAAACATATGCAGATGATCCTGTATCAGGATTTATTGTTATTTTGATAATACTGGGTGCATAGCACTCAGTACTTAACGACGCCCTGTTAAACCAACATTCTTATTGTTATTGAAGGTAGCAGGATCTTGTTATCATCAGGTTGTCAGAGATGGTGAATAAACACTTAGCTGACTTGCCTTCGGAGAGAGGCGACCTAACGGCTAATTGAGGTGGAAACAGGGCGAAATATGGCTTTTCCATGGCGCGTGACCGTCAGCTTGTCGCAGAGGAAGCGCGTGCAGGCTCAATGGCTTACAGCGACAGGCCGTGCCGTACAGTTTTACAGAGCCGCCTTACAAGTATTGTCAAATATTGGTTGGCTTGCACGTTTGAGAAAATCGTTTTTCTCTCATTAAAAAATATGAGTGACTGAATTTTCTTAGTGAAACCGCTAAATACAAGTCACCGCCGAATACCTTAACAATTTGGCTCAATCTGGAATCATTGACTCCTTCCTGAATACATGCGTCAACTATCTTTACGTTGTTTAAGGTTTGGCTTCTGAAGTCTTTCGAGAGAACGACTGCATTTCAGGGAAGCTCCGGGACAGCGCGGGAGGGGTTTCATTATGCATAAATTACTTCGGGCCGCGGCGGTTAGCCTGGCGGCCAGCGCATTTGCACTTTCTGTTTCATCAAGCATTTCCTCTGCGGAAGAACCAATCAAGATTGCCCACATTTATGGTAAAACCGGCCCGTTTGAGGCTTATGCCAAGCAATCCCATGTGGGCCTGATGATGGGACTGGAGTACGCCACTGGCGGAACCATGGAGATTGACGGTCGTAAGATTGAGGTAATTGAGAAAGATAGCCAGCTCAAGCCGGATATCGGACGGGCCATGCTGGCCGAGGCTTATGGCGATGACGAGGTAGATCTGGCGATTGGGCCAGTCTCTTCTGGCGTAGCGCTGGCCATGCTGCCCGTTGCCGAAGAATATGAGAAGCTGCTGATCGTAGAACCTGCGGTGGCAGACAGTATCACCGGGGCCAACTTCAACCGCTACATTTTCCGCACATCCCGTAACTCCTCTCAGGATGCGATCGCCAATGCTGTGGCGCTTGGACAGGATGGCGCCTCTATCGCCACGCTGGCACAGGATTATGCGTTTGGCCGGGATGGTGTGGCTGCTTTCCGCAATGCCATTGCAAAAACCAATGCCAAGCTGGTGTTTGAGGAGTACGCACCGACGGACACCAAGGACTTTACCGCGAGTGCCCAGCGCATTTTTGAAGCGCTGAAAGATGAAGAGGGCCGCAAGTTCCTGTTCGTGATCTGGGCTGGTGGCGGCAATCCGCTGGCAAAGATTAACGCCATGAACCCAGAACGCTACGGGATTGAGATCGCGACAGGTGGCAATATTCTGGCTGCGCTTAAAGCCTACAAGGCCATGCCGGGTATGGAAGGGGCGACCTACTATTACTACGAGATCCCCAAGAACCCGGTGAACGACTGGTTGGTGAAGGAGCATGTGGCTCGTTACAACTCGCCGCCGGACTTCTTTACCGCTGGCGGCATGGCTGCGGGCATTGCGGCTGTGGAGGCAATCCGTAAAGCTGGCTCTACAGATACGGAAGAGCTGATCATCGCGATGGAAGGCATGGAGTTTGAAGGGCCGAAGGGACTGATGAAGTTCCGTGCTGAGGACCACCAGGCGCTGCAATCCATGTATCACTTCAAAATCCGTGTAGACCCTGAGGTGGAATGGGGCATTCCTGAACTGGTGCGTGAACTCACCATTGAGGACATGGATATCCCTATTCAGAACCAATAAGTCTGGCACCCTCACGCTTTCAGGAGGGAGCGGGCTTCTCGCTTCCTCTGCTCAATCTCAAAAACACAATGCTCTGGCCTGCGGTGCTTTTCTGCTTTGACGCTGACCTCATCCTCAGCAGCAGATAATTGGCACAGCGGGACTTGCAGAGCACCGAAGAGCGAAGTACAGGCCCATGGACATTCTCTTAAAGCTGTTTTTGCCGCTTTCGCTGGCGTTTATCATGTTCTCCCTCGGGATCACGCTGACACTGCAGGACTTCAAACGCGTGGTGCAGATGCCGCGTGCGTTCAGCGTTGGCATGCTGGGGCAGTTGCTGTTGCTGCCCGCCATCGCGTTCCTCATTTTGCAGGTTGTTGAGCTGGAGCCAGCCATGGCATTTGGCGTGATGCTGCTTTCCTTTGCGCCGGGTGGTGTGACGTCCAATATGCTGACGCGTTTCAGTGGCGGGTCGGTTGCATTGGCTGTGTCGCTGACGGCTGTTACCAGTGTGCTGTGTGTGCTGACGGTTCCGATCTTTTCGGCAGCAGCTGCGGATTACTTTCTGGGTGCAGCGATGCCCAAGATTGATGTGACTGCCATCGGTATCTCCATGGCTTTGATCACTGCTGTTCCCGTTGCTTTGGGTGTGGCCGTCAATCATCTGGCGCCCTCGTTTACCTCTGCCATTTCCAAGGCGGTTTCCCTGGTGGCTTCCGTGTTGTTCGTGGTGATTGTGCTGGGTGCGATTGCCACCAACTGGTCGGTGTTGACCGCTAACATTCTGGAGCTGGGACCAGTGCTCATCTTCCTGAATGTGGTGATGCTGCTGATTGGTTATGGCGGAGCGAAGATGATGAAGCTTTCGCATCCAGATAGTGTTGCCATTGCCATGGAAGTGGGCGTTCAAAACGCCACGCTAGGGATCACCGTCGGAGCTCTGATTGCCATGAGTGGTGAGGCCTTGCCGCCTTATAGTCTAGCCTCGGGCATTTACGGCATTACCATGTATGGCTGCGCTTTCCTCTTCATCTTATGGGCACGGCGGAAGGCGAAGGCACACCCGGAACTTCGTGCTCAAAATGAACTCTCCTAGAAAGCAGGCCGCTGGTGATGCAAGCAGATGAGAAGCCGGTTCTGAGTACGCGAGATTTGACCATTCGCTTTGGTGGTCATGTGGCGGTTGATGCGGTGTCCTGTGATTTTCATCGTGGGACGCTGACGGCAATCGTTGGGCCGAATGGCGCGGGGAAGACAACGTACTTCAACCTGATCTCAGGTCAGCTGGCAGCCAGTTCCGGTCATGTCTGGTTTAATGGTGAGGACATCACCCGCATGTCGGTGGCGGATCGCACTTTGCGGGGGATCGGGCGGGCGTTTCAGCTGACCAATCTGTTTCCCGGCCTGAGCGTTCGTGAAAATGCACGGCTGGCCGTGCAGGCTCATCAACGCATGGGGATGGATTTGTTTTCCATGGCGGACAGTCATGTGGAGCTGATCCAGCGGGCCGAGCACATTCTGGCGGAGGTTCATCTGCTGGATAAGGCCGAACAGATCACCTCAGAACTCTCTCATGGAGATCAACGCAAGCTGGAAGTAGCTCTAATGATTGCCATTGGTCCGCAGGTGCTGATGTTTGATGAACCAACAGCAGGCATGAGCGTTGATGAAGTGCCCATTGTGCTCGACCTGATCCGCGAACTGAAGCAGGACAAGGACCGAACCATCCTGCTGGTGGAGCACAAGATGGATGTGATCCGCTCTCTGGCAGACCGGATTATCGTGCTGCACAACGGAGAGTTGGTGGCAGATGGAGACCCGGCGGAGGTGATCGCCTCCCCTGTCGTGCAGCAGGCCTATCTGGGTGTTGCGCCCGAAGAGAAAGAAGAGGGTGCGCATGTCTGATGCTCTTCTCACGCTGAAAGGCGTTCACACCCATATCGGGCCTTACCACATCTTGCAGGGCGTTGATCTGGTGGTTCCACGCGGCGGCGTGGCGGTTCTGCTGGGGCGTAATGGCGCTGGCAAGACGACCACGCTGCGCACCATCATGGGGCTGTGGCAGGCTTCGCAAGGGGCTATCCTGTTCGACAATGCAGAGATCCAGAAGGAGACCACACCTGCCATTGCCCAGCGAGAGATTGCCTTTGTGCCGGAGGATATGGGCATCTTCACCGACCTTACGGTTCATGAAAACATGCTTTTGGCAGCTCGCAGTGGCGCGATTGATAAGGAACGATTGAACTGGATTTTTGGTCTGTTCCCTCCCCTCAAGACCTTCTGGCAGAGTGCGGCGGGCAATCTTTCTGGCGGACAAAAGCAGATGCTGGCTGTTGCGAGAGCCATCATTGAGCCACGTAAGTTGCTGCTGATTGATGAGCCCACCAAGGGGCTGGCCCCTGCGATCATCAACGCCATGATTGCCGCGTTGAGAGAGCTGAAGGAAATGCAGACGACGATCCTGCTGGTGGAGCAGAATTTTTCCATGGCGCGGGCGGTGGGAGACACCGTAGCGGTGATGGATGACGGGCAGATTGTGTACTCCGGCGAGATGGCGGAGCTGGCCGACGATGCTGAGTTGCAGGAGAAGTTGATGGGACTTTCACTGGAGGCGCACCAATGAGCGACAGCCTGATTAAACCACGCATTGAACGCCCTCCTCTTTCTGAAGTGATTGAAGCCAAAGCTCCCTTGTTTCTGGTGCCGGTTCTTATGTTGATTGGATTGCTGGCGATTGGGTCAGGTTCCACCTGGTTGACGCTGACCGCAGCCGGGCTGGCGATGGGGATGATGATCTTCATCATGGCCTCCGGCCTCACTGTGATTTTTGGCCTGATGGACGTGATCAACTTTGGGCACGGGGCATTCATCTCACTGGGTGCCTTTGCAGGTTTCACCATCTTGGGCCTGTTGGGCGGCTGGATCGAGAGCCCCAGCATTGCACTGAACCTTGGGGCTGTTTTGTTGGCGGTGGCGTTTGCCATGCTTGTGACGGGGTTGGCGGGTTATGGCTTTGAGCGGCTGATTGTGAAGGCAGTTTATGGGCAGCACCTGAAGCAGATCCTCGTAACTATGGGCGGGCTGGTTGTCACTCAGCAGCTGATCTATGTGATCTGGGGGCCGGATGAGATCGTGCTGGCGCGGCCAACTGCGTTTCAAGGCTCCTTCGTTGTTTTAGGAGCTGCCATTGAGAAGTATCGCGTACTGGCCATTGCAATCGGGCTCGCCCTGTTTGTTGCCATGCGGTTGGTGCTGAGCCGGACGCGTATTGGGTTGCTGGTGCGGGCTGGTGTTCAAAATGGCGAGATGGTGGAGGCGCTGGGGTATCCGATCCAGAAGCTGTTCCTCGCAGTCTTCATGGTGGGCTGTGCACTGGCCGGGCTCGGCGGGGTGATGTGGGGGCTTTATCAGGAAACCATTACAGCTCACATGGGCGCTGAAGTGATGATCTCCGTGTTCATCGTGGTGATCATTGGCGGGCTTGGCTCCATAGAAGGCTGCTTTATCGGAGCCATGCTGGTGGGGTTGCTGACCAACTACACGGGTTTCCTGATCCCCAAGCTGGCGTTGGTTTCGACTATTCTGCTGATGGGGGCTGTTTTGATGTGGCGGCCTCAGGGGCTCTACCCTGTCGTCAAAGCGCATTGAGGAGTTCAGGCGATGATGATGAAACTCCTTTCCGGTGACAGCCCTCGCAGCAAAATGCTCAGTGCCGTGTTGCTGCTCATCCTGTTCGGGCTGATGTTTGCGCCTTTCCTGTTTCCGGGCACGCGGTCACTGGATACAGCAGCGCGGATCTGCATCTTCATTGTGCTGGTGGCCAGCTATGACTTGCTGCTGGGCTACACAGGAGTGGTATCCTTTGCGCACACCATGTTCTTTGGCATTGGCGCTTATGGCACCGCGCTAGCACTGGTGAACATGGGAGCCTCCTACAGTGCGATTGTGCTGGGTACGGTGTGCGGTGCGTTGGTCGCCGGGGCGTTTGCCTTCGTGATTGCACTGTTCTCTTTGCGTGTGAAGGCGATCTTCTTTGCGATGATGACGCTGGCGGTGGCGAGTGCGTTTCTGGTGCTGATTTCACAGCTGTCAGGCATCACCGGCGGTGAAGACGGGTTGAGCTACCGCATCCCCCGGGAGATGACGCCCGCGTTCAAGCTGATAAAAGAGAAGGTTCTGGGTGTTCGGCTTAATGGCAAGCTGATCACTTACTATGTGGTCTTCTTCAGCAGCCTGTGCCTGTTCCTTGTTTTACTGCGCATGGTGAACTCGCCGTTTGGCCGGGTGCTGCAGGCAATCCGCGAGAATGCGTTCCGGGCAGAGGCGATCGGGTACAAAGTGGTGCGATATCGCAGCGTGGCAACGATCCTGTCTGCGGTGATGGCAGCGCTTGCGGGCTCCCTGATGGCCATCTGGTTGCGCTATACAGGGCCGGCAACCACCCTCTCTATGGATATAATGGTGGACATTCTGTTGATGGTTGTGATTGGCGGAATGGGCAGCATGTATGGCGCCGTGATCGGGGCTGTTCTGTTCCTGCTCACACAGTCATATTTGCAGGATCTCCTTGGTATCCTTCAGGAATCATTGGGTAGTTTGCCCGTTGTCTCCGATGTGGTCTCGCCAGAACGGTGGCTGCTGTGGCTGGGAATCTTGTTCATCTGCAGCATCTATTGGTTCCCCAAGGGCGTGGTGGGGCGGTTGCGAGGTACATAATTCTCCGAGATTTCGCTTTTTTGGCGTTTACACCTTGTGGATTTCATCGGGAGTACCTAGGTTGGCATGGACGAGCGAGCTAAGAGATTTGCTTATCCCGTAGTATTAGAGGGGCGACATATGACCCGTCCCCCTATATGAGAATTAAGACTGGCTTTTTTGAACGAGAACAGAGCTCAGGCTTGGTTACTACGGGCTGTTTTTGGAGACACACTTGGCAGTGTTACGATTGACCGATCGCGACAATGTCCTTTTCTGCCTTTGAATACATTGCTCGTCACAAATAACTCGCCCTCATCAGGTGAGTTGGATTTTTTGGCTTAAAGGACGTTTCGATGAGACAAGACGGTACCCTCAAATTCTTCAACCACGACAAAGGCTACGGCTTCATCACCCCAGGTGACGGATCCAAGGACATCTTTGTTCACATCACAGCTTTCGAACGCTCCGGCATCGCAGTTCCAGCTGAAGGTGCAGCGATCACTTTCGTTGCTGAAGAAGATCGTCGTGGCCGCGGTTTGCAGGCTTCCCAGATTGAGCTTGCTTAATCTTTACGATTTGTGGGTTTGCAGGGTTTGCTTCAGCGCAAGCTGAACGCACATTGTAACCACCTCAGGATTGGCCTGATGAGCGCGGCTTGTGCCGGACGCCGTCAGGCCTTTTCTTTTTTACGCGCAGATTTCAGCGATTTTTCCACGCAGGCACTTGCCTAAAGCTCCTGTCTTCCTATTTACGGAAACAGGCTGCAGCACACTGCCTTCGATAGTGGGTATTTTGTGCAAAGCCGCTCACATCTTTGTTTTCACACCCTAAATTTCATGGTTGTCTGGGTGACTTGGCCTCGCAAAGTTGCTGCTGATGGCCTATACTGACAAAAGTCGCAGATCTGCGATGACATACAAAACATTATTCTCTGCGATTTCTCGCAGAATTGGGCAAGGGACTCATTGTGAAGGGCACGACGAAAGCCAGCAGAACACAAAATCGCATTCTTGATGCGGCCATCGACTATGTGCAAGCACAGGGCGGTGGGCAGTTTTCGTTGGATGCTATTGCCAAGCATGCGGGTGTTTCCAAAGGCGGTCTTCTATACAACTTCCCGAGCAAACAGGCGCTCATCCGCGCCATGGTTCAATATCACGTAGATAGCACGCGCGAAACGATCGCCTCTGAAGAGCATAAGCTGGCTGAGGACCCGTATCGCCACAAGCTGATGCGTGCTTTCCTCAAAGGGCTTTGCAGCAAGTTCAAGGAAGACAACAAGGCCGCCTCCGGCATGCTGGCTGCAATTGCAGATGACCCAAGCCTGCTCGATCCTGTCCGCGTGTTTCATAAAGAGATGTATGCTCGTATTCAGGATGAGTCAGAAGACCCAGAGCTGGCGACACTCGTCTATCTGGCCGTTGAAGGCGTTCACAGCAATGGCATCTTTCAGGTTCTGGATGAGACCCAGCTGAATGTTGAAGAGCAGCTTGAACGGATGTTTGAGATACTCAAGTAAAGCTCTGCCAGACTTGAACTCTTCTCAGCCCTGAAAACCCAAATATATCGCCAGATCCCCCTCCCCTCTGCTAGCATTGATACTTAAGTATTTTGTACGGAGAACCGGTTGCGTTCTTCGTGGTTGCTCAAGGCGTATCCTGATCCGAAACCGCTGTCATTTTCGGGGATACGCTCAACGGAGGGGTACAGATGAAACGTCGTGACTTTCTTAAAACAGCTGTGGCAACGGGCGCTGCCGGTGGGGCCTCAGTTCTTGCTGCGCCAGCGATTGCAAACGCGACGCTGAACCTGAAGCTTGTGGGTGCATTCCCAAAGGGCTTCCCAGGTGTTGGCACCTCTGCTGAACAGCTGGGCAAGCGCATTGAAGCGCTGTCTGACGGAAAAATCTCCATCAAGTATTATGGTGGTGGTGAGCTGGTACCTCCGTTCGAGACTTTCTCAGCGGTTTCCTCCGGTACAGCTGATATCGGCCACAACGCACCTTACTATCAGGTGGGCAAAATCCGTTCGACCATGTACTTCACCACTCTGCCGTTTGGTCTGGATGCGACTGAGCTTTCAGGCTGGTTGCGTCATGGCGGTGGTCAGGCATTGTGGGACGAGGCCTATGCACCGCACAACGTGAAGCCATTTTACGCAGGCAGCTCTGGTGCACAGGCTGGCGGTTGGTTCAAAAAGCCGATCAAGTCTCTGGATGATCTTGTTGGTCTGAAGATGCGTATCGCGGGCCTTGGTGGAGACATTCTGCGCAAAGTGGGCGCAACCACTGTTGTGACACCTCCGCCAGAAATCTACCCAGCTCTGCAGTCCGGTGTTGTTGATGCCGCTGAGTTTGTTGGCCCATGGAATGACCTTGCACTCGGCCTTTACAAGATCGCACCTTACTATCATCTGCCAGCCTTCCATGAGCCAGGTCCGGGTCTGGAAATGATCGTCAACCAGAACACCTATGAAAACCTGAGCCCTTGGCTGAAGGAAGTTCTGGCACAAGCTGCGACCGCGCAGGCAGAAGAAAGCACAGCGGAGTTCCGCTATAACAACACCATTGCTCTTTCCACACTGGTTGAACGCGGCGCTATTCTTTCCGCCTTCCCACCGGATGTGATTGAAGCCATTGGTGCAGCGGCCCGCGAAGTTATTGCGGCTTACCCAGCAGGCGATGCGATGAGCGAAAAGATCCACGGTTCCTATATGGAATACGTGAAAGCTTGCTCTTTGTACGGTGCGCGGATGGAGGGTCAGCTCTATCAGGACCGGGCTCAGGTCTGGTCTACTTAAAGCTGGCTCAAGTAAAACGAACAGACGGGGAGAGTTATCTCCCCGTTACCCTAGGTTGCTTAAACGACTCACCAAATGCACACCCGCATGCAGCTTTCCTCTTGTAGCCTCTGAAAACTCAAGTATATTTGGGAAATAGTAATTAATTGCAACTTGCATATATACTTATAGCGTAAGTAGTTTATCTACTAACACTACTTAGGTGAGAATAAGTAGGTAGTTAGTACAAATCTAAGCAGTAGAATAAAGACTCTATAAAGAATTACTGACTCAATTTGGGCGTGTATTCACAAATCAGTGAAACTGGGTGTCAGATTACCCCATTTTAAATTGAAACTTGGGTTTCCCTAACAGGTGCTCTCATGCGTCGTATTCTTTTAAAATATCGCATCATCGCGATATTCATGCTGGCATTTGTGCCAATGCTTTATTTTGCAGGTGCACAAATCATCACCGCCTACAACAACAAGGTGGAAGCATCTAACATCGGACAGGTGGCAGAGTTTGTGCCTGTGTTGAGTGCGGTTGTCCATGAGTTGCAGAAAGAGCGCGGTCGCTCCGCCGGGTATCTCGGCGCGAAGGGCAAGGCATTTGCCGAAGGCCTTGCAGACCAGCACAAGCTGACCGACAGCAAAATCCGTATTTACAAAACCGCGCTGGAAAACATTCACCTCGCCTCCATTGATAAGGGCCTTGCTGCGCAGGTGGAGATGGTGAACAGCCGGTTGGCAAACATTGATCGCATCCGCAACAACGTCAAAAGCCTGAATACGACCGTTGGCGAGACTGTTGCTTACTACAGCGGCACCATCAATGAAGCCTTCACCTTCCTGCCAAGCACCATCGCTGTAAGCCGGGACGCAAGTCTGGTTCGCGAGCTGAGCATGTATGAAGAAATTTTGCTTGGTAAAGAGAACGCAGGCATTGAGCGCGCAATCGGCGCGAACGGCTTCAGCGCACAAGAGTTTAATGCAACGATCTACCACCGTTTCGTTCGCCTAGGCTCAAGTCAGGATACCCACTTCAAAACCGCTCGCGCGCTGATGACGGCTCCTCAGGAGAAGTTTCTTGATAAGATCTTCAGCCGTCCAATCATGAGTCAGGTGCAAGCCGCGCGTAAACTGGGCTATGCCTCCGCATTTGGCGGTGATATCTCCTCCGTTTCCGGTACCGAATGGTTTGATTTGGCAACCAAACGCATTGATGCGCTGAAAGACTTCGAAGATTACGCAGCTGATGAGCTGGTGATGCATGCGCAGAAGTTGTCTGCAGACGCGCAGTGGCAGTTCATGTTTGCCTGATCATCGCTGGTTTGGTGACCGTACTGGGTATTGGTGCTGCTTACACCATCATCCGCAGTGTTTCCGTTCCTGTTGCAGCTCTGCTGACAGATGCACGTAATCTGGCTGATGGCGATACCTCCGTGACCTTCTCCGGCGCTGTCGGCGTTGATGAAGTCGGTCAGGTGGCAAACGCTGTGATGTCCTTCCGTGACACTGTTGCTGAGCAGAAGCGCCTGCAGAGCCTTTCTGAGAAGGAACATGAGCAGGAGCGCAATCGTCAGATGCATGTTGATCAGCTGATCAGTGCATTCAACGATCAGGTTTCCAGCGTTCTTGACCGTGTTGATGACAACACTGGCAAGATGCAGCAGACTGCTGACTCCCTCACCCACATTGCGACCACTACATCCGACCGTGCAACAAGCGCTGCTGGCTCTTCCGAGCAAGCCTCTTACAACGTGCAGACTGTGGCTTCCGCAGCTGAAGAGCTTTCTGCTTCTATCGAAGAGATTGGCCGTCAGATCTCCCAGACCAAGCAGACCGGTGACGATGCAACCACTGTTGCAACTGCCACCAACGATCACGTCACGGATCTGGATCAGGCCGCGCAGAAGATTGGCGAAGTGGTCAACCTTATTCGCGATATCGCTGAGCAGACCAACCTGCTGGCACTAAACGCGACCATTGAAGCAGCGCGCGCTGGCGAGATGGGCAAGGGCTTCGCAGTTGTGGCCTCTGAAGTGAAGGAACTGGCGACCCAGACATCCAAGGCGACTGAAGAGATTTCCTCGCAGATCTCCGGTATTCAGGGTTCCACCAAGGAAGCTGTGACCGCCATTGAGCAGATTGCAGGCACCATGCAGCAGGTGAACGAGTACACCAGCTCCATCGCCACCGCGATTGCACAGCAAAACGCTGCGACCTCTTCTATCAGTCAGAACATTCAGCAGGCTGCACAAGGCACTCAGGATGTGGCGGACAGCATGAATGTGGTGACCAGCTCTGTTCAGGAAACCAACAGCTCTGCCAATGAAGTGCTGGAGGCTTCTACCTCTGTTTCCAAACAGGCAACGGAGCTGCGCCAGACCATCTCAACCTTCCTGAAGGATGTTGTGGCTGCCTAATTGGCCGGTCAAAGCGAAGAGTTGATGTAGGGAGGGCTTCGGTCCTCCCTATTTGTTTGTTCCCGAGTTGACCTTGGCTGGAAAGCCATATAAGGGCGCCATGCAAAACGTTGATGTTCTTATTATAGGCGCAGGCGCCGCTGGCCTGATGTGTGCTATTGAGGCTGGAAAGCGCGGTCGTTCCGTGCTGGTTGTTGATCATGCCAAGCGCCCAGCAGATAAAATCCGTATTTCTGGCGGTGGTCGCTGCAACTTCACCAACCTGCACGCCTCCCCTGCCAACTATCTTTCCGAGAACCCTCGTTTTGCGGTGTCCGCGCTGAAGCGCTATACCCAGCACGACTTTATCGCACTCGTCGATAAGCATGGCATTGGCTGGCATGAGAAGACACTGGGACAGCTGTTCTGTGATGACAGTGCCCAGCAGATCATCGATATGCTGCTTGGCCTTTGTCAGCAGGCTGGCGTGCGTATTCAGCTGGAAACCAGCATCACCTCCCTGACCAAGCCGGACGACCGCTTCACCATTGGTACTTCCAGAGACACAGTGCGGGCGCATTCTGTTGTGGTGGCGTGTGGTGGGCCTTCCATTCCTAAAATGGGTGCGACCGGATTTGGTTACGAAATCGCCAAGCGGTTTGACCTGCCTGTGGTGACGCCTCGAGCAGCGCTGGTGCCATTTGTGTTTGATGATGCCATGCGCGAGCGCTCCAAGCATCTGGCTGGTGTTTCTGTTGATGCTGTCGTGTCTTTCAAAAAGACCAGCTTCCGCGAAGGCCTGCTTTTCACACACCGCGGTCTATCTGGTCCATCCATCTTGCAGATTTCCTCTTACTGGGAAGAAGGCAAAGACATTCGCGTCAATCTGCTGCCAAACACCGATGTGTTTGAGGCTCTGAAAGCGGCGAAACAGAACCAGCCAAAACAGGACATCAAAACGGCCCTTTCCGGCTTGCTGCCCAAGAAGCTGGCGACCCATATTGCAGAGGAACATAAGCTGGGCGGACGTCTGGCGGACACCTCCGACAAGGTGCTGCGCAAAGCTGCTCTGGCGATCAACGAGTGGACCATCAAGCCTGTGGGCACGGAAGGCTATCGCACTGCTGAAGTCACTCTTGGCGGTGTCAGCACTAAGGCGCTCTCCTCCAAAACCATGGAAGCCTCAACCGTCCCTGGCCTCTTCTTCATCGGCGAAGTCGTCGACGTCACCGGCCACCTCGGCGGCTTCAACTTCCAATGGGCCTGGGCATCGGGACACGCGGCCGGGCAGTTTGTTTAGAAGAACCGCTCAGGCACTCTGATGCTGTCGCCGGGTTGGATGTAGACGCGGGCGCCGGTGAGTTTTACCGGGATGTCGTAGTCATTCCCGTTTTTGCGAATGAAGACGCGTTTGGTGTTGGCTCTGTAGGAGTAACCGCCAGCAATAGCCACTGCATCCTGTAGGGTTAGGCCGTTTTTGTAGGGATACTCGCCGGGTTTTCCGATTTCTCCCTGAATGAAAAATGGTCGGTAATTCAACACTTCCAGACTGATGCGTGGGTCTTTGAGATAACCATCTTTCAGGGCAACGACGATTGCATCTTCCAGTTCACCCAGGCTTTTGTTTTTGGCGGCGACATCTCCCACGAGCGGCAGGTCCAGATTGCCCTGATCGTCGACGACAAACTCGCCTGACAAGTCTGGCTCACCAAATACGATGAGGCGTAGTTTGTCTCCTGAGCTAGGTGATAGGCTTTAGCCTGTGAGAACGCGCTGTCTGTGACCAGTTGCTGATGTTGTGCGGAACTGCTCAGATCACTTGGTGTGCAGCCGTGAGCCCAGAACGCGACAAGGAGGACTGACAGGACGTGCTGTATGTATTGCATTACATTACCCTCTTACACTACTGCCTGCTCTGCTGTTCCTTGTACTCAAGGACTGCGCAACACCTACACACAACATAACAATGTAAACGAGAGCAACCGCCTGTATCTCAATACTGAAATCTACCGTTGAATGAATTACGACAACGGTGGAGGAGCAAATTCCGATCGCGGGGTATAGTTTTCGGACACGCCGGGAGTACAAACCAGATAAACACTTGGAAAACGACCAAATGAATACTGCAAACAGGATTATGCTTGCAGGAATGCCGAGCCCTACTATTGCTTCAAGATAACTGTTGTGGGCCTTGTCCCATGTGAGTTCTCCAGGGAGCTCAGAAGTCGGGTAGAGCATCAGCATCGTCGGGAAGGCTCCGGCACCTACGCCCTGTAGCGGGTAGTCTCCTATCATCTGCAGAACAGTTTGATAGAGCTGTAATCGATAGCTGTCAGAGATCCCCTGCTGGATCAGTCGGAGGCCTATTGCATTGCCGGACTGCACTAGCAGAAGCCCGATTACACCTGCAACCACCAGAACAACGAGTATGGACGAGGCGGAGACACCACGAGATCTTCGTTTTCGGCTGATGGAGAACGGGCCAAGGCATAGGAACAGAAAGAGCAAAAGAGCAATCAAACTGGAAGCGATGCCGGCTCTGGAATTGGTGAGGAACACTGCACCCCACAGAATGATTGCGGGCCCAAGCAAGGAAGCGGTTTTGAGGGAAGCCAGTTTTTCCAACAAGTGAAGGAAGGGTTCAGACGTGCTTGAGGTCTGAACCAGTTTTCGAACTCTTGCATAAAACAATGTGGTTGCGGTTATCGCTGAGATGCCAAAATAAGTAGCTGCGCTGTTTCGGTTTACAAAGGTTGCTGTGAGATTGGTCGTGTCAAACCGGGGGCCAAACCAAAGAATGTTTGGATCGCCTGAAGCCAGAGCCAATGCGCCATAAATTGCGTAGGCCGTGGCTGAGTAGATCACTGCCAGAAGCAGCACATAAGCACTGGAGGTCTCCTTAGCAAACTGAATGATAAGCCAGGCAAAGACGACGTACGTGGTTAGCCTCAGCAAAGTGAGTTTGCTGAGCAATGGGTTGGAAGTCATCCGGCCATCTAACTCCTCCTGCAACAACACCTCTGAGTAGTTCCAGATCGGGTTAGATAGACCAGCAAAGTCACTGGGGACCAGCTGGATTGAGATCCACAACAACACACTGCCAAGGCATAAAAAAGGGAAGACTAACTGGCTTATCGGAGGGCCTTGGTAGCTCCAGTTTATCCTTGCAGTACTCCAGAGGAGAAACGCCGCCCAAACAACTGCAAAGTTCACGATCCAAAGTAAAACCCTGTTGCTTCCTAAAACCAGCGGACAGAAAACGATGAGAAGCAGCACTAGAGTAAAAGCAGTTCTATCAAGAAATGACCTCGACATACTCCCTCCTCACAAGCGCAAAATGCTTACTTGTGATCCTTCAAGTTTCAAAACCGAGAGTTCACCGGTGAAGTAGGCGCCAGTATCAATGTTGATCCGGTTCTCAAGTATCTCTGGTGCTGAGACAGGAGTGTGTCCATGGACGACCTTTTTCGGGTAGCATCTTACAGAGGAGAGGAAGGCATCACGTATCCATAGTTGCTCGGCAGTGGTTTGCGCGGAGAGCTCTTTCTTTGGATTAACGCCAGCGTGCACGAAGTAGTAATCGCCCAGCTCAAAGCTCGTTGGAAGCTGGCTTAGAAACTCAATCAATCGCGCTCCCATCGCATTTTGCAGATCATACCGCAATTCGTTGCTCATAAGATGGGGATCTGCCCCGTTTAAGGACACACCAAAAGAAGACAGGGTTTCCAAACCTCCAAGTGAGATCCACATTTGGATCAGGGATGAGTCCTTCAGAAAGTCCAGTAAAACCTCTTCATGATTGCCTTTGAGACAAATCCGTTTCCTTTTGTGGGAGGACTGAAACGCCAAATAACTTAGAACCTCTGCACTTTGCTTGCCGCGATCGATGTAGTCACCCAGAAAAATCTCGTAGCAGTCGCCGGAGTATTCAGCGGCATCCTCGTTAATCATCCTGATTGCGCCCTTCAGTAGTTCAAAGGAGCCGTGAATATCTCCGACTACATAGGCCCGGGTGTTTTCTGGTAGTTCAAAAAACCGCGCCGATTGGTTGGCGTCATGCGAGCGCGAAGCTCTGTGTTTTCTGAGTAATGACAACATGAGGCACTACCCGTAGTAGGCTTCGTATTTGAAATAATCGTAGCCGTAGCTAGACTGATAGCTGTACTTCTTTGCTTTGTTGGAGTTGAAGTTGTTCAGCACTACTCCAAGAATGTTCGCGTTTGCTTTCTCCAAAAGATCAGTTGCACGTTCAACTGCAAACCGGTCTGTCCGATCCCAAAAGGATACCATTATGGTGCCTTGAACCATTCGAGACAGCACGCGACTGTCGATCACCGGAAGGACAGGCGGGCTATCGATCACCACCAGATCAAACGTTCTAGAAGCCGCATCTATCAAAGATTGCATAGCCATCGAAGAGAGGAGTTCGGCTGTTTCCCAGAGATCATTTCGTCTTGGAGCAGGCAGGAAATAGAGTGACGAGTTCGGCTCTTTCCGAACTGCATCCTTGATGTTGAACTCACCTGTCAGAACGGTCGCAAGATTGGCTTCTGTCGAGCCCGCCAATGCCGCTGTTGAAACAGGGTGACGCATGTCTGCGTCAATCAAAAGAACGCGCTCACCTGTTTTTGCTGCGTAATGCGCTAAGTTCAGAGCCACAGTGGACTTACCCTCGCCTGGAAGAGCAGACGTAATCAGCAGTGTTTTCAGAGAGTTATCGACATTGGAGAACCGGACACGGGACCGCAATACCCGCACCGCTTCAGCATACTGGCTGAATGGATTTTGCGAGGCATACTCCCAGATTCCCTCCGGCAGCGTGCGTAGCTTGGCTCTCGCTTTAGAGTTTGCCGAGTACTGCGCACTCTTGAACCCAAGGCGAGCTTTCAGGTTGTTCCAAACGCCAGCGATCGTCCCGCCCTCTTTGTTGATGCTAGACGAATGCTGGTCGATCATTGGCACTGTTGCAAACAGTGGCAGGCCAAGCCTCTCCTCAACATCTTCATGAGACTTGAGTGTGTAGTCGAAGAGTTCCAGAAGAAGGGAAATCACAACACCGACGACCAATCCAAGTAAGAATGACAGCACGACGAAGAGCTTCTTGTTTGGATAACTGCGTGCGACCGGCGGTGTCGCCTGCGTTAGGATCCGACTGGTGATGTTGTCCATTTTCTCAGATTCCTGCGTTTCCTTGAACCGGTTCAGGAATGACTCGTAGAGAGTTCGATTGGCTTCTGCCTCACGTGTAAGCTCACGCAGATAAACAAGGGCCTGGTTTTCTGAGCTTGTTACATTGCGAAGTTGTTCAAGGCTGCTTGAGATAGACAGCTCACGGCTTTTGGCAACGGCCAGTTCGTTTTGCGCTGTGTTGACGATGCGCTGAAGTTCCTCGCGAATCTGGCGATTGAAATCAGCAAGTTGGGAGCGAACACTGACGACTTCCGGGTGTTTCTTTCCGTACTTCACCACTAGCTCAGCTTCTCGTCGAGCAACTTCTGATGCCTTTGCCCTGAGCTGAGTAATAACAGCCGACTGGGCGGCATCTGCAAAAGATGAGGCCGAGCCACCTTGTTTTCGGACTTTAGCTATCTGGTTGACTTTTGCCTGCGCCTCAGCCGTTTTTGCGCGGGCTAGAACAAGTTGCTGGTTGAGAGTTGCGATCTGCTTTTCATTGAAGGTGGCACCATCTGCAACTTGCAGATTGTTCTCGTTTCGGAAAATCTCAACAGCCTGCTCAGATTTGCGTACTCTCTCCCTCAACTCCGCCAGTCTAATACTGAGCCATTCATTTACACGGCGCGTTGCATCGTATTTGGTTTCAAGCTGATCCATCAGGTAGGCATTTGCAAAGCCGTTCGCCAGTTCTGCTGCCAGACTTGGAGATCGGGCTTCGTACATAACATCAACCACGGTTGTGTTACGACGAAGCTTTACATCCAAGCCGGAGAGTACTCGTCTTGAGAGGTCTGAAGGATCACGTCCATAGGCTGTAAAGGTCTCCGCCTCTTCAGCTCCCATTATCTTCTTTAGAATGCCGTTAATGAGGGACGGTGTCGGCAGGAACTCAGGAGAGTTCCAAAGGCCATGCTTATCGATGACGCGCTCAGCTACAGCATTTGAGCCAATTATCTCAATCTGGCTTTGCAGCACTTTATCATCAGAGCCGAAGCCGCTGAGGACAGCTTCAACATCCACAATGTTCGCTGCCCGGGTTTCGATAAGAATAGAAGTGGTCGCGGTGTACTTGGGTGTGGCTATAAGAGAGATACCCGCCCCAACGATTGCTGCAAACAACGCACTGCCGATGATAAGCGTGGCATAGCGCTGGATAAACTGCAGAACTTCCCGCAAGTCGATTAGTTCTTTGGGTTGCTCCGCAGGAGGCGTGGAAGTTGACGTTGCCGCGTTAGTACTCTGCATTAAAGTTGACCCCTAACAAATGTCTGTCGTAGCTCACGCCAGGCCGATCAGAACTAAGCCTCTCGTATTCGTATGCAGCACCCAACTTCATGTAGCGATTGACGAAATAGTCCGTCTTAACCAATGCTCTGTATCTGTTATCAACGCGGTTGACTCCAAGGTAGTCTTCGCGTGAGTAGATGAAGGCGGGTGAGAAGATCCAGTTTCTTAAGAACTCATAGTCGACAGCGATTTCTGCATAAGATTCCAGCTGTCCAGCAGAACCAAAGACATAGCTTTCTTCAATGGATTGAAGACCGATGATGTTCACGGTCACCAGTGCAGTGGGTGTCCATTGAAGTTCAACGTTATAGGCAAATGTCTGAATATCCTGACGAGTTTCCAACTCGTAGTCCTGACTGAGATAACCGACACCCGCAGATCCATGAATGGTCCCGCGCATGTCAAACTCCATTCCAGCTAAGAGTTCGATACCATTTGAATCGCGATTGCTTGATCCGGTGTCGCGCCAGTTACGCTCATTGAACTCAGCGCTGCCATAAAAGCTCAAGCCCGGGAAGTATGCATAGGAGACCTTGGCAATAAGATCATATCGATAACCATCGCGATTATCCTGATCCAGCACATCTCCATCGACGGATTCGACGTATGATAATCATAGTGACTGATTGAGCCTGTTGCTCCCACAGTCACGCGATTGAATGTTTTCGAGGCTCCCGCATATCCGCCATAAACATTATAGCGAACCCCAGTCTTAGAAGTGAGCGGAACATCATTGTCTCCCAGTTCATCCTGATTCAGTTCAATCCTTCCGCCTAAGTTCAGCGCAAGGTCATTCAGCACATCGACGCGCCCATCAGCGAGCGCCCGTCCTGAAAGAGTTGAGGCATTGGCATCTTCAAAGACATAACGTTCCCGTGCAGAAAGGTAGAGATTGAGGCTGTGTCTGGAGAAGTCGGAGTTCACCGCAATAGCGGGCGAGATCAGGCCAACAAGACTGCCCTGCATGTTGTTTTGCTCTTGGTAGATATTGGAGTCGTAGTAAAGGCCTGAAGTAAGCGTGGGCATGATAAGCCAGCCAGGGAACCTCATCCCCTGAGCATCATATTCAGGCCTTGGCCGCATTCTGACCCGGTATTCTGAAAACTTACCCAGCATCACTTTAGTGCCCTCTTCGGCAACAGATGCATCCGAACAGAGAGCAGCCAAGCCTGCTAGCAATATGGGCCGTATGCTTCTCATCCATGCACCAACGGTTGAAGTAAACTTCGAGCAACATCAATTCGGGCTTGGGAGGCTAAACCCGCCTCCGCTCCCTTTTCCTGTTGTGGGAGCATCACGGGTTCTGGCTCCAACTTGCAGACGGGCACCTGCGACAACACCTGATCCACGCGTGGCAGAAACTGCATTAAATGCTGTCTTCATCGAATGGCTGGAATTGACAATGGCTTGCTCCAACGTGTTCATTCCATGAGCATCACCGGTGCTCATCATGGGTTGGAATGCCATGTGTAATCCCACACCCATTTGCTCGGCCTGCGGACCAGAAACAAACCAGGAAAGCCGGGAAACTGCGTGTGCCATCGATGGATCGCTTGCTACAGCTTCACTGATTGCTTGCGCAAACTCAGGAGTTGCTATGTGCGGGCTGGATTGCATCGCATCTCCCAGCATTTGAAGATGGCTGTCCTCCGCAGTGCTCGCGAACTGAAGCATGAGGCCAACCGATGAGACGGGATCAGCCATGACTTGCTCCACCATTGCATTTGCTGCATCTGGCACATCTTGTGCTAGCACCGACGTTGCCCAAAGAGACAAAGCTAGTGAGCTCGCACCAAGGCAGAGCAATAGGCTTCTTTGCTTCATTTCAAAACATCCAAATTAGCGTCAAATTTCCAACTGAAACAGTTTCAGACAAGCAGTCCTGCATGCCGCAATAAAAACAGCAGGTTCTGGAGAACAATGCTTTCGCAGCTTCTCAGAACTTAGGCTTTCCGCCAGCACCAGACGGCGCCGACGAAACCTTACGCAAACTACTGAGGGTACTCATTTGAGGCGGGAACACGGCGCGTGCGCCGCTGGATTTCTCATGGGGTTGGCAGTTCAATGGGTTACTCAAACTGCTCTGTGACGATCTCATCTCCACGGAACTCAGGCATAGTTGCATGGCCTACAGCGTTGATGCCTTCACGCCTGAAAACGATTATGAACGTAAGAAAGATGATCTTAAGGTCCAGCCAGAAGCTCTTGTTCTCGACATACCAGACATCAAGCTCAAAACGAGATTCCCAGTCGAGGCTGTTTCTGCCATTGACCTGGGCCCAACCAGTTATGCCTGGCTTCACCAAATGTCGACGCAACTGACGTTCTGAGTAGAGCTCTAAGAATCTTGCAAGTTGAGGACGTGGTCCTACAATCGACATGTCGCCCTTCAAAACATTAATGAAGCCAGGCAGTTCATCGATGCTCCAAGCACGGAGAAACTTGCCAAAGCGTGTTAAACGCTCAGCGTCTGGCAGCAACGCGCCATGCTCATCGCACTCGTCTGTCATGCTTCTCAGCTTGTAAATCTGGAAATTTCTACCAGCCTGCCCCGTTCGTGTTTGCTTGAATATTATTGGTCTTCCGAGCTTAGCTCCCACAAGCAATGCGGTAATCGCCAGAATTGGCAGAGTGATAGTTAGGACTGCCAGGCTGAACATAATATCGAAAGCCCGGGTCTTGTAGTCTTGGTACTTCATTTAACAACCCCTCAGAATAATTGAAGGAAATGCGTAGTATTCGCCGCATTTGCCTCCTCAAAGGAGCCGCCCTGATACAAATTGCTTTTTATGTACTCGCTGTTTGCTGAGAATCACTCTTTCGAAAATCAGGAAGAAAACAAGGGCATGAAACAAATCGCTCCCTCTTAGCTGTGAGTTGGAACAAATTGCTAGAATAAACCACCAAACCCGCAGTAGTCGTAAATACACCCCCGAATCACATCACCACTGACGCTCAGATCTACTAGAGCAGAGAAAAAGCACGGCTACGCCATAACTCATGATTGATATCATTGCTTGTTTTTACTGGGATTTTAATGAGTTTGAGCTTGTATACTTGAAGGTTTGACTGAACAACGAGAACGGAAGTGAGAGTGCCAAACTAGTAGATTTCTACTCATTCCCTTTATTACTACTTTTTTTTCAGTCCATGATTTTAGATGCAGTGATTTTTCAACGATTGTCTTGGCATTTATTTTCAGATTACGTTTCTAATCGACTCACCATGCAATTGTGAAAACCCTTGCATGACAATAGCTTATCAGCAAATCGACTAATCAACGCCACACAACATTTGAGTGGCGGTGCGGTAGCCGTTGTTTTTCAGGCTCTAAAATGAAGCTTCCATCAGTTGATGGACACCTACTTATGGTTCCTTCAACTCAACTGATCGACCGACTTCAATGCACCAATTTACCGAACATCCCTAGTCACTCTTGAGGTAGACATGATTGCTACTGTCGAAAATGATCCCAATCATTGGTTTCTCGTTCAGCTGAAACCCAACGGATTTGACATGGCGCTGCGCAATTTACTTAGGCAAGGTATCGCCTGCTTTATGCCCCTTCAACGAGGTGGAACTTCGCATGCTTCCAGAGGCAAAACTGCGCGTCTACGGCCTCTTTTTCCCGGATACCTATTCGTCAATTTTGATCCACTCAGTGGCAAATGGCAGTCGGTAAACAATACCAAAGGCGTGACGCGACTGGTCGGGTTCGGGAATGGGCTACCTTCGCCAGTTCCTGCAGCACTTATAGAAGGGTTGCAGGCTCGCTGCGACAGCAAAGGCGAGCTGTTACCGATTGATGATCTGGTCGTCGGAGAGAAGGTTCGTATCGTTGCCGGACCATTTGCAAACTATATCGTTGAAGTAGAAAATCTGCCGGACACAACACGCGTTGGTGTCTTGTTTGAATTTCTGGGCAGAACGGCACGCGCCACAGTTCCTGCAAGAGACCTTATCCGTTGCGGGAGTAGAGCTGCCTGAGATGGCACCCCTTCTAGATTTTCA
The DNA here is from genome assembly GCF_001310815.1 of Pseudovibrio denitrificans JCM 12308. Taxonomy (GTDB): domain Bacteria; phylum Pseudomonadota; class Alphaproteobacteria; order Rhizobiales; family Stappiaceae; genus Pseudovibrio; species Pseudovibrio denitrificans. The sequence continues at coordinate 49,906 of NZ_BAZK01000010.1, forward strand.
CTGCGTTGCTGATAGTCGCTGGCTAGCCTTGTTGGCATTGCGGCAGATATATCCAACCTACTCACCAAAACGTAGAGCTTTGTGGTTGCTGAACGCGCTTAACCAGATCAGCCTGCGACAGCGTCCAATAGGCTTTAAGCTCCTTACAGATTTTGAGCTCAGCCTTCTTCCAACCTTGAAACAGAGCCAGACACGAGCATTTCTTCTACACAAGATGTTTCAGAATGAGCGCGTTTATATCTTTGATTTTGAACCCGAAAACCAAATGAGTTCGGTTACCAAGCTGGCTCGGAGTAAGCGGGCTTCTCAAGGATTGGAGCGAGAGGCAAAACATTTAAGCGAAATCGCCGAGCACACAACTCTTTCGGTACCTGAAGTCCTCAAATTTTCCAGATGGGATGAGGGCGCTCTCCTTCAAGTAAGCGCGGCTCCAAAAGGCTTTCAGATTTATGACAAGACCTTCCCGGTTCCACAGAATTTGCTAGAGGCCATCAGAAAGCTAGATACACGGTCCCAATTACCTGCAAAAGAGTTCTCTTTCTGGAGGCAAATGTTCGGCCGGATCACAGAACCATCCCTCAAGGCCCTGGCTGATAACGTTTCTCCTGAGCGGCGGTTTGCAGTTGGAGCTGCGCATGGAGATCTGGGGTCTGAAAACATCTTCACACGCGGCCCTTCCAGAAAGCTTGAAGATTTTCTGGTGATCGACTGGGAAGCCTATGACAGCAGAGCACCAGAACTGACGGATCAGGTTGGCTTATGGCTCGGTCAACGACATCGCAGTTTCAAGTCAATGAGAAAGCCAAGTAGAGCTGCCTTAGCTCATGCCTTTCTAGAGGATTTTAAAGCGAAGAGCGGTGGCATCGAGGCTGCATTACTGGCACTCACATACCTCGCTTACAACGGAATCGATTTGGCACAGTCCTTAATTGGAGATACCGGAGAGCTAAAGCAAACACATGATCCTGCTTGATAATATCATCTTCGAACTTCAGCGTTTTGGTGGCATTTCTAAGTACTGGGCGAAAACTATCGAGCGTGTTGATGTCTCAAGTCTCAACATTTCCTTTCTTGAGAGTGAGAGAGCCTCCCAAAACTTCTTCCGCTCAGGTCTGCAATTGATCCATCCGCAACAGGCTGAAGATGGCGGACAAGTAATGCGCCGATTGACCCGTTCAAAACAACACTGCGATATCTTCCATTCAAGCTATTACCGCACCTCCCGAAACGCACGAGCTAATGTGGTGACAATCCATGATTTCATGAATGAGAAGTATCCGACCAGCTTGCGTGATAAGGCCTTAGCCTATCTCAAGAAGCAAGCCTGTCATCGCGCAGATGCCATTGTCGTGGTTTCTGAGCAAACCCGTCGGGATTTACTGGAAGCGTATCCATTTGTAGATCCAGGCTGCGTTCACGTGACCTACAATGGTGTTGATGAAGAGTTCTATCCTGAGTCACTAACCAGCTCTTTTGAAGTTGGCGAGAACACCTTTAATCCACGAGAGTACTTTTTGTACGTGGGCACTCGAGGATTTTGCAAAAACTTCCCCTTTGTGCTGCGTTTCATGAAGGAAGCCAAAGCTGAAGGCTGATCGCACCACTCATTCTGGTTGGCGGAGAACCGCTCTCTCCCAGTGAATGGGCAGAAATTGAAGCCTGTGGCCTCTCAATCAAATCAGTTCAACACCTAACCGGCATCTCAAATGATGTTCTGCGGCGTCTTTATAGCAACTGCCTGGCTCTACTTATCCCGTCTATTTATGAGGGGTTTGGCCTCCCTGCTGCTGAAGCTGCCCGCTGCGGTGCGCTGGTTCTATCAGCACGTGGCTCAGCACTGGATGAGATAGTCGGTGAAACGGAATATGCCTTCGAGCTATCTCTGAAAGGTGAGGCATCCCGAGTATTACGGCTAGGTCTTCACAATGCAAATGCTGAGCAGGAACGGAAACGTTTGCAAGTCCGTTCATTGATGTTCGACTGGGATGCTTCAACCACGAAGTTGATGGAGATCTACAATGACCTCTAACTGCGCCTCACAGGAGAAACTTCCGATATCAGTGGTCATTCTGACCAAAAACGAAGAGGACACAGTCGAAGGCGCAATCGCTTCTGCAAAGGCAGACTTTGAGGAGGTCATCGTTCTAGACAGTTACAGCACAGATCAGACTTCAGAGCGTGCAAAATCTGCAGGAGCTGTCTTTGTTCAGAACACTTTCGAAGGCTATGCCAGTCAACGCAACTTTGCTCTTAAAACCATGAGGCACCGCTGCAAATGGGTGTTCTTCCTGGATGCAGATGAACGAATTTCTTCAGAACTCATCACTGAGCTTCGCGAGAATTTCGCTGAGAAAGCCGCTTCAGTCGGCATGTTCTATCTGAGACGCAAGGATATGTTTGGGGGGCGCTGGATTCGTCGAAGCTCTGGTTACCCAACGTGGTTTGGTCGACTATGTCATGCTGATTTCGTTCATGTAGAACGCGAGATCAACGAGGAGTACCACTGTTCTCGTCCAACCGACCGGCTTGAAGAGCATTTGCAGCATTACCCTTTTGCAAAAGGGCTTTCCCACTGGCTGGAGAGACACAACAGATACTCAAGTGCAGAGGCTTTTACCAAAGCGACCCCAAACAACAGTAGTGCAAGTAATCCTTTGATGAGATTGATTTTCTCAAGTGATCCGGGACTTCGACGAAAAGGGCTCAAGCAAATCTACATGAGCCTCCCCTTCCGGCCTTTCTTCGGATTTCTATACCTTTACATTCTGCGAGGTGGTTTTTTGGATGGGCTCCCGGGATTACGCTTTGCATTGCTGAGAGCTTTTTATGAACTGATGATTTCAATTAAGCTCGATGAGATCCGTTCAAACACGATTCCAACTACTACGAAAACCGCAAAGACTAAGCTCTCGTAATGGCGCGCGCGCGATACATCATTGTTTTAGGGCCAGATGGAAGCGGTAAGACAACGGTCGCGGATCAGTTGGCTCATACCCTTGATATTGAGGGCCATTCCGTAACGCGATTAAACTTCTCATTTGGTATCCTCCCATCCATCTCCACGATGCTGAGACGGACCTCACGCAGCCAGAAGCCCGAAGGTACAAGAAATGCAGGTATGGTGAAGCCACTTAGTGTGAGCCGAGCCTCACTATTAGCTTGTTGGTATGGGCTGGATCATATGCTGGGGCATGTCTATCTGAAGTTCTGCCCCAGAAATGAGATCATCATTTTTGCGCGGTCTTATCATGACTTTTTATATCAACGCGCATACATCAATCTGCCACGCATTATTCCTCGCTTATTTATAGCTCTTGGACCAAAGCCAGATTTGCTTACAACCCCTCTGCGAGATCCCAACGTCATTCACGTACAAAAGCCTGAACTAACAGACGTAGAGATTAAGCAGCAATATACTCGCATATCCAAACGGATGCACCGCTACCGTTACTTCTCAGGTGTCGACGCGACACGCGGGATAAAACAGACCGTTCTGAGCTTGAGGGCTTTGGCGAAGATATGAGTGCTTCTCGTGCTGTTCTATCACTTAGCGAGCAGATCTTTGCTTCTGGCTTCAATTTTCTCCTTTTTCTGTGTGTTGCTCGTTTGTTGAGCGGCGAGGAATTGGGCATCTTCACAGCAATGTTCTCCCTCAACCAGAGCTTCTCATTCTTTCTTTTTGGCCTGGTCTTGTTTCCGGTATCCTCAGCTTCTGGAGCTGATACACCCAAGCAAATCGGGATTGCCCTAGTGCTGCTGGTAATCCTGCTTTTGGGATTTGCACTGCTGGCGCCACTAACAACTTACGCCTTTGATAGTTTGAAAGATCAAGCCAGTTTGCAGCTTTGGGTTTTGTCTGTCAGTTTCTTTGCTGGACAATGTTGCTATGAGGTGGGTCGTTGGCTTTGCATTAGATTGCACAGTGTTTTAGCTGCTTTGCCAGTGACCCTTCTTCGGTTTGTATCCTTCTTTACTGCGCTTTATTTACTCTCATATTGGCAACTGAATGCAGGACATGTGATTGTTTTACAAACATGTATCAGCCTGACTGCAGTTGGGTTTTATGTCTGGCTGCTGCGAGGTTTTCGGCACGAAATTGTTTGGGCTCTACCTGATCGAGTAACCTTCAAGCATTTAGCAACCTTCGGAAATTCAGTTGTTTCATTTGTCGCCAACTTCATCGTTGTCTCTCTAGTCGACAGAGGCTTGGGCGGTGGGGGACTTGCTGCTTTTCAAGCCATTCGTTCTGCAACCAACCCGATTGGTTTGGTCAGCCAGGTGCTCGACAACCATTTTTCTGCAGAGTTTTCTCGATCCGGACAGAGAATGAGCTTTCATAAGCACATTCTTCTCGTTGCAGTCTCAGGGGCAATTTTGCTGTTCCTGCTTTCGTTTATTTTTGCGAGAGAAATCACCGACATTCTCTTTGCCGGACGTTTTTCTGAGTATTGGATTTTGGTGCCGCTGCTATTTCTTGCCTCTCTCTGTCATGCATTAACGCGACCAGTTTTCGTTAGCTGGAGAGTGAGCAACAGCACGAAGTCATTAAACACCTACAGCTTTCTGATTTTGATCATTGTAATGCCAGTCTTAATCATCACCGGCCTAACAGGGCATAGCTATGTAATGATTGGTGTGTTTGCGCTCTTACCGATGACTGCATTACTCATCGAGCTTATTCGTCATCCTGCAGAAAATGGGAGATTAACCCAATAAAAGCCTTGATGTCAGACACCAAAATACTCGCACCTGCGCTCCTCGCAAGGATTCTTGGTTCCCTTCGCAAGACAGTCGTTTTTGTTGTGCTTCGTAACTATGAGAACTTACCGTCAAGTTGGGGGAACGACATCGATATTCTTGTCGCTCCGGAAGATCTGACACGAACTCATGCGGTTGTCATTGAAGAGATGAAAGCGAGTGTATTATCAGGCATCAAGATAGAGAGCATGCAGCGGTTTAACTTTCGGGCGACGCGCGTTGCTTGTCATGATCGTGAGCTTCACATCGATCTCTATTCAGCAATGAGCAAAGCGTGGCTAACATATGCGAGCACAACGGTTATCTTAAGAGAACGCAAAAAAAATCATGGTCTCTTCGATACGCCTGATCCTTTACACGAACAACTATTGATCGCAGCAAAAGAGCTTTTCTCCTATGGGCAAATACGTTCTCGATATCACTCAGGATTAACTGGTCATGATTTCGACAAAGCCATTTGTGTTGCTCAGGAGCTGTTTGGTGATCGGATTACGAAGGATGGGCGCGAGTTAATAGCACGTGCACTCGTGGATCCCTCTGTGAAGGGGCGCCCTCAACCAAGCCCACACAATTGGTTTCAACTTATACAAGCATTGCAATGGGTCAGACAGCGGCATCAAGGCTGGGTACCAGCTTAACTCAACTGCCTTGAACCTGGCACTGTTTCGCAGGTGTGTTCACTCATGGGAGTGATCTTCTCCCAAAAATTGTATTGAACTCTAAGTCCACAATCTCAAAGAGATCGCATCAATTATCATGCAAATAAGACGCCCTAAGGCCATAAGCTTTGCCGCTCTTGTAGTGATGTTCCTGCCGATCATCAGCATCTCATTAAACAGTCCGCTGATCACTGGAGAGTTGCAAAGCCTAATCTCATCATCACGCCATCTTTTGATCTGGCTTGCGGCAATCAGCGTGTTGCTTAATGCATCATGTCTAAGACATACCAGCATCTCCAAAATTGTTGGTGTACTTCTGTTTGCCTCAGTGATCTCAGTCGGAATATGGCTCACAAAGTATGTCAGCAGGGCAGACGTTAGATTGTATGGGCTTTACGCCAGCGTGGAGCCTGTTGCTTTTATACTATCAGCTGCCGTTCTTGCTGAACGACTGAAGGAAGACAGGCTGATTGCCCTCGGCATCGCTTCCTTATCTCTCTCTTTGATAACTTTCTTCTTCTTCCATGTTGCCAATGATCTACCATTGCAAACAAACATTTATGGCAGAACGCGTTGGACTTTCGGTTTTTTACATCCGGGCAAACTAGCTCAGGCCCTGTTCTTAGTTATCGTTTTTATTGCAATCTACCCGAGGCAGCTGGCAGCCAGAAGCACAAGGATGGTTTTCTTTGTGATGACCGTAGGGTCAATCATTGGCATTTTGCTCACCAATACGCGGCTCTTTTCACTCGCTTTGCTTATCTTTGCGACATTCAGATTTGCAGAACGGGTCAAAAAAGATCAGGCGATCTATTTGCTTCTCTCCGTCTTTTTTATCTTTGCTTTTGTCGGTGCAGTCATTGCATCCGTAACTTCTGAGGAACTCCTCAGCTTTCTTACCAGCGGACGTTTCTCCTGGTGGATGCTTGCCCTGCAAACCAATCTCAGTGAAACGCCCATTCGCGATTTCCTTTTTGGAGTTTGGGGCGAGCCGATTGGCAATCTGGAAGTTGTCTATCAGAGATCTGCTGAGGCACGCGGGGCGTTCAGGGTTGATAATGCATTCCTAGAAACGTTTATTCTACAAGGCGGCATTGTTCTCACTCTCCTGATTTACGCCTTCTTTCAGCTTTCTGGCCTGCGAAAAGCATATGACCTGTTCAACATCGGTCTCTGGACAATCTTGCTAATTTTTCTTCTCTCAGAATCCGGGCTTTTCTCCATCGGTAACTTCTATGCATTCCTCTGCGTTGCACTCATTTTACATCGGATCCAGCATTTCACTCCCACACATAAACTTGCGACAAGCCCAAGATTACAGGTGGTCACACAATGAAGATTTCTATCATCACTGCCGTACTCAACCGTCATGAAACGATTGCAGACGCCATCCTGTCCACGCAAGCTCAGACATGGAGTGATCGGGAACATGTTATTCAGGATGGAGGTTCAACGGATGGCACACTTAATATTCTCCGCAGCCTTGCAGACGATCACACATGCTTGCGAAGTGAGAGTGACAAAGGAATATATGATGCCATCAATCGCGGCATTTCCCGCAGCTCTAGCGATGTTGTTGGCTTGATGCACTCTGATGATGTGTTCGCACACAATCGTGTCCTAGAGAAAGTAGCTGATGCGATGTCTGATCCCGAAATCGACGGCGTTTATGGAGACCTGGAGTATGTATCTGCCTCTAACCCACATCAGGTTATCCGGTATTGGAAGTCTGGCCACTATGACCAAGCACGGTTGAAATATGGATGGATGCCCCCTCACCCCACCGTTTACTTGAGACGCTCGGTGTTTGAACGCTGGGGCCTCTATGACACGCGATTTCGCATTTCCGCAGATTATGATGCAATGCTGCGCTACCTGGTTCAGGGGGGGATTAAACTGGCTTACATCCCTGAGGTTCTAGTCAAAATGAGAGTGGGTGGAGAATCTAACCGTTCGCTGGGACGGATCCTACTCAAAAGCCGCGAAGATATGATTGCTATTCAACGCAACTCTGTTGGAGGCGTCGGGACATTACTTTCCAAGAATTTCTCCAAAGTTGAGCAACTCATGCATAGAAGACGGACAACGTTCCCTCTCCCTCATGAAGAGATATGCGCCTAGAAATCGGATTCAACTGGTGTTCTGATGTGTGCTTGTGCTTGCTCGGTGCATGGCAGATTTTTCGTAGATCTCAGCATGATGCAAGAGCCTGGAACAAATGGCTTGGCCTAAGCTGTGAGTTGAAACAAATGGCAAGGTTATCACTCAAATTATGACGGGAAGCTTCTATAAGAAGTATCGAATCGATAAAAGAAGAAATGGAGTTTCTCGGCTCCAGGACGCAAAAATCAGAAGAAAAATGAGGCGTTAAGCCATTGCGCAAAAATACTCTCGCTATATTGCAAATGATGACCTTTAAGCGCAGATAGTCCTCCCATCACCTCGCTGGGAATAGTACCAAAATGCTCTTTGAAAAAGCGGGTAAAGCTGGTGGCATGCGCATAACCACATTCTTCAGCTAGCTCCTGAACTGAGAGTGTTTCCTGGCTGGATGTCCTTATAAGCCGGATTGCATGTCTCATACGCTGTTCACGCACACAATCATTGAAACCGCCCATAGGCTCCAGCAAGCGATAAAGAGAAGTGCGAGACATTTTCAGCTGCTGCGCTAACTCTGTGCTGGAAAAGTCTACTTCATGAAAACGCTGCCGGATCACATCCAGAGCTTTGAGTTGCCGCGCCGTGTAAAGATCTTTCTGACTAACTTCTCTTGCAGGATTCTGAAAACGGTTCAGCACATTAGCCGTCAAACCAACAAGACAGTTGATCATCAGATCAGCATCCTGCTTAGACATCTGCTCTGCCTGATCCCTAAACAACCGCAGCATGTTCACAACGGCTGCAGCAGTTGGATCAGACGTATCGACGCTGAGAAACGGATACGTGCGGTTCTCTATCAGATACGGAACCAGCAACTGTCGTGGCAAAGCAAGAGTGATTTGCCGGTACTCACCATGCTCGACCGAAAATGAATCTGCCATGTCCTGAATGATCAGTGTATCAGGCTTCAGCTTAAAGCTTTGCTGTGCAGATGTCGTCGTACACCCTGATGTATGCTCGTAAACCTGCACGAACAATACATCCAAACCATCTAATGCAACACGCTGTCGGGACCGGCTAAATGTATGTGCAGTGGCACTAATCGTAGCGATAAAGACTGGGCCAAAGCGCGTTCCTTTAACGTGGGCACGGAATCTTTCCGCCAAAGCCCCTAAAGAAGGAAGAGCCACATCTCCAGAGCCTCCCTGAACACTCTCCTGCCAGTTCTCCCAGTTCATGGACGGAATAACTTTGTGCTCAACCTGTTTTTGCAGAGTCATAAGATACCCATTCACACTTCAAGAGATCTCCCAGCGCGTGGTGGAGAGCTCAAGATCAATTCTTAGAAAAGCAAGCAACAAGCACACAATTTGAGCGTGTATAGATATGCAAAATCTCTACGACTTGTCGATCATGTATGTATCAGGACTGAATTTTCATGGGCGAGACTGTACTGAGCAGTACTCAGCCTTAGGAAACGAGAGGTTGATTTATCTATCAGATTGGTTGCTTTCTGCTCCACCTTGCAAAAGCTTGATTGGACCAACCGTGAGCTTCAAGGGTCAATCAGCAACCACCTCAGATTAGAGTACTTATCTGCGATAGCATAGCGTTGGTAACACTACCCCTCCCCCCCTCGCGACATTTGCGCGCGTTTGGGTGGGGTTGGTGGGGTGTATGTAAAATACCTCAAATATATCAAAATTTTAGAAAACTCGTGCGTTTGGGGGCTGGGTTTGGTAGGTGGATTGAAATCTTAGGGCTTCGCGGTACACTTCGGGGCGCATCCAACAAACAATAATAAAGCCCGCAAATGGCACTTATTCTTCATCTGCTGCAGCAAATGTGTGTGTATTTGGTGATCGTTTACATGGTCAGCAAAACGCCGCTGTTTAAGATCTTCACTGAAGACGCTCCTCGCCTACCCCACAAGGTTCTCATCTATCTTGTGTTCTCCGGCTTTTGCGTGATTGCAACAACGTTTGGTGAGCAGGTTGATGGTGCCATTGCCAATACGCGTGCCATGGGTGCTGTTTTGGGAGGCCTGTTGGGAGGGCCTGTTACGGGCTTTCTGATTGGGCTCACTGGTGGTTTGCATCGTTACGGGTTTGGCGGATTTACAGATCTTGCCTGCGCCATCTCCACGACCTCCGAAGGTTTGCTGGCTGGCATGACGGCCTTTTACCTGCGCACGCATAACAAGCGTGCTTTGTTGTTCCGTCCGATGTTTGTATTCGGGCTCACCTTTGTGGCTGAGGTCGTGCAGATGCTGATCATCCTGATTGTAGCACGCCCATTTGATCAGGCTTTGGCGCTTGTGGAACAGATTGCTCCGCCTATGTTGCTCGTGAACTCTCTTGGCGCGGCCTTCTTCATGAGCATTGTGCGTGATCAGAAGACCATGTTCGACAAGCTGTCCTCAGCGTTTTCAAGCCAGGCACTGAAGATTGCGGAGCGATGTGTTGGCGTGCTGGCAAAGGGACTTAATGAAGTCTCTGGCAGCAAAGTTGCGCAGATCGTCAAGGACGAGACCAATGTGGGTGCAGTGGCCATTACAGACCGGACCAAACTGCTCGCCTTTATCGGGATCGGATCTGACCATCACAAACCGGGAACGGAGATATCCTCCCGTCTTACACTGGATGCTATTGAACAGAACAAGGTGATGTATGCGGATGGGGTTGAAGAGCCTTATGGTTGTTCCCTCTCGCCAACCTGTAAGTTGGGCTCGTGCCTTGTTATTCCGCTGCACAGCGATACGGAAGTGATTGGAACGATCAAGCTCTATGAGCAGAAGAACAAACTATTCCTGAACATCAACCGCACACTAGGCGAAGGGATCGCCAAGTTGCTGTCCAATCAGATCCTTTATGGAGAACTGGAAGAGAAGCAGAGCCTTTTGACCCGTGCTGAGCTGAAGCTTTTGCAGGCACAGGTGAACCCGCATTTCCTGTTCAACACGCTCAACACGATTGCGATCATCACCAAACGAGATGCAGAGAAAGCACGTGAGCTGCTGTTGCAACTCTCCAAGTTTCTGCGCATCAACCTGAAGCGTACCTCGGGCCTTGTCACTTTGGGCGAAGAGCTGGATCATGTGGATGCTTATCTGGCGATTGAGAAAGCGCGCTTTCCTGACAAGCTAGCAGTTGAGGTGGACGTTCCCACCGAACTGCTATCCCTCAAAATCCCTGCATTCACTCTTCAGCCACTTATTGAGAACGCCATCAAGCATGGCATTTCACAGAGCGTTGAAGGTGGCCGTGTTCGCATCAGCGGTGCTTTGCTTGATGGACAGGTGGAGCTGCAGGTAGAAGATGACGCCGGGCTTTACATTCCACCCAAAAATCGCGAAGGGCTGGGCGTGACCTTGGTTGATAAACGCCTGAAAAAGCAATGGGGTAAGGAGTTTGGTCTGCACATTGAATGGGAAGAAGAGGCATTTACCAGGGTTTCCATCCATCTTCCCGCACCTGTTCTGGAGGCAGCCCAATGATTAGTTGTCTGATTGTTGATGATGAACCATATGCACGCGAAGAACTGAAAGACTTGCTTTCCAAAGCCGATGACATTGAGGTTACGGGCGAATGCAGCAATGCTATTGATGCGCTCGGTTTCATCAACAAACACAAGCCCCAACTGGTGTTTCTGGACATTCAGATGCCGCGGATCTCCGGCATGGAAATGATTGGCATGCTAGACCCGGAAACGATGCCGCGCATTGTCTTCTCCACGGCCTATGACGAGTATGCAATCAAAGCTTTTGAGCATCATGCTTTTGATTATCTGCTGAAACCCATCGAAGAAGAACGGCTGGCCAAAACACTAGGCCGTGTACGTTCTGATCTGCGCCCGCAGTTGATGGAAGAGATTATCCCGCAGGAGCTGCAGCACCTGCCTTGCTATCTGGGTAACAAGCTCAAAGTTGTTCCGGTTCATGCTGTTGAGTATGTCTTTAGCGACTTGTCCGGCATCCATGTGGCGACCGCTGAGTGTTATGTGCATACCCATCTGACTTTGAAAGTGTTGGAGCAGCGAACCTCTCTGGCTCGTTGTCACCGCCAGTACCTTGTCTCGCCGGATGCAATCTCCGAAATCGCACTGCAAGAGACCGGAGCAGAAGTGGTAACGCACAGCGGAACCAAGATCCCCGTTTCACGCCGTTACCTTAAGAGCCTGAAACAACATTTCGGATATTCATGAGTGCGTATATACACTTAGCCTAAGCTTCAGTTCAATTTTGTGTGAAGCTTTTGCATTCCAGTTAACCGCTTATTTGTCTTAAATGCCGCTCACCCGGCCTCTGCAGCCGCTTAGCTGAAACCTCAGCATCTGCCCCTTGAAACCAGTCTAATCGCCCCCAGAGATTTGTGGAGGAAGAAAGATGTCCTGGTTTCTCTTAAGTATTGGCCTGCTGTTTGGCGGCTATTTTATTTATGGTATGTTTGTCGAGAAGGTTTTCGGGATTAAGCCGTCTCGCCAGACACCTGCCCACGCACATACCGACGGTGTCGATTATGTGCCTATGTCCACCAAGAAAGTCTATCTGGTTCAACTGCTGAACATTGCAGGTGTTGGCCCAATCTTCGGCCCGATCCTTGGTGCACTTTATGGTCCGGCTGCGATGCTCTGGATCGTTTGCGGCTGCATCTTTGCAGGTGCCGTACACGATTACTTCTCCGGCATGCTGTCTGTGCGCAACAAAGGGCAGTCTGTTCCTAACCTTGCCGGTAAGTACCTCGGCAACGGTGCAAAACACTTCATGAACATTTTTGCGATTGTTCTGTTGCTGCTTGTTGGTGTTGTGTTCGTGTCTGCTCCAGCTGGTCTGCTGGGTCGCCTGACCGGCCTTGACGTCACCATCTTCTTGGTTTGCATCTTCGCTTACTATCTGGTGGCAACCATCGTTCCAGTCGACAAGATCATCGGTCGCTTCTATCCGTTCTTCGGCGCGTTGTTGCTGTTCATGTCCATCGGCCTGACTGTTGCTCTAATGGTTTCCAGCGAGCATTCCATGCTACCGGGCGTTGAAGCTGGAGACTTCTTCCAGAACCTGAACCCGAATGACATGCCGCTGTGGCCAGCTCTGTTCATCACCATTGCCTGTGGTGCAATCTCCGGATTCCACGCCACACAGTCTCCTCTGATGGCGCGCTGCATGGAAAACGAGCAAAACGGTCGCTTCGTATTCTACGGTGCCATGATTGGTGAAGGTGTTATTGCAATCATCTGGTGTGCGATTGCGCTTTCCTTCTTCGGTGGTGTTGAAGGCCTTGCTGAAGGCATGGGCGGCAACCCTGCAAACCTCGTGTATGAGGCTTCTAACGGGCTTCTGGGTGCGTTTGGTGGTTTCCTCGCCGTGCTGGGTGTGATTGTCCTGCCGATTACTTCCGGTGATACCGCATTCCGCTCAGCTCGTCTGATCCTTGCAGAGCTGTTCAACATGCCTCAGACAAAACTGCCTAAGCGCCTGATGCTGGCTCTGCCATTGTTCGTTGGCGGCGCTATTCTCACTCAGGTCGACTTCGGTGTGATCTGGCGTTACTTCGGCGTTGCCAACCAGGCGACCGCAGCTCTGATGCTGTGGACCGCAGCTGCTTACCTGCTGCGCCACAACAAGCTGCACTGGATCTGCACCATTCCGGCAACCTTCATGACCACCGTAGTCGTGACGTTCATTCTGAACTCCAGCAAGCTTGGCTTCGGTCTGCCAATGACGGTTTCCACCATCGGCGGCATCATCACCGCCCTGCTGGTTGCCTCCGCTGTCTGGATGAAGGTGAAAGGCAAGGTCGTCGATCACGAAGACGTGCTTGAGCCTGGCGAGTAACTCCCCTCCTCTCGCCCAAGCCACAATACAGCGCAAAGATCCCAGTCTTTGCGCTGTTTTTGTTGTGTTCTGTTTAAATCACTAGGAACTACAGGTTAGCAAATCAACCTTTAGTACGCTGCGAACTTATTAGCTCTTAGCAACAGAATCTTGTATTTCTTCCAAGCTATAACTTGCTGACACTTCAATCTGATTTTCAGAGGTAAGCACGATGCAAGGTTTGCCTTATTGCATTGTGCTTTTTGCTTTGAGACACCCGTGGTTTTGCGTAACTGCGGGTGTTTTCTTTTACCCACCAAAACCAAAATAACTTCAAAATCGAAGATAACAGAGAAATCTTGCGGGCCTTAACCTATTGAATCTAATAGGCATCGCTCTGCCTGCGACAAGATTGTCAGACAATATTGATTTTTCTCAAGACTTAAAGTGCATTTTATGTAATAGTCGATTGTAGGACAATCGACGGAGTACATTATGATAAAGGCACTACGCCTTAATGCTGCAGACAATGTTGCAACCCTGCTGGAAGATGCCGGCAAGGGCGAGACAGTTCTGGTGATCTCCGAACAGAACGAAAGCCTGGGAGAGCTGGAACTTCTGCAAGCTATTCCCTTTGGCAACAAAGTCGCGCTGCGCCCCATGAAACCAGAGGATCATCTGATTAAAGGTGGCGTCGCAGTCGGCAAGGCGATCAAGCCTGTCCCACAAGGACAACTTGCTCACGTTCAAAATATTCGAAGCTTAAATCTGGATATTCCAGAGGTGATGATCAACGAAATCATCGCCCAAATGGGAATTGAGGTGGACTGATGCAGACATTCAGAGGCTATCAGCGAGCAGATGGGTCTGTCGGCATCCGCAACCTCATCATGATTATCGCAGCAGATGAATGCGCTGAGGGCATCGCCCGCGCAATCTCCGAGAAGACGCCCGGTAGTGTTGTCGTTACCAACTACAATACCTGCATGTATGGTGGCAACGAAGAGATGATTGGCACCATGATCAACGCAGCAACCAACCCAAACATCGCCGGGGCGCTGGTGATTAACATGGGTTGCGGCAGCATCGCTCCTGATCTGGTGGCTGGGCCAATCCGCGCTACCGGGCGTCCAGTGGAGACCCTGACTTGCATTAAAGAGAGCGGCACCGTTTCAACCATTCGCGAAGGGCTGAAGCGCATTGCTGCGATTGTCGATCACGCAAATGCAACCGAGATGGTGGATGCCCCGATCAGCAAGCTGTTCGTCGGCATCAAGTGCGGTGGCTCAGACACGAGCTCTGGCATTGCTTCTAACCCAAGTGTCGGTCTTGCAGCAGACAAGCTGATCGACATGGGCGCTTCTGCTGTTGCCGGTGAACTTCTGGAACTGCTGGGCTGTGAGCACATTCTCAAAGAGCGTGCAGTGACACCAGAAGTTTTTGAGAAGATTGAGCAACTGATCAGTGATGAAGAGAAGCGCTGGCATGTGGAAGGCACTCAGGTTGAAACCATGAGTGTTGGCAATAGCATCGGCGGTTTGACAACCATCGAAGAGAAATCCCTAGGCGCTCTTGCAAAAACTGGTTCCAAGCCAATTCAGGACATCTTGCGCATCAATGCCAAGAAGCTGGAAAAGCCTGAGGTGCCAGGCATGTACCTGTCTGAAACTACAATGCTTTGTGGTGGTTCAGCGATGCACTTTGCAGCACTTGGCTGTCAGGTGATCCTTTGGACCACAGGTGGGGCTGGCTTTAACAATCCAATCGTTCCTGTCATCCGCGTGAGTGGTAATAGTCAGCTGATCAATGAAGACATCGACATTGATGCAACCGGCATCATGCGCGGTGAAGACAGCCTCGAGAATGTCTCAGAAGAAATCCTGAAAACACTTGCTGGCGTGATCAACGGCGAAAAGACAGCCATTGAAGACTTTGGCTACGCCTACTGCTCGCTCATTCAGAAAGATCAGCGCGTCGAGCGGCTGCTTTCAATCCCCGCAGAATAATCAAAACAACGCGCAGGCCTTTGCCAAAAGAGCTAGCGCATCAGGGAGAACAAAATGAAGATCACTGATGTTGAGGTCATCCATCTTCGTATTCCGTTGCTCGCACAAAACTGCGAGTGGGGCGAAGATGCACTGATCGTACGCATCCACACAGACACAGGTCTTGTGGGGCTTGGGGAGTCAGACAGCTCGCCATCCGTGATTGCAGCACTCATTGAAGCCCCGCAGTCCAACTTGTACTGCACTGGTCTCAAGTCCCTGCTGATTGGCGAAAATCCATTGGAAATCAGCCGCTTGTGGAACAAGATGTACTGGTCCAGCAACTATGTTGGCCGTCGCGGGGCTGGCATTCATGCCATGAGCGCTATCGATATTGCACTGTGGGACATCGCCGCCAAGCATTATGGTGTGCCACTGCATATTCTGCTGGGAGCGAAGTACCGTGACCGTATTCCGGCTTACGGGACTTTCATCCCAGCAGATAACCCTGAAGATAACCGCAAGATCGCTCAGGATCTGGTGGCGAAGGGCTTCACCAGTCTGAAGTTCGGTGGTGGTGTTCTGGGTGATGATCCAGATGTCGATTATGAAATCGTTCGCGTGGTACGCGAAGCCATCGGGCCGGATATTGAGCTGCAGATTGATCTAGCCACCAAGTGGCGCACAGCTTCTCACGCTTTGCAGATGTGCAAGCGTCTGGAACCATTCAACCTGCATTGGATTGAAGAACCTGTCATGGCGGATGACGAGCGTGGTTACGTAAAGCTCGGACGTCAGGCTTCTCAAAAAATCGCAGGTGGTGAAGCTTTGACCACTTGCCGCGAGTTCCACGACATGCTGGAGCGCTGTGAGCCAGACATCATCCAACCAGACATCACGCGCTGCGGTGGCATCACCGAGATGCGCAAGATTTATGACATGGCGCAGATGCGCGGTGTCCAACTCATTCCTCATGGGTTCAGCACAGACATTTTGCTCGCCGCTTCTGTGCATTTCCTTGCCTCATGTGAGCATGGAAACCTGATGGAATACTCCCAGAGCAATAGCCCGCTGGTGGCGGGTAACGGGCTGGCCAAAGAGCCAGTGGTCTTCGCTGAGGGGCAGCTTGTTGTTCCTGATCGCCCAGGCCTTGGGATCGAGCTGAACGAAGACCTAATCAAAAAATATCAAGTGAACGCCCAACCGGCTTACGCTTGAAGATGGAGGAAAAACAAATGTCTAACACTGGGAAAAGATTAGACACCTTTCTACTTTCGATAAGTCTGAGCTTTGTCGTTGCTATTGTTGCAGGCCTAACCGTCTTCCCTGATAAGGGCAACGAAATCGCCAACTATCTATTCAGCACATTCAACACGATCTTTGGCACGCCAGTGCTGGTGCTTGTGTTTGGATCTGTCATCTTTCTTGCTGCACTTGGCCTGAGCAAGTACGGCAACATCCGTCTGGGCGAAGGCAAACCAGAATACAGCACGTTCGCCTGGGTCTCCATGATGATCTGTGCGGGTTTGGGTTCCGCGACCGTCTACTGGGCATTCACAGAATGGGCATACTACTTCAACGCCCCTCCTCTGGGTGTTCAGACAGGTACAACAGCAGCTTATGAGCTGGGTACCGCATACAACCTGTTCCACTGGGGCTTCAGTGCCTGGGCAGCTTACTGCATCGTATCTCTGCCAGTGGCTTACCACTTCCACGTTCGTAAGAACCTGGCCTCAGCCTTTCCGCTGTTTGTACTGCTATCCGTGGCAACAAGCCGATCACTCCGCTTTGGCGTGCAATCAGCCGCGTGATTGACGTGATCTTCATCTTCACCATCTTCGGTGCACTTTCCATCACCCTTGGTGTATCCGTGCCGATGGTTTCCGAGATCCTGTCTTCTCTGATCGGCATTGAGCCAACCTTCAACGTGAACCTGGTTCTGATCCTGATTATCTCTGCGTTCTTCTCTCTGAGCTCTTACGTGGGTATTCAGAAGGGTATGGCGCGTATCAGCTCCATGAACACTTACCTGGCAATCGGCTTCTGTATTGCTGTGTTCCTGATCGGCCCAACCATGTTCATCGCAAAGTCTACCGTGAATGGTCTTGGCATAATGCTGCAGGACTTCGTGCGTATGAGCCTTTACACCGATCCGGTTGAAAACGGTGGTTTCCCAGAAGGTTGGACTATTTTCTACTGGCTCTACTGGATCACCTACACTCCATTCGTATCCATCTTCGTGACCAAGATCTCCAAGGGACGTAGCATCCGTGGTGTCATCACGAACATGCTGCTGAGCGGTAGTGCAGGTTGCTTCTTCTTCTTCGGCATCCTTGGCGGTCTGTCTCAGTCTGCAAATGTGAACGGTCTTGTTGATGTTGCAGGTCTCGTAGCTTCCGGTGAAGGCAACCAGGCGATCGTTCAGGTTATGAACTCACTGCCATTCAGCGCGATCTTCATCGTTCTGTTCGCATTGGTTTCCGTTCTCTTCCTGGCAACCACTCTGGACTCTGCTGCATTCACCATGGCTGCAACTTCTACAAAGGGTCTGAAAGAAAACGAAGAGCCATCTCCAATGCTGCGCCTGTTCTGGTGTGTGATGCTGGCTGCTGTTCCACTTGCGATGATGTTCATTGATGCCCCACTGAACACCATTAAAACATGTGCCATCGTAACCTCTATCCCACTGATGTTTATCATCGGCTATATGGTTTACGGATTTATCAAGTGGATGCGTGAGGACTTCGCTTTAACAAGTGGCGAAGACATTCTCCGGCAGTCCCGCGTAGCAGCCGACGCTGTTCCAGCGGAATAAGCTTCCTCCTCAGGCAAAGCAAAAGGGCGACCTCCGGGCCGCCCTTTTTATTGCTTCAAACATTCCAACAAACGAGTTCAGTCTTCGTCCATCTGTTTGGTGTGTTCATGTTTCAGCTTGTGACCCATTTCTGTGAAGGTGCTGATGTTCTCAATTGCGAGCTTGCGGGCTCTCTCCGGCTCACCTGCACAGATTGCTTCTACCAAACCGATATGAGTGTTCGCGCTATCTTCGATGTCGAAGTCGAAGTGCGTGATGCGGATGTAAATTGAGAGCTGGTTGATCACGCTCTTATACATATGCGCGAGCCGCGCGCTTTCACTGAGTTCGATGATCAATTTATGAAGTTCGAAATCGTAGAAGGTGACTTCGGTGATGGAGACCCCATCCTGCTGACAGATCTCCTTAAAGACATCCAGTTCTTTACGAAGTCGGACAGCTTTTTCAGGCGTGATCGTTTCCGCCGCCATTTGCGCTGCCTGGCTCTCCAGAGCGACGCGCAGATGGTAGATTTCCCAGATATCATGATCGGTGAGCGTGGTAACGCTCCAACCTGCGTATGGCTTCTGTGAGACAAGGCCTTCACTTGCGAGAGTGTTCAACGCCATGCGAACAGTCGTGCGTGAAAGCTCCAGATCCTTGGCAAGCGTACTTTCCGTAAGCTTGTCGCCTGAGACATAATGACCTGCCAAAATCTGCTGCCTCAGAAAATCTGCGGCCTGCTCCTCAAGGCTTTGTTTTGAAATCTTCATTGGAACTCAATCACGTCCGTCGTGTTCACTCTCTGCATTGAGCTGTATCACCATTAGCTTGCTGAATAAATGACGAGTTTGGCACTCCAGATATTTGCTTTGTGATTATTGAAGGAGCTGCGCGATTTAGGTATATTTTGCTCGTGCATTTGCGAAAAGGCAGCGTCGGGTTTCTTTTCTGCTCCGGCAAAGTTTTTAATGACTCTAAACTAGGAATGGTTTATTCTTGAGTTAGAGATGCATATTTTGATTGACGACAGACGCCGGAAGACGCATAGCTAATACTATGAGACTCACTCAACAAACCAACTATGCTGTACGTGCCCTGATGTATTGTGCGGCAAATCCTGACAAGCCAAGCAAAGTTGCCGAGATCGCAGCTTCGTTTTCCATGTCGGAAACCCACCTTTTCAAAATCATGAAGGTGCTCGTTGATGCTGACCTGATGAAAACCATCCGGGGACGCAACGGTGGTATCGTGTTGCCACGTCCTGCTGAACAGATCAGCGTTGGACAGGTAGTGCGTGCAACTGAAGAGTCATTCCTTCTTGCTGAGTGCTTTGACAGTGGCCGTCAGGACTGCCCGCTCGTTAACCACTGTGGCTTCAACTCTGTTCTGCATGAAGCGCTGGAAGCATTCCTTGGTGTGCTCGACAAGTGCACGATTGCGGACCTTGCAGATAACCGCGCGAGCATTCGCCATCTGCTGCAGATTGAAGACCCGCTTCTGCCAAAAAATATGGCCGCAGCTGAATAAGCGCGACCCCATAGACGAGATGATCAGGCAGCGATAACTCGCTGCCTTTTTTGTTATTGCGCTCTGAACACAATTGGGGCTGTTCTCGATACCGTCCCGCTTCTCATCGAAGATGGGAATGATGGGAAAGGAGCTGCTGCTTTCACAGCTTTCAAAGCAGCCTGATCAAAACGCTTGTTTCCGCTTGAACGCGTTAACTTGACCCCTGTCACAGCACCATCACGATGAACAACAAAACTCACACGAACAACACCTGACTTTTTCCGGTTTTTCTCTCGACGCGGATATCTTCGGTCAGCTGCACGCTGAATCTTCTTCTGAACCTTGCCCCAGTAGTTGCTTGTCGCCGCATTACCGGCGCTATCACCAGTGCCGGCAATGTTGTTGCCCTTCTTTGCAGCGCTGGAGCCTTTTCGGGCAACCTTGGAACCGCGAACTGAGTTGACATCCGCATTACCAGCTTTCTTGGCAGGCTCTTTCTTTGCCTTTGTTGGGGCCTTTTTAGCAGTTTTCTTGGGTTTGGTTTTCTGCACTTGCTTTGGGCGGGGCGGTGCTGCGCGTGGAACCGGAACTGTTACTGCTGCAACCTCGGTTTCGACAGGCTTTGCCTCAAGCTCTTTCTTGTCTTCAACTGGTTCAGCAGGTTTCTTTTCAACTGGCTTCAGCTCTTCAGGCTCTGCTTTCTTTGCTTCTTCCAGCTTCTCTGGCTCAGACGGCTTTACCTCATCCGGCTGAACGACCTTTTCAAGCTCTTCCAGCTTTACAGGCTCAACTTCCTTTACCTGCTCTACTGGCTTTGGCTGTTCAAGAGGTTGGATCTTGGCAACTTCGAGAGGCTTTACTTCCTGAACTTCAGCTGGCTGAATTTGTTCTGGCTGCATCTGGCGCTCAAGAGGCTCTAGCTCCTCTTTGGGTTTGATTGGCTCAACCTCAGCCTTAATCGTAACACCTTCTGTAACCGGTACGACCACAGGCTTTACAGCTTGAGGAACAATCGCCTCCACAGGTTGGATTGGCGTGATTTCTGCCTGAGCAACCTCAATTGGCTCTACAGTCTCAACTTCTTTGACTTGCTCAACGGGTGTTTCAGTTTCGAACTCACGCGGTTCGATCTCATCCGGTTGATCTGGCTCGATCGGTTCAACGACCTCTTTCGTACCAGCAATCAGATCCTCAATTGAACCAACAACCGAAAGTGACGTTGATCGCGTAGAAGCAACCTGAACTTCAGGAGCTCGAGCATAGAACCATGCAAAGCCAGCAGCGTGAACGCTCACTGAAACCAGCAAAGCTGTGGTTAGAGCAGAACCGCCGATTTTTCTCCGTATCCCGCGCTTCATTGTGATGCCCTCACAGTGACAAGTGTGACATCAGAGAAGCCTTGCTTCTTAAGTGCTGCGAGAGTTCTTGCCAGCGTTTGGCCGGAGAGTGCTTTATCGGCGACAACCATCAGAGGTTCTTCACTGCCTTCAAACGGGGCCAGATTCTCAACCTGAACTGGCTGCTCGTTTTGGGTCATCGTTCCATCGGGCGCGATGATCAGTGCTCCAGCGATGAGTTCACGACTGGATTGCTCCTGCGTTTCTGCAGGGCTTACGTTTTTTGCATCGTCCCTATCGATAGAACCTGCAAAGAGGAAGAAAATGAGCATCAGAAACACAATATTGATCAAAGGGATCGTGTTCTCCAATGTCCTCTTTTGTGGTTTTGTCTTCAGACGCATTCTTTAAACTTCTTGTTTCGCAATATTCTGAACTCAATTGCCGACAATCGTAGCAGACCAGCCTGCTGTCTTGAGCATCTCGAGCGCACTCACGACATCCTGCACCGTGGAGTCTGTGGCTGGAATAATCGCAACGGGGCGGTTCTTTTCAATGCCAGCTTCTTCAAGCGTTGCGATCAACACTTCGACCTTGACCCGATCACCATTCACCGACAGCTGTCCTTCTGCGAAAACCTGCAGGAGGATAGGAGACTGTTCCATCTGGCCGACCCCTTCGGCGCCTGATGTCACATCCAGCTTCTGATAAATTGAGAATGTGGATGCGAGCATAAAGAACATCAGGAGCAGGAAGATCACATCAATCAGTGACGTGAGACCTGGAGCACGGCTGCGTTTCGGAGCCTCACTAAGGCGCATCGTGGACCACCTCGAAACGTGGCTCTTTGCCTACGTGTTCTACTTCTTCTGTCTGTGTTGCAATTGATGTCACAGCCCCAGTGAAGAGCTCAGTGACGATTTTCTCCATAGCTCCCTGCTCTCGTTCAATGCGGCCTTCAAAGAGGGACAGCATCACAGAGGCCGGGATCGCAACGGCGAGGCCTACAGCAGTCGTCAGAAGTGCGACCCAGATGCCACCGGCCAGAGTAGATGGATCAACCTGAGAACCTGCATCTGCCATTGCCTGGAACGCACCAATCATACCCAATACAGTA
Source organism: Pseudovibrio denitrificans JCM 12308 (assembly GCF_001310815.1). GTDB lineage: Bacteria > Pseudomonadota > Alphaproteobacteria > Rhizobiales > Stappiaceae > Pseudovibrio > Pseudovibrio denitrificans. The sequence continues at coordinate 71,977 of NZ_BAZK01000010.1, forward strand.
CCAAACAGGCCGAGTAGCGGTGCGATCTGGGCGATCATATCCAATGCGCGCAAATAGCTGCGAAGGTCTCCCAGATGCGTAAAGCAGATGCGCTCAACGTCCTCGCGCACCTTTTCTTCAGGTACCTGCGGTTTCATAAGACCACGCATCGCGTGTGCCAGAACATCTGAGACTGGAGAGCGGTCAGTCACCACGATCTTGTAGGCCTGATCCCGCTTGCCAACACGCCAGAAAGCAACTGCCTGTTCTGCTTTGCGGTGGCGACCTACACCAGCCACCCAGAACTGCCAAAGCTTTGCGAAAACAATTGTCAGAGCAAGCACACTGATAACCAGCAGCAATCCAACGACGACACCACCTTTTGCAAGCAGATCCATAAACGGACTTACTGCTGCGGTCAGGCCCAGGTTTTCAATCATGGCATTCATTCTGGAATTCTCGTAGTTTTTCTAGTTCAGTTCTGCAGCGGTTCAGAGTGTTAGTTCTATCGCAGCGCGAGAAGATACATTCAATGAGTCTAAGCATCTAGCTGGAGAGACATTTTCCGTTCCCTCACACTGGCTGACGTCATTGATAAGCAGCGAGGAGATCTCTGCACAACTGCTGGATGGAAGGTCGTACTGCTGAACGCGCGTTTTTCCGGAAGGAAGGCGACCCGTCTTCATGCTGAGGAAGTCAGAGATTCCGCCAGTACTATCAAAGACTACCAGATCCAGAGCCAATTGCTTGATCTCATCCTGCAGGTGATTGCGCACAAGAAGGCTTACACGGCATCCGCTTTGTGTGGTCTCAGCTTTGTTCAACTGGAGAGCGATCACCGGATTGCTTGTCGTGTTTGCTGCCTCAACCGCAGTTATCTGCGTTATCCACAAGGGAGCAAGAGCGAGAGAAAACAGCTTAACCAACTTATTCATAGGACCCCAACCCAAAAATTCAAACCTAGTTGCAAATGCAAATCAGTCGCAGATATCAAGGATATCGTGGGCTGGCTGGCTGTTGAGGGAGAGAGAAACAGCTGGCTTGCGCATCGATACTAAACCTGCCCCAGGACGGAATACTGAAGGACGCGATCTCCAGGATTTAACGAGCAGGCATTGCACTTGTAATAAAACATGAATAAGAAAGTCAAGAATTAAACGCGATAGAGCCCCCCTAGCTCTTGAGGGTATCGCGACTGTCCACTCTAGCCAAAATTGGGGAAAGGCTGAGGCGAATGACTGACATGGAAAAAACTCAGGAAAGCTCTCAAAATCAGCCACATGAGCGCACTGTAGATAGCAAGGCACTCTTTGGAGATGAGCGTGAGATCACAATCTCCCACCGCGAGGATCTCTACCGATTGTCGATCACAAAACTTGGCAAGTTGATTCTCACTAAGTGAGCAATTGGCCATGAAAAAAGCCGGCCTGAGATGAGGCCGGCTCTTTCCTTTAGACTGTGCTGAAGCTTAGTTCAGAGCCTGCTGCAGAGCGAACGCGTCGCCTTCGACCTTGAACAGGCCGTAGGAGCCAGGAACGTCGCCAGCATTGTCGAAGTTCAGGTCGCCAGATGCGCCTTTGTAGTCGATGTCTTTGCCTGCTGCGATCAGCTCAACTGCTTTCTTCCATTCGCCTGGGAGAACTGCTTCGCCCTGACCATTGGATACGGCAGACATTGCTTCGGAAACCTTAGCAGCATCACCACCAGCTTTCTCCAGAGCCAGCGCCATCAGGAATGCAGCATCGTATGAGTTGGATACGAAGATTGCATCTGGGTTGCCACCAACGGACTTGTAAGCTTCGTTGAAGATTTCAAGGCTGTTGGACTTCTCGCCGACTGGAGAAGACGCAATGAAGGTTGTCAGGTTTTCAGCACCCAGTTCGCGAATGATTGCGTCTGACTTCATGCCGTCGCCGCCAACGAAGTTGGTGAAGAAGCCGTTTTCCAGCGCCTGACGCAGAATGGTCAGGCCAGTGCCATCACCGTAGTCGAAGATAACAAGTGTATCAGCACCGCCGCGGGAAAGCTCAGCAAGGTTGGAACGGTAAGACGCCTTACCTTCTTCGTGAGCTGCGTAACCAGCGATTTCGCCGCCGTTTGCTTCAAACTCAACCTTGAATGCGTTTGCCAGACCGCTGCCGTAGTCGTTGTTCAGGTATGCAACAGCAACTTTCTTGGTGCCGAGGTTCAGCAGAGTACGTGCAAGAGAACGACCCTGGAAGTCATCGGACGGTACAGTACGGAACACCTGACCTTTGTCTTCCAGACCTGTGATTTCAGGGGAAGTACCGGATGGTGTGATCAGAGTGATGCCAGCTGGAACGGTTACGGAGTTTGCAACTGCCAGAACAGAACCAGAGCAGTGTGGGCCGATCAGACCAGCTACCTGCTCAATGTTTACGAGTTTGGTTGCTGCATCAACACCGTTCTGTGGGTTACAAGCACTGTCACCAACAACAGCTTCCAATTTCTGGCCACCCAGAATGCCGCCCTGCTCGTTTACCTGCTGAATAGCCAGCTTCGCAGAGTCCAGCATTGGTGGAGCCATTGCTGCGATCGGGCCAGAAATACCTCCCAGAAGACCGACTTTCACATCAGCCTGAACAGCGTTGGATGCAAGTGCAGTAGCGCTGAACAAGCCTGCTGCTAATGCGATTTTCTTAAGCATCAGTTCACCTCCAAAGAGCCCTGTTTTAAACGGTTTCCGGATTGGTCAGGGCGTTAAAATTGATTTTCTATGAGTGCTCGCGTTACTTCGCTGCACTTTCTTGTTTTTGAAAGGTTTTGACTTCTGGTCTGTCTGCGGTTCCCTGAGGTTCCGGCAGGATTCCTTCCGGTCTGAACCGAAGGACCAACTGCAGAAGCAAGCCAATGATGAACACGCGCATGTACTTAGCCTTAATGGCGTATTCGGTAGGCAGCTGGTCCGTTACAAACTCAGAGGCAGACCAGATGATCCAGACAACGGCAACACCAAGAAGCGCACCGCGGTTGTTTCCTGAGCCACCGAGGATCAACATAATCCAGATCAGGAATGTGGCAATCATCGGATCGATGGCTTCTGGGGTTATGGAACGGTTAAAGTGAGCGAAGAGCGCACCACCAAGGCCCATCACAGCAGCACCGAAGATGAACGCTCCAGTCGGCGGGCTTTGATATCCTTACCCATCGCCGTTGCGGCATCTTCGTTGTCGCGAATACCGCGCATCATACGGCCCCAAGGGGCAGAGATCTGGCGTTCAATCGCCCAGTACACAACTGCAACAATTGCCAGAACCAGCGCGAGATAGGCCAGCTGCGAGTACAAGTAAGACAGATCACCGAATGGACGTGGGATCTTGTTAACGCCACGCGCACCGCCAGTCATCCAGCCTTCGGATTTGACGACGAGACGGATGATCTCAGCCACACCGATGGTCGCGATTGCCAGATAGTCGGAACGGAAGCGCAAACACACCTTGCCAATTGGCCAAGCGATCGCACCAGCAGCGATCATCGCCCCGATCCAACCGACTACGACAGGCAACTGGAAGCCACCCAGGTGCACGGAGGATTCTGGCGCTGTCAGCAGTGCTGATGTGTAGGCACCAACCGCGAAGAAGCCAGCGATACCGGCGTTGAAGAGACCTGAAAAGCCCCATTGAATGTTAAGGCCAAGGGCGAGAAGGGAGTAAATGCCGATAAAGATCGCCATGAACACCGCGTAATTAAGCAGACCGATGAGTTCCATGGTTCGTCTCCCTCCTACAGAACTTTACCCTTGAGCAGACCGGTTGGCCGCACAAGAAGGATGAGCAGGAGGATCGCAAATGCCATGGCGGCCTTGTACTCTCCCGGGATAAACAGAACGGATGTTTCTTCGGCGATACCCACGATGAGGCCGCCAATAACAGCGCCTTCCACGCGGCCCACGCCGCCAAGAATTGCAGCAGCGAACATTGGCAGAAGCATTGTCCAGCCCATGAGAGGTTTCAGCTCTGTGTTGATGCCGAGGAAGAATCCGGAAGCTGCACACAGGATGCCGACAATACCCCAGGTCAACATCGTGATCTTACGGTTATCGACACCGGAAAGCAGAGCGAGATCCGGGTTGTCGGACATGGCACGCATGGCCTTGCCCCATTTGGTTTTCTGCAGGAATGCCCAGAGAACCCCAACAATCACGAACATCGCAATGATGGTGTAGATCTCGCGATCTCGGATACGGATGCCCCAGTAATCTTCCGGACGAACGATGCCGCGGGTGTAGGTTTCGGTATCGACACCCCAGATTACCTGAACCACAGCACGCAGCATCAATGCGATGCCGAGTGAAGACATCACGACGATGATCTTCGGGCGTTCAGAGAGGTAGTCATAAAACACTTTATCGATACCGATGGCCATGATGGCACAAACGATCATCGCAACTGGTAGAGCAACCCAAGGGCTCACACCAAAGATGGTCACCACACCCAAAGCAGCGAAAGCGCCAAGGGTTGCGAGGTCACCATGCGCAAGGTGCGCAAATCTCAAGATGCCAAAAACAAGCGTGATGCCGACCGCGCCTAGAGCGTAGATAGAGCCCAGCACGATCCCCGGCATGAGGTAAAAATTGACGAATTCCATGAATGGCATTGGATTTTCCCTTATTACCCACCGAGGAACATTTCAGCGACTTCACGATCTGCGAGCAGCTCCTGACCGGTGCCCTCGTGCCGGTTGCTACCAGCGGCGAGAACATAGCCTTTGTCAGCAAATGCAAGCGCCTGCTTGGCATGCTGCTCTACAAGCAAGATCGAAAGACCTGCATCACGCAGGTTGCGGGTGATCTCAAAAATCTGCTCCATGTACTTTGGAGAAAGGCCAGCAGTTGGCTCATCCAAAAGAAGCAAAGTTGGGTCGAGCATCAGTGCGCGGCCCATCGCAACCATCTGGCGTTGACCGCCGGACAGGTTGCCAGCCAATGCGTTGCGACGTTCTTTGAGATCTGGGAACAGGGTGTAGACCCTTTCCAAGCTTTCAGAAATGTCGCCTTTCCGAAGGAAGGCACCCATTTCGAGGTTTTCGTGAATGGTCATCTCACGAAAGATATTGTTCACCTGAGGAACGTAGCAGACACCGTGCTGAACGATGCGGTTTGGCTTCCAGCCCGCAATGTCGGTTCCGTTGACAACGATAGAACCACCACGAACTTTCAGCAGACCGAAGATCGCTTTCATCGCTGTCGACTTGCCAGCACCGTTCGGGCCAACAATCACCACGATTTCCTGCTCGGTCACCTGCATATCGACACCCTGCAGGATGTCTGCATCACCGTAACCACCACGAACGCCTGTCATGGTGAGGATTGGCTTGCCGGAGTATTTTTGTTGCGCGGAGTTCTTGGACATTGGTTGCTCTGCAATTGCTTGAGAAGTCATTAGAGTGCAGCCTCCCCAACCGTTTCTCCCAGGTAGGCTTCCAGCACACGCGCATCTGAACGAACGGTCTGGAAATCACCTTCGATAAGCACAGAACCTTCAGCCATACAGATGACCGGATCGCAAAGCTTCTCGATCATCTCCATATCGTGCTCAATCAGAATGAAGGTGTAACCGCGTTCTTTGTTCAGGATCAGGATTTTGTCTTCCAAACGACGCAGCAAAGTACGGTTGACGCCTGCAGCTGGCTCATCCAGCAGAACAAGCTTTGCGTCAGTCATCATGGTGCGGCCAAGCTCAAGAAGCTTCTTCTGCCCCCCCGACAGATTGCCAGCACGCTCATTTGCAACGTGAGACAGTTCCAGAAACTCAAGCGTCTCCAAGGCCTTCTGGCGCACTTCTTCTTCTTGTTTTTTTACGCTGCCATAGCTGAGCCAGTTCTGGAACAGGCTTTCCCCCTTCTGTGAAGGTGGAACCAGCATGAGATTTTCCAATGCAGACAGACGATGAAACTCGTGCGGAATCTGGAAGGTGCGTACCAAGCCTTTATGAAACAGCTGATCAGAGCTGAGGCTGGTTACATCTTCTCCCAAAAAACGAATTTTTCCAGCAGTTGGCTGAAAGGCACCGGCAATGAGATTGAACATTGTGGTTTTGCCAGCGCCATTCGGGCCAACTAAACCTGTGATTGTGCCTTTTTGAACCGAAAACGAGCAATTATTTACGGCTCTAAAACCGCCGAATTGCTTCGACAGCTGTTCGATTTCCAGCATTATTATCCCCCCAGACTGCAAAGGACTGGCGTTTTATTGTTGTCAAGCTCCTACCTAATGCCCTTAGTAGCATATTATTTCAAGGCAGAAGTCCGCGCCTTTTGCAGCCATAACACTCGATTATTGTGGTTCTGTCTGGACAAGTTGAGTGAAACTTTCCAGATTCCATTCCCTTACAACCTTCCCATAAGTTGCAAGAAAACAGCTTCGACTGCGCATATATTGCCTGAAACATATAGATAATTCCACTTATATGCGCAGTTTCAATGGTTTTTAGAACAAAATAATTTCACAAATTAGGTAATTTTCGCAGCAATCTTACAGATCGCTGCGTACCTGCCAAAGTTCTGGAAACAACACAGTATCCAACATTTTTTTCAGGTATGGCGCTCCAGAGGTGCCCCCGGTGCCCATTTTGCTTCCAATAATGCGCTCTACGGTTGTGAGATGATTGAATCGCCATCGCCGAAAAAAGTCTTCAAAGTCGATTAGCTTCTCTGCGAGATCGTAGAAATGCCAATTATCGCGCGGATTGCGATATATTATTTCCCAAGCCTTCTGAACAGACGCATCGGTTGTATAAGGTTTCGTAACGTCTCTTTTGAGCACTTCATCCGAGATTTCGAAGCCAGCACGCGCCAGAGCGCGCACCATCTGATCATAGATGCCAGGAGCCTCATAAATTTGATGAAGCCACTTTGAAACTTCAGGCATATGTTCATGCGGTTTCATCAGGGCTGGGTTCTTGTTTCCAACCACAAACTCGATCGCCCGATACTGATAGCTCTGGAAGCCAGATGATTTGCCAAGGCTGTCGCGGAAGGTGGTGTAGTCGCTCGGCGTCATGGTGCGCAGGATATCCCAAGCACCATTTAGCTGAGAGAAGATCTTGTTTACGCGAGCCATAAGCTTAGAGACCTGAGCAAACTCATCCTGAGCCAGACAGTTACACGCCTCTGACATCTCCCGAATTGCCAGTTTCATCCAGAGTTCAGCTGTCTGATGCTGAATGATAAACAGCAGCTCATCATGAGCATCTGTCAAAGGTGCTTGCGCTCCCAAAACATCTGACAGGCGTAGGTAGTCACCATAGGACATGTTTTCTTTGAAAGAGAGCTCAGCCCCGTGATGCTCCATTTCGCGATTAATGCTCTCAACCATGCTTATGTAACCTTGCTTTTCTGGTGGTACTCCGGCTTATCCCAGAGATCACCTGCAATAATTTCTTCCAAAATTTCAGCTGCTTTAAAGACGTCCGCAAAGGAGAGATACAGCGGTGCGAACCCAAAGCGAATGATGTTTGGTGCGCGGAAGTCTCCGATCACACCGCGATCAATAAGCGCTTGCATTACTGCATAACCCTGCTCGTGTCGGAAAGAGACCTGCGAACCGCGCTTCATCGGATCAGTCGGTGAGGCAAGCTCCAGGTTAGGACAACGGCGTTTAACCTCTGAGATAAACAGTTCACTCAGCTCAATGGACTTGGCCTGCAATGCTTCCAAATTGGTATGATCAAATACATCCAGAGAGGCATTCAATGCGGTCATGGCAAGCACTTGCGGTGTACCAACCCGCATCTGATCTGTTTTTGCAGAGGGCGTGTAGCCCAGATCAAACGCGAAGGGGGCGTCATGGCCCATCCAACCTGTTAGCGGATTACCCGAAGTAGCCTGATGTTTTGGCGCGACATACACAAATGCTGGCGCACCGGGACCGCCATTCAAATACTTGTAGGAACACCCAACAGCGAAATCGACGTTAGCGTCCTTGAGATGAACGGGGAATGCACCTGCAGAATGGCACAGGTCCCACATCGCCAGTGCACCAACTGAATGCGCTTTTTCGGTGAGCACTTTCATGTCGTGCTTACGGCCAGTTCTGTAGTCAACTTCCGTTAGCATCATAACTGCAACGGTTTCATCAAGAGCAGTCTCAACTTCTTCCGGCGCGACCAGCCTAAGCTCGATATCACCGCCAGTCAGCTCTTTGAGACCCTGCGCCATATAAAGGTCTGTCGGGAAGTTGCCTGTGTCTGAGAGAATGACTTTTCTGCCCGGACGCAGCTTCATTGCTGTCGCGAGGACTTTGAAGACATTCAGGGATGTGCTGTCGGCACAAATCAGAGTGCCTTCTTCAGCGCCAACCAGTTTTGCAATCCGGTTGCCTACTCTGCTTGGCAGATCAATCCAGTTATGACAGTTCCAGCCTTTGATGAGGCTCTTGCCCCATTGCTCTTCAACCGCGTTGGTGAGAACTGAAGACACATTTTTGGGTAGAGCGCCCAGAGAATTGCCATCCAGATAGATAACCCCATCCGGAATTGAGAATAACTGCTGCAAATGAGCAAGTGGATCAGCTGAGTCTCTTTGCTCAATGCTTACTGCGTCCAGTTCCACTGTCAGGCCCCCTATTATCTTTTTGTGATCGTGCTCGGATTGGCATCAAATAGAAACCGAGCATCGATTCCATTTTTTAATATTTCAAGTTTAAAGTATTTTTAGCAACAGTCTCACCATGAAGTCTAGGTAAAAAGTATTATCTGGAAAAATCGGAACAAATATTCTAAATACGCAAAAAAGGAAATAAATCTGGCTTGGCTGAGCCGATTTACAGCGATATCTTGCAATAGCGCTGAATTTTAGTAAGCAGTACAATTGATCATCAGGGGCAGATCCAACTTCTTAGCGTAACAAAAGAAAGATCCGCTCACGGCCAAAGACCTGTGTCAAACAAGAATGGAAAAGGCCGGATCACTGTAAGGAAGATACCCATGAAGAGCGCCCTAAGAAAGACAGAGGCGCAAACCTGGCCAGAACCAAAACGCCAGTTTGCTGCGCTGCCTTTCAAAAAGAATAAAAAAGGTAAACTGCAAATTCTTCTGATTACTTCCCGCGAGACCAAGCGCTGGGTTCTCCCTAAAGGCTGGCCTATGAAGGACTTAAATGGTGGGGAAGCTGCTGAGCAGGAAGCTTTTGAAGAAGCAGGCATTCGGGGTGATCTTACCGAACAAGCTGCAGGTATCTACCATTATCCTAAGCTGCGCGTGACCAAAGAACCTATTCCATGCCGCGTAAAAGTATTTCCATTGGAAGTCACGGAAATGCTTGACGATTGGCCTGAAAAGGATGAACGCACACGGAAATGGTTCTCCGTGCGCGATGCTGTTCATGCTGTTGATGAGCCAGAATTGAAGGCATTGCTGGCCAACTGGTCTCCGGACGAAGACTAATTTTCGAGCTGTTTGTCAGATCCGCTCAGCTTTAAAGCGGCGCTCCAACCAACGTACTCCCTGAGAGACAATCAGGATCAGCACCAGATACTCCAGCACTAGGACTGTGTAGATCTCCAATGGTCTGTACTCTGTGACCACGAGCTCATTTGCGCGTCTTGTCAGATCTTGAAGGCCAATAACGGACACGAGACTGGACATCTTCAGCATGTACACCAGCTGATTGCCCAATGGCGGCAGCATGCGGCGGATGGCTTGCGGAAGGATGATGAAACGTAGGCGCTGGAAATAACTGAGGCCGAGGGAGTGACCAGCTTCGATCTGCCCTTTATCTACGGACTGAATGCCCGCTCTGAAAATCTCAGCCTGAAATGCACTGTCCGATAAAGCGAGCGCCAATACGCCAGCCCAGAAGACATTGATCGAGATGTTCGCAACAACTGGTAGGCCATAATAGACCCAGAAGATCAGCACAAGGCTTGGCACTGAACGGACAACTTCAACGTAGGTTCGGTTGAAGCAAGGCCAAATTTGTTATCTGAAAGCCCCGGCAGCGCAACAAAGAGACCAACGAGCATAGAGATGGCAATTGCGGTAAGTGAAACACTGATTGTTTCTTGCAGCCCTGCAATCATGAAACCGAGATTGACCCTGCCCGTCTCCGTTTCCGGTGAGACCACATACCAGCCCCATTGATCTCCAGAACAGCCCGCCAAAACAACTGCCAATGCGGCGAGCACTGCTGCATTTCGGAATTTCAAGGTATCCACCTTCCAATGTATAAAGAGCTGCTGCCAGAAGCCAAAGATGCAAGCAGCTCATGTATCTGCCTCAACACAGATAAATTGCCGGACACAAAACCTAGAGTGTCGTGCGCTCTTATACAAATCTTATAGGGACTTACCGCACACAATTAGTTGAAGTCATTTTTCTTACCAAAACGGCATTGTAGTTGGCGCTAAAATGACTAGTTTTGCAGTGGGCCAGATTCCAACTGCGTTTCAAGGAACTCTCATGAAGATGCTACGCTCATTTCTTACTTTACTTTTTGCCGTGGGCACGTTGTTCTCCGGCTCCGCATTTGCGCAATCCGCGCTCAATGAAATTCTCGACTCTGGTGAGCTGAAGGTTGGAACAACCGGCGACTGGAACCCAATGTCTGTCCGTGATCCTGCCAGCAATGGGTATAAGGGTTATGACATTGATATCATGAATGAGCTGGCCACCGATCTTGGCGTGAAGCTTACCTTTGTTCCAACTGATTGGAAAACGCTGGTGAACGGCATCGTAGCTGGCAAGTACAACCTGACTGGTTCCGCTTCCATCTCTCCAAGCCGCATGAAAGTGGCTGGTTATTCTGAGAGCTACATCTCCGTTGAGATTCTGCCATTTACGACCAGCAACAAAGTTGAACAGTTCAACAGCTGGGACAGCATCAACCAGAAAGACGTGACCGTCGCGACTACTCTGGGCACCACCTTTGAGAAGCTGAGCAAAGAATGGTTCCCGAATGCGACCATCAAGGTTGTTGAAGCCCCTGCTCGTGGATATCAGGAAGTGCTCTCTGGCCGTGCTGATGTGTTCATCACTTCCAACATTGAAGGTGCGACACTGAAAGCTAAATTCAAGCAGATCACCAATGTGCCGGTTGCTGAGAGCAGAAACCCAACACCGATCGCAATGCTGATGCCACAGGATGATCAAGTCTGGATCAACTACATCAACAACTGGATCAAGATTAAGAAGATGAATGGCTTCCTTGATGCGACAGCCCAGAAATGGGGACTGGCGCAGTAAGAAGCTGCTCTTAAAAGCAAAAAAAAGGCGCTGCATTTGCGGCGCCTTTTCTTTTGGTTTCAGCATTCCCTATGCATCTACCTGAATGAACTTCGCCACCCAGTCCTGCATGGCTTTGCGATTGATATCAATCGAGGTGGCTGCATGAGACAGAGACTGCATCGCCTGCCACCAACGCTGGCACTTGGGCTTCAATTTCAGCTCACCACCAAACAGAGACGCCAGCTGCTGTGCCTGAGAGAAGGTGGTTGCAAAAGCGCATTCTGCCAAAGTGACATGATGGCCAACGGCGTATGGCGCTGCCTCGATCATATCTTCCAGACGCTCGAACGCGGCGCTCATGTCTTCAATCAGTTGCTTATAGACCTCATCACCCGGGGATTTCCCGGCTTTGATCGGTGCGTAGAAAGCACGAACGGAAGGCTCAATACGAGTGTCGTGTAGCCCCATGAGCGCACGCACCTGCGCGCGTTCAACAGGGTGTTCAGGTAGCAAGGCTGGAGAAGGTGCGGTTTCTTCCAGATATTCAAGGATCGCATTTGAATCTGACAGCGCTGCGCTTTCATCCTTCAGGCCCGGAATGGAGCCCGCCGGAACAATCTTTTTATATGCTGTTGATCCATACCCATCAGGCGGCGGCACTTCGGCGTAATCCAGTTCCTTCATGTCCAGCGCAATGCGAACTTTCGCGCAGAAGACGGATTCTGGATAGGCAAAAAACTGTATCATTGGATCACCAGATTGTGCTTAGCAACGGTGCTGCTTCACGCACATGCTTGGGAACACGCGGCAGACAAGAGCACCTCGGGAGGAGGACGCAATACAATTTGTGTTGCATTGCAAACTTGGTATTTTTAGCAGTCTATGAATTGTTGCGCCACTTCAACCTTTGGGTACGCTGTATTTTGGGCAGCACTATGAGTGGCCACAGTCAGCCTTTGTCGCAAAGCTCAAAGTTGCTTGGCGCTATCTAAGTTCACCTTGAAGATCATGAGATCATCGCGGCGCTCGACTTCGCCTTCCAGAGAGATCAGCAGAGCAACCCAGTCTTCAACCTCAGAACTCAAAGGCTCACCGTTTTCATCTGCCAAAAGGAAAAACTCGCTTCCCAGCAGCGGTGTGGTGGTGACGAAGACCGGCGGGATACCGCCTATGATACAGAGGTTAGCGCAGGCTTTGTGAGCTAAGCCCACGCCCGGACGCATAGCACCGTTGTAACACTTGCCATCACAGATCTCGCCTGTGAGCCGCCATTTGCCTAGGTGCTCAGCAGGTGCCGGAGTGAAGTTCGGCACCGGATTTTCAGCAGCACGCAAGGAGACCTTGCCACCAACCTGCAGCATATCCAGATCACCACGTTTGAGCAGAATGCCGCCAGCATCGACAGGCTGACCATCCAGCGGCCCCGCAAGCTGCTGCATCCCCCGCTTGCCAACGCCTGAAATCAGCATGGCATGCGGTTTATCGCGGCCATCCTCGCCGGCTGGAAGGCGTAGCAGCGGATAAGGTTTGGCATCTACATAACCCGTGAAGGTTTGATAACCCGCGCCCCAAGCAAAACGGGCATCGCCGGGATCAGGCACAGACGAGCCAATGCCCAGCGCGACGCCTGCAGCAGCGCCAACCAACACTGCTGAAATCAGGAACAGGAAGCCCTGAAGGCTCTTGGGTGGCTTTTTCGCCCAACCGATAAAGAAGGGATCAGGTTTCTTCTTGGCCATTAGCTTCCCTCCGCAACCATCGGGGATACGACAGGTTCGACATATGTGCCCGGAGGCAGTGCCTCAATGTTCAGCCAGAGGCGTCCATTTTCCAGCTTGAGCCGATAGGTGGAGATCTTCTCCGTGAATGGAGGTGGCGATTTCCCATCTTCCAGACGATACTGATAGCCATGCCATGGGCATGTCACACAGCCATATACGATCTTGCCTTCTCCAAGAGGTCCATTCTGGTGGGCACAGACATTAGAGATTGCTGAGAGCTTCTTGCCGTTTCTGAAAATTGCCACACGCTCATCATCTGTGATTGAGATAATACGCGCCCGCTTGTCCGGCACATCCTTAGGATCACCGGCATCCATCCATTTGCCGGTATCATCGACGTCGTTTTGCTGCGTGTCTATGAGATGCTCGTTGCGAGCCGCGAGCAGATGAAGCGTTACAACCAAGGCAACAGACGCACCGACTGCAGTGGTCATGAATGGACCAGCAGCGCTTTGAAGTGCACCAAGAGCAACGTGAGCCACGATCAACGCATATGCCAGATAGATGCCCATATGGAGGAACTTCCATAGGGTTGGCTTCAGGAAATGGAGCCAAAAATCATGGCTGGTGACGGCGAGGATCGTCAGGATCAGAAGAGCAAAGACGCCGAGTATTTCAAAAGGAAATCCGAGGAAACGGTCAAAGCTTGTGTTGACCATGAAGACTGAAACATAGCGGTTGATTGGTGAGAATGCATTGTACCAACCAAGAATGTTGTCGACATGGAAGTAAGCCAGAACACAGGTGATCACCCCCAGATGTCGGCGGTTATAGAGCAACGGTAGGAAGCGTTTATCCAACCGGGCCATTGGGCCGATGCATAGGATGAATGTGAGTAGGAAAAAGACACAAGTTCCAAAGGCCTGCGCTTTGTAAATGTCCCAATCAATCGGCCTTGTCACCGTTTGGAACATGGGCGCGACGTAAATGTAGATTCCCAGATAAGCCCCAACGGTTGCCAGTACGACAGCATCGTAGACAAACTTCGTTCGGTTCCAGATCACTGGCACATATTTAACACTCACTGGTTTGCCTCCAGAACCGATTTAGCAGCAGCATCAAGGGGAACGGGTGGTTCTTCGTGCGTTCCGGTGGGGCGCATCAAAAGCGCGAGCCCAAGAATGATTGGAATGAGAAAGGCCAGAACGAACCATATAGTTCGGTGGGCTTTGCGGTAGGCGCGTTGCATTACTTTTTGCCCTCCTGCTCTTTGTGCAGTTCGGCTTCTTCCTTATCCAGCAGGATCTTCTCACCTGAGCGTTCCAGGGCGACCCAGCGAACAATGACGATTGGCCAGAGCAGGATAAGACCTGGAATAATTTGCAGACGGAACAGAAAGGCTCCACGTGCCGCAAGCTCGATACGTCCTAGCCCGATGGTTATGAAAGCGAGGGCCACGATCAGACCAATCACGCAGTAAATTTGTGCAATCAGAATAATACTTTCAGCAACAACCATATCTGCAACCTACTGATCTTGTTCTGCGATTAACGTCTCTCTCACTCATTCGGACCATGCCCTGCCCAACTGATGCCAGCGAGCTCTGACATTTCTTTCTTCCAGCTGGTGATGTCGTCGACTGAGAAGTCCGAGATATGAGCGTGTCCGCATGCACGGGCGAGAACTTTCATCAGCTCCACCGAGGCTGAGAAGAATTTCTCCAGACGCTTAGCGGATTTTTCGACTTCCAGACGGGCGACAAGGTGGTCTTTCTGGGTCGCGATGCCAACCGGGCAGTTGTTGGTGTGGCAAGCGCGCATGGCGATACAGCCAATGGCTTGCATCGGGGCATTTGCCAAAGCCACTGCGTCTGCTCCCAAAGCCATTGCTTTTACAAAGTCTTCGGGCTTACGCAGGCCGCCTGTGATGACGAGCGTTACATCTCGCTGGCCACTTCGGTCCAAATGTCGACGTGCTCGTGCGAGGGCCGGGATGGTTGGAACCGAGATGTTATCACGGAACACCAATGGTGACGCCCCTGTACCACCGCCTCGTCCATCGAGGATGATGTAGTCCACACCCACTTCCAGCGCGGCATCGATGTCTTTTTCGATGTGCTGCGCAGAAAGTTTGAAGCCGATTGGGATACCGCCTGTTCTATCGCGTACCTCATCTGCAAAATTGCGGAAGTCTGCGGGCTTCATCCATTCAGGAAAGCGAGCTGGAGAAATCGCGCCTTCTCCAGGGTTCAATCCCCTCACCGCAGCGATTTTTTCGGTTACCTTTGCAGCTGGCAAGTGTCCACCAGTTCCGGTTTTTGCAGCCTGTCCGCCTTTGAAGTGGAAGGCCTGTACTCTTTCCAGCTGTTCCCATGAGAAGCCGAAGCGCGCTGAGGCAAGCTCATAGAAATAGCGTGAGTTTTCAGCCTGCTCTTCCGGCAGCATTCCGCCCTCACCGGAGCAGATACCTGTGCCGACACTCTCAGCACCGCGTGCAAGGGCAATTTTGGCTGGTTCAGAGAGCGCGCCAAAGCTCATATCCGAAACGAAGAGCGGAATTTGCAGGCGCAGCGGCTTTTGCGCCTTGGGGCCGATGACTACATCCGTACCAACAGGTTCCTCATCCAGACGTGGAGGCCTATGCAGCTGAGCTGTCAGGATCTGGATGTCTTCCCACTGAGGCAGCTCTGTGGTTGGTACGCCCATGGCTTCGATAGCACCATGGTGCCCTGTCTGTTTCAAGCCTGCACGTGCGTAGTTCTGGATCAGCTTGTTGTGAGGTTCTTCTTCGGTGCCGTGAAAGTCGGCATACTCACCAAGATACGATTTGCGGAAGTACGGCTGAGGGTTGTCTTTTGCCCAGGCTTTGACTTCGTCTTCATCTACGTAGACAGCGCTATCTTCCACGAAGTGGGTGAACTTTTGCAGGCACTCTTTGTTGTCGTAGGCACTGACACCGGAGTTCAGTCGGTAATCCCAGTTATGAAGACCACAGATCAGGTTTCGTCCTCTGACATACCCGTCTGAGAGCAAAGCGCCACGGTGCAGACAGCGGCCATACAGGACGGAGATATCCTCATCAAATCTAACAATGACGAGATCTACCCCACCAACTAGAGCATGAGCAGGTTTGCGATCTTCCAGTTCATTTAATGCAGCAACTTGCACCTTACGCATTCAGCGGCATCCTTACGCTTTTACAGCCTTGCAGCTGTTTGAGTGCATTTCAAAAAGTCAGATCACCAAGCTATTCTACGTACTTATCCTTAACTGTTCTATTTGGCACAGTTGCAAAATACATGTCCGAAACATCCCGGTGCATTGATGTTGTAAGCTGAGAGTGTTCAAGAATAACTGCACCTGACTTTACCCAAAGTTAGTACCTGACCTGCAAGAGACCATTACTGTTACGGGTAAAATGCATCTCAATCTGTTGCAGCTTCTCCCCCCGGATTACGTAGATTACATCCTAAAAACTTCAGTAATGACGGGATAGTAACGTTTAAACAAAGAAGCGTCAGTCTATCAAAATACACAGTGAGAAACACGGGAGCACTCACAGAACCTTTCAGATAACAGCTGTGTTTTCTACGCGAGACAAAGAATAAGAGGACAAGGAAATTGGAGGCTAATAAATGTTTGAATGCAAGCATTTCCCCCCTTACTCTCGCAGGAAATCACCTGTGTTTATGAGAGATACCCATGAAGATTGCAGCTGTTACCATCTCTGATCGCGCCAGTGATGGCACCTACGAAGATAAAAGCGGCCCGGCTATTCTGGCTTACCTTGAGAATGCTGTTACCAGCCCATGGGAGCCCATCCATAAGATCATTCCAGATGGAATCGAGAGTGTCAGTACGACTTTGAAGCAGCTGGCTGACGAAGATGGCGTTGATCTGATCCTCACCACCGGCGGCACTGGCCCCTCTCCTCGCGACCTCACGCCTGAGGCCATGGAATTGGTTATGGAGAAAGAGCTGCGTGGTTTTGGTGAGCTGATGCGCCAGTTGTCTCTGAAAGAGGTTCCAACTGCAATTCTTTCACGCCAGACTGCTGGTATTCGCGGTAAGAGCCTGATCATTAACCTGCCGGGCAAGCCAGCCAGCATCAAAACCTGTCTTGATGCTGTGTTTCAGGCTGTTCCGTATTGTCTGGACCTGATTGGCGCAGGACGCATTGAAACAGATCCAGACGTCATCGTGGCATTCCGTCCGAAAGCGAAGTAAGAGTCTTACATCGGCATCCAGGTTGAATGGAGTTCCTGAGGTTCTTGTCTTCCTTTGGCTGGTCGTGTCTCATCAACCTTGCCAAGCGAGATAAAGCAGAGGAACTCCTCATTTTCTGAGAGGCCTAATCCTTTATGGAATGCAGGAGAACGTGCGCTGTCACCACTGGTGATCCGCGATGCATAGCCCATCGCGTGTGCGACCAGCACCATGTTCTGCAAAGCTGTTCCGGCAGAGAGCATTTGCTCGTATTTGGGAATGCGGGTCTCATCGGAACCGTGAAAACAGCCTACTAAAACAAGAAGTACTGGTCCTTTATGCGCTTTTTCCCTTGCGCGGGTCAGTGCTTCTTCGGTTGGCGTTGCCTGCGTTTCTTCGACGGCTTTTACAAAAAGCTCTCCCAGATCATTGCGAGCGTCTGTCGGGATTTCTAAAATTCGGAAGGGATGCAGGTGGCCGTGGTCCGGCGCTGCTGCGGCGGCTTCAACTATCAGCTTCATCTCTTCTCTACTCGGTCCAGGAGCTTTCATCTGCTTAAGTGAGGCCGATGTGCGTGAGCGGATAATCTCGACTAGTTGTTGAGCGTTCATGATGACGCCTCTCGCCTTTAACTATTTATAGAACCGATGAAATTTGCATTCATACTACGCAGATGAACTGTCAGCCTACAAGAAGATAAGCATACCGCCTGCACTTTCAGCACCGCAGATCTGAGTTAGCCTGGCTGGACAAATACACAATTTACCTTAAGGTAAACCGATATTTTCCAGTCAGTGACTGCAAACATATTGGGTGCGTATTATGGGTGTCTCTTATTTAAAGGTTGGTTTAGGAGCTATTGTTGTTATTGCCGCTGCAGGTTACGGCATCATTCGATCTGGCTATGTTGCTGAGTACGTCGACAACTCACGAAACATCGTCACTGCTCACCAGCCTTATTCCATAGATAAAGACGCTCAGGCTTTGCATTCCAAACTGCGGGTTGCTGATCTGCATAATGATGTTCTTTTGTGGGGCAGAGACATCACCAAAGCCTCTGAAACCGGGCACTCTGATCTTCCTCGCTTCGACAGAGGTAATGTTGGTGTGCAGGTGTTCACGAGCGTTACCAAGTCTCCTCGGGGACAAAACTATAAGAACAACAGCTCCGACGCCTTTGACAACATTACGCTTCTAGGCCTTGTACAAGGTTGGCCAACAGATGCTTTGAATGAACTCTCCCGACGGGCCCTCCTCCAAGCCGCACGCCTTTACGCTTTAGAGAAAAGCCATCCAGATAAAGTCAAAGTCATTCACAACAGGGAAGAATTGGAAGTGGTTTTGGAAGCCCGTGACAATGGCTCCAAAGTTATGGCTGGCATTTTAGGCACTGAGGGCGGTCACGCGCTGGATGGCAACATCAACAATGTAAACCTGCTCTATGACGGTGGACTACGCCTCATGGGTCTGCATCACTTCTTCGATAACAAGCTGGGAGGCTCGCTGCATGGTCTCTCAAAGGGAGGACTGACGGACTTCGGTCAAGACGTGGTGCGCCTTATGGAAGAGAAGGAGATGATCATTGATCTCGCCCATTCTTCTCCCGCAGTCATTGAGGATGTGCTGGCGATGAGTACCCGTCCTGTCATTGTCTCACATACCGGTGTGAAAGGCGCTTGTAACACTCCAAGGAACCTTACTGATGATCAGGTGAGAGCTGTTGCAGCTAAGAATGGATTGATCGGCATTGGCTTTTGGGCAGCTGCCGCCTGCGACATCAGCCCTAATGGCGTTGCTAAGTCTATCGCATACGCTGTTTCTATCGCTGGTATCGATCACGTAGCCCTGGGTTCTGACTTCGATGGCTCTGTCACGACGGCTTTTGACGCTTCAGAATTTGCAGTAGTGACACAGGAACTTTTGAACCTCGGCTTCTCTGAGGACCAGATTGCTGCTGTGATGGGTGAGAATGCCATCAGATTCTTTTTGGAAAATCTTCCACAAGGAGAACGCGGTGAAGAAACGCTTGCCTCAAGTGATTGAAGGCAAAAGCACTTTAATACGTGCAGTGCACCTGTTGGATGAAGCGATCTAATTTTCAGGAGAGAGAAAAATGGCGCACCGGGAGGATTCGAACCCCCGACCCCCAGATTCGTAGTCTGGTGCTCTATCCAGCTGAGCTACCGGTGCGCGGTTTCTTGCGAACAAGAACTATATGTTGGCCTAGTGCTATCTAAACCATCTACTCTTTAGAAGAGAGTAAATGGCGCACCGGGAGGATTCGAACCCCCGACCCCCAGATTCGTAGTCTGGTGCTCTATCCAGCTGAGCTACCGGTGCAGGCCGTGTTCCCTGCGGAACGGGGGTCTATGTAGCCGCCTTCCCCGACCTTGGCAAGCGCTTTAGAGAAGTTTTTTGAAGGGAATTTGCGTTTTGGGGATAACAATTTCTGACTATCAGAACAAAGACGTAGGGCATTGCACCCTAAACGTGAGAAAAGCTGCACTTGCAGGGTGCAGCTTTTCCAGAATTTAGCCCTTGCTACTGTCTGCCGGGAATAGTCTCGTAACTTTTTCAGCAGCTTGCACACCATGTTTGTATGGAAGCTGTATTTTAAAGCAGGCCCCAGTGGTCACATCTTTTTCTAATGTGATCTTTCCGCCATGGGCCACAACGATCTCTGCTGCGATCGCCAGACCCAGTCCAGTGCCCCCGACCTTGCCTGAAGTCTGGAAGGCTTTGAACAGGCCCTCCTGTGCCTTGGCGGGTATGCCCGGTCCTGTATCTGACACATAAATAGAGAGCATATCCTCTTCTACTTCAGAGTGGATCTCGATCCGACACACGACTTCAGATGCACCTTTGGATGCCTCCATCGCTTGCACTGAGTTTCGGCAGAGGTTGAGAAGGACGCGGAAGATCTGTTCCGGGTCTGCTTCCAGCTCCTGTGTCTCCGGCACATTCACATGCATCTCAATGCCTTTGGAATAACTGGAGAGGCCAAGAACCTCCTCCACATCGCGCAGGACAGATGCAAGACGGATAACACGTAGTTCTGGCGCAGCCTCCTGAACCTTGCCATAGGAAAGCACTGCACTGGTGTAGCTGGCGGCCCGATCGAGGGTAGCCAGAATTTTCGGAGCTACACGTTGCACAGTTGGGTCAGGGAGCATTTCCAGACGCTCCAGGAACAACTGTGCAGATGCCAGCAAATTGCGCATGTCGTGGTTGATCTTGGAGACTGCCAGACCCAATGCAGCCATACGGCGCTGCTGGTTCAGTGTCTGGTTCAAAGACTTCTGCATGGACTGCAGCTGGATCTCAGCTTCACCCAACTCATCAGAACGTCCGCTTGGCTTGATGATCTCACGTGCATTTTCCGGAGATTCAGCAAAACGCATCATGGAACCGGTCAAGCGCTGCAAAGGGCGCAACAGCAAGGAGCGGATAGACAGATAAACAAGCGCTGCCGTCAAACAGGAGATGATGAGAGACAGCTGCAGAATGTTCAGAGCGTATTTCTGCAAGTCGTCACGCAACAAGGATGCTGGGAAGACCATATCCACGCGTCCACCGGAGCGCATATCAATGTCACCAATCACGCGGATCTGGCCCGTACGGGTTCCGGTCAAGAACTGCAGGCTACATCCAATAGCGTCCCAAGGGGAATCCCGTGTCATATCGATCGTCTTGGTGATGTTCATTTGAGAACTATCCATCGCGATCAAATTGCGACGTTCGCCAACTGCCAGAGAAATGGCCTGCGCGCCGGTTGCTTCAAGCAGCTCATGCTGAACCTGCGGAGACAAGGTCTCACTTTCAGACAGCAAGGTTGCCGCTACACCACCAACCGCCAGACGGTCACGAAGCCAGGTGTTTCGATAATTTGCAATTGAAGGGACAAAAATAAGAACTTCGCTGAGCATGACGAACAGGATCGTCAGCACCAGAAGTTTGCCAGATAGGCCCATGCCACCGCGGAACAATTTGCGGCGTTTGCCTTTCGGAGTTTCATCCGAGTTCAGCTTTTTCGGCGTGACCTCTGTTTCAGAGGTCACTCTCCCATTATTTTGAGCCATCCACCTACCTGATGAGTTGGTACACAATGATCGTGCAGCGCAGATTGTTGTTACGCGCTATGCCTTACTCATTTTTAGCAGATGACGTGTGCCAAGCAACACACTTCTCTCACAGCCGATCACAAGTGCGTCATCCGAACTTTCTCAGAAGCGCCAGAATTCTGCGAACCCAAGGATTTTTAGGGGCATCCGCATAATACGTAAGTGCAGCCCTGCGAATTGCTTCATTTAGTGTTGGGTACGGGAAGACAACACCGAGGAGCGCGCCGACTTTCAGCTTCTGCGAGATCATAAGAGCCAGTAGACCGATCTGCTCACCAGCACCTGGACCAACAATGGATGCACCAACAAGTTGGCCTTTGCCGTTTGCCAGAAGTTTGACCTGACCTTCTCCCTTACCTTCTGCCAGCGCTCTGTCGTTTCCTGAGAACTCGGCTGTGAGGACTTTCAGCTTTTCACCAAACTGCTCACGCGCTTGCTGCTCAGAGAGACCAACCTGACCGATTTCCGGCTCAGTGTAGGTCACTGCAGGCATGGTGATGCTGTTGTGGTTGATTGGCATCCGGAACAGGATGGAACGGATGACCAGAGATGCATGTGCACCTGCAGCATGGGTGAACTGCGCACCACCTGCGACATCACCAATCGCATAAACCTTACGGTTGGTTGTGCGCAGGCCATCATCTGTCTTGATACCTTGCGGGTGAACTCGATGCCAGCAGCTTCCAGACCTAAGGAAGTGACATTCGGCGCACGACCAGCCGCGATCAGAAGATGCGTACCTTCAACAGTGCCTTCAGCCTCATCATCCACCTTGATGGAGACTTTGACGCCATTATCGGTTCGCTCAACAGCATTGACCTTGGTGTTGGCAAGGATCTCAACGCCCTCAGCTTCCATCTTGCGAATGACTTGAGCTGCGTGATCTGGATCAGTCACCGCCAACGGGCGCAGAGCTTCGATGACGGTTACGCGACTTCCGAGGCGGCGATGTGCCTGAGCCATTTCCATGCCGATTGGACCTGCACCAATAATAATGAGGTGCTCAGGGCGTTCTGTCAGTTCAAAAAGGTTTTCGTTGGTCAAGTATGGCGTGTTTTCGATGCCCGGGATCGGAGGAACGGCTGCACTGGATCCAGTGGCAACCACATAGCGACGCGCTTTTATGAGTTGCTCGCCGACTTTTACGGTATCAGCGGAGACGAACTCACCAGCACCCTGAATAACATTCACACCCAGCCCTTCAAAGCGCTCGACAGAGTCATGAGGGGCAATCGTCGCGATGACATCATGGACGTGGTCATTCACTCTTGAGAAATCGATCTCAGGTTCATGTGCGCCTACGCCGAACTTTTCGGAAGAACGGAAAGTCGCCGCCGCTTTGCCTGCTGCGATGATTGCTTTGGATGGGACACAGCCGTAGTTGAGGCAGTCACCACCCATTTTGCCTTTTTCGATCAGAACAACATCCACTCCAAAGGCTGCTGCGGCAGCGGCGACGGAGAGGCCGCCCGAGCCGGCGCCAATTACACAGATGTCCGGGGTCAAAGTTTTTGCATTATTGTTATTGGTCATCGAGAAAGTCCGTTATTTCGAAATTGATCTTGTCTGAGAATTATTTGCCGCGGAAGCGCTGAATAACCGGTGGGATGAGCGCAACCAAGCCAAGCGCTGCAAATGCCCAGATCAGTTCAGGTGTGATCAGTGCGGAGATCTCCACTTCGCATGTCCCAGCTGCAGAACAACCCGGATTCGCCTGTTCCTGTGCAAGGATCACGCTGTCCAGACCTGCACCAACGAAGGCGTATGCGAAGGTGCCTGGAATAATACCTACAAATGTCGCGATGAGGTATGTAGTGAGCGGAACGTGGAACAGCGCCGGAGCGATGTTGACCAGCCAGAATGGGAAGACTGGTGTCAGACGCAGGAAGAGAAGGTAGCTGAACGCGTTCTTGCGGAACCCTTCAGACATTTTATCAAGGAACGGCCCTGCTCTTTCTTTTAGTGTCGCACCAACAGAGGTTTTTGCTGCGATGAAGAGTAGTGCGGCACCAATGGTTGCCGCGACAACAGTGAGCAACCCACCAAAGAACCAACCAAACAGAAAACCACCGGCAATGGTCAGCAGAGATGCACCCGGGAAGGACAGCGCAACTGCAAGCGTGTAGACCACGAAATAGATGAGCGGGGTCAGGACTGGGTACTCAGCGAGATAATTTGCCAGCAACTGCTGATTTTTGATCAGGTTGCTGATCGTGATCTGCTGATGCCAGCCCTGAGAGATGCCATAGGCGGACACGGCAAGGATAACAAATAGCAGTCCCCAGCGTTTGATGAAGCCGAGGGCTCCGTCAGCTGATGACTTGTTATCGTTGTGTTCCGTGATTCCCATGGGCTTTTCCTTAGGTGGTTTCAGAGTTCAGACCGGAAAGAACCGAAACCTCTGTGTTCTTAGCCAATCTAAACCGAATAGGTTACTATGTTTTTTGCAGGCCAACTGCCTAACGAATTGATGCGTTAGAATTTTCATACAATCAGAAAGACCTCCGGTGTTATCACAGGTTCGTGCATTGCCCGTAGTTTCACTGGGTTTTGAATGGGGGGTAACACCTGTACACGCTCGCGTGAGGGAATAAAGAGTCAGGATATCGCAGATTCCAGCACAGCAATTATTGACTTGAAGGGCTCACGCTAATATAAGCGCCGACGAATAGGAGTGCGTGTCCCATGCGCAAGGTCCTGTAACTTGAATAAAGTCGCGGTGACTTCGGGGACAAGACGCACAATCCAAATTAACGTTTAAGTTGGAGCCAATGGCTCTGCTAGGGTAATAAAATGAAGCGTACTTTCCAACCGAGCAACCTTGTTCGCAAGCGTCGCCACGGCTTCCGGGCACGTATGGCAACCAAAAATGGCCGCCAGGTTCTGGCACGTCGTCGTGCTAAGGGTCGTAAGCGTCTTAGCGCTTAATCGCGACGTTGCGCGGCGGCATTCACTTCATAAACATTGAACACAAGTTCCGCCGCAAAAACATGAAAACACTCAAAAAGCGCTCCGAGTTTCTTACCGTTGCAAAAGGCGGAAGGACAGCTCGGCGTGCTTTTGTGCTTCAAGCGGCTAAAACCCGCAGTGATGGCGCCCCTCGGATGGGTTACACGGTCACCAAGAAAACCGGGAACTCAGTTGAGCGCAGTCGTATTAAGCGCCGACTACGAGCTGCTGTCGCATCTCTCGATTTGGATATTGCCCAGACTGGCGCCGACTATGTTCTGGTTGGCCGGAGAGCAGCACTTTCCCAGCCCTTCGAGGATCTTCTGAAAGATCTCAAAGGCAGTGTGAAGAATGCGTTCAAGCCTCGTAAATCTCGCCCTATCCGATCAAAACCGAATTCGCTGGCAAATTCTAAACCTCCACATGATAAAGTGCAGGCGGACTGACCAGTGATGAATGTTTATTCCACCCTTTTGAAAATGAGTGATCCAGTCGATGAACGATAATCGCAATATGATCGTAGCGATCGTCCTGTCGCTGGTTGTGCTATTGGGCTGGCAATATTTTATTGCCGGACCACAGTTAGAAGCTCAGCAGGAAGCGCAACAGGCGCAGCTGGCAAACGATGCACAACAAGCCGGTTCCAGCTCACCCGTTGCACTGCCTGAAGGTGCATCCGGCCAGGTGACTGCCCCAGGAACCGAAAGCGGAACCGCTGCGCAATCATTCGTCAGTCGCGAACAGGCACTGGCTGCATCTCCTCGTCTGACCATTGATACCCCTAGCCTCTCCGGTTCCGTAAACCTGAAGGGCGCGAAGCTGGATGACCTTCGCCTGAAGGGCTACCGTCAGACCATCGCCAAGGACAGCGAAACTGTTGTTCTGTTCTCACCAAAAGGCAGCCCTGCTCCTTACTATGCAGAACATGGCTGGGTTGCAGACCCAGGTGTACAGATCAAGCTTCCAAACGCTGAAACTGTCTGGACTGCAGAGACTTCCGGCAATCTGACCCCATCTTCTCCAATCGTCCTGAGCTGGGACAATGGTGAAGGTCTGGTATTCAAGCGTACCTTCTCTGTTGACGAGAACTACATGTTCACTGTCGATCAGGAAGTACAGAACAACTCCGGTCAGAATGTTCAGCTGTACCCATATGGCCTGATCGCACGTAACGGTGAGCCTGAAACCGCTGGTTTCTTCGTTCTGCACGAAGGCCTTATCGGTGTGATTGGCGACGAAGGCCTGCAGGAAATCAACTACTCTGATCTGATTGATGACGGCAGCATTCGCCCAGGTCGCGCTAACATGGGCTGGCTGGGCTTTACCGATAAATACTGGGCGGCAACTCTGATCCCAACTCCGGGTACAGAATTCCAGCCGAACTTCTCTTACAACGCACGTACTCAGAACTTCCAGAGTGACTATCTCGGCAGCGCGACACAGGTTGTTGACGGTGCGAAGATCACCAATTCTTCCCTGCTCTATGCAGGTGCGAAGATTACTAGTCTGATTGATGGCTATCAGAATTCCTACGATATCCTGAACTTCGACCTGATGATCGACTGGGGTTGGTTCTACTTCCTGACCAAGCCGATGTTCTGGACCATTGACTGGCTCTACTCTCTGGTTGGCAACTTCGGTATTGCGATCCTGCTCGTGACCGTGATTGTGAAAGCAATCTTCTTCCCGCTGGCTAACAAATCCTACGTCTCCATGAGCCGTATGAAGCTTGTTCAGCCGAAGATGACTGAAATCCGCGAGAAGTATAAGGACGACAAGCAGAAGCAGCAGCAGGCCATGATGGAGCTGTATAAGACTGAGAAGATCAACCCGTTGGCAGGTTGTTTGCCAATGCTGATCCAGATCCCGGTCTTCTTCTCGCTCTATAAGGTTCTGTTCGTCACCATCGAGATGCGCCATGCGCCATTCTTCGGATGGATTCAGGATCTTTCTGCCCCAGACCCAACCACCATCTTCAACCTGTTTGGTCTGATCCCTTGGGACCCACCAACATTCCTGATGATTGGTGTATGGCCTCTGATCATGGGTATCACCATGTTCCTGCAGATGAAGATGAACCCGGCACCAGCTGAACCTGCACAGCAGATGATCTTCAACTGGATGCCAGTGATCTTCACCTTCATGTTGGCTACCTTCCCAGCTGGTCTTGTGATCTACTGGGCATGGAACAACACCCTCTCTGTTCTGCAGCAAGGTGTGATCATGCGTCGTCAGGGCGTAAAGCTTGAGTTGTTTGACAACCTGAAAGCGACCTTCAAGCGCAAGCCTAAGGAAGAAAGCAAGTAAGCTTTCTCAGATGACAGAGATTGAAAACGCGGTCTTAGGGCCGCGTTTTTTCGTTGAATGAACCGTTGGTATTGGCAGAGTTCTGGTGTGCCGGACATAAAGGTAAAGCATTGCAAAACACCACTCGACCAAATCGAGATTGCAGGTTAAAAGGCAGGGCATGAGCTCAGAAAAAGAATATTCAGCAGAACAACTGGAGGCGGGACGCCTTCTGTTTGCGCGTCCTTGGGAATTTATTACTAGTGTGAAAGAGATGCATCAGCTTCCAGTGCTTGATGGCATTGAGATCGCTTTTGCCGGTCGTTCCAACGTTGGTAAGTCCAGCCTGATCAACAAGCTCACTGGCAAAAAGGCGTTGGCTCGTACGTCCAACACGCCGGGTCGTACGCAGATGCTGAACTTCTTTGGTGCTGAGCACTCCATGCTCAAGATTGTCGACATGCCTGGCTACGGTTACGCGGAAGCGCCGAAGGGTATGGTGGATGCATGGACCTCACTCATTTTTGATTACCTGCGTGGCCGAAGCACCTTGCGTCGTGTTTTTTCACTGATCGACTCACGTCACGGCATCAAGAAGAACGATCTTGATGCTATGGCGATTCTGGACAAGGCTGCGGTTCCTTATCAGGTCGTGCTGACCAAAGCCGATAAACTGAAACCGGGACAGCTTCAGCGCATGAAAGAAGAGACGCTGAAAGTGCTCGCGAAACGCCCTGCTGCACATCCGGAAGTCATTGCCACCTCTTCGGAAAAAGGCCTTGGCATGGATGATCTACGCGCTGAGATCGCTCAGCTGGTCAGCTACGGCTAACGATTTCAAAGGTGCAGGGCTCATAATTCCCTGCGCCTTTTCTATCTCGGACGGCAGCCCTGCAAACATATCCGACTGCCCTTGTCCATCCTGCAATTTGTTGAAAATCCCTTGTTCTCACGTTTTGCTGCCTTTTCCCCAAGCGCTCTTAACCTCTTCTTGACCTTGGGTCAATTTACCCCCCGAATATAGACAGACCGTCGTCGAAGGGGAGGTCGTCGAATGTCTGGAAAAGACAAACAAGATCACAATCACAGTGCTGCTGCGAAGAAAAGGGGATGAGGCATGTGCGCAACTCCATCCCTCCGTCATCATTGGGCACTCGTGCCTGAGCATGCGATCACCAATGCACTGACTTATACGTGGCGTTTCATTCATACTCTGCCGACATTGTTGCTGGCAGGTCTGAACTTCAAGAAGTGGTACAAGGCCCGGCAGTTTGGCCCTAACCCGTTGGAACGCTCCTTGATCTCCGCTTATCTGCGTGATGAGTTTGTGTTGCATTACCAACCAATCGTGCGTGTAACCGATCGCAAGCTCGTTGGAGCTGAAGCTCTGATCAGATGGGAGCATCCCGAGAGTGGGCTTCTGCCCCCTTCCCGTTTCATCACCACATTGTGCCGGAGCTGCCTTGGCAAGGACGTGGGCTATTGGGTGATCCGTGAAGCGTGTAAGGCACGCAGCGGGTGGAGCAATCTGGTAGATCCAAACTTCAAGATCTCCGTGAACATCTGCGGCAGGATGTTTGTTGACCAATACATCGTCTCCCGCATTCAAAAGATTTTACAGGACACTGGCACTCCCGGGCATTTCTTAGAGCTTGAAGTGACGGAACGGATTGATCTGGACCGCGCTCCGCATGCCATTGAGAACATGCGTCAGCTGCAGGAGCTGGGTATCTCTGTTGCGTTTGATGACTTCGGCACCGGTTTTGCTCCATGAAGCATCTGCTGGATTGCCCGGTTGACCGGATCAAGATCGACCGTAGTTTTATGTCAGGTGTACCGAACTCTGCCGTTCACAGCACCGCCTGTGCTCACCTCATTGAGCTTGCTCATCTGCTCGATATGGAGGTGACGGCTGAGGGTGTTGAAACCGAAGAGCAAATGAAGCTCTTGGAGAGCAGCGGCTGCACCAATGCGCAGGGCTACTTATTCTCTGCACCAGCCGGAGAAGATGGTTTTGCGGATTATCTGCGTGAGAGGCATTAGACAATTTCCTCTTTTACTTGAGTAAATCCACGCAGGCGGGGATGACTGAACATTTGTGACGTGATCATAATGCGGTTATATACTTCACACGCAGTCCGTGTGATTTGCGTATCAATCCATTGTTTTCTCCAGGTGTACCAATCGCTATGAGTTTCTCGGAATCCAGTAATCGTGCGCACGTCATTGCCCAAGCTCTTCCTTATATGCAGCGCTATGATGACCGACGTGTTGTTGTAAAGTACGGCGGCAATGCCATGGGAGACGACTCCCTTTCCCGCGCTTTTGCCCGAGACATTACTCTGCTGCGCCAGTCTGGTGTGCATCCTGTTGTTGTTCATGGTGGCGGCCCTCAGATCGGCTCCATGCTGGATCGGCTGAACATCAAGAGCGAGTTCAAAGGCGGCCTGCGTGTCACTGACCAGGCAACCGTTGAAGTGGTTGAGATGGTTCTGGCAGGCTCCATCAACAAAGGCATTGTTGCGGACATCAACCGTGAAGGTGGCCGCGCTATCGGTCTTTGCGGCAAGGATGGCGACATGGTCACTGCCCGTAAGCTGCACCGCAAACATCGTGATCCAGATTCCAAGATTGAAGAAATTCTTGATCTTGGTTTCGTTGGCGAGCCTGAGGCGGTGAATGCCAAAGTGCTTGAGCTGATCCTTGAGCGTGATCTCATTCCTGTTGTTGCTCCTGTAGCTCCAGGGCGTGATGGTGCAACCTACAACATCAACGCTGACACCTTTGCTGGTGCGATTGCGGGTTCCTTGAACGCCAAACGCCTGTTGTTCCTTACAGACGTACCGGGCGTTCTGGATAAAGACGGCAAGCTGATCAAGCAGCTGACCCGTGCTGGTGCCCGTGCTCTTATCGAAGACGGCACCATCTCCGGCGGTATGATCCCGAAAGTTGAGACCTGCCTTGAAGCCCTTGATCAGGGCGTGGAAGGCGTGGTGATTGTTGACGGTAAAGTCGCTCACGCGGTTCTTCTGGAACTCTTCACCGACCACGGTGCAGGTACTCTTATCGTACCTTAATGGCAGCTTCAGAGAGGCGAATAATGGTCGCCTCTCTTGCTATCCTTATTCTTTCCTGTTTTGCTTGGTATCAAACAACACTTATCGGCATTGCTGATAGCTGAACGGATAAGCATGACCAACTCCCCATTTGCCAGCGTTGAAAGCTGGATTTTTGATCTGGACAATACTCTCTATCCTCACCACTCAAATCTGTTCGATCAGATCGACCAGAGGATGTCTGAGTTTGTTCAAAAGCTCACTGGTAAACCTGCTGAACAGGCCAGAGAGCTGCAGATTTCCTATTACAAAGAGTATGGAACCACCCTTCGCGGCTTGATGCTGGAGCACAACATCGAGCCTGATGAATTCCTTGAGTATGTTCACGACATTGACCACTCTGTGTTGCAACCAAACCCGACGCTTGCTGATGCAATCAACCAGTTGCCAGGCAAGTGTTACATCCTGACCAACGGGACACGGAAGCACGCGGAGTCTGTGGCGAACCGACTGGGCATTACGCACCATTTCGAAGACATCTTCGGCATTATGGAAGCTGATCTGATCCCGAAGCCTGCGGAAGAGACTTACCAGCGCTTCTTGGTAAAGAATGGCATTCTTCCTAAGAAAGCGGCCATGTTTGAGGATCTTTCCCGCAATCTGGTGGTTCCAAACTCCCTCGGCATGCGCACAGTGCTTGTTGTGCCTGACGGAACACGCGAGGTTTTCCGCGAAGATTGGGAGCTTTCCAGTGGCTCTGAGCCGCATGTGGACTTTGTGACGGACCATCTGGATGGGTTCCTGCACAATATCCTAGGGGAACTCAAGAATTAGGCTAAATACCTCTAAACACGATAGTGCTTCCGATTTGCATCTTAAACTCCAGTAAGGGCAGTTTTGACCAAAAATTGCAAATTTTGCGCATAATAAGGCGCAAACAGAAAAAATATCACGACTGGCTAGACGAATGCCTTTTTTCCCTTTATTGAGATTAATTCAAGAACTCATAAGGAAGGGCATTCGTCATGGTTTCACTGCGCGCGCTACATGCATTTTCACTGCTGGCTAAACACGGCCGAGCAGCTCGTGCCGCAGAGGATCTTGGCGTTACACCATCAGCCCTAACGCACCTTCTCCGATCCTTGGAGAACGAGCTTGGCGCCGCTCTGGTTATTCGTGATGGCCGCGGCCTTGCGCTGACTGAAGAAGGCCAGCGCCTTTCTTCCAATCTTGGCAACTCCTTTGACCAGATTGAGCATGCGGTGGAGGCATTCCGCCGCAGAAGCCGGACTGAGCTGCGCATTTCTACCCTTTCTACGGTTGCGACGCGCTGGCTTATTCCGCGCCTGCCGGACTTTCAGGAGAAACATCCGGATATTGAGCTGCTGATCTCGACCAGTATGCGCGTCGTGGACCTTGATAGAGAGTCCTATGATTGCGCAATCCGGCTGGGGGATGGGGCTTGGCCGCATGTAGAGCGGCATCAGCTCTGGCAGGAAGATCTGGTTGTCGCGTTTGCTCCTCAGTTGAGTAACGGTGATCCGAACCCGGATATCAAGCTGCTGGATAAGCTGAAGCTGCTGCACACCTCCTCCAGACGTGAAGACTGGCCTCGCTGGCTCAATGGCACCGGTCTGCCGCATCCTGATCAGACGTCCGGTGCAATGTTTGAAAGCCGGAACATGGCTATTCAGGCGGCTGTTGCTGGTATGGGCGCGATTGCAATCGACACCCGCTTTGTTGAACAGGAAGTGGCTGCAGGCCATCTTGTTGTTCCTGACTGGCCTCGCCTGTCGCTGGAAAGCGGCTATTGGTTTGTGCGAAATGCGAACCGTCCGCTGA
This sequence comes from Pseudovibrio denitrificans JCM 12308, assembly GCF_001310815.1. GTDB lineage: Bacteria > Pseudomonadota > Alphaproteobacteria > Rhizobiales > Stappiaceae > Pseudovibrio > Pseudovibrio denitrificans. The sequence goes on from NZ_BAZK01000010.1 coordinate 103,319, forward strand.
CCCGTCCGGTTGCTTCTTTCCATAAATGGCTCATGGAACAATCCCAGCAGCCATTCAAGGCACCTGAAACAACCTAAATCGATAGATGAGACAACCGGAAGTCTGAGAGTATTGACTTCTGGTTGGTGCTTGCGTACCCCTCGGTAGCTCTAATTCGTAACCCATTAATTGTGAGAGTCTGCCGCCAATGAGCCAGATTGATCTTGCGGCCCTAGAGGCCACCATCAACGCTGCATTTGATGACCGTGATAACATCAGCACTGACACCACTGGTGACGTGCGTGATGCAGTTAACACCGCACTGAACCTTATGGATCACGGCAAGCTGCGCGTTGCGGATAAAACCTCTGGCGACTGGGTGGTCAATCAGTGGGCCAAGAAAGCAGTTCTGCTCTCTTTCCGCCTGAACCCAATGCAGATCATCAAAGGCGGTCCAGACGACGCTCCTTGGTGGGATAAAGTTCCTTCCAAGTTCGATGGCTGGGGTGCTATCGACTTTGAAGAAGCTGGTTTCCGTGCTGTTCCTGGTTCCATCGTTCGTCGCTCCGCATTCGTCGGCAAATCTGCTGTTCTGATGCCTTCCTTCGTGAACCTTGGTGCGTTTGTTGATGAAGGCACAATGGTTGATACATGGGTGACTGTTGGTTCCTGTGCGCAGATCGGTAAAAACGTTCACCTTTCTGGCGGCGTTGGCATCGGTGGTGTTCTTGAGCCGCTTCAGGCTGGCCCGGTTATCATTGAAGACAACTGCTTCATCGGTGCTCGTTCTGAGGTTGTTGAAGGCGTTATCGTTCGTGAAGGTGCAGTGCTTTCCATGGGCGTGTTTATCTCCGCGACGACTAAAATTGTAGACCGCACCACCGGTGAAATCTTCTACGGTGAAGTGCCTGCGTACTCTGTTGTTGTTCCGGGCTCTATGCCAGGCAAGCCGCTTCCAGACGGCACTCCAGGTCCAAACCTGGGCTGCGCGGTTATCGTGAAGCGCGTTGATGCACAGACCCGTGCGAAGACTTCTGTGAACGATCTTCTGCGCGACTAAGAATTCTGATCAGTTTTGATCGATCAAAGCCGGGGCAAATGCTCCGGCTTTTTTCATGGCTACCTCCTTCAAATTTCCTCGGTTCTGCAGCTGGGCTTAACCTAAATTGCAGCCCGGTTACGCTATGAACACATTCCCTCAAGATGTCGGTTGCTTCGCCTGAACGCATGAGTATATTGCGCTTAGATTTTGTGAGGCCCCATGAATAAGAACAGCAATCTGCACAAACTGGTTTTCCCGCTGGATCCGCATGACTGGCACGGCATTGAAAGTGAAACTGTGTGGGTACGCTCGCTCGGTGGCAATCGCTATAAGCTGGAGAACACACCGTTCTTCGCTTGCGGCGTGGCCAATGGTGATGAGCTGCTGGCAAATCGTGAAAAAGGGCAACTGGTCTTTGACAAGGTGGCCAAGGCTTCCGGTCACTCCACCTACCGCATCATGGTGGAAGAGACGACACAGCCAGACGAGTTCTCCAAGCAGTGGGCCAAGCTTGAGAAGCTGGGCTGCACCTGTGAGGACATTGATGCTGACCCACCACTCTTCAGCGTGGACATTCCTGCCAGCGTGGATATCCACGTTGCCTACGCTATTTTGGAGGAAGGTGAAGGCTTGGGCATCTGGGCGTTTGAAGAAGGCCACTGCGGCCACCAGATCTAAATCTTCACTCAGCACTGTCTGAAAAGAAACACGAATATCACCGCATGGCTCTCCGTGCGGTGTTTGTGTTTGAGGACCCCGTTTGAACGGGTGGAGCAAGGCGAACAGGCTCTGCCTGCGCTACTTGTTAGAAATGTTTCTTCGGCATTGGCTGTTCGCCTCGCCCGGGCCTTTTCTCATGAACACGCGGGCTCCCTCTCGAACAGACGCGACAGGCACGTTTGCACATCACAGATGCACTTCCATGCCTTTGACAGTTTCCTGTCACCACCGGACGCCCTTCGGAACGACCCCAAGCTCCCTACTACCACTGTGGTCTCAATAGGGTATGGCGCTTCACCGGACCTCCCGACACGATACGTTACCTCATGCCGGTAGCCCAACCCCACCCACGCCACGGAATGGACGGTCCACTCCTGCCCGAATGCGTGGGCACGAGAGTTAGGATAGGGCTGATTTTGGGAAGGGGGATAAGTTTTTTAGGCGAAAGTCAGTTGCTTATCGACTAAGCCCACCGCCGTCATCCCGCATAGGATGCGGGATCTAGTGCAACGATCGCTGCTGTTTAAGCAAGATGCTCTAGATCCCGGGTCTCAGCTACGCTTCGCCCGGGATGACGTCATTGTTCTTATACCGGCAGGCCGAGCTGTTTCAGTTCTGAGCGGAGTTTTTCTGCTTCGGAGAAGTGGAGCGCTTTCATGCCGACGTTCTGAGCAGCCTCAACGTTTTTGAGTGTGTCATCGATGAAGACAAGGTTGGAGGCTTCGAGCTGGTTTCTTTCCAGAAGCACGTTGTAGATCGCCGCATCAGGCTTCAGAAGCTGCTCATCACCAGAGATCACGGTATCGATGAAGCTGTCCGCCAGAAACGGGAACAGACGTTTTGCGTCCTCGAACTTCTCGCTGGAGAAGTTTGTGATGGCATACAAGGAGACGCCCTTTTCCTTCAGCTCGTTCAGAAGCGCAACGTTGGCTTCGATCGCGCCATCAAGCATTTCTTCCCAACGCTCGTAGTAGGCTTTGATCCACTCTTCATACTGCGGAAACTTTGCCAGACGCTCATCAATGGCTTCGCTCCAAGGGCGACCTCTGTCCTGCTCCAGATTCCAGTCGTAAGGGCAAACTTCATTCAGAAAATGTTCACGCTCTGAAGCATCCGGGATGAGGTCCTTGTAAAGGTTCTCTGGGTCCCAAGCGATCAGAACATTGCCAATATCAAACACGACAGCAGTAACTGGTGAGGACATGCGCCCCTCCTCTCAAAGCAATAAATATCTAGATCTTGTAGTATTGGTTCAAACGTGAGGATGCAATGCGTGGGACTACAAAATGGCAGCTGTAAGGCGCAAGCCTTATGCTTCAGCCAGAAGTGGCAGCGCCGGCTTCATATCACTTTTTGAGATGTAACTGGCAACTTGCTCGCCCATGCCGAACCCACAAATGGACACCTCAACCGGCTCCACCTCCTCAACGTTTTCCAACAGTTGAAGACCTGAGTGAACGTTCGCCATCAGCTCTTGCTTGTGATCCGTCTTCAGGATCTGCTCAACAAGCGGCTGGGCTTCTTCTCTGGTCTTTGGGGCCTTGCCACCAAACAGATCCGGAAGGAACACTGCGTAGCCTTCTTCTGCGATTTTCGCGGCCTGAAGGATCGCCTCTTCGGTCAATCCACCCCAATCATGAAAGAGCACGAGCGCCTGCAATTTCTTATTTGTCTTGGGAACGATAATGTACGCCAAGTTTTGTTGATGGTATTCCACCAGACGCAACTCAGCGGCTTGCAGAGATGCCGGAAGTGCCAATGTGGTTGCAGCAATGATCATAGGAATGCCAGATTTTTTGAAGTTATGTATAATTGAGATGCACGCCTCAATATATAACTTAATTTGATAATTCAACCACTGTAAACATGATTGGGCAACTATCCCGTCTGCTCTTGTACGTATAGGCAAGCAAAAAAGAAGCCGCCCTTTTCGTATAAGAAAAGGGCGGCTAAAACGCTGTGATCAACACCACTTTTGGGTCGATTATGCCTCGCAGATTGCGCGAGTCTGGCGTGCAATCATTGCTTCTTCGTTGGTTGGGATCGCCATGACCTTAACCTTGGAAGAGCCTTTAGAAATTGTGATTGCTTCCTTCGCACGAGCCTTGTTTGCTTCCTCATCGATTTCTACGCCGAGGAACTCAAGACCCTTACAAACGCCTGCGCGTGTCTGGATGAGTTTTCACCGATACCACCGGTGAAGACGATCGCATCCAGACCGCCCATCACTGCGACCAGTGCGCCAAGCTCACGCTTGATGCGGTTGTCGTAGTAGTCGAGCGCGCGTTTCGCGTCCGGGCTGTCGGAGTTTTCCAGATCGCGCATGTCCTGCGAGATGCCGGAGAGGCCCTTCATACCAGATTCTTTGTTCAGCAGGTTCGCAACTTCTTTTGCGGACATGCCTTTGTTTTCAATCAGATAGAAGATAACGCCCGGATCGATCAGACCAGAACGAGTGCCCATTGCCAGACCATCAACCGGAGTGAAGCCCATGGTGGTGGTGACAGACTTGCCGTTTTCGATCGCACACATGGATGCACCGTTGCCGAGGTGAGCCACAACGACTTTGCCGTTGGCTACTTCTGGTGCAACGTTGTGCAGCTCTTCCGCGATGTAGTGGAAGGACTGACCGTGCATGCCGTAACGACGAATGCCTTCATCGTAGTACTTGGTTGGGATCGCGTAGGCTTCGTTTTTGAACTCCTGGGTGCGGTGGAACGCGGTGTCGAAACACGCAACGTTTGGCTTGCCCGGGAATGCCGCTTTCGCGCCAGCGATACCAGCAAGGTTATGCGGGTTATGCAGCGGTGCGAGCGGGTTAAAGGTTTCCAGTTCTGCAGCAACTTCTTCAGTTACCAGCACAGGCGCGGAATACTTGGAAGAACCGTGCACAACGCGGTGGCCGATGGCGTCCACTTCAAGGTTTGGATCAAACTCTTTCAGCAGAGCAAGGATCACCTGCAGTGCGGTGTTGTGGTTCTGAGCTTCTTCTTCAGAGAGCGCACGATCCATGATCGTTACGCCTTCAGCAGATTTGCCCTTAATCCAGGCAGAGGCACCCAGACCGTCGATCTGGCCGGAAAGTACACTTTCTTCGCCTTTGAACAGCTGGAACTTGATGGAGGAAGAACCAGCGTTCAGAACAAGAATTGTTTCGATTGTCATTATTATATTCTCAGCTATCCCGAATTACTCTGCAGCTTCTGCCAGATCCTGCTCACCGTTGAATGCTTCGCCAGTACGCAGGTAGTAATCGTACATGGAAGCCAGAGCACAGGATACGAGGCGCGCACGATCATTGTCTGCGCGGCTGGTGAGGATGATCGGAACGCGAGCACCGGTTACAAGACCAGCTGTTTCCGCATGCGCGAGGAAGGTCAGCTCTTTCACAACCATGTTGCCAGCTTCAAGGTTTGGCACGATAAGCACTTCTGCGCGGCCAGCAACAACGGACTCGATGCCTTTGGTGCGAGCAGCTTCAAGGTCAATCGCGTTATCCATTGCCAGTGGGCCGTCAACGATACCGCCTTTGATCTGACCACGGTCAGCCATCTTGGACAGCACAGCTGCGTCGATGGTGGATGGGATCGCCGGGTTAACGGTTTCCAGAGCGGACAGGATACCAACTTTTGGAGCTGAATGCCGATAGAACGTGCAACATCGATCGCGTTCTGAGTGATGTCCACTTTGGCCATCAGGTCCGGTGCAATGTTGATAGCCGCGTCAGATACGATCAGCGGTGTTTCGCGGCCTGGAACGTCCATTACGAATGCGTGAGACAGACGACGCTTGGTGCGCAGACCACCTTCGCGCTTCACAACGTGGCGCAGCAGGTCGTCGGTGTGCAGGTGACCCTTCATGACGGAGCGAACGCGGCCTTCATGAACCAGCGCAACAGCTTTTGCAGCTGCAGAACCTTCGTCAGGTGTATCGATCAGCTCGTAGCCGGAGATATCCGCGCCAATCTTGTCAGCAGCTGCCTGAATACGCTTTTCAGGGCCACAGAGGATTGGAATGATCAGGCCAGCCTGAGCTGCCATGACCGCACCGCCGAGAGAGTTTGCATCGTCTGGGCAGACAACAGAAGTCGGGATAGCAGGCAGCTGGGATGCTGTTGCAACGAGACGATCAAAGTGCTGGTGGCGCTTCATCAGCAGGCCTGGCAGCTCTTCTGCATCGTAAGAGATGGACTTTGTTGGTGCTTCTACCTGAGCTTCACCTTCAGCAACCAGAGTGCCATCATCAACCTTCACGCTTGTTGCAAGACGGATGATGTTGTTTGGCAGCTTTTCAAGAACGGTGACGGTAACGTCGAGAACCTGGTCCACTTTCACCTTGTTATGGAAGGACAGGGTCTGATCACGGTAGACGCAGCCTGGACCTGGGAGGTAGTTGCCGACGACTGCTGAGATCAGAGTAGCGCCCCACATGAACGGTGCGGATGGGCCATCTTTCTTCTCAATGCCTTCCCACTGTGCATTTGGCAGGTGCAGAGGATTGATGTTGCCAGACGCGTGCGCAAATACGTAAAGGTCATTTGCTGTACAGATGCGGGAGCGAGTGACGGAATCACCGACCTGGATTTGGTCATAGGTCCGATTAGTAGCCATTGATAGCCTCTTTTCATTTTCCACGTATCACTCCTGTCCGAGCTCAAGAGAAATTACGATAGGGCTCTTGAGGGGAGGACTCTGCCATACTATCGCAGCTCTGTGACTGTTCAGCGATACGTGCGTTAAATTCTTCGCCAAGCTTGGGGGGCTTATTCAACATTTGAGCTAACAAATCTATCGGTAAAGATCACAAAACAGCAGATTTTGGCGATCTGCGAAGTTATGACACATCAATCTTTAGATTACAGCGCTAAATCTTACGTAGTTACTCTTATAATGGAGGCCACGTTGCGCAATGATCATTATACTCGACACACGAGACTCTTCTTGGAAGAAGCACAAAGCTATCACTCAAAGGTAATGACAGGAACTTACCGCTATCATGGTCCTCTGAAACCATTTGATACAAACTACTTAAAGCCGAGCCTAAGATGAACTTATATTCAAACCGGGATGTTGAGACAACGTAGTAACGACCATTAATGAGCATCGTACTGGTGAATGAAACACCATCTGGCTCTGAGCCTTGTGGCCATGGTGGCGCGCTTTTTCCATTCTCCCAACTCCAGACCACTTGTGGGCGACCGTTTCTGATCAGGACCATTCCAATTTTGATATCAATGTCTACATCTTCAAAAGGTGTCATCTGATGTTCAATAGCTTTATTGATATCATCCATCCCATCCGTCACATCATCCGAACGAGCAATCAAATCAGCAATCGCGGCGCCAGCTTTACTTACTCGCCTGTCATAAGAAACTGCCGTTGTAAGTTCGACCATACCAAGAAAAATGAATACTAACATGGGCATGACGATCGCGAACTCAATTGCTGCAACACCATTTTTGCTGAGACAAAACGATCTGAAAGCACTGTAAATATTTGGATGTGGGTTCATAAACTTCACCAATCCAGCTAGTTAGAAAGGTTCATTTCTAAAAATCTCTGTTGCTACGAGAATACGACTGCCACCTTCGGCCTGACCAAAAAGGCTCACCATTGTGGAAGTAATCATTGGCCATGCGCAAACGACCTGCACAATAACAACATCGCTTGCCTCTCCGGGATCCCAGTTCTGCTCCATGACAACTGCACCATCCTCAACCAAAGGCTGGTACTCACGAATATCGCCAAAATCCTCAAATGCCTCCACGTCAACAAAAATTTTATCTTCGATGGCTTTTAGAAGGCCCGCCCCATTTTCCAGAATAACGTTTTTGAACTTTGTCTTGTTATACTCGCCATTCTGTTGAGCTAAATGAACTTGTCCTGTTCTAATTTGTCGCGCAGCTTCCGCAACAGCATTGTCCAGTACAACCTCGACTAGCATAGAGAGGCCTAGCTCTAGGATTGCCAATACGATCCCAAACAAAACCGGAGCAATCAATGCAAACTCAATTGCCGTCACTCCGCGGTAATCCGATAGAAAACGCTTAGAGTTTCTTTTTTCGGAACGTTTACGAGACCCAACTAGCTTGTCGTGGTGCTGCATGTTGTACATGAGAGCTTCCCGCTATTGAGTATTGCTCGCTACGGTTCCGTCTTCAGCCAGTTTATTGCGCAAACTGATTGAAGACGCGACATCATCTGTTTTCTTCTTATTATCACCCAAGCGCAGGACTTCGTGGCAGTCGGGGTTGCAGGAGTAGGTGAAGCGGCTGTTGTTGCGTTGGATGGCGACGTAGCCGGCCATTTCGGCGGTTACGGTGATCAGCTCTTCAACAACGGGTTCGGAAGCATCGTTGAGTACGACGAGGTTGGTGGTGCCGTATGATTTGCCGGTGATGACGATTGTCAGGCGATCGTGGACTGTCACGTCAGCAATGCTCGGGTTGCCGAGGATGATGGTTTCGGCAGGCTCCTCAAGACGAAAGACTTTCGCCTGATCAGCAACCACTTCCACATCTGCATAGGCTGGTGCGATTGAAGTTGCGGAAATGCCCGCAATCATCGCAGTCAAGATTGCAACAGAGGCAATCTTTGGCAAACGATCTGAGACCTGTTCTTGCAGCTTCCAAAACACGGCAAACCCCACCGAATAACTGTTAAATTTTACCAGTTATTTGTGCGATAATTTTAGTGAACGAAAACCTAATTTGCGTGTTTTGGCGGGATAGATATGCCGATAATGCGCTTTATGGTTAAGCGTGAGTAAACGGCTTTCAGGCCAGTCGTTTTACCGAGGTCAGTTCACCAAACTCATTCTCACCGATGCGTTTCAAAGCGGCCTGCAAGTTCTCATAGTCGACAGTCATGGTGAAGCCGTTGGCATGCAACAAGGTTTCAGGATTGGCCATAACACCAACATGCCCTTTCCAAAACATCAGATCTCCACGTTGCAAGGCGGGTAGGCCGTTTGAGAGATCCAGATGTTCGCCAAGCATGGCTTCCTGCATGTCTGCATCACGGGGAGCATTTATACCGCCGGTTTGCAAGGAGAGCTGAATCAATCCAGAACAGTCCAGCCCGAGCGAAGAGCGTCCGCCCCAAAGGTAAGGCGTTCCCAGCATCGCCTCAGCGGCTTCCACCCAATCAGCGGCCTTATGATCACGCTTGACCAAGTGCTTATTCACCACGAAGGAGCCATCTGCCAGTTTGGCGAACTCCAGCCCCCGTGTCGTTTCATGGCCAACCACACGTAGGAGAGACCCCATCGAAATCTGCCCCAGAACAGGGCGTTTCATCTCAGCTTCCGTATATCTGTAAGTACGCAGGGCAGCAACTCTGTGGGTTGCGGCTTCGATGGTGCCAAGTGCGCTGGTTGGCAGCCAACCAACGTATCCGTCAGTCGCAAGCTGGCCCCAGGACCAACCCTCTGATGTGCTCTCGAAAACCTGGAAGGTTTCGCCAAAGTTCACTTCAGTATCGATCCCACAAGTAAGCTCTGGTCTTGCGCGCAGCTCAACTTTATCTACTGTTACTGAGAACTCAGTCCCGTCAACAAAACGCTCAGCGTCCACCTGACCGCGATAGGCGGCGGAGGCGAGGTCTGGTCGTACCGGGTGTAAACGGCGGTCGAGTTGAGCAGTCATGAAGAGCCCCTTCCAAACAGTAGCCTATAGTCATACCCGACTATCAGAGGACATGCATCCCGATTATCGCGGAAGATCCTGCGCTTTTTCAGAGACAAGATCGCCCAGTTGCTCCAGATAGAGCGCCCCAGCAACGGTGCGGGTGACGACGACGTTGCGGCGATCGTTTTCATCACGCTTTCTGGAAAGCAGCTTGTTTGCGCCCAGAGTATCCAGAGCACGCGTGATGGCAGGTTTTGTTACCCCAAGCTTTTGCGCTAACCCGCGCACGGTATGGGGTGGAGGCTCAAGATATACAGTTAAAAGAATAGACATTTGACGAGCAGTCAAATCCTGATCTGCCGCGCGCACCAATTCCAACACTACATCATGCCATAGCTTAAGCGCCTGCGACGGGCGGATCTCTACGGGCATATTTATTCGTCCTAATCCCTATTGCAGGCTAAAACCTAGCCTGCAAATTATTTCGGGACCCTTACCAGATTGAGGTATTGGGTATTTTTGACGGTGTAATCCGTATAGATCTTAGCCAAAGCGGGTCTTCAGCATGTCAAAAAGTGCCCGGATTGCCTGAGCTTCACCGCCATGGGTTCTGAAATCTTTTTCAATTGGTGTCCAACCGTAGATATCCAAATGCACCCAACTTCCGGCATTCTCAACGAATCTCTGCAGGAACAAAGCTGCTGTCACAGAGCCTGCAAAGCCCGCGCCACTGGTGTTGATGTTTGCCAGATCAGCCGTTTTGGAGGTGATGTACTTCTTGTATGGCTTCCACAATGGCATACGCCATAACGGATCGTTCACCGCTTCACTGTGAACTGCGATGGTCTCTGCCAGTTCTTCATCATCGGTATAATAAGGAGGTAAGTCAGGACCAAGAGCAACTCGCGCCGCGCCGGTCAGCGTTGCCATGTCGATGATCAGTTCCGGGCTTTCCTCATCCGCCAATGCCAGCGCATCTGCCAGTACAAGGCGACCTTCTGCATCGGTGTTGCCGATCTCAACAGACAGGCCTTTGCGGCTTGTGAAAATATCGGATGGACGGAAAGCACGGCCTGAGATTGCGTTTTCGACAGCAGGCACAATCACGCGCAAACGGATTGGCAGTTCTGCTTTCATGATCATGGCTGCGAGGCCCAGCACATTGGCTGCGCCACCCATGTCTTTTTTCATAAGGATCATGCCAGCAGCTGGTTTTACATCCAGACCACCACTGTCAAAGATCACGCCTTTACCAACCAGAGTAATCTTAGGGGCGGTGTCCTTCCCCCAAGTGGCGTCAATCAGGCGGGGAGCTCTGTCACTGCCATTACCGACTGCATGCACCAGCGGGAATTCGTTCTCCAGAACATCGCCCATGATGATCTTTGCAGCTCCGCCATGGTCCTCAAAAAGCTGAGAAGCTGCGGCTGCCAGTTCTTCCGGACCCATATCATTAGCGGGGGTGTTAATGAGGTCTTTCGCGAGGCGCGTGCCAGCAAGAACGGGTGCCAGCTCTTCAAGAATGCCAGCTTCAGAAATAACCAGTTGCGCTTTTGCGGCAGGCACTTTTTTGTAGGCATCAAACCGATAAGCTGCCAGAGAGAAGCCAAGCGCAATACCGGCATGGTCCTCAAAGCCTTTGGAAAGCTCAAAAGCACCAGCAGGCAACTTCTTGTTCAGCGTTGCGCCAGTTTCCAAAGCGTCCTTTTGACCGCTGCCATAGCCAAACAGAACGGTTGCAATTTCACCAGCTTCATTCGGCATAACAAGCGTATCACCAAATGCAGCCTCGAACTCCTGCGCTTTTGCCCACGCCTGCGCCACTGGACCTGCAGCTTCGAGGTGCGCTTCCAACTCGCTGGTCGAGAGTGCGACCACTGGAATTGGATTGACTGTTTCTTCTGCAGAAATTAACGGACCGTGCACCGGGAGCTCCATTTTTAAGATGTGAGAAATCTATGATCTGTCCTGAATGGGCAGCGTTGAGGCAACCTAACCACGTTAACGGTTCTGTGCAAGACAGAGAGCAGCTCCCTCCCCTGCCTTACAGGGAGCGCGCACCACGAGAGTTAACCAGAAATTAGGGTTAATATTTCATTTTCAAACAATATTTGAATTGCTTCGTTGCTGAGGGTTCCATGGCCGTATTTGACCGCACACACAAAACCAAGATGTCTACTGGCATTTTCAAAAGTGCGACAGCTGTCTCACTGCTGCTGGCTTGCGGGATTGCACTTTCAGGCTGTGCAACGAACAAACCTCGGGCACAGGCTTCTGTTTCTCAAAGTCAGCAGTTAAAGCCAGGCTCACAAGAAATGCAGAAAGCGCTCGCTTATTGGGGCGGAGCTTATTCCAAGGATCAGAAGAACCCACGCACGATCCTGAACTATGCAGCGGCCCTTAGAATTGATGGCCAAGGTCAGCAAGCAGAAGCAATCTTGCGCCGGGGTGTTATCGCCAATGCTGAGAACAAAACCATTGCCGCCAGCTACGGCAAGGTGCTTGCAGAAAACGGCAAACTACAGGAAGCGCTGAACGTCATCGACAACGCTTTTGACCCTGCACAGCCAAACTGGAAAATGCTCTCTGCCAAAGCTGCCATTCTGGATCAGCTGGGAGAAACTAAGCAGGCGCGCGCCACCTATCAGCAAGCACTCAAGATCTCCCCGAACGAGCCATCTGTGCTGAACAATCTGGGAATGTCTTATCTTCTGGCCGGAGACCTGCGCAATGCCGAAACCGCCCTGCGCTCCGCTTTAGATACAGGCCGCGCCGGCAGTCAGGTCCGCCAAAACCTCGCCCTCACCCTCGGCCTCCAAGGCCGCTTCGATGAAGCCGTCCGCGTCGCACAATCCGACATCGACCCCCGCCAGGCCGCCGAAAACGTGGCGTACCTGAAGACAATGCTTGGGAAGGCGTGAGTTAGAAGGTTTGCATAACCTGAATTGCTGCAGGCGCAATAATCACCACAAACAATGCTGGCATAAAAAACATCATCATGGGCACAGTAAGTCTTGGCGGCAATGCGGCTGCTTTACGCTCAGCTTCCTGCATTCTTGCTTGACGGTTTTCGTCGGACAACACTCGCAAAGCTGAGCCAATTGGCGTGCCGTATTTTTCGGCCTGCATTAGAGCAACTACCACATCCTTAACGCCATCAAGGCCTGTCCGATCTGCCAGATTTTGATATGCTTTTCTTCGTTCATCCAAAAACGACAACTCGGCAGTTGCTAAAATAAGCTCTTCTGCCAATGCAGTTGACTGTGTCCCAACTTCCTCAGCGACCTTCTTAAACGCTGCTTCAATCGACATGCCAGATTCAACACAGATCAGCATTAGATCCATCGCATCGGGCCAAGCTAATCTAATTGAGTCTTGCCGTCTCGCGACTTGGTTCTGAACATAAATGCTCGGTGCATAAAACCCCACCACAGCAGCGAGTAGCGACAATAGAAAGACGCCCCCAACTGAAGCATCAACCTTTAACACAATCTGAAGATAGAAAAATGTGAGCGCAAAAAAGGAAACTGGAAGTACAATCTGCAAAAACAGATAGGTGTATAGCGGAGAAGCTCCCCGATACCCTGCCATTTTAAGTTTGTTAATAACGTTATCATTCGAAAGTATCTTCTTCAGATCGTATTTATCAACGAACTCACGTACACTCTCTTTGGGACTGCTGCGCAGAGCGACACGTTCATTTTCTTTCTGATTAGCCAGCCGATTTCTCTCGCGTGCACGAATTTCCTCGCGTTCTAAAGCAACTGACTTCATTCGAGTCTTCAAATTATCTCGTTCAAACAGAGGCATAAGCAATGCGTAGAAAGTCCCCGAAACGGCTAAAAGCGTCAAGACCACAACAAACACATTGCTATTTTCAAATTCGGATAGCCCCATAGCTGTGCTCCTTAGATCCTAAAATCAATCATTTTCCGCATAACTAAGATACCTATGGTCATCCAAACCAAAGCAAATCCAACCAGAATTAAGCCAATCTCGGTATCAATAAGATAACGAATGTAATCAGGTGCTACCACCGAAAGCATCAAAGTGACGAGAAATGGAAGCGAGCCGATGATTGCTGCTGATGTTTTCGCTTCCTGACTAACAGCCCTGATTTTCCCTTTCATTTCTTTACGTTGGCGTAATGTCTTTGATAGATTGCCAAGGGCTTCCGACAGGCTACCACCTGCCTGCGCTTGAATCGTGACAACGATAGCTAGAAAGTTAGTTTCCTGAAGAGGTACTCTTTTAGGAATGTAATGAATAGCTTCAGACAAAGGCATACCCATATGCATCTTGTCTAGTACGTGTGAGAACTCAGCACCGACGGGGTCTTTGGATTCTGTAGCTGCGATTTGTAAACAATCACCAAGAGGCATGCCTGATTTCACGCCACGAACGATAATATCTACCGCGTTTGGAAACTCATCGAGGAATTTGTCAAAACGCTTCTTGCGCCTCTTGGAAATGTACAAACGAGGCAATCCAAACGTTCCAACAAAAAGCAAAGCAAGCGCGATCCAGATTGGTTGTCCTAAGAACAAGCTGGAAAAAAAGATAATCAGTCCGCATAACACTGAAATAATATAGTACTTGGGTTTCGACCAAGATAAGCCCGCCTGTGCAATCCAGTCCGCAAATATCGGCTTATCAGCATTTTTCTTTTTGGCAGCTTGAGCTGCCTCCATTGCCTTTAGCTGATCTTGGACAGTTTTACGACGAGCAGAAACGTCTATCTTTTGAGAACGGCCTCTGACTTGAGAGCTGCTCTTCTGAACCAGGCCTTCCTTTCGCTTGCCCAATTTATCCTTCGAAAACAGCGGTGCCAGCAAGGTGAAGGTAACGCCGACGACGCTGATCATTATAAGTGCTGTAATCAGATAATCGGCCAGAGGAGACGCAAGGAAGCTATCGAGGTTAGCCATGCAGTCCTCCTGAGATATCTGAGGCGTCGAGGGCGCGGGCCAGGCGTTCTTCTTCGTTGAAGTATCTTGCTCTATCCCAGAAGAGAGGGCGGCCGATGCCGGTTGAGCGGTGCTGACCTACGATCTTGCCGTTCGCATCTTCACCAGTGATATCATAGGTGAAGAGATCCTGTGTGGTGATGACATCACCTTCCATACCAACAACTTCGGTGATGTGTGTGATGCGGCGCGAACCGTCTCTGAGGCGGGCAGCCTGCACGATCACATCAATGGAGCCAACGATAATCTCGCGTACCGTCTTGGATGGGAGCGAGAAGCCACCCAATGCGATCATGGATTCAATACGCTTCAGGCATTCGCGTGGGGAGTTGGAGTGGATTGTGCCCATAGAACCATCGTGACCGGTGTTCATGGCCTGAAGCAAATCGAACACTTCCGGGCCACGTACCTCACCCACGATAATACGTTCAGGACGCATACGCAGACAGTTCTTGACGAGATCACGCATGGTAATCTCCCCCTCACCTTCCAGATTTGGGGGTCTGGTTTCTAGGCGCACCACATGAGGCTGCTGAAGCTGAAGTTCCGCACTATCTTCGCAGGTAATGATGCGTTCAGTGCTGTCGATGTAGCGTGTCAAACAGTTCAGGAGTGTGGTTTTACCAGAGCCCGTACCGCCAGAAATAACAGTGTTACAGCGGACGCGTCCAATAATCTCCAGAATTTCAGCACCTTCTGGCGAGATGGAGCCAAAATTCACCAGCTGGTCCAGCGTAAGCTTGTCTTTCTTAAACTTACGAATTGTGAGGGCTGGCCCATCCAAGGACAGCGGTGGTGCAATCACGTTTACACGAGATCCATCAGGCAAACGGGCGTCACAGATTGGGCTGGACTCATCAACACGGCGCCCAACCTGCGACACGATGCGCTGGCAGATATTCATCAGCTGGCGATTGTCACGGAACTGGATGCCAGTCTGCTCCACCATGCCATCTGTTTCGATGTAAACGGTGTTTGCGCCGTTCACCATGATATCCGCAATATCATCACGAGCTAGCAACGGTTCCAGCGGGCCATATCCCAGAACGTCGTTACAGATATCCTCGAGCAGATCTTCCTGCTCGGCGATGGACATAACGAGGTTCTTAAGAGCGATGATGTCATTGACGACATCGCGGATCTCATCGCGCGCATCGTCCTGTTCCAGACGACTCAACTGTGAGAGATCGATCGCTTCTACCAGTGCATTGAAGATGGAGGCCTTGGTCGCATAATACTCCTGAGTTCGTTTGTTCTCAGGGGCACTTTCCTTCGGCTTTTCAGGCTGCTTCTCAATAACCGGTTGGGTTGGCTTAATCTTGTTCGGCGTTTCCTGAACAACAGGCTTTGTTGCCTGCGCCTGTATCGCTGGGTTTACAGGAGCAGACTTTGGTTTTTTGTTTCCAAATTCACCGTTGCCACGTCTACCAAACATATTCTAACGCCTTTAAATCAGCCCAAGGACTATTTACGGACTTTTTTCATTAGGGATGCGAAGAGTGATTTGCTCTTCTGGTTCATCTCAGCCTTGCCAGTCACTTTCGCTGCAATCTCTTCAAACAGACCAGCACTGCATGCCGACTATCAAACTCAGCAATCATCTGACCATTGTTGGAAGCTGTGCCAAACAGCGCTGGCTCAAATGGCATGGATGCCAAAGAGACAACATCCAGCGCGCTGCTGAACTCATCCGGCTTGATTTCAGGTCGTTTTGGGATGCCGACTTTGTTCAAGACCAGATAAGGCTTTGCATCGTTCGGGCGCAGCTGACCAATGCTGTCAACGAGGTTCTTAGCGTTGCGCAGGTTCGCCAGATCAGGCTCCGCAACAATCAGAACTTCATCGACATGCGCAAGGATATGACGAACCCAACCGTTCCACGTATGAGGCAAATCGAGCACAACCGTTGGCGTACCCTTCTGCATCACTTCAATGACCTGATCGAACTTGTCAGTTTCAAAATCATAAGTCTGATCAAGCGTTGCAGGGGCTGCGAGCAAGCTCAGGCGATCATTGCACTTTGAGAGCAGACGATCGAGCAGTGTGTCATCCAGACGCTCTGGAGAAGCAACAGCTTCCATCACGCCTTGCAGAGGGTCCTGATTGAAGTCCAGACCGGCGGTTCCAAAAGGCAAATCCAGATCTGCAATCGCAACATCATTGTCCAATGTTTTGGCGATGGACCAGGAGAGGTTGTGCGCAACAGAAGAGGCACCACACCCGCCTTTTGCACCGATCACAGCGATCGTACGGCCAAACGGTTCGGCTTCGGTATCTGAATAAAACTGACCAATCGTATTGATGATCTGCGCGATATCGACGGGCCCAACAATGTACTCACCAACACCACGCTGAATAAGCGCGCGATAGAGGTTCACATCATTCACACGGCCGATAACCAGCACATTGGTCCCAGCATCACAAACTTCAGCAAGCTGATCCAGCTCTTCAACCATCTCTTGAGGACTGGAGAGAGATTCAACGATTAATAAGTTAGGTGTCGCAGCACTTTGGAAGGTTTCAACAGCTGCAAGAATGCCTCCCTGATGCACCATCGTATGTGTTTTAGACATTCGACGATCAATGCTTGAGTTCTGAATAGTTTCTGCTGTTCTGGAATCTACGCAGAAAGCTTGAACAGAAATACGAGGGATGCTGACAAACTTAAACTCAGAAGTTGAAAGTTGACCAGCAGCTCCATCGTCAAACGTTGTACCTATATCGGACTGTGCAAAATCGCTCATAGTTTATCTCGTTAATTCTGCGCAACGGATGATACATTTGTTCCAACACCGGCTCCATACTGCCCTGCAGTCAGGTCTCCAGTACGATTGTTAGCCAAAATTTCGTTGGTTCTTGCTGGGTCGTTTGGCCCCAATGGTCTAGGACGTAATAGATCATTGGGATTATCAACCATAGCTGCAAGGTTTGCCTGTGACGCACATCCAAAGTTGTGATAGTCCCGATTCTGACTGTCGCCGCTCATTGCATCGGGCCAATCACCACAGTTACGAACAACACCTTTTATTCTCATAAATGAGAGGCGCACAGGAGCGGACGCAGCCATATCGGAAACAGTATAACTTCTCATAATTATGCGATCGTGGCTCACACCACCGTTCTTAAGAGCTTCTCGAATTTGAGGAGAAACAGTTCGAACTGCCGTTTCATTTGCAGATCCGGATGGAACCAGAACTTCAACAATTCCATTTCCATCAACTTTCGCTTCTTGGCCAAATGCAGCAACAGCAGTTTTCGTTGCTGCATTCAAGTTACGAAGTTCACCAGATACCGGAATATCAAAATTCTCAGGAGCTTCGGTCACAATTATGGGATGTCTTTTTCTATAATCGAAGTCAGCAATAGAATGCTGCTCAACATAAGAAGGCTGAGATTTGCATGCAGCAACCCATAAGCCCAAGCCCAAAACCCAAAGAGTTTTCTTGAAAGCAACGCTACAATTCGTGGTAGCAGACGTTTGTACATTCATCGAACTCGCCTCACTCGTAAATGTAGCCAATTTTGCCATGATAATTCCCTTTGACAGGAGCATCTGTTCCCCTGTAAATCCGGCTCAACTGGTTTAGGAATACTGTTGACTGATCACTTGGAGCTGCAAAATTGTCATCAGGGCGCGCCACTTTTGAACGCGCAATTGGTCTTACAACATAAGGAGTTACAAAGATTACGAGTTCGGTTTGACGATTGATGTAATCTCGGCTCTTAAACATTGTGCCCAGAATTGGAATGTTCTTTAGCCCGGGTATACCATCAATTTCCTGGCCATAGTTATGCTTCAGAAGCCCTGCCATCACGAGCGTTCCGCCAGATGGCAGCTCTAAGGTAGATTCTGCTCTGCGAACCTTAAGTGCAGAGACAGAAATAGCACCTGCAATGTTTACCGCACCTTCCGAACTAAGCTCACTTACTTCAGTTTTAACCCGAAGTTTGATGCGTCCTTCAGACAGAACTACCGGAGTAAAGTCTAGACCAACACCGAATGGCTTAAACTCCAAGCTAACTTTGTTGTCTTCGTAAGCGACAGGAATCGGAAATTCACCCCCTGCTAAGAAGCTGGCATTTTCACCTGAAACGGCCACCAAGGTTGGCTCTGCAAGGGTGCGCATAACTCCATCACGCTCCAACGCTTTTACAGTTGGCGTAATTGTGTTGCCACCAAACGCGTACTTGGCAGTTAATGAGCCAGCATTTACAACAGAAGGGTTGATGTTATAGCCAGGGGATGTATTAAAATTAAGATCCAATGCACCAATAGCAATTGATCCCTGAAGACTGACGCCTAACTGTTTAATAGTTGTCCGATCGACTTCTGCTACTGTCACTTTCAGCTGGACTTGGTCTTTTTCAGCAACAGCAATCGTGTTGACAATTTTCGACTCCTGACCATCTACAAACTTCAATGCAATATCATAAGCCTGCTGTGCTTCTAGCGGAGACACGGCTGTCCCTGACAGAACTATGCTCTTATTAACAATGTCCGCATGAATTGATGAGTTAGGTAGCAAGCGCGCAAGCATTTCAACAAGATCAGATGGATCAGGTTGAACATTCAGATTAAACGATGCCAGCTGTTTACCGCCGTTCCCAAACAGAACAAGAGAAGCTTGTCCGGCTAAGTTCCCAAAGACAAAGACACGATTTCTTGTTCGAACAACTGCATCTGCAATCTTTGGGTTCGATACCAACACATCACGAACTTCTTCGTTTGTGTTCAGGACAATAGATCTTCCCTCCCCCACATTCAGCTGGCGGACTTTGCCGCTGTGTTGGGAGGTGACTTCTACTGTGGCTTCGAAGTTGGTTTGGGCTGTGGCGAGTTGTGGAGCGGCTACTGCCAGTGTCAGCGCCATGAACAGATTTAGGAGAGCTCCGCTGAAACGGGATTTCTGCGGTAAACTTCTCGCCGGACGCATGTGTCGATGAAAAACCATAGTTTACCTACTAATTTCCGTTAACAGACTGGGAGGCAATCCCGTACTTCACAAACTTCACACCACCTTTCACGCGTGGTGGTTGCTTCACACCATCTTTTGAGTCCGCTGCGCTGCGCAGTGACAGCGAGAGCGTTCCCATTTGAGTGGCGCGTGCGATCGTCTCGGCTTCGTGAGGGAAGAGTTCCAGCGTGGCAGTCTGATCCGGTGACATGGCCTTTTCGCTGTTCTCTGACGCTGTCGTGGTGTCGATGGCGAGCACCTTGATGTTCTCGAGAAGCGTTTCACTGATGAAGCCTTCATCGCGTTTCTTGGCCTGCATGCTGATCAGCACGTCAACCTTATCGCCAGGAAGAATGAAACCACCCGCCGTGGAGACCGCGTCCACCGGCACAGCAACTGCGCGTTTTCCTTTTGGGAGGATCGCAGCAAGGAAGCCTTTGTCGGTGTTGATCAGACGTTCTGCGCGGATTGGTTCGCCGCTGAACATTGCAGCTTTGATGATTTGGCCAAGGAACTCTTCGTCCGCCTGAGGACTGGAGCTTCGCAGGATCACGCCGTCAGATACAGATTCTTCCGGCCATTTGGCCCAGCTCAGATCACCCTCAGTGAGAGCGGTACCAACTTTGAGATCCTGTGCGGCGACAAGAATTTCCAGAGAAGGTATTTCCTGTTCCTGCACAACGATAGTTTGTGCCGGCTCCCGGGAACCAGAAGACAGGTTTAGCCAAGCGGCCAATCCACCGGCGCTTAAAGCGATAATTAAAACTAATAATCTGGAGGCCTTCATGTGGCACCCACCCTCTAAGAGATTTGGCTAAGCAGCATTCGTTAACCCTAATTTGAGCAAAAATTGTCAAGACATAGTTAATATTCCGTAACAACACTACATTTGTAATTTTTACTTATGTGCATAGAGTCAATTTGGGAATATCTATGAAGAGCAACAGGTTAGCCCTAGTGAAAACACACTAGTTCCAAACATTAATACTTTGTTTAGATTAATTGCGCGCGATATGCTCACAAAGTTGGAATCTGCGAGAACCAGAGGGTGTTCGGATACACCTGAATTCCTGCTATCGCGATGGCTATTCCATAGGGAACACCGGACTTTTTATCGTGCAACTTCAGCAACCACGCCTGCCCGTGCATGAATTGCGGGAAGTACGGCACCTTGCGCAATGCCAGGATGACCAGCGTCAATGCCCCACCGTAGATGCTGGTGAGCAGGATGAAGTCCAACATGTTCATGGAAAGGCCCAGCCAGAGTGAGATTGCAGCCAGAAACTTGACATCACCGCCGCCCATCACTCCCAGAGCAAACAACCCAAAGCCGATTACCATCACGCCGAAGCCTAATGCGAAGCTCATACCCACTTGTTGGAGAGGCAGTTGCAGCAGGAAGGCCATGGCGACAAATGCCACGACAAGAAGCAAGTTGAGTTTGTTCGGGATTGTCATGGTGAAGAGATCAAAGAAAGCAGCAACTGCAAGCAGCAATGGAAATATGATCAATAGTCCATTTGCAATCATGTCGTGATCTCCCCCACAAATACCGTACTATGGTTTTGCAAGGGCAAATCCAAACAGGAGCTTAACGACTGATATTTTTATCTCCTGAAACCTCATTTATTTACAAATTTAATTGTTTGGTTTCACGAGCTCCCACAGCTGCAGATCACGCTCCGCTTCGCCGATCTGTGCCTTGTTACTGGCTGGAATAAAGGCAGAATTGGTGAGTGTGGGAGCGGACACCATGGCGAGGATGGCCAGAGCGATGAGGCCAGAGATAAGCCCGAACTCAATTGTCGCACTGCCCAGTTCTCGCTGGAACAAACCACGCAGGATGGAGAGCATCAGATCACAACTTTATTGTTATAGTTGTGTGTGATGCTACTCCCTGCAGCTAAACCTTAGATTGATTGAGGCGCTCAACTTGTTTGGGTTTTCGGGCTTTCCCGCTAAGGTTTCATCAAGAAATGACCGGCTTAGTAGCCGACTTCCAGATCCACGAGGTTCTCCAAGGCCTCCCCACTCTCAAAGCCTTTGATTTGCTTTACCACGTACTCTGAAAGCGCCTGCGGATCACTTTCGGCGGCAACATGTGGGGTGATGATGCAGTTTTTCTGTTTCCAGAGCGGGCTCTCTTCCGGCAGAGGTTCAATCGCAAACACATCAAGACTTGCGCCTTTGAGTGCTCCAGACGTCAAAGCTGCGTCAATCGCGACTTCATCCTGCGTCGCACCGCGACCTGCGTTGATGTAGACGGGGCCACCAAGCGCTCCACTTTGCGATAACATGGCAAGTCGGTCTGCATTGATCAGTTTATGTGTTGCTGGCGTAGATGGCAGCAGGTTGACCAGAATATCCGTGCGGTTCAGGAATGCTTTCAGCTGGTCTTCACCGGCAAAGCTTTCAATGCCTTCGACCGTTTTCGACGTGCGGGACCAACCTGCGACGTTGAAACCGAGTGATTTGAGCGCTTTGGCGGAATCCAATCCCAGCTCACCAAGCCCGAGAATGCCGACACGAACATCTATTGCAGCCCATTGCCTGTGGCCGTGCCAAACACCTGCTTCTTGTTGAGCTGCGTACGTCAGGTGTTGGCGATGGTGGAGTAATGTTTGGAAGACGACCCACTCGGTCATGCGGTTGGTCAGGTCCGGATCAACGATGCGCACGAGGGGGAGTTTAGGCAACTCTGGCAGGGATGTGAGATGGTCAACACCTGCTCCCAATGAGAAGATCACCTTCAGGTTTGGCAGAGCAGCAAAAACAGCTGGGTCTGGCTTCCATGCAAGCAAATACTCTGCTTTTTCCGGTTCAGAAACACCACCATTCCAGCCTTCGATCTTTCGGTTGGGCAGGAGTGCTTGTAGCCGGTCGATCCACTCAGCTTCGTTGAAGTTTTTGAGAGATAAGACCAGGTTCATAAGGCACTCCATTTCCAAGTGTGTTTTGTCCGAGGATCAGCGAGTAATCTTCGGCACTGCGCGGTCATATATCAATTGCGCAGTTCGTTTTATTAAGAGTCGACAAAATCAGCAAGCTGCTGACGTTTTCGGTCGACGACCAAGCGGGTTACATCCGGTCGGCTGTAGTGACCGGTTGGGTCAAAGAGCTGGCGCTCGGCACGGACCATGGCGTGATCCAACTCTGCGGTGATCAGGAGCTCCCTGCCCACTTGCGGCTCCACAATCCATGAGCCATCCGGCGCTGCGATGCAGGAACCGCCATCAGCGAGGAACTCACTGCTGCCTTCAAGGATTTCAGTGAGTTCCGGCGTATCCTCCGGAAAATCTGAAGCCCGCATGAGGCCCGAGACAGAGAGTGTGTAGCTTCTGCTTTCCTTTGCCACGAAGCGGGTTGGGTCTTCCGTGTTTCGCAAACCACCCGGCCAGACAGCTACATGCAAATCTTCGCCTTGCGCATACAAGGCAACACGGGAAAGCGGCATCCAGTTTTCTGCGCAGTTGAGACCACCTACTGTGAACCGACCTAGGGGATGCACACGTAAGCCGTTGCCATCACCCGGTGCCCATGCAAGGCGTTCCGCATAGCTTGGCTGCAGCTTGCGATGGACTGATCCGATCTCTCCGTTTTGATCAATGTAGACCAGCGTGCAGTAGAGGCTGTGGCCGCTTCTGTTCGCAGCCCGTTCCATCACACCGAGGTAGACGGATATGCTGTGTTTCTTCGCCATGGCACAGACTGCATTGAGGTGGCCTTCCTCAATGACGACGCCCTGATCCAGAAATCGCGCATACATGGCTTTTTGCTTTGGGTCGTTGAACCGCGCGCCATCTGTTCGCTCGATCCAGAAGGGGTACCCCGGCACAAGTGTTTCGCCAAAGGCCACGAGTTGGCAGCCCTGTTTGCCCGCCAACTCCACCGCATCGAGTACCTTTTGCAAGGTTGCTTCTCGCTTCAGCCAGACCGGTGCGATCTGCGCGAGGGCCACTTTGATTTTGTCTGATGCGGATGGGTTTTGCGATGTATGCGTAACTTCCAAAATTTCCATGGCTTAATACTCAGTATGCAAGGTGAAGATCACAGAGAGGCACGGCAGGGCCGCAAAAACAAATGTCATTTGAATGACGAGGTTTTGCCGTTCCAATTCTTAATCTTACTATGAGGCAGGTTGATCTGTAGCGGGTCGCATCTCTCAACTTCACTGAATTTTTTGAGAGAAAAACTGTGCTACTTCACGTCCTGCCTCACTCTTTATTCCTGAGTACTTAGTTTCATTCAGCGTCGATGAAATCAGCCAGTTGCTGGCGTTTGCGATCGACGACCAAACGAGTCACGTCCGGGCGGCTATAGTGGCCGGTTGGATCGAAGTTCTGGCGCTCACCACGCACGACTGCATGATCCAGCTCAGCGGTGATCAGCACTTCTTTGCCGACCTGAGGTTCAACGACCCAGGAGCCATCCGGTGCGGAGATGCAGGAGCCACCGTTAGCGAGGAAATCATTGCTGTTTTCCAGAATTTCGGCGAGTTCCAGCGTGTCTTGCGGGAAGTCTGATGGACGCATGAGGCCGGATACTGAAATCACATAGCTTCTGCTTTCCTTCGCGACGAAGCGGGTTGTGTCCTCTGTGTTGTGAAGTCCGCCCGGCCAGACAGCAACGTGGAGGTCTTCACCTTGTGCATACAGAGCAGCGCGGGACAGAGGCATCCAGTTTTCGAAGCAGTTGAGGCCACCAACAGTGAAGCGGCCCAGCGGATGCACGCGCAGGCCGTTGCCATCACCCGGAGCCCAAGCAAGACGCTCCTCGTAGGTTGGTTGCAGCTTGCGGTGAGAGGAGCCAATTTCACCGTTCTGATCGATGTAAACCAGTGTGCAGTAAAGGCTGTGGCCGCTTCTGTTGGCAGCACGTTCCATCACACCAAGATAAACAGCGATGCTGTACTTCTTCGCGATTGCGCAGATGCCATCGAGATGGCCATCTTCGATCACAACGCCTTGCTCAAGGTACTCGGCGTAAATTGCCTTTTGCTTGGGGTCGTTGAAGCGGGCACCGTCGGTGCGCTCAATCCAGAACGGGTAACCCGGCACCAGAGCTTCGCCAAAGGTGACGAGCTGGCAGCCTTGTTTGCCTGCGAGCTCTACCGCATCTGCCACTTTTTGCAGTGTTGCTTCGCGCTTCAGCCAGACCGGAGCGATCTGGGCGAGAGCGACTTTGATTTTATCAGATGCAGCAGGGCTTTGTGTTGTATGTGTTGCTTCTAAAATTTCCATGGGGTTCTACTCAGGTTGCGAAAATGTCAGAATCACTGGCGAAAGCTTGAATTCAAGAGCATTGCCCGAGGGATCTTTGATAAAGAAAGTTCCCTGCTCTCCCGGCTGGCCCTGAAACCTGATCTTAGGTTCGAGCAGCCATTCAATGCCTTCATGCGCTTTCAGGCGTTCTGCCAAAGCCAACCATTCATCCATTGGCAAAACAACGCCAAAGTGAGGAACGGGGACAGCATCGCCATCAACTACGCCAGTGACTCCGATTGAGATTTGCGATTTATCGCGAAGGTGGGCGGACATCTGGTGGCCGAACAGGTCAAAATCAACCCATTTGCCTTCCAGCTCACGGCCTTGTTTGCACCCCAGCACGCCCATGTAGAACGCTTTGGTCTGCTCCAGATCATCAATTGGAAATGCCAGATGGAATGGATGTGCCATGATCAGCCTCACCTTACTATCAAACTTCATTACGCATTCAGATGAGAGAACCGAAAGCACTATCTGAAGTACGTTCTATACCTAAAACTCATGTTGGAGTTGTTTTAAACTGCCAAAAATCTCATGGATAGGCCAATGACAGTCACATAGACATGAGTTAAACTCATAATATGAGCCGACATAACCTTTCGATCACCTCACAAATCCTATCTGTGCTGCCTGTTTTTGATGCTGCTGCACGTCACGGCAGCTTTACGCGGGCGGCCAGAGAACTGGGCATTACTCAGGGGGCTGTTTCGCGGCGCATTCAGAGTTTGGAGGAGCAGCTTGGGCTTGTTCTGTTTTCCCGGCAGGGGAAGACACTGTCGCTGACGCAGGATGGATTGCTGCTTAGCCAGAAAGCGAAGAATGCGCTGAAGCTGGTTGAGGATCTGGAGCATGAGCTGAAGGGCTCGGTCTCTGGTCAGCTGCGCATTGGCACTTTGCCGTCTCTGGCCAACTTGTGGCTTATGCAGAGGATCAAAGGTTTCACGAAGACCTACCCTGCAATCAGCATTGATCTTGTCACGATCCCAGCGGATTTTTCTGCTGGGCACAAAGACCCCGTCAACTGGGATCCTTCCAGCGTGGATGTGGCGCTAACTGTTGGGCGGGGCAGCTGGGCTGCGTTGGAGAGCCATCATATCTGCGATGAAGAGATGGTTTTGGTGTGCAGCCAAAACCTTCTGGGTGATGCGCAACCGGAGAGCCTGCAAGATGTTCTCGGGTTGCCGCGGCTCATCCATTCCACGCGTCTTGGCAGTTGGGAGTATTGGGCGGAGGCGCATAAGCTTTCCAGCTATCTGCCGGGAGATACATCCCTCTCCTTTGAGCACTTTTTCATGGTGTTGGAAGCGGCGCGTCAGGGGCTTGGGCTTGCGCTGCTCCCCTCTCTCCTGATTGAGAAAGATCTGGCAGACGGCACTTTGATAGAGCCAGTATCCGCTCGTCATGTGACGGGGAACGCCTATTACATGGTAGGGAGCTCAGCAGCGTGGCGGCGTCCGGCAGTGGCAGCACTGCGGGACCACCTCGCGCAGGTTTCCTAGAGCCTATCTGCGGTCAAACTGAAAGGGCGATGGCAGTTCATCATCAGCCAGATGGGTTGTTTGTGGTGCTTGCGATGCAGAGGAGGTAACCGGCTCACTCGCTTTACCGCCCAGTTGCATCTCGTCGATCTTGCGGGCGCGGTTGCTGATCTTATCGCCAGAGATCATGATCTGATCCAGATCCTTGTTGGTTTGGGCGAAGTGGTTTTGCAGTTTGGAGACGCGCTCTGTCAGCCGACCAACGTCCAGCAGCAGCTTGCCGACTTCTGCTTGAATGAGATGGGCTTGTTCGCGCATGCGTGCATCTCGCAGTACAGACTGGATCACCTGCACGGCCAGAACCAGCAGAGATGGAGAGACAATCACCACTCGCAGACGGTGAGCTTTCTGCGTCAGATCCGGAAAGCCCTCGTGGATTTCGGCGAAGAGGCTTTCAGAGGGCACGAACATGAGCGCAGTGTCCTGCGTTTCGCCCGGCAGCAGATACTTGCCCGCGATATCTTCAAGGTGTTTTGAGATATCCTTTCGGAAGCGGTTAGCAGCTTCTTTCAGCTCTGGCTTGGTCTCTGCATCCTTGATGGCTGCAAACGCCTCTAACGGGAATTTGGCATCAACCACCAGAGGCGGCGCACCTGTTGGCATATGGATCAGGCAGTCGGGGCGAGACCGGTTGGAGAGTGTGCCCTGAAACGTGAAGCTGGTTGGTGGCAGAGCATCGTCAATGATGGCTTCCATACGGCCTTGTCCAAACGCTCCGCGAGACTGCTTATCATTCAGCACCATTTGCAGGTCTGTCACCTGCCCGGCCAGTTCACCCATGGTTTTGTTAGCTTTGTCGAGCAGAGCCATCCGCTCCTGCAGTCCCGTCAGGCTGGCATGGGTTTGGCGGTGAGTTTCCAGAACAGACGCGCCCAGCGTTTTGCCGAGGCCATCCAGACGGTCATTCACCACACGCATCAGGTCTGACTGGCGGGAGCCAAACACCTCTGCCATGGTTTGCATGCGGCCGGTCATCTCACCTTGAGAGCGCACCAGTTCTGCCAAAGCTGCTTCCGTATCCGCAGCCTGTTTTTGCTCCAGCGCCGATGTCACGCGCACCCTGTTCAATTTTGCGCGTAAACCCATGATCCAGATGAGCAGCAGCAAGAACAAAAGACCGCCACCAATGATGGCTGCCTGAATGTATGAGAGGGTGAATGCACCGTATGTGAAGACTGTCTGTTCCATGAAACAAACATAGAACACTTTGCAAGCCCGCGATACCTCTCAGCTTTCTTGGATGCACTGCAACCCACATCCTTCAATTGATGGGGAGCCCTCTTAAAAACCTCTAGCCAAAAGCCTATAGTCAACGACTTGGCAAAGTTCCTATAAGAGGATATGAAGCCAGAACATCAATGTCAGCCGGCCTCATGTTGAGCGGACAGCTTTGCAACGAGAACAACTTCAAAAGTAATTATGACGATTCGCGAGATTAAATTTGTCCCGGAAGCCTGCCTTCGTGAGAAGTGCGCTCCGATTGAAGACATCAACGACGAAATCAGAACACTTGCCGACGACATGCTACAGACCATGTATGACGCGCCGGGTATTGGCCTTGCTGCGAGCCAGATTGGTGTGATGAAGCGCATGTTCGTTCTGGATGTTGCAGAGCGCGAAAGCGAAGAAGACGACAGCGTCGAAAAAGAGCCGATGGTTTTCATCAATCCTGAGATCACCTGGTCTTCTGAAGAGAAGAACACTTATCAGGAAGGCTGTCTTTCCATTCCTGGCATTTATGAGGATGTTGAGCGCCCAGCCGAGGTTCGCGTCTCCTTCCTCAACATCGAAGGTGAGAAGCAGGAAATTGAAGCTGGCGGCCTGCTGGCAACCTGCATACAGCACGAGCTGGACCACCTGAACGGTGTATTGTTCATTGACTACCTGTCTCGCCTGAAGCGTGACCGGATCGTTAAGAAGATGATCAAGCAGCAGAAGCAAGCCTGATCCATCTGGCAATGCATTCAGATTAAGCGGCCTTCAGCGGAGGCCGCTTTTTTATTGCTTTCTTTCTGACGACAGACGGGTCTGTTTCCCACGCATCTTTGCGGGAAAACCGGTTTCCACTTGCCGGAGATAGGCTATAAAGCAGCAACACAAAAATTACAGCAGGCAGGTCAGCTATGTCATTGCGCGTCATCTTCATGGGTACTCCCGATTTTTCCGTCCCAACTCTGATTGAGATCGTTGGGCAAGGTTGGGATGTGGTTGCCTGTTACTCGCAGCCACCACGCAAAGCCGGACGCGGCATGGAGCTGAAGAAGACACCGGTGCACGAAGCTGCTGAAAGCCTCGGCATTCCTGTCTTCACGCCTACCTCTTTGAAAAGCGAAGAAGAACAGGAACGGTTCCGTTCTTTTGAAGCGGATGTGGCTGTTGTGGTGGCCTATGGTCTTCTGCTGCCGAAAGCCATTCTGGAAGGTACCGAGTACGGCTGTCTGAATGGTCACGCATCATTGCTGCCACGCTGGCGCGGTGCTGCGCCGATCAACCGTGCGATTATGGCGGGTGATAAAGCCTCTGGCATTCAGGTGATGCAAATGGAAGAAGGGCTGGATACAGGCCCTGTATGCATGTCCGAAACCGTTGCGATCACTGAGGATATGACCGCTGGTGAACTGCATGATCGCCTTTCTGGCCTTGGCGGAGACCTGATGCTGCGTGCGCTTTCTGCATTGTCTCGTGGTGGTTTGAGTTCTACGCCTCAGTCTGAGGATGGTGTGACCTATGCCAAGAAGATCCAGAAGAGCGAAACCCGTATCGACTGGTCCCTGTCAGCAGAGCAGGTGCACAACCATATTCGCGGTCTTTCTCCTTTCCCAGGTGCGTGGTGTGAGATGGAGCTCGGCGGCAAAAACGCTGAGCGTGTGAAGATCCTGCGCAGCAGCCTTGCTGAAGGATCAGGTGCCGCTGGTGAGGTTCTGGTTGCAGAAGAAAGCACGCTGACCATTGCGTGCGGTTCTGGTGCGATCAAGCTGGTTCAGGTTCAGCGGGCAGGCAAAAAGGCCATGTCTACCGATGAATTTTTACGCGGCTCTAAGCTTAGTGCTGGAGACAAGGTTTCCTGACCCTACTTAATCAGATAGGCTTTTCTTAAGAGACACAAGAACACACGGAGGCGACATGGTTGAAGTCCAACAGTTTGGAGTGGATCAGGTTGATCTCCGTGGGCCTGAAAAGAAAGATGAGCCTGCTATCCTGTCACTGCTGGTTCGGGCATTTGGGCAAAGCAATGAGGGCCGCTTGGTTGAGCGGCTTCGTGGTTGCCGCGCTTTGGTTCTGGAACGCATTGCGACGGATAATGATGGCAATCTTCTAGGACACCTTGCATTCTCACGGGTGACTGGCACTGGTGAAGGTCACCGGCTGAAGATCAGTTGTCTTGCACCGGTTTGTGTTGAACCCGCTGCCAAGAACAAAGGTGTTGGCACCAAGCTTATCCAAGCAGCACTGGATGAGTTGCAGGGGCTGGGTGAAGATCTTGTCCTCGTGCTTGGTGCACCGGACTACTTCAACCGTTTTGGCTTTGACAGTGAGCTGGCAAAGAAGGTCCAAGGGCCGTATGCCGGACCTATCTTCATGCGCTGCCATTTACTCAGGCGGGGCGTGAGGAGCTTCCTGTTGAAGTGACCTATGCCACGCCGTTTCAGGAGTTTGAGTAGGTTCGGTTCCAGCCTTGTCACGAGGTCTGGTCTTGGTCATTCAAATCTGATAGTACAGCGCGAAATTTCCGATGCATCCTGCGGGCGATTGCCTGTGCCACTCTGCACGGGCTATACAGCCTGCCGCTTAACTTTTGCAAAGAATAAGAATGCCGCGCTACAAAATTACCATTGATTATGACGGACGCCCTTTCGTTGGCTGGCAGCGTCAGGACAACGGCCCAACAGTTCAGGGTGTGATTGAGCGCGCGATCAAGTCTTTCACGGGTGAGACAGTGACCATTGGTGGCGCTGGCCGTACTGACTCTGGTGTTCATGCAACGGGTCAGGTGGCACATCTGGATCTTTCCAAAGACTGGCCAGCAGAAACCGTGAAAAATGCGCTGAACTTTCATGCTCAGCCGGACCCTGTCGCTATCTTGGACTGTGAGAAGGCTGGGCTTGGCTTTGATGCGCGTTTTTCTGCCATCCGCCGTCATTACCGCTACAAGATTGCCAACCGCCTTGAGCCTCTGACGCATGACCGTGGTCTAGCCTGGTACGTGAAGCCGGAGCTGGATGCGGAAGCTATGAATGAAGCGGCGCAGGTGCTGCTGGGGCATCATGATTTCACGACGTTCCGCCATACGCGGTGTCAGGCGAAGAGCCCGTGGAAGACCATGGAGCGCATTTGCGTTTATCGCCAAGGCTATCACGTATTTCTGGAATGCAGTTCCCGCTCGTTCCTGCACAATCAGGTTCGTTCTATGGTGGGTAGTCTGCGTCTTGTAGGCGAAGGCCGCTGGACCAAGGATGATCTGAAAACTGCGTTGGAAGCATGCGATCGCAAGGCGTGTGGGCCTGTTGCCGTTCCTGAAGGGCTTTACCTCACTCAGGTGGACTATCGCACTCCAGAAGAGGATGAAGCCTCTTTCCTCGCCTATCAGGATAGCCTGAAGAACGTTGGTGCTGATGAAGCGCCAGCGGATGAAGAAGATTAAGTTCTCCATCTCTGAAGCCTAAAAGGAAACCGGAGGCCGTCCTCCTCCGGTTTGCCGATTTATTTTGCGTCTTCGAAGGTCACCACACGCTTGTAAAGGTGCCATGTGGTGTGGCCTAGCACTGGCAGTGTGACCAGCAGACCGATGAACGCGGGGATCATGGAGACCATCAGGATTGCCGTGATGAGCAGTCCCCATCCAACCATGACCACCGGGCTTCCAGTTACGACCTTTACGCTCGTGATCATCGCGGTGACAAAGTCCAGTTCCGTATCCAACAGGATTGGAAAAGAGACCACGCTGACGGCAAACAGCAGGACCGCAAAGAACGCCCCCACAAGATGGCCTGCCGCAAGGAACAGGAGGCCGTCTGAGGTTTCGAAGATCGTCTGCGCGAACTGCACAAATGTGCCGTAGCCCTGCATCCCCAAGAAGAGCGCCAGCAGCAGGTGGACTTTAAACATCCATAGGAACTGGATGAAAATCACCACAAAGGCCATCCAGCAATCTCACCGCGGCGTTGCTCCCACATCAGGGTGAACAGGCCACTCATACGTGGAGTTTCCCCCGCTTGAAGCCGTCTGGAGGCTTCATAGAGCCCAAGCGCTGCAAATGGCCCAAGCAGCAGGAAGCCGCAGGCCAGCGGGTAGCTGATGTAGCTCATGTCCACCCAGAACGAGAGCAATGTAACCAGTATTCCGCCGATCATAAAGAACGCGCCGAAGGTTAAGCCAATAACCGGCGTTTTCACAAAGTCCAGAATTCCAAGCTTTAGGGAGCTTGTTATATCCTCCAAAGTAACCTGACGAACTATAGGTTTCGCCAGCTTGTTCTGCGGGTTTTGTGCACCCGCAGGTACAGTCAGATGATTGTCTGACATCCGTCCCTCCCAATTTTCCTCCACGTCAAGTGTGCGCGGAAACTCAGGTGAGCGCTACTGAAAATTTAAAGGGGCAGGCGAAAAACTGGTTTGATCAGGCAAACAGCCGGTCAAACGAAGCGCTGATCAGGATGGAAAGCACCAGATCCAGCACAACAAGACCGATGGAAATGGAGAATGTGCATCCACCAACAATACGGGCGATCTGGAATCGGTACCACAGCACCCAGCCGACAATCGGGAATGTCAGCATGATCAGCAGAGCAGACGGGATCAGCCCCGCCAAATAGAACAGATTGAGGAACGTCTGCGGCAGCAGAATGAGCAGTGTGCTCCAGTTTCTGACGATGATGTAAGGACCGTAGTTGCGTCCCAGCCCCAGTGATCCAGCCAGAAGACCGACGACGATCGGAAAGGCAATCCAATCCACGAACAGCGAGATGGTTTTGCCGGTGTAGAACTGAGCACCAGTTGCAACAACTTCCGTCGCATCAGGCCCCATAGCGGCCTGATGCTCAAGCATCAAAGCCTGCTCGGAGATCAGAGACAGGAAGTAAAAGGGCAGCAACAGGAAGATGACCAGAAAGGAGCGCCAGAAGCCGTCTGCAGACAGATCAAACTGCTGCACCGCTTCTGCCTCTCCCTTCATGATCCTCCAGGATGCAATGCAGGACTGGCGAATTTCCTGAATGCCAAGAGCCATCACACCATCCTGTTCCTAATCAACTCAAGCCTGAAAGTAATCTTGCAGGAAGCGAAAGTAGATGTCGGCGAGTTGCTCGATATCTGCCACTGCGACGTGCTCATCGACCTTGTGCATGGTCTGACCAACGAGGCCGAACTCAACTACAGCACAGTAGTTCTTGATGAAGCGTGCATCTGAGGTGCCACCACCGGTAGATAGCTCAGGCGTGCGGCCTGTAACTGTCTTGATGGAGTTGGAGAGGGTCTGGATCAGCGCTTCGTCATGGGTCAGGAAGCTGTCGGTTGCTTCCTTGGCGTATTCAATGCTCCAATCAAGACCTTCTGGCGCTGCATCGCTCAGAAGCTTGGTGACGTGCTCGCTCAGAGATTTGACAGACCACTGATCGTTAAAGCGAATGTTGAACTTCGCCATTACATGCGCTGGAATAACGTTGGTTGCTGTGTTGCCAACGTCGACGGTGGTGATTTCCAGATTGGATGGCTGGAAGCGCTCGTTACCTTTGTCCAGTTCCACCTCAGAAACTGCACTCAGCAGTTTGAGCATACCCGGTACAGGGTTGTCTGCCAGATGCTGATAGGCCACATGGCCCTGTGTGCCGTTGACCTTGATTGTGCCGGTCAGGGAGCCGCGGCGGCCCACTTTGATGGCATCGCCCAGAGCATCCGGGTTGGTTGGCTCGCCCACGATACAGGCATCAAACTCGTGCCCTTGCTCTTTGGCCCACTCCAGCAGTTTCACAGTACCGTTGATTGCTGGGCCTTCTTCGTCACCGGTGATGAGGAAGGAGATCTGGCCCGGAATTCCGTCTGGATGCGCCTTCACATAGTCCAGAGCTGCTGCTGCAAACGCTGCAACGCCGCCTTTCATATCTGCCGTTCCACGTCCGTGCAGCATGCCATCAGCGATGGTGCCGTCGAACGGGCCATGGGTCCATGCGGCTTCGTCGCCTACTGGCACAACATCGGTATGCCCTGCAAACACGAAATGCGGTTTGCCTGTGCCGATGGTGGCAAACAGGTTCTCGACGTCCGGTGTATCTTCATCGGTGAAGGTGACACGGGAAACATCAAAACCAGCGCCTGCAAGCAGGTTTTCGAGCGTGGAAAGAGCACCGCCTTCAGCCGGGGTGACACTTGGACAGCGGATAAGGTCGCGGCAGATCTGTACCGCAGGAGAAAGCGTATCAGTCATGCTCCGAGATTTAGCTGTGCTGTGCCAGATGGTCAATCACGAGTTGCCAGCACTTCGTGAATTTCACTGGCCTATAACACCGCAAAATCTCAACAGAGACGCTTACTTTTTGGGTTTGATCGGGCGGCTGTTGGACGTTGGGCCGTATCTGTTCGGGCCTTCCTCGCTTTTCAGGAAGCCAACAACGATTGGCACAAGCAGATTGAGGAAAGGCAGGAACAAGGTCAGCGCCACAAATCCCGTGATTCCACGATCCTGCAGACGCTTGATCACAAGCATAAACATCATAAAGTTTGTGAGGAGGATCAGCGGAAACAACAGCGGGTTTGTTGCCAACATATCGTTGTAAACCTGCGCCAGTGTGAGATCTACTGCATCACTTTCGTTGTAAGTCAGCGAGCCAGCAGTCACGCTTATAGCAATGTACATCACACAGAAGATCAGCGCGATTGCGAGCCAGTATACGCCTTTGGAGATTCGTCCAAACGGGTTGAAAAACAACCAAAACAGGTTTGTTTTCGGGCTATTTTGCTCTGGCATTATCTGATCACTTAAAGCAGCTGCCTGATGGTTAAGCGGCTGGGCTGCTTTAATCCCTCATGTTCTTGCGTGTTGTTATCCGAAAACCGTTCCCCACCTTACGGGAATACGCTTTAAGAAATTTCAGTTCGCAAGGATGTACGCATAATGTGAGCTGCTTTCAAGAGGGAGGCAGCCGCAAGACACAAGTGGCGGGGAAGATAATCTCCCGCCACGATACAAAATGCATGTTTCAGAGCGTGTTAGCCTGTCAGGAACCGATAGTCACAGTATCGAGATATCCGCTGAGTGCCTTGGTGCAGTTGATGCCCAAATCTCCGACGGCATAACCGCCTTCCATCACGAACAGTGTTGGCTTGCTCAGTCTGGCAATACGGGCGCCTATTCTGGAGAAGTCATCTGTTTTCAGTTTGAACTTGGAGATCGGGTCTTTCTCATAGGGATCCATGCCAAGTGAGACAATGATTACGTCCGGTGCAAACTTCTCAATGCTTCGGCAGGCATCTTCCATGGCTTCAGCCCACTCGACCCAGGAGGTTCCATGGGGAAGTGGGTAGTTGTGATTGTACCCTGCCCCTTCTTTCAGGCCGCGTTCATTGGCATGGCCCAGATAGTAAGGAAACTCCACTTTCGGGTCCGCATGGATAGACAGGAACTGGACGTCGGCCCGGTCATAAAAGATCGCCTGGGTTCCATTGCCGTGGTGATAGTCCACGTCAAAAATCGTGACCTTGCCCACGCCCTGATCGCGCAGATGCTGGGCTGCGATTGCGGCATTGTTCAGGAAGCAGTAGCGCCATAGAGCGGCGGTGAGCGTGGTGCCCCGGAGGGCGGCAGAGCGCGAATGCGGAGTTGTCACCGGAGAGGAGCAGATCCGCCCCGGTCAAAGCAGTTTCCGCACTCTTGCGCGCTGCAGTCCATGTGTGAGCCCCCATGGGGGTGCCAGCATCAAACGAATAGAAGCCGAGCTTACCATCAATCTGATCGGGGACGATATCGTGTCTGAGGCCATGGACTGGCCAGACAAACGGGAAGACTTCCTCTTCAGTGCGCCCTTCTGCCAGCCAGAGCTGCCAGAAATCCAGCAGGAACGTGACATAGTCCGCGTCATGCACTTTGAGGATCGGGTCCAGAGAAAAATCGTTGGGAGCAAGAACCTCTCCGAACTGCGCTTTCTTGATGTGCTCAAGAACGATTTCGGCGCGAGAGGGTATCTCGTTGGCAGGTACCAGTTTCCCATCCGAGATTTCTTTGGTCGGGGCATGCAACAGCTGATCAGGCGAAAAGATAGTCTTCACTGTTATCGTCCTTTACAACGCCTGATGTGCTACTCTCCTCAGCACATCAGATGAAACGGTATTCTGTTATTTGCAGGTAGTGCTCAGTTGGTTGAAGCGTGGAACACGCAAACTCCTCGTGGTTTGGGCTATCAGGCCAGCATTGAGGCTCAAGGCACAGGCCAGCACGTGGACCATAGTTTTTGCCGTTAAAGCCCGGAACAGGTGTATTCAGCGAGCTGCCATCGTAAAACTGAATGCCCGGCTCGGTTGACCAGACTTCCATCTTAATTTGAGTTTCAGGCTCAAACACGACAGCAGATAGCTCTGGCTTTTCCAGACGGAACTGGCGAAGGCAGAAGTTGTTGTCAAAACGACTGTCCTGCTCATCCTGCACCTGACGCATTTCTCGGAAATCATAGGCTGTGCCAGCCACATCGACGATTTCGCCGGTTGGGATCAACTCATCGGAAACTGGCAGATAAGAGCGGGCCGGGATCATGATCTGGTGTTTTGTCACGTCTTCATGATCACCCAGATTGAAATAGCTGTGATGCGCAGGGTTCAGCAGGGTCGGCTTGTCTGTGGAACCGGAAAACTCAATGCGCAGCGTGTTGTCTTTGGTGAGGGTATAGCGGCATGTGATCTGGACAGTGCCCGGATAGCCTTCTTCCCCATCCGGAGATACCAAAGAGAGCAGAACGCTGTCTTCGCTGGCTTCTTCGATGGTCCAGATGCGGTGCGCAAACCCTGTATGGCCGCCGTGGAGATGGTGACGTCCGCTTCATTGACGGAGAGTTGGAACTCGTCATTGCCGATTGAGAAGCAGCCGTTTGCAATGCGGTTGGCGCAGCGGCCTGCGGTGGCGCCCATGTGTGGTGAGTGAAGTTCGTAGTCGCGCAGATTGTCGAAGCCGAGCGTTAGGTCGCGGTCTCCCAGCTGCAGTCTGCGTACTGTGGCTCCGTAAGTGAGGATGCTTGCGGTCAGATCTCCGCCATGCAGTGTCACTTCCTTCACAGTTTCCCGGTTTTCCAGCTCACCGAAATCACGAATAGCCACTGCTTTCCCTTTCAATTGCAGACCTGCCTCCCCCTCAGGTCGCCGTTTCACTACCAACCTCCTATGAAACGAGAATTAGTACAAGCAAGACAAAAGGATACCGCCCTTTGCAGGGCTGCACGCAGCAGGATTTATTTTTTTGCTTATCTTGGTGTAATCACAAGCTCTTTGTTGCCGAGCGTGATTTTGCCAAGCCTGTTCAACGCAGACATCCCTAAAAGCACCTGCGAGAGCGCTTCATCTTTAAGGATAAGACTTTTAACGTTGCGTATATGAATTGAGCCCAAATAGAGATTTGAAATTGAGGCTGTTGCACCAGAGGTGATGCCGTTGGCGGTGCGCACTTCGACAGTGAAGTCTTCATTGCGGACTCGGATGCCAGCTTTACGGGCGATACTGTAAGGAATAGCGAGCAGACTTGCGCCAGTGTCGATCAGGGCCTCGGTCTTATGACCGTTGATCTTGATGGAAGCCATGAAGTGGCCATTGGCAGCTTTTCTGATCCGGGTCGTGCGTTTGGTTGTCTTGGTCGGCTGGGCGTCAGGCTTAGGTTCGTGAACCTCAACAACACCCAGCAAACGCTCTTCCAGCACCTTTGGTACGATCAGTGCGGCGCAAACAACAACAACCATGACCCAGATATATCGTTGCACGTGCTCCCCCGCTCCCTTTGGGCAGCATAGCATCCCGGTCTTTCGCCGTGTTCAGAGATCGCTCAGCGTTTTGCCCATTACTTTTCATAGGTATACAGCCGAGCCGAAGAGAAAGGCAAGAATTCTAATTAAAAACCGAAGAATTCCGGAGATCTACCTAGTCATCAGGTACAGGCAATTGCAGCAGCAAATTCTGTCAGGCGAGTTCGGTTGAGGCGACCATTGACGCGGACCCCGCTGCAGACATCGACACCGTATGGCTTCACAGTTTCAATCGCTTCGATGATGTTTTGCGGCGTGAGACCTCCGGCGAGGAAGACTGGTACATCCAGCTTTTCAACGATATGGCGGCTCAGGTCCCAGTTGTGGGTTCGGCCTGTTCCGCCCAGTTCATTTTCCAAGGGGCGACCAGAATCGAGCAGGACCGCATCAGCAACACGGCCATATTCCTGTGCAATTTCAAAGGAGTATTCGTCTTCTACATGAACAACCTGAACGATGCGCGTGCTTGCAGGGAGATCAAGACGTAGCTCCTGATATTCGCCGGGGTCGATTGGGCTGACGATCTGGACTGTGTTGGTTCCACAGGTCAGCACATGTTCGACGATTTCCCGTGCAGTTGTACGGGATGTGAGGAGCCAGGTGGCAACGGCAGGTGGGATTTGCCGGGCGATGTTGAGAATGAGATCATCCTCGATCACGCCGGGGCCGGAGGGCATGTGCGCGACTAGGCCGACAGCATCGGCACCACAAGCAACGGCTGTGGCTGCTTCGCCGGATGTTGAAATACAGCACACTTTCAGACGGGTACGAGCATTGTTTGGCATTCCATCATCCCCTTCCGCTTATCGCCTTTAAACGGCATGCACCTCATAAGGGACGAATACACAGTTTTGCGGTGCGTATCGTCTCCGGTATTTCTGTCTGTATTTCTTGAGTGTCCCTACAAGAAAAAAGCGCCAGACCTGAGGTCTGACGCTTATAAACCAAGAAAGTTTATTTTGTACCGTACATCCGGTCACCGGCGTCGCCCAGACCCGGTACGATGTAGCCCTTCTCGTTGAGCTTTTCATCGATGGATGCGGTGTAGATCGGCACGTCCGGGTGCGCTTCGTTGAAGCGCGCAACACCTTCAGGAGCTGCCAGCAGACATACGAACACCATGTTCTTCGCGCCGCGCTTTTTCAGGCGCTCAACAGCGGAGATCGCGGAGTTTGCAGTTGCGAGCATTGGGTCAACAACAATCACCAGACGCTCGTCCAGTTCCTGTGGTGCCTTGAAGTAGTATTCAACTGCTTCCAGAGTCTTAGGATCACGGTAGAGACCGATGTGCGCAACACGAGCGGACGGGATCAGTTCCAGCATGCCTTCCAGCAGGCCGTTACCAGCGCGCAGGATGGATGCAAAGCAGAGCTTTTTACCAGCCAGAACAGGTGCTTCCATTTCAGCGACAGGCGTGTCGATGGTCTGGGTGGTCATCTTCAGGTCGCGTGTTACTTCGTAGCACAGCAACAGAGAGATTTCGCGCAGCAAGCGGCGGAAGTCCTGCGTCGGAGTTGTTTTTCTCCGCATGTGGGTCAGCTTATGCTGGACAAGCGGGTGTGCGATTACGGTTGCGCCGGACATCGTGTTCCTCTTTTTCAACTGTCGGGTCTTTTATGTGCACCTGCCGTTTGTCAGCATGTACATGGCAGTGCGTGTCTTATGTTCGGCACCCGATATGGACGGGTGCAATTGACTTCAGGTTATAGATCAAAAAACCGTTCCATCACTGATAATCATCAGGGGTGGAGATCCATCACCTCGTTTTTCAAGGGCAATCTGTCGTCCTGCTGCCCAGGAGCCACCTTCCAACACACATGCCAGAGGAAGCTGGTCCCGAGAGACAGACAAATCTGCCCGAATCCAATCGGCGAGCTTATCGAGGAGAGCGATCGTCAGGGCTCTCCATTCAACAACCAGCTCGCTACTTACTTCGTGCTTGTTCAAGGACTGTTGTGGGTCTTTCAGGCGTAGTACGCCTGTGTCCAGAAACAGTCCGCCGTTGCGATACTCAGCAAGGCCGGTCAAACCATCAATGTTTGCCATCTCAATACCAGCCCACGAGAGAGGTTCAACTAAAGAATAGGCAATCCATTGAGAAAGTTTGTGAAGAGGCACCAGATTGTCAGTTTTATCCTGAGCTGTGACCTTTGAATGGCGCCAGGTGTCGCCCAGGATCACACCATCGATCTGCTCACGGTTGGGCCAGATCGGCCCCAGACCATCCAGAACCACTTCCAGAATGCGTTCAGCATCCAAAGGACCGCTCTGCCCTTCTTCATAGAGGACATCGAACAGCCCGCCCGGACGTGGCTCATCTTCCTTGCCAAACAGATCGTCACGGAGAGAGACGGCCTCCCCTAAGCGGTTCAATAATGACAAGCGACCATCCAGCCCAATGAGCTGGTTTTTGTCTGTGACCTGAAGACCCTCTGCGAGTTCGTCTTTGTCCAGGCGGAACAATGTGACGGCATCTGCCCGAAGTGGGTCCAGCGGCTCATCGGAGAAGAAACCAGCAGAGAACATGGCCAGTGAGCCGATAGCCAGACCTTCAGAATGCTTGAACGTCTCGCCGGTGATGGCTTCGCGGTACTTCCAGTTTTCGCCTGCAGCGGCATCAAGCAGGGCTGAGACAATCGCTAGGTCAAAGGCAGCACGGCCCATGCCTTGCACGTCTGAAAAGCGGCGCGCCCCAGCCAGCATGGCCCAACGGTCGATGCCACCGGTTTCAAAATGGCGCCAACGCGCATGAAACGGGATCTGCCTGTCAGGATAGCTGTTGTCGGTCGCTGCCAGCGTTCTGCGGGCTGCTTCTGCAAGGTGCGAGAGATCAACGGCAAAGTGCTCAAGTTCGCCCTGCAATCCCAGCTCCAAAAGCATGTGTGAGCGTTCACGTACAGCTTTTGCGTTGAGCAAGGACAAAGCCTGCGATGCTTGCATCTCCATCTTCGTCGTTTCCTGTCGTTTTGCCATGTGAGGCCCGAAAGCACTCGTGTTTCTGGTTTGCCGGAGTGGTCTTATGCAAT
This sequence comes from Pseudovibrio denitrificans JCM 12308, assembly GCF_001310815.1. Lineage (GTDB taxonomy): Bacteria > Pseudomonadota > Alphaproteobacteria > Rhizobiales > Stappiaceae > Pseudovibrio > Pseudovibrio denitrificans. The sequence continues at coordinate 143,427 of NZ_BAZK01000010.1, forward strand.
ATCAGCCCGAAGCCTAAATTGCCCTCGTGGCCTACACTATAAAGCCCGCACCTTTTTATGGAGGTACGGGCTTTTTTCAAGCTACGCTCTGAGGTTTTGAGCATAAGAAACCCGGCTATGCCAGTTTTCCCGCTTATGCACACTCAACTCAAGCAAAAACTCATGCTTCTTCAGTTAAAGTGTCCAAACGCTTTAGAAGAACCGCACGGGTTTCCTCATCCACGAAGGCTGCTTCCAGCGCGTTCTTCGTGATGGATTTCTGGATGTCGCGGGTCCAACCAAACACACGAGAGGTTTCCACGTATTCGTGGCCCAAGGTCGTGTGGAAGAATGGCGGGTCATCGGAGTTCAAGGTGATGCGGACACCAGCCTGACGCAGCATGTTCACCGGGTGGAAACGCAGGTTGGAGTAAACACCGAGCGCGATGTTGGAATGCGGGCACACCTCAAGGGTGATTTCCTCATCCACCAGACGTTGAACCAGTGCTTCATCTTCAACAGCGCGGACACCGTGACCAACACGGGTGATCTTCAGGTAATCCAGTGCATCGCGAACGCTTTCAGCTCCGCCGAACTCACCCGCATGTGCGGTGAGGCCCAGACCTGCTTCGCGCGCCATTGCGAAGGCTTTTTCGAAGTCCTTCGCAGGGCCGATACGCTCATCGCCTGCCAGACCGAAACCGGTGACCATTGGGTGCGGGTTGTCGATGACGGCTTTGATTGCGCCTTCAACGGACTCAGCACCTTCATGGCGTACGCCGAGAGGTACAAGGCGGCCTTCGATACCGGTGTCTGCTTTTGCGCGCTCAAGGCCAGCGACAAGGCCTTCCAGATAGGACTGGTAGCTCAGGCCAGCTTTAACAGCGTGGTCCGGGGAGATGAACACTTCCGCGTAGATCACGCCTTCTGCAGCCAGCATTTTATAGTAGGTTTCAGCGAGTTCTGCGTAGTCGCCAGGGCGACGGAACAGGGATGCGGCTACATCGTACTGCTGAATGAAGGTGGTAAAATCATGCCAGCTGTAGGCTCCGTTGGTGTCGAACAGATCACCCAGATCTACATCATAGCGTTGAGCCAGCTTTCTTACGAGCGTTGGAGGTGCAGCACCTTCAATATGACAGTGCAGTTCAGCGCGTGGCACCACATTCTGCTTTGGTCTCATTTCTTAAAATCCGTGCATTGGCTTGTCTTTAGCCCGAACAATCCAGTTATCGTCCGACCACTTTGCTGTACCGTCTACCATATGAACTGCATAGGCGTGACGGGATTTGTCAGAGCGGTTCGGAGCTGACTTGTGCGGCACCAGTCCGTGAAGGATGACGAGGGTTCCTTTCGGGGCGACCAACGGTGCAGCGTCTTCCTCAGATTTTTCGAGTGGGGTTTCGTCTAGGGTTTCCATCACGAGGGCTTCGCCGTTGTAATGGAAGCGTTTGCGCAGTGGCCCTTTGTGGCCGCCTGGTACGCCATACAAACCACCATTGGTTTCATCCGCATCTTCCAAAGCGAACCAGAAGCCTGTGCAGGTCAACGGCGCTGTGTGGAGGAAGGTGGAGTCCTGATGGTTGTTTACTTCGCCACCAATGTGCGGCGGCTTGAAGATGTACATGGACTGCGCGAGCAATGGCTCTACCAGCCCAACATCTTTCGCAACACGTTCCATCTTGGGGGAACGTGAGAACTGTTCAAACACCGGGTCATAGTCATGGAGGGCGTGGCCCACCTTGTTCAACGCCTGATGCTTGTCCTTTGTCAGAGCACCATTTTCATCAAATGCCTCAGCCTCAAAGAAGAAACGGATCTTATCGCCGCTTTCGCGGAAGTAAGCGTCCTTCGCATGGGATTGGGCATTGGTTTCGAAAACGGACGCAACCGATGACGGGTCGAATTCATCAATCAGTTGGTTCATGCGTGCTTTGAGCTGATCGCATTCTTCCGGAGATGCAAATCCTTCAAGAACGAGGAAGCCATCTTCTTCAAACGCCTTCTTCATCTCCGGCGTTAAGCTTCCATCTTGCTGTGCAGTAAACTTGCGAGCCTGCATGCTGCATTCCCCTCTAATGTAACACGACGGATGCCTCTCCCTGCATCCTTACCATTTGCAAATCATAGGCAATTCGGAAATATATCGCGGTACACTAAACCGGGCAAACGGAGCTTGCCCGGCTTATTTTCAAATATGCCGGCTGGATCTACAGAAAACTCTTTCCGTTTTCGCCAGCTGAAATACCAAGATGCTTGGCAACAGACTCACCGATATCAGCAAAAGTCGGGCGTTTTCCGATGTCGGAACCCTGCTCGCCTTTCACCAGAGCCAGCACAGGCACGTGCTCGCGGGTGTGGTCTGTGCTTTCCAGGTTGGGTCACAACCATGGTCAGCAGTCAAGACCAGCAGGTCGCCGTCGTTCATCTTTTCGATCATCTCTGGCAGACGCTTATCGAAGTGTTCCAGAGCTGCGGCATAACCCGGCACGTCACGGCGGTGGCCGTAGAGCATGTCGAAGTCAACGAAGTTAGAGAACACAAGGTCTCCGTCTTTCGCCAAGTCCATTGCTTCCAAAGTGCGGTCAAAGAGCTGGTCGTTGCCAGCGCCCTTCAGCAGTTTGGTGATGCCCTGAGCTGCATAGATGTCAGAGATCTTGCCGACTGCAATCACCTGACGACCAGCATCTTCCAGACGGTCCAGAACAGTTGGAGCCGGAGGAAGAACAGAGTAGTCGCGACGGTTTGCAGTACGCTCGAAGCCAGCTTCTTTAGATCCAACAAACGGACGGGCAATCACACGACCGATGTTGTAATCGTCCACCAATGTGCGGCACTTCACGCAGAGGTCCAACAGGCGCTCAAGGCCAAAGCTCTCTTCGTGTGCTGCAATCTGCAGAACGCTGTCCGCAGAGGTGTAGATGATTGGCTTGCCGGTTTTGACGTGCTCTTCACCGAACTCTTCAATAACGACAGTACCGGAACCATGTGTCAGGCACAGAACGCCTGGCAGCTCACCCACTTCGATGATCTTTTCGACCAGCTCAGCAGGGAAAGATGGGTTTTCATCAGGGAAGTAGCCCCAGTCGAAAGTGACTGGTACGCCAGCGATTTCCCAGTGACCGGATGGTGTGTCTTTGCCGTTGGAAACTTCAGCAGCAAAACCCCAATGGGATTCTGGAGTGCCGGAGAAATCCAGACCTTTAACGTCTTTGCCAGTGGATGCACGAGCGGCAGCGCCCAGTCCAAGACGATCCATGTTAGGCAGAGACAGAGGACCGCTGCGCAGACCTTCTTTATCGCCTTTACCTTCTGCACATGCATCGGCAATGTGACCGAGGGTGTCGGAGCCGACATCGCCAAACTTGTCAGCGTCGTCGGCTGCGCCGATACCGAAGCTGTCGAGTACACACATAATTGCGCGTGGCATTCGCGTTTCCTTAAGTCTTTGGAGGACAGCTCTCAGTCAGATAATGTCTGCTCTAATGAGGTGAGAGGCTGTCCTACCAGTTAATTATTGCTGCGCTGATTAAGGCGCAATACGGTCACGGATGGTGTCGAACTCTTTGACGTCCGCTGCAGAACCGAAGGTGTAAGCGTCACGCAGAACTTTCTCTGCACGCTCTACCTGATCTTCGGTGTGTGCATGGATGATAGCGATTGGAGTTTCGCTATCTACGGATGTGCCAACACCAGCGATGTCTGTGAGGCCAACAGCAGGATCGATTTCGTCCGCTGCTGCACGACGACCACCGCCGAGTTCAACAACTGCAAGACCAACTGCACGTGCATCAACACCAGTAACCAGAGACGCTTCCGGCATGTAAACTGGACGCTGGATCGGAGCCTTCGCAAGGTATGCTTCTGGCTTCTCCATGAAGTCGTTAGGACCGCCGAGTTCACCGACCATCTTGCCGAAGAGTTCAGCTGCCTTACCAGAGGTGAAGGCTTCTTCCATCTTCTTCTTACCGTCATCAACGGAGTCAGCAAGACCTGAGTTGGCAAGACCTTCTGCACCAATTGCAACGGTCACATCCCACAGACGATTGTCGACGTGGGTGCCTTTCAGGAAGTCTACAGCGTTCTGAACTTCGATCGCGTTACCAGCTGCAGATGCCAGAGACTCGTTCATATCTGTCAGCAATGCGGTGGTTTTAAGACCAGCGCCGTTTGCAACAAGAACGAGGCTTTCAGCCAGAGCTTTTGCGTCTTCGTAGTTCGCCATGAATGCGCCGGTGCCCCACTTAACGTCGAGAACCAGAGTTTCAAGGCCAGCTGCCAGCTTCTTGGAGAGGATGGATGCGGTGATGAGATCAATGCTCTCAACAGTCGCGGTCACATCACGGATACCGTAGAAGCGCTTGTCAGCAGGTGCGAGGTCACCAGTCTGGCCGATGATCGCACAACCAACTTCACGAACAACCTTGCGGAACAGTTCGTTGGATGGTTTTGCAGAGTAGCCAGGAATGGTTTCCAGCTTGTCCAGAGTACCACCGGTGTGGCCGAGGCCACGACCGGAGATCATTGGAACTGCAGCACCGTTTGCAGCCAGTGCAGGTGCGAGCATCAAAGACACGTTATCGCCAACACCACCAGTGGAGTGCTTGTCAACGATTGGTGCTTCGATGTCGGACCAGTCGAGAACGTCACCGCTGTCACGCATGCCGAGGGTCAGAGCGACGCGCTCGTCAACGCTGAGACCTTTGAAGAACACAGCCATTGCCAGAGCAGCAACCTGTCCTTCAGTTACGCTGTTATCGGTGATGCCCTTTACGAAGAATTGAATTTCTTCTGCAGTCAGGACTTCGCCTTCACGTTTCTTACGAACGATTTCTTGAGGAAGCATATCAGTAGGTCTCTTTAGTGTCGTTATCACGGCCTTCGATGCCAGCGAGCACTGCGTCGAGCAGGCACTTGCGCCGAAACGGAACGTTGCTGAAGATACCCAGTTGCTGCCCATCAGTTCGTCAGCCAGTTTCAGGTATTCAGCTGCTTCTTCTACAGTGCGCACACCACCAGCTGGCTTGAAACCAACTACACGGTGATCTTCCTTGGAAGTTTCACGCAGAACATTGAGCATGATTTCTGCAGCTTCGAGAGTCGCGTTGACTTTCACCTTGCCTGTGGAGGTTTTGATGAAGTCTGCACCCTGCGCAATAGAAATTTCAGAAGCCAGGTGGATCAGACGAGGATCCTTCAGCTCACCGGTTTCAAGGATAACCTTGAGCTGTGCTGGAGCCGGAATTGCGTCACGAACCTGTTTGATCTGATCTTCAGCGAAACCACGACGGCCTTCAGCGAATGCGCGATATGGCATGACGAGGTCAATTTCGTCCGCGCCGTCAGCGAGAGCCTGTTTGGTTTCTTCGATCACTGCTGCTGTGTCTTCACCGCCAGCCGGGAAGTTTACAACGGTTGCGATGCGAACCGGAGAGTTCTTCAGCAGTTCAGCTGCCTGCTTAATAAAGCGAGGCCAGATGCAGATGGCTGCAGTGTGCCCGTAAGGTGTAGAGGAGCGCTCAATAAGTGCTGCTACATCTTCTGCGGTGCAGTCATCGTTCAGGTTGGTTAGATCGATAAGTCCTAGAGCACGCTTTGCTATTTCTTTTGTTGATGCTTCGGTCATTTTGCCAGTTTCCTTCAAGCCATGTTTTTGAGGAAGGCACGCAAAATCTTTTTGATCTTGGCCGCTCCAAGCGGGGCCATTTCCTTGGTTTCATCATGAGAGAGGCCGTGGGCTTGTAGGCCAGCTCCCATATTGGTGATGGTGGAGATTGCTGCGACGCGCATGCCGAGGAAGCGAGACATAATCACTTCCGGTACGGTGGACATGCCAACGGCATCAGCACCGAGCACCTGAGACATGCGAATTTCTGCCGGGGTCTCGAAAGACGGACCGGAGAACCACATGTAGACGCCCTCTTCGAGATCTTCACCAACTTCAGCAGCTGCTTTTTTGAGCTGCTCACGAAGCTCTGGGTCGTATGCGGCGGAAAGGTCGAGGAAACGACTCTCGTCTTCTTCGCCGATGAGCGGGTTCAGACCAGACCAGTTGATGTGGTCGTTGATCAGCATTGGAGAACCCGGTTTGATGTTTTCACGCAGGGAACCCGCAGCATTGGTTGCAACGATTGTTTCACAGCCAAGTGCTTTGAGGGTCTCAAGCGGAGTGCGCATTACGGATGGGTTGCCGCTCTCATAGTAGTGTGCACGACCGGACAGAATAACGACCGGAACACCTTCCAGAGTGCCTGCAACCAGCTCACTTGCGTGCGCGGTAACAGAAGAGACAGGGAAACCGGTGAGGCGGTTGTATGGAACGCGTACTGCGTCTTCCACTTCCTCAGCCAGGGAACCCAGACCAGAACCGAGGATCATCCCAACTTTGTAATCACCTGGGCGAGCAGCGCGTACAATTTCCGCTGATTCCTTACCAAATCCGCTCATAATCAATCCTCAATCTGTTCATTCAATTCAAAGCCAGCAGGCAGCAGTTCTTCCATGGTGAAGGTTTTACGCAGACCTTCTAGATTGGCTACATGGATCTTGATCTGCTTGTTGCTCGCAAATTCCGAAAGTTTTTGACGACAACCACCACATGGTGTGCACAGCGCGGCGTCTGCCAGAACTACAACTTCATCAATTTTGGAGGAGCCACCGCGGATCATGGCCGCGATTGCTCCGCCTTCAGCACAGGTGCCTTCCGGGTAGGCGCCGTTTTCGACGTTACACCCGGAGACCACTTTGCCATCAGAGGTGAGCAATGCAGCGCCCACCTTGAAGTTGGAGTATGGCGCATAGGCGGTTTCTCGCGCCGCCTTTGCTTCTTCGAAAAGCTTGTCAAATGCGCTCATTATTATTGTCCTTATGTACGCTCTTTAACGTAAGGGATACCAGATGCCTTCGGTGGGATTGCGCGACCGATGAAGCCGGCAAGAAGAACCACAGTCAGCACGTACGGCAGAGCCTGGAAGACCTGAACAGGTACTTCGCCAATTCCAGGAATTTCCTGGCCCTGAAGACGGATTGCCAATGCATCAAGGAAGCCGAAGAGGAGACAGGTGAACATGGCGTTCACTGGCTTCCACTTAGCGAAGATAAGAGCTGCCAGAGCAATAAAGCCCTTACCCGCACTCATGTCCTTAATAAAACCAGCGCCCTGCGCAACAGACAGGTAAGCACCGGAGAACCCGCAGAGAATACCACAGATGATTGTCGCACGGTAACGTAGCAGTGTTACTGATAGACCCGCAGTATCAGCAGCGGAAGGGTTCTCGCCTACTGCGCGAAGACGCAGGCCGAAGCGTGTTCTGAACACGATCCACCAGGTCAACGGTACGGCAGCAAAGGATGCATAAACCAGGATGTTGTGACCGGAGATCAGATCTGCATAGATCGGGCCGAGCACAGGGACGTTCGCCAGAGTATCAGCGAATGGCAATGTAATGCTTTCAAAGCGTGTTGCTGGAGACAGCGCCGGAGTCCGACCACCTTGAGAGAACCATGCCTGACCAAGCAATACGGTCAGACCAGCTGCAAGGAAGTTGATCGCCACACCAGACACCACCTGGTTACCGCGCTGGCTGATGGATGCATAACCGTGCACCAGTGCCAGAAGAACGGAAACGATGATGCCCGCAAGAAGGCCGATCCATGGGCTCTGGAAAACATAGGCCGCTGCAGCTGCTGCGAATGCAGCGCCGAGGATCTTACCTTCCAGACCAATGTCGACGATACCGGAACGCTCTGAGAACAGGCCAGCAAGGCACGCAAACAGAAGAGGAGTTGACAGGCGGAATGTACTGTCGAGAACAAGAATGATTGTGTCTAACATGTCCGTCTCCTTAAGCTTCTGCTGTGTTTGAAGAGAAGCGATCGAAGAACGCTACGACTGCTGGGCGGAACATATGCTCAAGTGCACCAGCGAAGAGAATAACCAGGGCCTGAATGACCACGATCATGTCGCGTGAGATTGTTGGGATTTCGAACGCCAGTTCTGCGCCGCCCTGATAGAGCAGACCGAAGAGCATGGACGCAAGGATAATCCCGATTGGATGTCCTCGTCCCATCAGCGCAACCGCGATACCAACGAAGCCAGCACCACCTGCAAAGTCGAGAAGCAGGCGTGTCTGCTCACCCATCACAACGTTGATGCCCATCAGACCAGCAAGAGCGCCGGAAATCAGCATGGTTACAACGGTGATGCGAACCGGAGAGATACCAGCGTAGGACGCTGCATCAGGTTCTTACCAAAGCTGCGGATTTCGTAGCCGAGCTTGGTGTGCCAGATGAGAAGCCAGACAACCACACAAACTGCGAGAGCCAGGAAGAACGCCAGGTTCACAGGAGACTGACCGAAGTCGAAGCTTGTGAAGACGTTTCTGAGCAGCGGAAGCTGACCGCCTGCCTCGAAGTTACGGGAGGAAGGAGACATGGTGCCTGAGGGATCAGGACGTTAGACAGCAAGTACACCATCAGCGCGGATGCGATGAAGTTGAACATGATTGTCGTAATAACGATGTGGGATCCGCGCTTTGCCTGCAGATATGCTGGGATGAATGCCCAGGCTGCGCCGAAGAGCGCGCCGCCTGCGATTGCAAACGGGAATGTGATCCACCATGGAACGAAACGGTCCATGGCAAGACAGACCAGAGCGATACCCAGACCGCCTACGTAGCCTGACCTTCACCACCAATGTTAAACAGACCAGCATGGAAGGCGACTGCCACAGCCAGGCCGGTAAAGATAAAGTTTGTTGCGTAGTACAGGGTGTAGCCGATGCCTTCACCGTAACCCAGAGCGCCCCATACGAGCCATTTAACAGCTTCGAACGGGTCTTCGCCAATTACTACAACCACCAAGCCAGAAACGATGAATGCCGCGATCAGGTTGAGGGCCGGTAGCAGACCGTAATCAACCCAACGAGGAAGTTGCCCCTTACTCATTTCTGTGTTCCCCCAAATGTCAGGTCAAAGCAAATATTATTGTGAAACAGGTTGTTCATGATCATTCTGCTGCCTCTTGATTGACACCAGCCATGAGGAGACCAAGATCCTGCTCTGTTGCTTCGGCCCCACGCTCACCGACCACGTTGCCATCAAACATGACAATGATGCGGTCTGAGAGAGAGCGAATTTCGTCTAGTTCTACGGATACGAGAAGGACTGCTTTGCCTTGGGCACGCATGTCCATGATCCGGTTATGGATGTACTCAATCGCACCGATATCAACACCACGGGTTGGCTGACCAATCAGCAGAACGTCCGGATCGCATTCGATCTCGCGTGCCAGAACGATTTTCTGCTGGTTACCGCCTGAGAATTTCGCGGCTGCCATTTCAGTGGTTGGAGGACGGATGTCGTACTTCTCGATGCGTTCGTTTGCTTCCTTGCGGATCGCGCCCTTATCGAGGAACAGACCTTTTGAGTACTTTGGTTCGCGATGGTAGCCGAGAATGGAGTTCTCGTACTCAGCGAACGCGTTGATCAAGCCCATACGGTGGCGATCTTCCGGCACGTGGCTCATGCCGCGCTGGCGCATCTCTGCTGCATCGTGCGGTTCGGAGAGATCCAGTTTCTCGCCAACCAGTTCCATCTTACCGCTTTCAGCGCGGGTAATACCGGAGAGAGCTGCAAGAAGCTCTGACTGACCGTTACCGGACACGCCTGCGATACCAAGAACTTCACCTGCGCGTACTTCGAAGGATACGTCCTTCACGCGCAGAACACCGCGCTCGTCGCGTACGTTGAGGCCTTCCACTTTGAGGAGAGGCTTGCCAACTTCCACTTCAGGCTTATCAACTTCGAGGAGAACACTGCGGCCTACCATAAGTTCAGCCAGTTCTTCCATGGAAGTTTCTGCAGTTTTGCGTGATGCAACCATTTCACCGCGACGCATCACGGAAACCGTATCGGTTACGTCCATGATTTCGCGCAGTTTGTGGGTGATCAGCAGAACTGTTTTGCCCTGATCGCGCAGAACGCGCAGGATGCGGAAGAGGTGATCAGCTTCAGCAGGTGTGAGCACACCTGTAGGCTCATCAAGGATGAGAATGTCTGCACCACGGTAAAGAGCCTTCAGGATCTCTACACGCTGCTGCAAACCAACTGGCAATTCACCCACGACTGCGTCTGGGTCAATTGTCATGTCATATTCGTCTGCCAAACGCTTAAGTTCGCGACGTGCGTTTGCGACACCGTCTTTCAACAGTGCGCCGCCCTCAGCGCCAAGAATAACGTTTTCTAGAACTGTGAATGGATCGACGAGCATGAAATGCTGGTGCACCATACCGATGCCCTGCGCAATCGCGCTCTTCGAATCAGGAATAGTGGTTGCCTTACCATCGACTTTAATTGTTCCGCTATCGGCGTGATAAAAGCCGTAGAGGATCGACATCAAGGTGGACTTACCCGCTCCGTTCTCACCAATGATCCCGTGAATGGAACCTTTTCCAACGACAAGGTCAATGTCCTTGTTCGCTTGAACAGGCCCAAAACTCTTACTTACGCCAATTAACTCGATGGCAGGTACATTGCTTTCAGCACTGTTGCCCGGCCTTTCTGGTCTATCAAATCAATAACTTGCGCATCGATCTTATTCCCTGCTTTCGAAGTACACCGTTTCAAAAGCTTTGCCCCACCCCCAGGAGAAGCAGCGAACAGATCCCAATGCAGTTTCCTCGTTTCCCCCTCAACCTTCGCTCCCAAAGGCTGAAATCTCTACGTGGACTGCAGGGGCGCAAGTCCCTCATAATTTCCTTCAGAACGTAAAAGCTCCAAAGAAGTGGTCGTCCCGAAGAACAACCGTAAGCGAAAATGCCCACACCAGGTAGTGCGGGCACTTCTATTAAATTAGAACGGGCAGGTAGAATCCACCATGTAATCGTGAACTTCTACTTTGCCAGAAATAATATCCATCTTCGCCTGCTCAACTGCAGACTTCATATCTTCACTGATGAGCGGCTTGTTGTACTCATCGTAAGACCAGGAAACACCATTCTCAGCAAGGCCGAGTACTTCAACACCAGAAGTCCACTTGCCTTCCTGTGCGTCGGTGAGTGTCTTATCGACAGCTACATCTACGCCTTTGATCATGGATGTCAGAACGGAACCTGGGTGCAGGTGGTTCTGGTTGGAGTCTACGCCGATACCCAGCTTGCCTTCGTCAGCTGCTGCCTGAAGAACACCAGTGCCGGTGAGGCCAGCTGCGTGGAACACAACGTCTGCGCCGCGTGCGAACTGAGAGCGTGCAAGCTCACCACCCTTGAGTGGGTCAGTCCATGCTGCGCCGGTGGTTCCAGTCATGTTTTCAATGACTTCAATATCAGGCTTTGCGTATTTCGCACCCTGCTTGTAGCCACATGCAAACTTGCGGATCAGCGGAATGTCCATACCACCAACAAAACCAATGGTGTTGGATTCAGTTGCCATTGCTGCCAGCAGACCAACCAGGAACGAGCCTTCGCCTTCCTTGAAGACGATGGAACGCACGTTTGGCAGGTCTACAACTGCGTCAACGATAGCGAAGTGCGTGTCAGGAAACTCTTTCGCAACTTTCTCCAGCGCTGCTGCCTGAGCGAAACCAATCGTGATGATTGGGTCGAGGCCACGACGAGCGAAGTTACGCAGAGCCTGTTCACGCTGAGATGGATTCTGGATCTCAAAATCGCGGAACTTTACGCCTGTGCGTTCTTCAAACTGCAATGCGCCTTTGTAAGCAGCTTCATTGAAAGACCGGTCATTACGACCGCCGAAGTCGTAAACGACTGCGGGCTTGAAAGTTTCTGCCATTGCTCCTGTCGTCATGACGGCTGCCAGGGCAACTGCACCGAGGATTGTTGTGGTTTTCACGGTTTCTTCCTTATTATAGTCTTTCCTTAGAGCGGAAAGGGCTCTTCCTTAAAAGAACGGGCTTCCAACTTATGCTGTTGTTTCGAGCTCGTTCTCTTTCAGCAGGCCAGCGAGTTCTCTGGCCAATACCTCGTCGATGATCAGATCCTTGATGATACCGGTCGCAAGTGCCGCCAGTGTTGCTTTCGCTTTGCGGTAACCGCCAACGATTGCGACGACATGCGCCTTACGGACTTCATCAAAGTGCAATCCGACTGCTTTTTCGTTTAGAGAACAGGACACTTCATTGCCGTTAATATCGACAAAGCGGCCCATCACGTCAGAACACGCGCCGCTATCCAGCAGTTCTTCGCGTTCTTCTGAGGTAATCAGCTTGCGCTGTACCAGGTGACCTTCCTTCTCTACAGATCCAATGCCAATGATGAACAGCTCAGCAGCCTTCGCTTTGGAGAGCAGTTCCTGCACTGCGCCCTGAGAAACGAAAGTGTCTCTTTCTGCTTTAGTTTCAGCGATATAAGGAACAGGAAGGTAGAAACCTTCACCGCCGGTTTTTGCGCAAAGCTGCTGCACAACGTCATATGGGTTGGCAGAGAGGCGGCGGGTGAGCGAGCCGGATACAGACAGCAGCTCAAGCTCAGGAAGGTGGACACGAGGCATAGCCTCGATGGTGGACTGGAGCGTCCGGCCCATACCTACGCCGATACGCTTAGGCGGGTTTGTTGTAAAAAGTGAATGAAGATATTGGCCTGCAAATGATGAAACTGCGGTGAAAGAGTCGGCTTCGTCACCGCTGCCAAGATCTGGAGCAATAAAGCAATTTTCCAGATTCATTCGCTTACAGAGAAATTGTTCTAATTCAACGCATTCAGAAGGCCGGGCTTCGATATGAAATTTTATCAAGCCTTCTTTTTGAGCATGTGCTATTAGGCGATGAACCTTTGCAGGAGAAACCCCAAGGCGGCCAGCAATCTCCCCCTGAGTGCTTCGGCCAATGAAAGACATCCAAGCGGCTCTAATGGCCAAAGATGTGGTCCATTCGTCTGCTTCATGGTCTAGCCTCTTATATTCCTATATGGTTTTCTGGAGATTCCTCCAGAATCCATTCCCAAATTTCCGTCTGAAATGCCCAGTTTCAGAGCTTCTGAGCACTCCCCCAAATCAGAAAAGAATATTTCTTCACGAGGTGAGAAATATTTCAAACACACATTTGCATTAGGTGAAACGGAAGGTCAAGGAAATAAAGGTCGCGATTTGCAGAATCTTACTGCTAGCTAACTAAACCACTGTTTTTGCCATACTAATAAAATCAAATAGTTTCGATTCAAGTACTTGCGGAAATTACTTAGGTGTCGACTCACTCTGAGAGACCAAATCGCAAAGCGATCATGAAGAAATTAATCAACTTTATGTAACATTTGATCAACTCTGAATATTAGTGAAATAAACAAAATATTTTCAACGCGCTAACTCGGTGATCATTTGTCGCCGCAAAATCTTCAGATTGCGTTTACTGGCAAATCAAACAGTTATTTTCGACAGAGCCAGCTTAATACAACCCTATATATATCAATGCTAGTGAATGGTCTTCCACATTCATGGATGACCTAAGGAATACTATGGATGTAACCTGTTTTCGTTAGCTCAGTGCCGATTACAGCAAAATAAAAAAATTGAGGTGGGGAGGTCGTGACCGGGACACCCTGAACCTTGTAAAAAAGGAGGCTGAAAATGCGGCCCATGTGCACAAAGACCCTCAAAGCGATTGCGGGCGCATTCGCACTTGGTGGTTTCTTGTTCTCAACCCCCATCCTGGCTAATTCTAACACTCATGCATCTTTGAATTTCGACATGTCCAAGGAAGTGGATCTTGAACTGGTTCTGGCCGTGGACATTTCGCAAAGTATGGACCCGGAGGAACAGCGCGTTCAGAGAGAAGGGTATGTTGCGGCACTGACATCTGACGAGGTGCTTGATGCGATCAAATACGGCCCCATCGGTCGCATTGCTGTTGCCTATATGGAGTGGGGAGGCAAGGATGAGCACTTTGTTGTTGCGGACTGGACCGTCATTTCAGACAAGGCATCGGCTGGCAAGTTTGCTGGCAAAATCGCGGAGGCTCCTTTGCGCCGCGTACAGCGTACCTCCATTTCCTCGGCTCTGACGCAAGCGGTCAATCTGGTTACGGCCAATGAGTATAACGGCATGCGTCGTGTCATCGACATTTCTGGCGATGGTCCGAACAATCAGGGTAGTGCAGTGACCGAAGCGCGCGATGCTGCGATCGCGCAAGGTGTTACGGTCAATGGCTTGCCACTGATGCTGAAGGAAGAGAGCATCTCCTGGCAGTCCATGCTGCATCTGGACCATTACTATGAGGACTGTGTCATAGGCGGTCCGGGCGCATTTTCGATTCCCGTGCGCTCCAAGGAAGGCTTCAGTGATGCAATCCGCATGAAGCTTGTGTTGGAGATTGCTGGTCTTGTCGATGACCAACCCAAGTTCATCCGCGCCAAGTCCCGCAGAGATACGGTGATGTGCTCACTGTTTGACTAATGCACTCAGGCTCCGAAAGGTTTCGGAAACCTGTGCATGACCTGCTGCCGTTTGTCGCCGCTCAAATAACAGGCACAAACGGCGCAAGTTGTCTCTTTCAAACCCTGTCAAGACGCGCTAAAGGATAAGTAATCCCAAGAGGCTTAGAGCATGCCGCGTACATTTTCAGGCAAGCTCTGAGCTTTTGTTTGTGCGTGTCCCAGTCCGAATTAACGGATCCACCTACGGGATGCGCTCCAGCGACGTGTTGACGGAGCCAAAATGACTGAGCGTAGAACTCTCGCCCTTATCGCCCACGATGCCAAAAAAGATGAAATGGTCGCGTTTGCCAAACAGCATGAAAGCAAACTGGCGGACTATAAGCTTTTTGCGACGGGTACAACGGGTGGCCGTATTCAGGATGCATGCCCTTCTCTGGATGTAGAACGCATGAAAAGTGGTCCGCTCGGTGGAGACCAGCAGATTGGTGCGATGATTGCCGAGCGTGCGCTGGATGGTCTGTTCTTCTTTGTCGACCCGCTCTCCCCTATGCCGCATGATGTGGACGTGAAGGCACTGATGCGTCTGGCGCTTGTCTATGATATTCCGATGGCTCTGAACCGCAGTACTGCAGACATCATTTTGCGTTCTGCACGTCTTGCGGGGCTCTCTACCTCTTCCCAGACACCAGAAATTTCCAGCCAATAATAAAGTCACACTTATAAATGCTGCACTCTGCTCCGCTTACAAGAAACCTGCCCTATCCGGTCCTTGTCGCTGACATCGGCGGCACGAATGCCCGCTTTGCGCTGATCGAAGGCCCTAATGAACCGACCAAACTGTGCGGTCAGGAAGGGACGAAAGCGCATGCGACTATTCAGGATGCCATTCGTGCCGGTGTGCTGGACCAAGGTTATGCTGCTCCACGCTCTGCTGTTCTGGCTGTCGCGGCTCCTGTTTCCAGCGACCGGATTGCGTTGACCAATGCCAGCTGGGTGATTGAGCCCCCTGCTCTGATTAAAGAGCTTGGGCTGGAGCAGGTTGTTATTCTCAACGACTTTGAAGCACAGGCGCTTGCCCTACCTTCCCTCTCACCAATGGATGTTGATCAGGTGGGCGGCGGTGAAACTATCCAGAATGCGACCAAGTTTGTCGTTGGGCCGGGCACCGGGCTTGGCGCTGGTGCGATGATCCGGTCTTGCGGCAAGTGGATTCCGGTTCCGGGCGAAGGCGGTCATGTGGAACTTGGCCCACTCAGCGAAGAAGAGTATCGCATCTGGCCGTACATCGAGCGCATTGGTGGCCGTGTTGGCGCTGAACAGATTGTTTGTGGCGCTGGACTGGTTCGCCTTGCCAAAGCCGTTCTGCAGGCAGACGGCGTTTACCGCACCTATGAGAAGCCATCTGATGTGCCTTTGGCAGCAGATGACGGGGATGAGGTTGCGCAGAAGGTGCTGCGGCTGTTCTGTGCTGCACTTGGCCGTGTGGCTGGTGACTTTGCCATCACCAATCTGGCGCGCGGTGGTGTGTATCTGGCTGGCGGCATTCCGCCAAAGATCTCGCATTGGCTGCACGGTGGTGAATTCCGGGCTGCTTTTGAAGCCAAGGCACCGCATGAAGGCATCATGAAGTCCATTCCGACTTACATCATCACACACAAAAGCCCAGCCCTTGAAGGCCTTGCGGCTTATACCCGTGCGCCAGATGAGTATCTGGTGGACCTGACGGGCCGCAGCTGGCACCGCAAGGACACCAAGACCGCGGACTAAGTCAGGGCCTAAATTCCAATTTGACTGGAAGCAGCTTTGCATAGATTAAACACTAAAGCAGTTCGCATTTTAGTTGACACAGGTGAACTGCTTTAGCTTTTTTGACGCCTACATTTTGCGGAGCCCATGACGTCTTCCTCTTTGCCAATCGAAGCAATCCTGCCGGATCTACTCACAGCTCTTGAGCAAAACACCAATGCAGTGCTTGTTGCTGAGCCGGGTGCAGGTAAAACAACGCGCGTCCCGCTGGCTTTGCTGGATGCACTGGCGGGAAGATGGCAAGATCATTGTGCTGGAACCACGCCGCCTTGCCGCCCGTGCTGCTGCACGGCGCATGGCCCATACGCTTGGTGAGAGCATTGGCGAGACTGTCGGTTATCGCGTGCGCATGGATAGCAAGGTTTCCACGAAGACCCGCATTGAGGTGGTGACCGAGGGTGTCTTCACCCGCATGATCCTTGATGACCCGGAACTTTCCGGCGTGGCTGCTGTATTGTTCGATGAATACCATGAGCGCTCCATGGATGGTGATCTGGGCCTTGCGCTTGCTTTGGATGTTCAGGAAGCTTTGCGGGATGATCTGCGCATTGTCCCAATGTCTGCAACGCTGGATGCGGCAGAGGTTTCCAAGCTGCTGGATGATGCGCCGATCCTGAAGAGTGAAGGCCGTCAGTATCCGGTTGAGACGCACTACATTGGCCGCGATCCTCGTGGCCGGCTGGAAGATCAGATCGCGCGGGCCGTTCGGTCAGCTCTTGCAGAAGAGACAGGCTCCGTCCTTGTGTTCTTGCCGGGACAAGGCGAGATCAAGCGCACGCAGTCCTTGCTGGAAGGACGTGTTGGCGCGGATGTGGACATAGCTCCGCTTTACGGTGCACTGGATAGTAAAGCGCAGGATCTGGCTGTTCGCCCAGCCAAGACTGGACGCCGGAAAGTGGTACTGACCACGGCGATTGCCCAGACCTCTTTGACCATTGAAGGCGTGCGCATTGTTATCGACTCTGGCCTTTCCCGCGTCCCACGCTATGACCCACAAACGGGGCTGACCCGTCTTGAAACCGTGAAGGTCTCCCGCGCAACTGCTGAGCAGCGCAAGGGCCGTGCGGGCCGCGTTGAGCCGGGTATCTGTTATCGCCTTTGGGAAGAAGCACAGACCAAAGCGCTACCTGCTGCTGAAAAGCCTGAGATTTTGGAGAGTGACCTCTCCGGCTTGGTGCTGGATGTGGCAAACTGGGGTGTTGCTGATCCTGCGCAGCTGAGGTTCATGACACCGCCTCCTGCTGCTGCCTGGTCTGAAGCTAAGGAACTGCTGGAAGAACTGGATGCGCTGAACGTGGACGGTAGCCTGACGAAAGCAGGGCGTGATCTTGCTGGTCTGCCATTGCATCCCCGCCTTGGGCATATGCTGGTTCAAGCCGCACAGGAAGATCAGGCAGAACTGGCGTCTCTGATTGCTGTGATCATCGGTGAGCATGGATTGGGTGGGCGATCAACGGACCTGCGTGATCGTTTGCGCCGGTTGATGCAGGACCAGAGCCAACGGGGTAAGGAAGCCCGAGCACAAGCGAAGCGCTGGGTGAAGCTGGTTGGCGGGCAGTCTTCTCAGCGCGCCAACTTTGAGGATGCAGGCGACATTCTGAGCCTTGCCTATCCGGACCGCATTGCACAGCAGCGTGGTGCTCGGGGCAGTTTCCGTCTTGCCAATGGCCGAGGTGCGCAACTGGAAGAGAGCGAAGCGCTTTATGCGGAGAAGTTTCTCAGCATTGCGGAAATTACCGGCACAGCTGCTCGCGCTCGTATTCTGCTGGCCGCTCCACTTTCTTTCAAAGAACTGGAAGCCCGTTTTGCCTCGCACATTCGCGAGAAAGAGCACGTTCAGTTTATGCCTGATGGTGTCATCAAGGCCGTTCGACAGCGTGTGCTCGGCAAGTTGGTCTTGGAAGAAAAGAAGATCACTGATCCTGATCCGGAAGCCATCACCGATGCGCTGCTGGAGCAGATTGCTCGCAAAGGCGCAGTTCGTCTGCCATGGAGCAAGGATCAGCTGCGCTATCGCGGACGGGTGAACTATCTGCGCAGAACCGCCGGAAAAGAATGGCCAGACCTAAGTGATAAGGCGCTGGATGCTGACTTTGGTTGGCTGCGTCCATTCCTTGCTGGAAAGACTGCTCTTTCACAAGTGGACGCAAGCACGTTGGGTGATGCGCTGTCTACGCTTGTGCCGTGGGAGTTGAGCACAGAACTGGACAATCTGGCACCCTCTCACTTTGTGGTGCCAACAGGATCACGCATTCCGATTGATTATGATGGCGAACAAGGGCCAATGCTTTCCGTTCGGGTACAGGAGCTATTCGGACTTGCTCAGCATCCAAGTATTTGCGGCGGAAAGATCCAGCTGGTGTTGCAGCTGCTCTCCCCTGCCCAGCGGCCAATTCAGATCACCAAGGACCTGCCGGGGTTCTGGCAAGGATCATGGCAGATGTGAAGGCTGATATGAAGGGGCAGTATCCAAAGCATCCTTGGCCGGATAATCCGCTGGATGCAGAAGCGACGCGTCGGGCAAAGCCGCGCAAGTAGAGTAAGCCGCGTATTCTTCTCCGAAAACCGGTTCTCACTTTTCGGGAATACGCCATAAAAAAAGCCGGAGAGCGCGTCTCTCTCCGGCCTTTCAAAATCATGCGCGTAAAGCTTATTCGCCTTCGTTTGCAGGGGTTGCCTGCAGCAGGCCGTAGCGCTCGACGCCGATCTTTTCCAGAAGTTCCAGCTGGGTTTCGAGGAAGTCGATGTGACCTTCTTCGTCTGCCATCAGGTCTTCAAAGAGTTTCATGGTGACGTAGTCGCCTTCGTCGCGACAAACTTCGCGTGCTTCCTTGTACAGAGCACGTGCGGAGTATTCGCCAGCCAGATCGCATTCAAGACATTCCTTGAGGTCCTGACCGATGCGCAGCGGATCAAGTGTCTGCAGATTCGGATGACCTTCGAGGAAGATGATGCGCTCGATCAGCTTGTCAGCATGTTCCATCTCTTCGATGGACTCTTCGCGTTCTTTCTTTGCAAGCTTTGTGAAGCCCCAGTCTTCAAGGAGACGGTAGTGCAGCCAGTATTGATTAACTGCAGTCAGCTCGTGGCGGAGCGCCTTATTGAGATATTCCAGTACTTTAGGTTCACCCTTCATGTCACTCTCTCCTTGACAAATTGAGGTATTGACCTTTTTTAGAATAATTCCAAGTTACTGTCCAGAGTCATCTTTAACTTGTTCAGCCTCAGCATATACAACTTCGATGATGCTTTTAAAGCAACCACCACATTTTGGCCTGTACCCGAGGTGACGAAATACCGCTCCCGGAGTAGGGACACCACCCTCCGGATTCTCACAAAGCTCCCGTGCAGCTTGTTTTATTTGTTTGTCATTAATGACGTTGCAGTGACAAATGATCATTGTTGGTTGCTTTCGGGCTCCCAATTTCGCTTGCAAAGCATTATATAATCTGTAGATCTCTTAAAACTAGAGAATAATACTCCAGTTTCCTGCAGTCCTATCACGAGCAAAGCCCCTATGAACACCAACCAAACGACGAAGGATCTCCGCAAGACAATCGTTTTGACAGGTGCGAGCCGCGGAATCGGCCACGCAACGGTAAAAAAGTTTTCTTCGGCGGGTTATCGGGTCATTAGCTGTTCCAGACAACCCTTTTCTGACAAGTGTCCCTGGCCATCCGGACCGGAAGACCATATTGAGGTCGACCTGGGTGACGCGGAAAATCTGGAAAAAGCAGTTGCCCAGATTAAAGAGCGCCTTCAGGACAACGGTTCCATGTTGCACGCCTTGGTCAACAATGCCGGCATCAGCCCGAAGGATGATGAAGGCCAACGCCTCGATTCTCTGACCACGCCAATGCAAACATGGCGAAATGTGTTTCAGGTAAACTTCTTTGCACCAATTATGCTGGCTCGTGGTTTGTTTGAGGAGTTGAAGGCGGCCAGAGGTTCTGTTGTGAACGTCACCTCCATTGCTGGTAGCCGGGTCCATCCGTTCGCTGGTACCGCATATGCGACCTCCAAGGCAGCTCTTGCTTCCCTGACACGCGAAATGGCTGCTGACTTTGGTCCGCATGGCGTACGCGTCAACGCGATTGCACCAGGTGAGATTGATACCTCCATCCTGTCACCGGGCACCGAGAAGATCGTCGAGACCATTCCGATGCGCCGTCTGGGCAGCACCTCTGAGGTGGCTGATACCATCTACTTCCTGTGTTCGGCTCCATCTTCCTACGTGACAGGCGCTGAAATACATATCAACGGCGGTCAGCACGTTTAAACGCGTTCTTATGTGAAACGCGAAAGGGGCGCTTTGAGCGCCCTTTTTTGTGGCCGGTGGAGGGGATCACTCGTCTCTGATGCTGGCAATTTTTCTTAGCTCTTTTTTATAGATCCTCTGATTTAGTTAGCTGGTTGCATCGGGAAGCGTTGGGGGATCAAGCACATGCCTGCGGTTAATTTGAAACGAGTGCCTGTCGTTCTCTACGGCATGGTGCTCCTCATCATACTGCTTGGCATCGTGCAGCAGGTGTTTGTTGACACAGTTGGCATTGAAACGCCGCTGAAAGACCTGCGTCACATCTCGCTGGACGAGGAACTCAACCTCGGCGCCTGGTTCTCTTCCATGGTGATGCTGTGCATTTCTGGACTGACGGCCCTGATTGGCGTGATTGAGCGGCATTCTGCCAAGCCTCAGAACTGGCTTTACTGGATGGGATTGGCGCTTGGCTTTCTTTACATGTCCGTTGATGAGAACATCGCGATCCATGAAGTCACCATTGATCCTCTGCGAAATGCGTTTGATTTGAGCGGTGCCCTCTACTTTGCGTGGGTCTTACCTGCAGTAGTTCTGGTAGGCGCGCTCGGGTTGATTTATCTGCGTTTTCTCGCCCGACTGCCACGGCGCTTTGCTCTTCTGTTTGTGATTTCAGGCAGTATCTATCTGTCTGGCGCAATCGGTTTTGAGATGCTGGGAGCCGTGTTTGCAGGCAGCGAAGGTTATGATGCGCTTGGCTATAAGATCTTTTATATTCTGGAAGAAAGCTTTGAGCTGATCGGCCTTACGACCTTCCTCTCCGCATTGCTGGCCTATCTGGGTGAGGTGCACGGATACGCGGCCATCACCTTCCAGCGCACTCAGAACGCTGGCTATATGACAATGGAGAAGTGAGGAGAAGGGACAAGGCCCCTCCTCCCAAAACGCTTAACTGGATGCAGCAACAGCACGTTTTGCCATAACCGTCACCAGATTGGCGCGATATGCAGCGGTGCCGTGGATGTCTGAAAGCATGTCATCAGCGGAAGGTGCCATGCCCGCAACCGCATCAGCAGACCAGTTGCTATCCAATGCCTTTTCCATGTCCTGCATGCGGAACACACCGTCCTGTCCAGCACCAGTCACCGCAACACGTGCTCCAGCACTTGTCTTCGCTACAAACACGCCTGCCATGCATAGCGGGAAGCTGGGTTCGGGAACTTGGCGTAAGCGGTGTTGGATGCGGTTGGGAAGACAACCGCAGTCACGATCTCATCTTCATCCAGTGCTGTTTCGAACATGCCGGTGAAGAAGTCTTCCGCAGAAAACTCGCGCTTATTGGTCTCGATGGTTGCGCCGAGAGCCAGCAGAGCCGCTGGATAATCCGCTGCCGGATCGTTGTTGGCGATGGAGCCGCCAATAGTGCCCATGTGACGCACATGAGGATCGCCGATGGTGCATGCCAGATCAGCCAGTCCCGGAAGAGCGGCTTTGACATCTTCGTTGGCAGCCACATCTGCGTGGCACGTGGCAGCACCGATGCGGATAGAACCATCAGCCTGTTTCATGATGCCTGCGATTTCATCGATATGACGTAGGTCGATCAGATCGCTTGGTGCAGCAAGGCGTTGCTTCATGGTTGGGATCAGGGTCTGACCGCCAGAAAGCAGTTTACCGTCATCTGCGTTTTTCAGCATTGCCGCTGCATCCGACACGGTCGAAGCGCGATGATATTTGGTCTCGTACATTTTTAGCCTCCCATCCCCTAATGGGGTCTTTGGCAGAGTTGCTATGAGTTTAAATCGGATAATTCGGCTTTCGGATACGGAATGGCTTCCAGATCTGAGAAGAAAATCTTGCGGTTCTGCTCTCCATGGATCAGTTGGCCAAGACGTGCAGCTTTTCGGAAAAGAGCTGCTGCTTCGCCTTCTTTACCTGAGAGCAGAGTGGCACGTGCCAGAAGCTCAGAGGCGTAGGCATGGTCGAAGTCCGCCATGTCGTCCTGATGAGCTTCGGTCATGTCCTTTGTCTGCTGGGCGTAACGCATTGCTGCTTCACGGTTTCCGAGCAAAACATGGACACGGCCCACGAGCCATAACCCGCGTTGGTGATTGACTTTCGTCCCAATCTGAAGCCAGTGCCAGAGGCTGGCGTGAGCGACATGGAGCATCTCGTCATTTTCCTCCGGCGAGCGGCCTTCTTTTTCAAGAAGAGCCCATGCTCGCTGGTTGAGTTCAATGGCAATGAACTTGTGATCCAATGTCGGTTTTGCGCCAGCCTGTGTCACCGTTTTACTCCGCTGCCTGCTTCATGCCGTTGTCTTGAATGAGCTGCCAGACGCGATTTGGCGAGGCAGGCATATTCATGTCGCGGATGCCAAGAGCGTCCGTTACGGCGTTGATGACAGCAGGTGGTGATCCGATCGCGCCAGCTTCACCACAGCCTTTCATGCCGAGCGGGTTGCCCGGGCATTCGGTGACTGTAGTTTCCAGCTTGAAGGATGGAACATCATCTGCACGTGGCATGGTGTAGTCCATGTAGGATGCCGTGAGCAGCTGACCGTGGTCGTCATACTGAGTGTTCTCCAGCATGGCCTGACCGATGCCCTGCACCAAACCGCCATGGACCTGACCTTCCACGATCATCGGGTTGATGATGGTGCCGAAGTCATCTGCTGCCACGAAGTTCTCGATGGAGACAACGCCGGTATCCGGATCTACTTCCACCTCACAGATGTAACACCCAGCCGGGAATGTGAAGTTGGTTGGATCGTAGAACGCGCCTTCCTTCAGGCCCGGCTCCATGCCTTCCGGCAGGTTGTGGGCTGTGTAAGCAGCGAGAGCCACTTCGGTGAAGGTGAGCTTCTTATCTGTTCCGGCGACTTTGAGTTCACCATCCTCGATCTCGATATCACCTTCGGAAGCTTCCATCAGGTGAGCTGCGATCTTCTTCGCTTTGGCTTCAACTTTGTCGAGGGCCTTGGCAATCGCAGACATGCCGACTGCTCCGGAGCGGGAGCCGTATGTGCCCATGCCCATTTGCACTTTGTCGGTGTCACCATGCACGATGGAAATGCTTTCCGTTGGCAGACCAAGGCGATCTGAAACCAGCTGTGCGAAGGTGGTCTCGTGCCCCTGACCGTGGCTGTGTGAGCCGGTGAGAACCTCAATGGTTCCAACAGCGTTCACGCGAACCTCAGCGGACTCCCAAAGACCAACACCAGCACCAAGAGAACCAACGGCCTGAGACGGTGCGATACCGCATGCCTCAATGTAGCAGGACATGCCCATGCCACGTAGCTTGCCAGCAGCTTCGGACTGGGCCCGACGCTGACCAAAGCCACCATAATCGATGGCCTTCATGGCTGCATCGAGGGAGGCTTCGTAGTCACCGGCATCATAGGCCATGATCACAGGTGTCTGGTGCGGGAACTCGCGGACGAAGTTAACACGGCGGAATTCTGCTGGCGCCATGCCAACTTCTTTCGCAGCGGTTTCCATCATGCGTTCCACCACATACGTGGCTTCCGGACGACCTGCACCGCGGTACGCATCCACCGGAGTGGTGTTGGTGTAGACCGCTTTCACATTCGCGTAGATGTTTGGAATGTTGTACTGGCCCGACAGCAGCGTTGCGTACAGGTAGGTTGGAACGGAAGATGAGAACAACGACATGTATGCGCCGAGATTGGCGACTGTCTTCACACGGAAACCGGTGATCTTATTGTTCGCATCCAGCGCCAGTTCTGCGGTGGTGTGGTGATCACGACCGTGAGCATCTGTGAGGAATGCTTCGGTGCGATCCGAGGTCCATTTCACCGGACGGCCAACACGCTTTGTTGCCCAGAGACAAGCGATCTCTTCCGGATAAATAAAGATCTTGGAGCCAAAACCACCGCCGACATCCGGCGCAATCACACGCAGTTTGTTCTCAGGAGCTACGTTGTAGAATGCTGAGAGTACCAAGCGGGCCACATGCGGGTTCTGAGATGTAGTGTAGAGCGTGTAGTGCTCTTCTGATGGATCGAAATGAGCAAGCGCCGCACGCGGTTCCATTGGGTTTGGAACGAGGCGGTTGTTGTCGATATCCATCTTGGTGATATGGGCAGCGTTTGCGAATGCTTCGTTGGTTGCTGCTTCCTCACCGATTTCCCAATCGTAAATGAGGTTGCCTGCTGCTTCCGGATGGAGCTGAGGCGCTCCTTCTTTCAATGCATCGAGCTATCGACGACAACTGGCAGCTCTTCGTATTCCACGACAACAGCATCAGCTGCATCACGCGCCTGCTGCGGGGTGTCAGCAACCACGACTGCGATGGCCTGCCCAACGTAGCGGACAATTTCGGATTCCAGAGCACGATAAGCGCCCATGTTCATTGGGGAACCGTCTTTGGAATGGATCATCCATCCGCAGATGATGTTGCCAATGCCGTCTGCCACCAGCTGATGGCCGTTCAAGACAGCATCAACACCAGGCATTTTCATCGCTTCATCTGTATTGATGGACGTGATGCGTGCATGGGCGTGTGTTGAACGAACAAAAGCCGCATAGCCCATGCGTGGCATGGTCATGTCATCTGTGTAGCGGCCATTTCCTGTCAAAAATCTTTTGTCTTCCTTGCGCAGCACTCGTGCGCCAATTCCTTCTGCTGTCATTTCCATCCCCTCCCGGAAGGTTAACTTCAGCAACTGTCATAGAGCCCGGGCGTCCAACGCACCTGAAACAGGGCGAAGCCGGACTACAGAGCAGTCAATTCTGGATTATTCTGCGGCTTCGAGGACTTCCGCCATTTCATCAGCTGCGGCTTTGATTGCCTTGACGATGTTGTGGTAGCCGGTGCAACGACAGATGTTGCCTTCCAGCTCATGGCGGATTGTTTTTTCGTCCAGATCGGTACCAAGGCGATTGACCATATCAATTGCGGACATGATCATGCCAGGCGTGCAGAAACCGCACTGAAGGCCGTGGTTTTCCTTGAAGGCTTTCTGCATGATGTGCAGCTGGCCGTTCTGGGAAATGCCTTCAATGGTGGTAACAGCAGAGCCAGATGCCTGCACAGCAAGCATGCTGCACGATTTGACTGCCTTGCCGTCCATATGAACAAGGCAAGCTCCACACTGTGAGGTGTCACAGCCAACGTGTGTTCCGGTTAGTCCCTGATTTTCGCGCAGAAATGTAGACAAAAGGGTGCGGTCTTCGACCTCACCAGAAATCTGCTTTCCATTCACCGTCATAGAGACAGTCGTCATGGTTTTCCTCCCTCAATAAAGCCTGCATTTCGCGTCCGCAGACTATGAAGCCAACAGCCCTGATCAGGATCTCCCGTCCTATCAACGCAGTTGGTTGTAATTTAGGCCAGAGGCCTTGATATTCGGCGGGGCCATTTGTCAACCAAGTACCCTCTCCGCACCCGACCGATTACGACCGCCAAATTCTTAGGTTCCAAGCAACCAATAAAGTCCAAGTAAAACAATAAGGGCGATCAGGCCCCAACCCAGCGGACCACCTAAAAATCCTTTGCCCGCTGCAACTTCAACCTTCTCCTCAACATCCTTAACTGCATCTTCCAATGCGTGCTCTGCATCAGCGATTGCTTCGACTGATCCTTCAATGGCGTGCTCGTTGGCGATTGATTTTGCTTTTTCAATCAAGCCCTGATCCAGTTCAACGGACTCAAGCGCCTCGTCCTTATCCGCTGCAGGTGTCCCGCCAAGTTCTCTGTTCAGGTTAGAGAAAAACTCCTCCGCCATTTTCTTGGCTGTTGAGTCGATCAGTCGGTTTCCTAGCTGAGCAAGTTTGCCGCCAACCTTTGCATTAACCTCATAACTCAGAAGAGTGCCATCCCCACTCTCTGAGAGGGTTACATCTGCTGAGCCCTTCGCAAAACCTGCAACGCCGCCTTTGCCTTCACCAGAGATCTTGTAGGAGTTTGGCGGGTTCAGATCGGAGAGCGTCACTTCTCCTTTGAACTTCGCCTTCACCGGGCCAACCTTGGCTGTGACCGTTGCGGTCATTTCGGTGTCAGAGGTTTTTTCCAGACTATCGCAACCGGGGATACATTTTTTCAGCAACTCAGGATCGTTGAGAGCTTCCCAAACCTTTTCCTGACTCGCAGGTATTTGCTGCTCTCCAGACATTTCCATGGATTGGCCCCCTCGTTCTTTTCAGTGCTTCCTTTAGGTAGCTCCGCGCCTTAAGGTCACTTTTGCATTCCACGTCATGTAGATTGGACTTAAATCGAGTGAAAAGACAAGTACCTCTCGTGTTAAAATTGTCATGGATGCTCAAAACTTCTTTTCAGAAGACAATGACGTTTTATCAGTCCTGAGATATGTTGGAGTTTCCCCGCTGTGGATACTCACTTAACGGTAAAGAGCTTGTTTTGCGCTAAAGCGTTGACCAGAGGGCGTCATCGCCTTAATGCCTTTTCATTAAATAAACGAATTCAGCGTGAGGCTTGGCCTCGCGTTTGTGCGCAGAAAATCAAAGGCAACATCCTTGAGTAAATCACCAAAAGGCGGCGCTCCACGGGCCCGCAATGCGCAATCTAAAAAAGGCGGTTCGCGGAAGGACAATGGTCCGAAGCGCAGCTTTGCCGCTAAACGCGATAATCGAGACGGACGCGACACACGCCCTGCCCGCGACGCTCGTGGTGGCCAGAAAGAGAACACGGCTGCAAACCGTTCAAATCGACGTGAGCAACCACGTTCAGCTCCGGCACCTGTTGCCGTTGAGCCGATCGTGCGTGAGCACAAGCCAACCTCCGCCCGCTTCAAAACGCCTGCCAGCATCTTGCCGGTGATGGTGGAGATGAATGGCTGGGAAGACTACGCGCTGCTGGACATGGGGCATGGCCAGAAGCTGGAACGGTATGGTCGTTACACGGTCATTCGCCCGGAAGCTCAAGCAATGGGTGCACCACGCCTGCCAGAGAGCGATTGGAAGCGCGCAGATGCAATCTTTACCGGCGACGTTGAGGAAGAAGGTCCGGGCCGCTGGAAGTTTGCTAAGCAAGTCGATGAAATCTGGCAGATGAAGTACGGACCGGCCACCTTCAACGGCCAGTTCATGTCTTTCCGCCATGTTGGCGTATTCCCTGAGCAGGCAGCCCACTGGGATTGGGTTGGTCAGCAGATCAAGAAATCAGACCGCCAGCTGAAGATCCTCAACCTGTTTGGATACACCGGACTGGCATCGCTGCTGCCTGCTGCCCTTGGCGCGCATGTCACTCACGTGGACGCTTCCAAAAAAGCGATTGGCTGGGCTCGCGAAAACCAGGAGCTTTCCGGCCTTGAAGACAAGCCAATTCGCTGGATCTGCGATGACGCAATGAAGTTTGTGGAGCGGGAAGTGCGCCGTGGGAATACCTATGACGGCATTATCCTTGATCCGCCGAAGTATGGCCGCGGACCAAACGGTGAAGTCTGGGACTTCTTTGAGAACGTGCCGCATATGCTGGCCTGCGTACGCAAACTGCTGTCACCAAATGCGCAGTTCCTGCTGATGTCGAGCTACGCCATTCGCGCCAGCTTCCTGTCTTCTCATGAATTGATGCGTGAATGCCTTGATGGCCTGCCGGGAACGATTGAATCCGGTGAGCTGGCTATTCGCGAACTTAATGGACCACGATTGCTCTCAACCTCCCTCTTCAGCCGGTGGAGCGCACCTGACAATACTAAGGCTGAGGGAGCATAACTGATGGAATTCAAGCAAAACCAACGCCCAGGTGCTGTTAAACAGATCACTTCACATTCCAACCCGATTGTGAAGGAAATCAAAGGTCTCGTTGCACAGCGGAAGCACCGCCGGCAGAGCGGGCTGTTTGTTGCCGAAGGTCTGAAACTGGCAACAGACGCTCTGGAAGCTGGTTGGGGCGTACGTTATCTGGCGCTTGGGCCGGAAGCTCGTGAAAACAAGATTGCTCTTGAGGCTGCTGCAAAGGCGAAAGCCCGGGGAGCTTTGATCCTTGAGGTCAACACGGCAGTTCTTGGTGCTATCACTCGCCGTGATAACCCTCAGATGGTTGTTGGGGTTTACGAGCAGCAGACACTGAAGCTGAGCGATATCGACCCGAAAAGCGCGACCACATGGATTGCGTTGGACCGTGTGCGCGATCCGGGCAATCTGGGCACCATTATCCGTACAGGCGATGCGGTTGGCGCAACAGGCGTGATCCTGATTGACGACACGACCGACCCATTTGCTGTTGAGACCGTACGTGCGACGATGGGCTCTCTGTTCCACATGCCAATTGTGCGTTGTACTGCGGATGAGTTCGTTGAGTTTCGCAAGAGCTGGCCGGGCCCTGTGGTTGGTACGCACTTGCGCGGCGATAAGGACTATCGTGCTGTAGACTATAAAGAACCTGTCATTTTGATGATGGGCAATGAGCAGGCAGGCCTGAGTGATAAGCTGGCCGACACTTGCTCTGATCTGGTGAAAATTCCGCAGGCGGGGCAAGCCGATTCAATGAATTTGGCTGTAGCAACGGCTGTGATGCTTTATGAAGTGCGCAGGAACTATCTGAAGCTGTAGACGTATGCCGGGGGGCTTGGAATGCGCTTGTTGATTTTGGGAGCTGGATACTCAGCTCGCCATTTTGTGAAAATGTACGGAACCGAGTTTTCCTGGATTGGCGGGACAACCCGCTCCGAGGAGAAAATGGCGGACCTGCAATCCAAAGGGATTCATCCGATCCTTTTTGATGGTGAAACAGCAAGTGATGAGCTGTTAGAGGCGATTTCGTCTGCAACACACATTCTGGTTTCAGCTGCCCCAACCGATGATGGCGATCCTTTGCTGAACGTGGCACGGGATGCTGTAGCAGAATCGAAGCCAACAGCGATCTGCTACCTTTCCACCATCGGCGTTTATGGTGACCATGAGGGCCGATGGGTTACAGAAACAGCTGAGTGTAATCCAACCTCCAAACGCTCCAAGCTGCGCCTTGAAGCGGAGAAGGAATGGCTTGCATTTTCTGAAGAAAGCGGCATCCCGGTCAGCATTCTACGCCTTGCTGGTATCTATGGCCGTGGACAGAACGCTCTATGCAATCTGGACAAGGGCAAAGCGCGCCGGATTATCAAGGAAGGTCAGGTCTTTAACCGCATTCACGTGAGTGATATCGCGGGTGCAGTTCAGCATGCGTTTGAGGACAATGCATCGGGCATCTTCAACGTTTCTGATGATGCGCCTTGCCCGCCTGAAGATGTGGTGGAGTATGCCGCCCGTCTGATGGGCGTTGAACCACCGCCAGCAATTGCTTTTGAAGATGCGGACCTTTCGCCAATGGCAATCTCGTTTTATGGCGAGGTGAAGCGTGCAAGCAACGCGAAGCTCAAAGGCGCACTGGGTTACAAGTTCAAGTTCCCAACCTATCGTGAAGCACTGGACTATATGTGGGAGAACGGATGGAGCTAGAGCCTGTTAGGGACAAGCTCTGATCCAGCCGCTCACCTTGCACCGGTTTTACTAGACTGTTTCGTGTTGAGGCAGGTCTCCTTCTATTTCGTAGTAATCGCCTTTGCTGGCGCAGAAGATGTGACCTGCCATTTTCAGACCTGTCGGCTCTTCCAGCAGCCCAGCGCTGAAGTAAACTTCATGAGCAATCTCGGGGATTTTGTCTCCGTGATAAAACAGGCTGCTGCCACAGTTGCTGCAAAAGGCGCGTCTTGCGTAATCAGATGAGCGGTAATAGGAGATATTCTCTTCGCCGCTCTCAACTTTCAAAGCATCAAACGGAACCGCCAGAGCATGGAACGGGCCACTGTTCCAGCGGCGGCACATGGTGCAATGGCATAGGCCAACCTCTTTTTTGGGTGCTTCTGCTTTGAATGAAACCTCACCACAGAGGCACTTCCCTTTATAGATCTTCAGATCAGACATACCTACTTCCCCATACATTTCGCGTATCCGCCAAGACAATCCGATATGGATACATCTGCCCCTTAATCCTCATGGGCATACTGCGGGCGACCATCCTCAATTTCATAGTAATCAGCCTTAGCAGCACAGAAAATGTGGTTGCCTGCACTCAAGCCAGTTGCTGTTCCAAGGCGCCCACTGCAATCGAGATGCGATCTTTCCATTGTGGGTGGCGGTCTGCATGCCAGAAAAGGTTTGAGCCACATTTTGAGCAGAAGCCTCGGCGTGCAAAATCAGAGGATTCGTAGTACTTGACGGCATCTTCCCCCGCAGTGAACTGCAGGTTCTTCAGAGGCAGGCTGTAGGCATCAAACGGGCCACTCCCCCACTGCCGACATTGCTTGCAATGACAGGTGCTGATTGGTTCGTCTGGTGCCTCACCTTCAAAGGCGACTTCTCCGCATAAACAACGTCCTTTAAACTCCATGGTCTTTGTCATCTGAGTATCCAATACCTACTGAAAAGGGGTTGTCTCTCGAATCGAGAGCTATATGATTCCATAATGAGAACATATCGCGAACATTTGTATTCAGCAAGCGTTCAGGTTAAGTCTCCTATGTGGGTTTTCATAGATTCCAATTTTGTCCATTCAGATGTGCGGGGCACTGCCCAATCGGATGGACCGATTAGAAGGCATGTTGGGGATGCGGGTAGTTTTAGCTGTTGTGGGACTTGGGTTGGCACTGAGCGGGTGTGCCTCTCTTTCTGAAGAAGATTGCAAGATCGGGGATTGGCAGGGCATCGGGGTCGTTGATGGCCGCGCTGGCTACACCTCCGACAAACTGAACGAGCACACCAAAGCTTGCAGCAAGTATGGCGTTACACCTGACGTAAGCGCTTACATGGCAGGCCGTACCATCGGGCTTCAAAGCTACTGCACACCGATCTCCGGCTTTGAGCAGGGACGTGAGGGCAAAAGCTACCGTGGTGTCTGCCCAATTGCGACTGAAGAGAGCTTCAAAGTTGGCTATTCCCTGGGTAATCAGCTTTATGCAGCCAATGAAGCTGCCAGCGACGCCCAGGAATCCGTTTGGGAAATCCAGCGCCGCATTGATCGGCTGGAAGAAGAAGCACGCGGTGAAGACTGCAAGTCCGGCAAAGAAGGAAAAGCGTGTCGCAAAGCGGCAGATGCAGCACGAACAGACTCTTATCTTGCGCGGGCTGATTTGCTGCTTGCACAAAACCGGCTGTTCTCTTTGGAGCGTCAACGTGATCGTGTCCGAAAAGAAGTCACCAACAAGCTGCTTGACCTTGAACCAAGCTACAACCCCTCCTAAAATTTGCAGGCAAATGCAGATTCTTAGGGGAAGGCGAGCCGATGAAAACGTGGCGTGTTTATCTTTCAGGTGAGATCCACACCGATTGGAGAGAGCGAATTGAACATGGTGCGGCAGATGCAGGCCTGCCTGTTCATTTCGATAGTGCCGTAACTGATCACGAAGCCAGTGATGATTGCGGTGTTGAAATTTTAGGCGCTGAAGAAAGCAATTTCTGGCGGGACCACAAGGGGGCGAAGGTCAATGCCATCCGCACCCGTACACTGCTCTCTGAGTCAGATATCGTTGTGGTGCGTTTTGGTGACAAGTACCGCCAATGGAATGCTGCGTTCGACGCAGGCTTTGCTTCAGCTTTGGGCAAAAGCATCATCGTGCTGCACGATCCAGCGCTGACGCACCCACTGAAGGAAGTAGACGCCGCAGCCTTGGCGGTGGCCGAAGATCCAGATCAGGTGGTCGACCTACTGCGCTACGTGATCCGCGGCGAACTGTAAGCCCCTTCCAATTCAAGGGAAGACGCTCCAATAACACAGCCCTACACTCCCCTCTCAACAAGAGGAACGAGTGTGGGGCTTTTGTTTTTTAGCGACCCAATCACTCAACTGGTGGGCAGGTGCTGTGACGAGTGTTCGCGATCTTTTTGATTTTGATGAGTTTCCCAAAATCAGTTTGCCGGAAGACGGCATCATCGTTATCACAAGAGCCCGAAATGAGATGTTGCGATTGCCCTTTTTTTGGAGCACTACCGAAGTATTGGGGCAAGTCATATCTTCGTTGTCGACAACGACTCCACTGACGATACAGCAGCTTTTCTGGAAACGCAGCCGGACGTTACTCGGTTTCACACCAGCAAGCTTTATAAGCAGTTCAAACGAAACTGGCTGCTCGCCATTTTAAATGAGTATTGCACAGACCGCTGGACTATTCTGGCAGATACAGACGAGCAGTTCGTTTATCCAGGATGGCCAGAAACCAAACTGACTGACCTAACAGCTTATTGGGACAGTGTTGGTGCAGAGGGCGTAATAGCTCCGTTGATCGACATGTACTCCGACAAGCCACTGGTTGATGTTGACTACAGACAAGGTGATCCATTTCTTTCTACATGCCCATACTTTGACACGACCTCAAGCTGGGCGATCACACGATCACCAGAAGGACGCACTCCAGGTTTTGAAGTTCGAGGCGGTATCAGAGGACGTCTATTTGGCATTCCACCTAAAAGGCGTGAGCTTTTTCCTCTCAATCATTTACGGAACTTATACCTCGCACCTGCACATATTCACCGGCGGCTACCATTACGAGATTATGTAGAGAGACGCCTTAAGCGTTTTTTGTATAAGCAGTGCCCACAACTCACAAAAGTTCCCCTAATCAGGTGGAACCCGACTTACTCTGAAATGTGGAGCGTTCACCGCATCGATATCAGGACCAGACTAGCTGATGACTGGGGAGCAATGCTGCACTTCAAGTTCTTTCAGGATTTCAAGTTTCGCGTTGAAGAAGAACTAACCAGACAAGCTTACTACGCTAATGGTTTAGAATATAAGGCCTATTACGAGGGCCTTGAAAAGATCCTACATCAGTCACCTGCATATTCAGGATCAATGAAGCTCTCAAGCGTGGAGGATGTCTATACATTCCGTCAAGCCTACTGTTCGCGTGAGCTACAAAAATACTTGAAGCATCTTGCCCAGCAACCTCACGTGACGACTTCTCCTTCTCAAAAAGGTGTCGTTGCCTAAGTCTTTGCTAAATACGATCATTGGAGTCTTGGAATGCGTTTCTTTGAGAACCTTGAACATCAATACAAAATGCGTCGGCAATACAAGAAGTTACGCGGCATCAAGTTGGATGTTTCTCAATCTGAAATCGACCTTTATGTCAAAGAGCAAATCGTTCGCGGCCTTTACGAGCATGAAGAGTTTTATCTTCTGACACGGTTGCTGAAGCCTGAAGACCGTGTGTTAGAGCTGGGGGCGTGCGTTGGCTTCTTGTCAGCAGCAGCTGCCAAGATTTGCGGCTCAAGCAATGTGATGTGTGTTGAGGCTAATCCCGAACTAATCTCGGTTATTGAAACCAATCACTCGCTGAATGGTGTGTCACCCAAATTAGTTAGTGGCATAGCAGCCCTTAAGGACGTTGAGCAGTCTGAGTTTTTTGTAGGAGAACGAGCTTCAGGCTCATCAATACTTGAAAGGGAAGGCAGCCGAAAAATCTTGCAGAAAACAGTCAACGTCAACCGACTGATCGCAGAGTTTGACCCGAGCTTTCTGATGATGGATATCGAAGGTGCAGAAATCGACCTTTTACCAGCACTAGACTTGTCTGATATTCGTATGCTGATTGTTGAATTTCACCCAAAGCTCAATGGTTTTGATGCGATAACAGAGTGCATCAACGTGCTCACAGAAAAAGGCTTCGCATTACGGGTTGATCAATGCCAGAACAAATGCATGGTGCTTCAACGGACCACAGATCCTGACCATGCAATGAGTTCACAACTCAGCCATGTTCTTGAAGCGCAAAGTGTTCTTTCTCAGTAGTTTATTTTGCATTTTCGCGTTGACCTCATGGCTGCCGTTTTCGACAGCCATGTGCTTTTTTCGAACAACCTCACGCATTGAAAGCGATGAGGGTGTTGCCCCAGTGGCGGCCTTTGATCCAGATGGGGGCTGAGACGAGTTTTATCATCATGATCTTTCCGCCGCCCATATCCCGGCGATAGGTTTGCAGGCTGTATTCTTTGGTGTTCTTGCTTGCATTCAGGCCAGCACGGTCATCGAACATTCTGCGATTACGGCAGTTGGCGGCGTTCCAGACCGGGTCGTTGCCCTGAGGCTTGGAATACTCTTTGCTGTGCGTTGGAAGATAAGCGTTTTTGTCTAGTGCAGCGCAGAAGATGATATGTGGATCCAGATCTTTGACTGGCTCCTGAATGTCAGGCAACACTCGGTCGGTCATTTGCGTGAAGGACGCCATGAACTGGACAGGGTTTGAGCCATCAATCGGGGTGTAGTTGAAGTCAAAGAGATCGTTGATTGAGATGCGGCCTGCATCCACTTCGCCTTCAAAAGCGTCCATGGTTTTGGCAGCAGCATCCTTGGCGTATTCGATCATCTGCTGATTGAGATTGTCGCCATGTTCAACGGCAACTTCAGCCAGAAGAGCATCGGCAGTTTGTGACGTTCCGAGCATCTGGCCGGAAACCTGTTCGATGCTCTCAGCATTGGCGGAGACCACACCGACCATTTCATCGCGATTGCGTAGCAGTTCGTCTGTATCTGCGTCATTGTTTGCGCAGGCGATGCGGATGGATTCTGTGTTGGCGGAGATGTTATCGACCATCGCTTCCAGCTCGTGGAAGAGATCGTTGATGGACTGTGTGCCGTTCTCCGCCGTCGCGACGGTATCCAAAGCACCTTTGCCGAGATCCACCAGAGTATCTGCTTCTTTGCCGAGCTGAAGGATTGTTTGGTCAATTTGTTCAGTCGCGACTGTGGTTTGCGTGGCAAGCGCCTTCACTTCGCTGGCAACCACGGCAAAGCCTTTGCCGGCCTCGCCTGCACGAGCCGCCTCAATTGTTGCGTTGAGGGCCAAAAGATTGGTTTGACGGGCGATGGCGTCAATGGAACTGGAAAACTGACGTACATTGCAAACGAGGCCTGGAGGCCTTCCAGTTGGCGATTGATGTTGCTGATGGTTGTCGACAGACTGTTGATGTTGGCGAGTGCGTCCGTCACTACTTCCTGAGACTTGGACATGGTGTCGCGGGCATTGGTCGTTTGCTCTGCTGTCTGCTCAACGGCTGAGCTCACTTCCCGGTTACTCTCAACGACACGTCCAGAAGCTTCCTGAAGGCTTTCCATGGCTGTTTTCAGAGCGCCTGCAGTGTTGTTAACGGCATCCAGCTCTCCCGCAGCTGAAGCCATATCCAACGCCAACGCATCCAGTTCGCCAAACAAGCGTGCACTATCTATTGAACTCTTGGGTTCTGTGATTTCCACTTCAGCAGACTGACCGATTACTTCTCCTTGGTCGTTTGCAGCAGTTTCAGCAAGCAATTGTGTGTTACGCTTAAAAAAAGCCATGTCAAAAACCTCTCAATCGCGCAAAGGTTTTCATAGTTTTACTTATAGTTTATTAACCTTGTTATTAATCCTCTCCTCTATTGCAAGTGATTGGATTACAAAGGATAATCATAAAACATCCTGTGATTAAATTTCTATTTTCTAACTACTATGCGTGGTGCATATGATTTGTCGTGAAATGCGTCTGTCCGATCAGGACGCGGTTATTGCTCTTTGGAAGGCTGCTGGCGTCTTTCGTGAATGGAATGATCCGGTTCGGGATATTGCAAAAGCACTTGAGGGCGAACACTCAACTGTTCTTGTTGGAGAACTGGATGGCATGATTGTCGCCAGCATTATGTGTGGTGAAGACGGGCATCGCGGATGGTTCTATTATGTGAGCACCCATCCTGACCATCAGGGCAAAGGGTTAGGCAAGGCTATTACAGCTGCTGCAGAAAACTGGTTGCGCGAACGAGGCATCTGGAAAGTTAACCTGCTTGTACGTGGAGGTAACAGCCAGGTCGCGAGCTTTTATGAGGCACAAGGTTACAAGAACACCCAGAGCATCTGCCTGCAAAAGGTGATTGAGCCATAGACCACTAAGTTTTTACTCAGAAAATTTAGTGGCTGTGAAAACTGCGGTAATCGACACTGCGGTTTATAGGGTTTGGAAATTTCCTGTAGAGCCGTATAGCGTTGGGCGTCAACTCACTGAATTTTCATAGAACCCCTTAATCAAGCCAAGCATCTTCGTCACATTTCGCAGTATTTTCTCATCTAAAAATAGAATAACTAAACAATATATAGAAATCACAGCTAGTTAGCTAACTGGCACTCATTAGATCTATATTTCACTCCTACAACTCCGATAACATGAATACAATACTCATATTACATCTGCAGTATTTTATAGGATTGATTGTTTCGTAAAGTTGTCATGCAGGCGCCTTAGTGTGCGCTCACCTTCTTCTACGGGATATTTCTAATGGCTAATGATTTGACGAATGAGTCACAGCAGATGAGTGGGATGAGTTGAACTTCCCTCGTGCTGAAGAGAATGAATTTGACCGCGTTGTTGAGCGCGCAATTTCGCGCCGCGGGTTTCTGGGTGGTGTGCTGGCATTTGGCTCCGGCGCAGCGGTGATGGGCACAGGTGTGCTTGGTCTTTCCGCCTCTGAGGCGAAGGCGTCTGTTTCGCGCTTTGCTTTTCAACCAATCCCGACATTTACAGACGCGACTGTTCATGTTCCAGAAGGATATAACTGGAAGATCCTGGCCCGCTGGGGCGATGCTCTGGTAGATGGTGCTGAAAAGTTCGATCATGAGACCGGTGGCTCTGCAGCGGGTGCAGACAAAGTGTTTGGCGAAAACACCGACGGCATGGAGAGCTTCCAGTATCAGGGCAAGCAGCTGCTGGCGATCAACCATGAGTATGCCAACCGCCGGATCAACCTGCCTCAGAATGAAGACGGTGCGCCCAAGAACGCTGATGACGTTCTGAAACTGCAGCACCTTCAAGGTGTTGTGGTTATTGAAGTGGAAGAAGGCGATGGTGGTTGGGCGATCGTGAAGAACAGCCCGTTCAATCGCCGCATCACGCATAACACGCCGATGATGCTTGCCGGACCGGCTGCAGGTCACCCTCTGCTGCAAACTGCGGCTGATCCTTCAGGCACGCAGTCTCTTGGCACCTTCAACAACTGTGGTTCTGGCAAAACGCCATGGGGCACTTATCTGACCTGCGAAGAGAACTTCAACGGTTATTTCGGTGCTACTGATGCAGCTCCGGTTGAGCGCATGGACGGGGTTGATGCGGGTTACAAGCGCTATGGCGTCACGGATACCGGCTACAACTACGACTACCACAAGTTCGATGAGCGCTTTGACATTGCTAAGAACCCAAATGAGCCTCATCGTGCAGGTTGGGTGGTTGAGATTGACCCGACTGATCCAAACTCCACACCTGTCAAACGCACTGCCCTGGGTCGTTTCAAGCACGAAAATGCAGAGGCTGTTTTAGCGCCAGATGGCCGCGTTGTTGTTTACATGGGCGATGATGAGCGCGGTGAGTTCATGTACCGCTTTGTCTCCAACGGTGTTTATGCGCCGGGTCAGCCAACTGATGGTTTGCTGGATGATGGTACGCTGTATGTTGCCAAGTTCAATGATGATCAGACAGGCGAGTGGCTGGCTCTGACACCAGACACGACAGGCATGGATGCAGCCAACATCGCGATCTTCAGTCGTATTGCTGGTTCTGCTGTTGGCGCGACCACCATGGACCGCCCTGAGTGGATTTCAGCCAATCCGAATGCAGTTGAAGCGTATTGTTGCCTGACCAACAATAAGAACCGCGGTGTGAAGCCTAATGCAGGTGGTGATGACACCTCTGTCAACGGCCCGAACCCGCGTGAGACCAACAAGTACGGCCAGATCGTGCGTTGGCGTCCTCACAATGAGGATCATGCCTCAGACACGTTTGATTGGGATCTCTATGTGATGGCTGGCAACCCAACCGTTCATGAAGGGCCTAAGGCTGGTTCTGAGAACGTGAATGCGGGCAACATGTTCAACTCTCCAGATGGCATGGGATTTGACGAGAGCGGGCTTGTATGGATCCAGACGGATGGTAGCGACAGCAATGAAGGTGACTTTGCTGGCATGGGCAACAACCAGATGCTGGTTGGTGATCCTGTGACGGGTGAGATCGCACGCTTCATGACTGGACCTAAGGGAGCCGAAGTGACTGGTCTGACCTGGTCTGCTGATCGCCGCAGCATGTTTGTGGGCATTCAGCACCCAGGCGGTAACTGGCCAGACGGCGGAAAACTTCCTCGCTCTTCCGTTATCGTGATCAAGCGTGACGACAATGGTGTGATTGGCTAAGCTATCTTTCCAGCCTGAACGATATTCCCTTCGGGAGATGCCTCCCGAAGGGTCTCATTTTGTGATTGTCACACTAGCGAAAGCTGAGCTTTTAGTGGCTGAAGACGGCTGTGATCTTGGAAGTCTGAAGTGTGTTTGCACCAATCATATAGCCGACCAGTGCGTTGCTTGGGTTCTCAGGAAGATCCAACGCCGGCACACCAAGTGCATGGATGGTAAAGATGTAGCGGTGCACCTCACCTGCCGGTGGGCAGGCACCACCAAAACCTTTCGCTCCGTAGTCATTGGTGATTTCCATTGAGCCAGCAGGCAAAGTGTTTTTGTTGCTCGCGCCTTCTTCAAATGAGTATGTCGAGGCTGGGATGTTCACCACATTCCAGTGCCACCATCCTGAACCTGTTGGCGCATCCGGATCATAAGCAGTTAGGGCGAAGCTTTTGGTGCCTTCTGGCGCGTTGGACCAGCTAAGCTGCGGTGAGAGGTTACCTCCGGTGCATCCGAACCCGTTGTAAACGAACTGGTTCGTGAGCTGCTGACCTTCAGCAATGGACGTGCTGGCGAGTTTAAAATCTTGCGCTTGAACGGCAGATGCAAATGAAGCTGCAATGGCCAGAGCGGCTATGAGTGGTTTCCGAAACATATTTTCTCCAGTGGCTTGGGGCGTTGAACATGTTCCAGTTATAGGTTGCTTTGAAAAGCCACGCTTTCACGTGTCACTCATAAACTATCGGATTTCGATCAAACCTCTCTCGATCTGATCTCTTTCGGACGAATTCCAAAGCGTTTTTTGAAAGCCTCAGAGAAATGAGAGGGGGTATTAAACCCGCAATCCAGCGCAACGTTCGAGATTGGTTCATGCGTGGATTGCAACAAGGCCAGACCTTTTTCCAAACGAGTATGGAGCAGAACCTTTGCAAAGCCGTGCCCGGACTTGGCAAGCCACCGGCGGAAGGTCGCCTCACTCATCGCAAAATGACTGGCAACGTCGGTCGCACGCCATGCGTAGCTCAAGTCAGTTTCGATGAGGCTGCGCACCTTGCTCAGAGGGTTGTCTGTGTCGGGCTTTGACAAGTGTACGCCGATATGGCGTAGCCAGATGAGCGGCTCCAACAGTCGGTGCTGCCTTAAGGCTTCTGGTAGAGAAGTATTTGCCAATGTCTCTTTCATGAGGGCGAGCACGTCTTCTGGCTTATGCTCTTCTCTACGCACCAGCTGGATACCTGTAGCTGCTGGAGTTACCGGTTGGTCTGCATACACTGCATCTATCAGCGCGTTGGCAATGCTGACACCGTCTGCTTGATAATCGGCATCTACAAGCGGCCTGTTCTCGAGGCTGATGATAGAACCGGGAGGAAAGATGAAGAGGTCGCCCTCTGAACCGACTAACTCACCATTGTGCGGGCAGATTACCTTCTTCGTTCCCTTATGAATGAACGACAGGAAAGTTTGATGGAAGTACATGTCCGTGAACGTGGCTCGGGTGGCCTGCGTGATCAAGTGAATGGACAGGCCTGAGTCGTCAGGCAACATTCTGTCAGCTGTTTCATTTGAGAGTTGGGGCACTTTCACTGGTACTTTCAAACACCGCAGTTATAAGGGTTTTATCGAGCTAGAGCAGAATGGCAAGCATTCCCCCTAATCAGAACCGTTGGATCTGAGGCGCGTTATCGGTGATCTCGTAGTAGTCACCTTTGTCTTTGACGAAGATATGCTTGCCGATGTGCAAGTCGTTTGGCTCATCCAGACAACCGGCCGCGATAGCGATGTAGTCTTCCGCATGGATTTTATAAAACAGGCTCGATCCGCATCCTTTACAGAAACCTCGCTTTGCAAAATCTGAGGAAGCGTACCATTCAAGTCCATCGTCAACTGTGAAGGTGACTGCGCTTTCAGGAGCCACTGTGGAGGCCCAGACGTGGCCGCTTGTGCGCCGACATTGGCTACAGTGACAGACTGTGACGCTGTCTCTTACCGTTTCCACCTGAAACTGAACTTTGCCGCATTCACATTTACCAGTGACCATGTTCCCTCTCCCCTCATTTATCAAGGAACCAAGATAGGGAGGAGGCTTTGGCCGGACAACAAAAAAAGCAGGCTCCTCTCGGAACCTGCCTTTTAAAAAGCTTCTGCTTCCTGCTTTAGCAATTAAGCTACAGCAGCCTGTGCTTTTTCAACCAGAGCCTTGAATGCGTCAGGCTGGTTGATTGCCAGGTCAGAAAGAACCTTACGGTCAACTTCGATGCCAGCTTTGTTCAAGCCATCGATGAAGCGGCCGTAGGTCATGCCGTGTTCACGGGTCGCAGCGTTGATACGCTGGATCCAGAGTGCACGGAAGTTGCGCTTGCGAGCCTTGCGGTCGCGGTAAGCGTACTGTGCCGCTTTCTCGACTGCCTGCTTAGCAACGCGGATGGTGTTCTTACGACGGCCGTAGTAACCTTTGGCTGCCTTAATAACTTTTTTATGACGAGCGTGGGCGGTAACGCCTCTTTTTACACGTGACATGGTTGTCTCCTGGTCTCAGCTTTAAGGCTTAGCCGTAAGGCAGATATTTTTTCACGATACGAGCATCTGCATCACACAGAGTGGTGGTACCACGTGCGTTACGGATGAACTTGTTCGTGCGTTTGATCATGCCGTGGCGCTTGCCAGCCTGAGCACATTTAACTTTGCCAGTCGCGGTCAGTTTGAAGCGCTTTTTGGCTCCAGACTTCGTCTTCAACTTGGGCATTTTGCGTCCTTTCTTGTGATGATCAGCGAACCGATCAAAAATTTGCAATGGATGCATCAGAAGCCGCCACGGCATGCCCTGTATTTCCGTCTTAATTCCTATAAATTATAGGAGGCAGAATACCGCCGGGCGACTTTGAACGCGGCCTTATAAAACTGCCAGCGTGGGAATGCAAGAAGATTCCCGTCAAACTCGGCTCGAATAGCCAGAGTTCAACCAGTTTACACCCCTGCCCTTGCCAGAGTGTGCATGACTATGGTGTTGCGAGGTGTGTTCGGCTCTTCAGATCCTGATGCCAAGCCTTTTAAGTGCACGGCCATAATCCGTAAAGAGCTGCTGGCAGGCCTGACGTTCAACACCTTCAAAAATTGCAATTTCAGGCCGCTGAACCATGCTTGCAGCCAGGTCTTTGGCCCGCAGGCTCATTTCCTGCGGCCAAAAGTTTGTGGCATCTTCATTGGTGTAGGCGCCGAACACCAGAGTATCAAAACCGGCCCAGATGGTGGCGGCCATACACATAGCGCAAGGCTCACACGTGCTGTAGAGAATGCCACCCGGAAAACTGCGGGCTTTGCTGGCCTCACTAGCGAGCCGAATGGCGTTGATCTCGCCATGGCAGGTGGGATCACACTCCTTGATCACGGAATCATAGGCCTGCGCCAGAAGCTCACCTTCTGCAGAGTAGACAGCACAGCCAAATGGCGATGGGTAAGGTGTCTCCAGTGAGGTCGCCGTGAAAGTAATCAGCTCTCTCATGCGCTGATGGTGCAGCTCCAGTTCGCTTTCTGTCATCACGTCCCTCCCCGATCTTTAGTTCCGCGAGGTTTGCTTATTAGATTCGAATACCGAGCTTGATCATAGTGCTGGCACAGTCAGTGAAGAGCTGCCGACAGGCATCGCGTTCAACCCCTTCGATGATCTCAATCTTCGGGCGCATGATGACGTGTTCTGCGATATCGCGCGCGCGCAGGTCCATCTCCTGCGGCCAGAAGTTTATCGCATCCTCATTTGTGAAAGCACCAAAGACCAACGTTTCCACGCCGATGCTGATGGTTGCTGTCATGCACATTGGGCAGGGTTCTGAAGTGGCGTAGAGGATACTGCCGGGAAAGCTGCGGGTTTTGTACTTTTTGCAGGCTTCGCGAATGGCGTTGAGTTCACCGTGGCTGCTGGGGTCGCATTCGCGGACCATTCTGTTGTAGGCCTGTGCAAGCAAGGTTCCGTCTGAGCCATACAGAGCGCCACCGAAGGGCGTGGGATATG
The DNA here is from genome assembly GCF_001310815.1 of Pseudovibrio denitrificans JCM 12308. Classification (GTDB taxonomy): domain Bacteria; phylum Pseudomonadota; class Alphaproteobacteria; order Rhizobiales; family Stappiaceae; genus Pseudovibrio; species Pseudovibrio denitrificans. Next base: position 186,000 of record NZ_BAZK01000010.1, read on the forward strand.
GTGTTTCAAAGGAGGTTGCAGTGTATTCCACCAGCGCCTGCATGCGCTTTTGGTGTGTAGCCAGCTCGTTGTCCATGTGCTCCAACCGTGTTTCGTTGCCCCAAATGAAAATACCCGACACGCTGTGCCGGGTAATCTCAAAATTCTCTGGGGCTTCGGTTGAGTAGCTACACAGAAACCAAGCTGGAGCGCTTCAACCTGAGCCTATTAACGAGAAATAGGTGCTAGCACCATCATCATCTGGCGACCTTCCAGCTTAGGATGGGATTCGACCTTAGCGATATCTTGGGTCTCTTCCTTCACCTTAAGCAGAAGCTTCATGCCGAGATCTTGGTGAGCCATTTCACGGCCACGGAAGCGCAAGGTTACCTTAACCTTGTCTCCGCTCTCAAAGAAACGCATCATGTTTCTCATCTTCACTTCATAATCATGAGTGTCGATGTTTGGACGCATCTTGATTTCTTTGATCTCAACGATCTTCTGTTTTTTGCGTGCTTCAGCAGCTTTCTTCTGAGCTTGGTACTTGTAACGACCATAGTCCAGAATCTTACAAACAGGTGGTTGACTGTTCGGAGCAATTTCGACCAGATCCAAACCTTGTTCCACCGCCATTGCGAGGGCTTCTTCGGTTGGAGTTGGGCCGAGGTTCTCACCTTCGGCGTTGATCAGCTGCACTTCGCGAACGCGAATCTCTTTATTGGTGCGCGGCCCTTCCTTAGTGGGTGGCGGTGCGCGAAACGGACGGCGAATGTGAGTATCTCCTCTTTAGACTGCCGAACTTGCGAATATTTGATTGCAGTTCAATGACTCGTTCCAACTGTTTCGTCAAGTCGAGAAACACTTCCCAAGAACATCATTTTCGCTGCGTCGCTAGAATCAGGAAAAATGCCACGTAAGTCAACACTAGTTTTGTAGGTTCTGACGCGACATTTACAACCAGTTAGCTGTCTGTTGGTAACAGCTCCCGGTAAACGTTTAGTGTGGCTGAGCACATGGCCTGTTTGGTGAAGGATCGTTCGACGTGATCATGGGCGCGTTTGGTCAGTTTTGCCCGGTCTTCTTCACTCATATCCAGCGCTTGCGCCATGAGATCACAGAGCTCTTCTGCATTGCCATTCTCGAAATGCCAACCAGTGCGCTCTTCAGCTTTCACGATTGGCGGTACGAGTACGGTTTCCGGCACAGCGCCGATGTTAGAAACGATAATCGGCACACCTGCAGCCTGTGCTTCAACAGCTGCACGACCAAAAGCTTCCGCCTCAATGGAGGCCACGACAGAAGCATCTGCAATTGCGAGTGCTGCCGGTACATCAGAACAATGGCCGACGATGCGTACGTGTTCGATCAACTCGGATTCTGCGATCTGCAATTCCAGAGACTGGCGGTAGGCTTCGCGGCCCTGATCATCACCAGCCAGAACCACCAGAACATCATCATAGCCACCACGCTCAATCAGCTGGCGTGTGGCTTCGATCAGAACCCTCTGGCCTTTCCATTCCGTCAGGCGCGCCAGGTTCATAACAACACGGCGATTATCAGAAACTCCCCAGCGCGCGTAGGTCTGTCACACGCTCATCACTGATGTTGTCCCGATTGAAGGATTCCACATCTGGCCCGCGATAGATAACAGAGGTTTTGCCCTTGGTGCGTGGGTCACGTTTTTCGACCAGATCCGCAGTAAAGCGTGAGTTGGCAATCACTTTGTCTGCGCGAGTCATGGAGGAATTGTAAAACGCCTTGAACTTGTTCGTTTCCTTGTAAATGCCGTGATAGGTGGTGACATAAGGAATGTTCAGGCGGTGTGCTGCCCACAAAGCGGACCATGCAGGAGCTCGGGATCTGGCGTGCACCAGATCAACCCGGTTTTGCTGGCAGATGCGCTCAATCAGATAAGAGTTGCGCCACATGGTCCATGGGTTCTTGGACTTCACTGGCAGTTCAAAGTGCACGGCGCCGGTTGCTTCCAACTCAGGAACCATGCGTCCACCCTGCGAGATCACAAGGCTATTCCAGCCTTCGTTGACGATCGCCTCTGCCACATCCACTGTGGTGCGCTCGGCTCCGCCGGTTTGAAGGTCGGGGACAATTTGCAAAATGGTTGGCACTTTGGACATTTCTCTATGTTTTTTGAGCGGCATCCAACTATGCTCGCCCAAATGACAGGCAGGCAGGCGCGGAAGCACGATAATCAGGTTTCCAAACAGTTGCCGGCCACTATAAGCCGATAAGCGTTTGGAGGTTATGAATGAGTGCTGACTTACCGCAATTCATCAGCGTTGGCAAAGGAGACAGTGCGCGGCAGATTGCAGTGCGACATGATGAACGCGGTGCGCCGGGTGTTCTTTGGCTTTCCGGCTTCAAATCCGACATGCTTGGCACAAAGGCAGAAGTGCTTGCAGAATGGGCTGAAAAGAAGGGCCTGACCTGCACCCGCATGGATTACTCCGGTCACGGCGAATCCGGTGGTGAGTTTGTTGATGGCACCATCTCCCTTTGGCTGGAAGAAGCTGTGGCTGTGTTTAAACAGTTCTGCAAAGGCCCGACTGTTGTCATCGGTTCTTCCATGGGCGGCTGGATGGCTTTGCTGCTGGCTAAGTCACTCCATGAAGCTTCGGAAGAGATGGAAGGCTCCCTCTCTGGCATGGTGCTGATTGCGCCTGCTCCTGATTTTACCGAGGAACTGATGTGGAAGCATGAGTTTACCGATGAGATCAAGCAGGAGATTATGGAGAAAGGCCGCTTCGAGCGCCCTTCCGAGTATGAAGACAGCCCGTACATCATCACGCGTGACCTGATCGAAGACGGCAGAAAGAACCTGCTGCTCGGTGAGCCAATCATCACCAACTGCAAGACCATCATTCTACAGGGCCAGAAAGATGACGCGGTGCCGTGGCAGCATGCCTTGCGTATCGTCGAAGGCATGGCGCATGACGATGTGGTGCTGACTCTGGTGAAAGACGGCGATCATCGCCTGTCGCGTCCTGAAGATCTGGATCGCATGATCGCAGCCGTGGCCGAACTCGCCCAGCGTTGATTTAATCTAGTGGTTAGGCTTCTGATGCAGGAGCCTAGCTGCCACTCATTTGACCGCATAGATCTGCGATCTCCTGGTGAAACCAATCATACCGAGCAGGTAGAGGGCGATGCTTCTTCACCGTCATGTATAGCGGGTCGCTGACGGGTTCTTTCAACTCCAGAGTTTTGATCTTCTGCTGCGCCTCAAAGCTGCACACTGCGGTTTCGGGAAGGACTGTGTACCCCAGCCCTTGCGAGACAGGCACGAGAATCTGGCTGAGTTGGTTGATGTAGCCAGTCACCCGCAGATCACCCTTAGCGGATGCCATCTCCACGAAATTCGGCGTAAGTAAACGCTCTGCGTAATGCTGGCCGTCCGGGTGATCAATGAAACCCAGTTTTTGCAGGCCTTCGAATGCGACTGCTCTTCCTTTGAAATCTGCTGGCACGACAAGGCAGAGGGGCTCGTTGCCGATGTGCTGCAGTTCCAACGCTGAGTGCTGTGCTTGTTGGGTGACTATGCAGAGATCCATCTCGTTGCTTTGTAACAGCTGAAGGCTACGATGGTTTGGAGCGACCTCGACCTTCAGCATTAATCCGGGATATCGGCTCTGGCGTTCGAGTAGCTTTGGGTAGAGATAGAGCGCCATGGAACCGGAGCACGCAATACGGATTTCGCCGGTGTTTGGGTCATCCTGCTGAATAGCTTCCCGAAGTTCTGCCTCCTGCCTTTCGGCTGTGAGCGCGAAGCTCAACAGAAGTTCCCCTTCCCGTGTCAGCTCAAAGCCCTTGCCGATCTTCGTAATCAGCGGCGCTCCGATCTGCTGCTCCAGCTTTTTCAGATGCTGGCTGACACCCGGCTGCGTCATGCCGAGTTGATTGGCTGTCTGTGTGAAGTGACCAGTTTCGGTTAATTTGACGAAGGTTCTGAGCCATTGGGAGTTTAACATGGTCCCAACATACATAACATTAAATTATCATAAAACTAATAAATGATAATTTCTGATTTTCTCACAGACTTGCTACATCCAACGTGTTCAAGGCATTCCGCCTATTGAGATTAGCGTAGCGAGGTCTGTTATGTCCGCCCCTTATCCAAGACGTTTCTCCCACATTGGTCTTTCTGTTCCTGATGTGGAAGCTGCGGTGAAGTTCTATCGTGATGTGATGGGCTGGTACATCATCATGGAGCCAAGCGAGATCGTTGAAGATGACAGCGCAATTGGCGAGATGTGCACCGACGTGTTTGGTAAAGGCTGGAAGAGCTTCAAAATTGCTCACCTATCCACCAGCGATGGCATCGGCGTTGAGCTCTTTGAGTTTGCTCAGAACGAGAGCCCAGAGAACAACTTCGAATACTGGAAGACCGGCATCTTCCATTACTGTGTTCAGGACCCTGATGTGGAAGGTCTCGCAGACAAGATTGAGGCCGCAGGTGGTAAGCGCCGCATGAAAGAGCCACGCTATTACTATCCGGGTGAGAAGCCTTATCGCATGATCTACATGGAAGATCCGTTCGGCAATATTCTGGAGATCTACAGCCATTCCTACGAGCTGCACTATTCCAGCGGTGCCTACCAGAAATCCTAGGTTCTCCAAGGTGTGCTCGAAGAATTTTAATCGAGCACATCTAAATCTGCCCCAGCTTTCTTAGAGTGGCTGAAAGGCGTTTGGCTGCAAATAGACCAGTATTCTGACAGGTCTTGAAGAGTAGCAGCCCATGTCAAAAGACATTCTGGTGGCAATCGCCTTCTTTTCCGCCAACGGACACACCGAGACGCTGGCACATGCGATCGCGCGTGGTGCCCGCGAAAATGGCGTGACCGTTACCTTTGTGCCTGTCAGCGAGTATGAAGATACGGACTGGGGCACTCTGGAAGCCGCCGATGCCATCGTATTCGGCACCCCAACCTACATGGGCGGTGTTGCCGCTCCCTTCAAATTCTTCATGGATGCCTCTGCCACCGTTTGGTACAAACAGGGCTGGATCAACAAGATTGCCGGGGGCTTCAGCGTTTCCGGTTCCATGAGCGGTGACCGGCTCAACGTTTTCCTTCAAATGGCGACCTTTGCTGCTCAGCATGGTATGATCTGGGTGAGCTTGGCATGCCTCCCGGCAACAATTACAGCTTCGGCAGCAATGACGATCTCAACCGCCTCGGCGTGTACTATGGCGCTGCTGCGCAGGCCAACATGGATGAAGGGCCGGAGGTCGCTCCACCGCAGTCGGACCGTGACACAGCTTTCGCTTATGGCGCCCGTATTGCCAAAGCAACGCGTCGCTGGGTGGAAGGTGGTCACAATCAACCTCAGCAAAGCAAAGGTAAGTCTCCCTTGCACTGATGATATGCTATAAGCTTGTGTTTTAAGATTTTTTCCAGTTTGGAAGTAATCATGGTTGTGTTGGAGGCAACTGAATGGCGTGGATCTGGCTCATCATTGCAGGCATGTTTGAAATGGCTTTTGCCATCTGCCTCAAGCTCTCTGGGGGCTTCACCAGACCGCTCTACACCATCGCTTTTGTCATCACGGCTTTCCTGTCGCTTTACTTCCTGACCAGAGCGATGGCCTCTATCCCCATCGGCACGGCCTACGCCGTCTGGACAGGCATCGGCGCCTCCGGCATCGCAATCCTAGGCATCTTTCTCTTCGGCGAACCCGTCACCTTCCTCCGCCTCTTCTTCATCGCCCTCCTCATCGCCGCAATCGTGGGGCTGAAGTTTGTGTCGAATGGGTAGGAGTGGTTAGGCTCGTTCGAAAGCTGCTTCAAATTGCTCGGCCAGCTCTTGCGATGCTCTGACTCAGCCCGGGTCACCTTCACCAAAGCTACCGCCAACGCAGAACAGATCATTCTTAAAAATCGCCGTACGAAGCATCTCCGTTTGCAATAGGGTGAAGCTTGGTTTGTAACAGACAACTCCTTGGATCTTTTGTTGTTCTTTCAATAACTTGATTACTGATGAGGCATTCTGCGGGCGCTTCAACAGTAAAATATTCACTTCTCGCATTCCAGATGAGAGCGACGCTTGCTTCTGTCGGTAGCGTAGTACTTCTGCTTCAGATTGAAGAGTATCTCGTATGGCAACATATCTGCAATTTCTGAGGGAACTAACAGCTTTAAACTGAGGTGAGTTTGCTTCAATCTCATTCATAGCGACCAGATTGAAACTGGTGAGTTCGGGTAGCCTATCAACTTGATCTATATTCAGTTGGTTAAAGCAAACACCCTGATCTGAAAATTGATGGTGATCAGCAACTCTTAATGTTGGAAAGAACAAATCAAACTGAGCCGCAAATTCGTTGCCCGGCTCAGTTGAGTGCAGGATATTTCGAAGTTTATCTGCAGCGTGCTGCTTGCGGATCTTATATTTGTAGTTTCTCCCAAAACTGACAGCTGATCGCCCTTTATAGAGCACGGCAACAACTGGCGAGTTGGTCATGTACGCCAAATGTGTTCCGTTCTTACAGATAAAGCAACGGTTGAACTCATCAGCATCTAGATGCTTTTTGCAAATAGCAACAATCTCAAGTCCACTTTGCACCAGATCAGCTTTGATCCCCTCAACAAACCATACCTGCTTTTCCTGATCTGGTTTGATGACGAGGATGTTGTGTTCCATAGAGATAGCTCAATCAGACAAGTTGAGTTGCTGGGTCGTGTGTAGTGATTGGCATCATGTCATTGTTCAAGCACTCCACAACCTCCACACGTTCTGGGTTTCGAAGAAGCTTTGCATACTTGTATTTGAAGCTGCCACTTGAGAGTTCAACAATCTGGTTTGCCACCCAAATAGGATCAAGCATCGTCTTGGTGTCTTCATATGTATTGTCCCAGAAAGACGTTCGAATGCCTGAAGGAGCCACCACGAGAACCTTGCCCAGACTTTGATCCCTCACTAACGATGCTCCCAACATGCCCAAGCCTGACTTAGTTGCACAATAGGCAGGCTCCAACTCGCGAGGGGTGTATTGAGAGCTGGACGTGATTAGTATTATCTTGAGAGGAAAATCTGATCTTCTCTTGAGGCGCTGGATCAGCAGCATTGGAGCTAGCAGACCGACATTTACCATTGCACCCAGATCGTTGTCTTCAAGCTCATCAATATGACCTCGTTGCAGAAAGCCAGCTGCATAAACAAGTGTATGGACTGGATCAAAACACTCCAAGACCCGATCAATATCCTGTCCCAGCTGAATTGGATCATGCGTCATTGCGAAGTTTTGGAAGGTTACCTCTTCAATATCAGGCTGCTTGCGCCCAGTAACACAAACATTATGCCCTTCATTCGCATAATGCTTTGCCAGCTCAAGGCTAACGCCAGATGTCCCGCCAACAATCAAAATGTTCTTTTTCATAAATGGTGCTTTCTAAAATCAAATCAGTATCCTGAAACATACCTTGCAAATGCAATGCAAAGGAAAGCTCAGTTGCACCCTTAAATACTCAGTGATACTACTACCATCATTAGTTGTATTCTATTGATATTGGCATCTGTTGCAAAAGCGTTCTGATCATATTCGGGTCCACCACCAGCGGGACGTCAGGTGGAGGGATTGGGTTGAGACCTATCATGCGGTGACGGGTGATGTGGCGAACAAGGCCTATTGTCCACCTAAAGAAAATTTCTCTGCTTCTGTCAGTGCACGAATTCTGACAAATGCGAGCCTTGGTTTGATTTCGGGTGGGAACTATTTTGTCGAGCGTACCGAACGACGTACCGCGCAAGACAATATCGATGTCTACTGCCTGCAATTATACCAGCATACAGGTGGTAGCGAGCTTAATTGTTCTGAGGGCAGCTTAACTCTGAAAAGCGGTGATCTGGTTTTTTATGATGCCACGCAGCCGATGTCCGCTCATCATGCAGATTATCAACTCTGCAAGTTGATGCTTCCGCGCGCGAGGCTCAGCAAGTACATCTGCGAGCACCGCAGTCATCCTGTTCAGATCTTTCGGGGTAACGAAGCTCCGCTTCCCATAATTCGCCAGTTGATGTCGAGCCTAGGCACAGAAATCAATACACTCAATGATCAGCACTACTCGAGCATTGTCGATTGCATTGCGGAGTTGGTTGGGCAGATGCTTTCTGATCAACCCAATACGGCTGCTCCTCCTGTATTGTCTCACTCTTCTCAACTTTTGCGACGGTTACAGGTAAAGGATTTGTTGCGGCAGCATTTGTCAAACCCGCACTTAAGCAGTGATGAACTGGCTCACCTGATGGGTGTTTCACGCAGCACGCTGTATCGATTGCTTGAGCCGATGGGAGGTTTCGCCAAATACTTACGTTCCATGCGCCTTGTACGAGCTCGACAAGTTTTGCAAGTTCAGAGCAACGTCGAGATTGGCCGACTAGCAGAGCAATGCGGTTTTTCGCATTTCTCAACCTTCTCCAAAGTGTTCCGAGATGAGTTTGATATGAGCCCGCGTGAGATGTTGGGTGAACTGCACGAAGACACGAAGTCACCGCTTGATGCTTATGTTTATTGGGCAACGGCCCAGTAAACCCAGCCCAACCATGTGTAAATTGTTGATAAACTAAATAATTTCTGGCTCATTTCGAGAGACACGGAAGTGCGCTAATTTTCTTCTCTGTGTCATCTCCACTCAATACAGCAGGAAACTTTTTCTCCTGCGTTTCATTTAGCTGCAGACAAGGTGTTATCGGCCAGAATAGTGAGGCCTTTCGTTTCAAAAATACTTCGTTTTACTCTCTTATGCAGTCGAAACATGTATTTGCTACATGCACTCTTTAGTCCGTCAGGAGGTTATGTAGCGCATTGCTTTTCATGGAATCTGATTGCTTATGTCACCGTCTTTTTGCTTAAAGAAATGCTTTTCCCAACTCTCTTCTATCGCCCTAATCTCCACATCCGCTGCTGTTGCACCGTACTCGGCACATAGCCAACCACTTTGGTTAACATTGGAAGAGCTGACCCCATTGCCATTAATACCAACCCGACCAAACGTTGATCTTATTACAACAGGTGTGAACGCTGATGGCAGCATTATCTCTGGTAGTATTAATGATGGTTACAATGGCAGCGCGATCCTCTGGCCGTCAGCGCAAACCACTCCAATTCTATTGGGTAAGCATCAAGGATCTTTGTATTCTTTTTCTTATGATATCAGTGCTGACGGGCAGGTCGTAGTCGGGAACTCTAGATTCTATAGCCAGAACTCAAACCAAGGGCATTATCGCGCTTTCCGTTGGGAAAACGGCCTCTTCCAAGATCTCGGCTTTCTGCCCGGCGGAACTGAATCATTTGCCACGGCTAGCGACGCTTCTGGAGAGATTATCGTTGGAGCAGCTGAGAACTCTAATGGTTTTACGCATGCATTTCTCTGGCAAAATGGAAAAATGCAGGACCTTGGTACTGTAAAAGGAGCTGACGACTCAGTCGCAAACAGCATCTCAGCAGATGGAACAGTCGTAGTGGGTGCGCTCTTTAGGCAACAAGGTGGAACTACTGCATTCCGTTGGCAAAACGGAAAAATGGAAGCGCTTAGTCCATTAAAAGGAGACGATGATACTGATGCACACGATGTCAGCGCTGATGGACACATCATCGTTGGTAGCTCTGGCCCCAATAATGCTTCTGTCGCTGTCCGATGGGTAGACAAAAAAATTCAAAACCTAGGTACTCTTAACGGAGATTCTAACTCTTATGCACGGGCTACAAGTGCTAGCGGAAACATCATCGTCGGATCCTCAACACATAATGGACGCAGTCGTGCATTTCGCTGGCAGAACGGAAAAATGGAAGACATAGGACAACTCACTGGAGCAATTAATACATTCGCTTCAGACATCAGCGCAGATGGTCGAACGATCGTGGGAAGTTCATATGACGGCTTACAGACGCGAGCTTTCATTTATAGAAACACTATGCAAGATCTTGCCAATGTGCAGGCGTCTGCGGTGGAGGTTGCGGATGAGTTTGCAAATGCCGTTGATTTGAATGGGCGGTTGGCGAGAGAGCTTCGGGAAGAAGAGTGTCACATCTCATCGGGCTACAATGCGTGTCTGGGTGTACGTTCCGGGGTAACCAGCTTGTTTCAGGGTACAAATGCATTTGGTGGAAGCGTAACTGGCGCGGTCCAAATCGATAGTGAATTGAAACTCGGAGCAAGTGTAGGCGCTTACGGAGAAGGAAATGCAGGTTCGACATTAGATCTCAACTACGGTGTCAGCATTGGAGCATTTGCGGAGTATTTGATTGACGCCCTCCCCTTCAGTTCTTCTGAGACACAGTTTCGCGCCCGACTTGATGGGGCTTGGCTTTATAGCGATGCAGACGTCACACGCGGGCAGGGTTACACGGACGTTCAGACTGGAAAGGGTTCTACCAGTTTCAACAGCGGCACCGTAGGAGCAAAGCTTATTGCGGATCATCAGATCTCTGAAACTCTTGTGGTTTCTCCTTACATTGGAGCTTATTGGGAGAGCACTTATCAAGCTGGCTATAACGAACAGATGGAGCTGGATACGATTGCGCACATACATGGTGGTTCCACTAGTGCTGTAGCGGGTGTCTTTGGTGTTTGGTCTCGGTTCTCGGCTTCAGAGCAGCTGGAACTTAGCTTTGGTTTGCAAGGAGAAGTTGACTTCTTTGCGGATGATGTTGAAGTTTCAGCATCAACCAACATCCCCGGTTTGGCGCATTTTTCAGTTGGCTCCGATCGCTCACAAAGCAAAGTTCGGATCACCACAGAAGCAGGTGCTGCCTACAATCTGACCGAGAAAAGCCGCGTTGAGGTAATAGGGAAAGTATTTTCTTCCCGATACCAAGATAAGCTTGGTGGCGATCTTGCCCTTAGGTTCTCCAGCAGTTTTTAGAGCACTATCGTCCATCAACTCTTCAGCTACCGATACTGCCTCGTGGTTTCTTTCATGAGGGTGCGGGTCCATTGGATCATGGGGTCGTGGTGGTAGCGTTCGTGCCAGTAGAGGAAGAATTCCTGGTGGTGGTCTTTCAGGAAGTCCGGCACTGGCGAGGCTATGGTGTTGTGGCCTTCATAGATTTTCTTGTCGAAGATTGAAGGCACAAGGAAGAGCAGGTCTGTTTGGCCGCAGAAGTGCATGGCGGCGAAGAAACTGCTGATTTTTACGGCGACATTTCGTTTGCGGCCCATTGCGGCCAACTTCTCATCAATGATGCTTTGGCCTGCGCCGGTGATCATGACCGAGATATGGTCTTGAGCGAGATAGTCATCCAGTGAGATTGGCTTGCCTGCAAGTGAATGGTCTTTGCTCATCAGGCAGACGTAGCTGAAACGACCCAGTGAAATACGGTGGAGCTGACTTGTGGCTGCATTGGGCTCCTGACCAGAAAGGACGAAGTGGGCTTCTCCAGTTTCCAGCGGCTCAAATTGATTGCGAATATTGCTCTTCAGCTCCAGCTTCATACCCGGAGCTTCCTGCTTCATCCGTTTCAGAAGAGGTGGGCCGTAGAGGTTCACCTCCAGCTCAGGACCAGAAAAGCGAATGGTCTCTTTCGCTGTTGCCGGGTCAAACTCCGGCTTTGCGATCATTTCCTGAATAGTTGCCAGAGCGGATGGGAGCAGTCTTTGGATTTCGGCGGCTCTTTCCGTCAGCTCATAATCTCCGGCAATACGTACCAGCAGGGGATCATTTAGCAACTCACGCAGGCGCTGCAGGGCGCGGCTGACTGCGGGCTGGCTCATATGCAGCTGCGTTGCTGCCAACGAGACGTGCCTCGTTTCCAGAAGCTTCTCCAGAATGACGAGAAGGTTCAGATCCACGCCACGCAAATTCACCTGACGCATACTTACTATACCTTACATGCATTAGACGAATACTTGGTAGCTGAATAAACCGGTCCTGTCGATCTTACAGTGCAGAAAAGGAAATGCGATGAGCAAAGTGATTGTTGTCTATCATAGCGGTTATGGCCACACGCAGGTTTTAGCGGAAGCCGTGCAGCGAGGTGCGTTGGATGCCGGTGCAGATGCGGAGCTGATGTCCGTTGCTAAACTCGAGAACGTGAATTGGGATAAGCTGGCTGCGGCGGACGCCCTTATCTTTGGCTCTCCAACTTACATGGGCAGCGCGAGCGCACCGTTTAAGGCCTTTATGGATGCGTCCTCCAAGGTTTGGATGGAGCGTGGCTGGGTGGACAAAATCGCCGGTGCTTTCACTGTTTCAGCCTCTCGCAGTGGCGATAAACTGGGCACGCTGACACAGCTGAGCGTGTTTGCTGCACAGCATGGCATGATCTGGGTCGGGCTGGATCTGATGCCGGGCAACAACAGCAGTAAAGGCTCAGAAGAAGACCTCAATCGCCTTGGCAGTACGCTGGGTGTGATGGCTCAAGCCAATGCTGATGAAGGGCCCGAAGTGGTTCCGCCACAGGCAGACAAAGATACCGCAAAGGCACTTGGTGGCAGAATTGCGAAGGTGGCCGCTGCACTCACCCGCGAGAGCGAGGCGGCTTAACCCTTAATTCACTGCAATCACAAGTGCTTGGATTTCTGCCATGTAAGGTGCCATCTCTTCACCTCATTTTTGGACAAACTCGATACGTATAAGAGCAAATTAAAACACAAGATCACTGTATCGGGTTTGTCTATGAAAAGAAGAAAACGCATTATTCTATCCATTGATGGTGGTGGAGCGCGCGGTCTCATTCCAATTCGCTTGCTTCGCGGGCTTGAAACCAAATTGTATGAGCGCGGCAAGTCTGCGCCTCTTTGCAAATACTTCGACCTGATCTGTGGTACTTCCAGCGGAGGCCTGATTGCGGCTGGTCTGACAGCTCCAAATCCCGATCGCGACAAACCCGGCCAACCGGCAATGAGCTTGGGGGACTTGCAGGAGTTTTTTGAGGTTGAAGCGCGGGAGCTTTACGTTAACAACCGTCGCCATTGGCTGCCACGGCGCCTTTACGGCGCGTTTGGGCAGTTCAACAAAGGCATTCAGGAACGCCCGATTGAGCAGGCAATCAAACAGCATATCGGTTGGAGTGCGCTTTCCTGCAGTCTAACTGCTATCTTGCTCACCGCTTATGATCTGAAGAACCGTCGTGTTGTTTCCATGAGCAACAACACCACTGGACGGGATGACTATTACTTCTGGCAGGCTGTGCGCGCGACGACCTCCTCCCCTTCCTGGTTTGAACCTGCCCGGGTTGAAAACCTGACAACGGGCGATGAGGAAATCATGATTGATGCGGCAGGCTTCCTGAATGATCCGGTGCTTGCGGCCTATGCTGAAGCGCGGCGCCATGGCTGGAATCCGAAAGACATTATCATCCTCTCCCTTGGCACCGGCAATCCGGTGGAAGAGAAGCATAGCTTCACCCAAGCAGTGAACTGGGGCACCAGCGGCTGGCTATCACCTGAAGAAGGCACGCCGCTGCTTTCCAGCTATATGCACGGCCAAACAGCATCCACCGGGCAATACGCGGACGTGTTATTCAAAGACATGCCGGGCGTGGAATACATTCGTTTGAATGCGGACCTGCCACACTTTGGCAGCGACATTTACAGCGTGCGCCCGGGTGAAGTACTTCAGCTGAACCGCATTGCGGATGATCTGCTTTCTTCCCACGATACCGAGTTGGACAAACTGGCAGACATTATGGAAGAAAGGCAGGACGGCCCCGGCTTTTAGGCTTCACAATCCTTCTGCCCCTGCTACAACTTCCGGAAAGATAAGTTAAAGTGATTCACGTTAAAGGCGTGATCACAGCGGAGGGATCATGTTGGGGTTGAAAGGTTATCAGCGCACGGCAGCCGTAGTCACGGGCAGCATCGTCGCGAGCCTGTTTGCTGCAGGCGCGCAGGCTGTGCCTCTTCCAGACACGAAGCCCCAGATCTCCGTTAAGGATTACAAAGAGGCCTTAGGCAAGCTGCCAGAGTTTCCGGGGGCTGCCAAGTATCACTTCGGGCACAAAAAGACGCCTGCCAAAACGCATCCGCTCTCTTTTGGCAGCTATGCAAGAGGCTGCGTGGCAGGCGCGATTGCCATTCCCTATGATGGTGAGAACTGGCAAGTCATGCGCCTTTCGCGTAATCGCAACTGGGGGCATCCAGTACTCATTGATTTCCTGAAGCGACTGGCTGCAGATGCACCTTCACTGGGATGGAACGGTTTGCTGGTCGGTGATCTTTCTCAGCCCCGTGGCGGGCCGATGCTGACGGGGCATGCCTCTCACCAGATCGGGCTGGATGCGGACATCTGGTTGCGCCAGATGCCGGACTATCGTTTCAGCGCCAAACAGCGTGAGACTGAAAGCGCGATTTCCATGCTAAATGGCAATCTGAGCAAGCCGGGCGCAGATCGCAAGGTGAATCCAAACCGCTGGACTGACGCCCATGCCAAGCTGATCCGCCGTGCAGCACAAGATGACGGTGTTGCCCGTATCTTCGTGAACCCGACCATCAAGAAAGAACTGTGCGACTTTGAAACGGGTGACCGCGACTGGCTGCGTAAGGTTCGCCCTTGGTGGGGCCACCATTACCACTTCCACGTCCGCATGGCCTGCCCTGCTGACAGCAAGCAATGCAAGAACCAAGCAGTCCCACCTGCTGGCGATGGTTGCGGCAAAGAGCTCACCTACTGGCTCTCTGACGAGCCGTGGGTGCCCAAAAAGCCGAAACCAGGCGAAAAGCCAAAGCCACGCAAACCAAAACCACCACTTTCCGTAGCAGACCTACCAAACAGCTGCGCCACTGTGCTGCGGGCGGAGTGAGGTTGGGGTATTGGTGGTTAGATGGGGGAGTTGATGGCCAGCAACACTCGATATCACACTCAAACTTCTGGTGAACTAACTCTTGTTAGTGCGACACTCGAAATAGTGAGCTCCACTCAAACCGCACAAATCAACTAAAAGTTGCAAAAAAGATACGCTCTGCATATTTTACTTAATACGATTAAACCAACTTCTTGTACGTAATTGATTCTCATAATATTCCGCCAGCATATATTTTTTTAGGTAGCAAAATGAAAAAACTAGCACTCCTCGCAGGCGCGATGCTTGCATTTAATGCGTCCTCTGCTGTTGCATCAGACCTTCTCAGCAACACTTACATCGGCATCTCCGGTGGAGCATCTTTTGCGGAAGATGGCGATATCAAAGTTGATGGTCTTGGCACTGCAAAAGACATTCTCGAATACGACACAGGTTTTAACTTTGCAGCAAACCTAGGCTATCGTATTAACGATATTATTCGTGTTCAGGCAGATTTTGGCTACCTCAGAAACAACCTTGATGAGCTTGCAAATGTTGATGCAAAGTCTGATCTGTCAGGTTTTTACAGCACTGCATCCATTTTTGGTGATTATCACTTCAACGATAAAGTAACAGCATTTGCTGGTGTCGGCGCGGGTGTCCTGGCTCCTCGAATCTCTGATGTGAGTATTTCTGGCGTGGCAGGCAAAGCTGACGCTAAAGTAAAGGACAACGCTGTAGCACTCTTCAAAGTTGGTGCTGGTCTCTCATATAGCCTGAATGACAATATCGATGTAATTGCTAGCTATGATTATTTGAGATCTGCAGAGTTTAAAGCAATGCTTGACACCCCAGCATCACCAAATCCTGGCAAAATGCGCCTTTCTACACACATTGCACAAATCGGTTTGCGCTACAATTTCTAAGCCAAACAGCAAGGTTTGAAGCAGTAAAAGGGGAGCAGTTCTGTTCCCCTTTTATTTTGGTAGATTAAATCATTTCAGTGAAACTATTTGATTTTAGCTTTCTTGACCAAAAGCAGAAGCTCAAAGAAGATAAGAGGCACCATAACGACAAGTTAGTTATGTAAACTTATAATAAAATGTATAGTTAACAAGTATTTGACTCCACGCAATAACAAAGCTATCAATCAACCAGCACATGTAAGAGCTTAAACTTGCTACCTACAGATATGATGTCTGCTGGACAGCATATTTGCTGTTCTCAATAGCAATTTTTATATTCTGTAGAGGTTTTTATTATGGAAGTCAGCGGCGTCCGTCTTTCTTTTTCATTCACCAATTTTGCTGGTAATTACGATCCTGCACCAATTATGACTCAAGATGAAGTCGCTGTAAGTCTGCTTGAAGATGTTGTGCGCTTCACGCCGGACAATGAACTACGTCAGGACAATGAATTACGCCAGCAAGGGCAAAATGCAAAGAGCGAAGCTGAGCAAAGTAATGATCCGACCAAAAAAGCGATCAGCAAAATATTTGAGGTACTAATCGGCCTCGATACCGATAAAATGCAAGGTGCAGTGCACTCTTATCTGGCACAACGCAGCCGACAAGCTGCAGCAATCCAAAAATTCTTCGATATCTCAAAAGAATGGACTAATCCAAACAGTTCGGCTGTTTACCAGGAGCTGATGAAGGGTATCTATGCCAGTGCTAAGACTGGAGACCCCATCGCTAAAGAGATGCTGCAAGCGATGAAGGATGGTACACTCAACATCGAAGATATGGCAGACTATGGCTTCGAAACAAAATCCAATTACATCGTTTATTTGAATCCTGATGGAGAATATGTGTTTGGGACATCCTCAATTACACATGTCGGCGAATACTCCAAAGCAAATGAATTGTTTGAAGATCTGACCTTCATGGATGAAGAAGGACGTTCCTTCGATAAAAAGACCGGTCACAATGCATACTATGTTCAAATAGCAAAGAACCTCGCTTTCTACTTTACCTGGCCGTGAGTTCCCAGATCAGCTCGGGGCCTTTAAGTTGTTTTGTGCAAAGGGGAGCGTTGTTGCTCCCTTTTCTTATTCATGAGCGTGTGCTGTTGGTGCTTCATCGCCGTTTAAGATAAGCGTCATCAGGGTAAGATCCAGCCAGCGGCCGAATTTGAAGCCGACTTGTGGGAGTTCTCCGGTGATCCTGAAGCCATAGCGTTCGTGGAGGCGGATTGAGCCTTTGTTTTCACTGTCGATTGCGCCAACAAGGACATGGCGACCATCCTGTTTTGCCAGATCAATCAGCTTTTCCAGCAAAACAGAACCTGCACCTTTGCCACGTAATTGCGGGGTTACGTAGACAGAATGCTCCACTGTCTTGTCGTAACCAGATTTTTCACGAAAAGATCCGTAACTGCCGTAGCCAAGCACGTCTCCGTTTTCGTCTTCAGCTACAATGATCGGAAACCCGCCTGCGATCCGCTTGTCAAACCAAGTCTTCCGATCTTCCAGTGTCTCCAGGGTATCTGTCCAAATCGCAGCCAGTGTTTTGACTGCATCATTGTGAATCTCCAGAAGTGTCGGAAGATCAGATTTGGTTGCATGACGCAGTTTCATGTAAGTCCCTCATCACGCAGCTTCGCTCAGACATTTCTCGATCGAATGAACTGCTATGGATTTGCATTGTCATAAACACGCACCTTTGCGCAAAACTGCGCTTTAATGATGCGGTTGTTTCTTCTTCAGCACTGTCATACTTCATTGCTGATCACAAGGCGAAGAAACCATCAAATACTTGAGTTTATTGCAGGATGTGTTTCCAGTCAGATCAAAAAACACACTCGACCCGGATAAATGAAAATTACTAACCTTTAGATTATTTTACGTAAATTTAACCATAAATATCGATCATTACATCAAATTTCATTGGTTGATTTTAAGGTTACTAAGTGATTACCAACTGACCAAGACCTATTTCTAAGCAAATAGTAAATAACTTCGTCTGCTGCATTTTCATCGACCTTAATTTTCTACTGCTTGCACTTTCACATCTGGAGTATTTGAAGTGAAACAGGTTTTGCGTATTACCACCCTCCTTGCAAGTTTCAGCTTGACCTTTGCTGGAGTTACTTCAGCGCAGGCCCAAGATAGCGGTATGTATATCAGCTTTAAAGGAGCGAAGGCGTTTTCACTTCGCAGCACCTTTGATCCGACGGGAGGTGTACCAACTGATAGCTATGACCTTGATTTTAAGAATGAATGGGCCGCGAGTTCGAGTATTGGCCAGCGTTTAAACGAGTATCTTCGTATTGAAGCAGAACTAGGCTATCTCGTGAATACCGTTGACAAGATGAGTAGTGACACTGTGACAATTTCCGGATCCGTGGTGGCAACGTTCATAGCAGTTACATCATAGCTAGTGTTCTCGCGGATTTGCCTTTAACAGATCAAATAACCGCATTCGTAGGTGGAGGGATAGGCGCAGCTAAACCAGGTATGGATAAGCAAATTCTCTCAGGAGTTAACCAAACCCGCGAGATGGAAATTGAAGACCAATATGTTTTCGCCTGGAAGCTTACAGGTGGCCTTTCCTACGAAATGTATGAAAACACTCACTTGTTTGCCGACTACACATATTTCCAGACTGCAGACTTCGATGTGAAGCAGAAATCCACTGTGAGTGGCATTCCTTTTCAAAACACACTGGAAACTAATCTCAGTACTCACATGATCGGCTTAGGCCTTCGCTATGATTTTTAGCGGGCTGTTTGGGGTAGAGGCTCAATAGTTTTCATGGTTGACAGAGGCGGCAGGTTGCCGCCTTCTTTTATATTGCAAGATTACTGATAATAATTTCAAATAATACAAACCTAAAACAAGTTATATCATTGTAATTCATACCTATATTTTACATGTTCTGTGAATTACACCATTAATTATTTGGTAAGACTTGTCTATTTGCGCGAATCTGCCGTCAGGACTTCAGGAGATAGTGCGCAATGGGAAAGCTTTCCTCTACTGTAATCATGTTAGTTTCTGCGTTATTGGCGACAGGAGCACTCTCTGCCCGTTCGTTTGCTGCGGATTTAGCTGAGGCTGCGCAAGCGGCCGCAAAAGAAGCTGCTGAAAAAGCTGCGATGGGCATGTTTCCACTCAAACCTTATGCGGGGGCGAAGGGCTTTGCCTCCTATGCTCCGGATGGTGATCTTTACACGCCAGGTACCGGGCGTACCAAGTTTTTCGAGTACAACATCGGTTGGAATGCAGCTGCATTTGGTGGGGTGACTGCCGGTGACTTTGTAAAGCTACAGCTGGATACCGGCTATATCAGCAACAGCATCTCTAACCTTTCCGGGGTGGACGGAGGCAGTGGATCGATCGCCGCCGCCTATGTGATGGGCGGCGTTATTCTTTCTGCACCGCTTTCACCACTCACCAAGAAGGTTATTCCGTTTGCCGGAATCAGCATCGGGGCGGCATTTCCTGTGATCGGCACCATAAATGGAACCATCGATGGTCAAGACTTTACGATCAAGGGTAACCAGTCGACTGTCGGCGCTTTGCTGGCGCGTGGTGGGGTGACGATTGCTATCAACTCCAAGCTTGGTGCAACGCTGGAATATGGGTTCTTCCAAACTGCTGATTTTTCTCTCAGCACCACAGACAGCCTTTCCAGCTCAGGCAATGCTTCGACAGACATGACAGCGCATTTGTTTGGGGTTGGGTTTGAGTATCATTTCTAGCCAGACTGCTGCAAAAATCTGAGATTTGGCGGTTTGCTATTCACTTTATTGGCTGGAAAACAGCAAAAAAGCGCGTGGGCGCTTATTATGTGCTTTGCCATAGAGCAAAGCAGTGGTAATTGAGCGCCCATGACGACCAAAACTTTGTCCAATATTCGCAATTTCTCGATTGTCGCGCACATCGACCACGGTAAGTCCACCCTGGCCGATCGCCTCATCCAGTCTACCGGCACTCTCACTGAGCGTGAGATGACGGAGCAGGTTCTCGATTCCATGGATATCGAGAAGGAACGCGGCATTACCATCAAGCTCAAACCGTTCGCCTGATCTACAAGGCGGAGGACGGTGAAGAGTACACGCTGAACCTGATCGACACCCCAGGTCACGTGGACTTTGCCTATGAAGTTTCTCGCTCCCTCGCTGCGGTGGAAGGCTCCCTGTTGGTGGTTGATGCCTCCCAAGGTGTGGAAGCGCAGACGCTTGCGAACGTCTATCAGGCTATCGACAACGACCACGACATCGTGACTGTGCTCAACAAGGTTGATCTGCCTGCTGCAGAGCCAGACCGCATCAAAGAGCAGATCGAAGATGTGATCGGCCTTGATACCTCTGACTCAGTGATGATTTCAGCGAAGACCGGGCTTGGTATTCCTGATGTTTTGGAAGCGATCGTCAAACAACTTCCTGCCCCTGTCGGTAACCCGGATGGCCCGCTGAAAGCCATGCTGGTGGACAGCTGGTACGATACGTATCTGGGTGTGATGGTTCTTATCCGCGTGATCGACGGTGAACTGAAAAAGGGCGACACCATCAAGATGATGGGTACTGGCGCTGTTTATCCGGTTGACCGTGTTGGTGTGATGACACCAGCATTTGTGGCAACGGACCGTCTTGGACCGGGCGAAATTGGCGTTCTGACGGCTTCCATTAAGGAAGTTGCTGATACCCGCGTGGGTGACACCATCACCCATGACAAGAAAGGCTGCACCGAAGCGCTGCCGGGCTTTAAGCCAGCACAGCCAGTTGTGTTCTGTGGCCTATTCCCGGTTGATGCAAACGACTTTGAAGATCTGCGTTCTGCCATGGGCAAGCTGCGCCTCAATGATGCGTCCTTCTCCTACGAGATGGAAACATCGGCTGCGCTTGGTTTTGGTTTCCGTTGTGGCTTCCTTGGTCTGCTGCACCTTGAGATCATTCAGGAGCGTCTCTCCCGTGAGTTCAATCTGGAACTCATCGCGACAGCACCATCTGTTGTTTATGAGATGGAGATGACCGACGGCTCTCAATTTGAGATGCACAACCCGGCTGATATGCCGGATGTTGTGAAGATCAAAGAGATCCGCGAGCCTTGGATCCGCGCTAACATCATGACCCCTGATGAGTATCTGGCCCAATCCTGAAACTGTGTCAGGATCGCCGCGGTATTCAGGTTGATCTGTCCTATGTTGGTTCGCGTGCTATGGTCACCTATGACCTGCCGCTCAACGAAGTGGTCTTCGACTTTTATGACCGCTTGAAGTCCATCTCCAAGGGCTATGCCAGCTTCGACTACACCATCAGCGAATATCGCGAGGGTGATCTGGTGAAGATGTCTATTCTTGTGAACGAGGAGCCCGTGGACGCGCTGTCCGTGCTGGTGCACCGTTCGCAGGCGGAACGTCGTGGTCGCGCTATGTGTGAGGTTCTGAAAGAGCTGATCCCACGCCACATGTTCAAAATCCCAATTCAGGCTGCCATTGGTGGACGTGTGATTGCGCGTGAGACTCTCTCTGCGCTGCGTAAAGACGTAACCGCGAAATGTTATGGCGGTGATGCTTCTCGTAAACGCAAGCTGCTGGATAAGCAGAAGGCGGGTAAGAAGAAAATGCGCCAGTTTGGTAAGGTAGAAATCCCTCAGGAAGCGTTCATTCAAGCGCTGAAGATGGATGACTGAGCACCGATTTGCGTAAGCAAAGCAAACGACTGAATGTCGTTTGCAGGTGCGAAGGCCGTGCGAGTGTAAGCAGCTTTAGCTGTAGCGAGCCGGCAAGCCCTTTCTTACCAATCAAAGAATTCAAAGGCGGCCTCTGGTCGCCTTTTTCGTCAAATCAAAGATCTAAAGGCAGATAGCCATGTCACTTGAGAATGACCTGCGCAGCCGCGCGGATAACAAATGCGAGCTTTGCGGTGCGACAGAGGATCTTGCTGCTGTTGCAGTTGGCCCAGAAAGCGATGACAGCGCGGAGAAATCCATTTTGGTCTGCAGCACTTGCTCCGCACAAATGGGCGGTACTGCGGAGCTAGATGTCAACCATTGGCGCTGCCTGAACGAAAGCGCCTGGAGCACAGAGCCTGCTGTTCAGGTGACTGCATGGCGTCTGTTGAACAAGCTTTCCGGTGAAGCCTGGGCACGTGATCTGCTGGATACTCTGTATCTGGATGAAGAGACGCTGGAATGGGCACAGTCCGGCAGGAGGCTGCAGAGGATGAAGACACTGTCGTCCACAAGGACACGCACGGTGCAGTGCTTTCAGCTGGTGATACGGTCACCCTCATCAAAGACCTGAAGGTTAAAGGGGCAGGCTTTACAGCCAAGCGTGGCACAGCCGTTCGCAACATCACCCTTGTTCCAGATAACGCTGCTCACATTGAAGGCCGCGTCAACGATCAGCGCATTGTTATTCTGACTGAGTTCGTGAAGAAGTCCTGAGGGGCTTTGCCCGTTACTCACTGCAGGTTTTAAAGGGAGCTTTGGAGCTCCCTTTTTTGTTCTCCCAAGCTAAGCTCAGAAGTTATAACGCAAGCCAACCTGAGCCATGTGGCTTTGGAAACTTATTGTAATATCTGGACTTCCAGCGGGTGCATTTTTTGCACTAAACTCAAAGTCAGCTGACTGCATGAAGTTGTATTCACCGACCACTGACAGATTATCCGTCAACTTGTAGGCAGCCCCGGCATTCAGCTTCAAAAACGGCGTTACACTCTCCTGAACTTCGTAGGTCTCCGATAGATACCCCCAATGCGCGTTGTCAATGGTGACTTTGCCCATATCAAATGACGCCAAGCCTGCGCCAATTCCGATAAACGGTGTAAAGCTCTTAGAGAGGCTATAGTCAAAGTAAACGGATGCGGATGCATGGACTGCCGAAAAGCTGCCCTTCTTAACTTTCTCACCGTCCATTTTATCAAAGCCAGAACGTAGATAACCAACATCAGCCTGGACTCTGAAGTACTCATTCAGGCGTTTGCCTGCATTCAGGCTGGCGTTGAAACCAAGCTTTCTCTCAAGGGATGACTTTAGCCCGGGAGCACTCACGTCTTCCTTTGCATTTGGCACCAGACCACCGGCAAACCCAACATAAGTGCCTTGCAGAAAATCGCTTGCTGAGGCTGGCAGTGCCAGCAGTGTCACAACAGAAAAACAGAGGATCGATTTGATTGTCATAATAACCACTCTCAAAATTTGAATAGTGGTTTTGCGTAGCATGCAGCTTAGGCAGCTACAGTTTTTAACGATAGAACTGCGAGGTGAAATTGAGAATTACTGATCAGTTTATCGTTAAACACTCCCCATCTGGGGTAAGTTGGGCTTTAATCAAGCTTAGTTTGGAAGCCTGATATGCTGATTACATGATTATTGCCACTTTTCTTTTGGTGGGCGACCTGATTCTTTATCTTCCATTTCCTGACGCTTCTTTTCCATCTCACGAAGCCATTCTTTGTGCTCCGATACTTGCTGACGTTGATAGTTGCCGTGACGACGGGACAGCTCATTACCATGAACATCTCCCAGATTGCCTGGTTCTTCGCGATGAGGAGAATGGTAGGACAACGGTTTACGAGTTCTACGGCCACGACGAACATCGTAAATCACGGCAGCGACGATACCGATTGGAATGAGCCAAAGCAGGTAGTGCAAGGGAGACCTTTCAGTTGTGTAGGGTCACGATAA
This sequence comes from Pseudovibrio denitrificans JCM 12308, assembly GCF_001310815.1. Taxonomy (GTDB): domain Bacteria; phylum Pseudomonadota; class Alphaproteobacteria; order Rhizobiales; family Stappiaceae; genus Pseudovibrio; species Pseudovibrio denitrificans. The sequence continues at coordinate 209,347 of NZ_BAZK01000010.1, forward strand.
CGGGGAGCTCTTACTTACTAAGGTTCTACTCGCCGCCGCCATCACCTCCACCACTGTCGCCACTATCTCCATCAAAGAAGCCAGATCCGCCATCTGCACTGGAGCGATCGCGTCTTCCTGAGTGTTTAAAGGCTTTGAAAGCTATGACGATAAAGACCGCAACAATGGCGAAGTAAAAAAGATCATTCAGCAAAATTTCGCACTCATATTTGGAGCACCCAAAGATGCCCGGGAGTTTTCTCTAATCAATTTCACCAGATTACTTCCGAGCAGTGACTGCGAAAAGTTAGTTCTCTTCATCTTTGCGGTGCAGGCGGATTTGGGAGTGGAGGGCTATTTGCTCTGGTGTGAGGCGCAGGAGGATTTGATTGTCAGCCCATTGATGCAGGGCTGCGCCGGTGTTTGAGGTTTCAATGCGATAGTGGCGTCCTCCCTGACGGGCATACCATTCTATGCGATCCTTGTTGAACCATTTGTTGGTTTTCAGCGGGTGCAGCATGGTCAGGTTGCCGGGGTAGTCCGCCAGCAGCAGGTCGATGGCGTTTGTGGCGTTGGTTTCTTCAATGATGCGATGCACTTCGCAGATCTGCGGTTTCTTGATGGTGGCGAAGCGTTTGCCGACGTGGGCGTACTCATTGAAGTGCGCCATGCGCTCATCCTGTGGTAGGTAATCGAACACATGGATGACGCCATCGCAGATGGAAGAGAAGTAGAACGAGCGGTTGGTGTATTGGAGTGTGACCCGTTGCGGTTGGTTGCCGATTTTACGTTGAACGGTGTTGCCACTACCTGTCAGGTACTCGTCTCCCCTCTTCTTCTGAAGGGCAAGGCCGAGGCCAATCAGGTAGTCATTGTCCAGAAAGCGAGCGGGAATGGACCCGTGCGGCTTCCGGTTGGAAGCGGCTGGTTGACCTGAAAATACATTCCTCCCGAAGCTGGTATCCATGTCTGTTCCTCGTCAACACAAGTGCTCTGTGTTTCAAACGTGGAACAATTCCTAGGCAAAAGCAGTCCTTCAATTGCCTCAGCTGGATAGTCTCAGGTTACATCTCATAGGGTGAATCTGAGGGGTATTTTAGCGGTTCCTAACCGGTCTCCTCGTCTCTCTGATTTACGAAGATGAGGCCAAGGAATGCGATGATGCTGATGTTATAGGAAGTCTCAATGGCCCCGCGGCCTATTGGCGATTGCCAGGCCAGAAACCACTCTCCTGCACCAACAACGAAGACCACGAACCACAGCAGGATCGCGACGCAAAAGCCGAAGGAAACAACGGACTTGGAGCGGTTGAACGCGGCAGCTGGCTTATGGATGTTGGTGAGCATGCGCAGGCTCCCGAGGATCAGAAGAAAAGCGATGAAGCCCTCGATTGCCAAAATGATGATCAGGAATGTGGGGGCTGTATCCAATGGGAAGACGGCGCGGAACTTGGGGCTGGTTGGGAAGGTGTCTACCATGGAAATGACGGTTTCAATATATGCCAGATTTGCCGGGGCATCCTGATAGTTATTGAAACAGACCATGCGGCAAACGCGCCGAAAGAAAGGGCAATCAAAACTTTGATTAGACGAAGAAGCATGGCGTTACCCGCTTTTTCGCCAGTAGAGCAGATTGGGGCTAAAGGCCGGTTAGGTGCGGCCTTCAGCTCTGGTGTTTTTCATTTGCTCTCTGTTAACGGGCGGATAGGCCTCAGGAAACCTCCAGAATTTCCGGCCATAGCGCTTCATTCTGCTTGGTGAAGGCTTTCAGGTGGCCAACTTCCTTCAGCTCAAAATCTGCCGGATTAAGGGTCTGGCGGATGATCTGCGCATCTTTGTAGAGCGGCTCCATGCGATCGATGGAGGCTTTGGGTGCCGTTTCATCATCCGTGAAGCCGATGATTTTGATCGGGCCTTTGTAAGGGTTTGGGTTCATTTGCGGGAGAACCCCGCCGATATCGCTGGAATAGAATGTGGGGGACGTACACCACTTGCGCCACTGCCAGTAAACGCCGGCGGGCACATCAGCCCCAAGGCCGAGGGCTTTACCTGGCAAATAGCCTTTCAGGCGCGTTGCGATTGGGCCCAGCAGGTACCAGAACAGGATGACCATGAAGAAGTATGGCAGGTGGTGATCACGCCAGTAGACCTGCCCGCAGGCCACAGTGGTGACCTTGTCGACTTTATCCAGATTGGAATGGAAGGGCAGCATGAAGCCGCCGAGGGAGTGGCCGATAACATGCTTTTGCGGTGTGTCCGCCAGCTTCAGCAGGGCGTCAAACGCGGCCTGCTGATCGCGCAGGCCCCAGTCTGCCATGGTGGCGGAGGAGTTGCGTGGATGAGTTTGCTTGGATGCGCCGAAATCCCGGTAATCGTAGGTCAGGCACAGGTGGCCTTGTTCGGCAACCCAGCGGGCGAACCGGGCATAAAACAGCTGCGGCACGCCGGTGGCGCCGTGGATGATGACAGAGGACTTGGGATCCCCCTTCGGCCAGTAGGCTTTGCCAGTCAGTGTGGCGCCTTCACTTGGAATTTTTACTGTTTCCACGCGCTGCTCACTTTCGGCCATCATGTCTTCCAGTTGCTTCATTGCCTTAAACACTCATCGCTAAAACAGTTCATCTTTAAGTTCAAACACTTGATCTGCTTTAGCTCTTGTTTTTGCGTATCTTTATCCGAATACCATCAGGCACTTTTTGGAGATACTCTGCAGATAGCCGCATAGGATCATATATTAACGTATAGGTAAAGCTGAAAGGTAAAATATATCCCGCGCTTTTAAGAGAAGGTTTCATGAGTTCATTCGCGGGAAATGGAAGACTTCTGAGGGCTTTGTATAGACCTGAGCTCTGCGATCAGCTGCCGGTTTTCGTACCGGCAACCCAGAACTCGTTGCGGCGGGCGGTGATGCGTTCGGCGACGAAGTCTACGAAGAGGCGAACGCGGGCGGTGTTGCGCAGGTCGCGGTGGAGGAGCAGCCAGATGCTGCGGTAAGGCATTGGCTTCTGGAACGGGGCTCGGATCAGTGTCGGATGTCTGTCGCCCAGATTGCAGGCCAGATAAGCCATACCCAGACCTGCCGCAGCCAGTGAGATGAGTGGCACCAGTTCTGAGACTCTGTGCTTGAGCTTTGCTTTGGGGTAGCAGCCGTTCAGGATCCACGGTGCGGTGGTTTCCCCTTCGGCCTCATGCCAGCCGATGAAGTTCAGCCCCTCACCACTATTGTCCTTGATCCGCTCAGCGTACTCTCGTGTGCAGTAGGCGGCCTGAGACATCTGAACCAGCTTGCGGCCCACCACATCCTGCGTGACTTCGTCAGCAATCCGGAAGCCAACGTCAGCTTCGCGCCGTGTCAAGTCCGCCACGTTGTTGGTGAAGTTTAGGTTGAGGTCGATGTCCGGGTACTTCTCGGCAAACAGCACCAGATCATCCATGATGGACGTCATGGCCAGACCGTGGGGCATGGTCACATGGATGGTGCCTTGCGGCTTGGCATCGCGCCCGACGATGATGCGGGAGGCGGTGGCCATCTCATCTTCCACACGCTCGGCATAAGGCAACAGAGCTTCGCCTAGTTCCGTCAACACCAGTCCGGTTTTGGAGCGATCGAACAGGCGGCTGCCAACACGCTCTTCCAGCACCTCCAGCCTGCGGGCAAGTGTTGTGTGGTTGACACGGATAAGAGTTGCGCCTCCACGGATGGTGCCACTGCGGGCCACAGCAAGAAAATACTTCAGATCATCCCAATTCAATGAATAGTTTTCCTGCATGGTTCCGAGCGATTCCTGCGGTTCAAATTTGGAACATAGCGTCCAGTTTTACCCATCTACACTTCAAAATTCAACCAGACTAGATTTTCTGCATGAACAAATGAACAGCAGGAAACGCAGCGATGTCTCCGATCAAATCCGTTTTAATTACCGGTGCGAATGCAGGGTTGGGCCGTGAGGCGGCTCGGCAGCTCGCAAAGGTCAGCACTATCGAAAAAATCTACCTCGCCTGCCGCAATGAGGCCAAAGCACAGGCTGCTAAAGCAGCGCTTGAAGCTGAGGCAAAGCGCGAGATCTTTGAGATCATCCTCATGGATGTGATGGACCCCGCCTCCGTGCGTCACGCTATCAGCCAGATGACTGCACCAGTCGATGCGCTGGTTCTGAATGCTGGCGGTGTGGGAGGTCGGTCTCCCAATGACATGACCGCATATGGTGTGACCAACATTTACGCCGTGAACATGTTGGGGCATGTGGTGCTGGTGGATGAGATGCTGGAGCGTCAGCTGATCACGTCTACCGTGCTTTATGCAGGCTCAGAAGCTGCACGCGGTATTCCGAAGATGGGTGTTACCCGCCCAGCGCTGAAAGACGCGTCCGTGGACGAGTTCTGCGCCATGGCAGACGGGCGTACGTTTACTGAAAAGAGCGACCCGATGGATGCCTATGCAAGCGTGAAACTCATGGGTGCGCTCTGGATGTCATCCATGGCACGGCAGCACCCGCATGTTCGCTTTGTGACCATGAGCCCGGGCGGCACCACGGGCACTAACGGGTTTGACGATATGCCTTTCCTGAAAAGGCTGTTCTTCAAGCATGTAGGCGGTTTTTTGATGCCACTGCTGGGCATGATGCATGGCGTTGAAGATGGCGCGAAGCGTTACGTGGACGGCATTCTGGACCCAAAATTCAAGAGCGGTGTTTTTTACGCCAGTGCTGGCGAAGGCGCTGTTGGCAAGCTCGTCGATCAAAGCACTCTTTTTGCTGATCTTGGCAACCACAGTTTTCAGGACAACGCCAATCAGGCTGTCCACCAACTGGTCTCATGACCTGAAGCAGCTTGCCTGCTTTCCTTCTTACTACGCGTATCTGCGAGACCCCGTTTCCATTCCCCGGAGATACGCCCAATCCTTTTAAATGGAGAGATACAATGGAACTTGCATATCAAATTATGGTTGGCGCCCCAACACTTATGCTGCTTGGCCTGGGCACCGTTTCAATGTTTGCCCCTTCCCGCATGACCAAGAACTTTGCGCTTGAGCCGATTGGTGTGGCGGGGCTGAGCACCATTCGCTCCGTCATTGGCGGGCTGTTTCTGGCCAGCGTGGCGCTGCTGATCACTGGCTTTGTGACGGCACAGCCTCAGGCTTACGTTGCTGTTGCGATTTTGCTGGGTGTTGTGGCTGTGGGCCGTGTGGTTGGCTTGATGGCTGATGGTTTTGTGAAAGAGGTCATTCCACCTCTGATCGTGGAACTGGTGCTGATCGCTGCCCTGCTTGGCGCGTTCTTCCGCCCGTTCTAAGTGCAGACATGAAAAAGGCGGCAGAGCTAGAGTCCCCCTATACCCTAGCTCTAGCCGCCTGTCATTGCGGGTTGTTGCAGGCCCCCTTCCGTCCTTAGAAACCTACAACCCACACATCCGGCTGGATGTCACTGTCATTCTTTGCTGATGTCCGCATCCATTCCAGCGATTACGCTATCAGCCGGTTTGTTACGTGAAGCAAACTCAGAAACCACAACCATCCCAAGGATTGCTAAGAATACACAAATGAATAATGCCAAGCCGAAAGTCATAGTCCCTCCACCTCAATGACAATCAAAGCGTAGATAGCAAATTGACCTATGTCAATACGAATTTATAATTTGACTAATGTGAAATTTACTCATGGTCACAACGGATATTCTTTTTGCATTTCATTCTGCGATGCACAAATTAGTATAATTATTTCTTTTATTATTCTTATCTCTATTTCTTCTAGTGTTTCACCTGCCTTTACTCAGCACCATAGTACATATACGTAGAATACCTAAGTTAAATCGATTTAGATTGCATTCGGAAATCGAAAGCTTTTGCAGCGCGAAAACGTGGGTTAAGCTCATGCATCAGCTGACCGCCCATATTTTTTCGGAGGTACTTTCATGCCCATGCCTCAGGAATATCAACTCGCATCACAACAATACGAAGCCTTCCTTCTGGACGCCATGGAATCGATGGATCTGGTGACACGCAACCGCACCTACACCTGCGTACAGGCCACTTTACTGGCCTTTAGGAACCGCTTGACAGCAGAGCAAGTGCTGGCCTTTGCCGATACCTTGCCTGTCGTGCTGCGTGCGATCTTCACGTCTGGCTGGAGCCGTGATGACTTTAACCCGGAGTTTGGCACCATGGAGGATTGGGTGGCGGATGCCAAGGCGCTGCGCAGGCTTCACAACTTCTCCGATGACGAGACTCCGGCAGGCGTCGCTAAGGTCCTGCACCGCCATGTCGACCTGCCTCATTTTGAGCAGGTGCTGCAACAGATCGGCCTGATGCCATGCGGTTTTGGGGATTTGAGAGCACTGCTGAGGCAGAAACCTCCTAACGAGCAATGCTTTCCCGAGCTTTTGCCGTTGTCGTTCCAAAATGCACTTTGAAGTCTCGGCTGAACTGCGAAAGGCTTTCATACCCAACCAGCGTTGCAGCCTCGTTGGCGCGCTTGCCTTCATACAGGATCAGGCTGCGGGCGTGGTTCAGGCGTAACTTCTTCAGGTACTGAACCGGCGTTTCGCCTGTTGTGCTGCGAAAGGCACGATAGAAGGCTGAGGAGCTCATTCCAATTTCTTTGGCGAGCTGATCCACGGAGTACTTGCCTGCCAGATTACCGCTCAGTTTTTGGAGAACACGGGCAATGCGCGCGCTTGGATTGCCCTGATTGCTCAGCATTCTCAGGACGCTGCCGTGGCGATCATTGAGAGCACGATAATGCAGCTCACGCACCAACCCTGCTCCCAGCACAGAGGTATCAACCGGTGAGAGCAAACAGGCCGTCAGCGCCCGACAACGTCCTGCATATGATCGCTCATGGCCACCGGCTCCGCACCCAGTTTCGTGGTGGTATTGGAGACAACAGGGTCATCGACTTTATTGATAAGCTCAAGAAGGAGTGAAGTATCCAGATCCACGATCAGGCCTGTGAGGGGATTTTCCGGGCTTGCCTCTGTTGAACATTCAAAGGCCAACGGCAGACCAACGACCAGATAGTTGTTTTCATCATACTGGAAGCTCAGATCACCCAGATAGAGAGACTTCCTGCCTTGCCCGATGATGATGATACTGCTGCCGTAAACCAATGGCTCCCGTGGCAATGGCACCGTGCTGTGAAACACGCGCACTCCGGGCAAAGAGGTTTCAGCAATCGCGTTATCATCCCCATATGAAAATGATCTATGAGGTCATTCATAGGTTGGCGCAGGGTGGTCATTCGGTACGTCCAATTCTCGTTGTTGCCAGTATAGTGCAACAAACTTGTCGGCAGAGACAGCCATCCTCGGCGAGAAGGCAGAATCCAGCAACAAATTGGCTAGATACGGCATTCCCCAAAATCGTTGAAGCCACAATATTTGGCCCAACGCGGTCGCCAGTCCTCCCAGGCACATCCGGCGTCTCGCACAGGACACGACCTAGGAGATACCAATGAACATCCTCATCTTGAACTGCCACCAATACTACGCCTTTTCCGAGGGCAAGTTGAGCCAGACGCTGGTTGAGCTCATGACGGTGCAGCTTGAAGCTATGGGCCATGCCGTGCGCACTGTGGCGACCTCCGGTGAGTTTGCCGTTGAGACCGAAGTGGCGAACCATCAATGGGCTGATACGGTCATTTTACAAATCCCGGTGAACTGGATGGGTATTCCGTGGAGTGCCAAGCGCTACATGGATGAGGTTTACACTGCAGGTACAGCAGGCGCGTTTTGCAACAATGATGGCCGCACCAGTGAAGCGCCTAAAAAGAACTACGGCAACGGCGGCACGTTGACGGGTAAGACCTATATGCTCTCCCTTACGTTCAACGCTCCAAGTGAGGCATTTAACGACCCTTCAGAGTATCTGTTTCAGGGCAAGTCTGTAGACGATCTGTTTTTCCCTCAACACATGAACTTCCGCTTCTTTGGCATGACAGGTTTGCCGACATTTGCTTGCTATGACGTGCTTAAAAACCCAGAGAATGAGCAGGATTTTGAGCGGTTGAGCACTCATCTGAATGAGATATTTGAGAGAAGCTCTGTCACAGATAAAGAACTTGTTTAGTCCGCGAAGGAGGTAATCTCCCTCCCTACGACGAGCTCACTCGTCGTTGTATGCCGTCGTCAGCCTCCACGCTGATGGCGGCTTTTTTGCTTACCGGGCCTACGCGACACAATGAGAGCGTCATCGCGACGGGCGTTTCAGTGGAGACCTTGTTTATTTGGCTCATGCCTATAAAAACTTAAGCATGATCCAGTGGTCGAAGTGTGCTGAACTTCAGCGCAAAGTTTGAGCTATCGGCTCTTTGTTGATCCGGATGGAGGGACGGCTCCAACCGGGTTTGCGCCTTCGACCACACACCTGCCACGGCTACAGAGGGTATTGACCGTGACCGACTTTCTTATTCTTGCCTTTGTCTTTCTGGTTGCGGGCGTCATCTCTGTGCCGATTGCTTCGCGTTTCGGCCTTGGGTCTGTGCTGGGTTATCTGATTGCCGGTGTCGCCATAAGCCCGATCCTGTCAGGCCTGAATGTGGATGTGGTTGGGGTTCAGCACTTTGCCGAGTTTGGCGTGGTGATGATGCTGTTTCTGGTTGGGCTGGAATTGGAGCCCAAGATGCTCTGGTCCATGCGTCAGCGGTTGCTTGGGCTTGGCGGTTTGCAGGTTGGCCTAACCACTGTGCTGGTTATGGGCGCGGCCATGTTACTGGGCCTCTCCTGGAATGTTGCCTTGGCGGCTGGTGTACTGCTTTCGCTGTCCTCAACCGCCATCGTGCTGCAAACATTGAGCGAGAAAGGCTTGTTGCGGTCAGACGGTGGGCAAGCCAGCTTTTCCGTGCTGCTGTTTCAGGACATTGCCGTCATTCCAATCCTTGCACTTCTGCCATTGCTCGCTCTGCCGGAGCTTGCTGGTGTTGCGGGAGACATCGCTAGCCATGGTGCGCATTCAGGCGCTGAAGAAGGTGGCAGTTTAAGTCTGGTGGAGGATTTGCAAGGCTGGCAGGCGGCGCTGGTTACGATTGCTGCGATTGCCGTTGTTATTGCAGGCGGTTTTTATCTCACCCGACCCATCTTTCGTTATGTTGCCATGGCGAACCTGCGGGAAGTTTTTGTAGCGACGGCTCTGCTGTTCGTGATCGGCATCGCCTTGCTGATGACATTGGTCGGGCTCTCTCCGGCACTGGGTACGTTTCTGGCCGGTGTTGTGCTTGCAAACAGTGAGTATCGGCATGAGCTGGAGAGCGATATCGACCCGTTCCGCGGTTTGTTGCTTGGGCTGTTTTTCATCACGGTGGGTGCGGCCATCAACTTTGAGCTGCTGCTGGCTAATCTGGGTGTCACGCTGCTGCTCACGATCGGCCTCATCGCAATCAAGCTCTTCGTGCTTTTGGTGCTGGCGCATCTGTTTCGGCTTAAGGGCAGTGCCAAGTGGTTGTTTGGCCTCAGCATGGCGCAAGCAGGTGAGTTTGGCTTTGTGCTGATTTCCTTCACAGTGGCCAATCATGTTCTGCCGCAGGCGATTGCTGATCAGCTGTTGCTGGTGGTTGCCATGTCGATGGTTCTGACGCCAGCGCTGTTCATCGTGTATTCGCAGGTGATCCAGCCGCGGTTGGCCTCCAAAGATGAGTTACCTGTCGATGAGATTGCCGAGAAGAGGCCGATCATTATTGCCGGACATGGTCGGTTTGGCGGTGTCATCAATAACATGATGCGGACAGCTGGCTATAAGACAACGGTTCTGGATTACTCCTCCGCTCAGCTGGAGATGCTGCGAACCTATGGCCTTCGTGTGTTCTTTGGCGATGCAACGCGGCCTGACTTGCTGCTTGCGGCGGGGATTGCCGAGGCCCGTTTGTTTATCGTTGCAATTGACCAGCGGGAGGCTGCCACGGAGTTGGTGCGCCACGTGCGCAAGCATCATCCGAAGGTGCGCATTGTGGCGCGGGCAGTCAACCGGCATCACGTCTACGAGCTTTACGCAGCCGGCGCCCATCACATCATCCGCGATACCTTTGACAGCGCCGTCCGGGCGGGCCGGTCTGCCTGGGAAGAGCTGGGCATTCCCAAGGACAAGGCCGAGGAGATGGCGCAGGACTTCGTGAAAGAGGACAAGCAAGTTCTCAGAGAGTTGGCGGAGCATTATGACCCGACCGTGCCAGCCCACGAAAACACCGAGTACATCAACCGCGCCCGCGAGCTGATTTCTAAGCGTGATCAGTAGGTGGAAGTCTCAGGAAGGCCAGCGACGACAAGAGAGCAACATCGGAAAACCTGTGCCTTCTATCGCAGGTTCGTTGACTGGGTGGAGCGGCTGAGGCAGGGAGATGGGGTTTTGCCAGCCTTCTCAAAGGTTTGGGATCTATTGTGGCTGAGTGTTCTTTAATTGAGTGATGTGAGCTGGACGGTTTGAGTATGTTTTTGAAGCACTGCGTGTTGGTCGTTTGTTTGTTGCTGGCTGCTTGCAACGGTGAAGACCAGACGACTGCAGTATCTGATGCCAGTGCGACCAGTGTTGCTGAGAATGTTGTCAGTGCCTCTCAACCACGCTCTGTTGTTATCGAAAACATACAGGTTGTCTGGCAAAAAGCCTCAGCATTGGAAGAGCAGCTTGGGTCTGAGTGGAGTCTGATGTCAGTCACATTCACTGAAGTTGATCCGAAGAGCCATGCGCCCATTGCCTCCCCGCGCCTGTCGATGAAAGAAAGACTGTCGCTGGCAGAAGCGGCGATAAGGCAAGCACCGGGGTGTTATTATCACGGCTATGACCCTGCCACCAACGCAGTTGAGGGCTTCATGTGGGAGGAGCTCGACAACATCATCGTGGTGTTGGGTGAATGCTGATCGAGCTCACTCCGATGTGCCTGCTGCTTATTTGAAGACGCAGCGGTTGATGGCCGGTTCTTTGCCATCCAGTTTTTTCGAGAGGATCTTGGCCACGCCCAGTGGTGCGCCAACCATCAGTTCCGTTCCCGTGGAATTGACGGATTTGACCGAGCAGAGTTTGTCGTGGAACGAGCTATCGCAGCAGGTGCCATCGCTATTGCTGTCACCGGGGGCGCATAACCACGGGCCAGCAATCTGAAAGCCAGCCTTGGGGCTAGGCACTGCCGGGCAAGAGCAGATGATCTCATCGTCCTTTACCGGTCCGATCCCCGGAAAATCCTTGCCTTGCGTGCTGTTGAAGCAGAAGCCGCCATCACATTGCGCTGAGTAGCCAGCGGGGGCATCCTCACTATTGGGGCAGGTGTACATTGCCATAGGTTCGCCCAGCTTTTCGCTTTCAGGATCATAGTCAGTTTCCATCTGGCGCGGGGTGGCGTAGGTGCTCACGGTGAAGCCGTTGTCGATGCCAGCCTTCAACAGATCGCAGACGTCCTTCTTCTCGCCATTCTCTTCATAGTGAAACGGCAGAGAAATGCTCTGTTCATTCAGAGCATCGCACTTGCAGTAGGCCACGGTGTCGACCGTCCAACATTTGGCGGTGGCGCATAGTGCGAAGGCATTGGGGGCATCCTGCGATACCGGGCACTCCTTGAACAGGCTTGGGTCGGTGCTCGCGTCCGCACTGGTCTCAGTCTGGGCTAAGCTGCTGGTGAGCATGGAGAACGTGATTAAGAGCCCCAGAGTAGCTAATCTGGAAAGGGGTTTCAGCGGCATGTGTACTCTCCTTTATGGATAGAACCACTGCCGCCTCACAGGCTCATACTCAGAGGTTCCCAGATGCAGGCGAAGTTGCAGTGCTGTCATGTCGCTGAGTGGCAGAATGCGTGCTTCGTCAGGTGTGATCGTCAATCAATCCGACGCCCCTCACCCACCTTCACGATGCCGCTTATTGCTCTTGGGTCATTCCGGGCATCACTAGCTGGCACATCTGCATTCAGGATAGTCGGAGGGATCAGACACAGACGTGACACTGAAGGTACACTGAGAAGCGGGTGAGACAGTTGTATGATGGAAACATGAATCCCAACATAAAGACGACCCGCGATTTCTGCTTGAAATATAGGGGGTTATATTTGTTGAGGAAGGGGTGGTGGGCTTACCCCCTGCTCCCGCTCACCTGAAGAGCACTGTTTAAAGCAGAACTCTTCAGGTTGGTTTTGTTGGTGGGAACTGGAAGTCAAGCTTCCTGCGATCAAGTTAGCCCGTGCACAGAAATGAAGTGAGATTGCTTAAAGAGGGCTAGCGCGCGGCGGCTACAACTTCTGTATCCAGTCAGAAATGGCCCGGCCAATCTCCTCAGGGTAATCTTCCTGCACGAAGTGCCCACCTGGCCCCAGATACACACTTTCCAAGTTCGTGAGTGACTTTTGCAGTGTCTTGGCCTGTTCCATAGAAATAATCGCTCCCGGAGATACATGCAGCATCAGCTTTGGCAGGTCACTTTCTAAAAGCCAGGCGTTGTTTGCTTCGGCAACTTGCGAAACATAGGCTGGGCTTCCGGCAATCGGGATCTCCCGGATCCAATCCAGAAGAATTTTTCGAGACTGTGTGTTCGGGTAATATCTATTGTACTCAGCCATAACCGCTTCAGAAATGGCTCCATTTGGGCTTCCATGTCGCATAAACTGATCCAGCAGCATGTTCTGCTCCATGATCATGTCCTCGCCAACACCCGGCGTTCTTACAGCGCGCATGAAGTCAGCAAAGCCGCCCATTGCCTCATAACTGGGATAAGGAATAAACGGCGGCGTCATGGCTTCCATAAAGACGACGCCGGATATCTTCTCCGGACGTGTGCGGGCATACTCAAAACCGAGACCAGATCCCCAGTCATGCACGACGAGGACGGCATTCTCCAGCTCAAGATTGTCCAGAAAACGAAACAGGTATTGCGAAGATTCTTTGTAGGTTTCTTCCATGCTTGGTTTGCCGCTGTCTCCCATGCCCATCAAATCTGGTGCAATGGCACGATTGGTTTTGGCAACGTGAGGGATAATATTGCGCCACACGAATGAAGAGGATGGGTTGCCATGCAAAAACACGACGGGCCGTCCCTCTCCTTGCTCCACGTAAGCGAGCGGCTCTCCCAATACGTTCATGTGTTTTTTGCTGGGGCCGGCACCATCACTCGCCAGTAGCGTGGTTGGGGTCAGCAAAGCCATTGTAAAAGCAGCGGCTGCGGATTTGATAAATGTGCGACGTTCCATATCTAAGCTCCTTTTGTCATCTGAAGAAAAACTATGTTCTTTTTCTGAAACGAAAAATCACCTATTTTGAAACTAAGTGTTTCACCAGTGATACAGGGAGCTAGGTGCAGTGGCGTTGGTGGATTGGGAAATGTTGCCATACTTTCTGGCGGTTGCGCGTGCAGGTAGTTTGCGGGCGGGGGCAGACTTACTCAATGCAAATCATGTTACGGTCGATCGGAGCATCAAATCTCTGGAGGCGAGTTATGGAGTTCAACTCTTTACGCGCACCAGTCGTGGCTTTGAAGTGACGGATGCAGGCGAAGAGTTGCTGCCGGTCGCAGAAGAAATTGAAAAACTCATCACGACTGCTCGCCACCGGGTGGAGGGGCTAGACAAAACAGAGGCTGGAACCATCAGGTTCTCACTTCCACCCGTTTTAGCGCACGATGTCATTGCACCGATCATTGCCAAGTTCTCGAGTACCTACCCTGAAATCAACGTGGAACTACGCCTGACAGATACGCAGGAAAGCATAAGCCGGTCTGAAACAGACATTTCACTGCGGGTCGCCTATGAGATTGATGAGGATACCATTGCCCGCAAGCTCTACCCGATGGCGATTGGAACCTTTGCAAGCAAGGAGTACCTCAAAGCCAATATGCCAGATGCTGGCACAGGTGGGTCTGGGCTGAACTGGATTGGGTGGACTGGACCGGGCAGCTCACCTGTGGGTAAGCCAATCTCCCTTCCCCTATGCCTCGCTCCGTCACTCCTCTGGAGACGGTCTCATGCTGCTCAGCATGGTCCGCCAAGGCTGTGGCATGTCAAACATGCCGGTCTATTTTGCCAATGTGTATCCAGAGCTCGAGCAAGTGCCGGGAACCGAGCCTCAACTTGCCTATTACCTATGGATTTTGCTGCATTCTGACTTGAGACGAACTGTCAGAGTCCGGCGGTTTGTCGACTTTCTGGCAGAAGAACTGAAAGCCCTTCAACCACTGATGCAAGGCAGTCTGTACAGGCCCTGAGTTTTGTAGTTGGTGTGGTGTCTGAGTTTCGTTGGGGGTGAGAAAAGTTCCCGAGGCAAAGCACATTAGTATTCGATCCATCGGCTAGATGCATCAGGTGCATTTCAGCAATTTAATCAACTTATGATTGCAATATACATTTATTGATCTAAAATCCTCACGTTTGATATTTATTGAGGGTTTTCACTTGCTTAGGCGTACTTACACATTTCGTTGCTTTTTCTGGATTATTGATTGCACTGGCAGGATGCCAAACATCATCGAAGAACTCTGTGAAAGAGGAACCGAAGCTCGAACTGTGCTCGGCTGATAACACCACAAAAGAACTTAGTTATTCTTCTCAAGCCAACGTGTACATCTCCACCGATTCAGTTAAAGCCCTCGCATCAGTGGTAAAGTTCATCGCCAATGAAGCCTCTGCTCCAAGCACAAAAGACCTCTTGGGTGGTTGGACACTTATTGATTTGAATGCCAAAAAATCATGCCCATTGGAGATGACATCCGATCCGCAGGATAAAACCAAGCATGCGATCAATACCAAGTCAGGCTGTGCATTGAGCAAAAGCAAAGCCGCCTCATGGAATCTGGATGGAAAAGAGCTTGTTCTCAAATCGCAGTCGGGAGGAGAAACCGCGAGGCTTGTTAAAGTCAACAAGACCTGCTGGGCAAGCTCAGGATCAGCTCCTCAAAAAACACAGTACGTTTTGAAGCGTTAAAGAGATCCCAGCTCCACCTGTATGGAGCAAGGACGTTTAGCAAGACACACTTCCTCTGGATTGCTTTTACAACCAGCAATCACCCCAAACCTGCCTCCCAGCGGGTTTGGGGTGTTTTGTTTTGGGCCGGAACGGCAGAAAACTTGCCGCAGCCGGGAAGAGCTGCGGCAAGTCTGCAGCTGGCAGCAAAGGGCCAGCTGAATGATTGCGGGAGCTTTGGCAGAAACCCGCAATCAAAATTTGCCCCGACTAAAAGTCGTGTTTCTTGCGATCTTTTCAGAGCGCCTAAAGCAGTTCGGTTCCCATTAGATCGATTGAACTGCTCTAGTTTTTTGCTTCTGCGTGTCTTTATCTGAAAAGCATTTCGGCTTCTCAGCCAGACGCTTAGCCGAAGATCGGCAGGTTACCGGTCAGCTCGAACGCCGTGATGATGAACACCAGGATACCGAAGCCGAAGACCATTGCCTGACGGGCGTTACCGCCTGGGACCTGGTACATGTTCGGGTTCCGCTCACGGCAGATGCGCACCATGACGATTGGAGCCAGCAGCGAGAAGATCACCAGAACCACGCCCGCATAACCGATTGCAGCGATGAACCCATGCGGGAACAGGATTGCAAGGATGATGGTTGGGACGAAGGCGATGCCGACTGTCTTTGCTTTACCGGCAACGGTCGCTGTGTCGAACTTGAACAAGTCAGAGATGTAGTCATACAGGCTGAGGGACACACCTAAGAAGGATGTTGCAACAGCCATGTTGCCGAAGATCTGCAGGATGACAGAGATGTTGGCACTGATGCCAGACTCGCTCAGAGCACCGATGATGTTACCGAATGTTACCGCCTTCTGCATGATTGCAGGGAAGTCATCACGGGAGATGTTTCCAAATACTGCGAACATCCAGAGGAAGTAGAAGAAGCCTGCAAGGAAGATTGCGATCAGCAGCGCCTTGCTGGTGCGCTTCGCATCCAGACCCAGATAGTTGGTTACAGTTGGTACGGTGATCTGAAGACCGAAACTCGCGACCAGGAAGGAGATGGTGTAGAACGCATATGGCATGCGATCACCAAGAGAGATCTCCGGGAACAGGTTGGCTGTTGAGGAGTTGCCGATCAGTGAGCTCAGGCTGATCATGAAGGTGATGATCATACCGCCGATGAGAACGGTGTTCACGCGGTCAACCGCTTTGGTCCCCATCATCACAATCGACAGAAGCACGACTGCGAAGATCAAACTCGCGACCCCGGATGACATGTTCACGTCACCGAAGATGGACAGCGAGTAAGTGATGATTGAGCTGCCGCCTGAGATGTAGGCGTAGGTCAGAACATAGCACAGGAAGGCAACGGAGAGGCCGTTTACGATGCGGCCAAAGTTGCCAATGGTGCCCTTTGCAAGGCTGTCGTAGTTGGAGCCTTCAGGGAAGTGCAGCGTGACTTCCATGATGTACAACGATGCGGTGTGCATGATGTAACCAACGACGATCATCAGAACCAGACAGACGGTGAACCATACACCACTGTTGGCTACTGGCAGCGAGAACATGCCCGCGCCGACGGCGGTGCCAGCAGCGATCACACTGGCGCCCAGGATCGTGCCCTGACTTTTTTTGGTAGTTTGCGGTTCAACTGTCTCTGCAGTCGGAACCTGCTCAGAAGCGATGGTCATAGTGAGCCTCCCAACTCCGGCGTTTTGCCGTGACCAAGAGAGAAACCATCTGCCGAATTGAATATGCCCCGCGGCAGAGCTTTCCCGAAAAGCGCACATAGGCTTACGATGGGTAAATCTTGTGCTTTGATAACAACAGAGGAGAGCACTCAGGCTCTCCTCCAATGCAGTTTACTCTATGACTATTTCTAGTCACTTCAATAGCTTATCGCTTAAACTTCTGCGAAACGGCCAGTGAAGAAGCGCAGTACCTTAGGCTCGAATGTGAATTCCAGACCTTTGATGCTTTCGCGGTTTTTGTAGAGCTCGATGATTGCGTCTGCGACGTAGTCCATGTGAGCGTAGGTGTATACGCGGCGTGGGATTGTCAGACGAACGGTTTCGAGTTTTGGACGGTGGTGATCACCGGTCTCGATGTTACGGCCTGCAGAAACGATACCGCGTTCCATGGTGCGCACGCCGGAGGTGCGGTAGATCGCAGCTGCCAGTGCCTGTGCAGGGAACTTGTCCTGTTCCAGATGCGGCAGGAATGCGCGTGCATCGAGGAAGATTGCGTGACCGCCGTAAGGCTTAACCATTGGCACGCCAGCTGCGTCCAGACGCTCACCCAGATAACGGATCTGGTTTACGCGGTGTGAGATGTAGTCGAACTCACAGGACTCTTTGATGCCGATTGCCATTGCTTCCATGTCGCGGCCTGCGAGACCACCGTAGGAAGGCATACCTTCGAACTGAACAACCATGCCTTTTGCTTCAGCAAACAGTTCGTCGTCGTTCACACACAGGAAGCCACCGTTGTTTGTCAGGCAGTCTTTTTTGCCGGACATGGTGCAGCCGTCGCCGTAGGAGAACATTTCGAAGAGGATTTCCTTGATGGATTTGTCTTCGAAGCCAGCTTCACGCTCTTTGATGAAGTATGCGTTTTCTACACAACGGGTTGCATCGTACATCACTTTGATGCCGTGCTTGTGGCAGAGTTCGGATACTTCTTTGATGTTCGCCATGGAAACTGGCTGACCACCTGCGAGGTTCACGGTTACTGCAAGACAGATGTAAGGGATCTTGTCGCCACCGACTTCGTCGATCAGTTTCTGCAGTTTTTCGATGGAAACGTTACCTTTGAACGGTACATCTGCCAGATCCGGATCGTGAGCTTCGTCGCAGATAACGTCTACGAACTTCGCACCGTTACGCTCCTGGTGGAAACGTGTGGTGGTGAAGTACATGTTGCCTGGTACGTAGTCGCCTTCTTTAATGGTCAGAGAAGACAGGATGTTTTCTGCACCGCGGCCCTGGTGAGTTGGGATCAGGTGTTTGAAGCCGAAGTATTCTTTTACAACTTTTTCGAGGTTGTAGAAGTTTTCGGAGCCAGCGTACGCTTCGTCGCCAACCATCAGGCCTGCCCACTGCTTGTCGGACATTGCGGAGGTGCCGGAGTCGGTCAGCAAGTCGATGTAGCAGTCTTTAGACTTGATGAGGAAGGTGTTGAAGCCAGCTTCCTGAATTGCATTTTCACGACGCTCATCGTCGATGAAGTACATTGGTTCAACAGATTTAATCTTGAACGGCTCTGGCATAAACTTAGTCATAAGAACGTCCTCTTACTTACTTCTTTACCAATTGGGCGGAAAGAACGGATCTTTCCGAATTCTCAGGGAGTGAAGAAAACAGTGATTTCCTGAAGTTTATTTACTTACGAATAGAAATCTTTTTCTCTCCACCAATCTTCATCAACTATTAGATATCCAAATATTCGATCATCACAATAAGTAACAATATCCATATGTGAATAAATAATCGTTTTTATATACAGATCACAGCGACATATACCTTTATGCAATACACAAGGCGCTGATAGTTACATGCGCATTACTTGACTATGCAGAGTATTAATCTGCATAATCTTGGTTGTGCTGTGATCTGCATATTGTCTCCGCAGCAAGTCTCAGGCATGCGGGTGCCGTTCTTCTGCTCCAATGCGCTCAACACTTGGAAGACAGGATTAAGACAAACGCCATTATTCTGAAGCAAACAGGGCACACCTGCAGCGCAAACCGGAGGTGCCGACTGTATTGCTTATATCAAGACACAGTTCTTCGGCCACTTAGGGGGTGTGGTTTCAGAGTGAGTGCCTGATATTTACTTGTTTTGGAGAGTGCTGCATGTTTGGCTGGCTTCTGCTCTCTGCATCTTTGGCGGACTATAGGAGGCAGATGGCGAGCTGACATGCGACCGTGCAGCAGGAGCGACTCCACTGCAGGCGAAAGGTCGTTAGACGAGGTGCAGGTTGTTGGCCATGGATACATCTTCGATGTGCCAAGGCAGCTTATCTCTTTTCAAGATATTCAAATACAGCTGATACCAGCGCATTTTCCCAGCCCCAATGTAAATTCATCATTGAACTTATTACACACTCAGGAGTTTGGGCGAATTGGCCTGAAAGTCAAAAAGAAAAACTACTTAGGTACAGGGGCTTGGTGGGGACAGGGCTACCGCGACGCGATGTGCTTGCCTTTACAACCTCCCTGAAATACCAAGGGTTTTCTGGATTTTACCGGCGGGCAATGCGCAAGTTGCCGCATCTCAAAACATCCTATTTATTCCACAATAAACTTATATATTAGCGATAGCTGCTAATATTTTTAGATTGATTGGCATGAATCACTTTCACGTTCAGGCAGAGCAAACCGGTGATTTGCACCGGGATTCGCCTCAGCTTTAAGCTTACAAGAGACTGGCCTGCGGGGTGAGCGCAGACCAGCAGCGTGCCCATAAGCTTCATCAGCCCCATGCGAGCAGTTGGAGGCCCTCAGCGGGGCGTGCTGTGATGCGAGGTGGGCGCAAAGCGCCGCGAGCACCGTTACAGCGATTGGGTCATGAAGCTGTTGCTGTGCTTATCGGCTGCGGAAAGGCGACCCGCTCCAATGTTCCGCAGGTCTTTTTCAGTGCTTCAAGGCGGTCACACAAAGCGTAGTGCAAAGTGAACAAAGCATCCCGTTCCGTGCTGTGTTTTAATCGCTCACTCAGCACTAACTGCTGCATGTAAACGAGGTTCTCCAAATCGGAGACAGCAATGGTTACTTCGTCAATTTCATTCTGAAGAGTGTTTGTGGCGCTGCATGCGCATGCGGAGTCGTCCATTTTCAATCCCTCTGTTTAGGGTGTTGAAGGCCGCACGACAGAAAGCTTTTGGAACTCGCTGGCGAGCGGGAGGCCAAAAACCTGCAAACAGACAGGCGGGCTTATTCCCCTCCGAAGAGAGTATTGTATTCGCCGCCCTCCCGCTCATAGCAAAGGGTTTGCGCACTTTTGGAAAAAAGGCACAAAAAATCCGCTAGTTAACGGGAGCGGTAACCGCTGTTTGGAGAGGTTTTGGGCCTCACCCAAGAGCATGCAACCAGATGCATGCGGTGTCAATGGGCAAGGCTTGCGAGCAAGGGTTGTGTGGCTGTGAGGAGACGGTTTAGGTGGGGAGAGGTGAGAGCCCTCAAGCCGTCATCCCGCACTCGATGCGGGACCCAGCTGGGCGCTCACTGCATTCAGTGGAAACCAATGCTGCACTCCAAAACGCGAACTCATTGCCTCACCACCCTAGGTCCCGCATCGCGCTTCGCTTGTGCGGGATGACGGTGGAGGGGAATGCCGTGGCAGTTCTGCTCTTGGCGAGGTTGGTTGGGGGCACCTGTCGAGCGGTTGCGCTGGAGCAGCAGCGCGGGAAGGTACAAGGTGAGAGCCCCCCGCAGACGTCATCCCGCATTTGATGCGGGCCCCAGCTGAGCGCGCACTGCATTCAGTGGAAAGTGATGCTGCATTCTCAAACTCAACCTCATTGCCTCACCACTCTGGGTCCCGCATCGCGCTTCGCTTGTGCGGGATGACGGCGGAGGGGGAAATTGGAGAAGAAACAATCTCCCGGAGTGCCTTTTGGGAAAATGAGTAACAGGCGACCAATCTTGAAGTAATTTCTTATGCGCTGATCGGAGTTGAACTTACCTAAGATACCCTCGGGTTCCTAATGGTTTCAGCGCGCACACTTTGATGGTCGGGAGGTCCAAACGCATTTCACTCAACGACCACCGCTTGATCAAAATACCTCCAGATTCGAGCGCTCACGAATGCAAGCGTTTCCCGAAAATACCTTGCATCATCGATTTGACGTCTGGAAGATGGAGTGCATTTTGAACCTTATACTCACCCCAATGATTCAAAATGAAACCTGTCTTAATCTGCTGGACAGTCCGATTATACCTTATCGCGTTCATCTCACCTCTAACAGGATCTTCGAAGCAATCTCCGTAGCTACGTTTAACACCCTTCAAATAACTAAGCGCGCCTTGTTTATCTCCCTTAAGCGCCATTAAGAAGGCTCTTGATAATCCAAGTAGCATCCGATCTCTGTCGTCATGGAAAGTTTGCTCGTGCATATCATGGTACCGTAGGCACTCTTTCAAACTCCCTTGCGTAAAAGGGTCGTAGTTAAGCACGTCTTCCGGGATTGGTTTCATCAGCTTGTATATGGCCGAGGACATAGCCTGGCCTTGCCATTCAAAGTATTCAGAAAGGTAGCCCATTGTGACCTTGCACCAAGGCAACCTGTCAAAGTAAAAATCCTGCTGAATAAGCCTTGAAACGCCTGGTATCAGGTGAGGTAAAAACTGCTTATTTACATGTTGGTTCAGTTCAACGGATTTACACACATCAAGGAAGCAGATTTCAATAGGCTCGCCTTGCCATGTCTGTTCCAGTAAATCTCCAACATTCATTTGCACCATATGTTTAAAGGGGGCGATATTCTCCTTTAATACATGAACAAAAGATGTTCCGAACTCGTAGTTCACGTCACCGAACTGTTTGTGTTTCACTTGCCCGTTGCTAGGTGCAGGCATAACACCCAACTCATACCCATAGATCAGCTTTCGCTGAGATTGTGTTGTTCCGACATTTGAGCTTTCAACGCTCTGACTATCCATTATGCCTTGGGCCATACCAACACATGAAGCCCCCATAAAGCTGCCAGCGTCTACGACAACCCCACGGCCTGTATAAACACTTTTGCCCAAGGAATAGAGCAGGCGCCGTTCTTTTCTCGACAACATGCCAGGAGTGTTCATGACATTATCAGGCGCGACAACATCCGCGAACGGAATTTCGTCGCTAACGCAACATGTTTGTTCAACTTGAAATGCCATGATCGCCCCCATAAACACAACCTATGCGCGATATTAACTCAGCGTTAGCTACGGGCTCAACAATTAAATTCACAAAAGATAAGCCGAAGTGCGCACTGGGTTGATTAACGCGAACCAGTAAGCCCTTGCGGGGATAAGATTGGTTTTGGGCAGCGGGAATGATGGGCTGCCCAAGGCTTTTTCTCAGAGCACTTATTCCCCTTTTTGCGGGGGAGGCGTCGGTTTGGGTGGTACCGCTCTACCAATTTCCATAGGAACGCAGAAAAACGCAAAATTGCACATAGCAACGCAAAATGGCGAGTGGCGTGTTATGCCCGTTTTATGCTCGCGCGTTTGTGATGGGATCTTCCACATGCTGGGTGCAGGTTGTTTTGCCGGCATTGGTGCGGCAGCAAAGCGCCACTCCCTCTAATATGCTGATATTATTCGGTTAATTCCCTCTCCAGATTACCCTTGATAGATATGACACGAGTCTTATCTCAGGTTTACAGCGCTCTTATATGAGGCCACGCTCAATTAAGAGAACGAAGGTCTATTCCCATCGGATAAGACCTCGCAGTGCGTTGGCTTTCACAAACCAACGCAAACCAACGCAAAGGGGCATAAGTTTGCGGATTGTGCATGTTATCCTCGCTCTGGGGCTTGGCCTTGGTGTTTCCGGCTGCGCTTCTGTGGGCAATGAAAGTCTTCGCCATTTGACCCGTGAGGGATTGGATGGGCAGCTGGAGACTGGCAAGACCACCAAGGAAGATGTGCGCGTTGCCCTTGGCGATCCGAACACGACGGACTTCACCGACAGCGGCAATGAGATCTGGAAATACAGGCATGTACGGACGCAGGCGAAGGTTGAGAACTTCATTCCTGTGGTTGATCTGCTTGCCAGCGGACAGGATGTGACCACCAAGGAAGTGGCCCTGTTTTTTGACCGTGATGGATTGCTGAAGAACTACACCATGATTGAGGTGGAGGATGAGGTTCGCACCGGACTTATCACCGCGAACATGTAGCATAGATTTTTATCGGGTTTGAGCGTCTGGCGCGGAAGTGTCGGGCGTTTTTGGCGTTTATGCCCGTGGGTGTGTGGAGTTATGCCCTTCTCGCCGGGTGCAGTGCGGGTTGATAATGAGCATATGTTCATTTCCTAACTTGTCAGTCTGGGTTTGGAGGCGCACTATAATGAACATATGCTCATAATAGGGAGTGTTTGTTATGCCACGACCAAGAAAACCACGCCGCATTCACGGAGCTTCGGGTGCTCAGTTCTTCAAGCCGCAGGGGGTGCCTTTACGCCAGCTTCGCGCTGCTGTGCTGAGTGAAGACGGGATGGAGGCATTGCGTCTGGCGGATGCTGAAGGGCTGGAACATGCTGCGGCGGCGGATCTTATGGGGATTTCACGGCCTACCTTTTCGCGGTTGGTTTCTCACGCGCGCACGGTGGTTGCCACGGCGCTGAGTGAGGGGCTGGCGCTGAAGATTGAGGGCGCTGCTGGGTCGGCCAAAGGGTCCTGCAAGCCGGAGGAGGAGCTGAGTGACGAGGACTGTCAACGCATGCAGCGCCGCCGTCGCCGCGGCTTCTGCGGGCGTGCGAGCGTGATCTCTGAGGCGATTGTGCCGGATGAGGTGGAGGCTTCTGAGGGCGCTGCGGAGGTTTAGGGCGGTTGTTGCTGTGGGTTCCGTGAGGCGTGTGGTGGCTGGACTTGGGCGGTGAAGCGTTACTCCCGTTGGCCAGCGCAGTTATGCCCTCGCCCGCAGGCCCCATTTTCCCGATTTCTCAATAAAAACGCGGATTCCAGATTTTTCCAGAATCCGCGTTTTTCATGTTTTATCAGCGTTGTTCAGCGGGAGTTATCCGCGCAGGGTACCGCCGGTAGCCTTTTGAACGGACGCAACAATCTTGTTTGAGACCGCCTCGATATCCTCATCGGTGAGGGTCTTCTTGGTCGGCTGCAGGGTTACATCAATCGCAAGAGAGCGCTGGCCTTCCGGCACGCCCTGCCCTTCGTAGATGTCGAAGAGATTCACGTTTGTGATCAATGCTTTATCTGCACCTTTGGCAGCTTTCAGCAGCTTTTCTACCGGGATAGAGCTGTCTACCAGGAACGCAAAGTCCCGTTTTACCGGCATAAGGTCAGCGGCATTCAACGCACCCTTGGATTTGGTCGCTTTCTTCTTCGGCTGAGGCACAGCGTCGATGAAGACTTCAAATGCCACGAGCGGGCCTTCAATGTCCAATGCTTCCAAGGTCTTAGGGTGGATCTCACCGAAGTACGCCAGGGTGTTTTTCGGGCCCATTTTGAGGGCGCCGGAGCGGCCTGGGTGGTAGTAACTTGGGGCGTCGGTGAAGACCATCAGGTTGCCTACCTGCGCACCGATGGACTGCAGGACCGCACCCGCATCTGCCTTCGCGTCGAAAACATCAATGTTTTCAGCGTTTCCAGACCAGTGGCGACCAGAACCGGTTGGTTTGGCGGTCCCGCGGCGGATGCCGGCGATGACCATCTTCTGGCCTTTTTCGCTATCGTTTTCAAATACTTGTCCGACTTCGAAGAGAGCGACGTCTGCGTAGCCGCGGTCGGCATTGCGCTGAGCTGCGGTAAGCAGGCCAGGCAGCAGGGACGGGCGCATGTCGGACATGTCGGAGGAAATCGGATTTGCCAATGATAACACAGGGTTACCACCGCCGAAGTGTTCTGCGTGGGCTTTTGGAATGAAGGACCACAGAACGGCCTCGTCCATACCGCGTGCAGCGAGGGCACGGCGGGCATTGGAGCGGCGGATCTGGCTAACAGTCAGAACCTTCTGAGAGACTGGCTCCATGCGCGGCAGGGTAGCAGTTGGCACCTTGTCGATGCCGACAATGCGCATAACCTCTTCTACCAAATCAGCTTTTCCGTGTACGTCCGGACGCCAGCTTGGAGGAGAAACCTTGACCACATCGCCATTGCCAGCGACCCAGAAGCCCAGCAGGGAGAGGATAGCTTTGATCTCGCCGTGGGATACTTCCAGACCGGAGAGGCGTTTTACTTCGCTGAGTGGGAAGTCGATGATGCGCTCTTCCTGAGGCACTTCTCCTACAACGTGGGTGTCGGATGCTTCGCCGCCGCCACACAGGTCCATGACCATTTTCGTAGCAACTTCAAGGCCTTCCACCATGTACGCCGGGTCTACACCGCGCTCGAAGCGGTAGCGGGCGTCGGTAGATACTCCCAGTTTACGACCGGAGCGGGCGATGTTGAGGGGATCCCACAGAGCGCTTTCGATCACCACGTTGGTGGTGTTTTCGTCACAACCTGTTGATTCTCCACCCATAATTCCGCCGAGGGACTCCAGACCGTTGTCGTCAGAGATGACCACGACGGTTTCATCAACGGCATAAGTTTTTCCGTCGAGGCCAACAAGTTCCTCGCCGGTTTTACCGTGACGGATGGTCAGGTTGCCGGAAACCTTATCTGCATCAAAGACATGCAGCGGGCGGCCCTGATCGAAGGTCATGTAGTTGGTGATGTCCACGAGGGCATTAATCGGGCGCAGACCGATAGCAACCAGACGCTTCTGCATCCACTTTGGAGACGGGCCGTTTTTGATGCCACGGACCACACGGTAGCCGAATGCAGGGCAGTGTTCCGGGCTATCTCCCAGATCCAAAACAACTTTTAGGTCGTTTGCGTTGCTATATGCGTTGATTTGCGTTTTTTGCGGGGTTTTTAGCGTTCCTAAGCCGGAAGCAGCCAAATCACGCGCAATACCGAACACGCTTGCACAGTCGGAGCGGTTTGGAGTCAGGCCGATTTCGATGACCGGATCATCCAGACCAGCATATTCAACATATGGAACACCAACTGGTGCGTCTTCTGGCAGGTCGATGATGCCGTCGTGTTCGTCGGATAACTCCAGCTCGCGCTCGGAGGCCATCATGCCGTAGCTTTCTACGTCACGGATTTTGCCGACGGACAGAGTTACATCGAGACCAGGAACATAGTCGCCCGGTTTTGCGAAGACGCCAACCAGCCCCTTGCGGGCGTTTGGTGCGCCGCAGACAACCTGCAGCGGGTCACCTTCGCCGGTGTCCACTTTCAGCACGCGCAGACGGTCTGCGTTTGGATGCTGTTCAGCTTCCAGAACGCGGGCGATCTTGAATGTGCCGAGGCGATCCGCTGGATTGGTGATTTCTTCCACTTCCAGCCCGATCAGCGTCAGGCGCTCAACAATTTCATCAAGGCTTGCATCGGTCTCAAGATGGTCCTTGAGCCAAGAAAGGGTGAATTTCATTTTTCTGCTCTTTACGTTTGGACCAAATTACTTGGAAAGACCGGCCATCAGGGATGGAATGTCCAGTGGGCGGAAGCCGTAGTGCTTAATCCAGCGGACGTCAGCATCGAAGAAGGCGCGCAGGTCGTTCATGCCGTATTTCAGCATGGCGAGGCGGTCGATACCGATGCCCCATGCGAAGCCCTGGTAGACATCCGGGTCCAGACCACAGTTGCGCAGAACGTTTGGATGCACCATGCCGCAGCCGAGGATTTCCATCCAGTCGTTGCCGGTGCCGATTTTCACTTCAGCGCCAGAGCGGTCGCACTTCACGTCCACTTCCATGGAAGGTTCGGTGAACGGGAAGAAGCTTGGGCGGAAGCGCAGCTCTACGTCGTCCACTTCGAAGAAGGACTTCAGGAACTCTTCCAATGTGCCTTTCAGGTGGCCGATATGCGTGGTCTTATCGATCACGAGGCCTTCCATCTGGTGGAACATTGGTGTGTGGGTCTGGTCGCTGTCACAACGGTATGTGCGGCCCGGCATGATCACGCGGATTGGTGGCTGCTGGTTGCGCATGGTGCGGATCTGCACTGGTGATGTGTGCGTGCGCAGCAGCATGCGTTCGCCGTCTTCCTTCTCGTTGAAGAAGAAGGTGTCGTGCATTTCGCGGGCTGGGTGGCCTTCCGGGAAGTTCAGCGCGGTGAAGTTCAGCTCATCTGTCTCGATGTCCGGGCCTTCAGCAACGGAGAAGCCCATGTCGCGAAGATGGCGATCAGCTCGTCTGTGACCTGAGAGATCGGGTGGATGCGGCCTTCTTCTGCCGGTGTGGTGCGCAGTGGCTGGCTCACATCAACGGTTTCAGATGCGAGGCGCGCGTTCAGTGCTTCTTCTTTCAGCACCTCTTTGCGGGCAGCGATCGCTTCACCCACGCGGTTTTTCAGGCCGTTGAGCGCTGGACCCATTTCCTTGCGCTCTTCCGGGCTCATCTTGCCAAGCGTTTTCATTTTTTCAGAAACGCTGCCCTTTTTGCCAAGGGCGGCAACGCGCACGTCTTCCAGTGCGGCTTCGGAGTCAGCACCGGCAATCGCGGTGTTAATCTCGGCTTCGAGTGTTTCGAGGTCGGACATAATCCCTCAAGGGTTTGCATGTGCCGGCAGCTGCGCACAGTTCGAGTCACAGCCGGGCAGATAAAATTCGTGGAGGTCTTTTAACGAATGCGGGCAGCGCAATAAAGGGGCTGATTGATAATCAGGCTCTTAGATTTCCTCAATACTCCCGTTTTTCATCGGAATCTGAGGAATTCTGGCTGTCTACATCGTTGAGGCGGCACGTGGGATGCCACGCCCTGCCCCGCTGCCTAAACGCTCATAACTCAAGTGAGGGCGCACAAACGGGCGAGCACAAAGGCTCTGCGGTGCGGTTCACTCGTATCGGGGAGCTGTTCAAGCCAAGCACATAAATCGCCCACACGCCGGACCATCATGGACACGGGCGGTGATCTTCTCAGCGATGTGCACGCGCAGCGGCATTGGGAATCCTTTGAGGATTGGTGTTGGTGTGTGGAGGGTAGCGGAAATGGCAGAGGATGGGAAGGGTGATGATTAGGATGTAGAAACCTTGAAACCTAAAATTAGTATAGAAATTTATCTTGAAAAAGTTATTGTGAAACAAACCTTTTTATTGAGTGACTGAGTCATGCGCCAAATATTTCATATGCTGCTTGTTTTGAGCTTCGTTCTCTTAGGTTCACAAGCATATGGCTCAGACGACCGAACTGATATCTTATTTCAAGACTTTGACGCTCGGTATCTCTCCAAACATGAAAAATGGTCATTGCAAGCTTCTTTGGCACTACAAGGATACTACCAAGGCATGCTGGATGGCCGTTGGGGTAAAGCAAGCCAAGCTGCACTGGAGGCATTTTCGTATCAAAACCATGAAATTGAGCCAATGAATTTGACTGCGGTTGAGTTGTTGGCGGATTTGCAAAAAGAAATCAAAAGTAGCGGTTGGGAGAGTGTTGTCGACTCTAAAACAGGGGCGTGGTTTGCGTTTCCAACATTTGGCGCAGAGCCAATCGACTACAACGAGGGATTTACTAGCCGGACGAATTACCAATCAAGTATCATAGTTGTAACCTGGCGCGGGTCATCAGAGAGATTAAAGCTAACGCACCAAACCCTAGAACACACGGCCGTTGACAAAGGCAACAACTACGTTGTTCGAAAGAGAAACCGTTGGGTGACCAGTGTTAGAACCGACGAAACGTTTCTTCACTATGCTAGATCAGATAGGCATGGGAAACGCTGGAACACTGTCGAAATTATTGCACCAGCTCGCAAACGCAACGCATTAAATACGATAGCCGCAAGCATTGATTATTCAGGCGCTTGGCCATGGCAAATCCCTTCAGGAGGAGCACTTGAGTTATATACTGACCTATTCCTCGAGGTCGCCGCTGAAGACCTAGGCCGCACTGAAGGCGCAGCTCAGGATGCGCCGCGCAGCTCTGGGACTGGATTCTACATCAACAAAAAAGCTCAAATACTAACTAATCACCACGTAGTTGATAAATGTAGCTCTATTTCTGCGTCCGGTGTCAACCTAAAAGTCATTGCAACTTCTGAAGAAGACGATCTTGCAGTCTTAGAACCATCGATTGATACAACACTAGCTAAACACGCCTTCTTTTCGCCAAAGCCAGCCAGCTTAAATTCAGACATCACTGTCGCAGGCTATCCGCTGCAGGATGTTCTGGGTGGCCTTAACATCGTTCGCGGCAGCATTACCGCAAGTAAAGGCTTGAACGGCGACAGAAGTTCCATGCAAATTTCAGCGCCAGTACAGCAAGGTAACTCAGGCGGTCCCGTTTTTGATGAAGCAGGGAATGTTGTAGGTGTTGTCGTTTCAAAGCTGGATGCGCTGAAGCTAGCTGAAATTAACGGCGATATTCCTCAGAATGTAAACTTTGCCATCAGAGCTGAAGTTGCAAAGCTGTTTCTCGCTAGCAACGACATCGATTATGTCGTTCAACCTTCTTCTGACGCCATTTCTAATACCCAAATCGCCAAGATGGCCCAGAAAGTCACTGTTTTCCTTCTTTGTGAATGAGCTTTCATAAAATTGGATCCCGGGTCTGCGCCCGGGATGACACCGGGAGGGGATGTTGGGCTTTCAGGGTTGCGGGCTCTGAGGGGAAGCATGGGGTGAGAGGGCGCTGTGGTTTGAGATGGGACTGGTTTTGCAGTGGCACTGATGAGCAGAGCGGTCGCCTCCGGTGTCATCCCGGCCAAGGAGCCGGGATCTATAACCACATGTGGTGATGAGTAATGCAGGGAGGGTGACGAAGCCTCTCGGTGCACCTCCTTTATTGCTAATGCGGACTTCATTTGATGACTGAAGGCGATTGTTGAAACGGCGGATGCTGAGGAAGGTTGTGCCTGTTGCTGCTGCCTTACGTTGCCCGCTGAGACCGGGGGTATGGGTCCCGGGTCTGCGCCCGGGATGACATCGGGAGGGGTTGTGGGGGTTTACAGGGTTGTGGGGCTCTGAGGGGAGGCATGGG
>NZ_BAZK01000011.1 GCF_001310815.1 Pseudovibrio denitrificans JCM 12308
CAGCCACTTGCGTATCGCGAGCGAGAATCCAGCGGTTCTCATCCTCCCCAATCAACTCGCCATGTGTCGCTTGTGTCGCGTAATCCGTAGGGCCGACCGCAACTGTGGCCCCGATCAGTGCACTGCGTTTCATTTGCTCAGAGATCTTGCGAGGATCTGCATGAGCGGCGATCTGTAGTGTATCTTCAGTGGTTATGTTCGTTCGGTAGCCATGTCCTATAGCGGCCATCCGGTGAAACCAGTTTCTGAGAAGACGACGCCCCTTGAACACTTGCTGCCGATCCATCTTCTCACGGAACCAAACCATATGAACCGCACTGAAATCAGCGATGCCGGGTGTATATCCGTGCAGGAAATCGGAGGTTAATCTGCTCTCCAACTGATCCAGAAACCGCTGCCATGTAGCCTTCGCATCTTCTCGTGTTGTCGGGATAAGGTGCTTATCAGACATCAGTTTCTTCTTGTCCTGCAGATATCCCGGAATAGCCTGCAAAGGCACCTGTTGAAGCAAAGCCTTGATCACACCGAGAACAGGTATGGAGGCCACGCAGGCAAAAAATACATCGGTCTCCAGTTCTTGAAGAAATGCGGTGAGGTCTTCGCTCTGTCCATAAGGAGATAACTGCGGGTTCTCTGAAAGTCGGGCAATCTCTTCGGCAATCAGAATGGTATCGCAGAACACATCCGCACCCTTCTGAGCCACTGGTATGCGCCGATACCCGCCCACCAATGGATCAATTGAGGGACGCGGAGGCGTCAGAGGGGCTTGCACGGAGGACCAGCTGATCCCGGTGTAACCCAGCATAAGCCGAATCTTCTCCGAATACGGAGAAACGTCTTTGTGATGGAAAATCATGAATATACCGCTGATCAGGAGGCAAACGGACGGAAATCACCATTTTTGGCAAGTGCTGTCTTGTAAGCCGGACGCGAACGCATCCGCTTCAGGTAAGCGGCAATCTTCGGGTACTCGCCCCCAAATCCGACCCGAACTTCGGTCACCTCAAGACAGTATCCCATCACGATGTCAGCAGCTGTCAGGTTCTCTCCGGCCAGCCAGGTTGAACGCCCCAACTCTTCCTCAATGTAGGAAAGCATACGCGTAACACGCGGGGTCAGATAAACACCCCGGACCTTGCCAACCACCGCAGACATGATAGGTCGCAAAAAGAACGGCACCTTGGAAACCATCCGCTTGAAGATCAGGCTATCCAGCAGCAGCGGCATAAAGCTGCCCTGCGTGGCGTGAAACCAAAACAGATATCGCGCCCGCTCAGCAGAACCCGGCTCAGGTCGTAAAACCGCATTGGGGTGCTTATCCAGAATGTAGTCGACAATCGCATTGGTTTCCGGCAGCACCACATCACCATCAGAGATTGTTGGCGAAGTACCAATCCGGTGCAGCTTCTTGTAGTCAGCTGGCGCAAGGTCCGTAGTCGTATCCCGCTTATACTGCTTGATCTCATAGGGAACGCCAAGTTCCTCTAGCAGCCACAGGATACGAATGCTCTGCGAGTTTCCAGATTATGAACGGTAATCATGCCAATCCCTTTGCGTGGTGCAAAAGGGGCAGGCCTTAAAGCTTCAGCAGCAGCTCGTAGAGCTTCTCGTAATCGTCCTTCGAAAGAGAGGAGGGCCCCATCTTCAACAGCTCCTCATCAGCAGAGCGGTGGGCTGCTCGCCCATCCTCAGTGATGCTGATAAAAACCGTCCTCTGGTCCTCTTCGCTGCGCTCTTTGGTGATGTACCCCTGAGCTACCAGCTTGTTCAAAGTACGCGAGACATTGGGACTGTCATCAATCATGATCGACTTGAGCTGGCCTACGGTCATGACGCCCGTTGGTGACTTATCAAGCCCGTGCAGAATGGTGAGCTGCAAGAGAGAAAGGTTCTGCCCGCTGATCAGGCGTTCCATCTCTGCCTTGCGTTCCTGAGCCGCGCACATGAGCAAAGCCATGGCTTTGTGCTCAATCTCCATATCTGAATTGATGATGATGTCCTTGTTGGCCAACCGCATCTCCTTGTCTGATGGAATGCTATTTCGCACAGAACTTCATGGTGTTGCAAGTTGCTGAGATGGCGAATGACCCACTGCGATGAACTTTGGCCTGTCCCCCTGTTGTCTTGATTTCAAAAGGGATCAGTGAAACCGGCGAAACCCGCCGTTCAGCTTCTTGATGTTGGGGGCAAGTGCTTGGTTGTCCCACTGATCTCCTGCAAAGGAGTAGCTCTGAGTAAATTAAGTGTCAAGGAATATAAATCCATGGACATTAAATTGCGACAGTTTGAAGCGAGTGAGAGAAAGAGACGATAAAATGAGAAAACCCCCGCAGAAGACTGCGAGCTGAAGGGGAATGTGGTTACTCAGCAGGCCACTTCATCTCACCCATCACCACTTTGGCACCAAGAGCAAGATCGTCCGTTCTGCGCTCTTCCAAAGCCGGAAACTCCGCTTTCATCAGGGTCACCAGATCCTCTGATGTCTTGGCAAGAGCTGCATTCTTCTCAACGGCAGCTACATAAGCCTTGGTGAAGGCGATGGAGCCCACTGTCTGGCTGTTGGTCTCACCCATAAAGTGCCCAGGGATCACGCGTTTAGGGTTCAGAGCCAGAAGATCATCAAGACTCTTCTGCCAGTCATCACGCTTCTTGGTCGTTGGATTATCAGCCTGCCAGATATGAGAGTTGTCATAGACCAACACACCACCAACCACCGTGCGTTCTGAAGGTACCCAAAGGCTGGTGTGAGTAGGGTCGTGTCCTTCAAGACCAACAATCTCGATCGGAGTTCCATCCACTTCAAGACTGTCTCCACCAATGGCATCTGGAACGATCAGCTCTTGTGGCGCATCTTCCTTCAGGATTGGTCCCCAAAAAGTAAACTTGCCCTCGATGGTAGCTTTGATTTTTTCTACGGTTGGCTGTGTCGCAACGATCTTTGCATCAGGAAAGGCAGCATGAAGCGCGTCCAGACCGAAGTAATAATCTGGGTCGCCATGACTGATGTAAATGGACGTCAGAGTCTTCCCGCTTTCTTTGATGAGCGAGATCAGATTTTCAGCATCGCTGCGCTGAAACTGCGCATCCACCAGAACAGCCTCGGTTGGCCCTTCAATCAAAGTGGAAGTAACGGGAAACAGACCTTTATCGCCCGGGTTATAAACTTCGAAGGTCAGTGCAGCAGTATCCTGAGCAAAGGTTGCAACAGGCGCAAGAGTAGCGGTTGCTGCAAGACCTGCAGCAAGAGCAAGTGACTTAATCATTTGTTTTCCTTGGGGTTAAGCGGCAGGGCTGACCTGCTGAATGGTGACAGAGAAACCCTTGAGGTTCTCTGCCAGTTGCTCCTGAGAGCTGTAAAGAAGCGTAGAAGACATAAGCATCCGTTCACCTTGAATGTCGGCCACCAGAGTAGGGACACCACTGGCATTCATCTGGTTCAAAACCATCTGTCCGTGAGCAACACGTCTGGCCGTTTCTGCTTCAACAGAAGCCATATGCCCTTGAAGCAACTCAGCTGCATCTTCAAAACCATTGCCGGAGAGCAAACTTACCAGAACACGAAGATCGGTGATGTCCTCACCGCCCACATACCGTGCCTCCTGAATGAGCTTCAAAGCCTCCGGTCCCTTGTCCGGTTCAACAATGGAACAAGCCGTCATAGCGAGCGTGGCAACCGTGGAATCCAGTAGTTGCCCATCTCCATTCAGAATCCGACTGCGATAAGCAGAGGAGAAGGTCTGCCCAGTCAGTTTGGCAATCCGTTGATCTGATGCCCAGGCATAAGAAGCAAACGAGCGATCCAACGGACGGGCACCAACCCCGGCAAACAGGCCAGCCGGGATCATCTCCACCTCAAAGCTCTTGGCTAGGTCTGCCAGTCGAGGGGCTGAGCCATAACACCATCCGCAGAGCGGGTCATAAATGTAGAGGAACGAGTGCGTCATTGGTTTCTCCTAACTGCGAAGAAACCTAGGGCAACTTGACTATCTGTAGAATGAAGATAATTTCTACACACTGTCTGTAAAATAAAGACAATATGATGAGCCTCTACAATCTCAATCGCCTCCGCCATTTTGTCGAAGTTGTCGAAAGCGGTTCCTTCACTGCCGCCGCGAAAAAGCTCGGCCTCGGCAAAGCCATCGTCAGCCATCAGGTCGCCAGGCTGGAAGAAGAGCTCGGTGCAGCTTTGCTTGTACGAACAACCCGTTCTCTCCAGGTGACGGAAGCTGGACAGCGGTTCTATGAAAGCGCCGCTGAAATTCTGGAACAAGCAGAACGTGCCGCACAAGAACTTCAGCAGGAGCAAGACGTCCCTAGCGGTTTGCTTACGGTGACAGCACCAGAAGATTACGGTCGATACGTCGTCGCCAAAGCGCTCATGCGCTTGCGAAAGAAACATCCCAAAATTCAGGTCAATGCGGTCTTCACGGATGAAAAACTAGACCAGCTCAAGGAGAAGATTGACGTCTCCATCCGTGTCGGTTGGTTAGAAGACAGCTCTGCAATCGCGCGCAAAATCGGTACGTTTCAGCAGTACACAGTAGCTTCACCAAGCGTGGTAGAAGCTCTGGGACCGGTTGAGAAACCATTGGACTTGCAAGGCAAACCATGGATCTATCACCGCAAACTGCCTTCAGAGATGACATGGAGATCTGAAGGCGGGGAGGAGGCACACTTTACGCTTCAATCCCCGGAGGTCACAGTCTGGAACACGCTCACCTCCCATGCCTGCGCACTTGAGGACGGTGGCATCTGTATTCTGCCATCCTTCCAGATACGCGATGACTTAGCCTCAGGCCGACTGCAACGCATCCTAGCCAAACTGGCATCAGAAAGAGGGCGGTATCTACGCGCTCTTCCCAAATAGCCGCTTCCGCCCAGCCAAAACCAAGGCGTTCGTGGAAGAGCTGATCAACGCCCATAGAGAAGTGCGGGATGTGTTTGAGGAGGACGTGTAAGTCTACACCCAAGTCTTCTGGTGCAGCTGACACATACGATTAATCAACCACTTACAGGCCGGAGCCTGTGATTGCTGCTTGCCCCAGACAAGGGAGACTTTGTTAAGAATGGCATTCTGCTGAAAGTCATAGGAAAGCTCCTTCAGCTTACCGGCCTTCACCTCATCATCACCATCTGTGCTGGCAACTCTGCCCAGCCCACACTGCCATGCACCATATTATGCGCCACACGCGGATTATCTGTAATCAGCAGATGTGGCCCTTTCTGGCGTGAGAACTCTGGGGAGTTTCGGTCAATCTCAGTCTCGGAGATGATCTGCCGGTAGCCACGCAAGTCCACCAGCCGTACCTCATCCAATCCTGCCAGTGGATGATCCTTGTGGCACACCGCTATTCGGCGCTCAAATCCAAGCCCGCGGAAGTGAAACCTTCCTTGTAAGGATGGCGCTCAATGATAATCCCCAGCTGAGCGCTTTCATCTGCAAGACGGGAAAAAACATCTCCGAAAGAGGTGGTCTGCACATGCAACTCCACCTTTGGAAACTGCTTGTCGAAGTCATGCAAAACTTCATTAATTGCAGAGACATAGGTGCCATACTCAAACACCACTTTCAGGCTGCCTTCCGCTCCTTCACTCAACGCTCCAGCCTTCACCAGAAGGTCCTGCCTGCTCTGCAAAATGGATTTTGCGTAGTCCAGCAAGGAAACGCCTGAGACTGTCAGCTCAGCCCGGTAACTGCTGCGATCAAACAGATCAGACCCAAGATCAATCTCCAGATTGGAAATCGCAGCACTTACAGCAGATTGCGCCTTTCCAAGGCGCCGGGCAGCAGCAGAAAACGAGCCCAACTCTGCGGCAGTTACAAACGCTTCCAACTGGTCAACACTGGGCATCCAACCTCAACACGATCTGAAATTCTGATGGAGTTCAACTTTACTGCATAGGTCAAACCGATCTTTATGTCATCCAAATTTCAGAACTGAGAGGAATGACCATGCAAAAAATAATCGGGCTGGCAACCGCAACAATGATTGGCTCACTCATGACTGCAGGTCTTGCAATGGCAGAAATATCGCCATGCGAAACCACGCTGCCAATCGACATCCCATCCAACTGCGATGCCATCACGGTGGTCAAACCAATTGAAAACCTGGAGAACTTCCGGGCACTCACCACACCGCAAAACGGTCCGGCTCTGAAGCCACAAATGGTCTTCCGCTCCGACCAGCTGGACAGCCTGACAGAAGCTGATCAGGAGAAGCTCAGTGCGCTGGGCATCGAAACTATCGTGGATCTGCGCGCACCGGATGAGCTGGACAAGCACCCCAACAAACACATCTCCTCCGTAGACTTCAACATCAACCTGCCAATCGGATCTGACCCGGCTGACATCGCCAAGATCATGCCTTTGGAAGTCGCCTCTCAAATCCGTCCGCTCTGGTTCAGTGGTAAATTTGATGAGATCGATCAGCTGCTGAAAGACCACAGTGTAGATATCTACCACACTCGCATCGACCGCTATAAGGACTTCGCTCGCAAGTTCACGCCGCAAATCTCTCGCTTCATGCATGTGCTTCTGGAAGAGCAAAACTACCCGCTGGTGTTCCATTGTGCAGGCGGCAAGGACCGCACTGGTTATGTGGCAGCGGTGCTGATGCTCTCATTGGGCTTCTCAGAGGAGGACGTGATGCGCGATTACCTCACCACCAACCTCTACACCTTTGAAGAACTGAGCAAACTGGTGGGAAGCGGCCCGCATTCTCTACGCCCGGCATTTGGTGCTCACAAAGAGCAGATCTCTGCAGCTTTGGACGCAGTTAAAGAAGACTACGGCAACTTTGAAAACTACCGCCGCGATGCGCTGGGCATCTCTGATGAGGAACTCGTCCGCATCAAAAAGAACCTGCTGGTAGACCCAAGTTAAGGCCTCCCAGCACCCCTCGTGCTGCCTTCCCCCAACGTTGGCGGCACGAGGTTTCTCAAGTAAGTTCCACGAGAGGCTCATTTGCACCTGAAGGCAGATCCAGCCTAGACTTCCCTTATGTTTTAGGGGAATTTCATGACTGTATTATCTTCAGCAATTGAACGCGGATATCTGGGATTTGCGTCCCACGAAGCCAAAGATAACTCGCCTATTTATGAAGAATGGGCGACTCACGTAGCCGGCTCGCCAATCTTCCACGATTTCCTGATGGCAATGCCGGAGGCCAAGCAGCAACCCAACCTCCTTTTCGCGGCAATCAGATGGGTCACAGGACGCGTTCCTGAAGTGGCAGAGCTGGATGAGACATTGCAACGACATAACAGAGCAATCAAACAAGAGATGATGATCCGCAGCACGCAGACCAACGAATCCGGACGCTGTGCAACTCTCCTTCCATTGCTCGCTCGCCTCCCACAACCACTTTCATTGATTGAAGTCGGCGCCTCCGCTGGTCTTTGCTTGCTGCCGGACCACTACGCCTACAATTACAACAACGGCGCACACACACTAGCGCCTGAGACGAACGCACCCGATACACCAGTGTTGCACTGTCAGGCGACTGGCAATGTCCCTCTGCCAACCAAACTGCCAGAAGTTGTCTGGCGTGCAGGGCTGGATCTGAACCCGTTGAACCTTCAGGATGAAGACACCGCAGCATGGCTCCAAACGCTCGTCTGGCCGGGGCAGGAGGACCGCCTATACTGCCTGCAAAAAGCAATCAGTGTTGCAAAGCAGCAGAAAGTCCAACTGGTTAAAGGAAACCTTCTCGAAGACCTGCCAGCCTTGCTGGAACAAGTTCCAACAGGCACCACACCAGTGGTCTTCCATAGCGCCGTTCTCAACTACGTTCGAGATACCACCAAGCGCGAAGTCTTCGTCGATCTGATGCTCAACTCCAAGGCCCATTGGATCTCCAACGAAGCACGCGGCGTCTTCCCACAGTTCGCCGATAAAGTCTCCAGCCCACGCCCTTCAGGTCGCTTCCTCCTCTGCGAAAACGGAGAGCCCCGTGCGTGGACTGGGCCACATGGCCAGTCGATTGATTGGATTGGGTAAACCTATCGAGCCTAACTCCCACAAAAAAGCCCGGCACTTTCGTACCGGGCTCTTCAAACTCATAAAGGCTGTTCAGCTTACTTGCAGAGGCTCTTGCCGACGCAGTTCAGGTCTTCGCAAGCTTCTTTAAGGCGTTCGATGATGCCCAGCTCACCTTCACGCAGCCACTTGCGTGGGTCGTAAAGCTTTTTGGTTGGGGCACCGCTCTCTGGATCGATCTGGTATTTGAAAGCATTGGCGTTTGCTTCCACATACGCACCAACTTTTTCAGAGAATGCGAACTGAGTGTCGGTGTCGATGTTCATTTTGAACACACCGTAGTTCAGGCTCTCTGTGATCTTGGATTTCTCAGAACCAGAACCACCGTGGAACACCAGTGCCAGCGGGTTCTCACCTAGATTGTGCGTTTCGCTCACCAGCTTCTGGCTTTCGCGCAGAATTTCAGGGCGCAGCTTCACGTTGCCTGGCTTGTAAACGCCGTGCACGTTGCCGAAGGACGCTGCCACGGAGAAGTGACCCAGTGGGTTCAGGCGGTCATACGCCTGCAGCACGTCTTCTGGCTGGGTGTAAAGCTTTGGATTGTCCGCTCCAATGTCTTCATCAGAACCGATACCGTCTTCTTCACCACCGGTAACGCCCAGCTCAATCTCAAGGCTCATTTCCAGCGGAGCCATCATCTTCAGCAGACGCTCGCTTTCAGATAGGTTGAACTCGATGTCTTCTGCAGAAAGATCCAGCATGTGAGAGGTGAACAGCGGCTTTCCGTGGGCTTTGTAGAACTCTTCGCCGTGCTTGATGAGTTCTTCCAGCCAAGGGATCAGGCTCTTGTCCGCGTGGTCGGTGTGCAGCACAACGCCAACACCGTAATGCTCTGCAAGCAGGTGCACGTGCTGAGCCGCAGAAACTGCGCCAAGCACTTTTGCCTGGAAGCTGTCCTTGATGCCTTTACCGGCATAGAACTGCGCACCACCGTTGGAGAGCTGAATGATAATGTCTGTATTGTTTGCAGCTGCTGCTTCAAGAACTGCGTTGATGGAGTCCGTTCCAACAACGTTCACCGCAGGCAAGGCGTATTTGCCTGTCCGGCATGCTTCAATCAGGGTTTTATAGTCTTCACCAAAGATGACGCCCGGCTTGAGCTTTCCCATGTTTATAGGCTCCTGTGTAACAGCAGATAGGGGAGGCAAAGTGCCTCGCACTGTGAACTGGCAACAAAGCCGGACCATGGCCTTGGCCAGTTGCCGCGCACACTACTCAGCAATACGCAGAACTACAACATTTCTAAGGGCATTCTGAGGAATTTAATGGATTTAAGAGGCAAATCACTGGCCTTAAGCGTAATTCCCTTCATGCAGTTTTCGTGTTTTTCACAAGTAGCAACAAGAACCACAACTTCTACGCAAGTTTCGCAGTCGACCTAGGGGAATCAGAGGACGGACTGTCCTGACATCACACGGGCGCTGATGCCAATTGGCATGGACTGCGTATCCCCCGCCAGAACCTCCAGCACAGGCCGCAACTCAATCGCGGACCCATACTTGCGCAGATGCGTCGAAAGCTCCATCAGCAAAGCTAGATCAGTGGACACCAGCGTGCCTGCACCGCAAGAGCGAACCGCATGCAGTAGTCCGCTCAGGTCCCCCTGTCCAAGTTCTGGAGAGATTGTGCCATCCGGCGCACCCTTCACCTGAGACGCGCAGATCTGGGGGAGATCGACAACGGAAACCTGCTCCATCTGCCAAGCAGAGCACGGGACGCAACCTGACTGCCAAACAGGTTAGGCGCATCAGAAACATCTAAAAACGCAACCTTGCCTGCAAACCCACCCAAATTCTGCGCAAAGTCTGGTGCCGCAAGCAACAGGTCAGATACCTCAAAACACTTGCGCGTAAACTTCGCTGTGATCTTGGCAAGTTCCTCCGATTGCTCGGAGAGCAGAGGCATATATGCTCGCTCAAACACCTTGGCGCAAAACGGCGATAGCACAGCCACGAAATCGTAATGACCAAACTGCGAAATCACTTCCTTCGCCAAGTCCCGCGCATCATCCAACTCATTGGAGCGCAAGGAAACGAGCCCACAACAGCTTTGAATACTAGGCGCTTCCACCTCATAGCCAGCCTTCTCCAGCAGATGCACAGCAGCTTTGATGAGGGAAGGGCGGAAGAGATTTGTGGTGCAGGAAACAAACAGGCCGACCCGGGCATCCTTCTTGTATTTTGGGCGTCGTTGTTTGGCCATAACAGCTGGAAGTCCTGCAGTCTTTTGAGCAATGCATAAATCAAATCACACAAAGACTGCCTGCCACACTTTCCGGGCCATCGCAATGATTTATCAGGGAGGCGCTATACAACACCCATAGTATCTAATCTGTGCCTATGTGTATTTTTTGTGCGTACTTGTCCAATGAAAACCAAGTGCTATCTATCACACAGAACACGACTTAAAACAATAAATCGGAAATTTGGAATGAACTTAAAAGACGTCGCACTGAGCCGCTATTCCACCAAGGAATTTGACCCAACCAAGCAGATCTCTGCTGAGCAGTTTGACCACATCAAATCCCTGCTGCGCTTTAGCCCATCCAGCGTAAACTCCCAGCCTTGGCACTTCATCATCGCAGATACAACAGAAGGACGTGAGCGCGTTTCCAAAGGCACACAGGGCATGTTCTCCTTCAACAACGGCAAGGTCCTGAACTCCTCGCACGTCATCGTATTTTGCGTAAAGACTGACATTTCTGACGAGTATCTGGAGCGTTTGCTGAAGGCGGAAGAAGATGACAAGCGTTTTGCTGATCCAGCAGTCAAAGAAACCGTAAAAGCAGGCCGCGCGACCTTCGTTGGCATTCACCGTGACCAGCTGAAAGATGCTGACCACTGGATGGAAAAGCAGGTCTACCTGAACATGGGAACCATCCTCCTCGGCGCAGGCGCACTGGGCATTGATGCTGTGCCGATTGAAGGCGTAGATGTCGAAGCGCTCAATAAAGAGTTCGGTCTTTCAGAAAAAGGCTACCGTGCCGTCGCTCTCATCGCTTTGGGCCACCGACACGAAAATGACTTCAACGCCGCCCTCCCAAAATCCCGCCTCCCAGAAGCCGAAATCTTCACCGAACTGGCTTAAGCGGCTTTACAATCCGCTCACTAAAGGGATGCCCTGCGCATCCCTTTTTTATTTGCGAAACAAAGCCTTATTTCTACCAAGGTCCGCGGGCACGTTGCAATCAGCAGATGAAATTCTTCTGTAATGTTGCAACCAATATCGATTTCTGAAGACACCCCAAATGACCATCAGACCCTACCGTGAAACTGACTTCCCCGATGTCCTGAACATCTACGCTGCGAGTAAGTTGGATGAGTTGATTTATGAGGAACGAAGCTTCCAATTGTTGCCGTTGGATCAGGATCAGAAGCGGTTGGAGGGGTTTCTGGCCTCGCAAGTGTTTGTCTATGAGCAGGACGGGGTGAAGGCGTATGCGGCGCGCAACCACTCTGAGATCACGGCGCTGTTTGTGCACCCGCGAGGGCGGGGAACTGGACTAGGCAAAAAACTGCTGCAATTCCTGTTGGACGGGATTGAAGGGGAGGCCGTGCTTTATGTGGCCAAGACTAACCACCCAGCCAAGCAGCTTTATGAGCGCCACGGCTTCAGCGTGACCAGCGAGTTCCTCACCGAGTACAACGGCACGCCCGTGCTGGCGAACAAGATGGTGCGCAAGGCTTAAGCCACTCACCAACATGCCGGCAATAAAAAAGGGCCGCAGAACTGCGACCCCCGATCTTTAGGATCTCTGGAATCCAATTATTTCTTGGAACCGTCTTTGTTGAACTGAGCGAGGTACGCAATAACGTCCTGACGCTGCTGTTCTTTCTTAAGACCAGCGAAAGCCATCTTACCTTTAGGGATAACTTTCTTAGGCTTGGTGAGGTAAGCGTCAAGAGTAGCTTCGTCCCAAGACTTGCCTTCTTCTTTACCTGCCAGAAGAGGTTTGGAGTACTTGTAGCCTTCGACTTCACCCCAGCCTGCACCAACGATACCGTTGAGCTGTGGACCTACCTTGTTCTTGGCTTTTTCACCAACAGCATGACAAGCCTTACATTTTTTGAAAACTTTAGAGCCCTTAGCAACATCGCCTTCCGCGAATGCCGCACCTGTGCTCACCAGCAATGCAAGCGCTGCAACGACGCCAAACTGCTTCATGTTTTAATCCTTCCCACTATATCCTAGAGATAACCGCGAATAGAGAACAACATAGTCTAACTCATGGGGCAGTTCCCATAGATTCGACGTTACCTTCGTATATATTGTTACGGCATATTGTCGCGGACGGAATTGATCATAAGCATAAACGCCTGAAAATAACTTGTTTTGAGTCAAACTCACGAAAATCTGAAGCCGTTGTTTTACGGGCCACAATAGACTTAATGCGGCTTTCTTCTTTGCATAAATTATGAGAGTCTCAGCCCCTGTATTTGGAAAATGCGGTTGAGTTCGTGGCTTGGAAATAAAGTTTCAAACCACGGTGCAGGAGGGAGGCCTGATGGCAGCGATTGCGATGCCAAAACCGTCGCAGGAGACACTAAGCAAGCGCTCCAGGATCGTGGCTGATTTGCAAAAAATCGTGCAGGAGAAGGTGTTATCTGCGATGAGATTGAGATGCGCCCCTATGAGACGGATGCCTTCACAGCGTACCGTCAGCTTCCGCTTGTGGTGGTCCTGCCGGAGACCGTGGATCAAGTTTCACGTGTCCTGAAGTACTGTTACGATAACGATGTGAAGGTGGTGCCGCGCGGTGCCGGAACGTCCCTTTCTGGAGGCGCATTACCGCTCGAAGATGGCGTTCTGCTCTCTATGATGAAGTTCAACCGCATTTTGGAAATCGATTTGCAAAATCGGGCGGTTGTGACCCAACCAGGTGTGACCAATCTGGGGATTACCAAGGCCGTGGAGGCTGATGGCTTCTATTATGCGCCCGATCCATCCTCGCAGATTGCCTGC
The DNA here is from genome assembly GCF_001310815.1 of Pseudovibrio denitrificans JCM 12308. GTDB lineage: Bacteria > Pseudomonadota > Alphaproteobacteria > Rhizobiales > Stappiaceae > Pseudovibrio > Pseudovibrio denitrificans. Next base: position 13,001 of record NZ_BAZK01000011.1, read on the forward strand.
TCCATTGGCGGCAATATTGCAGAAAACTCAGGCGGCGTGCACTCGCTGAAATACGGTTTGACTACTAATAACCTGCTTGGTCTGGAGATTGTGCTCATCACCGGTGAGGTGATCCGTTTGGGCGGTAAGCATCTGGATTCTGAAGCTTACGACTTGCTGGCTCTGCTCACAGGCTCAGAAGGCCTGCTGGCTGTCGTCACTGAAGTCACCGTCCGCGTTCTGCAAAAGCCAGAAACCGCTCGGGCAGCGCTGATCGGCTTCCCAACTTCTGAGCAAGCCGGCAAATGCGTTGCTGACATCATCGGCGCAGGTATCATCCCCGGTGGCATGGAGCTGATGGATAAACTCGCCATCGATGCAGCTGAAGACTTCGTGCACGCAGGCTATCCGCTGGATGTGGATGCCTTGATGATCGTGGAGCTGGATGGCCCGGAAGCAGAAGTGGATGATCTGCTTGAACGTGTCAGCACTATCGCAGAAAAGAATGGCTCTTCGTATCTGCGCGTTTCCCAGTCAGAGGAGGAGCGCAACACGTTCTGGGCCGGACGCAAAGCAGCATTCCCTGCAGTTGGCCGTATCTCGCCGGACTATTTGTGCATGGATGGCACCATTCCGCGCGCAGCACTGCCACAAGTGCTGCAAGAGATGCAGGAACTGAGCGAAAAGCACGGATTACGCGTCGCCAACGTGTTTCACGCTGGTGATGGAAACCTGCATCCACTCATCCTTTATGATGCGAACCAGCCGGGAGAACTGGCCGCAGCAGAAGAGTTTGGAGCAGATATTCTGCGCCTCTGCGTAAAAGTGGGCGGCGTACTGACCGGAGAACATGGCGTCGGCATCGAGAAACGCGATCTCATGCCGGAGATGTACTCAGAAGACGATCTCAAGCAACAGCAGCGTGTGAAGTGTGCGTTTGATGAAAAGCAGCTTCTCAATCCGGGCAAGATGTTCCCGGTCCTGCATCGCTGCGCAGAGCTCGGCTTCATGCACGTGCATCAGGCCAACTGCCATTCCCGGATATTCCGCGTTTTTAGATAAAACGCGAGACGAAAAGACAGAACAGGACGAAACCATGGGAGAGGGTTTCCACCCAACCACAGCTGAGGAGCTGGAAGCGGTTGTCAAATGGGCTGCCGCTGAACGAACCCCACTGGAAGTGATCGGCAGCGGCTCCAAACGCAACTGGGGCAGGGCGGTGCAGTCCGCGCATACTCTGCGCGTTGATGGCATCACCGGCGTTGTCGACTACGAACCAGCTGAACTGGTACTCACCGTCAAGGCTGGCACGCCTCTGCAAGAGGTTGAGGCCCTGCTGAAGGAACACAATCAGGAATTGCCGTTCGAACCTGCTAATCTCAGCGCTGTGTTAGGGGCACCAGCGCAGTCAGGCACCATTGGCGGTGTTCTGGCCACAAACCTGTCTGGCCCCCGCCGCCTCAAAGCAGGCGCTGCACGCGATCATGTGCTTGGTCTGGAAGCGGTCTCTGGCCGTGGTGAGATTTTCAAGGCGGGTGGCCGCGTCGTAAAAAACGTGACGGGATATGACCTCTCCCGCGGCTTTTGCTCCTCATGGGGCACACTGGCGGTCGCTACAAGCTTCTCCATCAAAGTGCTGCCTCGTGCTGCCAAAGAATGCACCTTTGTCCTGCTGGGCCTCACACCGCAGGAAGCTGCACAGGCCATGTCCGAAGCGATGGGCTCCTCTGCTGAAGTCTCTTCTGCGGCTCACTTGCCTCACGGCTTTTGCCCGCTTTCGCAGGAGCACTCCATCACCTTACTCAGGTTGGAAGGCATTCCCGTTTCCATCGACTACCGGCTGGACAAGCTTCGCAGCATCCTGAAACGTTTCCCGTCGCAGGAGCTGATCGAAGGGCAGGCCTCCCGCAAAACATGGGGTGATCTGCGAGATCTTGTCCCGTTTGCTGGTAGCAATAAACCGCTCTGGAAGATCTCAGTGAGCCCAACAGCTGGGCAGCAAGTGATAGCTGAGCTGGAAAAGCGCTTCGCCATCCGCTGGATGATGGACTGGGCAGGCGGTCTTGTCTGGGTGGAAATGCAAGGTGATGAGCCGCATGATGTGCCGCTCCGCCGTCTCATTGCAGAAAACGGAGGCGGGCACGCCACACTGCTGAGAGCAAGCGCTGAACTGCGTGCGGATGTTGATGTGTTCCAGCCATTGCCGGAAACATTGATGGGTCTTTCCAAACGCCTGAAAGCCCAGTTCGATCCGCACAACATCCTCAACCCGGGCCGTATGTACGCGGGGATCTAGTTCATGCAGACAAATTTTACGCCAGAACAACTCAAAGACAGTGCAACTGCCGTCTCCGAACAGATCCTGCGCAAGTGCGTGCACTGCGGGTTTTGTACCGCAACCTGTCCAACCTTCGCGCTATTAGGGGATGAGCTGGACAGCCCCCGTGGCCGTATCTACCTCATCAAGGAAATGCTGGAAAATGATCGTCCTGCTGACGCCAAAACCGTCAAGCATATCGATCGCTGCCTGTCGTGCCTGTCCTGTATGACCACCTGTCCATCGGGTGTGAACTACATGCATCTGGTAGATCATGCCCGCATTCACATTGAGCGAACCTATAAACGCCCGCTGCAGGATCGCTTGCTCAGATCTGTCTTGCAAGCCATCCTGCCCAAACCGGGCCGCTTCCGGCTGGCAATCGCAGCAGCTTTTTATGGCCGCCCATTTGCTGGCTCATGAAGAAATGCGGTGGCACCCTTGCAAAACTGGGCGCGATGCTGGCACTGGCACCAACCAAGTCACCCATGCCCTCCCAGTTTGTTGGGCAGGAAAGCGTTGCACCCAAAGTGCAGAAAAAGGGACGCGTCGCGATCCTGAAAGGCTGTGCTCAAAGTGTGTTGGCACCTTCCATCAATGATGCAGCCACACGCTTGTTGACCCGCATCGGCTATGAAGTTGTGTTCCCAAAGGGAGAAGGCTGCTGCGGTGCCCTAGTGCATCATATGGGCAAGGAAGAAGCTTCCAACGAGCAGGCCAAAACCAACATCGATGCATGGATGAGAGAGATGGAAGGTGAGGGGCTTGATGCCGTCATCATCACCGCGTCCGGCTGTGGCACCACCATCAAGGATTACGGCTTCATGCTGCGTGATGACCCGCAATATGCAGAGAAGGCGCAAAAGATCTCTGAGATGTCTAAGGATATCGTGGAGTTTCTGATCGAACAGGATCTGGGCGAAACCCAGCTTCAGGAGGAGCTGACCGTTGCCTACCACTCTGCCTGCTCAATGCAGCATGGTCAGAAGATCACGTGGCAACCCAAGAAGCTGCTCCAGAACGCGGGCTTTACTGTGAAGGAACCGCTGGAAGGCCACCTCTGCTGTGGTTCAGCGGGTACCTACAACATCATGCAGCCCAAAATCGCAACAGCTCTGCGAGACCGAAAGGTCGGCAATCTGGAAGCCACACACCCAGATCTTGTCGCCACCGGAAACATCGGCTGCATCACCCAAATCTCCAGCGGCACCCAAATCCCCGTCATCCATAGCATCGAGCTTCTGGACTGGGCCTATGGCGGCCCTAAGCCGGTGCAATTGGGTAAAATGTAAGCATGCTCATCTAAATCCCTCTCAAGTAGGATTGAGGGGGATTTGTGGGTCAGACTCCACCACCCCGACGTAAAACGTTCTCCTGATGAGCCTTTTCTGCTTCTTCGTACTCTTTCCGGATATGTGAAAGATCGCCAGCAGGCGTATTAGGATTTGCTGGATTTATTGGCTTCAGCTCAACGAGAACAGGGTTCGGTTTGTGATTAAGCATCGCGCCGGTATACGCGTCCACCCCTACGCCAATCACACCTCCTATCAGCGCATTGCCTGCCATGGCTGCTGCACCGCTTCCCGCGACTTCCGTGGTGACATGCACTTTCTGCGTTTTGTAACCTTCTTTGGAAACAGTAACGTTGAATTTTTCTTTGCGTGAAACCTTGAGTGTGCAAGGCGAGGAACTGCAGGTCATTCCAATGTCCGTCGAGATCTCTGCATCCTCTGGAGAGGCATAGATTTTGACTTTTTCACTCATACCGCGTGTAACACTGGCGCATCCTGAAAGGACAAAACCTGCTGTAAGAAATGATGCAATCAAGAAAGTCGTCTTCATCTCAATATTCCCGCCTTAGAAAATTAAACCGATACCTTTGGTATCGTGGGGGGCATGCAAACCTAAGAAATTTGATTCCCAGTGCACGTATGAGTTGATTTTCTGCCTTTCACAGTTTCAGGCAACTCCCGAAAAGGAATATGTTAAGCCGATGATTTTAGAGGTAAAAATCTACTAGGTTCTACCGACTCCCCAAAATCGAATGGATTGATTGAGGGGCAATGCAAGCCTCTGTAGCTCAGCAAGTTGAAGCTGCACAAAAGGCCCCCACCGAGAGGCTAAATTGCAAGCGGGCGACAACTGATCTCGGCGCAGATCATGTCTATGAGAAGTCTATGCTGGCGACATCTGCTCTGTTTTTACTCAGCCAGTTTGTCCCGCGCTGACTTCATTTTGCAGATCACGTTGCCACCCAACTCGCCCTCAATATGGCGCAGCTCCTTAGCGATATCTGGGGGCATGGCATCCTCTGTGATTTCAGGAGGTGTGGTGGAAGCAACAACTGCCGGAGTGTCCTCGGCAAAAACGAGACCGGTCTCATGTGCGAGCAGCAGCAGGCTCAGAATGCTGGCAAAACAACCCAGAGCAATCGCAGCAAGCGTATACCGGTTCAGTGGGCTGCTCTGATCCTTGAGGCAATCTTCCAGAACCACGCGGATCTGGCTGATGTCTTCTGAGTTGAGTGGTTCATCAAGCAGCTCAATGGGTGACCGTTCTTCCGCTGTAGTCTCGGAAGCCTCGCTCGCTGTTGAGGTCTCGGAAGCAACAGCCGGCTGCAAACACTCAAACACCGGCACATAGCCCATATCAGGGAGCCGGATCTGTACATGGTGCGCGTTAGGATGTTCTTCGTTGTAGGCACGCAAGAGCGTCCGCAAACGGGAGATGTTCACACGAACAATCGGATTCTCTCGCGGATTGAAGCCATCAGGCAGATTGAAGACCTTCTGGCCAATAATCTGTTCCTTCAGATCATCTTCCTGTCGGGAGAGTTTGCGTTCAACAAGAAACGTAAGAAGTGCTGTCAGCTTCGGGCTTCGCCTGAAGTTGGGGCTGGACAAAATGCTGGAAAGGGTCGCAACCACTTCGTCTTTGCTGGTGACTAGTCCATTTTTCTTGGCACTCATGCGCAGCACTCCCAAAACACATCGGTGTGGCCTGGGGGAAAAGCTCTCCCTCATTCAGATGGTAGCGACGGCACATTCATTGGTCCGGTGCCTGCATTCAAACAGACCCGTTTTTATGCTGCTTTGCCTATAGCTGGGGTAAGACAAGCAACTTGAAGTTGTTGCCTTATCTTATGTTCCACGAGACAGGAATGCAACAAAGGCACATACCTAGCGGACATAGACCTTTGCGCCAACAGGAACCATGTTATACAGCTCCGCCACATCTTCGTTGCGCATACGAATGCAACCGGAAGAAACAGCTTGCCCAATTGTCCACGGCTCGTTGGAACCATGGATGCGGTAGAGCGTGGAACCAAGATAAAGAGCACGTGCACCCAATGGGTTACGCGGACCACCCGGCATGTAACGCGGCAAGTTTGGTTGGCGTTTCAGCATCTCAGCAGGTGGGCGCCAATCTGGCCATTCCCGCTTGCGGGTCACCTTGTGAACCCCCGCCCATTCAAAGCCAGGACGCCCCACACCCACACCATAACGGCGCGCTTTTCCATTGGCCTGCACCAGGTAAAGATATCGTGATGTGGTATCAATAACCACGGTACCAGGTGCATGAGAGGTGTTGTAGCTGACGGTTGTCGGCAAAAACTGCTTCGGAATACGGCGGCTGTATCGGTTAGAAGTTGTCCGCTTCTTCTTCTGCTTGGCCGAACCACGCAGGCTCTGAACGGCCTTTGCCTGAGAGCGTGGGATCTGCACAACCCATGGATTGGAAAGGTCTGGGCTAAGCACAAGAGGAGGTGCAGACGCACGTGGCTTGTACTCTGCCTGTGCAGCTGTACCCAACGCACACATCAATCCACCCGCACTCAACAGGGTGACAAGCCAGCCCGCTTTACCTTTTACCGATGCCCCGAACATTCCACGCTCCTTTGGTCCTTGCCAATGGCCCGATGCCTGCGGGAAAACCTAGAAGTCGCAACTCTAGCAATCGTTAAAATTATCAATGTTATTTATGCGAGTTCAAACTAAGGTTAACCGATTGTTACTGAGTTGTGCGGCGAAAACGTCAAAATTATCCTTAAAAATCAATGCTGATAAATCTAAGGTAATAATTAACACTCTAAGAAGTATGTGAGAGATAGCCCGAGTGCAGGATTGCGAATCGTACCCATTAAAACCTATGGGTGCATGAGCGCGTCTGTGACCGGGAATGCTGTTTAATATCTGTAATTTATGGCCTCCTTTCGCAAACCTGTGCCAGTTTGCAAAAAGGTAAGGCGGCAAACAAAGAGGGCGCAACGTTGGGCAGGAATAACAGCGATGTGGCTTTCAGTGAGAAGCAGTTATGCTTCATGAGTTCGGGGTTGGGATGTCAGTTGTAAGAAAAACCTTTCGTGCGGAGGCTCAGTTCGGAGCGCACAATGCACGTGCCGAGATTGGATCGCCAATCCAGGATAATGGTGAGGCCGCGCGCCACCAGCAGGTGATGGAAGAAATCGCCAGCCTGAAGGAAATGCTGAGTTCGCCAGACACAGACCCACAGGAACTCTCGCGCCGCGTTGCGGAAGAGCTGCGTGAAGAGATCGGTGAAGCAGCCAAGCTCAAGCGCGAGCTGGACGCCATCTACGAAGCCATTGCCGAAACCAAAACTGAAATTGCTGCCCTCCACAACAAAGCCAGCGTCGATAACGACGAACGTGGCCGTGTAACGTTGGAGCTGGGCGCGATCGTTTCCGGTACTGAAGGGGCGACCGAACAGATCCTGTCCGCAGCCGAAGTTATCGACCAGAGCGCGGCAACCGTTATGCCGATGGTTCCATCTGAGCACGAAGGTCTGGTTACCGATATTCATGAGCAAGTGGTGTCCATCTTCGAAGCCTGTAACTTCCAGGATTTGACTGGCCAGCGCATCAGTAAAGTGGTGAACACGCTCTCCTTCGTGGAAGAGCGCATCATTCGCATGATCGAGATCTGGGGCGGTATCGAAAGCTTCAAGGAAATCAGCGATCGCATCAATGCGGAAAAAGAAGGTGACGACTCAGCTCTTCTCCATGGTCCGGCTCTGGATGTGGAAGCAGGCACCGTCACTCAGGACGACATCGACGCCCTGTTCGACTGATCCTCTCAAAAAGATAGATGCAGATGGCTTGCTATTTCGGCAAGCCAATGCTTTATATGAGAACATAACATAAACATTTTGGCGCATTTCGCGAACAGACAAACACCTGTTTGTGATGATACTGGTGCGCAAAGAAAATTGACAAGAAGGGCAAGGCAATGGACCAGAGCTCAAAACCGATTGCTGAAGGCTGATCCGTGGAGAAGACGGCAAGGACCGCTGCTGGTGGCATGGTGGAGACCCGTTCTATCAGGCCTATCACGACAACGAGTGGGGCCATCCGGTTACCAACGATATCCGTCTGTTTGAGAAGATCTGCCTTGAAGGTTTCCAGTCCGGTCTGTCCTGGATCACCATCCTTCGCAAACGTGAAAACTTCCGCGCTGCCTTTGCTGGCTTTGATTTTGAGAAGGTCGCGAAGTTCACGCAAAATGATATCGAACGGCTTGTGAAAGATGAGGGGATCATCCGCCATCGCGGTAAGATCACCTCCACCATCAACAACGCCAATCGTGCTTTGGAAATGCGTGAGGAGTTTGGCTCCCTTGCAGCTTACTTCTGGAAGTGGGAACCAACCCCGGACCAACGACCGGACGTCTGCGATTACGCCAACCTGCGCCAACTGGGCAAAACGGAGATCTCAACAGCCATCTCCAAAGACCTTAAAAAACGCGGCTGGTCCTTCGTCGGCCCAACCACCGTCTACGCCTTCATGCAAGCCATGGGAATGGTCAACGACCACCTGGAAGGCTGCTGCTGCAGAGACGTAGTGGAAGCCAAGCGAGAGGCCTTGGAACGTCCTGTAAAGGCGTAAAGAGCATTATAAGGCTAACGAGCAAGGGAGGGGATCTCTCCCCTTTGACACCTTAATCAGGCATCTTCCTCAGGGCGCTCATAAGTCCCCTGAGGCGGAAGAATAGCCATCACGAGCGTCTCACGATGCTCAAACCCGCAGCGCCGGTAAATCCGTCCCGCTGGGCCATCACTGAAAGCCTGCAGCACCGGCACAGTTGCTGGATACTCCGCTTTCGCCCAATCCACACCAGTAGTCACCAAAGCCGCACAGATACCACGCTTGCGATGGCTTGGACGTGTCTCAACCTCTTGAAACCGCGAAACAACCGCATCCCGGTAGATGCCCAGATCTGCTACAAGCAGGTTTCCATCGAATGCGCCGAACCAGTTCAGCGATCCTTCCTTGACCTGATGACGACGTGCTTCAAATCGGGTGCGCGTATACGACCCAAAACTATCGCGATCATAGCCTTGCTCAACTGCTGTATCGATCTGAAGAGCGATGACCTGCTCCCAATCCTCCTCAGAAACGATTGGGCGGATCACTATCCCTTCTGGAACTGCAGCACGGTTGAGCGGACCGGTCAGGCTCAGAACATCCATCTGCTCAAGCTCATACCCAAGATCCGTGAAAGCCGAATGCTCCGCTCCGATTGTCATATTCGGCGTATCCCAGCCAAACATGGTATGCGCAGCCCTAGGAAAATCCTTGCGGAACTGAGCGATCTGAACTTCTGGATCCACCTTATCGCCCCGGAAGAAAACCATGTTCCCCGACCAGCAAAAAGGCTCTTCTGGCATGCGCAAAACGATCCTGTCCGGATGAGCCTCAATCTCACTCACACCCCGACCAACAAGAAGATTGCTCTGCACCCCCAATGTCGCCGCCAAATCCCGTTCATCACGCATACCGCTTACCTTCAATCCATTACTCGAAATCAAAACATAGCTATTGAAATCCCGCAGGCTTATCAAGAAAAAGACCACCCATCCGCCAAGTCCCCCAACCGCTGTTACCCACCAGCCACTCTTCATGAAAAGGTATGCCACTCCGGCTCGACCACAAAAAAGCCCCAGCGTAATACACCGGGGCTTCGCAAAGAGGCTGCTGCCAATCACTTAGATGAAGTCGAAGTCATCCGCATGAAGATCTGCAACAGAAACGTTCTTCAATGTGATGGACGTGCTGTCATCGACGTAGATAACGGTATCAGAACCAACATCACTCGCGGCAGCAAGAACCTCTGCAACACTCTCAAACGTCTCAGAGAACTGCAGCACATCATCAGTACCTTCACCAGCTACAAAATCAGTGATGATGTCATTGCCGAAGTCTGACCGGAAATAGAACGTATCACTATCCACTCCACCTTCCATGGTGTCATCCCCGTCACCTCCAAGGAGAGTATCGTCGCCAGCGCCACCAAACATGGTATCGTTGCCACCATACCCATAGATCTTATTAGCATTCGCATCACCCGTCAGATGATCGCTATGCTTATCAGTGCCCATGATGTTTTCGATGGAAACATAAACATCCCCAGCAGCATCGCCGGTATTGTTGCTCTGATCCGTCAGATCCACAGTAACCGCAGAACTCGCCCAACGATAACGCACTGTATCGTTGCCGGTACCACCATCGAGATAGTCTGAACCTGAGCCGTAAGCGTTGAGCCAATCGTCTCCAGCGCCGCCTTCTAGATGGTCATTACCACCAAAGCCATAGAGTCCGTTGTTTCCGTCGTCTCCAACGATAACGTCGTCAAAATGAGATCCGAAAACCTGACTGATGTTTGTCAGATGATCACCCTCTGCATGACCGCCAGTGTTCACATTGGTTGCTAGGTTTACTGACACACCTTCTTCCGACAGAGTGTATCTGATCGCATTTCGACCAGCGCCACCATCGATCGTGTCTGCACCAGCACTACCATAGATTTCTTCGTTCGCATCTGTACCGGTGAAGGTGTCGTCACCAGAAGTACCGTAGTATCTGAGGACACCGCCTTCTTCGATTGGAAACTGCGAAAGAGTGGTTCCATCAGAGAACTCAAACTTTTCGATTTGAGGGCTATCTGCACTCCAGTTTTTGATTGTTATGACGTTAGCAATCTCGTCAAGTGGCTGGTTTGGATTAGCTGGATCAATAAGATAGATCTTCAGGTCATTACCATCAATCACGCCTTTAAGGTCTGACAGTGTAATGCCATCTTCAAAGCGGATAGTATCTGTTCCAGATGTCTCAGTGATAACGTCCTTGCCAAAGTTCTGCTCAAACACGTAGGTGTCATTGTCTTCTCCACCGAGAAGGTGATCATCTCCTTTACCACCATAAAGAGTGTCGTTACCTTTATCGCCGTAGATAGTGTCATTGCCGCTTATTTTTTGCTCTTTTGCATCATCGCCATAGATGATGTCGTCACCATCTTCCCCGTGAAGTATCACTACCATCTTTTCCTTCAATATAATCGTCATTGTTTGTTGCAAAGATTTCATCTGATCCCGAAGAGCCATGTAGTCCAGCAATATTGGTGAGTTTCACATTTCGCACATCTAAAACGTGAGGATCGTTCTCGGAACCACCAGTTGGATTATTTGATAATACTGGAAGAGACGTCCCGACCTGCACGAAAGTGTCAACATGTGTCAGTGTGCTTTTTATCTCTTCAATGCCTGACATCGTGATGATCTCAACATTGGCATATGAGGAATATGGGTGGAGATCATATATCTCGATTGTGTCGTACCCGGTGCCGCCAATGTAGTGATCACCATTTGTTACGGTACCAACACGAAATGTATCATCACCCCCAAAGCCATTCATGATGTCATTAAAGAGTGTGCCTTCGAAAACATCGTTCCCTGCTGTTCCGTTGTACAGGCCGCCATATCCGTAGTCATAACCTTCATTGTTTTTATCGGTATCAATATACGCCATAATAAAATCCCACTATATATTATCTTTGTGAAGTTGTTTAGGTGTATGCAACTTCATGTAAATAGTGTTTCGTGTAGCTTGCGCGTAGCTTTTATGTATAAATTAATGTATTTTTTATTTTTTTTATTAGTTTATTTACTTCATGTATGAGGGTGAATGTTATTATGTTGCTATAATGGGCGGGGGTTTTAAAAAAAACTTCTTTTCGAAATTTGCCACTTCCTGCAGTAAAGCTCCGGCATAGAAATGCCGGAGCTTAAAGCACTTGATTACATAATTACTCAGGAAGCGAACGCAAAATCGTCCGCGTGCAGATCAGTGATTGAGACATTCTGGAGAGTTATAGAGTTGTCATTGTCGAGTTGAATAACAATATCGTCCTCAACTTCTCTCGCTGCTGCAATGACATCAGCATAGCTGTCGAAAGTGCCTTCGCTGAAGTGGATGGTGTCAATAGAACCTGCTCCCGCAGTGAAATCTGTAATGACATCTTTGCCGAAGTTTGTACTGAAGTAGAACGCATCGTTGCCTTCGCCTCCAGTGAGCGTGTCATTACCAGCTTGACCATAAAGTTGATCATCGCCCTTATCAGTGATGATGGTGTCATTGCCTGCACCAGCAAAGACAATGTGATCATGGTGGGACTTAGTAGAATAAAAGTCGTCAGCATAAAATAATGTGATTGTAGTGGCAGTTTCAGTAGTTGGAGCATCACCAGTAAGTTTCTGGTCGATGTCATCTCCGGTCCAGATCGTACCATCTGCGAAGTGGAGCTCCCCAAAGTCGAACTGCGAAGTTTGACGGTTGAAAGCTTCTTTGATGATGATTGTACCACCATCAGCAAATGTCAGCAGGAGATCCTCCTCCTGCTCTGCCACGTAAGCAACAACAACAGAGCTCGGTGAAACATCTTCGCCAAACACAATCTTGTTTGGCTGAACTATAGGAGAAGTTGCTTCCAGTGTGTCATTACCATCCCCCAGATTATAAAGGAATGTCGCATCTTTACTGCGATAAATAATGAAGTCGTCGCCTGTCCCGCCTTCAATTATGGATGAACCGCCATTCGCGATTATGTTGTCGTTCCCAGCACCTCCAAGAAGTTTATTGCTATCACTTGAAAAGCTAACGATGTTATCGTCACCATCTCCGCCATCAAGGATATTTTTGCCTCTAGATGCTTCTAGTATATCATCGCCATCTCCGCCTTCGAGATGATCATCACCTTCGCCAGCATTCAGTCTGTCGTTGCCAGCACCGCCAATTAGTTGATCATTTCCATCATCACCGAAGATGATATCATCACCTCCGAGCCCATCGATGGTGTCATCAGCAGTAGTACCTCGAAGATGGTCTGCCTCATCACTCAAGCCTCCAAGAAGCCTTTCATTGATGCTTTCCCAGTTCCAAATTGTGCCATCGGCAAATTCGATTTCATCGAGGTGTAGTCGTAGTACATCAGGGTCAATAACAGATAGCAGGTTCACTGTTCCACCATCTTTAAATGTGAGTAAGATGCTTTTTGAAGTACCTTTAAAGCGTGTCACTGAAACTTCGTCTGGCAAGATACCTTCGCCAAGGACAAGCTTATGACTTTCATCCTGCAACTGGCCTGAGTACGCAAAATCAACTGTGTCATTGCCATCTCCAAGCTTGTAGTGGAGTGTGACTTTTGCATTTGAGATGAAAATTGTATCATCTCCTGTTCCAGCATCCACAACGGTAGAGCCACTCCAGGCAAGAATTTTATCGTCGCCACTTCCTCCTTTGATCTGGTCTACTCCATCAGTGGCGCTGTAAATTGTATCGTTGCCATCTCCTCCATCGAGGATGTTGTTGCCTGTCCAGCCGTTCAGCTTATCGTTGCCAGCCCCGCCTTCCAGGTGATCATCACCTTCTCCACCGAAGAGATCATCATTTCCTGCACCGCCAATGAGATGGTCGTCCCCGGAATAACCGTCGATTGTGTCGTCACCACCCCGGCCATCAATAGTGTCATCACCCAGGGTGCCAGCGAGTTTTTCACCTTCGTCACCAGCGTTTTCAAAGCGCATCTTGTTGAAGGTCTCCCAGTTCCAGACAGTGCCATCTGCAAAGTGGAGCTCGCCAAATGTAAAGTGATTGGGCCCATAATGGAAAACATCAAAGAGACGTAACGTTCCGCCGTCTTTGAAAGTCAATAGAAGGCTGGTTGAAGTACTACCACTACGCGTAACAGTAACCTCATCAGGCGAGATACCTGCTCCAAAAACAATTTTATTATTGTATGAGCTATCGTCAGAGTGCCTGATGTCAACGGTATCATTACCATCACCTAGATCGTAATGAATGGTAACGGTTGCACTTGATATATCTATATCGTCATCACCTGTCCCACCATCAATGATCGCTGTTCCACTCCACGAATAAATGGAATCGTCTCCGCTCCCACCAATAATTGTATCCTCGCCGTCCGTACTGCTAAAGAAAGTGTCGTTGCCATCGCCACCATCGAGAATATTGTTGCCAATAGAGCCTTTTAGCGTGTCATTGCCAGTACCACCTTCCAGGTGATCATTTCCTTCGGCACCATCAAGCGTGTCATTTCCGGCACCGCCAATAAGGTGGTCATTTCCTGAATAACCAATGATATCATCGTCACCACCCCGGCCATCAATCACGTCATCGCCCAAGGTGCCTGCCAGCTTCTCGCCTTCGTCACTCGTATTCTCAAAGCGCATCTTATTGAAGCTTTCCCAGTTCCAGATAGTGCCATCTGAAAAATGGAGTTCTCCAAAGGCAAAGCCATTCGGTCCGTAGAAGAAAGCTTCCTTGATGAGCAATGTACCGCCATCTTTGAATGTCAGCAGGAGATCAAGATTGTCGCGTTCATTACCGTACTTGTCTGTGCCTTCTCCTTGACGCGTAACTGTAACGTCGGCTGGGGAGATACCTGGGCCAAAGACAACTTTGTCATTGTAGGAAGCATCTACATCGTGGTTGGCATGGATAGTGTCGTTGCCATCGCCAAGGTCATAGCGGAAAGTGGTGGTGCCTTCACCGTAGTGGAACTCATCGTCTCCGGCGCCGCCATCGAGATAATCGTCACCATTACCGGCTTTCAGGACGTCGTTTCCATTGCCGCCAAGGATAATGTCGTGGCCATCACCGCCATCGAGAGTATCGTTGCCACCGTAGCCCCAGATCTTGTTGTCACCAGCATCGCCGGTGATGTGGTCACCATAGCTATTGCTGCCCATAACGTTTTCGATGGAAACATAGACATCACCAGCAGCGTCTCCGGCATTGTTTGACTGGTCAGTCAGGTCGACAGTGACAGCAGACCGGGACCAGCGATAGCGTACTGTGTCGTTTCCGGAACCACCATCAAGGTAGTCTGCGCCCGAGCCATAGGCATTCAGCTGGTCATCACCGCCTCCGCCTTCCAAATGGTCATTACCGTTTTGTGCAAACAGGTTGTTATTGCCATCATCGCCAATCAGAACGTCGTCATGATAGGAGCCAATGATGGACTCTACGTTTGAGATCTGATCGCCTTCAGCGTAACCACCAGAACCTTGGCCTGTTGCCAGATTAACGGTCACCCCCGCGTCTGACAGGAGGTAGTTGATAATATCGGTACCGCCCTTACCATCAATCGTATCAGCGCCCTCACTGCCGTAAATTTCATCTCTGCCAGAGGTGCCGACAAAGGTATCATCGCCATCAGAGCCATAGAGTTTTAGTCGGCCGTCACTCTGAACTGTAAATTTCGACAGGGTGGTCCCATCAGAAAACTCAAACCGCTCGATGCCATGATCGTTTGCGATCCAGTTGTCGAAGTAGAAGACATCGGCAATTTCGCTCAGCGGCTGGTTTGGGTTGGCCGGATCGATAAGATAAAAAACCAGATCGCCACCTTCCAGGCGAATCTTGAAATCACTCAGAGTGAGGTCACCATCAAAACGAATGGTGGTGATGCCAGGGGCTCCCCCAAAGTAGTCCTTGCCTACACCACGCTTGAAACCGTAGCTGTTGTCGCCTTCGAGAGGCATTTTATCTGCAGCCATCTGTTTTCCTCGAGTTTCATAAATATTTAAATATATGCATTGCGCACATCGAAGATATGCACCCCAAGGTTGTGTCTAGGTGACTCAGAGATACTGCGAAATTTACATAAATTGGATGGATAAGTATTTTGAAACTACTGTAACTAAGCAGGAGAAACATAAACGCGCAGATTTCTCGTAAGTAACGCAAATCAACGCAATAAAAAACGCACCCCCGGTCAGAGGTGCGTTTTCAAAGATTTCTCAGTGATTTAAGGCTTAGCCTGCGACTTTTTGTGCCAAAGGCTCAAAAAGCGGGTTTGCCGTGTGGAAGACATACTCCAGCGGCGTCACCGTCACCATTTGTGCCCCTTCCTCGCGCAACTTATCCGCACATTCGGGAACTCTGGAAGCAGGGCAGTGCAGGATTAAAGAAGAGCCTTCGATCCCAAACGGAGCTACACAGCCAAGCCCCGCCACTTTCTCCAAAACACCTGCAGGATTGGCGACAACGGTCCGCATCTCTTTGAAATTGTGAGCGTTATCCTGCGCGGTGATACGGTCCAGCATCAAGCGAGCTGCCTGAAGCGCTTTCTCGTCCCAGTTCGCTGTTCTGGACGCCACAAGATGCGCCTGAGACTTGGCAATCACGCCATCCTCTGGGATCTTCAGATTGTTGGCTTTTAGCGTAGAACCGGTTGAGGTGATGTCGACAACCAGCTCAGCAGACCCTGCCGCAGGCGCTCCCTCAGTCGCACCCGCACTCTCGACAATGCGGTAATCCGCAATGCCTTTTTCGGCAAAGAACTGCCGCGTATGGTTCACATACTTGGTTGCAATGCGCAGACGGCGACCATGCCGCGCCCGAAAATCTGAAGCAACATCAGCAAGATCGGACATGGTGGACACGTCAATCCAGGCCGTTGGAACAGCGATCACAACATCCGCATGCCCAAAACCAAGAGCGGTGATGATGTGGGTCTTTTCCTCTGGGCGGTCGATGTTCTCGTTGACCAGATCCGTTCCGGTGATGCCAAAGTGAACGGTACCAGCTGCAATCTCACGGGCGATCTCGGAAGCTGAAAGGAAAGCGATCTCAACGCCGTCCACGCCCTTCAGTGTGCCGCGATAGTTACGATCACCACCTGGACGTTTCACCTTCAAACCAGCACGCGCAAAAAACGCATGTGTCATTTCCTGAAGACGGCCCTTGGAAGGAATAGCAAGAATAAGATTAGAGCTCATCAGTTTGCTCCCTCACCAGCGCGGTCCAGCCAGATTGTAAAGCCAACAGCAGGAACAGTGCTTGGCGCGCCAAGACGTTCAACCAGCTTGTTGTATCGACCACCACCGATCACCTGTCCCAGATGTTCACTGGATTCATGATGAATTTCAAAGACAAAGTCGGTGTAGTAGTCAAGACGGCGCCCGAAATCACCGGAGTATTCCAGTGCTGAGATATCGATGCCACGCTCTGCCATAAGGTCAGTTCGCTTAGCAAGACGCTCAATGGAAGCATCCAGATCAAGGCCGGTTTCCTTGGCGAACCCGTGCAAGGTTTCAACGGCTTTGGCTGGCGGAGGACCAGACACGTTGAGATACTCGGTCAGACGAGCAATCACGTCTTTGTCGATCCCGGAACCCGCAGAAAGCGCAGCCTGTTCCATGAAGCGCTCAGCAATCTCATGAGCTGTACGCCCGCCAACAGCAGAAATGCCCGCAAGCGACAGCACATCTTCAACCACGGCCACAGCAGCTTCCGGATCACGTCCTTCAAGGGCTGCAAGAAAGCCCAGCTTGGCGTCTGGCTTGGCTTCAGAGCCACCCATGCGGTTGATAACCTGATCGAGACGATCACGCTCACCAAACACATCGCGCAAACGACGCTGCCAGACCTTTGGAATCTCAAGGGCTTGCAGAACAGAGGTAAACAAGCCTTCATCACCACGCGAATGCGGGGGGAGGACAAACCAAGGCTGGAAGATGCCTCAAGAGCAAGCGCCAGCATATCAGCGTCTGCTTGCTCCTGATCTGTACGGCCAATGGATTCAACACCGGCCTGCATGGTTTCACCCAGTTGCCCAGGTCGATGTCGGAAAACTTGTCCAACATAGGAGAATGCCGCAGTACGACCCGCTTCACCTGTTTCCAGATAATGTCGGGCAATCGGAATGGTAAAATCAGGACGCAAGCAAAGCTCTTGTCCATCTTCTCCTGTGGTCAGGAAAAGGCGCCGCCTAAGATCTTCACCAGCCAGATCCAAAAAGATATCGGCTGGCTGCAAGATTGGCGGGGTAGCCTCTTCATAACCGGCATCCCGAAAAAGCTGGCTCAAAGCCATGCTGCGGTTATCCCCCAATGTCATATTAGTTCTCGCTTTGGTTTTTGCGATCTTCTTCCTGAGCAGCCAGAAGCTTTTTCACTTCTGCAACAAGCTCATCCCGTTTCACAGCAAACTGTGCAGGACGGCTCTCGCGCCAGGTTTTGTTATCTTCAATCTCAGCAGAAAGACGTTTGCCTTCAATGAGATCTTTGATCTGTACTTCGCCTTCTTCACGCTCCTGAGAGCCCTGAATAATGGCACAAGGTGAGTTGCGCTTATCAGCGTACTGCAGCTGCTTGCCAAACTGTTTTGGATTGCCCTGGTACATCTCAGCACGGATGCCCGCTGTGCGCAGATCCTGAACCATTGCCTGATAATGCGCAATAGAATCAATGTCCTTGTCCATCACACACACAACCACAGGACCAGCAATCTCTTCCTGACCAAGCTTGCCAAGAGTAGTCAGCGCAGCCATCAGGCGAGAAACACCAACGGAGAAGCCAGTAGAAGGCACTGGCTGGCTCATAAAGCGGGAAACAAGACCATCATAACGGCCACCACCGCCCACAGAACCAAAGCGCACAGGACGACCTTTCTCGTCCTTCACTTCAAAAGTGAGTTCGGCTTCGTAAACCGGGCCAGTGTAGTACTCAAGACCACGCACGACAGAAGGATCGATCAGCACACGACCATCTGTGTAGCCAGCTGCGTCAAACAGCTTGCCCATGGTCGCCAGCTCTTCAACACCTTCAGCGCCGGTTTTGCTGTCTGCGATCAAACCGCGAAGGTTCTCGATGGTCTGGTCGGTAGTTTCTCCACCAGCTTCCACAAAGGCCAGCACTTTTTCCGCTTCAGCGTCTCCAAGGCCAGCACCCTTTGTAAAGTCGCCGGAATCATCCTTGCGGCCTGCACCAAGCAGGGCTTTCACACCGTCAACACCAAGGCGGTCAAGCTTGTCGACAGCACGCAGAACAGTCAGGCGGGTTTCTGCATGTTCGTCACCGGCAAGGCCGATCACTTCCATCACACCGTCCAGAACCTTGCGGTTGTTCACGCGGATCACGTAGTCACCACGAGAGATGCCAAGACGTTCCATGGTGTCAGAAGCCATCATACAGATTTCAGCATCTGCAGAAACAGAAGGCGCACCAATGGTATCCGCATCAAACTGCATGAACTGACGGAAGCGACCTGGTCCAGGTTTCTCATTGCGGAACACGTATCCGGCACGGTAGCTGCGGTAAGGCTTTGGCAGGCTTTCGAAATTTTCCGCCACATGACGGGCGAGGGGCGCGGTCAGGTCATACCGCAAGCTCATCCATTGCTCGTCATCATCTTGTAGCGAAAACACGCCAGCGTTCGGACGATCCTGATCCGGCAAGAACTTGCCAAGAGCATCAGTGTACTCGAACATTGGAGTTTCCACGGGCTCAAAGCCATAAAGCTCATAGGTCTGTTTGATAACAGAGATCATCTGCTCCATTGCCAGCAGTTCTGCTGGACCGCGATCTACAAATCCGCGCGGCAAACGAGCTTTGAGCTTGGCACTTTTCTTTTTTGCCATGAGGCCGTCTCATCCATGAAATAATTAGGTGGTTGCAAAAGCTACCCGTAGAAGTTCTTCAGAACACTCTAAGGTAAGTATGCTGTTGTCAGTCTCCTAGCCCATTGAGCAGGGGAGGGCAAGGCGCGAAGGGGACGCAATCCGGCGCAAATTTCCCAATCAATACTTGCAATAGCGTCAAGAGCGGCTAAGGTCGCCCGAAAAAATGGAAGGGCCATTCTCTCAAGCATGAGAAGGAAGGTCTGCACACTGGAGAAATCATGGTGTCAAACACCAATAGTGAACAAACTGAAGTCAGCAAATCCGATGCCCGCGTCACCGGACCGGCAGAGCTAACCGTTGTACTGCCAACCTATAACGAGAGCAAAAACGTCCCGATCGTAGTTGAGCTGCTGGATAAAGCGCTCGCTGGCGTTGCTTGGGAAGTTATTGTTGTTGATGACAATTCTCCAGATGGCACCTCTCAAGTTACCGCAGACATTGCGCAAAAAGACCCACGTGTGCGCATCATCCAGCGTATTGGTCGTCGTGGTCTGTCCGGTGCATGTATCGAAGGCATGCTGGCCTCCAGCTCCAAGTATGTAGCTGTGATGGATGCTGACCTTCAGCACGACGAGAGCCTGCTGCCAAAAATGTTGGAAGCGCTCCGTTCTCAAAACTTCGATATCTGTGTGGCCTCCCGTCATGTGGAAGGTGGGGATGTCGGAACCGGTCTATCCTCCGTCCGTGCGTGGGGCTCCAACCTCGCCAACAATCTGGCACGCAAGTTCCTGAAAGTGGAACTGTCAGACCCAATGAGTGGCTTCTTCATGCTGCGCCGGGATAGGTTTGTCGAACTGGCACCGCGTCTGTCGTCTCAGGGCTTCAAGATTATGCTGGATATCGTTGCCAGCGGAAAAGGCGCCTTGCGGGTGAAGGAACTCCCCTTCGTCTTCCGCGAACGCCAGCACGGCGAGAGCAAGCTCGATACGCTGGTAACAATGGATTACCTCGGTCTGCTGGTCTCCAAACTCTTTAATGACACGATCTCCGTTCGCTTCCTCATGTACTCTATGGTTGGCGGAACCGGTGTCGTCGTTCACCTCATCGCACTGAAGATCCTGCTGGCTCTCTTCGGTCTGCCATTCGGTGTTGCGCAGCTGATAGCGACCTTTGTGGCGATGAGCTCGAACTTCTTCCTCAACAACCGTCTGACTTATCGCGACCGCCGATTGAAGGGGCTTGCGTGGGTCAAAGGTCTGTTCACATTCTATGTGATTTGTAGCTTTGGTATTTTGGCAAACGTTGGTGTGGCAGAACTCATCTACACGAACAAGCCAATCTGGTGGTTTGCTGGTGCCGCAGGTGCCATCATGGGTGCGGTCTGGAACTACATTGTTTCCAACGCGCTCACATGGCGCAAAGGCTAAACACATTTGCGAGAAGCAAGGTTTGCTCTTTGCTTCTCCATATGCTGACGACCAAAACAGACGCTCTCAGAGGAATGCACATAGATGCAGGATAACACCGCAGGAAAGCCCCTGAGCTTTTGGTTGCGCCCAACCAACCTCATTCTGATTGTCGCCGTCCTGTCTCTGGCACGGTTGGTGACCGGCATGAATGTGGATCTGGTTGAGGACGAGGCCTATTACCGCTTGTGGGGGCTGTACCCGGCTCTGGGGTACTACGATCACCCGCCAATGGTGGCTTATTGGATCTGGCTCGGTCAGGCGCTGTTTGGCGATACGGCTCTGGGCGTGCGGTTCATCAGCATCTTATCCGCAGCCATCGGTTCTCTTGTCCTCTGGCGCACAGCAAGATCCTGTACGATGTGCATGTCGCTGGCTGGACAGTCCTCTTCTTCAATGCCAGCCTTTTAATCGGCGTCGGCTCTCTTCTTGCCACTCCAGATGCACCCTCAGTCTTCTTCTGGGGCCTCGCTCTTTGGGGCATGGCGGAACTGTCAGTCTCAAAGAATGCTAACTGGTGGATCCTAGTCGGTATCTTCGCTGGCCTGGGTCTCCTCTCCAAGTATTCCGTGCTGTTTCTGGGTGCAGGCATCATCCTCTGGCTGATCTGGGTGCCTGAAAACCGCAGATATCTGCTGTCGTGGCAGCTTTGGCTTGGTGGTGCACTAGCCATCGCAATCTTCTCTCCGGTGCTCTATTGGAACTCCCAGCACGAGTGGATTTCCTTCGTAAAGCAGTTTGGCCGCTCAGTCCCTGAAGCTACTCCATCAAATACATCGGTGAGTTTATTGGTGCCGTTGCTGGCTTGCTCAATCCGTTGGTCTTCATCATCGCAATGGTTGGAGCGTGGCGCGTTATCCGCTTGATGTTGAAGCAGGACAATGCTGCCAGTCTGTTGGTGCTGACAGTTCTGCCGTTTCTGATCTATCTGTTCTTCCATTCGCTTCATTCTCGCGTGCAAGGCAACTGGCCTGCACCGATGTATCCGACACTGGCTCTGTTTGCAGGCATCGCAGCAGCTTATCCGCCTGCGAATGTTGGTCGCTGGTTCAAGGCTCTGGCACCTACCGCAGTGGGGCTTGGCGTTGTCCTGGCTGGCTTGGTCTACGTGCATGCATTCGCACCGCTGAACACATCCCTTGGCCGAAAAGACCCAACCCACCAGATGCGTGGGTGGCAGCAGGTTGGAGATGAAGTTGCACGGCTGGCAAAGGCCAATGACATCGATTGGGTTGCAACCACCAGCTATGGTTTGACTGGTCAAATGTCCAACGCGCTCAAGACTTCAGGTCTTAAGGTCTACGGAATTCCCGAGCGAATGCGCTATGCAATGATTCCCGATAATCTCCAAAATCCTGAAAACAGCGACATGCTCTATGTCACCGAGGAAAGAAGAGATCGCTCTCAAAAGCTGAAAAGCAACTTCAATCAGGTTGAGCTGCTGGAGACCATCCCCCGAGAGAATAAGGGATTATTCGGAAAAACAGCTATTGAAAATGTACGGATCTATCGGCTGTCAGGAGCCAAAGAGCCCCTGAAATCCAACTGAGAGGGCTGAGATTCCGTTGCGTTAAAATTGCAGGCTTTGTTAAATGTACTCCTGAACCTTTTGGATTGGGAGATCCGCGCGATGAAGCGCATCCTCTTGACGAGTCTGGAATTTGGGCAAAGCTACGGAGTTGATCGAGCGATCTGCGATTTGATTATCGCGGGCCGCCTCTCTGCCGTCGGTTGCGTTGTTACCGGAGAGATGTGGTCAAGAGAGTTCTATCAGCTCCGCGATGTTGTCGCCTGGGCCGAGCATGAAACCATGGTCGGCCTCACAGTGACCCTCACAAAGCCGGCAGCGCCGCTGACTGACTTTGGCCGCACTGTGTTTGGAGATGTCTTCCCGGCAAACTGGTGGTACGCATTCCGCAGTCCGATGAAGATGCTGCCTGAAGAGGCAATAGCAGCGGAGATTGCGGCACAGGTAGACTTGTTTGAGGAAGTCTATGCCCGCCCTCCGGCCTTTGTCGCCATTCAGGGCAATTTGGCAAAACATCCTGCCGTGCATTCTGCGCTGATCACAGTACTCAGCATGATGACAGGCCGCGAGCCAGCGCTTGTGTTGCCTGCTGGCGTTTCCCGAACCGGCAATGCCATTGTGAAGCGTGCAACCAAAGCAGGGTTGGAGACAATTTTTTCTGGGCCAGATCTACCGATGGCTGATGAGGATACGGATCTGCGGGATTTCTTCTGGCATGGAATCAATGAAGCCCAGGATTCCGCGATGATCTTGTGTCGCCCGTCTTATCCGGAAGAACAGGCGCAACCCGTCAAAAAGAAAAACATGCGTCAGAGCTCGTCTCGTGAAAACCAGCTCAAGTTCCTGATTAGTGAGGAATTTCCGTTTCTTTTGATGGAAAAAGATATCTTCTTGTTCTAAGAACGATCTCTCCCTGCGGTTGAAGAGATCGTTCCTTTTGAATTTGCCATAAACGTTGGGGTATTTATGAACACCCCTAATTTGCCTAAAACTAAAGAATATCTCTGTGACTTCGGTCACAAAATGGCCGCATGATAGACCTAATTAAAATCATCAATTATATTGATGCAGCTTAAACTAAAAAACTGAATCAACGGCGCGTCAGGACCTTGTGGCAAGATGACAAAGTTCAAAGAACTCCTTCAAAACAGCTTTTCACTATCGGGTTTGGCAGAGGAGCATGCACAAGGTCTCTCTTAAATTGCCCAGCCTATGTCATTGAAATCTGGCGCAGTTCTCTTCAAGGCTGGCGATCCGGGCAATGGGTGTTACGCAATCATCGAAGGCAGCATGAAGGTCTCCGTTGTTTCGCTGGATGGCAGTGAGCAGCTGCTGGCCGTTTTGGGGCAGGGGTCTCTGGTTGGTGAAATTGCCTTGCTTGATGGCAGTGAACGTTCAGCCACAGTGACCGCTCTGAAGCCGAGTCAGCTTGCATTTATCTCCAAAGCTGCATTTTATCGTTATGCGGATGAGAACCCCGCTGTGTATCGCCACATGCTGCAAATTGTGGCGACTCGCTTGCGCCGGTCCAACGATGCTCTTGCTGCTCGTTCCTTCCTTCCGCTCAATGGTCGCGTTGCTCAGACCCTGCTGCAACTCTCTGAAACCTTTGGCAAAAAAGTCGATAGCAATAAGATCCTCGTGCACTACAAGATCTCTCAGGCAGAGATCGCCAATATGGCTGGCGGTGCCCGTGAGAACGTGAGCCGTGTGCTCAACGTCTGGAAACGCGAGGGCGTAATCAGCCGCCTCTCTGGATATTACTGCCTCGAAAAGCCAGAGGTGCTACGAGCTGCCGCAGAGCTTTAAACTCGGTATTTGAGTAAAAGTGACCCAAAGTAACAACAAGGGCATGAGCCTTGTCCCTGCAAGGTTCCTGAAACACCGAGATGACTTATCAGCACTTTGACATTCGCCCACTAGACGAATGCACTCCAGTTCACCCTGACCTGACACACGATCAGGTCCGTGCGCTGGTCGCCAATCATTCAGAAAAACTTCGTCAGAATGATACACTGGCAAACGTCTACCAGAGCAACATGAAATGCGACTGGGAAGACTATGAAGCGCAGGCCGTTCGTTTCTGGTGCTCCGCTCTCATGAAAGACCAGAGTTATTCCGGTCGTCCGATTGGCAAGTATCGCGGTTCTGCAAAGCAGGTATGCGGTGATGATATTGCCAGCTGGTTGAATTTATTCGAAAATGCCGTCGAAGAATGTGTTGCTGAAACCGCTCGGGCCAATACCATGAAATGTGCGACCCAGGTTGTTGATTGCTTCCATATGGCGATGATCCCTTCTTGAGTAGTTGAGCTTCGCCATGCATAGCATTTCCTCTGATGGATCGACGGAGCTTTAAAACTATGAATGATACAAGAGACGCTGTCGAAGAAGAGCAGCCAGTAGGTGAACTGACCACACGCACAATGGCGATGCCGGCAGACACCAATGCATCTGGCGATATCTTCGGCGGTTGGGTTGTCTCTCAAATGGATATTGCGGCTGGTATTGCAGCAAGCCAGTGCGCCATGGAGCGCGTTGTGACTGTTGCGATCGACAGTATGACGTTTATTCGCCCTGTAAAAGTTGGCGATGTGATGTGTGTTTACTCCCGTGTCCTCCGTGTTGGCAGAACCTCAATTACGCTGGCAATCGAAGCCTGGGCATTGCGCCATCGTTTTGGGTACCGCGAAAAGGTGACAAATGCTCAGTTCACCTTTGTTGCCGTGGATGATAACGGTAAGCCAATCGAGATCTCTGAAGAGCAGCGTGCAAAGTACAACAACGCTTAATCAGCTAACTGGTCAGGAAGAGGAAGCAAGCAGTGTCATCCAAAATTCCCGTTATGTCAGCGCGTGAACGGACACCGCTTGATCCTTCCATCACACCAGCGCAAATCAACCAGTTGGTTGAAAGCTTTTATGGCAGAGTACGTCAGCATGAGACGCTGGGGCCGATCTTCCTAAAAGAAATGGGCGAGGACTGGGGGCCGCATCTGCACAAGATGAAGCATTTCTGGGCCTCCGTTTTGCTGAAGACCGGATCATACAAAGGCAAACCGGTTCCGGCTCACGCAAAAATCACAGGCGTGACCACCGAGAACTTTCATGAATGGATGGATCTGTTCGAAGAAGAAGTTCATGCGATCTTCTCTCCCGAAGCCGCACCTCTTCTGCTGGCGACTGCACAGCGCATAGCTCAGAGCCTCTGGCTGGCAATGTTTGCAGATCCGTTTGCAACGCCTCCCGCCAAGTTTGGCACGCGCGCAGCTTGAATATCATTATCTGATTATGGATCAGCTTGCTTAGCTCGGGAATTTCTTTTTCGAGCGAAGCGCATTTTGCCTGAAGTATTCGCGCAGCGCTTCCAGCTCGTCAGGACGGCGGCGCACGGTATCAGCGAATAAACGCTCATCAACGACCGTATGGCATCCTTCAGCCCACAAACGCAGCAGAACCGCAAAACGATCAGAACGCTCATCTGTGGTGAGGGGAGTGTTAGCCTGACGTGTTGAGTTGGAAAGCAGACGGCTGCGCAGCCCTTTTTCCAGGATCAAACAGTCAAGCAGATAGGCAGCGGTAAACTCGTCGGCAAGATGAGCGACGGCTTCCCTCAAGGATTGAGGCACATATTCAGATACATACGATTGCCATGCAGACTGAGGCTGACTAGCAAGATCAAACATTAAATCCTCCATCGGTTTCCCGAGGAGGACTGGCGCAAAATCCATTGAAACTACCGCTTGGTTGTTACGAATGATGAAGACGACGTCCTCAGTTCGAAACCACATCCCTTTCGGCGGAGACCACCTTGCCCGGTTAGGCAGGTTGGCGAGGGCGCCAGCCCTTCTCTTGATGATGCGTAGGATTTGGCACGAAAATGAGGCAAATGCAAGTGGGCACCTTTCCTTTGTTCTTTGTCCACACTTTCAAACTTACGTTATGTCGTATTCTAGCACCACAAAACGCAACTTCCGCTAAGTGAATATCTTCAATTTTTGTGGTTCTATA
Source organism: Pseudovibrio denitrificans JCM 12308 (assembly GCF_001310815.1). Classification (GTDB taxonomy): domain Bacteria; phylum Pseudomonadota; class Alphaproteobacteria; order Rhizobiales; family Stappiaceae; genus Pseudovibrio; species Pseudovibrio denitrificans. The sequence continues at coordinate 39,018 of NZ_BAZK01000011.1, forward strand.
AACCGATTTCCCGTCATATCTGAGTATTCTCCTCAGACTTTGAATGAGCGCATAGTGACAGCTCACTCAGCAGAACATTCCGAATAATGCGATAACTTTTCTCAGTCAAATTTCTAGGCCGTTATGGAGGAAAACCCATGTGCACCACTAAACCTGTTCTCTATGGAGTCCTGTCAGGGTGCGCTTATGCTTTGCTGCTAACCACTTCATTAGCAGCAACAAAAACCGAAACCGTTGATGGTGTCGCCACCGAGTATGTCGAGCAGGACACCGACGATCAGAAAACTCTGGCCCGCAACACCGGTGTGGTGGTGATGCCTCCAGGTTTCCGCATAGAGCCTTACGCCGTTGTGCCGGATGCGCGCCATATGGCGGTCGCGCCGGATGGTAAAACTGTTTTTGTTGGCACAGCCACAGATCGAGTCTGGGTGGTGACGCAGGATGAAGACACCAAAAAAGCTGCTGAAGTCCGTCAGTTTGCTCCAAATCAGTCCTTTGTCATCCCCAATGGTGTCTGCTTCACCAAAGATGGCTCACTGATCCTCGCTGAGCAAAACCGCGTTCTGAGCTTTCCCGATGCATTGGAGAACAAAGAGCAGGGCAAACCTGCGGTGAAGGTGCTGGTTGGTCAGGGAATGCTCATTCCTCCTTCTGAAGAAAGCTACAATCACTCCGCCCGTGTATGTGATCAGGGACCGGACGATCGTATCTACATCACTCTCGGACAGCCCTACAACGTACCGCCCAAGATGAAGCTGAAGCTCTATGACAGTCTCGGCATCGGCGGCATCATCTCCATCACCACCGATGGAATGGATCGCCAGGTCTACGCCACTGGCATCAGAAACTCCGTAGGCCTGGAGTTCCATCCAGACAGCGGAAACCTCTGGTTCACCGACAATCAGGTCGATGGCATGGGGGATGACATTCCACCTGAAGAGCTGAACAAAGCCACAGAGCCCGGCAAGAACTACGGCTTCCCATGGTATGGCGGTGGAACCGTTAGAACCCCGCACTACATTGATGAACCCGTACCAAGCGGTGTAGTCGATCCGGAGGTCGAGCTGGATGCGCATGCAGCCAGCCTTGGCATGACGTTCTATCAGGGGGATATGTTCCCTGATGAGTACAAAGGCGGCGTCTTCATCGCGCAGCACGGCTCATGGGATCGTTCTGTGCCCATTGGCGCCCGAGTGGTCTTCGTTCCAATCAACGCTAAGGAAGAAGCTGGAGAACCCAGCATCGTCGCAACTGGTTGGATTGACGCCAGTGGTGACTATCTGGGGCGCCCCGTTGATGTGGTTGAACTGGGCGACGGCTCCCTGCTGATCTCAGATGACTCGGCGGGTGGCATCTACCGCATGTATTACGAAGGTAACTAGGCCTAAACAAATAAGACCAGAGGAACCCCTCTGGTCTTCTCATCTTCTATCGTAAGCTCTTAGTGCTCACCGGGGATACCTTTGTAGGCATTCGGTCCCCAAACCTCTTTCACGCGCTGGTCACGACCACAGCGATAGCGGTAGTACTTGTAGCGGATCGGGTTCTTCTCATAGTAATTCTGATGGTAATCCTCTGCGTCGTAGAACGTGGACGCGGTGCGGATAGGCGTTACAATCGGACGGTTTGTTTCACCGGACTTCTCAAGTGCCTTCTTGGAAGCTTTCGCTTTCTTCAGCTGGGCAGGGGAAGTTGCAAAGATGGTTGTCTGATAGCTTTCACCGCGATCGCAGAACTGGCCACCAGCGTCTGTTGGATCAACAGAATGCCAAAAAGCAGTCAGCAGCTCTTCGTAAGACACCTTCGCCGGATCAAACTTCACTTCCAGCGCTTCAATATGGCCAGTGCCACCAGCTGAAACCTGCTTGTAGGTTGGGTTCTCAGTACGGCCACCGGTGTATCCGGAGGTGGTTTCAAGAACGCCGTCGATCTTGTCGAAATCAGACTCGATGCACCAGAAGCAACCGCCTGCAAAAATGGCAGTCTCGGTTTTCGCAGCGTGGGCAGGCTGGCTCACAGCATAAAGCAAAGGAAGAACGGCAAGGGCTTTCGCAGCTTTGCGTGCAATCATCTCAGATCCTTAAATCAGGTCATGCATTGGAATTGCCAAAACCCTAGCAGCCACCAAAGCACAACGGAAATGAAGTCACATCAACAAAACGTCAGGTCTTGAGAGCACTACAGCTCGCAGGACATGTTCCATCCCGTCACGTTAAAACCCGCCTTGTAGTAAGTGCGGATGGCGCCGTGGTTGTCTGGGGCGACCCGAAGTCCGATCCGGGAAAGACCCTGTTCCTCAAACATCGTCTTCAGCACCTGCAGGGCCTTGGAGGCATAGCCTTTACCGCGATGTTCCGAGTACACCAGAAAATCCATGATGAACGCGGAGCCGTCATCGTGAAGCGTGTACCAAAGAAAGCCAACCTCAACCTCACGCCCTTTGGTCTTGTTGAGGATGCTCAGCAGCTTGTTGCGCTCATTGCTTTTACCAGCAGGAAAGGCTTGCTCCAGGCTCTCCTTGGCTTTCTTTAGGGCAGCCTGCTCATCCATTTTGCGATTGGCCATCAGGTCCTGCGCATATTCAGAGATGGAAATAATCTGAAACTCATCAAAGCGGTCAGCGGGGAAGTCCTGAAGAACAATCATGGTAAGTCCTGGTTGGTAAAAAGGGGAGCGCTTCAAAATATCCTGCGCTGATCATGCATCACTGAGCTTAATCGAAGGCAAAGACACCGCAAAGCGCAATACTGTGATTTCTAACAGGCTCTGATCAGCAGCAGTCATCTGCCTGTTGGCTTCCCAAACTTGCCGTGAAGTGGCGAAGTGTTATTGGGGCCTTTCGAAAACCAATTCAATTCAGAGCTGCAAATCCTCTGGTTGGTTAGAGACCGTCACCTATACTCTGCGTTACTTTTGAAAAGGATTGCGCATGATTATCCTTCTGGCGTGTATCGCGGTGCTCTGTGGGTTGCTCTATGGCTACAACGAGGGCGTCATTGCCGGCGCGTATCAGCCAATCAAAGCGGAGTTCGCGTTCTCTGCATATTGGGGAGGCCTGTTGGTCGCGTCCCTGTCCATTGGCGGACTCATCGGCGCTTACCTGAGCTCCTACCTCAGTGACAGGTTCGGCAGGCGATCAACGGTTATGATCGCAGCCCTGTTCTTCATCACTGGCGCAGGCTTATCCGGTGTCGCGCAAAACCTTTTCATCCTCACATTCGCTCGTTCTCTCATCGGCATGGGGATCGGCCTGTCCTCCATGGCTGGCCCGCAATATGTCTCAGAGATTGCACCGCGCAAAATCCGGGGCCGAATGCTTGGTGCGTTTCAGTTCATGATCTCTTTTGGCGTATTGATCGGTTACCTCACCAATCTGGTAACGCTGGATCTCGGCTACACCGCTGAAATCATCAACCGCTGGCAGTTCATGTTCCTCCTCTCCGCAATTCCGGCCGCACTGCTGCTCTTCGGCATTTGGAGCGCGCCTGAAAGCCCGAGATGGCTCGTCATGGCAAACCGCTCCGCAGAGGCGGAGGCAGTCTTCGAAAAGATCGAGCCAAACCGAACCGTTGAATGGGTCAAAGGCAACGTCAAGCGCATCGAAGAGGATCTTGCAGAAGTCGCAGACCAAAAGGGCGGCTGGCTGGATCTCATAAATCCGCGCAATCGTCCCATCACCAGCTTCTGTGTCTTCACCTTCTTGTTCCAGCAGCTCAGTGGCATCAACGCCGTTATCCTCTACGCGCCGGAACTGTTCGGCGATCTTGGCTTTTCAGCTGAGGCAAGCCGTCTGTCTGCCACCGTAGGGCTCGGTTCTGCCTTGGCTCTGGCCGCTGCAGCCAGCCTGCTCTTGATCGACCGTGTCGGTCGCCGCCCACTCATGGTCTACGGCTTACCCGCCTGCGCCTTCTCCCAGTTCCTGATCGTTGGCGGCTTCATCATGGGCGATGGCATCGGCACAGCTCTCTCCGTCACAGGCCTATGCCTCTATGTAATCTCGTACTCCCTCTCCATGGGCCCATTACCCTGGGTCTACATGTCAGAAGTCTTCCCGAATTATCTGAGGGCTAAGGGAATGGTCGTTGCGGTGACGGTGAACTGGGTCTTCACCTTCCTGGTGGTGTTTGTCTTCCCCAAGTTCAACCAGCTCTTCTCCATCACAGAGATCTTCCTTTTCTTCGGCATCTGCTGCTGTATCGGTACAGTGTATGCCGTACGCCGCGCTCCAGAGACCAAAGGCGTCTCATTGGAGGATATCTACGATCTCTTCCATAAACGCGGAGGAGCGTCTGCTGAGGGCTCTGTGGCAGGAGAATAAAACAACAAGCACCAAAAGCACCGCATGACCCGTCATGCAGTGGGGAAGTTAAGTCCCCGAAGAACGGGGTGAGCAAGGCGAGCAGGCAGTGCCTGCGCATTGTATTAAGATAAGTTTCTTCGGCATTGGCTGCTCGCCTCGCCCAGGCGTTTTTGCATGAAACAAGATCTCCACCGAAAGGCATTGGGAGCAGGTGCCTACCCATCAAGGTCAGCCCTCACAAAGCACAAGGCTTTGATCAGAACCTCTCCCTCTGAGCAGTTGCTATCCGGAACAGTTTGACCTGTCCATGACAGCTGCAGCTGCCAGTGTAGACGCCCATCGGGTGACCAGCTTCCGCTTGGTCCCTGCACTAAAGACTTTCAAGGGATGTTTCAACGAACCCGCCAGATGATGCGTTACTTCACCCGGTAGCCCCGCCCAGCCCACGCCGCACTGACGGTCGGTCCGCCAGCTGCCCGTTTACGTGAACATGAGCTAAGTATGCAGGAGCCTGAGAGGAGGGGGATAAGAATTTCACTTACGAACCAATCTGTTTAAGTGGGCAAACAAACCTCAATTCAAGTTGAATTGAGATCTCCTGATGATTGGATAACAAACACCGATGACAAGTTTGGTTAAACTAAATTAAGGCTCCAATATCTAACCATGCAACCCGCAGATCAGAATTCTATATGCTCACTACATTCACTTCAAAGCCTATCGAAGTAAGCGTTGTAGCTTCTCGCGTTGCTTGCTTATAAACCATTCTTTACTGTCAGAAGAAAAGAGTAAGATAATGCCATAAAGGCTCATAAGAGTTGTTACAAAAGTGATAATGGCGGAAAGGTAAGAGTGGTTGTCAGTTGGTATATCAATGATCACTCTGATCGTAATCCACACGTGTAAAAATGATCCAAATCCATTTTGCGATTACGCTACGCTGTCTGCTCACCAACAACATCAGACCGATGTATAAGCCAAAAAAAACGAGTACGGCTATGAGCACAAATCCTGCAGAAACTTCGACTGGAGCCTCAACTGGGACAAAAAGACTGCTAATACTGCCGAGGACCAGTGACCATATGGTGAGCTTTTCAAATAACTTAATAGAGTTAGGCATTACTATAAAATTTCTGATCCTCAGACAAAAAGTACGACACCCAAACGTTAGGGCATGCGTTACAAGATAGCCTGTTGCGTCTGCAACGAGTTTACCGCACACAAGTTACCGAAGTAAGCGTTGAAGCTTTTCGCGCTGCTTACTTAGAAACCACTCTTCACTATCAGCAGTAAATAGCAGGATCGTGCCATATATGCCCATAGCTGTAACAATAAATTGAGCAAAAGTAGACGGGTTAGAATAATCATTGGTAGGCAGGTCATAGATAAAAAGCGCTACAGCCAACACTTGCAAGATGATCCAGATCCATTTTGCGATGACGCTACGCAGCCTACTTACCAGCAACATTAGTCCTATTTCAAAGCCCAAAAGGAACAATAAGCCGCCAAATATTAATAAGGGAGTTGCGTCAGCTGGAAAAGGCTGAAGCGGGAAAAAAAGGCCGCTAATGATCCCAATGACAAGTGACCATATAATGAGTTTTTCAAATAATTTAATAGAGTTAGGCATTTGCATGGAAATTCCAAACCTCAGAGAAAAGTAGTACTACAAAACATCAGGCTACCTGCGACGAGAGGGCTGACTGCCGATCTGTATATTTAATTGCATTAACTTATATATGTATACTTCTAGTTGTTATTCTGCTTCAAGAAATGTCCTAAAGTTGTGCACATCATCCACTTAACTATCATAGGTACGAGACGTCCCGTGCAAAGCTATTCGCACATTCCTTACGCTTTTGCTGAACGCTAGTCTGAATGGAAATAAGACCCCATTTGTAGAGGATGATTTGGCCTTTCAATATAGTTTGCTTGGGGAAAGTCGATTTAAATGATTGCATACCTTGCCGTTTGTTAGGTGAGTTGGAGCGAGTGTAAGCAACAAAAAAGGGCGCCCCGAGGGACGCCCTAATTCTCATAGACTTATGAGGGATTGGCTTAGAAGCCCATGCCACCCATGCCGCCCATGCCGCCGTCCATTGGAGGCATTGCTGGGCCAGCGTCTTTCTTAGGAAGTTCAGCAACCATTGCTTCAGTGGTGATCAGCAGGCCGGAAACGGATGCTGCGTCCTGAAGAGCTGTACGAACAACCTTAGTTGGGTCGATGATACCAGCTTCGATCATGTTGACGTATTCTTCAGACTGAGCGTTGAAACCGAAGGTCTCATCAGCAATGTTGTCCTGGATCTTGCCAACAACGATGGAACCTTCAACGCCGGAGTTTTCAGCGATCTGGCGCAGTGGAGCTTCAAGAGCGCGCAGAACGATCTTGATACCAGCTTCAATGTCAACGTTCTCGGAAGATACTTTCTCAACAGCAGCTTTAGCGCGCAGCAGAGCAGTACCACCACCTGGTACGATACCTTCTTCAACAGCAGCGCGGGTCGCGTTCAGAGCGTCATCGATGCGGTCTTTTTTCTCTTTAACTTCTACTTCGGTTGCACCGCCAACGCGGATAACTGCAACACCGCCAGCAAGCTTAGCAAGACGTTCCTGCAGCTTTTCACGGTCGTAGTCGGAAGAGGTTTCTTCGATCTGAGCTTTGATCTGAGCAACGCGTGCTTCGATGTCAGCTTTGTCGCCAGCGCCGTCAACAATGGTGGTGTTCTCTTTGGAGATGTTCACCTTGTCTGCAGTGCCGAGCATGTCGATGGTTACGTTTTCCAGCTTGATGCCCAGATCTTCAGAGATCACGGTACCACCAGTCAGGATAGCGATGTCTTCGAGCATTGCCTTACGACGGTCACCGAAGCCAGGAGCTTTAACAGCAGCGATCTTCAGGCCACCACGCAGCTTGTTTACAACCAGAGTTGCAAGTGCTTCACCTTCAACGTCTTCTGCAATGATCAGCAGTGGACGGGAAGACTGAACAGCGCTTTCCAGGATTGGAAGCATTGGCTGCAGGTTGGAAAGCTTCTTCTCGTGCAGGAGAATGAGTGGCTTTTCCAGGTCAGCAATCATCTTTTCAGCGTTGGTGACGAAGTATGGAGAAAGGTAACCGCGGTCGAACTGCATACCTTCAACAACTTCAAGCTCAGTCTCAAGGGACTTAGCTTCTTCAACGGTGATAACACCTTCGTTGCCAACGCGCTGCATTGCTTCAGCAATGTCTGCACCGATCTGGGTGTCGCCGTTAGCGGAGATGGTGCCAACCTGTGCAACTTCGTCAGAAGAAGAGATGGTCTTGGAACGTGCAGTCAGGTCTGCAACAGCAGCAGCAGTTGCCATGTCAACGCCGCGCTTCAGGTCCATTGGGTTCATGCCAGCAGCAACGAACTTAGCACCTTCTTTAACGATAGCCTGTGCCAGAACAGTAGCAGTGGTTGTACCGTCACCAGCGATGTCGTTGGTTTTGGAAGCAACTTCACGCACCATCTGTGCGCCCATGTTTTCGAACTTATCTTCAAGTTCGATTTCCTTCGCAACAGAAACACCGTCTTTGGTGATGCGTGGTGCGCCGAATGCTTTATCCAGAACAACGTTACGACCTTTAGGGCCGAGGGTAACTTTTACAGCGTTTGCAAGAATGTCGACGCCTTTAAGCATCTTCTCACGAGCGTCAGAACCGAACTTGACTTCTTTTGCAGCCATTTGTTTGTCTCACTTAAATTCTTGTATTTACAGAAGGAACGAGGGTTTGCTCGATGGCTTTAATTAAGCCAGAACGCCCATGATGTCGGATTCCTTCATGATCAGCAGGTCTTCACCGTCGATCTTAACTTCAGTACCGGACCATTTGCCGAACAGAACGCGGTCGCCAGCTTTAAGGTCGATAGCGATCAGCTCACCGTTGTCCTTGCGTGCGCCAGGACCTACTGCAACTACTTCGCCTTCCTGTGGCTTTTCTTTTGCAGTGTCAGGGATGATGATGCCACCAGCAGTCTTTTCTTCAGACTCGATACGGCGAACGACAACACGGTCGTGTAGCGGACGAAACTTCATAATTGGCTCTTCCTCTCATACGCGAGCGTCCCTTTTAGGCAACGCCCGGACGCGAAGGTTAAAAACTTTGAGAGTGGGTGAAACCTTGCGGCCCCACAGTGATTAGCACTCCCAAAGGCAGAGTGCTAACAACCGGGAAATGATGTAGTTTCACGCCTCTGTATAGTCAAGGAGAGAGCAGCAAAAAAATAATCTGAACGGCAAAAAATATAGGAATACTGCGAGAATTTGGGGGTAATCTGGGTGCAAGTTCAACTCAGATTAGACCAATGGACTGTCGCATAGGGAAAGTTCGCAGGAACCCGGAATCAGGCAAAAGAAAAGCCGGCTTTAATATCAAAGCCAGCTTTTGAATGGTCTGCGTAAGGCTTAAGCCAATCAGTTCTGAAGAGCAGCCTCTGTCATGGAGAACGGAAGCTCGAAGCTGCCGGACTTATCAGAGTTCTCGTCGTTGAACCGAACCTTCAGCACATACTCACCTGTCTGCAAGCCAGTCAGGTTGAAGCTGAGGGAAGTCTGGTACTCACGGATCTGGTTGAAGCTCTCAGAATGCAGGGTGGTGAACCCGTCCTGAGAAGCCAGCACCTGACCGGTGGTGTTGCGCAGTTCAAAATCCACGCTCAGATCAATCGCATACTTGCCGCCGGTCTCCTTGTAGGAAAAGCCGACAGGCTCAGCATAAACAGTCAGCGGATCTCCGCTCTGGAACTCAGCAGTTTCCAGAGGCGTGTAAGAACCGTAACTCTCGGCTGGCAATGCAATGAATTTGGCTGCGGTAAAAGCGAGTGGCTGCTGCTGCCAGGCAACGGCATATGCATCTTGTGCAGCTTTAAAGTCAGCGCTCAGCGCCGTCGCTTCTTCAGCAGATGCGGCGCTACCCAACAAAGCAACCGCAAAGATGGAATAGGTCGCAGCTTTGGCAGCTGACATCCCTTTCACTGTAAATGGCATTCTTAGCCCCCTAGAGCCAGCAGAACACAAAATCTGCGGCACTCACCTGATTCTTGGCGGTGGTATAACTCTTAAATCTAAGGGAGACAATACTGCCCCAATTCCTGAGGCAGCTTAGATATGCGTCGTGAAGACATTCCTCATGCGATGGTTAAGCAATTACCACGCAAACCATCACGCGTTGGCGCGCTCAGCCCAGGACTGTTTCTTGCGATAAATGGTAGAAGGGCTGATTTCCAGCGCTGCCGCCGCAAGTGCGATATTGCCGTCAAATGTCTCCAGCGTCGTCTCGATAATCTGCTTCTCCTGGAACCAGAGCGGCTCAATGGAGCGACCCATGCTTGGAGCAGGTTCAGCAGTGCCAAAGGCAATCTCAGAGAGCACTGGCACAGTCTGCTCACGCAGCAACGGGGAAAGCATGAGTTCGGTGACCTCATCACCGTCATTCATCACCACAAGCTGACGAATGACATTCTCCAGCTCACGCACGTTGCCAGGCCAGTTATGTTGGAGCAGAAGCGCTTCTGCATAAGTTGAAAAGCGCTGAAACCTGCGGTTTTCTTCTTCTGCGTACTTCTTCAGGAAGGTGAGGGCGAGGGACGGAATATCCTCCCGGCGCTCACGAAGAGCTGGCAAACGGATCGGCAATACATGAAGGCGATAAAACAGATCTTCACGGAAACGACCAGCTGCAATTTCGGTCTTTGGATCTCTGTTCGTCGCACAGATCACACGCAAGTCCAGCGAACGGGTCTTATGCTCGCCAACACGCTGAATGGAGCCGGTTTGTAGGAAGCGCAGCAGCTTGCTCTGCAGGCAAAGTTCCATCTCACCAATCTCATCCAGGAACAGTGTTCCACCATCCGCAAGCTCAGCCGCACCAGCTCTGGCTTCGTCCGCTCCGGTAAAGGCACCACGTGCATGACCGAAGATTTCAGACTCCATCAGATTGGCTGGAATCGCTCCACAGTTGATTGCGACAAAAGGCCCAGCTTTCCGCGCAGATCTGGCGTGAAGCGCCTGTGCACACAGTTCCTTGCCTGTACCTGATTCCCCAGTAATGAACGCAGGTGCACTGGATGTCGCCATCCGTTTGATCTGCGCATAAACGCTCTGCATGCGGTTGGAGGAACCAACAAACCCCTCAAACTGAGAGGAAGTTCCGGACGCTTCACCAGAGACAATCGCATCCGAACCAGTAGATGCTGTCACGGACGGCGAAGGCGCAGCGGATTTGAAGACACCGAGGTGAGCCTCAAGCTTCTCCAGAAGCATTTCGCTGGTGTAAGGCTTGGTCAAAAAGTCATGCGCACCGTTGCGCATAGCATTCATGGCGCGGCTCACAGAACCCTTGGCGCTCACAGCGATCAGAACCGCGCGTGGAGCAGCAGCAACGATCTCTGAAAGCTCAGCTTCTCCGCCAATGCATTCAAGGTCGACAATGACGATATTGATTGGGGTATGCCGCAGAAAAGCGACTGCATGCTCTTTGCTGGAAAGAATATGCGCAGGTTGTCCGCTGGTCACGTACTTCGACAAAGCGCTGCTGGTTTTGCGAGCCTCTGTGCGATTGGTGTCCACGACACAGGCGTTCAAAAACCTATTGTTAGCTTTGGGGGATCCCATTGGCAGGCAACCTCAAAAATCAATACATCAGGTCGAAAATCATTCGACACCCTGAGTTTGTGCAAACAGGGTAAACAAACCCTTTTCGTTTTTGAGGTTGGTTGCATTATGCAGTTAATTTCTACTGCCCAGAACGCTTCAGGCAACTTTCTTGCCTGATAAAATTCACCATGAGGCGGAATCACACACCCAAGTTCAGCTCGCGATTATGACGAAAATCGTATGCATCGATGATATATGTAGCCTGATTGTCATTCTTGCGGGGACAACACGGGTTTTCCCTAGAAATATGATGGGTATAGGGTTCGAAGGGCCTCGGTAAATGCGGCAAAATTCAGTTATGTATTCTCTGATTCGGACCAACAGGTACTCTTGAGGTTATGACGCGCTTGGCGAACATTTCCATTTTGTTTTCTATTTCGGCCATTGCAGCCTCTTGCGGCACAGTGATGGTCTATCTTTTTGCGCGTCCCGTTGGCGAAGCCATCACCGTTTCTTTCACGGCGATGTGCACCATGATCTTCATCCATTTCATGCTGACCCGCTCCCAGGAAAAATCTGCGGTATCTGAAGCCGTTAATCGTCTGGAAGAGCGCATCGCGGTCATCGATGATGATGTTGGAAATCTCGAAGGTCGCCTGACCGGCGTCGAACACAACATCCCACGCCGCACCCGTGAGGAGATTGATCCGCTGTTCGCAGAGGTTGAAGTCATTGGCTCCCTCGTCAAGCAGATGGCAGAAGCCATGGCGGATATGGAAACCCGTATCGAGGATCAGGGTATCGCCATTGAGGACCAGCGCACCAAACAGGCCATGCTGCAGCCGCAACCGGCACAGCGTCTGGCATCTCCTCAAGCGACGGTAGCTAAGGAACCATCTGTCGATCTGGCTAGTCAGGCAGCTGCTGCCTTTGCGAGTGCAGCAAGCAAGCCAATGGCCTCACCGCAGGAAACATTTGCTGAAACCCGCGCGCCAGAGATGAAGCGTCCAGCCGCACCGCGTATGCATCATCCAAATGCAGCACTGGCTGAGGAAATCCGCGCCAGCATCGAAGCGGGCAGGGTGGATCTGTACCTCCAGCCAATTGTGACTTTGCCGCAGCGCCGCGTCCGCTACTACGAAGCGTTGACCCGTCTGCGCAAAGCCAATGGGGACACGCTGGAACCAATCGAGTTTCTGCAGGAAGCAGATCGCACCGGCCAGATGCCAGCGATCGACAACATCCTGCTGTTCCGTTCTCTCCAGATCCTCAAGCGCTTGGCAACACGCAACAGAGAAGCAGGCCTGTTCTGCAATCTGTCACCAAGCACGCTCATGGATGAAAACTTCTTCCCGGGCTTCCTGGAGTTTGTGCGCGCCAACGACACGTACTCTGACCTGCTGATCTTCGAATTCTCGCAGGCCGATGTCGCTGTCATGAGCGCGATTGAATACGAAAGCCTCGCAGCACTTGCAGAACTGGGCTTCCGCTTCTCCGTAGACCGCATCACTGATCTGCGTATGGATTTTCGCGCGCTGGCTGATCGGGGCTTCCGCTTTGCCAAGCTGCACGCATCCCGCTTGCTGTTACATGAAGATGATCTGGCCAAGAGCAACATCCACCCGGCAGACTTTGGCAGCCTGCTGCAGCGTTATGGCATTGAGCTGATCGTTGACCACGTGGAAAGTGAAAGCGCTGTGCTGGAGCTTCTGGAGATGGACGTCCGCTGCGCACAGGGCTTCCTGTTCTCACCACCACGTCCGGTACGTGCGGATGTTCTGCAGGGGGCTCCAAACCCACGCCCGCTAAAAAGAGAGGCGAGCTGATTTTCATTAACTCGCCTGCTGCAATTTCTCGATTTCTCTCAGGATCAGTTTAGCGGCTTGCCAACTGTAACAAAGGTTGGCTCGTTACCGTCAAACATGTCCCGCGCAACTTCGCGAACACCTTCCAGCGTGACTGCCTCAACCATCTCATTGCGCTTGTCGATGTAATCGATGCCAAGCCCTTGAGTTTGAATGCCTGTCAGCTGACGAGCAATGCTGCTGGAGCTGTCGAAGTTAAGCGCATAAGAGCCGGTCAGGTAAGACTTCGCTTCCTCAAGCTCAGCAGGGGTAGGACCAGTCTGCGCCATGCGTTCCATTTGCGCTTTGATGATATCAATCGCTTCACCAGCTTTATCCGCACGTGTGCCTGTGGAACCCATCAGCAGAGCAGCGTGCTGGTAAGGAACCAGATAGGAACCGACAGAATAAGCAAGGCCACGCTGCTCACGGATCTCGTTGTAAAGCCATGAGGAGAATGTACCACCACCCAGAATGTGGTTCATTACGAACGCAGACATAAACTTCGGATCGTGGCGCTTGTAGCCCGGCAGAGCGAATTGAATGGAGGTCTGCGGGCTTTCAAAGTCCACATGCACATTCTTGTCCGTCACAGGTTCTACATTTGGAATCTCAACCAGATCACCGCTTTCAGGCAGGTCTGCAAAGACCTTGTCCAGAACCACGGCCAGTTCATCGGCGCTGATTGCACCAACAACGCCGATCTTCAAAGAATCCTTTGCAAAGATCTTCGCACGCTGTACCTTCAGATCATCAGAAGTCAGCTTGGAAACGGTATCCTCAGTGCCACGGCTAGGGCGGCCATAAGGATGATCCGGGAAGATGGTCTTGGACAGGGTCAGACCCGCGAGCGCATCCGGGCGTTTCAGGCTGCGACGAATACCGGAGATGGTCTGAGCTTTCATGCGCTCCAGCGGAACAGCATCAAAACGTGGCTCATTGACCGCAAGACGCAGCATCTCAAAAGTATGGTCCTTGTTCGCCTGTAAGCTCTGGAAGGAGCCATAGAAGAAATCACGGCCTGTGCTGAAGGAAAGGCTCATGGTCAGGTCTTCAAGGCGGCCCTGAAAAGCCTGAGAATCCAGATCGCCAGCACCTTCATCAAGCATTGTGCTCAGCAGATTGGTCACGCCAAGTTTGGCATCTGTGTCCTGAGAGCTGCCACCTGCAAACGCAAAGTTCAGCGCAATGATTGGCACAGTGTAATCTTCCACCAACCACGCTGTGATACCGCCAGGGCTCTTGACCTCTTTGATCTCGATCGCCTGACTGCTCTGCGCAAAGCTGGCGACTATTAGGAATGACAGGGCCATCAGAGCAAACAGGCTTGCTGTCAGTCGGGAAGCGGAGGCAGAAGCTGCCATAAGAACTTTAGCTTTCATGGAGCGTCCCCTCTCACTCTACGTTTTCTGCTTGTGCAGCTGGCATCAGATAGCTCGCCACGCTGGTTTCAGTAAGGTACTTCTGCGCAACGGCCTGAACCTGTTCAGGTGTCACCTTCGCAACCCGTGCAGGCCATGTCTGTACTTTGTCGACAGAACCACCTGTTGTCAGTGCGGTGCCAAAAATACGAGCCAGAACATCCTGCTTGTCTTGGGCATAGATTGCAGAGGCCAGCATGGAGCGCTTGGAACGTTCCACTTCCTCAGCAGTGACACCGTTTTCCAGAAGGTCATTCACAATGGAAAGCGCCTTCTTCTCCAGCTCCTCCAAAGAAACGCCATCCTTCGGTGAGGAATAGAGAATGAGACGGGTGTCATCCAAAGCGGTAGATTGATACCAGGCGCCTGCACTGGTCGCCATTTCACCCTCAATCACCAGCTCTTGGTACAGGCGGCTGTTAACGCCACCACCTAGAATGTCAGAGAGAACTTCCAGAGCTTCAGATTCAGTTGGCTCTGCGGTGGTAGAGCTTGGAACAATCCAGCCATGCTGCAGGCTTGGTTGAGCAACCTGATCGCTCTGCAGGCTCACTTCACGGTTGCCCGGAACGATCTGCACATGCGGACGGTCACGAGGACCCGGCTCTGCGCGTTGCTCCACCTTGCCGTAAGTCTTCTTGGCAAGGTCCAGAACATCTTCGGAGGTCACATCACCCGCCACAATCAGGATGGCATTGTTCGGGGTATAGTACTTGTCGTAAAACGCGATTGCATCGTCTTTGTTCAGGCTTTGAATCTCATCTTTCCAACCGATGACCGGAATGCCATACGGGCTGTTTGGAAACAGGACCTGATCAAAGGTTTCGGAAAGACGAGCTGCCGGGCTGCGGTCCACGCGCTGCGAGCGCTCTTCCAGCACCACGTCGCGTTCCGGGTTAACCTGCTTCTCGGTCAGGATCAGGTTGGACATGCGATCGGCTTCATAGCCCATCACCATCTCCAGATGCTCTTTGGCAACCTGCTGGTAGTAAGCGGTGTAATCCTGAGAGGTAAAGGCGTTTTCCTGACCACCCACCTGAGCAACCATCTTGGAGAACTCACCTTCCGGTGTATTCTTGGTTCCCTTAAACATGAGATGTTCTAGAAAATGCGCGAGGCCCGATTTACCGGGTTCTTCATCAGCACCACCAACGCGGTACCACACCATATGCGTTACGATAGGTGCACGGCGATCTGGGATAACAACCACCTGAAGGCCGTTGTCGAGCGTGCTTTGAGAGACATCGGTTCCACCGATGCGAATTTTGGAGAAGTCTTCGATTGAAGCTTTCCCTGTTGTATCCGCAGCCACGGGCAATACTGAGCTTGCGAAAACAACGAGACTTAAAGCAAGGGCTTTAAGCGTGAGAGATCGACCAGTCACGTAGGGGGCTCCCTTTAAAATGAGCAGGACACAGCTGCCCTACCTATAGCGTGATTGTGGTTAATCTCCTCGTGAATTATTCGTAATCTATTGCAGCTATAATGAAAAAAGCGCGAACATCGTCGCGCTTGCTTCATAATTTACTAAGGCTTTCAGCGGGCTTTTAACGCCCTGAGAGAGGTCTCTCTTACTGCTTGCTCATGTCGATGCGAGCGCCATCTTCAATTGCAGCTGCTTCACGCTTCTTGCGCACGAGTTCGCTCTCATCGACTTCCGGCGTCGCAAAGGCTACGCCTGCAACAGGAGTGGAGTATGCGACTGGAGGCTCAGTCAGATATTTGCGGGTAGGCTTACAGGTAGGATCTTCAGGAGAGCAAATTGGAGCTTCCACATCCTTACCGCCAAGCTGCTTTTTCGCTTCCTGATACTGTCTGCCAAGGGCAGCCAGTTCTGCTGGGCTCAGCTTATCGCCATCAAGCAGTTCCTGCTGACGCTTTTCTGCAGCAAAATCGCGAGGACGGGCAGAAGCCTTCAGCACAGCAGGGTGACCACGCATCTGCTCAACGCTGAGCGGCTGACCTGGCTCGACCTTGTAGAACGCACGGATCTCTTCCAGCTCTTCCTTGGAACGATCAACTGGCCAGTTGCTTGCAACTTCAGAAAGTTTGCGGCTGTCCGGCTGAGGCAAGTTGCCAGCCTGTGTCGGCATAACAAGCGGTGCACGCTCTTTGTACTCGATATCTGTATTGTGCTGGGATTCCAGACCAACGACACTTAGAACACCTGAAACCAGGTTTGTATCAGTGGTTTCTGTGCCATCGCTGAAGTCACCATTTCCTGTCATACAGGCAGATAGTGCGAGAGAGAGCCCGCAAACAAAAGAGGCGCGAACGACGAATTTTTTGCTACGGCTTTGCAATTTCATTACCCTTGTTTCCCGATCACCATCAAAGCGGCGTTTGACAGGCTTCACGGGTCATATGACAGCCTGCGAAATCTGTAGTCCTCATAATCCAGTGATGCCACCTTAAAACAGGAATCACGAAACCATGAAGGCCCTAAGTGTGTAGTTATGCCCAGAAGCACCCGATCTTCCCCACATATAATTGGGAATTAGGCAGTTTTAGGGCCGGCTATCCTTATTTTTGCCAATAAATAAGGTGTCGAGCAGCAACCCGGCAGCGCCAATAACAATCCACGCATCAGCAAGATTGAAGACGTACCAGGAAAATTCTCCAACGTGGAAATAGAGGTAATCGACGACTTGGCCATAATAGAGGCGGTCAAAGCCATTACTCAGCGCACCGGATAAAACCAGCCCGAGGCAAATGGCTTCCAGTCGATTGATCGCCCGCGCACTCCAGAACCAGATGAAAACAGAAGCGGCAACTGTAAAGGCAGCCAGCCCCCAGCGACCAATCTCGGTCGTCTGCTGGAAGAGGCCATAAGAAACGCCTTTGTTCCAGACCAGTACCAAATCAAGAAACGGGCCAACGGAAATCGGAGGAATGCCTCCAACTGAAAAGTGGCCGACAGCCCAGAATTTAGCGATCTGATCAACGACCAGACCGACAATGGCAAGAAGCAGGACGAGGGAACTGTGATGTCCCCAAACTTTTAGTTTCTTCAAAGCAATTCCCTCGTCACTTTGTTTGCTTAAACAGCAGCGCTATCCAGCTCGCGCATCGCATTTGCATCGCGCAGGGTCAGCTCTGGATACTCACCATCTGTTCCAACTTCTGGCAGGATCTTCCAGGAGCGGGCGCACTTGTTACCCTCTGCAAGGCCTGGCACAACACCAACACCAGTAACGTCTTCCAGAACGAACGCACCTTCAGGAGCACCGTCTGCAGAAAGGTTCAGCTGGGAAGTGATGGCAATTTCAGCCATATCCAGACCGTTCAGCGCACCCATCAGTTCTGCGTCAGAAACGAAGACGGTTGGGTGTGCTTCCAGAGAAGAACCGATCCGCTTTTCACGGCGTTCGATCTCAAGAGCACCGGTGATCACACGGCGAACCGCACGTACCTTCTCCCACTTTGCTGCCAGCTCATCGTTTCTCCATGCAGAAGAAACAGCAGGGAACTGCTGCAGGTGAACGGAAGTGGTCGCTTCACCGTAACGGTAGCCCCAGCTCTCTTCCATGGTGAATGGCAGGATTGGTGCCAGCCACATGGTCAGATGACGGAACAGCTGCTCAATCACGTATAGAGATGCCTTACGCTTCTTGGAAGACGGTGCATCGCAGTACAGCGCATCCTTACGGATGTCGAAGTAGAACGCAGACAGCTCAACAGTCATGAAGTTGAACAACGTGGAGAACACACGCTTGCTGTCGAATGCCATGTAAGCATCGCGAACCAGCACATCCAGCTCAGCCAGACGATGCAGCATCAGCAGTTCCAGCTCTTCCATGTCAGCAAGAGCAACCTCTTCGCCTTCATAGTGACCGAGAGAACCGAGCATGAAGCGCAGGGTGTTGCGCAGCTTGCGGTAAGCATCAACGTTGGTTTTGATGATCTCAGGGCCGATACGCTGATCTTCTGCATAGTCGACAGAACCAACCCACAGACGCAGGATGTCTGCACCGTACTGCTTGATCACGTCCTGAGGTGCGATGGTGTTGCCCAAAGACTTGGACATCTTGCGACCATCTTCAGCCATGGTGAAGCCGTGGGTAAGAACAGCGTCATATGGCGCATAACCACGGGTGCCACAGCTTTCCAGCAGGGAAGAGTGGAACCAACCGCGGTGCTGGTCGGTGCCTTCCAGATACAGAACGTAGTCGTCACCACCCAGACCCCTACGCTTCGGGCTCAGGTCTTCACGACGCTCCATGCAGAACGCGTGAGTGGAACCAGAATCGAACCATACGTCGAGGATGTCATCGACCTTCTCGAAGTCGTCAGCCTTGTAGCCTTCACCAAGGAAGCGCTGAGTTGCATCTTCCTCAAACCACGCATCCGCGCCTTCATTCTGGAAGGCTTCGAAGATACGCGCGTTGACTGCTTCGTCCTTCAGAACTTCACCGGTTTCCTTGTTCACGAACACAGTGATCGGCACGCCCCATGCACGCTGACGGGAAAGAACCCAGTCAGGACGGGCTTCGATCATCGCATTCAGACGGTTCTGGCCGGTTGCAGGCACGAAACGCGTCTCGGAGATCGCTTTCAGAGCGCGGGAACGCAGAGTGTCACCCTTCGCTTCTTCAGAAAGCTCTTTGTCCATGTAAACAAACCACTGAGGCGTGTTACGGAAGATCAGCGGTGCTTTGGAGCGCCAGGAGTGCGGGTAGGAGTGCTTCACGCGGCCACGAGCCATCAGGCCGCCAACCTCAACAAGCTTTTCAATAACGGCTTTGTTGGTGGAACCTTCCTTGCCCTTACGGTCAAGGATGTACTTGCCTTCAAACAGTGGTACGTGCGGGTAGTAAGAACCGTCCGGCTGAACGGTCATTGGAACCTGCTCAGTACCAGCCTTCGCAAATGCTTCGCGGTTGTCCAGGAACATCTGGAAGTCTTCCTGACCGTGACCTGGTGCGGTGTGTACGAAACCGGTACCAGCATCGTCAGTTACGTGATCACCAGCCAGCATCGGCACGTTGAAGTCGAAGTAGTCGCCAGCACCTTCAGCACCGCGCAGCGGGTGCGCGCAGTATTCGATGGTGCTCACATCAACGTCAGACACACGCTCATAAGCATCAACACGGGACGCTTCGAAAACAGACTCAGCAAGCTTGTCAGCAATGATGAATTCTTCGCCAACCTTCGCCCAGTTGTCTTCAGCAGCTTCAGTCACCTTGAAGATGCCGTAGCTGATGTCTTTGGAGAAGGAGATCGCGCGGTTTGCAGGGATGGTCCATGGAGTGGTTGTCCAGATCACCACCTTCTTGCCGATCAGCGCTTCATTGCCGGAAACAACCGGGAAGGTCACCCAGATGGTGTGGGAAGTATGGTCTTCATACTCCACTTCCGCTTCAGCAAGAGCAGTCTTCTCAACGATGGACCACATGACAGGCTTGGAACCACGGTACAGCTGGCCGCTTGTCGCAAACTTCATCAGTTCGTTCGCGATCACAGCTTCACTATCGTAGCGCATGGTCAGGTATGGGTTGTCCCAGTCGCCTTCAATGCCAAGACGCTTAAATTCTTCGCGCTGAACGTCGATCCACTTGTCCGCGAAGTCACGGCATTCCTTGCGGAATTCGTTGATCGGCACAGCGTCTTTGTTTTTGCCTTTTTTGCGATACTGCTCTTCGATCTTCCATTCGATCGGCAGACCATGACAATCCCAGCCAGGAACATAGTTCGCATCAAAGCCCTGCATCTGCATGGAGCGGTTGATGATGTCCTTGAGGGTCTTGTTCAGCGCATGGCCGATATGGATGTTACCGTTTGCGTATGGAGGGCCATCATGCAGGATGAACTTTGGGCGACCAGCGGATTGATCACGCATCACCTTGTAAAGATCCTTGTCTTTCCATTTATCAAGGATCTTAGGTTCATTCTTAGGAAGGCCTGCCCGCATTGGGAAATCAGTTTTAGGCAGGTTGAGCGTTTCCGAATAATCGCGGCTCGTAGTATCGGTCATTTGGCAGTCCGCTTATGTGGGCATCTGTTTGCCCATAGGCATTTGGTAAAGCGCAGGGATTTGCGCAAGCTTGAAAGTCCCGCCACCACGGTGACGGTTGGAGGTCTCCCGGTACTTCAGGGCGCCAGCGGGCGTCTCAGCTGAAGGCCGGGCCAATAATTCGAAATTGGCACACCTTGAAAGAGGTCAAAGGAGCAGTCCTGTTATCTTCAAACTTGGCTAACATAATGAGTGCTTTTAGCAGCGCTTATGTAAGGAATAAAGAGCCTCTAACAACAAAGCTCAATATTCTCAAGACCAAGAGTAATTTTCCTGAAGGCCGAAGCTGATGCGCCGGAGTGTATCACGAAAAGTGAAAACTGGTTTTGGGATGAAGATATGCAGTTGTAGTGACGACTTTTCGGCGGCTTTTCTGTTATGCGCAGTATCTTCGCCACGCCTGACTAACAATGATGGAAACAACATCCGTAAGCATCGCCTCAATGGTTTTGCCAAGTGGAAGTAAGATGCGGTGAGCAGCGTTTGAGTTGGTCTTGAAACAAGGGTTTTGCGATCAAACTCTGGTTAACGTGACAGCACCATGAAAAGCCGATAAGTTCCACTTCATTTGATGATGGATAATTGAGAAATGCCAAAAATAAAACAAGGCGACATAATATTACTGACTGTATCCCTTGCCTTTATGCTTGTGACGTTTTTTTACATATTTAACTATTACAAGTTCTATCAGCATAAACAGGATGTAGTTGAGTATGCCTCTCAGTATGCGCTGGCCTATCATCAAGATATAAAAAATAACACCGTATCTAATGCAATACGATATGACTCCTCCTTTAATAATATGGAGTTTGAATGGATTTTTATTCAAAAAAGCAGGGATGAATATTTAGATTTTTTCTTAGAAAACAGAATGTTCTCTGATTATGCTCTATTGTCTTTTGGTAAAATTTTGAATCGAAATAAAGAAGCTGTCTTTAAAATAGAAAAGTGTGGCGAGGATAACTGTATCTCTGGACCTTATTTTGAAGAAGAGAGCGAGATATTTGATCAGTACTGTGAGCATAGCCAGCAAAATATAAAATCTTTTAGTTACAGCTCCAATGTCAATATAACGGGTTGTCTCAGTGGTGACGGCAAACCTCTCGGTTTTAGTGTTAGCATTTTCACTTATGCAAAACCCTTGCTGTTTTGGACATGGTACATTGATGCCAGCGGTTCTGCGGAAGAACGTGGTGAGGCCGTGATCATTGCAAACTACGTGACAAAATACAGTTGCGGAATTCAGCTTTGGGAAGAAAGCAATTATGTTGCATCTGAGTGTTAGCCAGCTGGCGTTGTCACATTAGGCTTGAACCAAGTTTTATCGTCTGACAACAGCCTGTAACTTCTTCATCGCAGCCCCGCAACCGATGAGGCGCAAACAACATCTGCAAGATCGCCTCAACAGTTTTCCAAAGTGGAAGTGAGCGGTAATGGCCAATGCCTGAATAGCATCTAAAGCAAAGCTTTTGCGATCGAACTCAGGTTAACGTGATAGCTCCGCGTCAATAATGGCGTTTTGGGGAACTGTCGACCAGCTCCTCACTCTCCGTCTGACGCTTTGCTGCTGTCCGCTCACGGTGCGCAATGTAAAGCCCGCCGCTTGCGATAAGCGCAACACCCAGCCAGACAAACATGTCTGGAACATCGCCAAACAGCACAAAGCCAACGATGGTCGCGCTGATGATCTCCGTATAACTCAGCGGTGCAAGCACGGAGGCCGGTGCGCGGTCAAAGGCGAGCACAATGCAGCCATGTGAGGCGAAGGAGATAATGCCCATCAGCACAAATAGAGGCAGATGAGTAAGATCCGGTGTGGTCCAGGCGGCTGCCTCAAACCCAAACAGACTTGCAATAACCACCAGTGGGGTCAGCGTCAAAACACCAGCCACGCCAGTCGCAAACTGAATGCCAAGCAGGGACGCACTGCCAGAAAGCTTGCGCGTTAAAACAAGGTAGGCTGCAAACGAAGTCGCTGCTGCCAGCGGCAATAGGGAAGGCCAGCCCAAAGCACTGGAGCCTGGGCGAATGATGATAAGCGCGCCCACCATGCCGACAACAACCGCTGACCACCTGCGAACTCCCACTTTCTCTTTAAGCACCACGGCAGAAAGCACTGTCAGGATCATCGGCTGCACAAAGAAGATCGCGATGGCATCTGCCAGCGGCATGTATTTAAGAGAGCTGAAGAAGAAGATCGAACAGATCGCCAGACATGCACCGCGGATCAGCTGAATGCGGTTCACTTCTTTCATCAGCGAACCAAACGAGCGCCCCATGAAAACAGCGATCAGAAGAACAATCAGCGCCTGACAAAGAAAACGGCCAAGTGATACCTCAACCGGAGAGATAAAACTGCTCAGATACTTGGCAGTACCATCCATAAGCGGTGCCAGAGACATACCGGCGACCATAAACAGGATGCCATGCAGCCCGGCATTGGAACTATGACTGTCTGTCGAGGCGGTTGTTGTTGTCATGTTGCTCTCGGAAAATGGGGGATACGCTGACATATCAAAGCCAGCGATCAGGGTAAGGGCCTATATTGACGCACCAGCTATTCTTTAGCGCAAGAAAAAGAAAGTATTCGTCAAAGTCTATTCAGTGCAGTTATCTAAAGAGTATCTGTTCCGCCACTCAACATTATGAGGGTGATGGTTTTCGCTCCGCATTCGCCAGTATCAACCCACTGCAGACGAGCATCCCGACGCCAACCCAGACAAACTCATCCGGAATCTCGTTGAAGACCAGATAACCGATTGTGGTTGCAGAGATAATTTCCACGTAGTTGATAGGCGCCAGAACAGAAGCGGGGCTCTTTCAAAAGCCTTGACCAGCAACACGTGCGCAAACAGGCCCGTCCCACCAAGGCAGAGTAGTAAAATGGTCGGGAGTGTGAAATCTGCTTCCTGATCAGCAATCACCAGATCGCCGCCAAAGCCAGTCAGCCATGCGTAAAAGATAATCGGCAGGATGAACAGGCTGCCCGCAAAGCCAGTTGCGAACTGAATGGCCAGCTGAGAGGCTTGTCCGGAGAGCTTACGCGTTAACATCAGATAGCAGGCAAATGTAAACGCCGCCGCTAGGATAAGCAGACTTGCTGGTTGGAACACACCAGTCCCCGGCCGCATGATGACGAGCACACCGGCAAACCCAATCAACACCGCCAACCACCGCTTAGCGCCAACTTTCTCTTTCAGGAACACCGCAGACAAAACCACCAGAATAACCGGTTGCACAAAGAAGATCGCAGTCGCATCAGTAAGTGGCAGGTACTTCAGTCCAAAGACGATGAACACCGATCCAACGGCTAGCAAAAGGCCTCGGCAGAACAGGGGCAGGGTGGTTTCCTGCAGCAGACTGCGCCAGCTCCGTTTCTGAAAAGGGGCAATCGCCAGAATAATGACAAGCTGCACAGCAAAGCGGAAGAAGGCGACGGTTAAAGGTGAGAAAAACTCAGAAAGATACTTCACCACGCCATCAGTGCTCGAAAGGATGAGCAACCCGAACATCATCAACAGCACGCCGTGCAACACATTGTCAGAGCTGGCAGCGCCAGCCCGCGTAGCCGCTGATGTCATACTAGGTCTTTCTAAAGAGTAAGATTATCCGTCGGTGTTGAGCATTTGGTCCAGATGAGAAAGTGGTCGCATCGAAGCAATCATCGCCCGCGCTTCCGCACTATCCTGATCCATCTGCGCAATTAAGCCGTCAATACCGTCAAATTTAAGTTCAGGACGGATAAACCCGATGAAGCAAACGGTGACGAGCTTTTCATAAAGGTTGCCACTATAATCAAACACATGCACTTCAAGCAGCGGTGCTCCGTCATCAAAGGTCGGTCGACGCCCAAAGCTGGCAACGCCGTCATGCATCTCGCCGTCAATCTTGATCTGAACAGCGTAAACGCCTTCTTTCAGCTCACAGTTGTCAGCAAGCTTCAAATTTGCAGTCGGGTAGCCCAGCTCACGACCACGCTTTTCACCATGCTGAACAGTCGCTTCAACAAAATAGCGATAGCCCAGCAGACCATTGGCAACCGCCAGATCACCTTCACCAAGAGCTGCGCGAATACGGCTGGAGGAAATCACCTCACCACCTTCATCACCTTCAGCCCCAACAATAGTCACAGCAAACCCATGAGCCTCGCCTGCTTCGCGCAAAAACTCAGGTGTTCCCTGACGACCTTTACCAAAATGGAAGTCATAGCCGGTGATGCTCTGGGAGATCCCAAGGCGATCCACCAGAATATCCTTCACAAAATCCTCAGCTGCCATGCTGGCGAACTCTTTGGTGAAAGGCAGTTCGATCACACCATCCAGATGCTCTGCCTCAAGGATTTCTGCCTTGATATGGCTCGGAGTCAGACGAAACACAGGTTGCTCAGGGCGGAAGAAAGTACGCGGATGCGGCTCAAACGTCATGGCAAGTGCAGGAACACCGCGCTTTGCTGCTTCATCACGTGCCAGATCAAGTACAGCCCGGTGTCCACGATGCACACCATCAAAATTTCCGATCGCAACAACACCGCCGCGCAGCTTTTCAGGAAACTGTGCAAGGTCGGTAATATGCTGAAAAGAATGCGCCTGCTTGATCGGCTCACCCATGAACTGTACTTCCCGCTAAAGCGTATCCCGATAAGAGGCTCCGGTTTTCCTATGAGAATACGCGTGAAAATAAAGATTTAGAGTTTGCTGCACAAAAGCCTAGCGCGCAACATACTCCAAATTTCCAGAATTTTGCGAGACGGTGCCGTGAGAAGCCCGCCCCGTCAAGCTCTTCAGATAAGGTTTGACGGGCCGGACACAAGAAACTGCAAGTTCTTCGCAGGAATTTCGGCTTAAAGCGGAATATCCATATCAGCGCGAGCAGGGACTTTCACCATAGCTTCCCCTTCCAGAACCACCTTCCCATCCACAAGACACTTGCAGTCCAGGCGGGCTCTGCAGCCTTTGTCAATCAGCTCCGCAACGCTCACGCGAACCTCAATATCGTCGCCGATATACACAGGCGCGCGAAAATTTAAAGATTGAGACAAATAAATTGCACCTGGGCCCGGTAATCGCGTTCCAAGTACGGCTGAGATAAGGCTCGCGGTGTAAAGACCGTGCGCGATACGAGTTTTAAAAGGGGTCTTTGCTGCAAAATGCTCCGACAAATGGATAGGGTTTCTGTCACCGGAAACCTCTGCGAATCCTACGATGTCTTGAGAGCTGACGTGCTTAACGAATACTTCGGTCATGCCGACTGATAGGTCTTCATAAGCAAGCGGACGAAGGCTGAGCATAGTGTTTCCTCGGATTAACCACAGGCAATATTGCCGGTAAAACGCGCAGAAACGCTAGTAAGCGGACCTCTAAAAAACAATTAGGCTTTTAGCATTATTGAAATCGTATTGGAGAAATTAACCTAACTATAACGTAGGGCGGTTAGTTTCGCGAAAGTTGAATTGGTGGGGACCCCTTTTATTGGAAGGACACCTGCGTCCAGTGTGACCTAAAAATGTCGTGGTCGCCGTGAGTATAGCAGAGAGGCAACGACAGCCTCTTGAGAATATGGAGTTGTACATGGCCCTTGATCTTCAGATGCCAATTTTGGTTGTCGATGATTATAAGACCATGATTCGAATCATTCGGAACTTGTTGAAGCAACTTGGCTTTACGGACATCGATGATGCGGCTGATGGCACTGAGGCCTACGAGAAAATGAAGCAGCGCCGTTATGGCCTGGTCATCTCGGATTGGAACATGGAACCTATGACTGGCTATGAGCTGCTGAAGCAGGTCAGACAGGATGCGGCTCTGTGTAAGACGCCATTCATCATGGTTACAGCTGAGTCTAAAACGGAAAACGTGATCGCTGCGAAGAAGGCAGGGGTTAACAACTACATCGTTAAGCCGTTTAACGCGCAAACTCTTAAAGGCAAAATCGAAGCGGTTTTCGCTGACTAATTTTGCATTGCGCGCACATTGAAGAATTTGGGCTGGGGTGAGGACGCCATATCGATTGCGCCCCAACCCTTTCGTGCACCCAACTGACCGGTTACAAGGTCGGGTAGAGCTCCGGCCTGGCAGACATTTCGTCTGCTGGAGGAGACGTTCCCTACTCAAATAAAGGGAAAGTGTAGTTTTGACCAAAATTGATATTCAGCAACTCATCGATTTTCTGGAAGAAAGCCGTGAGAAGTCTAGCGAAGTCACATTAACTGACGTTATGGGGCTGGCTGAGGTTATGACAGGTTCAATGGGGGACATCATTGAACACATCCAACCTGCAGTGACCATGGAACTGGCAGAAATCGGCGAAGAAATCGCGCGGATGAAAGCCGAAATCAGTAAACTTCGCGTCGCAGATATGAGGGATAACCATATCCCTGAGGCTGGCCGGGAGCTGGATGCGATTGTTTCCTCAACAGAAGAGGCAACACATTCCATCATGGAAGCTGCTGAAGCCATTATGGCTGCTGATCCGGAAGACACCGAAGCTTACCAGGACACGGTCAACAATCAGGTGATGGAGATTTTCCAGGCCTGCGCATTTCAGGACATCACCGGACAGCGTATTTCCAAAGTTGTCAGCACACTGAACACGATTGACGAGCGCGTCTCTAACTTCGTTGAGCGTTTGCGTCTTGAGCAGGAAGCTCAGGCGGAACATCAGGGCGAAGAGACTGATGAAGAACGCCGCAAACGTGAGCTGATCCTTCACGGCCCTCAGCACAAAGGCGAGGGTGTCTCTCAGGATGAGATCGACGCAATGCTCGGCGACGTGCAGCAGGACGACATCGACAAACTGTTCGCCTGATCAAACGCGATAGGTTTGCCTGCAGACATGGGCCGCAGATATAAAAGACAAAAGCAGTTTGCTTGTCCTGAACAAGGTGCAAACTGCTTTTTTATTACCAGTTCAGGCGGCCCATAAAGCTATGTACCTGCATGCCTTCAGCCTCGAGCATCTTCACCACAGCTTCTGAATTTCCTTCAAGATCAGCCGCATGAATGCCGTCAGTCAGAAACAAAGCACTGATGCCCTGCGCATTTGCACCCTTGATGTCTGTGGGGAGCCCATCACCAATCGCGAGTATCTCACGGGTTTCAAGCGGTTTACCCGCATGAGCATTGAGCTCAGCGCGGGCCATGTCGTAAATCGGATGAAATGGTTTGCCGGTGATAACCACACGTCCACCCATCTCTTCATAAAGCTTCGCCAGTGCACCACCGCACCAAACCAGCTTATCACCTTGCTCGGCCACAATATCCGGATTAGCGCAAATCAGAGTGAGATCCAGCTTCAGCAAGTCTTCAAAATGAGAACGGTAGTCCTCCGGTTCTTCTACGCGGCGGTCATTCAAACCAGAGCAGACGATAATGTCAGCCTCTTTCGGCTCTACAAAGTCAAAACTAACACCATGAAACAGGCTGTGATTCTTCTTTGGGCCGATATGATAGACCTTGGCATGATCAATCGCCCTCAAGTCGGCCTGAACCACATCCCCGGATGAGACAATCGAGTCGTAGCAAGAACGTGGTACTCCCAAACTACGAAGATGCTCTTCAATCTCGTTGGCTGGCCGCGGTGCATTTGTAATCAGCACCACGGGTCTGTTGTAGTTTGTTTTGTAAGTCTCAAGAGCCTCAATCGCAGCTGGGAAAGCGCTTATCCCATTATGTAAAACACCCCAGACATCACATAGAATACCGTTAAACTGATCTGCTATCTGGCTAAGGCCAGTGATGGGGGAGTGTTGCTGCATGGATGTTCTCTTGGAGGAAGTTTGATAGTCTCTTGAAAAAAGAGCAGACTTGAGCCAAATCCTCATAACCTGAGCAGCTGGCGACGACAAGTAGTTACTATCACTGCTCACCCTGTATCATTATGGGCGCAAATCGCTGTCACAAATGCAGATCGGATGCGCCATATAAATGCACTCCCGAAACTCGGCGGGTTTTCGGTGATAAAAGCAGGGCAATTGAACAACGGAGCGGTTATGGCGGTAAGACAACTTAGCGATACGACGATCAACAGAATTGCCGCGGGTGAAGTAATCGAGCGGCCTGCAAGCGTCGTCAAAGAGCTGGTTGAAAATGCGGTTGATGCTGGTGCAACGCGCATCGAAATCGTAACTGCGACTGGCGGCAAGAGCCTGTTGCGCATAACCGACAATGGTGCAGGTATGACCAAGGAAGACTTGCAACTCGCTGTCCGCCGTCACTGCACATCCAAGCTGCCTGAAGATGACCTCATGGATATCCGAACCATGGGCTTTCGCGGAGAAGCGCTGCCATCCATTGGCGCGATCTCCAGATTGGAAATCACAACCCGCCATGCATCGGAACCACATGCCTGGAAAATTGAAGTAGAAGGTGGCCAGAACAGCGAAGTCGAACCAGCAGCTTTGAATGCAGGGACACGTGTTGAAGTCAAAGATATCTTCTTCTCTGTTCCGGCTCGCCTGAAGTTCCTGAAATCAGACCGCGCTGAAGCCACAGCGATTACCGAAATCATCAAACGTATCGCGCTTGCAAATCCAACCATCCGCTTCACCCTTTCTGGCTCTGATCGCAGGCAGCTTGAACTGCCGGCGTGCACTGGCGATGATGCAGACCTTGCGCGTATCGGCCAAATCCTCGGCGCAGAGTTCACAAAGAACGCAATGGAAATCGAGCTTTGAGGGAAGGGGTACATCTTTATGGATATGCTGGCCTCCCTACATTCCATCGCGCCAACTCTCAGCACCAATTCTTCTTCGTAAATGGCCGCCCTGTGCGTGATAAGCTCCTACTCGGTTCACTTAAAGCCGCATACTCAGACGTTCTCTCAAGAGACCGTCATCCTATCGTTGTGCTGAACATCGACCTAGATCCGCATCAGGTAGACGTGAACGTACACCCCGCAAAAGCAGACGTGCGTTTCCGTGACGGACAACTCGTTCGTGGATTACTGATTGGCGCACTTAAGAACGCGTTTGTTCAGTCTGGTTTCCGCGCATCTACGGCAAACACACAATCTGCTATCAATGCCATCCGCCCAATGGGGCAGGGGACGGGTTTCAACGTTCACTCAGGCGCATCTGCTCATACCCAACAAGGTCACGGAGAAGCAGCACAAAACTACTCCTGGCAACAATCAGCCTATCGCCCTGAAGAAAGCTCCTCCTCTGTCTGGAGCGCTGCAGATATACCTGAAGCAGGAATTCAGGAAACACAACTGGGCCTGATGGAGGCAACAGCACCTTACACAGCTTCGCCAGTGCCATCCATGGGGCAAGATTCTGCAGCTGTACAAGGACATCAAGCCTATAATCTCGTCGATGCGCCATCAGCAGATTCACGCGCACATGCGCATGAACTGCCAGAAGATAGAGAAAGCTTCCCACTTGGAGCAGCACGAGCACAAATCCACGAAACCTACATCGTATCGCAGACGAAAGACGGTCTCGTAATCGTGGATCAGCACGCCGCACATGAACGCCTTGTCTACGAACAGCTCAAAGAAGACCTCGCAAAACGGGATGTCCCAAGGCAAATGCTTTTGATCCCTGAGATTGTCGATCTCCCGGAAGATGACGTCGCCCGTCTGGAAGAGCGAGCTTCTGAACTGGAAGAAGTGGGGCTCGTCCTGGAACGTTTTGGTCCTGGAGCAATCGCTGTCAGAGAAACGCCTTCCATGCTGAAGCGGTTGAATATCAAAGCTTTGGTGCAGGATCTAGCGGATGACTTTGCTGAGTACGACAGTTCAACACGCATCAGAGAAAAGCTGGATCTGGTTGCTGCAACGATGGCATGTCACGGTTCGATCAGAGCAGGCCGCCGCATGCGCCCTGAAGAGATGGACAATCTGCTCAGAGACATGGAAGCGACACCAAAGTCCGGCCAGTGCAACCACGGCCGCCCAACATGGATTGAGCTAAAGCTTCACGACATCGAACGCCTCTTTGGGCGTCATTGAATTCACAACCAAAAAACCAGAAGGGGCGGATCAATGATCCGCCCCTTCCAGTTCGTATTCTCGACTACGCTAAGTAATCGATGGGTTCTGACATGTGGCCTCAGAAGTCCCTTTGAACACGGAGTAGGATAGAAATGATATCCTGCTGACCTAGCGGACGAGTTGGGTTACCGCCGTTAACGGTTGTGTCTGGATACAGGTCACCCAATCCAACGTTACGGTAAGCAACTTCTGTACCGATTTCGAAGCCGCTAACTGGTGTCCAGCCGATCTTACCGACAACATCCCACTGGTTCTGGTTCCAAAGGAACTTAGAGCGAGCGTTGGCGAAGGAAGCCTGGATAGCTGCGTTCCATTCAGGTGAGAAGTCTGCCTGGAAACCCCAAGCAATGGACCAACCGGTAGCGATACCGTCTTCACCATCTGTAAGGGAAGTTGCATCCCAGATGACGTTCTGCCAGTCACTGTTTACGTAACCGAGTGCACCTTGAGAGAAGGTTGCCTGAACCACACCCTGGAAGCCAGAGAGATAATTGGTGAAGAATGGTAGATTAAATTCTACACCACCACCGACGGCCCAACCGAGAAGGCCAGAAGGATAAGATTCAAGATAGCGAACTTCTGTCAGAGCACCCATGATCTGGGCAGAACCCCAACCTTGGTCCAAACGGATGTTTGCAACCAAGTCTGGGAAGCGCATGCCGCCGTAGCCCTGGTTAAATCCTGTAGAGTTAAGATACTCACCAGTAAAGAGGTTCTGCTGGCGAGCGGTTCTGTCTTCTACAGACCAGCTGGTTGAAAGGCCATTGCCAAGGTCAAATGTGTAACCGGCAAGCCAGAGGTTTTGGTCAGAGTATGCTACGGTGGTGATCGCACCATATGCATAACCGGTCCAGAAGTCATAGAAGGACTGTGCGCGACCAATGGTCATGCCACCAAACTGCACGAACGCGTAATCAAGCGTCATTACAGTGTTGTCCTGCTCAACCCCAAACGAGCCGACTGGGTTGTTCACGTTAGGAACAGAGCTGTCATCCTGAATAAAGCCAGGAGTATCAACTGTTCCGAACAAATCGATGTAAGCGCGAAGCAGACCGTATTCTGTTTGAGTCCGTGCGTCCATGCGGAGGTAACCACGTGCACGAGTGGAGGTTGAATTTCTTGTCCGCTCGGACCAGTCGCTTGGGCCAGCTCCAAAGTTGTTGAAGCGGTATTCAGCACGAACACGACCGCGAATTCTCAAACAGGTATCAGTGCCTGGAATATAAAAATATCCAGTACCGTAGGCGTCACAGATCTGGACGTATTCTACGGGCTCCGGCGCAACGGGAAGATCGGCTGCAAGGACCGGAGTGGCACTCATCATAAGCGCTGCTGCGGCGCTAGTTGTAAAGTGGCGCATAATTCGACTCCTAAATCGGGTTGAAACCCACTCCTCAAACAAGGTTAATTGACAAAACTACTTAAGGCGGCCCAAATGCTGCCTAAGCAAAACTGATTTTATTTTTGTGTACGCGAATTCCCTGCAGCAATTGATGCCAGCACATCCTTATCGATGCAATAATAACTCTAAAAATAACCTAGAGTTATCAAAGTAATCGAAACCGCTGTTTCATTCCTGCAACGCTTTTATCCAAAACTAGGTAGATGTAACAAAGATGAAATCGGGGTCGATCTCCGTGAATTAAGTGCTTGTTATTGTTTATTAAAAGTTTGTTTCGCAGATTCCTTGGTCTTTTTATATGCAATCTGCGTCATTCGAATCAAAGACTCGCTGAGCGCCAAATCTGGAAAATTCAGGCTTTCCCTTATAAGTATAGTGATAGTAATGACAAGTATTCGTGTTTTGCGTTGGTTTGGAGAATTCTGCGTTCTTTTGAGGTGTGACGCATTGCTATGTGAACTGTGAACCCGATCCCCTCAAATCCCGGAGATCTCGGCCCCAACCATTCCGCGAGGATAACTACCCCAACTGCCACCGCCCAAAACCACCTCGACACCCGTGTCAGATATCCTCCGCCGCCACCTCACTCAGCTGCGCCCCAACAATCCACCCATCACCGTGAAGCTTCACTCCGCGCCACACCACCCAGCCCAAACAAAAAGGCCCTCCCGAAACCACGTCGGGAAGGCCTTCTACTACTCTTTATATATAAGGGCGGTCTGAACGAGCACGCACCGTGCTCACGTCCAACTCCGCAACAGGCTCAGAATCTCCGCTTCAAGCTCAATCCCAAACCTCTTACCGGAACCGCATGCCGAAAGGTGGCTCTACAGCCCCACGTACCGCACAATCAGGATCTGGCTGTCACCGGCGTGGCGCACGTCCAGTCCCTCGAACCCATCAGGGATCACCGGCGAAACGCTCGCATCTTCTTCCCAGATGCACAGCGCGCCTTCATTGAGCCAGCCACCGGCTGCGGCACTTGCCAGAGCCTTTTCGCCCAGCTCCTGCCGGTAGGGTGGATCCAAAAACACCAGATCAAACGGCATCATGGTGCCGGCATGTCCCAGAGAAGTCGCATCGCGGCGCAGGATCTTCGTGGCGCCCATCAGACCGGTGGTCTCCACATTCCGGCGGATCAGACCGCGCGGCTCCACGGCATCTTCAACGAACACGCAGTATTTGCCGCCACGGCTCATCGCTTCCAGACCCAGAGCACCAGTGCCTGCAAACAGGTCCAGCACACGGGCATCCTGAACCGGATTGCCATAGGCATGAGCGAGCACATTAAAGATGGTCTCTCTCATCCGGTCAGTGGTTGGCCGCGTATTCTGCGTCTTGGGTGTAGCGAGCGCTGTTCCCCGAAATCGTCCAGCAACAATTCTCACGAGTTTCTGCCACCTTTATGTCCGCGAGGCGCGCCACGATCACCGCCTGGGCGACCACCACGTCCTTTATCTCCGCCAAAGCTCTTGCCAGAACGAGGGCCTTTGCTGAAGCCGCGCTTGTCGCCATCACGGCCACCCTCACGAGGGCCTTTGCTGAAGCCACGCTTATCGCCATCGCGGCCACCCTCACGAGGGCCTTTGCCAAAGCCGCGCTTCTCACCATCACGACCACCGCGTGGGCCTTTGTTAAAGCCGCCGCGTTTTTCATCAGATGGAGCATCATCGCGGGAGCGACGATTGGAGAAGCGGCGCTCGCCCTCAGTTGGGCCAGTATCACCGGTGTACTTCGCGTTTTCTGCCGGGTTGAAGCGGCCACCGCGACGATCTTCACGGCTTGGCGCATCTTCAGCTGAACGCTTGGTGCCACCATGTGCCAGATCGAAACCACCACGCTTGGTGCGGGTGCCGAAGCGGCGCTCTTCTGGCTTACGCTTCTCGTCGTTACGACGGTTGTCGCCATCCTCGAAGGAAGGTGTGTAGGTGTCTACAGTGCCGTCAGCGCTGAACACGCGGCGTGGCTTGCTGTCGCCACCGCGTTCATTGCTGCCATAGCGGGAAGGGCCCGCCTTGCGGTCACGATCGCCAAACGGTTTACGATCTCCACGGTCGCGGTCGCCAAAGGATTTGCGCTCACCGCGATCGCCGAACGACTTACGCTCGCCGCCATCACGATCACCAAAGGATTTCCGGTCGCCGAAGGTTGGCTTCACGCCAACGCGTTTACGGTCACCAAATGGGTTGCGCTCAGAACTTTCACCGTCACCATCGCGCTTGTCTTCGCCATGGCGCATCGGCTTCTTGTTGTGCTTGGCAAGAACAGCCGCCGCATCTTTCGCGCTGATCCAGCCGCCACCAGCACCACCAGAAGATTTCTTTTTCTTCTTCATCTCGGCTTTTTTGCTGGTGCGTGCATCCATCTGGTTGATGATTGGCGCATCAAAATCAAGGTCAGCTTCAGAAACCAGGCGCTCGCCCAGCTGGTCACGCAGCACACGGCCACGGATCTCCTGCAGCTCACCTTCTCCAAGGTCGCCCAGCTGGAACGGACCGAAGGAGATGCGGATCAGACGGTTAACGGAAAGGTCCAGATGTTCAAGAATGCGCTTCACTTCGCGGTTCTTGCCTTCACGCAGGCCAATGGTCAGCCAAACGTTGTCACCTTTTTCAGTGTCCAGCGTCGCTTCAATAGCGCCGTACAGAACACCGTCAATGGCAACACCATCTTTCAGGGCATCCAGCTGCTCTTGAGTCACCTTACCAAACGCGCGCACGCGGTAGCGGCGCAGCCAGCCGGTTGCAGGCAGTTCAATCACGCGGGAAAGGCCGCCGTCATTGGTCAGCAGCAAAAGGCCTTCAGTGTTGATGTCCAGACGGCCAACAGTCACAACGCGTGGCATGTCTTTTGGCAGAATGTCAAAAACAGTCTTGCGACCTTCAGGGTCTTTGTTGGTGGTGACAGTGCCCCGAGGTTTATGGAAGAGCCACAGACGGGTGCGCTCACGGGTTGGCAGAGGTTTGCCATCCACGTACACCTTGTCTTTTTGGGTCACGGTAAAAGCTGGTGTGTCCAGCACATTGCCGTTCACGCTCACGCGGCCGGCTTCAATCCATGTTTCTGCTTCACGGCGTGAACACAGGCCAGCACGTGCCATCGCCTTGGCGATACGCTCACCAGTAACGGTTACTGTCTGTTCCTGTTTCTTTTTGCCGGAGGATTTCTTGGTCTGCTCGCCGGATTTGCGGGGGGAGCTTTTGGGGGGGTTACCGCTGTTTTTCATTGGCTCTTGCCCGGCGAACCGGGGCCTTTAACTTTCTACACTCTGTACAGATACACTGGATGAGCTCGCATAGGCGTCACCGCCTTGGCTGCCCAGCAGTCTGTCAGATGCCACACAATATTCGAATGTCGTCAAAGCGCATTCCGTTTGATTGGTTCAATCAGAAGACAGGAATTCGCTCAAAAAAAGAAGTCGGAGCGTGCTGCGTGGATGTTTTCGGGACGCAAACATACTCTGAAAACGGTCATAACCTAAGCAGAGCCCGTTGGCAAAGGGGCAAAAGCAGACTCGCGAACTTTTTTCTGCTTTTGTTGGGCTACAGCGTACCTGTAGGAGAGTAATGAAGTCTAATATGGCGAGGGCTTAAACGCGGGACGGAACGGTCTTTCGCTTCAGCCTTGGCTGCTCTCTTCAGCATACCGCAAAAGGTCTATTCCTTTTTCGGCTTGAGCCGCGTTTCCATGTAGGTTGGTAGGTTGTCCTTGGTTAACATCTTTTGATCGTCCACGACAAAGGTGTCCAACGAAGGCATCTCCAGAAGCGGAGATAGGTCTGAA
The DNA here is from genome assembly GCF_001310815.1 of Pseudovibrio denitrificans JCM 12308. Classification (GTDB taxonomy): domain Bacteria; phylum Pseudomonadota; class Alphaproteobacteria; order Rhizobiales; family Stappiaceae; genus Pseudovibrio; species Pseudovibrio denitrificans. Next base: position 74,392 of record NZ_BAZK01000011.1, read on the forward strand.
GCCAAAGTATCATTCAACCACAACCCCTCAACGCGGATCATACCGACAAGCGGGCTTATGTCCTCGGCAGGTATGCGCGAAAGGCTCACACTTTTAACGCTTTTGAGGTGTCGTAAGGGTGCAAGATCAAAGACCATTGTATCGCTCAGGTCAAGAACTGTCAGGTTTGGCAGGTCAACCAATGGAGAGAGATCTGAGATCGGGTTTTTGCGCAGGTCAATTTGCTCAAGCCGGAATTTGCCCCGAAGTGCCGCGACATTTGTAACGTTTGCCTGTTCAAGCAGCACCCGTTTCACGTTTGTTGCCGGGGCCAACGCCGAGATGTCACGGAGGCCACTTTTTGAGCCATCAAAATGAACCAAAGATGGACCAAGCCGCAGGCCATTTAGACTGGCAATGCTCGGACCACCAATACGGAGATGTGTGATTTCTGTGCTTCGGGCAAGTGGCGAAAGGTCCGTTATCTGATTGCTGACAAGTGTGACACGTCGCAACTTCAGCTGCGCAAGGGGGCCAAGATCACGCACGGGATTGTTAGTAAGTGCAATCGCCTCAAGGTTTTGCAATGCTTCTATGCCTTCGAGCGACGATACACCCGAATTGATGATCGAAAGCTGTTCAAGAGCCCCCAATTTGTTGAGGGGAAGTTCAGAAATCGAATCTATTGCATTGTTGATTTGAAGAGTTTGTAGCTTCTCAAGCGATGCTGCGAAGTCATAACTCAGGGGCCGACCGTTTCGGATAGACAGCGACGTCAGGGACTCATTTTGGATTCCCGACGCATCAAAGGCCCCAAGATCTGTCAAATCCAACCGTTCGAGTTGCGTGAGGTGCGCAATGACGCTGAGATCAATTTGATTCTCTGTGCTTTCACGACCGGAAATGGACAGAAGTCTGATCCATGGCGCATCTGCGACTGCGCTCAAATCCGCAAGATCGGCTGCTTTTCGTATGATCAGACTATGATCTGTGCGCTTTTGGCATTGGGACCCTATCTGAACACAATTATCCGATTGCGCGACGGCTTGGTGCGCAATCAGCATAGTCCACAAAATACAATGAACCAACAGCCTCATCGCACGTATCCTTCAAGCAAAGAGAATGTGTGATTTCGAGCTGGCAGACTATATTGAAGCGCACCTACGAAACTTCCACTTTTTCAATTTTGCAGCGCTTTGTGGCGAAAATGTGAACTCAATGCGGCGACAACAAGGTCCAAAGAAAATCGCCAATGTAGCTGAATGCGGTCATGCATCCAGAGCGCAGCATTGAGCGGTATGGGCTCTTTGATCACTTTCATAAATGAGGGCACTTTAGCATTCAGAGTAGAAGAAACTCTTGCTCAGGCAAGTCAGGAGGAGCTGTTTTATCTCTTGTTTTGCATATCTTTGTCCGCAAACCAGCTTCCCCTTTTCTGCAAATAGCACTAGCTTGGCGCACATGAAGACGCCCACATTGAACTCAACCTTTATGGACATGGCACTGGACGAAGCCCGCGCGGCAGAAGCACGAGGGGAAGTGCCCATCGGCTGTGTTGTGGTCAAAGATGGCGAGGTGCTTTCCGCTGCAGGCAACCGCACGCTGGAGCTGAATGACCCAACCGCCCATGCCGAGGTGCTGGCCATCCGTGAAGCTGGCAAGCAGCTGAACTCCCAGCGTCTGGAGGGCTGCGATCTTTACGTCACGCTGGAACCATGCCCAATGTGCGCAGCTGCGATCTCCTTCGCCCGCATCCGCAGGCTCTATTATGGAGCAGGGGATGCAAAAGGCGGCGGTGTAGACCACGGCGTCCGCTTCTACTCCTCCCCAACCTGCCACCACACCCCTGACGTCTACTCCGGCCTAGCCGAAACCGACTCCGCCGCCATGCTGAAGACGTTCTTTCAGGGCAAGCGGGATTGAGTGGTGAGGGGCAGTGGCAATTGAGAGATTTCGGAGTGTACGTGCTCTATGTCTCACCTAAGGCGTGACTGAAGATTTAAGAGTTCAGGAAGCAGGCAATCTGCGACTTCCCTGATGAGAGATAGTTCTGAGGTTGGCGCCACAGCAAGTTCAGCTGCACGCCAAATCATAGGTGCAAGAAAAAGAAACGCCTCAGAGGCGATCTTTGCACATGGGTAGATGTCTCGGGAGTAGGCGTTCCTTCTCAGCATTTCTGCTTCAAAGAGCGAGCGGACAATACGTTTCATTAGCCAACTACAGACCCGTTTCCGCTCACCATCTGTCTTCGCGTCGGCAAGGTGTGTCGGCCAAGCCTTTGCCCACCGATCTACGCGATGCAAATGAGCAATCGCATGAGAGCCGAGCGTTGGAGCTGGTAACTCCGCAAGAAGGTTTTGAGGCCCAAAGCAATAGCCAGAGTAGCTGAGTGAAAACTTGAGCCACTGGAATCTGGAAGATTGCAGGAAGTCCTTGGGCTCAAACCATTCAAGATCAATGTCGATTGCTTGAGTAATCCAGTGCTCTGGAGACAAGGTTTGCAAAGCAGGACCACGAGTGAAGACAATCAGATCGATGTCAGAAGCCCCTTTAACGAAGGTACCTCGGGACGCTGATCCTCGAACTGCCAGACAATGAAAGCGTTCCCCAAGCTCTAGCTTGAGCTTTTCCGCAAACTGAGAAAGCTCAGAAAACAACGGCTCTTCTGGAGCTCTCCCAATGTGCGGCAATACTCCATGCTCGTCAGCCCAGGAAAGCCGCCCAATTGGCTTAAGGTGTGATGCGGTTGCTTCCATGCTTTCCCGGAGTTGGTCGAGCTTTATATGCAATGAGAAGATAACTCAAACATGCTATCAGCAAACGCCCGAAATAACGGCATCTAATTCTTTAAAAAGTAACATCGGCTTTACCTCCGTTGTTATGCATCGCTTAGCGCCTGTGACGTAAACTTCCCAAAATGATGGTGAACGCGTCATGGTCTAAGAATTTATGCTAGTCAGCCAAAAACAGGTCCTAACGGGTGCACCGCTCAGGCAGTTTCTGCTTTATGCGATCCCGTCGACGTTCAGTTTACTGGCATTGGCGATCGCTGAAATTGTTGATGCCTACTTCTTGGGAAACTATGTTGGCCCTCATGCGCTTGAAGCCGTAAATTTCTCCCTTCCAATCATTACTGCCATCTATGGTCTCATGTTGATGATAGCTGTCGGCGCATCTGTCATCACCGGCAAGTACGTTGGAGAGGGTAAAGAGGAAGCCGCTTGTCAGGTCTTTATCAAGACCTTGCTGACGACCATTCTCCTTGGGTTTGCGCTGACTGTTCTTATTCTCGTCTTTATCAAAGATATTGTTGAACTGATCGCATTCGATCCTGAAGCATCAGATTACATCGCAGATTATCTGAAAGTGTTTGCCTGGGCATTTCCGCTCATAGGGTGTGCCATCGTTCTTACCACCTTTGGGCGGATTGATGGGCGGCCTGCTCTGGTGCTGCTGGCAATCGTTTTAGGGACAGCGCTTAACGTGCCACTTGATCATGTACTCGTTGCTGAACTTGAGATGGGCGTAACAGGTGCTGCTATCGCGACAGGAAGCTCTCAGGTGGTGGTGGTGCTTGTGTTACTACCGCACCTGTTCAGAGGAGCAGGGATTATGCGCTTGCTCCGTCCTGATGGGAAATGGCGTGTCATGTTGCGCGCTGCTTACACCGGACTTGCCGAATTCATAAACGAGATTTCTACGGGTGTGATTGTCTTTGTAAGCAATTGGATTTTGATCTTGGAGCTGGGCACTGACAGTATCGTCGCGTTTGGAATGCTGAACTATCTGGTTTTCCTGTCCATCATGATCTTCTATGGATTTGGGGAGGCTCTGGGCCCGCTCATCTCGATAAATCTGGGCGCTCATCGCTACGACCGAATTAAAATCTTCCTCTTCTATGCGTTGTCTGCAAACCTCTTGGTTGGTGGAGGACTTGCAATCTTCATTCTTCTGTTCCCTGTGTTCATCAGCACGGTCTTTCTGAACATGGCGTCAATGATGGTTGTTGATCTGACAGAAGAGTTCTCCAACTACTTGTGGCCCATCTTCATTTTCAATGGCATCAATATCACCCTTTCCTGCTATTTCGTTGCCATCCAGAGTGCATCTCGGGCAGCCATTGTTGCCTTGTCACGATCCCTAGTGTTCCCAGTGATATTCATGATTGTTTTTCATATGCTATTTGACGGTGGAATGGTCATCCTCGCACTGCCATTGGCTGAAATCATGAGCCTAACCATATGTTTGTATCTATTCTGGCAGAGGACACCGGGAAAGTTGCAGGCTTAAGCCACCCTCTTTGCTGCAATCAAGGAACCTCCTGCAATCGCCAATGCGGCGATAATCACGTTGGCCTCCAGAGTGCCTTCACCAAACAGGATCAACAGCAGCGTCGAGATCAGCGGGGCGCCGTAGGCAAGCACGCCGAGCAGCTGAACGTTGCCGTGTTTCACACCAAAATCCCAAGTATAAAAAGCAACACCAACAGGCCCCAAGCCGAGGCCGAGAACGGCAATGATCTGCAGCGGGTCAGCGGGAACAGCCGTGGTCTCCCAGAGAAAATGCGAGAGCCAGCCAAACGCAGCGGTCAGCGCACAATAGCCGATCACCGCATCCGAAGAGGTGTTCTTGATCAGCCGGCTCAGCACGGAATAGCTAGACCAGATAAGCGCACAGCCCGCAGCGGCCAGATAGCCAATGAGATACTCCCACTGCAAGTTGCCTGCGGTATCTTTCCACCCAAGCAACACCCAGTATCCAGCCAACGCCACAAGCGCACCAGAAATATGCCACCGCGTGATGGTTTCCCCTGGCAACAGCGCAGAAAACAGCACGATGAGCAGCGGCCAGATGTAAGCGATCAACCCGGCCTCAACCGCTGGCGCGTTCTGCAGGGCCACGAAGTAAAGCGCATGGAAACCAAACAATCCACCAACTCCGAGCAACCAACCGGACAAAGGCAGCTTGAACGCAGATCGCAAATCAGCCTTCCCACTGAGCAGCTTGCCAGAGAGCGTGAGCGTTGCAACGGTGAAGGTCATAGCCAGCAGCTGAAACGGCGGGAACTGATCTCCCGTCAGCTTGGTCAACACCGCAAGGGTGCCCCACAAAACAATGGAGATGCTCCCGATCATCGTCGCAGCGCTGGTCTTGCTCGCTGAGTGGTTCTGTAACATGCAAATAGTCCGCTTAGATAACAATGGTCTGGCGCCGCACCTTTCGCACGCCATCACCGCCATGCCGAGGCTTCTCAGCAAAGCAGGCCAGATCTTGCCCCATTTCCTGCTTATTGGAATTAGGCAAAACAGGAAATAGATTTTCTTTTTGAGATTTGTGCGCCTACGCTGTATCCCTTAGCCATCAACAGGCTTAGTACGCTCAGATAAGAAAGTTGAGACCCGGAAGGAAAAGATGTCGTTTCAAGCTGTAATCCGCGAATACAACCGGCTGGAACTCGGGCACCGCCACGCGTTTGCGCAGGCTGTTATTCCGTTGCAGGGCGAGATGGACATCGAGATTGGCGGCCAGTTCAAAGAGCTGAAGGTCGGCTCCGTCGGCCTCATCGCGCCGGAAACCCTGCACGACAGCGAAACCACCTCCGGCAGCCGCTTTCTTATCATCGACGTCAGCGACAAAGCTGCCATCACCCAGTTCTTCCGCAATGCCAATGACAGTCATCTGGAACTGTCACCGCTCGCGCTCAAGTACCTCAACTTCGTCGCCTCCCTGACGGACACATTCGCCACAGACGCAACCGGCGCATCCACCATTCTCAACACGGCCCTTGAGCTGGCAACCGGGCAGGGCACCGATCTTGCCAACCAAAGCATGACCAGCACCCGCCTGATGAGCGTGAAGGACCAGCTGCCCGCGCCCGTCAAAATCTCCGAGCTTGCGAAAGAAGAGGGCTTCTCAGTCAGCAGTCTGCAAAAGAACTTCAAAGCCTCGTTCGGCAAGTCCCCTAAGCAGGTACAACTGGAGATGCGCCTGAATAAAGCGCTGGGTCTGCTGCGATCCTCCAACCAGACCATGCTTCCATCGCCTATGAGGTTGGCTACGAGAACGCGTCGTCTTTCACCAACATCTTCAAAAAGCACTTCGGCCTGACGCCATCTCAGTACAGAGCCCAGTACCGCGCCTCCCTGACGCGCCATAACTAATCTCCACCAGAACACTCAATCATTACAGCCCTTTAAGTTGTCACCCTTAGGTGCGATCAGTATGTTGCATGCTTTCTTCAGTATCACCACTGCGTGCAAAGCCAACAACAGAAAGCATCTGATGACTGAAACTGCTCTGATCACCTATGTCGCAGCGCTGTTCTCCATGATGAACCCCATCGGAAACACCGGCGTCTTCGCAGGCATGACAGCGGATCGAGACGCTGCCACCGCCCGCCGCATTGCATGGACCTGCGCTGGCGCCATCGCGCTGACACTCCTCACTGTCACCTGGACCGGCGGCATCCTCCTCAAGTTCTTCGGCATCACCGTGCACGAGCTGCGCGCTGCGGGTGGCGTAATCGTGCTACTGATCGCGCTTTCCATGCTGCGTAGCGATAACAGCCACCGCCAGACCCCGCAGGAAGCCGCCTCCGCAGCAGAGCAGAACCACATCGCCGTTGTGCCACTGGCCATCCCAATCGTTGCCGGGCCGGGCGCTATCGCAACAGCCATCGTCGCCGCTGAGCGTCATTCCGGCATCTGGGCCAAGATTGATCTCTCCATCGCAGCCGTTGGCCTCGCACTCTTCACCGGCTTTTTGTTCTCCGTCTCCAAACCAATCGCCAACAAACTGGGCGAGTCCGGCATGGGTGTTGTCACCCGCCTCATGGGTATGGTGCTTGCTGCAATTGCCATGGGCATGCTCGCCGATGGCGTCAAAGGCATGATCCCCGCATTGGCGAGCTAATCGCCAGCGGAAAGGCTCACCTAATTGAGCCTTTCCCCTCTGAAAACCAATGATTTTCGCCACAAGCTTTACCCTCTGTTTCGCACAGCAGGGATCGGTCCATCCGGCAAAGAGTACAGAAGCTATACTTGATCCAACGAGGCACCATCCGCCTCTAAAACAACAGATCAGGTGCTTCCATGCTGGAGTTCAGCAGCCACAAAAATCATCGGAACCCCTCAGGCCGGGCGTGGGCGCTGCAGGCCATCAAAAACATTGAGGCGGATTACAATCGCTCGGCTGATACACATCTGATCAAGCTGAACATTCCCAAACTCACCAAGGCGGGCATTGATCTCTACCTCAAGGATGAAAGCACCCACCCAGCGGCAGCCTCAAACATCGGTTGGCCCGCTCACTCATCCTTTATGGCATCTGTAATGGCTGGATCAGGGAAGGTATGCCCATCGTGGAATCCTCCTCCGGTTCCACAGCAATCTCGGAGGCCTATTTCGCCCGCCTCATCGGCAATCCCTTCATTGCCATAGCGCCCAAAGCCACCGCCACTGGCAAAATCCGTGAGATCGAGGCGTTGGGCGGTGAGGTGCATCTTGTTGAGCCTATCAGATCTACAGTGAGGCGGAACGATTGGCGAAAGAACTTGGCGGACATTACGTGGATCAGTTTACCTACGCCGAGCGTGCAACCGATTGGCGCGGCAATAATAACATCGCCCAGAGCCTGTTCTCACAAATGGAGCTGGAGCGCTTCCCCGCTCCCAAATGGATCGTCATGAGTGCCGGAACTGGCGGCACATCGGCAACCATTGGCCGCTACATCCGCCTCCATACAGAGGACTATTCCAAGACACAGCTCTGTGTGGTTGATCCTGAAAACTCAGTCTTTCATGAGTACTACCGCAACCGCGATCCCCAAATTGTCCGTAACAAACCCTCCCTCATAGAAGGGATCGGCAGACCAAGGGTAGAACCCTCCTTCATGCCAGATGTCATCGACAGAATGATCGACATCCCCGATGCAGCCAGCATCGCCACCATCAGATGGCTGGAAGGGGTTATCCTGCGCAAATGCGGCGGCTCAACAGGCACCAACCTTTATGGTGCTCTGGCTCTAGCCAAGGAGATGATGGAAAACGATCAGGAAGGCTCCATCGTCACCCTCATCTGCGACAGCGGCGAGCGCTATCTGGATACACTCTACAACGACGACTGGGTCGTCAGCAAAAACCTCGACCTGCTCCCCTACATGCACAAACTCATCGACTTCGCCGAAATCGATGGTATCTAGTGAGGGAACTGCCTCACCTACTGATGAAAGTTGGTCTAACGAAGCTATACAGAAGATGTTTGGTCTCCGGTTCAGTTGCACTGATCCGGCATTGCTCCCAAAGTTTCGGATCATGATCCTCGATCATGGATTCATACGTTATCTCGTCAAAACACTGTTCTTTGAAGTTTTCACGAAGAGATTTTACATTCACCAAGACAATGTGTTTTCGGGTAATAGCGAGAGGGAATGGGTGTAGTCGAACCCTCAGGCTAACCTGCATAAGACTTTTTGTGATATCAGTGGAGAATGTTGCCGCATCGTCGATGTCGATACCTAGGTGCGGTGCTAGCTCTACGTTTTTGATGTCTGCAAAGCCTTCTAAGATTAAAACCCAAATATCGACGTCTTCAAAGCTGCTGGGTTCGCGAGAAGCAAATTGCCCTTTTGCATCAGCCATAACTTGCGTAAACAGCGGAGGGTTTTTGTATAGTTCACCATCTTGCCAAAACACAAAGGTCGAAGGATTGAGTTTCCTTTCCAAGATGGCCAAACTACCAAATCGCGTCGATGCGACAGAAAACAACAAAGCAAGGATTATGAGCAAAATATATAAGCCGATTAATCTGTTTGCCCACCAACTAAAACGTACCATTCCTACCCGCTTTCAGTCCCATTATGCCTAGACCTGTCAAAAGGCGCTGTTGTTCAATTGTCAGTACTCGATCTAGGGATAAGGTTTGTAGCCCAAACAACAGAGCCGCAACCATGTCGGTTATAGAAGTGAGTACGTCCGCGTAACAAGCTCTGCCTCTTTAGCTGTGCCTTGAATAAACAGAACCGCCAATCACTGGAAACAAATGCCTAGCGAAAGGCGAGACGTACTCTCAGCTATAATTGCGAGTTTTCATAGTAAACTATTGGCGTCTTACTTAGTGCAAATTAGCCAAGCACGCTGACTTTAAATCCAGCCAGCGTGCTGAGTGTTAAAAGCTGATAGCCTTACGGCTGACTTCCTGCTGCATTAAGGCATTTGATAGAGCCCCAAAGCGTTTCCGAATGGGTCGGCAAACTCGGAGTATGTCACGACCTCAGGTATCTCCACGGCCTCTCCCGTATCGATTTTCAGTGCCGTGCGCGCGGTTTGGCTCGCCGCCATATCCTCCACCATAAAACGGACAATAGCGCCGCTTGGCTGCGTGTCATCTACCTCAAAGACTTGGAACCAAACCCCCGGCGCTACCTTGAACTCCACAATACCGGGAACAGGTCTGAGCACCTCAGTGTCAGGGCCAAGAAACTTGGTGTACCACGCTTCTGCTTCCGCCAGTGAAGGCACCGGCACCCCAACAGTCACCTCCTGAAACGGCTCTGCCGAAACAGCGCTTGCAAACGCAAAAGAAGCAACAAAACCCAGAGCAAACCGACGCACAACGGCGCCTTTGCCCTGCAATGAATTAAACAACATAACGACTCTCCATAATATAAATATAGCTACTATACTTTATGGACATAAATCCACATGTCAACATCCCTTCTTTTGATCTCGGAGTTTTGAGAGCGGCGCCGGAACTGAAACGCACTCCTTGAGCAGGAGGAGGTAACGTAGTCCCTTGAGATATCGTGATGGCTGGAAGGTGTAATCCTGCGTGAACGCGGTGGATCAAAAAGCACTAACCTTTCCGTGGCTTATGCATTGGCCATGGAGAGGATGGAAAATGCTCAAAACGGCTGCAAAGATGGTATCGTCCTAACCAATTGGCAGATAAGCAGGTTTAACTGGGGCGAGTTGATGCGAACTCATGCCATTCTGCTTTTTGGTGAACGCCAGTTTGGTCATTGCTGCCATTGCCATGTCTGATCATGTTCGCTTCTAATGGTCTTTGAGCGAGAAAAGCAACTGAGGGTGAAGCGTAGTTCGCCAATCTGCTTGTCCAGGGTCATTCTACAGACCCTGGAATAGTCTGAAGTTTTTGACGTAAAGTCTCGATTATTTAGCAGCTTTGGAGGTCAGCTTCGCCAAAACACCGCGCATTTTCTCGATTACTGGGGACTTATCGACATTATCCAGATCCTTCATTGTTTCTTTTGGATCCTCATAAGCCAGCCAGACTTGCCCTTCGGAATCCTCATAGACCTGCACTTTGAGTGGCAGGAATAGACCTGCCCGCGGATCTATTTCCATCGCAGGTGTACCAAGAGCCGGATTACCGAAAATCAGCAACTGGTTCGCTGGAATGGACATGCCAACTTTTTCGGCTCCTGCTGCATGATCAACACGAGCAAATATGGTTGCCCCTGCCTTTTGAGCAGTAGCCTCCAGTGCATCCATAGCCTCTTGCACGGCCTTATTGGTATTGACCTTGATAATATCTTGAGCCATGGCGGGATACAAACTTCCAAGTATTAGAGCTGAGGCCAGAAACAAACTACGCAAAGCATCATCCTTCTTGTGAAACTAATTCGACTTAGGGGACATAAAGTTGAATGCAACAGAAGCCCAACATAAACTCCAAGCTGAAGAAATAGAAACTTTCCCCTACTGGAGTATGTTGATTTAACTATGGAAATATTCTGATTACATATAAATTATTTTCACATGATCGTGCTTCTCTCAAAACAACACAATCACCCCCGCCGACGAGATTTTGACAGCGTCACTGGAATAGCCTTGCTTGTGGGAGTGTTGGATTGATCACCCGTGGAATACACCGGAACGAGCACGTTCACCTCTGGGAAATAGGAGGCAATGCATCCCTCAGGGATGTCGTAGGGCACAACCTGAAAATCTAGCGCACGCCGATTGCGGCCATCTTCGCTAACAGTGCCAATATCAACCTTTTCGCCTCTGGAAACGCCGGCACGGCGCATGTCGATCGGGTTCATAAATACCACTTTACGCCCGCCTGAAATGCCGCGGTAACGGTCATTCAGCGAGTAAATGGTGGTGTTGAATTGGTCGTTGGAGCGCATGCTCTGCAGAGTAAAGGTGAGCTTCGGCGCTTGGAAGTCAGCTGAGCAGCGGTTGCCAGTGGCAAGGAGTAACCGGAGAACTCGGCCTTGCCGGATTTCGTTGCCCACCGACGGTCTGCAATCGGGTTAGCCAGATAAAACCCGCCCGGTGTCCGCACCTGGCTGTTGAACCCGGCAAACTCCGGCAATACTTCCTCAATCTTCTCGCGAATGCGGTCGTAGTTCTCAATGAGATGCGTCCAGTTCACCACCTTGTTGCCAATAGTTGCTCTGGCAAGCCCGGCAATGATGGCAGGTTCAGACATCAGGAGATCTGAGGCCGGTGGATTGACCCCGGCGGAGCTATGGATCTTGGAGAGCGAGTCTTCTACCGTCACGATCTGGTCGCCAGACCGCTGCTCATCATACTCCGTGCGCCCAAGGCTCGGTAGAATGTAGGAGAGGGAGCCAGTCATCAGGTGGCTTCGGTTCAGTTTGGTCGCAATGTTAATGGTCAGGCGACACTTGCGAATGGCTTCTTCCGTCAGGCCTGTATCCGGGGCAGAGCGGGTGAAGTTGCCGCCAAGGCTCATGAACACCCGCAGCTTGCCTTCATTCATCATCTTGATGGCTTCAACCGAGTCCACACCCGCGTGCATTTCCGGCTCAAACTCAAACGCATCCTGCAGCGCCAGCAAAAACTCCTCGGATGGATCAGAGGTAATGCCCATCCGACGGATGCCTTGCGTGTTCGCATGCCCCGGCATCGGACAGGCGCCTGCGCCCGGCTTGCCAACATTGCCGCGAATGAACAACAGATTCATGATCTCGCGAATGGTCGCCACAGAGTGCTTATGCTGACTGATGCCAGTGCCCCATGTAATAATCGGACGATCCGCCTGCACATAAAGCAGGGCAGCTTTCTCGATTTCATCACGCGTCAGACCAGACTGATCCTCAATCTCTTTCCACGGGGTCAGCTCCAGCGCCTTCTCATAACTCTCAAACCCACCGCAGTTCTCTTCAATAAACACACGGTCGATGATGCTATGGGTGAGAATGCGCTCGTTGTCCCAGGCAAGAATGGCTTTCACCATACCGCGCACAGCTGCCATGTCGCCGCCCAGCTTGGGCGTGAAGAAGTGGCTGGCAACAGGGCGAGAGCCAAAACGCACCATCTCCAACTGGTTCTTCGGGTCCGCATACCGCTCCAGCCCACGCTCGCGCAGCGGGTTGAAGGAGACAACCTGCGCGCCCCGCTTGGTTGCGTCGCGAAGAACAGGCAGCATACGTGGATCAGTCGCGCCAGGGTTATGGCCAAACACAAAGATCGCATCTGCTTTGGCAAAGTCTTCCAGCCGAACCGTCGCCAACCCGCACCCAATGGCTTCCTCCAGCGCAATACCACTGGCCTCGTGGCACATGTTAGAGCTGGAAGGGAAGTTGCTGGTGCCGTAAATGCGGCCAAACAACTGGTAGAGGAAGGCAGCTTCATTGCTGGCGTGCCCGGAGGTGTAAAACACGGCCTCCTTGCGATCTTTAATCGCCCGCAGCTCAGCGCCAATCTCCTTGAAAGCCTCAGCCCAGGTGATCTCGTTATAGCGGTCTGTAATCCTGTTGTAGCGCAAAGGGCAGGTCAGTCGGCCCTGATCCTCAAGGTCGAAGTCAGAGAACGTCTGTAACTCGGAGACGGTGTACTCCTGAAAGAACGACTCAGTGATCCGCTTTTCGGTCATTTCCGCGGCCACGGCCTTCACACCGTTCTCACAAAATTCGATGGAAGTTGTTTTTTCCGGATCCACCCACGCCACGCCGGGGCCAATAAACCCGTCAGGCTGGTTGGTTTTTAAGACTGTTTTGATTCCCGAAGTGAGCGACGTGTTTTGCAGCAGAGCCTGACCACAGCTCCACACGGCACCCCAGCCACCAGCAGGAGCTGTTGATTTCTTTGCAATAATATTGTCGGACACGCCGGACTCCTCAGGCTCTTAAATCGCCCACGAACTTGATGAGTCGCTAGCTGTAGCGTGTGAAGCTGTATCCACGGTTGCAACTAAACAGATTTAAACAATTCTCTCGCGCCAGCTTGACAGCCAGATCGCTGGGCGTTGCCATAACAGCAAGCGTGCCCACACGAGCGCTGACAGCCTTCTGCACCAGATCAGAGCTGCACCGGCTTGTGGTGATGACAAGATCGACCGGCTCACCACTGCGCGCACCGGCCCCAAGCGCCTTGTCCATGGCGTTATGGCGGCCAATGTCTTCGCGCACGGCCAGAATATCCTCGCCGCAGCACACGGCAGCTGCATGCAGTCCGCCACCGTAAATGTCGTTGAGCGTCTGCTTGGACTGCATCGCCTCAAACATGGCGCTGATGCTCTCCGTTTTGGGAGCTGGCTGAGGGGAAAGGGGAGTAAGCGCACGCAATGCCGCGCGAATGCTATCAAGACCGCACAGCCCACAGCCGGACGTCCCGGTCAGCAGGCGTTTGCGTTTCACAGCGGTGAAGAACTGCTCGTCTTCAATCTCCAGATTGACGCTGATGCCTTCCTCGCCATGTTCATGCAAGGCAATAGACTGCACATCCTTGATGCCGGAGACGATGGACTCGCTGATCGCAAATCCCACGGCGAAATCTTCAAGGTCTCTGGGCGTGGCCATGAACACAGCAAAGCCCTCTCCGTTCAGCGTAACCGCGACCGGAACTTCAGGAGGTAGCTTTCTGCCGTCATTGATAGGTGTTTGCCACTCAGGGTCTACAATAGACAACCCAGACTCCACTTCTTTCTATTCTTCTTATCAGGAGATTAGGTAGTTCTCGATCTTCTGGTCAAGCTCAACCTTCACACTATTCCTTAACCCAGCGCTATCTTCCAGAATTTCCCGTGCCTTCAGGAAATCAAGTACCTGATATTGCTTGATATTCGGGAAGATGGAAAGGTCCGGTGCCCGTATTCTCAATTTTTCCTGAGAAATGGTCTGCATCAGGATCTGAGTGGCTCCGAACACACTTTCGGTCGCGCTGGGCACAGCGCGCTTCTCATCCTTCTTCGGCGTGCCAACCACATCCACGGCGATCACGATGTCACAATCGCCGGGCAGCACATCAAAGGGCAGGGGGTTCACCACGCCGCCATCAATCAGCACCGTGTTGTTCAGGTGCACAGGCTTGAACACAAACGGAATGGCAATACTCGCAGAAACCGCGTCCACCAGATTTCCCTCCGCAAAGCGCACTTCCTCTGCCTTGTAGTAATCCGCAGCAATGGCCTGAAACGGGATGGAAAGCTCAGAAAAGTCCTGCTTCAGCACATCACCGACAAAGACTTCCAAAACACGCTTGGAATCGAACTGGCCAAAACTGGACTTGCCGCCGATCAGATCTGCAAACCGTTTGGGCATGCTCACTTCCACCAGCTTGCCCAGCACCTTCTTCCACTCCCCAAGCGTTTCCAGTGTGTACTCCTCAAGCTGGTCACCGCTCATCCCACCAGCATATCCAGCGCCAATCAAAGCGCCGATAGAAGTGCCCGTAATGGCATGTGGGGTGAGGCCCATATCATCAAGAGCTTGCAAAACAGGAATATGGGAGAGACCGCGGGCGCCTCCGCCACCAAGGGCAACGCCGATCTTGGGAGTACTCATTGAAAGCCTGTTCCTTTAATATCTATAATAAAAATATAGGTGTTCCCCTCAGCTTTCCAATTGAAAACCGAGAAGAATACAGTGATAATCACCGCGACGAACATAGATAAACAATAGATGGGCGTTGGGGCAAACATATCATTATATTTGGTAGCAGTTGAGCAGGGCTCGACTGGCTGATGTGTAGCGGGGCTCCAATCTTGCGGTGTTACGATGAACTATTCCATGGGCTATCCGGCGGGCTTTGACCGAAATCTCCTGCAGTTTTCTCAAGAGCTATGGAACTGTTCATCCCTACAAGCACGCTGGGAAGAACTCACTCGATTTGCAGAAAAGCTCGGTTTTGAAAAAGGCGCCTACATCATCGTGCCCAAGATTGAGGGCCGTGTAGAGGATCGCCAGCCAATCTGCCTGTCCAACCATGCGCAAGACTGGGTAGAGCACTACAACTCCCATCACTACTATTTCAAAGACCCGGGTATGGACCACCTGCTCAGCGGCAGGAAGGTTGATCAGCTCTGGACGGACTATACCGTTCGGCCAACGAGTAAGGTGGACAGCGACTTCTTCAATGATGTCCGCTCTGCTGGTCTGAAGTTTGGCGTCACGATCCCACTGGAGTGTTCCAACAAGCATTTGGTGGGTGGGGCCAGTTTCGCCTCATGCGAACGCACCCAGTTGGGCTTCGATGCGCAGATGACCTCCAACTACCCGGTTCTGAAGGGTGCGGTGCACCTTTTCCATACTTATGCGCAAGAACCCGAAACCCTAAGCGAGTTTTTTGGTTTCACGCCGCGGGAGCATGAATGCCTGCTGTGGTTGACGGCGGGGAGGGCAAATAAAGAAATCGCCCATATCCTGAATCTCTCTGAGAAAACTGTAGAACACCACATAAAACGGGCCTGCAAAAAGCTTAGAGTGACCAACCGTACGCACGCTGTGGCCCGTGCAATGACCTTTCAGTTGCTTTCACCTTAGGCACTTGCAACTTTAAGGCATCAGGGAAAATCCCCCATTGTTATGAGTTGTGCATTTATGCATACTCACATTTGCTAGAGGTTGCACTTTAGCTCCTGCATGGCACTTTTTCGCCTCGTGCAGTTGTTTGTGGTAGTTTATCAATTTGATCTGTTGGTCTGGGCACAGGCTGTCGTGGCCCGGCCGAATAGTGTAGATAAATACAACTCCTCCGAAGCCAGCTTCGGAGGATTTTTTTTGCCCACCCCCAAGCCAAAAACAAAAAGAGCGGCCCTACAGCCGCTCCTTTCAAAACTCATAGGTCAAAGCTGAACTTGATCAGCCCTGCTGCTCACGCTCAACAGCGCGCCAACCGATGTCTTTGCGGTAAAACCCTTCCGGCCAGTCGATCTTCTCAATCGCGGCATAAGCTTTCGCCCGTGCTTGAGATACAGTCGCCGCCCGTGCGGTGATGTTCAGAACACGGCCACCATTGGACAGCAGTTTCTCATCAGCAACCACGGTGCCTGCGTGGAAGATCTCCACGTCCGGATCAGCCGCAGCTTCCACCAGACCTTTGATCTCGGTCAGCTTCTCATAGGAACCCGGATAGCCCTTGGCCGCCATCACAACAGTGATGGCAGGATCACTATGCCATTCCGCATCGACCAGATCCAAAGTACCTTCCGCGCAACCAAGCAGAATTGGCAGCAGGTCGGTCTTCAGGCGCATCATCAGCACCTGACACTCAGGGTCACCAAAGCGAACGTTGTATTCAATCAGCTTCGGACCGTCCTTGGTGATCATCAGACCAGCATAAAGCACGCCTTTGAACGGGCAGCCCTGCGCTTCATATCAGCGATGGTTGGATGGATGATTTCTTTCATCACCCGGTCCATCATCTCTTCGGTCATTACAGGAGCAGGGGAGTAAGCACCCATACCGCCGGTGTTCGGGCCTTCATCACCATCAAACGCACGTTTATGATCTTGTGCAGTGGCCAGTGGCAGCGCATTCACACCATCAGACAGAACGAAGAAGCTGGCTTCTTCACCCTCAAGAAACTCTTCTACAACAACCTCGGCACCTGCATCGCCAAATGCGCCATCAAAACAGCTGTCGACTGCGTCCAACGCTTCCTGCTCGTTCATGGCGATGATAACGCCCTTACCAGCAGCAAGGCCATCTGCCTTCACAACAATCGGAGCGCCTTGCTCACGAATGTAAGTCTTGGCGGCTTCTGCGTTGTCAAAGCGGCCATAGGCAGCGGTTGGCACGTTCGCGCGAGCACACATGTCTTTGGTGAAGCCCTTGGATCCTTCCAGCTGCGCAGCAGCAGAAGAGGGACCAAACACGCGCAGACCAGCATGGGTCAGGCTGTCAGAAAGGCCATCAACCAATGGTGCTTCCGGGCCAATCACGACAAAGTTGATGTCATGCAATCGGCAGAACTCGATGACACTACGGTGATCAGTCAGGTCCAGTGCAATACATTTGGCAAACTGTTCGATGCCTGCGTTGCCCGGAGCAACAAACAGTTCATTGAGCACAGGAGATTTTGCCAAAGACCATGCCAGCGCATGTTCACGCCCGCCAGAACCGATCAGCAGAATATTCATGAGAGGTAGACCCTGAAATTAAGAAGGGAACAGGTTCCCGAGTTGTGCGTCTAGATTGTGATGCAGCGTGTAGCATGAGTAACGCTGTCAGTAAACGAACAACAGCTCCGGAGAGACCCAAAAATGCCTCGTCCATCAGTCGAATTGCTGCTGGTTACACCGCTGTTTATGAATGAGTTCTTCGAGCTGCTGGCAAAATGGGGAGAGCAGGACACGCTCTCAGAGCCGGTTCTCTCGCTGGAAGAAACCGCCCGCCGCCTGTTGGTGGACCCAAGTGCAGGGCAGGCCTGGTTGATCAGAAGCACAGGAAAAAGTCTCGGATTTGTGCTCGTCAGCTATCGCTATAGCGTGCGGGCAGGTGGCAAGGTCGGGTTCATTGAGCAGATTGCTCTGGCCCCGATTGAAGGAATAGAGCGGCTGTTGCCCTCCATATTGCATGAGCTGGAAGACGATCTGGCACAAAAGTCTGTCGTTAAAATGGAGGTTTCGCTCAAGAAGCCTCAGGGAAAGACCAGAAAACGGTTCTTCGAAGAATTTGGCTTCTTGACGCAAAGTGTCGATCTGTTGGAAAAGACCATTCACTACGAAGAGGAATTCCCTCTTAGCTTTTAAAGCGTATATGGAGTGTGCCGTGTCATCCTGATGAGATGCGGAGAAGCTCCGGTGATGACGGTGAGGTGGCAATGTTCAATACCAAAGACACTGGACCAGTTGCTGATGCGGTAAAGCGTCATTGGGTTGATACACGCCTGCCTGCGGGCCTTCGCCCGTTTGCCCGCCTTGCAAGATGGGAACGCCCGATCGCTGGTACCTGCTCATGTGGCCGTGTCTGTGGTCTTTAGCTCTGGCTTCTAATGCAGCTGGCGCACCGATTCCAAACATCTGGTATGCCATCTTGATGTTCATTGGCGCAGTGGCAATGCGCGGTGCTGGCTGTACTTATAATGACATTGTCGACAAGGACATCGATGACAAGGTTGAGCGCACGCGCTCTCGTCCCATCCCGTCCGGTCAGGTCACCAGCAGGCAAGCCAAGATCTTCATGATTCTGCAGGCTCTGGCGGGGCTC
Source organism: Pseudovibrio denitrificans JCM 12308 (assembly GCF_001310815.1). Taxonomy (GTDB): domain Bacteria; phylum Pseudomonadota; class Alphaproteobacteria; order Rhizobiales; family Stappiaceae; genus Pseudovibrio; species Pseudovibrio denitrificans. Next base: position 92,791 of record NZ_BAZK01000011.1, read on the forward strand.
ATTGTTCTTCTACAGTTCAACACCTTCACCATCATTCTGGGCATGTCGTCCCTTGCCATCGTGGCGGCTTACCCGTTCATGAAACGCATCACCGACTGGCCACAGTTTGTGCTTGGTCTTGCATTCTCATGGGGCGCACTGATGGGCTGGGCAGCGGTCTTCGGCAGCTTGTCGCTGGCACCTGTGCTGCTCTATTGCGGCGGTATTGTCTGGACCATCGGCTACGACACTATCTACGCGCATCAGGACAAAGAAGATGACGCTCTGGTCGGCGTTCGCTCTACGGCACGTCTGTTTGGCGAGAAAACCCGTCAGGCTCTGGTCATTCTCTACGGAGCCACTGTGGTTCTGTTTGCAGGCGCATTCGTTCTCGCTGGCAGCGGTCTGCTAGCGTTTGCAGGCCTTGCGATTGGAGCCTTCCATCTGTTCAACCAGATCCGTGTGCTGGACATTGACGATGGAGATCAGTGTCTCGAGCTGTTCAAGTCCAACTCCACCTTCGGTCTGATCCTGTTTATCGGATTGGTACTGGACGGTCTGGCCGCCTATTACATCTAAGAATTCCGGCGACGCAGGGATGTAAAGCGGCGAGAGCTGGCAAAAACTTTCTGCAGCTTCGTCGGCTTACCTGTCTCACGTCCCACAAGAAACCGCGGGCGACGTCCGGTGAGCGCACGCAGTTTTCTGCGTGGCAATGGCTCCCCTTTAGAGCAGGTGTTCAAGCCAAGCGCGCAAGTTTGGAAGTGCCATCACTGTCGATGGTCAACAACGGTAATGCCAAAGCATCCGACCACGCTTCCCAGTAATCAGCCGTCAGTTCCATATCAGTGCCAGTAAGAAGCGGAATGCTCAGAGCATGATCTCGGTGCAGCAGAACCACCTGATACTCAAGCTCATCAGTGATCTCGTTGACCGTAACCTTAGCTGCAATACCTGAGTAGGAGCCAAGTGGAACCGACAGAGTAAGAGGCAAGCCCCCCATCTCCCGTCGGATCAGCACCTTGTCTGGATCAATGCGAATATCGGATCTGTTAACACCCGGTGTTTCAAGAAGATCATCCGGCAGGTCCGCTTGCATACGAAACGGCAGCGAGACACGCACACGATTAATGTGGTTGTCGTTGCTCGCAAGGCCCAAAAACTGCGATTTGTAGTTGATCACGGAACTGCCCCTCCCTCCACAGGTGTGGAGGTTTCAATTCATCTTCTTTTCAAACTAGAGGAAAATTACAGGGTAGAATCTGCGTAACTCCTTAACTCGAATGGTTAAAAAACTCTGATTTTAAAGAGGCTTAGCGAACCTCTTCCGAACTCGATAAAATTCTAACTATCTTTAGGTGGGTTCATCGGTAGGGCAGGGAACTGCAAGCAGAATGCCGCAATTTCTGCGTACAGCCCCGCGATTCTTGGCAGGTGTGCTTGCTCTTATGTCAGGCACGCCCTAAACACGAAGAGCAAGACAACAGGAGGTCCGCGCGAATGTCTGACGCAATTGCCAATTCAAAGCTTGAAGAACAGGCAGTCAGCTTGGTGGAAGCTGCAAAAGCAGCTGGAGCCGATGCAGCAGACGCAATCGCAGTTACGGGCATGTCACTGTCTGTCTCCGTGCGCGAAGGCAAGGTTGAAAACACCGACCGCGCAGAAGGCAACGACGTGACACTCCGCGTCTTTGTTGGCAAACAAGTCGCCAGCATCTCTTCCAACGCCAGTGATGACCCAGCCGAACTCGCTGCCCGCGCAGTGGAAATGGCAAAAGTCACTCCGGAAGACCCATATGCTGGCCTTGCTGAACCTGAGCGCCTCCTGAAAGAAATCCCGCAGCTGGACCTGATCGACCCACGCGAAGTGAGCCCGGATGAGCTGACCAAAACTGCTCTGGATGCGGAAGCCGCAGCACTCGCTGTAGAGGGCGTGTCCAAATCCGGCGGTGCTGGAGCAAGCTGGGGCCTCTCCGGCATCGTGCTTGCCACAAGCCACGGTTTTGTCGGCGCCTACCAACGCTCCCGATCCGGTTTCTCCATGACCGCTATCGCGGGTGAGGGTACTGGCATGGAGCGCGACTACGAATTCGATTCCCGCACGTATTGGATGATCTGATGTCTGCGGAAGAAGTTGGCCGCATCGCAGGCGAGCGGACAGTTCGTCGCCTCAATCCACGCCAGCTGGAAACCCGCAAGGCACCCGTGGTTTACGAACCACGTACTGCACGCTCCCTTCTTGGTCACTTCGCAGGTGCAATCAACGGTGCATCCATCGCCCGCGGCACCAGCTTCCTGAAAGACAAGATGGGCCAGCAGGTGTTCGGCAAAGGCATCACCATCTCCGATGATCCTTTCAAAGCACGTGGTGGCGGAACGGCCCCGTTTGATGCAGAAGGCACCGGAGCTGAGTACCTCAACATGATTGAGGATGGTATTCTCGGTCATTGGTTCCTGGATGGTTACGCCGCCCGTGAGCTTGGCCTGACCTCCAACGGTCGTGCCCGCCGCTCCGGTTCAAGCACATCTCCCGGCGCAACCAACCTGACACTACAGGCTGGCGAGAAAACACCGGAAGAAATCTTAAGAGATATCGGCGAAGGTTTGCTGGTAACGGACTTGATCGGTCACGGTGCAAACGGTGTAACAGGTGACTATTCCCGCGGTGCCTCCGGTTACTGGGTTGAGAACGGCGAAATCGCCTACCCAGTGAGCGAGATCACCATTGCAGGAAACCTGAAGGATATGTTCCTGAACCTCACACCGGCATCTGATCTGGACGAGCGATATGCAGTGGCAACGCCAACAGTGGTTATCGAAGGACTGACGATTGCCGGAAGCTAATACAAATAGCCTGCAGGAAGATCTGGAGCTGCTGGTCACAGCAGCTCTGCAGGGCGGCAAGATCGCCCTTTCTTATTTTGGAAACTCACCAAAAAACTGGACCAAAGAAGGCGACTCGCCGGTATCTGTCGCAGATATCGAAGTTGACCAGTTCTTGGCTTCCAAACTGCGCGAAGCACGCCCGAATTACGGCTGGCTTTCGGAAGAAACCGAAGACGATCTAGCCCGCAAGGATCACGAAACCGTCTTTATCGTTGATCCGATCGACGGAACTCGCGCGTTCCTCAATGGTCGCGATGAATGGTGCCTGTCTCTGGCCGTGGTCAAAAATGGCCGCCCCACCGTCGGCGTCATCTATTGTCCGGTTCGCGATGAGCTTTACACCGCAGTCAGTGGTGGTGGCAGTTACCTCAATCAGGAAAAGATCAGTGTTTCCGCTCGCCCATCTGTCACCGGATCCTACATTGCTGGTCCGGTCAGCTTCCTCGAAAAGGAAGGCGTAAAAAGCGAGCAGATTCGTTTTAGCCCCTATTTGGGCTCACTTGCCTACCGTTTTGCACTGGTCGCCTGTGGGAAATTGGATGCCGGTTTGGCCCGCGCCAGAGCCCGTGATTGGGACCTTGCCGCAGCGGATTTAATCATAAGCGAGGCTGGTGGGCAGTTAGTAGACTTGTCTGGATCAACGCTCTACTACAATAAAACTAGAACAAATCACCCCGGACTAGTGGCATCTTCTGCCAAATTGTTTAAAAGGCTTCAGGGAATATCCGTAGAGGATTAATCCTTACGGTATTCGGTCGGACTGTTTGTGGAGAAGGTGAGCGAACACCATGAGTGCTCAAGAAGAAAACCAACAGCTACTTCACCTCGTGTTTGGTGGCGAATTAGAAGATATCAGCAATGTTCGCTTTAAGGATCTTAAGGATCTGGACATTGTAGGAATCTACCCGAACTACGCTGAAGCACACGCAGCGTGGAAAGCAAAGGCGCAAAGCACTGTAGATAACGCCTTGATGCGTTACTTCATTGTACACATGCACCGTCTGCTTGATCCGGGCGCAGAAACCAAGTAAGTACTGCGCCTCCCGGGAATTCCGCCCGAAACCAAATGGGCCTGTGAAATGTTGAAAAAACTCGGCAAACACCCGCTTGTGATGAAGCTGGTGGGCAATGCCATGGCGTATTATCTGCTCTTCGTGCGCAAGAGCAGTAAGTTCACTCTCGATCCTCCGAACTTTTATGAGGATCACGAGGACACTGTTCCATACGTTGTGTCCATGTGGCACGGTCAGCATTTCATGATGCCCTTTGCGCGCCCAAAAGACTGGGACGTGCGGGTGATGATTTCCCGAAGTGCTGATGGTGAAATGCAGGCGATTTGCGCATCAAAACTGGGGCTCGGTCTCATCCGGGCCGCTGGTGCGCAACGCGCCAGCCAGATCAGCAAACGTGGCGGCATGCGCGGCTTTATCGAAGCTCTGCGTGCGCTGAAAGAAGGTGGCAACGTCGCGATGACGGCGGACGTGCCAAAAGGCCCTTCTCGTAAAGCAGGTAAAGGCATTGTTCAGCTGGCCAAGCATTCCGGTCGGCCACTCATGCCAGTCGCAATTGCGACCAGCCGTCATTATGACCTTGATACTTGGGATAAGGCTTCCATCAATTTGCCGTTCAGCCATATTGCGTTATGCTTTGGCGAGCCCATTCCGGTTCCGGCTGATGCAAGCGATGAACAGCTTGAGGAAATTCGTCAGCTTCTGGAAACCAGAATGAACGAGACGACTGACAAAGCTTACGCAATCGCTAAATCAGGCAAAAAATAATTACTGGCAGAACTGGGTCCCATGAGTTCAGTGATCTTCAGAGTCTATCAAGGTCTCGGTCGTCTGGCCGCGCCTTTGCTCGTTGGCTTATACAAGCTGCGCGCCCGACAGGGCAAAGAAGATCAGAACCGCAAAGGTGAACGTTTTGGCGTTGCCTCAAAGGATCGTCCAGCTGGAAACCTGATCTGGATCCACGCAGCTAGTGTTGGTGAAGCCAATGCCGTTTTGCCTCTGGCCAAGCAAGTGGTGGATGGCGGTTCACATGTCCTGCTCACCACGGCAACACTGACATCTGCGCAAGTGGTTGAGGCATCTGCGCCAGAAGGTGTGATTCACCAGTTTGTCCCCTATGATACCCGCGGCAACATCAAACGGTTCCTAAATCACTGGGCACCGTGTCTGGCCATCACTGTTGAATCCGAGATCTGGCCTGCAACGTTCCATGAGTTGGAGAAGCGCCAGATCCCGCTGATCATCGTCAACGGACGTATGTCAGAAGGTTCCTTTGCAAACTGGAACCGTGTTCCATCCTTCGCGCACTCCGTTTTCGGGACTGTAGACTGTGTGCTCGCGCAGTCTGACGATGATGGCGCCCGCTTTAAGCAGCTTGGTGCAATCCGCGTAAAGGCGACAGGCAACATCAAGTTTGATGGCAACATTCCTGAGTGTGACCCGGTCGAACTCGCTGATTTCAAAGATCAGCTCGAAGGTCGACCAAGATGGCTCGCAGCCAGTACACATCCTGAAGAAGAAGCCGAGATCGGTAAGGCCCATCTGGAGCTGAAGCAGAAGTTTGATCGGTTGCTCACAATCATTGTTCCTCGCCATCCGGTCCGGGCCAAAGAAATCCGGGAAGAGCTGGAGCATATGGGTCTCGTATGCACACAGCGCTCAAGAGGTGAGGCAATCACCAACGCAACAGACATCTATATCGCGGATACGCTTGGCGAGTTAGGTTTGTTCTACCGCGTAGCTCCAATCGTCTTCATGGGTGGCTCTTTCGCTCCAATCGGTGGACACAATTTGCTTGAACCAGCTCAGATTGGCTGTGCGATCCTCTCTGGTGTTCATACTCAGAATTTTGCATGGATCTATCGCCACTTCTCTAAAGAAGAGGGTGTGCTTTTGGTACACAATGCGAGTGAGTTGGCCGCACAGGTCGAAGATCTGCTCCATAAACCGGAAGAGGTTCAGCAGCGTACTGAAAAGGCGAAAGCCTTGGTAGAATCCGGACGCGGTGCGCTCGCTGCAACACAGCTTGAGCTGCAACAGTATCTTCCGGTGAAACCAACAGAAACAGGGGAGGCTTAAGTTATGAATGCTCCTAATTTCTGGTGGACGCCAAATGGAACGTGGCAAGCAAAACTATTGAGCCTCTAGGTGCGCTCTACGGGTTCTTGGCAGCACGCCGCTTCAAATACAATCCACGTTACAAAGCCAAGCAGCCAGTGATCTGCATCGGCAATTTTACAGCTGGTGGAACAGGAAAAACACCTTTTGCACTCGCATTAAATGCACTGCTGCGTGAAGCGGGTCATACCCCTGGTTTTCTGTTGCGAGGTTATGGCGGCACCAACAAAGGCCCGCTGCTAGTGGAAGCTTCCAACTATGCAGCTGCTGAGGTGGGAGATGAAGCTCTCTTGTTGGCTCGTCGTGGTCCAACAGTAATCTCAGCTGATCGCGCTGCAGGTGCGAAGCTTCTGGAACAGCAAGACATCTCTGTCATCATCATGGATGATGGATTTCAGAACCCTTCCCTGCACAAAGACTTCTCCATCGTGCTGCTGGATGCCAAAACCGGTATCGGTAATGCCAGATGTATTCCAGCTGGCCCACTCAGAATGCCGTTTAAGAAGCAACTGGGACGCGTTAGCCTGCTGATGGTTGTGGGTGAGGGGGATAAGAGCAAGCTGCAACAGGAAGCCGCCCAGCAAGCCGGTATCGACCTGATGCGCGCTGCTATCCGTCCCGTCTCTGCGGATGCACTGGAAGGGGAGCGAGTCCTGGCTTTTGCAGGTATTGGCCGGCCTGAGAAACTCTTTGCCAGCCTGAAGGAAGCAGGTGCTGAGGTCGTTGAGACCATGTCCTTCCCGGACCATCACTACTTTACAAAGGAAGATGCACGCCTGATTTTGCGCATGGCAGAAGCACAGGATCTGCTGCCGATCACCACAACCAAGGACTATGTGCGTTTGGATGGTCGCGAAGAGCGGTCCATTGCGCGGCTTGCAAATGTTGCAAGTGTTTTGGAAGTGGAAATGAAGATTGAAGATCCAGACGCCCTGCTTGAGCGCCTGAAACCAGTGCTTGGATCAGCGAGGGCTTAAGCCTTCAGATCATTGCTTTCATAAGCCTGTAGTGCAGCATCTGCATCCACATAAGCTTCCTGACGGGAAACACTCCAGTACTTGAGCTCTTCAAGCATGATCGTTTTGCCAGTGATCGCACACTTCACAAAGTTACCCGGTGCTTTCACCTGATAATCACCATCCATGTAGCGGATACGTGCTTCTGTTGGAATGCGCGGTTGTTCAAAACGGTTCATTATTTCTGCATCCGGAATTGTTTCATTTCTCTCTTCTTACCGCTCAAACTCTAAAAAGGCCACCGCGTATCTCCGAAAAATGGAGACGTAGTTTTCAGGTTAGAGACGCCCTTTGAAACGGCAAAGCAGTAAATCTGGATATCTTAAGCAATGAATTCTGGCAGCAATTAAGCTGCCGCCAGTTTTTCCCTGCGAATTTTCTCGATGGTCCGCCAGCACACATACTGCGCAAGAAAGGCAAAGACCACGCCACCAATGGCTTGTCCCGCCAAGACACCGTTAGCCTGATAGAAGTAAGCACCGGCAATGGTGAACGGAATGGTACCCAGTGTCGCTCTGCCCCAGTTGAACAGCATGGAATAGATTGGGAAGCCGAGGTTGTTAAAGACCGCATTGGTCACAAATAGTGCTGCGTTGAACAGGAAGCCAGCCGCAGCAAATGTGCAGAAGAAGAATACCAGAGACGCACTGTCACCCTCCGCATTGAAGAATTCAACAAGTGGCTCTTGCAGCATGAACAAAAGTGCCCAGGCAGCCAGCGTATAGACCACGATCAGCAGAAGAGAGTCCTTCACGATCTTGCTTAGGCGATCAAACTTCAAGGCTCCAAAGTTCTGCCCAATGATCGGACCAACAGCACCGGAAAGGGCAAACAGCGCACCAAAGGCCACAGGGATGATGCGGCCAACAATTGCAAAACCTGCAACGGCGCCATCACCAAACTGAGCCATCTCAGCAATGATCCAGGCGTTGCCTGCGGGCGTCGCAATGTTCGTCAGCATGGCAGGTGTCGCCACCTTGAACAGATCCACCGTATCACTCACAGCCTCTGAGATTTCTGGCTTGCCGATCATGTTGTGCTTCACGATCAGGATGTAAAAACCAACCCCAACCATCACCGCACGGGAGATGACGGAGGCAACAGCTGCGCCTGTGATGCCCATATCAAATCCGAAGATCAGGATAGGGTCGAGAACTGCCGTAACAAACCCGCTGGAAAGTGTCACAAACATAGCACCGCGTGCATCGCCAACAGATCTCAGCAGAGCAGAAAGCACCATGGCGCCAACAAGCAACGGCATGGATGGCACGACGATGTAAAGGAAGTCAGAGTGTACTCGAGAGTGCGTCCACTCGCGCCAAGCAACATCGCCAAATCATCCAGAAACGCCAGACTACCGGCCACAACAGCCAGTGAGATCAAAGTGGAGATGATCAACGACATACTAACGAGCGGTTCGCGCTTCTGGCATCCCCTTGTCCAATACGGCGGGCAACAGAAGCACTGGCAGCGATGGAAAGCCCGATGCCGATGGCGGAGTTGAAGAACATCACTGTACCGGCATAACCGATAGCCGCGGCCAGCTCTTCAATACCCAGCTGTGCAATGTAAAAAAGGTTAGCAAAATCAACGAGGAAAATAGCAATCAATCCGACGGAGCCGGTAGATGTCATCACCAGCACATGGCGCATGGTCGAGCCATAGGTAAACTTCGCATCCCGTGCGCCGGATCTAGTTGGTCTGGACATAAAAACTCACTTTTCGCGATGCTGATAGCAATCGCAGGAGAGGGCCTCAATGACCCTGCAATCATGTATCTTGCCGCTGGAACAATGAACCAGCATCTTTTTCAGTTCACTTTGCAGGCTTTGCAGACGAGCAATCTTGTCTTCAACCTCAGCAAGGTGAGCCCGCGCGATCTCGTCTGCGCCCTCGCAGTCATCTTCCGGATGTTCCTTGAGCAGCATAAGGCTCTCGATCATCTCAAGAGAGAAACCAAGATCACGTCCATGACGAATGAAAGACAGTCGGTTCAGGTGGTCTTCGCCGTATCGGCGCTGGCCTCCCTCTGTCCGCGGAGGCTCCGGTAGCAGCTTCTTTTGCTCGTAAAACCGGATTGTTTGGACTTTTACGCCAGCCTTCTTCGCCAGATCACCGATTGAATATTCACCAGCCATATCGAACCATAGGGATTAATGTGAACCTCGTGGGAATGCAGTGCCACAGATCACGAAATGTAGAAAAGAGGATGCAATGCACCCTCGCTCTAAATGTGCTTCAAATCAATAGAGGTCAAGAGTAGTGCGCTGATATCTTGACTAAATTAATCAGGTTTTTCTGATTTGCCTTCGTCCCGCGGAGTACGTTGATGCAGCATATCAGAGCCCGCCAGATCACCACCAGCCAGCTGCATTGTCAGCCGCTCATCGTCCCGTTTGCGAACATCATCCTCAACCTCATCAATCCGGTCCGCTGGCAGACCAAGGTACTCAAGTGCCTTGCGGCCAAAGGTGAGGCTGGACTCGAACGTCTCGCGGATCTGGTAGTCAACACCCAGGCGGGTGAGATCCAAAGCATGCGCCCGATCCGTTGCACGGCAATAAAGAGCCGCATTCGGGAAGGCGGATCTAATCTGCAAGATGGCTTGCTTCATCACGCGGTCATTTTCAATACACAGCGCGATCAAGGTCGCATTCTCGCCACCAGCAGCCTTCAAAACATCAGGCCGCGTTGCATCACCATAATAGACCTTGTAGCCATACTGACGCGCGTAGTTGATGCGGTCCGGCTTGTTATCGAGCGCGGTCACGGAGATACCTTCAGAAGTCAGCATTTGCGCAACCATCATGCCAAAGCGACCAAAGCCAACGATCAGAACGCTCGGGCAAGCATCTTCAAAGGTTTCGATCTTGTTGGTGGTATCGCCATGCTTCTTCATGCGCTCGGCCACGAAGTCCAAACCGACAGCGCCAAGGGGTGTCAGCAGCATGGTCAGGATCACAACCGCACTCAGAATATTGGCTGTTTCTTCCGGCAAAATGGCCGCAGCGGTCGCTGTTGAGAACAACACAAAGGCAAACTCACCACCTTGAGGCAGAGTAACAGCCACACGGAGTGCGTCGGAGTTGGACGATCCAAACAAGCGGGAAAGCCCCCAAAGCAACACGCCCTTGGTGATCATAAGCAGGACCACAGCAGAAACGATGCGCTGCCAGTTGGCGACAATAAGATCCAGCTCCAGCGCCATGCCCACCGTCATGAAGAACAAGCCCATCAGCATGGATCGGAACGGCTCAATATCAGCTTCCAACGTATGCCGATAACTGGACTCTGCCAGCATCACGCCGGAAAGGAATGCACCGAGAGCCATGGACAATCCCACAAGGCTCATCAAGCCTGCACTGCCAAGCGCAACCAACAAAGCGGCGGCAATCATCAACTCACGCGCACCAGATGCGGTCAGAAGCTGGAAGAGGGGCGAGAGCAGGAAGCGTCCGGCAAAGATCACGAAACCGACGGCGGCAACAACCGTAATCACCTGCATCGCAATGGAAGCTTCTTCTACGTCCGCTTCAGCAGGGGCCAGAATGCCGACCATGGCGAGCAAAGGCACAATGGCCATGTCCTGCAGCAGCAAAATACCAAAAGCCCGCTGGCCATACTTGGTGCTTAGATGGCCACGCTCTTGCAGCATCTGCAAGGCAAATGCGGTGGACGACAAAGCAAGGCCAAGACCGGCAATCAGCGCAACTTGCCAGGAAAGGCCAAACATCAAGGCCCCTAATGTCAGTACAAGGCCGGAAATCAGCACCTGTGCCGTGCCAAGGCCAAAGATGTCTCGCCGCATAGTCCATAATCGGGCGGGCTCAAGCTCAAGCCCGATCACAAACAACAGCAGCACCACCCCAAGCTCCGCAAAGCCCAATATTCGCTCAGGCTCATTGAAGAAGCTGATGCCATAAGGGCCAATCGCCATGCCCGCTGCAAGGAAGCCCACAACCGCGCCAAGTCCAAGCCGTTTGGTAATTGGAACGGCGATGACGGCTGCGGAGAGAACCACAATGGTTTCAATAAAAAACGGAGGGACGTGAGCTTCTGCCATTGGCACCCTAAAAACAAAATTCAAATACTGAAACAGACTTTGCTGATTTCTGTCGATTCTGAGGGAAATACCTTAATTGTATCTAAGGGAAAATGTAGTTTTCCGTATAAAGCTAGTCTGATGATGGCTTATGTGTTGAAGTTTTTTCAGAATTGTCCGCCTGCTCCTTCTCAGCCTGTTTTTCAGCCTCTGCCAACCGCCGTGCTGGCTCGTTCAGGGCCGTGGATTCGGACTTTGGTTTGATCAGTGGTTTCACTGGCACTTCTGGCAGTTTGAACTGCTTGTAACCTGAATAAAGCCCACCAACCTGTTGCAAGGCCAACAGCTCCGCATCACGCCGGCGAACATCAGCAAGAATTTCGTGAGTGTGATCCTCGTCTTCTCCAAGCTCCTCCAGAATCTCCCGCCCAAACTCCAGCGCTGACTCCAGTGTTTCGCGCAGTTGATAATCCGCCCCGGCAGTGACCAATTGAATGGCATGGCGCCGGTCATGAGCGCGCGCAAATATCTTGGCGAGCGGAAACTGTGTTTTGGTCATACGCACAATCTGGCTGGTTGTCTCAGCACGTTCCGTACACACCGCAATTACGCTGGCATTTTCTGCCCCAGCTGCCCGCAGAACATTCAGTCGCCGACCATCTCCATAATAGATCCGATAGCCAAAGCGCGAAGCCTCCCGAATGTGCTGGGCATCCATATCCAGAACGGTCACAGTTGAGCCCTGTGCAATCAGCATCTGGCTGGCAAGCTGCCCAAAACGACCAAACCCGATCACCAGCACATTAGTGCGCCCACCTTCTGTATTGGGAATGTCCGGCTTTACCGGTTCCGGCCTGAGCTTAACTCCAAACCACTGCGTCAGTTTCACACTGAGCAGTGTGAAAGCCATGGTGAAGGAGATAATCGCAGAAAGCAGGCTGCTTTGATGCGGGTTCAGCAGGTCAACGGCAACGGACGCGGAGAAGATAACAAAACCAAACTCCCCCGCTTGCGCCAGTAACCCGCCAATCTGCAAACTGTTTTCAGAGGTATGACCGGATATGCGGGTTACGGTGAAGATGCTTAAGCACTTCAGAACCATGAGCCCAAAACTGCAAGCCAGCACTATCACCCAGTTCTGGAAGACAAAGTTCATATCAATGGACATGCCCACGGTGATGAAGAAGAAGCCCAGCAATAAGCCACGAAACGGCTCAAGATCTGCTTCCAGCTCATGTCGGAATGAACTCTCTGCCAACATCACCCCGCTATAAACGCCCCAAGAGCACTCGAGAGCCCAACGGCTTTCATCAGTGCTGCAGCTCCCAGCACGGTCAGCAATGCAGAGGCCGTCATCATCTCTCTGGCACCAATGCGGGCAAACAGGCGAAACAACGGAGTCAGTAGATATCGCCCAACAGCAACCAACAGCAGCACGGTGGACGCCATAATCAATGCGGTCTCCCAACCGGGCCGTTGTCCCGTATCAATCGGAACTGGCGCCACAATCGCCATCAGGGCGAGAATGGGAACGATCATCATGTCCTGAAACAACAGGATTGCGATGGAGGTTTGCCCCATGGGTGTCGTCCGGTCCCCACTGCCTTGCAAAATGCGCAAGGAAAGAGCGGTTGAGGAGAGGGCGAGGGAGAGCCCGATTATGAGTGACTTCTGCCAGGTCAGCCCTGCAAAATAGATTGCCAGACCAATCAGAAGTGCAGAAAACCCGACTTGAGCAGACCCTGAGCCAAAGATCTCCCGCCGTAATGACCACAGCCTGCCGGGATTAAGTTCCAGCCCGATCAGAAACAGCAGCATCACCACGCCAAGCTCACCGATAGGGCGAAGTTCATCCGGCGTGCTGAAAGGGCTGCCTAGATACTGCCCGATCCCCCAGGGGCCAAGAATGACACCGGCAATCAGGTAGCCCACAATCGTCCCAACCCGGATCAGCTTGGCAAACGGCACCACCAGTATCGCCATGCTCAAAAACAGCATGATGTCTGCGACAAAATCCAGTTGGTGGAGTGAGATCATGAAAAGGGGCGGCTCATTATTATTTTTGCAGGAAAAGCTACAGACCCATCGTAAATTCGGCTTCAACACAATGCAGACAAGCTAAGGCAAATCTTCAGGACCCTTAACGAACTGCAATTTCCGGTGTTCAGGTTGTATTGAAAAAAGATGCAATTTAGCCCTTGAACCTACAGTGACTAGAGCCTTTACAGTCGATTCATTCTCGATTGGAGGCGCAAATGCTGGATAAACCGAACACTCAATTAGATGTCCTGCTCAAGGAAACCCGACTGCTAAACTTCCGGGCGCCAACCATCCGTAAGCTTGTAGATCAACGTAAATGGAAGGACTTATCACCTTTTGATCGGGCAGGCGCTGTCTATGATTTTGTCCGCAATGAAATCATGTTCGGCTACAACAAGGCCGACAATATCCCTGCCAGTCAGGTGCTCGCTGATGGTATCGGTCAATGCAACACCAAGGGCACACTGCTCATGGCCCTGATGCGCGCAGTTGGTATCCCTTGCCGCCTGCACGGCTTCACCATCCATAAGGAGCTGCAGCGTGGTGTGGTGCCGGAGCTTGTTTACAAAATCGCCCCTGAGAACATCTTGCATTCCTGGGTGGAGATCTGGCTGGAAGATCGCTGGATCAATCTGGAGGGCTTTATTCTGGATGAGGCCTTTCTGACAGCGCTGCAAAAGGAGTTTGCCCCAAGCCGCCAATCCCTGTGTGGTTACGGTGTCGGCACCAACTGCCTCAGTGCGCCTCAGGTCGACTGGCAGGGACAAGACACCTACATCCAGAAAACCGGCATCAACAATGATTTCGGAACCTACGACAGTCCCGATGACTTCTATGCAGAGCATATGCAGGCGTTTTCGCCAGTGATGAAAGTGCTTTATGAAAACGGCATTCGTCATGTGATGAACTGGAAAACCAACCGCATCCGTGCCGGCAAAGTGCCAGCTATCCCATTGCGAGACTAAAGCGGACCGCAAAGAAAAAGGGGCATCACTGCCCCTTTAAAATTCTTAAAATGATCTGAAACCAATCAGGTCGCTGTGCCACCAATAGTCATCTCATTGATGCGCATGGTTGGCTGGCCCACGCCCACCGGCACACCCTGACCAGCCTTGCCACAAGTACCAATACCCGGATCAAGCTTCAGGTCATTACCAATCATGGAAACACGTGTCAGAGCATCAGGACCGTTACCGATCAACATCGCACCTTTCACTGGGGCACCAATCTTACCGTTTTGAACGCGGTAAGCTTCTGTGCAAGAGAACACGAACTTGCCAGAAGTGATATCAACCTGACCACCACCAAAGGAAACGGCATAGATACCATCCTCAAGGCTCTCAATGATCTCTTTTGGGTCTTTATCACCGGCTTCCATGATGGTGTTGGTCATGCGTGGAAGTGGCTGATGTGAGAAGGACTCACGGCGGCCATTACCAGTCGGCTCAACACCCATCAAACGTGCGTTTTGACGATCCTGCATGTACCCAACGAGAATACCATCTTCGATCAGTGTCGTACGGCCCGTTGGCGTACCTTCATCATCAACGGAAAGAGAGCCGCGACGCTTGGCAATGGTGCCATCATCAACGATCGTCACGCCCTTCGCGGCCACCTGCTGACCCATCAGACCAGCAAAAGCAGAGGTCTTCTTGCGGTTGAAGTCTCCCTCAAGACCATGGCCAACGGCTTCATGTAGCAGAATGCCCGGCCAGCCGTTGCCAAGCACAACATCAAACGTACCCGCCGGAGCCGGGATCGCTTCCAGATTGACCAGAGCCTGACGCAGCGCTTCATCAACCGCATGCTGCCAGCTGGTCTCTGCCACAAACTCACCAAACCCTTCGCGGCCACCAGAGCCGTAGGACCCAGATTCCTGTTTGTCGCCATCACCGGCCACAATGGAAACGTTGAGGCGAACCAGCGGGCGCACATCGCGAATGCGGTGCCCATCAGCGCGCAAAATATCAACGGTCTTCCAGCTGCCAGCCAAAGAAACAGTTACCTGCTGAACGCGTGGGTCTTTCGCCCGCGCATAGGCATCAATCTCCTGCAACAGCTGAACCTTCTCAGCAAAAGTTGGGCTGCCGATCGGATTTTCATCCGTGTAGAGCTTCTGGTTGGTGCGGGTTGGCGGTGCTGCATACGTGCCGGAATGTCCGCTTTGCACGGACGCCACAGCATCAGCCGCACGTTTCAACGCTGCTTCGGAAATGTCGTCGGAATGGGCATAGCCAGAGGCTTCACCAACAACAGCGCGCAGGCCAAAGCCCTGACCGGTGCTGAAGCTGGAAGATTTCAGGCGTCCATTATCGAACACCAGGCCTTCGTTCTGGCTGTACTCCAAATAAAGTTCCCCATCATCGGCGCCTTTCAGCGCTGCCGCAGTGATCTGGCGCGCTGTCTCCTCGTCCAGTCCTGAGGTCTGGAGAAGATCAATCGGTTTATCGCTCATGGGTAAAACTCCGAAATAAATGGATTTGCTCTGTTGTGGCGAACAATCCGTGCACTTTCAAGGCTTACTCGTCAATAAAGGGGGAGGGAAGCCCATCGCTCCCAAGTATTTGAGGGTTAGTGCAGGAAGGCAAGCACCAAACCTGCACAAACCAGAACCGCACCAGAAACTCGATCAAGCCTGAACTTGGCCGATGGCGCAGACATCCAGTTGCGCCAATACCCGCCAAGAATAGCAATCAACCCATCAATCAAAACCGCCATCACCAGATAAGTCGCGCCCATAAGAGCAAGCTGCGGATCTGGAGGGGAGGCCTTGTCGATAAACTGCGGAAAGAAAGCTGCCATGAACAGCAGTGACTTCGGATTGGAAAGACCAACCAGAAAACCGATTTTCAAGTGCTTACGCCCATGGCTCTCGATCTTGTCATGCCGCCCGGCACGCAGCCAGCTGGTGATCCCAAGAAAGATCAGATAGGCGGCACCACCCAGCTGAATGATCTCAAAAGCATCAGGATATGTGCGCACCACCCAGGAAAGACCCAGAATAACGGCAAGTATCTGCACCGCCTGCGCGATGGTCATGCCAGCCATGACAATCAACCCGGTTGCTGTGCCTTCTCGTGTCGATTTCGCCAGTATCATCATTATGTTAGGGCCGGGAATGGCAAGCAGTATGAAGGTTGCAGCAATAAACCCAAGATAAAGGCTGATAGTCATCATCTGGATCCAATACCCGACGTGATGTTCCTGAAGGCAGCTGGCGCAGAGCAAACTGCTGCACGGAGATGCTCCCAACATGCATAAGTTCCGCAATCAAACCCTTGGGATTTCTGCGAGAGTTTTAAGCAAGCTCTCTGTTTCATCTGAAAACCAGCAGGCCCATCAGAAAAACACCCGCCGTCAAAAGCACACCGCTGTTAAACCGCTTCAGAATGTCTTCAATCCGCGGCGACCGGATCAGGCGCTCAACCAGCCCACCACCAAGAACGAGCGGCAAGTCCAGACAAGTGGCGATGAGCAGGAAAGTGGTACCAAGAAGAACAAACTGGCCATCAACGGGATGAGTATGATTGAGGAAATGAGGAAACAGAGCTGCGAGGAAGATGAGGGTTTTAGGATTGGCAATGCTGATGGTGAAACCGGTGAGAAAGTCTGAACCTTGTCCGCTGGGCTCCTTGATTTTTCCATCCGCAGCCCGCCACCTGCGGATGCCCAGATAAATCAGATAGGCTGCCCCCAAAACGGTCACAACTTCAAACACATAAGGATAGCTCACAATCAGCCAGGAAAGCCCGAAGGAGACCAGTATCACCTGAATGGCTTCAGCGGCTTTCACGCCAATAAGAGTAAAGAGCCCAGCAAAAGTGCCACCGGATGCGGATCTGGAAAGGATCAGCATTTTGCTGGCGTCAGGCACGGACATGATCATTAATGTCGTGACAACAAACGCGATATAGACATGCAGCGCTATGGGCAAGGCTCACCTGCAAGGGGCTGTTTTTCTGTTCTGACGGGCCGATGTAGCCGCAATCAATCAGAATGTGCCTTCATAAAAAACTGCCTATCGAATATAGGGTGCAAAAACCCTTTGCCCGGCCCGCACCTTTTTAGGAAAACTAAGAGGGCTCTCGGTTCGATAGCGTTCTATTTCAATGCAATAAGATAATGTAATGATGACACTTCAATACTTTAAAGCGCAGGCAAGGAACAACGCCTGGGCCAACTACAGGCTCCTGAGCAGCTGTCAAAACCTGACAAAAGAGGAGCTGACCGCAGAGCGAACCAGCTTCTTCCCCTCCATTTTGATGAGCTTGAACCACATCCTCACCGTTGACTGGTTCTATGTCAGCGCTCTGGAAGGAAACCCACTCGGCATCCGTGCTTTCGATCCTGAATACCCATTCGACGAACTCGCACCGCTTTTCGAAGCGCAAAGAAAGAGCGATACCAAGCTGATTGGTCTTGTTGAAGCTCTGGAACTATCTGATCTTTCGCGAATGCTCCTGCTACGAGATGACAAACCGATGAGAGAACAGGCAGACAGAATTCTACTGCACCTCTTCCAGCATCAGATCCACCACCGCGGACAGGTGCATGCCATGCTGAGCGGAACCTCCGTCAAACCTCCGCAGCTGGACGAGTTCTTCTTGGGGAATGAGATGGAACAGGCCGCCCGAAAAGACGATTTTGCAGCTTTGGGCTTTACCGAGGCAGATATCTGGCCAGAGCCTGAAAAGCAGAAGGGCTAAAAACGGTATTTTTGCGGCTCTGAAAAGACAAAAGCCGAAGCGATTAACATCACATCGGCTTTCAGCTTACTTTTTAGAGGAGCGAGGGCTTATGGAAGAGCCGCAATCGCTTCTTTCAAACCAGTCAGGGAAATCGGAATACCGATACCTTCTTCTGGTGTCTCAAAGATAATAAAGGTCGCAGTCTGGCCATTCGTCAGCTTGTCGATCAGGTCTTTTTCCAACATCGCTTCAGAAACACAGCCGCTTGGAGCTGGCAGACAGCGGATGAAAGGCATACGGCCAACATCTTTGCCATCAACATTCAGGCCAAGCTGCATAGGCAGCAGAACGCCCAGTGGAGCGAGAATGCGCAAAACGGTTGCTTGCTGGTCAGCCGTCTTAAGAATGATCGCTGTCAGGCCCACGGTATCGCGCGCAGAATCTGTAACGCTTTGAATAAGAGCACACTGCTCGACGTTGGATCCCGGAGAAGTGGCGCAACGCTGCTGCCAATCACCAAACTCGCCCTTCAGTTCGCCGAGTGCCTGTTGCGCATAGCCTGCACCGGAAAACCCGACGGTGCCCGCCATTGTCATCGCAACTGTTAAAGTCAGCGTGCGTAAAAACTGCTTCAAAAAACCTTCCTCCAGTTCACTGGCTACGCAGTGCCTGTCTCCTCAACCAGCCGGCGAGGGGTGCTTCCCTAAAATATTGGAATACCGCTCCTGATGTCAAAGCGCAAACTGGCATTATTCGCTGTCCACTTAACTGACGGGGAAGGAGGGTTCCGACTCACTTTGTTCACGCCGAGGTAACGATCCTTTTTGCCGATAAAGTGACGATTTGGTGTGTGAAATTAGACGCGTGGATAGAAATGATCGATTTTCTTTATAGGGGAAAGTAACTAGGTGAAAACACCAGAGCGGGCTCAAAATCCCATTGCATCTGCGGATTTCTTATGTTTTTTGTCACCCACATTGATCAAAGTCAAATGATACTGCGACTTATAGTCGCTATAACCTAAGGGGAATCGCGTAGAAACCTTATTGGGTTAATATGTCGCAGGGATTCACGCAGGTGTGAGGACTGGTCGGACGGGCCAAAGTGGGCACCCCACGTGCGTGAACAAGAAGAGGATTGCCGTTTCGGCGGCATTAAGAGGGACAGGGAGCGCAAGACGTGATGAAGCTCTTGAAGCATCACCTGGCGGCCGTTGCTGCGATTGTAGCAATTGGACTGACGGGTTTTATGGCAGGTGCGGCCAGTGCTGCACAGCCAACGCCGTGGCAGCTGGGTATGCAGCCTGCGGCGACAACAGTGATGGAAGACATTCGCTGGTTTAACGATTTTACCCTTATCATTATGGCCGGCGTGACAGTATTTGTAGCAATTCTGCTGCTTGTTGTGATGATCCGGTTCCGCAAGAAGGCGAACCCAACGCCATCTCGCACTTCACACAACACCATGATCGAGGTTGTCTGGACCGTTGTTCCAATCCTCATTCTGGTGATGATCTCAGTTCCGTCTTTCCGTTTGCTCTTCAAGCAGCTTGATATCCCTGAATACGAAATGACCATCAAGGCGACTGGCTACCAGTGGTACTGGGGTTATGAATATGCCGACGAAGGCATGGAAGACGTGTCTTTTGATGCGTTGATGATTCAGGACGACGAGCGCGCTGGCATCATGGCTGAAAAAGGCCTGACAGACGCAGAACTTCCTCGCCTCCTTGCAACGGACTACAACATCGTTGTTCCAGTCGACACCACCGTGCGTGTTCAGGTGACAGCAGCTGACGTGATCCACTCATTTGCTGTTCCTGCATTTGGCATCAAGATCGACGCCGTTCCATATCGCCTCAACGAAACCTGGTTCCGTGCTGATAACACCGGCATGTTCTACGGCCAGTGTTCTGAGCTTTGCGGTAAGGACCACGCGTTTATGCCAATCGCCGTTCAGGTCGTGACCAAAGAGCAGTACCAGGCCTGGGCCGAAGCTGCGAAGTCCGACATCGACGAAGCGAACACACTTCTCGCAAAATTGATTGCTGATGAGAAGAAGGTTGCTGCCACCGCAGCCACCGACGTGAAGGTTGCGTCCCGTTAATCGGGACCACTGATTTAGCCGAGTATGCGCGCGTCAAGGGCTGCTGCGCATACGAGCAAGAACTTTACGAGGGAGCACAACTATGTCTGCGTCTGAAACGCATGCACATGACCATCCAACCGGATGGGTGCGGTGGGTCTACTCCACCAACCACAAGGATATCGGTATCCTTTACCTGATCTTCGCGATCATGGCTGGCATCATCGGCGGTCTTCTTTCCATCGTTATGCGTATGGAACTGCAAGAACCGGGAATGCAGTACTTCGCAGATCCGCACATGTTCAACGTGTTCACCACAGCGCACGCGCTGATCATGATCTTCTTCATGGTTATGCCAGCGTTGATCGGTGGTTTCGCGAACTACTTTGTTCCGATCATGATCGGTGCGCCTGATATGGCGTTCCCGCGCATGAACAACATCTCCTTCTGGCTTCTGCCACCAGCATTCATCCTGCTGCTCATGTCCTTGTTCGTACCAGGGCCTCCAGGTGCAAACGGTGTTGGCGGTGGTTGGACCATCTATCCTCCGCTGTCCACCTCAGGTCAGCCTGGTCCTGCAATGGACTTTGCAATCCTGTCACTCCATGTTGCAGGTGCATCCTCCATTCTTGGCGCGATCAACTTCATCACCACCATCTTCAACATGCGTGCCCCAGGCATGACCATGCACAAGATGCCACTGTTCGTGTGGGCGGTGTTGGTGACTGTATTCCTGCTGCTGATCTCCCTGCCTGTTTTGGCTGGCGCGATCACCATGCTTCTGACAGACCGTAACTTCGGCACCACCTTCTTTGAAGCTGCTGGTGGCGGTGACCCAATCCTGTTCCAGCACTTGTTCTGGTTCTTCGGTCACCCTGAAGTGTACATCCTGATCCTGCCAGCATTCGGCATCATCTCCCACATCATCTCTACCTTCTCCCATAAGCCAGTGTTCGGTTACATCGGCATGGCATACGCGATGGTGGCGATTGGTGTTGTTGGCTTCGTCGTGTGGGCGCACCACATGTTCACCGTTGGTCTGTCTGCTGACACTCAGGCGTACTTCCTGTTCGCGACCATGGTGATTGCGGTTCCAACCGGCATTAAGATCTTCTCTTGGATCGCGACCATGTGGGGTGGTTCCATCGAGTTCCGCACGCCAATGGTTTGGGCAATCGGCTTCGTGTTCCTGTTCACCGTTGGTGGTGTAACCGGCGTTCAGCTGGCAAACGCAGGTCTCGACCGCGCTCTGCACGACACCTATTACGTTGTGGCTCACTTCCACTACGTTCTGTCTCTGGGTGCTGTGTTCGCGATCTTCGCAGCCTGGTACTACTGGTTCCCAAAAATCTCCGGTTACATGTACTCCGAGTTCCTCGGTAACCTGCACTTCTGGGTGATGTTCATCGGCGTGAACCTGGTGTTCTTCCCACAGCACTTCCTTGGTCTTGCTGGTATGCCACGTCGTTATGCTGACTATCCGGATGCGTACGCTGGCTGGAACATGGTTTCCTCCTATGGTTCCTACATCTCCGGCATTGGCGTGCTCATCTTCCTGTGGTGTGTTGCTGATGCATTCCTCAAGAAGCGTGTAGCTGGCGACAATCCATGGGGTCAGGGCGCAACCACTCTGGAATGGACACTGTCTTCACCTCCTCCATTCCACCAGTTCGAGATCCTTCCAAAGATCAAGTAACTGGCCTGAGATTACCGGGGGCGGCCAATGCCCCCGGTGCTAGCCGAAGCACAAGACCCGGAAGTGCTCCAATGTTCCGGGAATGAAGCCAAGAACGCTGAAAACAGCACAGGCTTCTCTATCGCGACAGAGGTACAGGCATGACAATGCTGGATCAGACTCAAGGACTTCAGGAAGACGTTACCGATCTGGGCGGTCGTGGCAGCGTTTCTGATTACATCGCGCTGCTCAAGCCGCGGGTAATGTCCCTTGTTGTGTTCACAGCAGCTGTTGGCCTTGTCATGGCGCCGGGCAACCAGCACCCATTCCTCAGCTTCATTTCTATTCTCTGCATCGCTATTGGTGGCGGTGCATCTGGTGCGTTGAATATGTGGTGGGATGCAGACATTGATGCTGTTATGTCCCGCACCAAAAAACGCCCGATCCCTGCAGGTAAAATCACGCGCGAAGAAGCCTTTGCATTCGGCATGGTGCTTTCTTTCGGTTCCGTCCTGACACTCGGTCTGGTCGCAAACTGGGTCGCAGCTGGCCTGCTGGCATTCACCATTTTCTTCTACGTTGTCATCTACACAATGTGGCTCAAGCGCAGCACACCGCAGAACATCGTGATCGGTGGCGCAGCTGGCGCGCTCCCTCCAATGGTTGGTTGGGCTGCGGTCACTGGCGATGTTACTCTGGTCAGCATCGCGCTGTTCATGATCACCTTCACTTGGACACCTCCGCACTTCTGGGCACTGGCGCTGGTTAAAAACGGCGACTATCAGGAAGCCGGTGTCCCTATGCTGCCGGTCGTTGCTGGTGAAACCGCAACCCGTCATCAGATCGTTCTCTATTCCCTGCTGCTTCTGCCGGTTGGTATGTCACCATACTTCTTGGGCTTCGCATCCGCCTTCTTCGGTGTTGGCTCTGCGATCCTTGGTCTGGTGTTCCTTGGCTACGCAATCCGCGTCTGGAAAGTGCGCGAAGGTGATGCAGCCAAGAAAGCAGCAATGTCTCTCTTCAAGTTCTCACTGTTCTATCTCATGCTGATTTTCGCAGGGTTGCTCGCTGAGAACATGATTGGTCCGGTCTAACGCACAACAGGAAAGAGAAGAAAATGAGCAAGCAAAAAGCAGTTCTTTCTGAAGAGCAAATCAAGACCCGTCGCGGCCGTTCTGTGGCGCTTGCAGTCACTCTGGCTGTACTGGTTGCTATGTTTTACGTCGTCACCATCGTAAAGCTCGGCCCGGGCATCATTGATCGCCCGCTGTAAGAGACGCTGATGACTGATCAAAACTCAGAAACTGCAGAACAGGTAAAGGCGAAACGCAGCAACGCAACCGTTGCCGTGATTTGCGCTGGTGTGTTCTTCGGAATGGTTGGTCTGTCCTTCGCTGCTGTCCCGCTTTATCAGCTCTTCTGTCAGGTGACGGGCTATGGCGGAACCACCCAGCGTGCGGAAGAGGCATCCGAAACAATTCTCGATCGTGAGATCATCGTGAGCTTTGACGCTAACGTCGCTCCGGGTCTGGATTGGGACTTCAAACCGAAACAGAAGAAGGTTCGCGTGAAGCTCGGTCAGATGACTGAGATCATGTACGAAGCCAAAAGCCTTGCGCAGCAGGTTTCAACCGGAACCTCCACCTTCAATGTGGCCCCTTTTGAAGTAGGGGGCTACTTCAACAAAATTGATTGCTTCTGCTTTACCGAGCAACCGCTCCAGTCAGGAGAGTCAATCGATATGCCGGTCGTGTTTTTCATCGATCCGGAATTGGACAAGGACGAAAGCCTGAAAAACATCAAGGAAATCACCTTGTCCTACACCTTTTTTGAATTGCCGAAAGACGGCGAGGAAGAAACAGCTGCAGTGGCTTCTCCAAGCGACGCGGCCACTGACAAGCTTTAGGTCGCGAGACGGATCTGCTTTAGCAGAAGCGACCTTTTTGAAATGGGGAGAAAGATATGGCTGGTGCGAAGAACCACGATTATCACATTATCGAGCCAAGCCCATGGCCCTTTATCGGGTCTGTTGGAGCGTTGGTTATGGCAATTGGTGCCATTGCGTTTATGCGGATGGGCGAAGGCGGTATCAACTTTTCGTTAGACCTTTCCTACTGGAAAGGCTGGACTGACTTTCAGCCTATCGGTTTCACATTAAGCGGTTGGGCGCTGTTTGCCATTGGTCTGGCAATTGTTCTCTACACCATGTTTATGTGGTGGCGTGACACTGTGCGCGAGTCCCGCGAGGGTCATCACACCCGCGTTGTGTCTCTGCACCTGCGTTACGGCATGCTGCTGTTCATCCTGTCCGAAGTTATGTTCTTCGTGGCGTGGTTCTGGGCGTTCTTTGATGCATCCCTGTTCGCAGGCGAAGCAGCACAGTTTGGCCGTGTTGAGCACACTGGTGGCGTATGGCCTCCACAGGGCATCGAGACCTTCGACCCATGGCACTTGCCTCTGCTGAACACCCTGATCCTGCTGCTGTCCGGTACAACAGTGACCTGGGCGCACCACGCTCTGGTTCATGGTGATCGCGAGGGTCTCAAGTGGGGTCTGATTGCAACCGTAGTCCTCGGTGTAATTTTCACCATTTGTCAGGCCTACGAATACTCCCACGCAGCCTTCGGTTTCTCTGAGAACATCTACGGCGCAACCTTCTTCATGGCGACCGGGTTCCATGGCTTCCACGTGATCGTGGGCACCATCTTCCTCGCTGTGTGTATGTTCCGCGCTCTGGCTGGCCACTTCACCACCACCAAGCACTTCGGCTTTGAAGCTGCTGCCTGGTACTGGCACTTCGTGGATGTGGTCTGGCTGTTCCTGTTTGCAGCAGTTTACATCTGGGGCGGCTAAGCAGCCGGCATTAGCCAGGAGTAGGTCTGGATCTCAGGCCAAAAAAATCGAAAAAGATAAGGGCGGCGCAAGCCGCCTTTTCTATATGTATATGACCTAGGTGTCTGCTGTGCGTTCTCACGGGCACCCTTGGATCCGAGGCTCCACATGAGTGAGAGGAAAAAGACAAAGGCCTTTCAAGGCCTTCCCGCCAATCCATTGTCCGCCGGTCTACGCGGAAAGTGTCCACGATGCGGGGAGGGGCCATTGTTTCAGGGCCTGCTGAAACTACGGGCGTCCTGTTCCAGATGCGGTCTGACCTATGACTTTGCAGATTCTGGAGATGGACCAGCAGTCTTTGCCATTCTCATTCTGGGGTTTATTCTTGTTGGTGGTGTGCTGTTTGTCGAGTTTGCGTATCAACCACCATTATGGCTGCATATGATCATATGGGCACCCGTCACCGTGGTGTTGAGCGTAACGCTTCTGCGTGTTCTCAAGGGCCTGTTGATCGCATTGCAGTACAAGAACAATGCAGCGGAAGGAAAACTTGATGATCGCTGAGAGGGAGGTTGGCGATGTATCACCTGATGCAAAGCCTGCGCGCAAAAACGATGTCGAATGGCATGAGGAACCTGAGCCGGTTCCGGAAAACCCATCACAACACACAAAAAAAAATAAAGATAACGCCGTGACTGATGATCAATTAGAACATGACGATGAAGAGGCTGGAAATGCTGACGCGAGCAAGTCCAGACTCATACCGTTTCTGAAGCGCTACTGGATCCTGCACCTGTGCGCTGCAATCGGCCTTGCCATTCTGGCAAATCTGAGCTTGTGGCAGTTTGATAGGCTAGACCAAAAGGTCGCGTTGATCGAACGTGCTGAGGTGCGTGCAAAAGAAGCGCCTGTCGCCGCACCCGGACCAGGCTCTTGGGCAGAGCTGTCCAGCGACGAGATCGACTACATGCCAGTCGAAGTCTCAGGACAATTCATCATTGGTGAGCTGTTCTACTTCGATACATTGACTAAGCCGAAAGGCCGCTGGGAGGACAGGGGTATTTCGTCTACGCACCGTTCATCACCAATGATGGATGGACTGTGCTGGTCAATCGCGGCTTCGTCCCGATTGATCGCAAGGACTTCAGCACCCGTCTGGGCTCTGCTCCACCGCGGGGTCAGATGACCATCACAGGTCTCGCACGCCGTGCTGAAGTGGCTAGTATGTTCTCAGCTGAGCCAAACCTGAGCACCAATGAATGGTATGTTCGCGAGCCAAAGGCCATGGCAGAAGCCATGGGCATGCTGGCTGATCAGACTGCGCCATACACCATTGACCTGCAGGAGACAGTTAGCGTCGCCGGTGATCTGCCGCAGGCGGGTGAAACGCGCATGACGTTCTCCAACAACCACCTGCAATACGCGTTCACGTGGGCAGGGCTGGCTCTCACCTTGGTGGGCGTCTATTTCGCATTCCTGATCAAGGCTTGGTTCAATCAGGATAAGCCGGTTGTGAAAGACGATGATGAGGATGAAGACGACGACTACGACGCGGAAGAAGAGAAGCGAAAAGCGGATCGTTACAAGATGATCTCGGATGCTGCTCGTCGACCTCGCAGGTAGCTTTAAGTTCTTCGGAAGAGCAACAAAAAAGGGGAGCATGGCTCCCCTTAAACGTTTTTGGGCTGAGACCCTTAAAGCTGAGAGAAAATATTCTCAGCAGAAGAAATTGTTGCTTCGCCTGGAGCCTCTTCGATGTTGAGGGAAGACAGCACGCCATCCTTCACAATCATGGAGTAGCGCTTGGAGCGGATGCCCATGCCAAATGCTGATGCATCCAACTCAAGGCCGATTGCCTTTGTGAAGTCCGCACTACCATCTGCAAGGAACAGAATCTTGTCATCTGCACGAGTGTCACGTGCCCATGCGCTCATCACAAAAGCGTCGTTCACGGAAACCACAGCGATGGTCTCAACACCCTTGGCCTTAATGGCTTCTGCATTGTCGATGAAGCCTGGCAGGTGGTTCAGGTGACAGGTTGGTGTAAATGCACCCGGAACTGCAAACAGCACCACAGTTTTACCGCCAAACAGCTCTTCACTGGTGACATCAACTGGACCATCTGCACTCATGGTTTTGAAAGTTACAGCTGGCAGCTTATCGCCCACTTGAATGACCATGGAAAACTCCCCAATTTGCTCGCTTGAGGCGTACCTTTGAAAGTGCTTGGGCTTTCAGATCAGATACGCTCAGGACTCTGGATGACAACATAGCAGACCCTTCAACTTAAGGTCTGCATCTGAAAAGAAACGGGCTCTAGTTGTAGCCGCGAGCTCTTCGTTTCGCAAATACAACTAAAGCCCTTAGAAAAGCTTAGTTTGAAGCTGTGGTTTGAGGAACAGAGACATTCTGCGTTTCCTCGAAGGCTCCGTCTTTGGTCACAAGCGTCAGGCGCAGCTCAAGCTCACTCACATCTTCGGGCAGACCAATGTAAGGCAGCGTCCAATGGGCCTTGCCCTTCTTCACAGAAGTCAGCTTTGGCACACCATGGTAGGAGCCGGCAGGGCCCTCAACAAAAAGCTCTGGGGCTTTTTCTTTGGCAGGCACTTTCGCGCTGATTTCAATCTGGCGCTCTTTGCCTTCACCAACAACCTTGATCTCAGGAAACTGGCTTGGCAGATCACCTTGTGCAATTGGCACCTGCGCAAACGCATCGTTGACCAGCTTGTCGGCAACTTCATCTTTCATGGTTGCTGCTGGAAAAACGAGAGAAACCTCAGCTTGCCCAGGAATGCAGATATCCTTACAGATGCCAAAGGTCAGGTTCGCATTCAAAATGGCCGGACGTGCATCGTCCATCCGTTTGAGCAGCACAGGCAGCACTACTTTCTCTGAATAGATCAGAGATGTGGAAAATCCGTCAGAGTAAGCCTTGGGCGCCGGGAACATCAGCTCCGCGCTAGCTATATTGACTGAATTAACAAAGCTGGCTTCTGTCGGGATACCGGCTTCACCCGGGTATCTCCAGTAGGTATGCCAGCCTTCTTCAAGGCGAAATTCAATCCCGCCGCGATACAGGCCATCAGGTGTTGGCTCGCTCGCACGAATAAGACGGACAGCACCACCTTGAACAATTACCCATTCAGACACACTTGATGACAAGGCGCTTAAAACAGAGGCGGACAGCACCGCAGCAGCGATGAGGGTCGATTTGAAGAATCTAGAAATCATAGAGTCTATTTAAACGGTCCCTTTTCGAATTCCCATTAAGATTGCCTCTCAGACAATCAATGATCCGTGAACAATCCCATGTTTTTCTCACTGATCATTGATCACCGGAAAAATCCGTGAGTACCTATAATATAATTGCCTCTACACTCAAGTAAGAGGCAATCCGTTCGAAGCATGAGGAGAGCGCCCCCAACATGTCTGGTGAAAAACCGGGTTACATTGACGGACAATATCTCATTGCCATGCCCACAATGGAGGATGGCCGTTTTGCCCATTCCGTCATCTACGTGTGCGCTCACTCTGAAGAGGGTGCGATGGGGATTGTGCTCAACCAGCCGGCCCCTAACATCACATTTGGGCAACTTTTAGGTCAGTTGAACATCATTGATGAGGAAGACGATGACCAACTGGCGATCGACATTGCTGACCGCAAAGTGTACCGCGGTGGCCCGGTTGATGCTGGTCGTGGTTTTGTTCTTCATTCCGATGATTACTTCCTGGAAGAAACCAGCCTCAAGATTGAAGAGGGGGTTGTCCTGACAGCCACCGTAGAGGTGTTGCGTGCCATCGCAGCAGGTAAAGGCCCCAAGAAGTCCCTTCTGGCACTTGGCTATGCAGGCTGGGCGCCCGGTCAGCTTGAGGCAGAGTTGCAGGCCAATGGTTGGCTCACCTGCCAAACAGATCCTTCACTGATCTTTGAAGGTGAAGGCGATCAGAAGTGGCACAATGCTCTTGAAATTCTTGGTATCGATCCGGGAATGCTGTCCAGCGACATTGGTCACGCATGATCTTACGTGCCTAAACGAGATTTCGCCGTGCAACTTCTTAAAATTTCTGCTATTTCCCTGTGCGCACTTGAAACACAAATGCGACTGATTTGGGAATCTGTGTTTGGGTTCCAGCTGAAAACCTGAAGAATACCAATAGGGTACGGCACGAAACTACTCTGATTCAGGTTAAGCGAGAAGGGATGTAACGGTGAGATATGTAAGTACGCGCGGCGATGCACCAGAACTCGATTTTTCTGAGGTGCTGCTCACGGGATTGGCACGCGACGGCGGTTTGTATCTACCAAAAGAGTTCCCTCAATTATCTACTGAGGAAATTTCAGGATTTGCTGGAAAGCCTTACAGCGAGGTTGCGCTCAAGGTGATCGCGCCATTCGTTGGCGACTCCATTCCGCACGATGATCTGAAGCAGATGATTGACGAAGCCTACGCCAGCTTTGCGCATAAGGCAGTTACACCTCTCGTCCAGACAGCTCCAAACACATACGTTCTCGAACTCTTCCACGGCCCGACGCTTGCATTCAAAGACGTTGCAATGCAGCTGCTTGGTCGCCTGATGGATTATGTTCTTGCGCAGAAAGGCGCTCGCGCAACCATTGTTGGCGCAACTTCCGGCGACACCGGTGGTGCAGCGATTGAAGCATTCCGCGGCCGCGAGCGCACCGACGTCTTCATTCTTTTCCCGGAGGGCCGTGTCTCTCCTGTTCAGCAGCGTCAGATGACCACTGCGAAGGAAGACAACATCCACGCACTGGCAATCAAAGGCAACTTTGATGACTGTCAGGGCATCCTGAAGGATCTGTTCAACAACTTCTCCTTCCGCGAGCGTGTTGGCCTGTCTGGTGTAAACTCCATCAACTGGGCGCGTATCGTTGCGCAGGTGGTCTATTACTTCACCTCCGCAGTATCTCTGGGCGCACCGCACCGCAAAGTGTCCTTCACCGTTCCAACCGGCAACTTTGGTGATGTGTTCGCTGGCTACGTGGCACAGCAGATGGGTCTGCCAATTGAAAAGCTGGTGATCGCGACCAACACCAACGACATTCTGGCTCGTACGCTGGAAACCGGTCGCTATGAGACACGCGGCGTGGTGGCAACCACTGCACCTTCCATGGACATTCAGGTGTCTTCCAACTTCGAGCGCCTGCTGTTTGCGGCGAACGACAAGGACAGCGCCACTGTGAAGAGCCAGATGGACAGCCTCAAGCAGTCCGGCGGCTTCACTCTCTCCGAAAAAGCCCTAGGTTTTATCAAGGAGAAGTTTTCTGCTGGTCGTGCAAGTGAAGAAGACACTGCACAGACCATCACTGATACGCTCAAAGAAAGCGGTTACTTGCTTGACCCGCACACAGCGGTCGCAATCCATGTAGCCAAAGAGCACAATGACGGCGTAACTCCGATGATCGTGCTGTCAACAGCGCATCCGGCAAAGTTCCCGGCGGCAGTAGAAAGTGCATCAGGTATCCATCCTGACCTGCCAGCCCACCTGTCTGATCTGATGGAACGCGAAGAGAAATTCTCTGTTCTTCCGGCAGATGCTCTGGAAGTTGCGAAATTCGTTGAAGGCAGTGCACGTGCCGTGAAAGCAGGCGTTTAATGGCGGTCAAACTAACAAAACTAGAAAATGGCCTGACTGTAGTTACTGATCAAATGGAGTACCTCAAGACAACGGCTCTTGGGGTATGGGTGAAAGCTGGCTCCCGCTCAGAAGGCGAGCAGGAGAACGGCATCACACACCTGCTTGAACACATGGCATTCAAAGGCACCACCAAGCGGAATGCCCGCGAGATTGCCGAGGAAATCGAAGCCGTTGGCGGCGAGATGAATGCCTCCACAAGTGTTGAGCATACAAATTATTACGTGCGTACACTGGCCGATGATGTGCCTCTGGGGCTGGATATTCTCTCCGATATCCTGCAGGACTCCATCATCGATGCTGATGAGCTCGCCCGCGAAAAACACGTTATCCTTCAGGAGATTGGCGCCGCACAGGACACACCTGATGATCAGGTCTTTGATGTTCTGCTGGAAACCGCATGGCCAAATCAGCCGCTTGGTCGCCCGATCCTTGGAACTCCGGAAACCGTAAACGGCTTCTCCGCTGATGCCATCCGCCAGTACGTTGAACGCAAGTACACCGCGTCCGACATGGTACTCGCCGCAGCAGGTGCTGTAGAACATGAAGCGCTAGTAGATCTGGCAAGAGCCAACTTCTCCAAGCTTTCCAACTCTGCACCGGATGAAGACAATCTGGCTCAGTATGTGGGCGGGGAAGGCGCGATTGAGCGCGACCTGCAGGAATTGCAGATCATCCTCGGTTTCGAAGGCCTGCCTTACGAGCACGAAGATTATTACGCCGTTCAGGTGCTGGCTTCCATCCTTGGCGGTGGCATGTCCTCACGCCTCTTCCAGGAAGTGCGCGAAAAGCGTGGCCTTTGCTACTCTGTCTATGCCTTCCATTGGGCCTTCGCGGATACCGGCTTCTTCGGCGTGCATGCAGCAACCGGTCCGGAAGATGCGGCTGAACTGACAGAAGTGCTCGTGGATCAGCTGAAAGAGATTGCAAAAGGTGTTTCTGAGAAGGAAGTGTCTCGTGCAAAGGCACAGCTGCGTTCCGGCTTGCTGATGGCTCTGGAAAGCCCGGCAGCTCGTGCTGGACAGCTGGCGCGTCAGGTGATGATCTACGGTCATCCGGTTGCGATCGAAGAGCTGGAGAAGCGCCTTAACGCTGTTACTGCGGATCGATTACAGGTGCTGGCTGAAAAGCTGTTTGCCACTGACAATCCAACATTTGTGAAGGTTGGGCCGAAGGCACCTATGCTAAATTATGCTGAACTAAAAGAGCGTTTGGCTGGCATCAAGGCATAAGCCTGTTGCATTTCAGGCTGCGCTTTCTGCATAATGGAGCTCTAATTTAGAGGGGAGAGAAGCTGTGTCATTTTTTAAAACAAGCACATCTCCCCAGTCCCTTGCGACACTGACCACCCAACGCCTCTATCTTCGCGCACCATCTATGGCTGACTTTGCCCAATGGGCTGATCTTCGCGCACGCAGCAGAGATTTTCTGCAGCCGTGGGAACCGACATGGCCAGCGGATGACTTGACCAAGGCATCCTTTCGCAAACGCATTCGCCGCTACAATCGCAACATCCGCGAGGGTTCTCATTATCCGTTCTTCCTGTTTAATCGGGATACGGATGAGCTGCTGGGTGGCCTGAACCTCTCCAATGTCCGCCGCGGTGTCGCACAGGCAGCCTCATTGGGCTACTGGATGGGCGCCCAGTTTGCGGGCAGTGGGTACATGAAAGAGGCGGTCACACGGGTCTGCTGCTTCTGCTTCAATGATCTGCATCTGCACCGCATAGAAGCAGCCTGCTTGCCTTCCAATGAAGTCTCCAGAGCACTTTTAACAAAGGTCGGATTCTCTGAATTGGGTTACGCACCTTCCTATTTGTTCATCAACGGAATGTGGCAAGACCATATTTTGTTTGGCAAAATCCGGGATTCTGCGCCTTTACCAGCCAAAGTGCTGCCACAATCAGAGGCAGATGGGGATAAATTGCCTGTAACACATGCTTGAACCATGAAACTGGCGCCTTGACGATGTAATGATCTTGGCAAGGAATTCAGTTAATTTTTCGTTATCGTGGAGAAGCCGGTGTCAGGGACTTATTGTCAGCGCATGCAGAACGTTATTCAGGCTGTTCTGTTAAGCGCTCTCCTGCTCATTGTGGTTGCATCACAAGCTTTAGCTTTGGAGGCGATTGTCGTCCCGAAGGACGTTGATGCACTCGATCTGACCGGCTCTGTCGATATTTATCCAAACACCAGTAAAAGCATTCAGGTCTCCACCGCTCCGGATTCTGATGGCATCGTCCGCCGCATTGAGGTGCGCTCCGTTGATGATACCGCCAGCTCCTGGGCTGTGTTCGCGCTCTCCAATCCTGGTGAGGAGCAGATCGATCGCTTGCTTGTTGCGCCGTACTACAAAATGACCGGCGGTGGTGTGCTTGTGCCGGACCTTGGTCAGCGCCGCATCGTTTCCCTGACACCAAGTCAGGGCATCCCGCCAATCCGCGAGCGCAGCACCGAAGCCGACATCTACCGCATCACGCTGGATCCGGGCGCCAACGTAACTTTCATCGCTGAAGTGAACACCCCAAGCCTGCCGGAAATCCGACTTTGGAAGCCTGAGGCCTACAAGGACAACATCAACGCATACACGCTTTACCGTGGTATTGTGCTTGGTATTGCAGGCCTGTTGGCTCTGTTCCTCACCATCCTGTTTGTGGTGAAGGGAACCGTCCTGTTCCCGGCAACTGCAGCGCTTGCGTGGGCTGTTCTGGTCTACTTGTGTATCGACTTCGGCTTTTGGAACTTGGTCTTCGGGCGAACGCTGGGGGATGACCAGCTTTATCGAGCGGTCGCGGAGATCAGTCTGACAGCCGCCCTTGTGGTCTTCCTTTACGCCTATCTCGGCCTTAACCGCTGGCACATTCATTACACGCACCTCGCAATTGGCCTGTTCATCACCGTGATCAGCCTGTTTGGTCTGGCTCTTTGGGATCCAACCATCGCTGCGGGTATCTCTCGTATCCTAATGGGCGGTGTCGCGATCTCCGGCTTCGGCGTCATTCTGATGCTCACCGTTCGCGGGTTTGAGCGCGCGATTATGCTGCTGCCAACATGGTTCCTGTTCCTCGCTTGGCTGTTTGCAGCATGGATGGCAACAACTGGCATGCTGCAGAGCGATCTGGTGCAGCCAGCTCTGGCAGGGGGTCTCGTTCTCTTCGTTCTGTTGCTTGGTTTCACAGTCATGCAGCACGCCTTTGCTGGCTCCGGTCTCTCCCACTCCGTGGTGAGCGATGTTGAGCGCCGTGCTCTGGCTCTGACAGGCTCCGGCGACATCATTTGGGACTGGGATGTAGATCGCGACAAGATCCACACCAGCGGCGGCCTTGAAGAAGCTCTTGGCATCAAGCCGGGCCTTCTGGATGGGCCTGCGCGCCTTTGGCTCGAAATCCTGCACCCGCAGGATCGTGATCTGTTCCGTGGCACTCTGGATGCTGTGATCGACCACCGCCGTGGCCGCGTCAATCAAGCATTCCGCCTGCGTGGAGAAGACGGCCATTATCGCTGGTTCAAAATGCGCGCCCGTCCGGTACTCGGCTCTGATGGTGAAGTGATCCGCTGCGTTGGTACGCTGCTCGACATCACCTCGCAGAAGACCGCTGAAGAGCGCCTCATGCACGATGCCGTGCACGACAATCTCACCGGCCTGCCTAACCGCGAACTGTTCATGGATCGCCTCGTTGCTGCGCTGGCTCGCTCCAGAGCAGAAGGCAGCGGCAACCCAACTGTGATCCTGATCGATCTCGACCGCTTTAAGCAGGTCAATGACAGCATTGGCCAGACCGCGGGTGACTCCATGCTGCTCACCGCAGCGCGTCGCCTGTCTCGTCTGATCAAGCCGCAGGACTCCCTGTCTCGCATCTCCGCAGACACCTTTGCGGTGCTCATGATCTCCGAGCAGGACGCAACCCGCATTGCTTCCTTCGCAGATGAGCTGCGCAAGTCTCTGCGCACACCGGTCACCTTTGGCGATCAGGAAGTGTTCCTGACAGCCTCCATCGGCGCTTCCATCTTTGATGGTGGCCCTGAAAAGGCAACGGATCTGATGCGCGATGCTGAGATTGCTCTCAACCACGCCAAGCGCCTCGGCGGTGACCGTATCGAGATCTTCCGCCCAACGCTGAAGCCAGTAGCAAGCAATACGCTGGCTCTGGACAACGACCTGCGCTCTGCTCTTGAGAAAGACGAGATTAAGGTTGTCTTCCAGCCAATCGTGCGTCTGTCTGATAAGACCACAGCAGGCTTCGAAGCATTGGCGCGCTGGGAACACCCAAGCCGCGGCCTGATCCCGCCGTCCGAGTTTATTCCAGTTGCTGAACAAAGTGGCCTGATCAACGAGCTCGGCCTGCGCGTGATGGAAAAAGGCGCACGTCAGCTGGCACAATGGCAACGCGAGTTCAAACACGCTCTTCCGCTGTTTGTTTCCGTAAACATCTCAAGTCGCCAGCTGCTGAAACCTGATCTGATCAACGATGTGAAGGCCGTTCTGGCACGCACCGCGCTCACACCTGGCTCTCTGAAGCTGGAACTGACTGAGTCTCTGGTCATGCAGAACCCGGAATTCTCTGTGCAGGTTCTGGAGCGCCTGAAAGGTCTGGGTGCTGGTCTGTCTCTGGATGATTTCGGCACCGGCTACTCATCTCTGAGCTACCTGCAGCGCTTCCAGTTCGACACCATCAAGATCGACCAGTCCTTCGTCCGTCCAAACGGCCAGAGCGCGCGCCCTGTCATCCTGCGCACCATCGTGGCACTGGGCCATGACCTTGGCATGGAAGTGGTTGCTGAAGGCGCTGAAACTGAGTCCGATGCGCTGGAGCTCTTCCAGCTGGGCTGCGAGTACGTGCAGGGCTTCCACTTCGGTCAGCCAATGCGCGCTGCTGAAGCTGGCCGCATGCTGAAAGAGCAATTCGCTCAGCAGGACCGTAGCAATCAAAGCTAACACGCGCAGTCAAACCCAAAAGACTCCGAGTGGTTACAAGGGAAATTTGTGATCACTCGGCAACAGCAGCATTGCTGGAGAAATTTTGATCATTCACCTCTGTGTATTCTCTGAATAACTCTGGCAGTGACACACTCGAGGCAATTTTTTCACGGCATCTGGTCCGGCTCTCTTTTCCCTATCTGAGTTTAATAGCTGCATGTTTTATTTTGGTAATGCGTGTCGAAAAGTGCACGCCGCTCTGGGCCTGATCCTGATTTCATATGGTAGCCTCGCGCCCGCAAGTGCCACACCATCCTTGCTGTTGAATCTGGATACGCAGAGTGTGCTCTATGCGGAAGATGCTGGTGATCCGTGGTATCCGGCCTCAACAACCAAGCTGATGACAGCGCTTGTAACCTTCGAAGCCCTCGCCAAACGAGAAGTTGATCTCGAAACGTCTGTGGTGATGTCTCCATGGGCGATGAGGCAGGCCTCTTTGAAGTCGGGCCTGAAGGTCGGAAGCGTCATGACTTTGCAAGATGCCATTTACGCGGTTCTTGTCGGGTCAGCCAATGATGTTGCCGTTGCACTTGCAGAAAGCGTTGCCGGCAGTGAAGAGGCTTTTGTGCAGCGGATGAACGCTACAGCACGGCGCCTTGGCATGACGGCCAGCCACTTTGCCAACGCCAATGGATTGTTCGATGCCACCCAGCAAACATCTGCGCGTGATCTGGCTGTACTGGGGCGAGAAATCTACCTAGGTTACCCGCAGTACCACGACGTGTTCGCCACATCAAAAGTGACCATTGATGGCAAGGCAATCACATCCTTCAATGAGTTGCTCACAAGGCTTCCGGGAACCGTTGGTATGAAGACTGGCTTCGTCTGTTCTTCGGGCCGCAACATTGTTGCACTGACAGATCGGGGAGGGCAGCGCTACATGGCCGTCGTACTCGGAGCAACGACCGGGCGGGAACGTAGCGAACGGGCTGCCAAGCTGCTGACAGAAGCAATGACTGGAGAGTTGGGGCCAAATGGTCAGCAACTCAGGGATATTGCGAACGACCTGCAACAGCAACCTGAAGACATGCGCAAACGGCTTTGCACCAGTCAAAGCAAGGCCTACGAAGTGCAGCAGAACAAACGCTACCCAATGGGGATCGGCAAG
This sequence comes from Pseudovibrio denitrificans JCM 12308, assembly GCF_001310815.1. Classification (GTDB taxonomy): domain Bacteria; phylum Pseudomonadota; class Alphaproteobacteria; order Rhizobiales; family Stappiaceae; genus Pseudovibrio; species Pseudovibrio denitrificans. The sequence goes on from NZ_BAZK01000011.1 coordinate 128,901, forward strand.
AACAAGAGCTACCTGAACACACGCTCAGAGCACAAAAGCTACAGCGTCCGTACATGGAAGGTTGCGATCGGCTTCGGCAGTCCTCTGCCAACGCCTAAACCACAGTAACTCATCCAGCTTCGCTCACAGACGAGCAGGTTTGGACGTGAACTTGATGCCTGCTTCTTCGCAATGAAGCCAGACAATCTTGCCCGTGAACGAAAGCTTGCGGGCTGGCACCTGAATCTTCACGGTAGACCCTGAAGTCAGCTTGCCCGTGTTGACCAGCAAACGGCATCCGCCATTGCTGATATCCTCAATCACACAGGATCGGTTGAAGTTGTCTGTAAACAACACTGCAGGCCAGTGGCAGGAATGCCGTTTATGGCCTCTGTTTTCTATCTCTAAAAGTTTCGGTCGAGGCAACATCATGAGACCGCCGGCCTTTACGTCAAAAATGCAATAACTAGAATCGTTAGTTTGGAAACTTACATACGCACTATCAACTATATATTGCGTAGATGTTAACGCGTGACCAGGTAGCGTACATTGCTTAAGCTACTCATTTCACGAGCTAAATTGGAAAAGTTTCAACTCTAAAATATGTAAGGGTGACGTGCAGGTTATAACCTGCGGGAAGCACTACGTAAATTTGAGGTTGTAGCCATCAAAGGAAGCGCAGAAGGGAAAGACTGTTCTAGTTTCCGCAGATCACAGTCAGTTCACAATCGCCGACAGAAACTTCAAGCGGTGTCCCGCCAAATGGCTCCCCATCGATCTGAACAGCCGCAGCACGATAGGCCTCAATGCGAGCTGTTTTAATGGTCCGGCACTCAACATTGCGCGATTTTACCACGCTGCCAGTAAGTAAGCGGCATGCGTATTTGAAGAGCGCCCAGGCACCATCCTCTTTGAAGGTGAGCAAGTGCAACTGCTTCTCTAAAATAGAAGCCTCAGGCACCACCAAGTGTTTTCCGGCGTAGTAGCGGCCATTGATGATCAATGCCATGGCACATTGCAGCTCTTCACCATCCGCCCGCACCTTAAAGCTGCCTTTGCGGCGAGAGAACGCCAGCTGCGCAGCAATGAAGAGAGATGCAAAGCGACCATAACGACGCTTCAGGCGCAATGGCACGACATGCACCACTTCTGCATCAAAACCCGTGGACGTCGACAGAAAAAACGGTCGCCCATTGGCATAACCGTTGTGCAGTTTCTGCGTCTTACCGGCAATGATGGCCTTGGCGATCTCTTTCGGCGCGCTCGGCACGCCCAGTTCATGCGCCAGCACATTGGCTGTCCCAAAGGGAATGATCGCCAGATGCGGCTTCATTCCCCGTCCCAGCATGGCAGAAGCCGCCTCACTGACAGACGCATCACCACCAGCAATCGCCAGAATATCCGTGTTCAGGTCTGGATCAGTGCAGGTCTCGGTAATCTCACTGGCACGGTTGGTTAGCTTCAGCTCCACCTTCATCCCAGCCTCTTCCAGACACTTCACGATCTCCGTGATACGCTGAAAGCGGAAGGACGTGGCCGTTGGATTTGCAAGAATAAGCACCCGCTTGGCTTTGCGAGGCTTCTTCTCGGGTTTATCCAGCCGGGAGTGAGGAAGCGGGCTTTCCATGCGTGCGTCCGAACCTTCCCGACTTACTTGGATTTCTGAAAGGGCTTCATACCCTTCCGTGCCAGCTCATCAGCACGCTCGTTCTCTTCGTGTCCGGCATGACCTTTCACCCAGTGCCAGGAAACATCATGACGCTGTGCAGCCGAATCTAGCTGCTGCCAGAGATCTGCGTTTTTGACCGGAGAGTTGGAGGCCGTCCGCCAACCTTTACGTTTCCAGTTGTGCATCCACTGCGTGATGCCGTTCTTCACGTAAGAGCTGTCGGTATACAAATCCACCGCACAAGGCCGCTTCAGGGTTTCCAGTGCCTGAATAGCCGCCATCAGTTCCATACGGTTGTTGGTCGTGGCTGGCTCGCCGCCGCACAGCTCTTTCTCATGTTCGCCAAAGCGAAGCAGCACGCCCCAGCCTCCAGGCCCGGGGTTGCCGGAGCACGCTCCGTCCGTCCACGTCTCAACACGTTTGGTATCGCTCATTTATCCAGCCCGTATGCACTCGCATTGGATACGCCACGATGGAACCTGAGTTTGCGCAGGTATTCAAGTGGATCTTTTGGAACAACCAGCGCACCTTCCGGCACAGACAGCCAGTCATAAAGACGTGTCAGCAGGAAGCGCAGCGCAGCACCGCGGCACAGCAATGGCAGATTGTCGAACTCCAGCTCGCTGAACGGACGCACACTTCGGTAACCTTCCAACAGCGCACGCGCTTTCGTCACGTTGAACATGCCATCCGGTTCAAAGCACCACGCATTGATGCAGATCGCCACGTCATAAGCAAAGGCATCATTACAGGCAAAGTAGAAGTCGATCAGGCCAGAAAGTTCCTTGCCAGATAGAACACGTTGTCCGGGAACAGATCCGCGTGAATCACACCGCTCGGCAGATCTTTCGGCCACAGCGCCTGCAACTCATCCAGCTCAGCCGTCAACTCTTCAGCAAGGCCCGCCTTCACCTCATGTGCACGGTCGCGGCTTGCATCCAGCAAAGGCGCCCAGCCGTCAACGCTCAGGGAGTTCGGACGCTTGATCTCAAAATCAGCGCCAGCCAGATGCATCCGCGCCATGCCTTTGCCCAGCTCAGAGCAATGCACCAGCTGCGGCTTGCGTACCCACATACCATCAAGGAATGTGACCATGGCAGCAGGACGTCCTGCCAGCTCACCCAGCATCTGCCATCGCGATCAATCAGCGGGGTAGGGCAGTTGAGGCCTTTACCGGCGAGATGCTGCATCAGGCCCAGAAAAAACGGCAAATCATCAGGATTAACGCGTTTTTCGTAGAGCGTCAGGATGTAATAGCCCGTCTCCGTATGAACCAGATAGTTGGAGTTCTCAACGCCTTCGGCAATGCCCTTGTAGGAGAGCAGAGTGCCAATGTTGAAACGGTCGATGAAGGCGCCCAGCTCTTCATCGGAAACATCGGTATATACAGCCATAACTATTCTGCCGCGCTTGTTCCGCTAGGTGAAGGAGCAGCCCGTAACTCTTTCGGTAGATTGAATGAAATGTCTTCTTCAGCAGTTGTAACGGTTTCCAGTGTCACATCAAAATGCTCACGGAAGGCTTCAACAATTTCTTCAACGAGGATCTCAGGAGCAGACGCACCGGCAGTGATGCCAATGGTCTTCACGCCTTCAAAGTCACCCCAGAAAATCTCGGAGGCGCGCTGGATCAGGAATGCTTTGTCACAACCAGCTCGCTCTCCAACTTCGCGCAGACGCTTGGAGTTGGAGGAGTTCGGTGCGCCCACAACAATCATCGCATCGCATTTCGGCGCAATTTCCTTCACCGCATGCTGGCGATTGGTGGTCGCATAACAAATGTCATCCTTGTGCGGCTTTGCAATAGTCGGGAAACGCTCTTCAAGGATTTCGACGATCTCTTTCGTGTCATCAACAGAAAGTGTGGTCTGTGAAATCCAGGCCAGCTGACGATCTGTTTTTGGCTCAAATGTGCGTGCATCTTCAGCAGTCTCAATCAGAGAGACACGTCCGCGCGGCAACTGACCCATAGTGCCGACAACTTCCGGATGGCCTTTGTGGCCGATCAGAAGAATTTCACGCTCACGTCTGTCATGCAAAATTGCTTCTTTATGTACCTTGGAAACCAGCGGACAGGTCGCATCAAGGAAGAAAAGATTACGCAGGCGCGCAGCCTCGGGAACGGACTTCGGCACGCCGTGAGCAGAGAAAATTACAGGTCGGTCATCAACCGGAATCTCATCCAATTCCTCAACAAAAACAGCACCTTTGTTGCGCAGACCCTCAACAACATACTTGTTGTGAACGATCTCGTGGCGCACATAAACAGGAGCGCCGTACTTCTCCAGCGCGAGGTCCACGATCTGAATCGCGCGGTCAACACCGGCACAAAAGCCGCGTGGAGCGCAAAGTAAAATTTTGACCGGTGCCTTCGGGGAGGGCGTAACCTGCATGATGTATTCCTGAATTTTGACTTTGAGCAATTGAAGGATGTTGGCTGTCTCTGTCAAGAAAAAGAGTTTTTAATCGGGCATCAAGCGCTGATTTTCTCCAATATTCAGCCTGTCAGCTTCCTCCAATGTGTTTCAGGTGACTGATGTATCTCGCCATTTGCGTTTGCGGCTGATATAGAAACAAAAACTGCAGATAAATTTGGGATTCGTATGGTGGGCAATTTATTGGCAAAATCACTGCTCAAAAACACAGGACGGGCAATTCTTCTGGCAGCAATCGGTGCATCTCTAGCAGGCTGCGGAAGCTTCATGTCATCAGATGCTGAGCTGGAATCTTCTTCAGCAAATCCGCCTGCAACTGAGAAGACTTTTGATCTGTCCGTGCTACAGGCACCTGCCTTATGTCCCGCCTTGCAGGAACTTTCAGGAACAACCATCCTGACCAAATACCCACGCGGCAAAGAGAAGACACCTGAGAATCTCAGCTATCAGGCAATCATCACCGATTGGGCACGCACCTGTAAAAAATCCGGCCAGAACTCAGCAATGAAACTGGGTATCGCGGGTACAATTACACCCGGTCCAACGTGGAAAGGGGGCGAAGTTCTGCTTCCTGTGCGTGTAGCAGTCACACAAGATGTGGATGGCGGAGAAAAAACAATCTACTCCAAACTCTTCAGCGTTCCTGTCACTTTAGGGGCCGGATCGCCGTCTGCGACATGGGCATTTGTGGAAGAAAATATTATTCTTCCGAATGAACCGGGACAAAATGTCGTCTTTGGATTCGACGAAAAGTAAAAAATAGGTTAGTAAGGGTTCACAGCTTGGCGTCATAGTGTCGCGCCAGCCTTTCTCAGGGGCACGTTGCAGCCGCTGAGGAGGAATACATTCGCCGGTTCTGAGAGGAGGGCTGGCGAGTGCAGAGCTGTGCGGGAGAGAATAAGCCACCCATTGGGTTATCGCCGAAGGAGCAACCGCCCCGGAAACTCTCAGGCAAAAGGACCGCATAGTAAGCAACACTCTGGAAAGCAGTGCCGAGCGCGCTATCCGTATGGATCGCACGTTAAGGCTCTCACCGAAGGAGTAATCGCTCTGGTTTTTGTAGCTGCCAGTGCGGGAAATCTCTCAGGTTCTCGAGACAGAGGGGGCGTACTTGATCATTCCAAAGGGAATGGTCTTTGACGTGTACGCCACTGTCTGAGGGGACCATATGGCTGAAGCTACAGACCTGCTGAAAACACCGCTTTTCGATCTACACACCGAGCTTGGCGCTAAAATGGTGCCGTTCGCTGGCTATGATATGCCGGTACAATACCCGCTCGGCGTTATGAAAGAACACCTCTTCACCCGTGAAAGCGCAGGCCTCTTTGACGTGTCCCATATGGGGCAGGCTTGGCTCGTAGGCCCTGACCACGCAACCACTGCAGCTGCATTGGAAACGCTCGTTCCATCCAACATGAAGGAACTGAAGCCGGGTAAGCAGCGCTACACGGTTCTGCTCAACGACAACGGTTGCATCATCGATGACCTCATGGTGTCTCGCCCGCTTGCGGCTGAAGATGATGGTCGCCTGATGCTTGTTGTCAATGCAGCTTGTAAAGACAACGACTACAAAATCATCGCAGCTGCTCTGCCGGACAACGTGAAGCTTGAGATCGTTGAAGACCGCGCACTCATCGCAATTCAGGGTCCAAAAGCTGCTGAAGTGATGGCTCTGCATGCACCGGAAGCCGCTGAGATGGGCTTCATGGAAGCGCGTCCACTTGAGTTTGACGGCATCTCCGTGATCGCGTCCCGTTCCGGTTACACCGGTGAAGATGGTTACGAAATTTCCATTCCTGCTGGCGCAGCTGAAGCTGTCGCAAAGGCGCTGCTCGCTGATGAGCGTGTAGAACCAATCGGCCTTGGTGCACGCGACAGCCTGCGCCTTGAAGCTGGCCTTTGCCTCTATGGTCACGACATCGACGAAAACACCACACCTGTTGAAGGCAACATCACCTTCTGCATGCAGAAGCGCCGCAAAGAAGCAGGCGACTTCCCAGGTGGTGAGCGTGTGCTCAAGCAGTTGGCTGAAGGTACCGAAAATCTCCGCGTAGGTCTGCTGCTTGATGGCCGTGCTCCGGCACGTGAAGGAGCAGAAATCCGCGTACCGGGTTCAGAAGAAGTTATTGGCCGCGTCACATCAGGTGGTTTTGGCCCAACACTTGGCGCGCCGGTGGCAATGGGCTATGTCCCATCCAAACTGGCAGAAATTGGCACAGAAGTTGAGCTTGTGGTCCGTGGCCGCGCACTCAAAGCCAAGGTAGCTGAGATGCCGTTTGTAGCACAGCGCTACTACCGCAAACCAAAATAATTCCGGTGAGGGCAGCGGGCTGCCCCAATCACATTTCAATCGACAAACGACAGTGTAGGGAACGCTTAAATGAGCACATATTTCACAAAAGACCACGAATGGCTGAAGGTTGAGGGAGACGTAGCAACCGTCGGCATCACTGAGTTCGCACAGAGCCAGCTGGGCGATGTTGTGTTCGTCGAACTTCCAGAGAACGGCAAAACCGTTGCTCAGGATGATGAAGTAGCCGTCGTAGAATCCGTGAAAGCTGCATCCGAAGTTTACGCACCGCTGGATGGCGAGATCACAGAAGGCAACGAGCTTCTTGTTGATGAGCCTGCAAAGGTAAATGAAGACCCAGAGGGCGCTGCATGGTTCTTCAAAATGAAGCTCGGGAATGCTGCACAGCTTGAAGCCCTGATGAGCGAAGCTGATTACAAAGCATTTGTAGAAACGCTTTAAGGCAAAGCGTACTCCCGAAAAGCCCGACCGGTTTTCGGAATAAGAATACGCAATAAGCCAAAAGCCGTTCAGCCCCTGCCATGTCGGGCAACCTCATGGCAGGAAATGGCAGAAGCCCTATTTGCTTTTGCTGCAATGTGCATCAGACAATCTGATGGAGAGGGAACATGCGGTATCTTCCGCTTTCAGACAACGACCGCGCCGACATGCTGGCGCGTATCGGTGTAGACTCAATCGATGAGCTATTTGCCGATATTCCAGAGGCCGTTCGCCTTGAAGAACTGACAACCTTGCCACGTCGCAAGACCGAGATGCAGGTGGAGCGTCAGCTCTCTGCAATGGCAAACAAGAATGTCAGTGCCGGATCACTCCCGTTCTTCGTCGGGGCAGGGGCGTACAAACACCACATTCCTGCTACCGTTGATCACCTGATCCAGCGTTCCGAATTTCTGACCAGCTACACCCCGTATCAGCCAGAAATTACACAAGGTACGCTTCAGGCACTCTTTGAGTTCCAGACCCAGGTCGCAAACCTGACCGGAATGGATGTTGCTAACGCGTCCATGTATGACGGTTCCACCGGCACCGCAGAAGCAGTGTTGATGGCTCACCGCGTGACCCGCAAGAAAAAAGCGGTTCTCTCCGGCGGTCTGCACCCACAGTACCGTGAAGTGGTTGAAGGCGTTTCCGCTAAGCTTCCGGGCGCATCCGTTGTTGCGCTGCCTGCTGACCCAATGGGCACAGAAGACATTCTGGCTCAGATCGATGATGAAACCTCCTGTGTGGTGGTTCAGTCTCCATCCTTCTACGGCCAGCTGATTGATCTGAAGCCGATTGCAGAAAAAGCACATGCCCACAAAGCGCTGCTGATTGCTGTGTTCACTGAAGTTGTCTCCCTTGGCCTTCTGGAAAGCCCAGGCGCTCAGGGTGCAGACATCGTGGTTGGCGAAGGCCAGTCCATCGGTAACCCACTGACATTCGGTGGCCCTTACGTTGGTCTGTTCGCAACCCGTCAGAAGTACATCCGCAACATGCCGGGTCGTGTTTGTGGTGAGACCGTGGATGCGGAAGGCAAGCGCGGTTTCGTGCTGACCCTTTCCACGCGTGAGCAGCACATCCGCCGTGACAAAGCGACCTCCAACATCTGCACCAACTCCGGTCTGTGTTCTCTGGCATTCACCATCCACATGACCTTGCTGGGCGGTAAAGGCCTCGCACGTCTTGCACGCATCAACCACATGAGCGCAGTCGCTCTGGCAGATGCTCTTGGCGCGATCGATGGTGTTGAAGTGCTGAACTCCTCATTCTTCAACGAGTTCACCATCCGCACACCAAAGAACGCACACGAAGTGATCGAAGCACTGGCTGCAAAAGGCGTTCTGGGCGGTGTACCTGTCTGTCGTCTGGACAAGTCCGGCGGTGACATCGACAATCTGATCGTTGTTGCAAGCACTGAAGTGAACACCGATGAGGACCGTGCAGCCTATGCGCAAGCTCTGAAGGAGGTGCTGGCATGACTATGAACCATCAGGGACGCCCGACACGCGCAGGTGAAGCTGGCCCTCCAATGCCGCACCAGACCTTTACTGGTAACCGTGCACTGGACATGGAAGAGCCGCTCATCTTTGAAATCGGCCACATGGACAACTGTGGTGTGGATCTGGACGAGCCAATGGACTTCGTTCCACGCCTCGGCAACCACATGCGCAGCGAGCCTGTAGACCTTCCAGCTTTGTCCGAGCCGGAAACCATGCGCCACTATGTTCGCATGTCCCGCAACAACTATGCGATTGACTCAGGTCTGTACCCTCTGGGCTCCTGTACCATGAAGCATAACCCGCGCCTCAACGAAAAGATGGCGCGCCTGCCGGGCTTTGCAGACATCCACCCACTGCAGCCAATCTCAACCGTTCCGGGCGCTTTCGAGCTGATCTCTGAACTGGCAGACTGGCTGATGGAACTCACCGGCACCAACGCTGTGGCCATGAGCCCGAAAGCGGGTGCTCATGGTGAGCAGTGCGGTATGATGGCCATCAAGCATGCAATCGCTGCCAAAGGTGAAGAGCGCTCCATCGTTCTGGTTCCGGAAAGTGCCCACGGCACCAACCCGGCAACTGCCGCGCTCGTTGGCTACAAGGTTGTATCCATCCCGGCACGTGAAGACGGCACAGTGGCTGTTGAAGCTGTGATCGAGAAGATCGAAGCACACGCAGGTCAGGTGGCAGCTCTCATGCTCACCAACCGAACACCTGTGGTCTGTTCGAGCCAGAAGTGATTGAGATTGCAAACGCAATTCATGAAGCTGGTGGCTACTTCTACTGTGACGGTGCAAACTTCAACGCGATTGTTGGCAAGGCCAAGCCGGGTGACCTCGGCATCGACGCCATGCACATCAACCTGCACAAAACCTTCTCCACGCCACACGGTGGTGGTGGCCCAGGTTCTGGTCCGGTTGTGCTGTCTGATCGTCTGGCACCTTACGCTCCACTTCCATTCATCCGTAAGAATGGTGAGGAACTGGAAGTCGTAGAAACCAACGACCAGCTGAACGAAGGCGAACAGCCATTTGGCCGTATGACCGCTTTCTTCGGTCAGATGGGCATGTATGTACGTGCACTTTCCTACATGCAGTCTCACGGTTCTGATGGCTTGAAACAGGCATCTGAAGATGCAGTGCTGAACGCAAACTACGTGCGCGTTGGCCTGCAGGACCTGATGACCCTGCCATACGGCGTCAAACCTTGCATGCACGAAGTCCTCTTCGACGACAGCTTCCTCAAAGACACCGGCGTTTCCACGCTGGACTTTGCAAAAGCAATGATCGACGAAGGCTACCACCCAATGACCATGTACTTCCCACTGGTCGTAAGTGGTGCAATGCTCATCGAGCCAACCGAAAGCGAAAGCCGCGCGTCGCTGGACCTGTTCGTCGCAACCATGCGCGATCTGGTGATGAGTGCGAAAGCTGGCGAAAAAGACCGCTTCGAAGGTGCTCCGTTCCTGGCTCCGCGCCGCCGCCTGGATGAAACCGGCGCTGCGCGTAAACCAATCCTAAAATGGGTGGCTCCAGAACCAACCAAGGTGGAACCAGAACTCGCGTAACAACGCGTTTTCTGTAAAACTTACAGCCCGGCTCTTGCAAAAGACGCCGGGCATTTTCTTTGCCAGAATTCCAATGGCATCTCCTGGACCACATCCTCAAAAATTGATAGATCAGAATACGTGGATATTGAGCACTCCCCGGTCAGTATACGGTCTTGCATACTCCGCAAAGAATGGGTGAGGTGGGTATGCGTAAAGCACCAAAATGGCGCAGTTGGATGCCAACAAGCAGGCAGCTCAGATTCAAACTACAATCAACCCTCGCCAGAACCTTCCCCGCCATCGGCGACCGCTACAACTATTTTCCAGATAATGCCGCACCGGGGCTCCCTCCGCATAAGCACCTGCTCACCATGGATGAGCGCAGCTCTCGCGATCTACCTCAGCAAGTGCAGGCATTCTTCACGGAATATGGGGCGCTTGAACAAAGCCGCTATCCTTTACCAATCACACCATCAGGCCACACCCAGCTCCGACTGCATAAACTGACTGATACGCTAGTTCTCGGCAGCACAGGCGCTACAGTCTTGAAAAGCCAACACCGCCAGATAGAAGCCGCCGCACCCAACACAATGCGGTTTGCCCACCTCAAAGATCGAACGATCCAAAGCGCCGCGATCAACATGCTCGGCATGGCAACAGGGTATCGCCATTACTACCACTTCCTCTGTGATGTAGCGTTTCCGCTGTTGTTCCTGTTGGAGCATCTGGAACCACGCACTTTCCCGCTCAAAATCCTGCTGAGAGAAGACCTGCCGGAGTTTCAGAGAGAGTTCTACGAGTTCCTGGCTCAGGATACACCGCTCCTCACATTGGAGGAGTGCAGAGCAAACGAACGCATACACTGCAAAACCCTCTACCATTGCTCTCCCGCTATGAACTGCGAGTTCCGAGCGCCCGCAAGCGAGCAGGCGGCCTCCATGGTCGCGACGCACTATCTCGCAGCCTACGGGCTCGATATGCACAAGGTGCCCACGCAAAAGCTCTACATCGCACGCAATGACGCAAAAACACGGCGTATCCTCAACGAGACAACACTCATCGAGCAATTGGAAGCGCGTGGCTTTCAAATCGTGGTGCCCGGCAAGCTAACACACAGAGAACAGGTGAAGCTCTTCAACAGCGCCAAGATCATCGTGGGAACGCACGGGGCAGGCCTCACAAACCTGCTCTTTACGCAGGCAGGTGGCAAGCTCGTGGAGATCTTTCCAGCCGACTACATCCAAAGTGCTTATGCATGGCTCTCGCATATCAGAGGTTTGGAATACGCCCCCGTAATCGGCGAGATGAGCGGAGCCCATCAGCACTTTACCCTGCCGCAAACTGCGATCGGGCAGATTCTGCATGAAGTTGATGCCTTGGAGTTCGCTTAGCGATCTTACAGAGACTTAGACCTCACAACCGTTGCCAATGCGGCGGAACAATCAAGCTGTCATCCAGATTTGGGTTCTTGAACCACTTGAGCGGTGCAATCACATGCTTGTCTTCATTCCCATTCAGGAACGCCGCCCACCAGCTGAACGTGCTGTTTGCCGTCACGATATGATCGCATGAAGACATAACCATCAGATCTTCATGATCTTTTCCATCCTGCATCGGATCAGCAAAGTAGACGTTCTCTTGCTGAGGAACCACCTCTCGCGCCCGCTCAGGACTGTCTGAAAAAACATAAAATGTCAGCCCAGGCACGCGCTCAGTCAAAAAATCCATCGCGCCTTTGTAGTACCCGGCAGAGCACAAGCCGAAGTTCTGCAAGTTATGCGCCTGACTGTAATCACCATACCGCACATGCAGCGCAGCTGAGGGGCCGGACTTGATCCGCTGCAACAGCTTCAAGCGCTCCAGAACCATAGGCTTCTTCAGGGTGATCTCGTCGCGCAGCTGTTCCATGATCGAAAATGGAATCTCCCAGGTCTGCCAGTACCCATCTAGATAGGCACTTTGCTTCAGCACTGGTGTTTCGTTGTCTTGCAACAACTCATCCTCACGGATGTAACGCCGCTGATAGAACGGATAGAACTTGCGGCACAGCTTAACCGTCTGCCCGAAGGACTGCGCAGGCCAGAGGACCGCTGACATCTCGGATTCCGTGGCTGATAAGCCCTGCGTCTTGAACAGGTTAAGGCAATAGGAGCGATTGAAGTACTGGTCGTACTCACTGCGATCGAAGCGCAATTTCATCCCTGTTTCAAGCGCGATTTTTCGCCCAAGAGCATACTGAAAAAGCTGATTTCCAATGCCCCCACGGATACGGACAATCAATGTTGGCTTGAGCTTGCGTCGCCGCGCAGCTCCGGATCTTCGCACCTGAGAAGCAACTGACATACGTCCCCCGCTACACAAATCAGCTTGTTTACCTGTCAGCCTAGCGGAGCTTTGGCAAAGGCTCACTACTAGGTTTTTGGGAGTAAATCTCTGAGGGGTACCCGTTTACCAACCTGGCCTGCAGGGATAAGTTGCAATACCAAATCATGTCACCATCAAAACGCCACGCTTGCTGGCAACACTGCACCCGATATAACCAACTGGATTTGTTTATGAACTACGATTTGCTCATTTGGGATTGCGATGGCTGTCTGATCGACAGCGAATGGATTGGGTGTCAGGTTGAGGCAGAAGGCTTCACCAAAGCCGGATACCCCATCAGCACAGAAGACATGATCGCGCGTTTCTGCGGTGTGTCCGCCAACGAAGTTTTCAGTCAGGTAGAAGCTGAGATTGGCCGGGATATCCGAAACCATGAAGCGCTCATAAATCAGGATGCTGCTCTCAAAGCAGCCTTTGAGAAAGACCTTCAACCAATCAAAGGCATCCACGAAGCATTGCATGAGTTGGACAAACTGTTCCCGAACATGAAGATGTGCATTGCCTCAGGCAGCTCCATGGAACGACTGGAGCACACGCTCAAACTGACTAATCTTCATGAGCGTTTTGAACACAGATACTTCTCGGCAGATCTAGTTGCAAAAGGCAAACCGGCACCAGATGTGTTCCTAAAAGCAGCCAGTGAGATGGGCGTTACTCCTGCCAAGTGCCTCGTCATCGAAGACAGCCATCTGGGTCTGAAGGCAGCCAACGCCGCTGGCATGGACGCCCTCGGCTTCACCGGCGCCACCCACGGCACCCCAAATTTACACAGCCGACTAGACCAACAAAACCCTCTGGCAATCTTCAATGATATGAGAGAGTTAGCGGGTTTGATGCTAAAGCTGAATCTGCTCAAAAACACGGTCTGAGAGTACTTGCTCAGCACAATCTGCCAAAACTTTCTTGACAGCAGCGGTAGGTTGCGGTCATACACTTGGGCATGAGCAAGAACCTGACCATCATTTCTGCAGTTTATTATTATGCGACCGACATATCGGCGGCCGCGTTCCTATAAACTCATGTAAAATTGAGGTCAGAACCAAAAGCCGCCGCGTAGGCGGCTTTCGTGTTTTAGCTCTCCTGCGCGGCGTAGGAGAGAATTATGAAACACACTGTTGTCGATACCACCCGTTGCTTCCGCCCTAAATCTGAAGCTCTTCAGCTGCTGATCGATCGTGGCTTCCTGCATCAATGTACGGACCTTGAGGCGCTGGATGAAAAGCTGCAGGCAGGCCCTATCACCGCATACGCTGGATTTGATGCGACAGCAGACAGCCTGCATGTCGGTCACCTACTGCCATTGATGGCCATGCGCTGGCTGCAGAAAACCGGCCACAAACCTATCCTGCTGATTGGCGGTGGTACCACCCGCGTGGGCGATCCAAGCTTCCGCAGTGAAAGCCGTCCGCTGCTCGATGATGCGCAAATCTCCCACAACCTTGCTGGCATCCGTGCGACCGTAGAGCGTCTCTTTGATCTTTCAGAGGAGCAGGGGCAGATCGTAAACAACGCAGAATGGCTGGACGAGTTCCGCTTCCTTGAGTTCCTGCGCGACTTCGGTACCCACTTCACAGTCAACCGCATGATGACCTTCGACAGCGTGCGCTCCCGTCTTGAAGCGCAGCAGCCACTATCGGTCCTTGAGTTCTGCTACATGATGCTACAAGCGGTTGATTTCGTTGAGCTCAACCAACGCTTCGGCTGCACATTGCAGATCGGCGGCTCCGATCAATGGGGCAACATTGTCAACGGCGTAGACCTTGGTCGCCGCTCCGGCAGCCAGCTCTTCGGCTTCACATTGCCACTGCTGACAACAGCGTCGGGCAGCAAAATGGGCAAAACTGCAGAAGGGGCGGTATGGCTCAACCCATCCCGCCTATCCAGCTTCGGCTTCTGGCAATTCTGGCGCAATGTCGATGATGCGGACGTGCCACGCTTCCTGAAACTCTTCACCGATTTGCCATTGGGCGAGATTGACCGACTGTCCTCTCTCAAAGGTCAGGAATTGAATGAGGCCAAGAAGATACTGGCAACCCAAGTCACCGGCATTGTCCACGGTCTGGCCGCAGCAGAAGCCGCTCTTCAGCAAGGCGAGGCACTGTTCAACGGTCAGGAAGACCTGACCCAACCAACCCACGAGTTGCCTCTGGCTCTGCTCGCCAAACCGCTCGGCCTGCTGGACCTACTGGTAAAACTCGGCTTCGCCACCACCAACAGCGAAGCCCGCCGCCTCATCCGCGGCGGCGGCGTCCGCCTGAACACATCTATCGTGCTGGAAGAAACCCGCCAGATCTCCGAGGGAGACCTAAAGCCAGGTGAGAGGCTGACCCTAGCGGTTGGTAAGCGCCGTAAGGCTCTGGTGGAGTTTGTATAAGTACATTGGGAGCGGTCAGCCTTGAGCTGGCCGCTGTGCCAAGGCCTACAGCTCTTCTCCATTCACCATCGACCAATGATGAGGTTGCAGTTCTCGCAGACTCTTGAAGATCAACTGATTGTCCGTGTTGGAAATGGCTGCGAGAACGTCTCCACCCCAATGGACAAGCCGTTCCTGACAAATCCCGCAAGGTGTCAAAACAACAAAGGGGTTATTCTCGTCTTCGCGGTAGATGCAAAGAGAATGAGTAACGGTCTCATTCAGCTTATGAGCCTCCAAAATAGCGCCAACTTCCATACAAAGAGACAGCCCGTCGTTTTTGGTGTCCGGCGCTATACTGGTGAGGATCTTTCCACTGTCAGTCCTGACAGATGCCGCTCCACCCCAACCAGTAGGATAACGCCGCTCAATCAGCAGCCTGGCTTCATCAAATAATGATTGCTCAATGGTCATTTGTAAGATTTTTGGCAGGTTAGAAGTTCAGAGAGGCTACAAAGTATATGTGACATAGGGAGTGCTTGAGACCATAATTCGTAGACTGATATAATCTTGATTCTCAAATGATTTTTTATTGGGGCTCCTGTGAGTAAATTTTTAACTTTTCTTCCCCTTGCTGAACCAGTTCATTTATCTGAAGCCAAACTTTTTAGTGGTGCGACTGGGACCTACTTAGGTCAGCCATTTCTTCTTGAAAGTGTTTCTTCTGATGACCCGAACAAAGAGGCCCGACTTGTGAAAGTAAATGGCTTCATGTTCGTCATCATGAATATGGGTTTTCCGCTCCCTTTTGAATCTTACGAGGAAGCTGTTCAAATTGATAACCTTTGGCCAGAAGCAAAGACGATAATTGACACCAACAAATCACATATAATCCTGAGTGTTTTTGAGAAACCTACATCACCTAGTGACTTGTTAAATGCAGCTAAAGCAATGGCTCTCTTCGCAGCATATTTGTGCGATCTTCTTCCAATTCAAGCCAAATTAACCGCAGATGCCAAAACCGTTGCTTCACCTAAGCAGGTAAGATTAGAAGCCGAGTACCTAGGTCAGGATAATCTGCCGATTTCTTGGACATCCTTTCAATATTTCAATGGAGGTTTGTCACATAAGGGGGATCAAAAGATTGTAACTGTTTCGAACGGTCTGAAGCCCTTTATTGGAAGAGAACTCGAAACTCCAGCAATGGAAGGTGTTACGGAGAAAACATCTGCGTTTCTATTTGACCTTGCCATTTACTTAATCAAAAACGGTTTGGTTGTTAAGCACGGTGATACAGTTGGCCAAACAGAAGGGCAGATGATTAAGGTATTTCATAAGCCTTCTGGGTTACGAGAAGATACTCCAATTCTTCTTGTGGAGTTTTCTTCAACGGAAGAAGAGGCCTTTAAGACTGTAGCAGCACAAGAACAAGCGCAACCAGCGCCACTTGTACGTAGACCTCGAAGACCATTTGGTAAACGTAACAGATAGCTCAAAAAAAGCCCCCGCCGGTGAGGGCAGGGGCCAAGTCATATGGATATGAAGCAGGATCAATGATGAACCCTGTAAAACAGCCAGACCGTTTGCCTGACTGAAAGAGCTGCAGCGTTAGCGAGGCATCTGAGAACGAACCACCTGACGCAGAGCGTCCACTGGTTCAAGAGCCTTACCACGCTTGACGTGCCAGAATGTCCAGCCATTACAGGCTTGCTGGCCTTGGACGAGCGCACCCACTTTGTGGATCGATCCTGAATGCTCGCCACAAATCAAAGAACCATCAGCGCGAACTGTGGCTTTGAAACGTCCCCGGGCATCAGTCAGTTCCGCGCCCGGTGTCAACAATCCGGTTTCCAACAGGTTGCCAAACGGAACTCGTGGAAGAGAACGTTTGCCTTGTGTCATCGCCAGAAAATCGTCGTTGGCTGGTGTTACCCGGTCAATCCGCTCAGAAGCTGCCTTGATATAGGCATCTTCACGCTCGCAGCCCACAAAGTGGCGGCCAAGCTTTTTGGCAACAGCACCGGTGGTGCCGGTTCCAAAGAACGGATCAAGGATCACATCACCCTGATTGGAAGTGGAAAGCAGCACACGGTAGAGCAGGCTTTCCGGCTTCTGTGTTGGATGCACTTTGTCGCCGTTGTCGTCCTTCAAACGCTCATGACCGGTGCAGATAGGTAGCACCCAGTCAGACCGCATCTGAAGGTCGTCATTAAACGTCTTCATTGCATCATAGTTAAAGGTCGGCTTGCTCTCCTGTGAAGGGCAGGCCCAGATGAGCGTCTCATGAGCATTCGTAAAACGCTTGCCACGGAAGTTCGGCATCGGGTTTGTTTTCAGCCAAACCACATCATTGTTGATCCAGAACCCAAGGTCCTGCATCACCGCACCAACGCGGAAAATGTTGTGATAGGAACCGATAACCCAGATGGACCCGTTTGGCTTCAGCACGCGGCGAACCGCAGTGAGCCATGCACGAGTGAACTCATCGTAAGCTTTAAAGCTGGAGAACTGATCCCAATGATCATCGCAGGCATCTACCTTTGAATGATCAGGTCTGTGCAGGTCTCCGCCCAGCTGTAGGTTGTAAGGGGGATCGGCAAAAACCACATCCACGCTGTTGTCTGGAAGCTTGTTCAAAGCCTCGACACAGTCACCCTTAATAATCGTATCAAGCCACTCTGGCTTGGTGGAAGTATGGGGTGTCATCAGGGACACCCCTTCTTTACGCTTTACTCTCATTGCGACGCAGCACCTCACGCAATTTCTGAGTGCTATGGTTACCGGATATGGTAAACCACTGGTTAACGGTGGATATCTTTTATTCTTTTAGAATCAACGCTTTATTTACAGATTCGAATATTCGTCTCGAAGTTAACTCCCATTAATATTCGGTCGCGGATTCCCTTGGGGTAGAGGTTTATGAGGAGTTAAAATGGCGAAAATGGAGAGCTAAAATATTTTTTTGAGAGTCAAGCTTTTTTGCTGGCTAAAACGAACAAGGTAAACGCACTGCGGGGACAGCGGGCAAATCGGTTAATCAGTGTGGCAAAGCTCCCGTAACGGACAGCGCAAAAAGAAAGCGCGCCATAATAGACGCGCTTCCCAAATTGCAAATCAGTGCGAGGAGAGGAGCTTACTCAATCCCCATACAGTTGGCATAGAAGGTAACTGTTGCTGGCCAGTCAGAGAACACGCCGCTCACCTTTACATCCTGCGCCAAAACATCCAGCAGCTCGTAAACGCTGCCTTCGCTGGTGATCGCATCATTGATGCTGCGGTAGTACCAGCCACCTTTGTTATGGGAGATGAGGCCAGAGCGCTCCAGCGTCCAGGCGAAGATCTTGATACCAGCCTCGTTGGCAGCCTTCGCATAAGCAGAAGGAACGATCTTGCTGTCTTCCAGCGTGACGAGCATCCACAGAGGAGGGGAGATGTAGTTGACGCCCATCTCCTTCAGCTCAGCCATGGATGGCTTGAAGCTGGTCGGATCGGACGTATCAAAGCCCTGCATGCGGAAGCGCCCATCAAGGAACACAGCCTGCTTGCCAAACTCTGGCTCATTCTTGATCCAGTAAAGCACATCATCAAGGAAGAACGACTGCGGATAAACATCAGAAGCCGGAACACCAGCGGCTTTGTACTCATCAATCAGCTTCTGGGCGTAATCTTCCTGACTAAACCCATCAAATGGCATCTCGACACTTGGACGCTTCAACTCTGGTGTAAACTTGGCACCTTGAGCCTTGAACAGCTCGATGGACTGAGCATGGGTCATCAAAGTCCCGCCAGCACCAGCAGCCGCATAAAGTTCAGTACGCCAATCGGCTGTGCCTTTCAGGAAGTCCTCAACTGTTGTAGCCGTTGGATCAGAAGCATCCATCTTACCCTTCAGGCCTTCAAACTCAGCCAGAGTGATCTCGGAGGTCCTGCACTCAGCAGTCGCTTTCTCTCCACCCGCAGCTGCGGTGAATGGCGTCACACAAGTATTAGCCAAATCTGTTGCTAGAATATTTGTGGTGGTTGCCAGATCGTTCTGGGAGTGACGGCACACCAGCTGCTTGTCTTTGGTGAAGGTGACATCACATTCCTGCACACCAGCGCCCATCACTGCAGCTGCTTGATAAGATTCTAAAGTATGCTCAGGAAACTGCAGCGGCGCACCGCGGTGCCCAATGGAGAAACTGGAGGTGGTGGCTGGGTTGCCAATGCAAGCCCGCAGCTTTTCCTTCAGCGGGCTCTCTTGCATCTGCTCAACGAGAAAAGCAGGGCGAGGGCCCAGCTGTGCAGCCTGTGCGCTTGCAGTAAGACAAGCGCCTGCCATCAGCCCAAGCGCGGCGGTTCGAACAAAGTGCATAAAAAAGATCCCTCCCGATCATTGAATGCTTTTGCGGTGTGGTGCTGAAAAGAGCGTTGCACCCTTCCTCTGAAATCACACCTTTTAATTGGGATGTAGTTTTACAGAATAAACTGAAGGGGATAAGGGTAAATATGTAGTCAGATATCGCAATTCTGTGCGCAGAACTGGATCTGACGCTGCGTGAAAATATCCTCACTCACTAAAAAATAAATCATATTTGTCTGCGGATTGTCTTGACCCTGTCGTAAACATCCCTCAGATATATAGTGACACGAAAGAGGAGAAACCGAACGTGTCGACTATATCCGATAGCGACGTTGTGATGGAAACCCGTTCCATCCGCACGCCTGAAACAATTCCCCTACGATCCTTTAAAGATGCCGCTGAAGCTGTTGAGCACCTGATCTTCCTGTTTGATCGGGCAACGGACTTTTTGCGCGAGAATTTTAAGTCTGCCGCTCAGGGCAGCATGCCAACAAACCGGGTCAGAGCATTTTATCCGGAACTTCGTTTTGAAATGTCCAGCCACATCCGCGTGGACACCCGCCTGTCCTATGGATTTGTAGCAAGACCTGGCAAATACAAAACCACAATCACCCGGCCTGATCTGTTTAGACATTATCTGGAACACCAGATCGATCTGCTGATCAAGAACCACGGCCTCGAAGTTGAGATCGCTGAGAGTGATCAGCCGATTCCGCTGCACTTCGCATTCTATGATGGTGCGCACGTTGAAGGCGCATTGCCAGACAGCGCAGAACGCACACTGCGTGATGTGTTTGATGTGCCGGATCTGGCGGTTATGGATGATGCCATTTCCAACGGCACCTACCGTGCCAAGGATGGCTTTGAGCCTCTGGCCCCATTCACCGCACCGCGCGTAGATTACTCCCTGCATCGTTTGCAGCACTACACCGCAACGGCACCGCGCTACTTCCAGAACTTCGTGCTCTTCACAAACTATCAGTTCTACATTGATGGCTTTGCGCAGATGGCGAAGGAACTGATCAACGATCCGAACAGCGGATATGTTGCCTTTGTCGAGCCGGGCAATCTCATCACCTACGCTGGCGATAAAGAACCACGCGAAGGTGTTGCACCGCCGCGTCTGCCACAGATGCCAGCCTATCATCTGCTGCGGGAGGACAACTCCGGTATCACCATGGTGAACATCGGCGTTGGTCCGTCCAACGCGAAAACCATCACCGACCACATTGCAGTGCTTCGCCCACATGCCTGGTTGATGCTGGGTCACTGCGCTGGACTGAGAAGCAGCCAGCAGCTCGGTGATTACGTGCTGGCACATGGTTATGTCCGCGAAGACAAGGTGCTCGACGCTGATCTGCCAACATGGGTTCCGATCCCACCACTGGCAGAAGTGCAGGTCGCACTGGAAGATGCAGTTGAGAAAACCACCGGCTACAGCGGATATGACCTGAAGCGCGTCATGCGCACTGGCACTGTGGCTCCATTGACAACCGCAACTGGGAATTGCGCGACCACCGCGAGCCGGTACAGCGCTTCTCCCAGTCCCGCGCCATCGCGTTGGACATGGAGTCCGCAACCATCGCCGCCAACGGCTTCCGCTTCCGTGTTCCTTATGGAACCTTGCTCTGCGTCTCAGACAAGCCGCTGCATGGTGAGCTGAAACTGCCGGGCATGGCGACGGACTTCTACCGCAAGCAGGTGGATCAGCATCTGGAAATCGGCGTGAAGACCATGGAGATCCTGAGAGAGATGCCATTGGAGCGCCTCCACTCTCGAAAACTCCGCAGCTTCATGGAAACCGCTTTCCAATAAGCACCATTAGGCAGTGACAAGAACAAGAAAAGCCGGGCATCGACCCGGCTTTTTGCTGTAAAGAAGCGTTTGCTGCCCCCGAGGCCGTTTCTCTACAACAACTAATCTGATTGCTGACTTGGCCTCATATGTCCAGGCGCGATAACCTACACCGATTTTCCCAATCCAATTTTCAGTAGATTTTAGTTCGTCCTATCAAAGAGTGAGACTTATTATGCCATTTAACAAGATCCACGTACCCAAAGCTCTGCCTACCCAAATGTGTCGCTCAATCAGCGAGCAGCTGCATGAAAGTCTGGTCGCTACATGCGGCGTTAATCCCAGCGATGATTTCACTTTGGTTTCTCGATACGAACCAGAAGATATGATGTTTCACCCGACTTTCCTCGGGAACAGAGACCCCAAAGCAACTATCGTGATTGAGATCGCATTGCTAGGCGGGCGTTCTGATGAGCAGAAGGAACACCTTTACAAAGACATGCGCCAACGCCTCTCGAACATCGGCTTTGAGCCCAACAACTCCATCATGTTCTTGATCGAAAACAACTCGATCGATTGGTCTTTCAGTGGAGCTGGTTCCGTAAAAACAGTGCTGGGACTGTAAGGCCAATTAGCTGTACGTTCGGGCTTCCCTGTTT
Source organism: Pseudovibrio denitrificans JCM 12308 (assembly GCF_001310815.1). Classification (GTDB taxonomy): domain Bacteria; phylum Pseudomonadota; class Alphaproteobacteria; order Rhizobiales; family Stappiaceae; genus Pseudovibrio; species Pseudovibrio denitrificans. The sequence goes on from NZ_BAZK01000011.1 coordinate 150,352, forward strand.
TGGTCAATGATTTTCTAAATCACCCCACCCGCCTTCAGCGCTTTCTTCATCACCGTTGGCAGAGCTTCCCCTTCAAGCTCATCGGGAGCGGACCACCAGTAGCCCTCTGGCTCGGCGTAGTTCGCTGGAGCCTCCGCCTGCCAGACACTCATTTCTAGATGGAAGTGGGTAAAGGTGTGCTTCACGTCCTTGGCTGTCCGCACCCACTCCGCCTGAATGGGGGCGGCTGTTAGATCTTCCAGCGCTGCGTCATCGGACCAGTGTGTGGTGATTGGCTCACTCATTCCGGCAAGCAGGCCTTTATCCTCTCGCTTACGGAGCAGAATGCGTCCCTTGTTATCACTCAGAAGGAAAGCCATGCCCCGCCGTGTCGGCTTCACCTTCTTCGGCGCTTTGCGCGGCAGCGTGTCTGCAATGCCTTGCTTGCGGCCTTCGCACACCTCCATCCATGGACAGATGCCACAGGCTGGTGACTTAGGCGTGCAGATGGTGGCGCCCAGATCCATCATGGCCTGCGCAAAGTCGCCGGGGCGGTCATGGGGCGTCACCTCAGCCATTAGAGGCTTCACCTCAGCCTTGAGGGCAGGGAGCTCTGTCAGCAACGCATGGCGGCGCGAAAGCACCCGTTCCACGTTGCCATCGACCACGGCTGCATGCCGTCCAAACGCAATGGTGGAGATCGCCGCAGCGGTGTAAGGACCCACGCCAGGCAGCTTCAAAAGCCGCTCTTCCTCCTCGGGAAAACGTCCATTGTGATGCAATTGGACATATTTTGCACACTTATACAGATTTCTTGCACGGGAATAATAACCAAGCCCAGCCCATGCTTTCAGGATATCTTCCTCCTCCGCATTGGCCATATCTGCAAGTGTTGGCCATGTCTTTATGAAGAGTTCGAAGTAACTTTTTACCGCCGCGACAGTAGTCTGCTGAAGCATGATTTCGGAGAGCCAGACGTGGTAAGGGTCTGGTTTTACACCGGAAAGTATATCAGCAGGGGCTGTTCGCCATGGCAGTTGGCGAGAATTTCTGTCATACCAGTAAAGAAGAACTAGATTATCTTGCATGGTTTTGTGGGTTAACCTTGGTTTTGATCCCTAAATAATTGGGGTTCCCTTGGTAATTCATGGTACCGCGAAAAACGGGACTAAATTAAAACTAATATAAAGCAATGGTCATATATGTGCCTTAATCTAATGGCGTGATGAAGACGATGAAAGCAACTGCGCAAAATCGGGTTCCCAAAAGATCGAGCATCAGCTAAACGAGCTGATCGGTAAGACGATGCACCCTGTCGCGCGCAAACGCGGATTTGCCAGTGCTGATCTTCTCGCCGCTTGGCCCGAACTTGTCGGCAAGCAGTATCACGGAAAGGTACAGCCCGGTAGGCTTGTCTGGCCAAGAACCAAAAGCTCCGATGGAGAGCCGGTCGCCGAACCTGCAACCCTTCTTGTTCATGCTGATGGTCCCACTGCTTTGTTCTTCACCCATGAAGCGCCGCAACTGCGTGATCGTATAAATGCCTTTTTGGGCTGGAATGCGGTTGGCCGCATCAAGGTTGTGCAGCGCCCGGCCCTCAGAACCAAGAAGATCACGCCCAAGCCACTGCGCAAGCTCTCCGAGATTGAAAACCGCCGCATTGAGCAAAAGGTGGCGCATGTTTCCGATGAGCGTTTGAAGAACGCATTAGAGAAGCTCGGCAAGAACCTCATTGCCCGCACACCTGCAGGTAACTCCTGATCCCTCAGCACGTCTTCTATACGTTTGAAAGTGATTACTGGCTCACAACCAGATCATGACCCTTGGCTGTGTAACCCAGCAGCAGGTCAGGGCGTTCCATCAAAAGATAGGCCGTGGTGGTTTCCTGCGCATTACGCAGCTCAATGGTATCCCCATTCACCGCCCAAGCTGTCACACTGCTCAATTCTTCATTAGAACAACCGCTTGTCGCCGCCAGTCCTGAAGGCAGGCCATGGGCTGCCGCAGAAGGGGACGCCACAGCGCCCGCAGCGGACTTGCTAAACTGCACACGGCACGGTGCAACACTGTTTCCGTTGCCTTCGCTCACCACCCAGTTCGTAGAGGTAAGCGCGCCCAGATCTGCTGTGCCCGTATAGATAATGTTTTGTGTTGCAGGTATAGCTGTTGTTTCAATCGTCGTTTCTTGAGTAGTTGTAGGTATAGCTTCGACGAAATCTTCAGATACAGAGGCTTGGCAGGCTATCAGTGGAGTGCTGAGAAGCATTAAGGTAGTCAAGCGCTTCATGGTGTATCCGTATATCTTGTTAGTGAGTTTGGTAAATCTTTAATAACTCATTAATGAGGCAAAAACAAAACAACGCGAAAAATTATTGTTGTTTTCCATGCATAAATTCTGTGGGTATGTATTAGCAGTGCAAATTTAATCATGGCAGATATCTGGAAGCAGATTTCGCCAGTTTGCCGCGAAACAGCGGAAGTCCTTTGTTTTAAACGAAGAAAATCGATTTCTCCCCTGACGCATACGTCAAACTGGCCGCCTTACCAAAAATTAATATGACTACTCAGGATATTCAGTAGCTTCTGACAAGTATTTGCCATAGTTTCCTGAAAACCAATTGTTGCTAAAAAGCGAGTTGTGGGCAGGTGCCGCAAACGGCAGGTGTTCACCAGCTTGTGATCAGAGGTCTAAGGGCAGGAGAGGTTATACTCGCACCCGGCCTCTGGCTACCACTGCGATAAAACGTGGTGGGTTAGTAGACAGGGCAACACATAGATAACTTGGGATAGGAAAACGTGACACTCTCTCGCCGTAAGTTTCTTGAGCGCACCAGCGCTCTGACAGCAGCTTCTCTCGCATTTGCCGCTATGCCAACTGTTGCCTCTGCACAGAGCTACTCTGAATCAGACCTGAACCAGGTTGGCCCACTGGGCGAGAAAGTTATTGGCAGCCCGGACGCGCCAGTCACCATCATCGAATACGCTTCTCTGACCTGTGGCCACTGTGCGAACTTCCACAACACCACATATAAAGAGCTGAAGAAGAAATACATCGACACCGGCAAGGTGCGTTTCATCTTCCGTGAATTCCCGCTGGATACAGTCGCTGCAGCTGGCTTTATGCTTGCGCGCTGTGCACCGGAAGACAAATACTTCGACATTATGACCCTGATGTTCGAACAGCAGCGCAATTGGGCATTCACCAATGATCCGTACTCCGCCCTGTTGAATATGGGTAAGCAGATCGGTTTCACTGAAGATGCTGTAAAGGCTTGCTTGACGAATCAGGAAATACTAGACGGAGTAACCAAGGTTCGTGACTACGGTTCAGAAAAGCTGGGCGTAGATTCAACACCGACCTTCTTTATCAACGGTGAGAAAGTAAGCGGAGCACTCTCTATTGAGGAGTTCAGCAAGTACGTGGATAAGAATCTGTAAGCAAAGCGGGCAGCCCTCAGGGCTGAACAACCTGCTCGCAGATCTATGCGCGTATGATCGCTTACACCCTGTTGTAAGAGTAGGGGGCGCTCTGTGAAGTTCCAGCGCCTCCGCGTCCTTGGGTTCAAATCCTTTGTCGAGCCCATGGAGTTTGTCATTGAAGACGGCCTGACAGGCATTGTCGGGCCCAATGGCTGCGGTAAATCCAATCTCGTTGAAGCGCTGCGCTGGGTTATGGGAGAAAACTCCTATAAAAACATGCGCGCCTCCGGCATGGATGACGTGATCTTCTCCGGCTCCCTCAATCGCCCGGCACGAAACACCGCAGAAGTCACCCTGTTCCTCGACAATTCTGATCGAACAGCCCCTTCCGGCTATAATGACAGCGACACGCTGGAAGTCACCCGTCGTATCGAGCGTGAAGCGGGCTCAGTCTACAAAATCAACGGCAAGGACGCCCGCGCCCGCGATGTGCAGCTGCTCTTTGCAGATGCTTCCACCGGCGCACGCTCCCCGGCCATGGTCCGGCAGGGGCAGATCGGCGAGCTGATCTCATCCAAGCCAACCTCTCGCCGCAAGATCCTCGAAGAAGCCGCTGGCATCTCCGGCCTGCACAGCCGCCGCAAAGAAGCAGAGATCCGTCTGCGCGCTGCTGAAACCAACCTGGAACGTCTGGAAGATGTGGTCGTACAGATCGAAGGTCAGCTCGACGGCCTGAAGCGTCAGGCCCGGCAGGCCACTCGTTACCGCAATCTGTCCTCCGAGATCCGCAAAGCTGAAGCGACCATCCTGTATCTGCGCTGGCATGAAGCTACAGCTGCGCTGGATGCTGCCCGCAAGCAGTATGCTGAAGCCGAAATCGGCATGCGCGATATTGCTGGCCTGCAAGCCTCCACCGCCAAAGAACAGGCACTGGCCGCCCACGAAATCCCCAAGCTGCGTGAAGCCGCAGGTGGCGCTGCCGCCGCGCTCCAGCATCTCATCATCGCCAAGAACGATCTGGAATCCGAAGACCGCCGCATCAAAGAAAAGCTGGTCGACCTTCAGGCCCGCCTTGCTCAGATGGAACAGGACATCGAACGCGAAGCCCAGCTCGCCAGCGAAAATGCCAGCCATCTGGAAGAGCTGGAAGAAGAAAAGCAGGAGCTGCTTGAAGCTGCTGAGACTATGGATGAGCGTGCTGCGGAAGCAGAAGAGCTGGTCCTGATCGCGGAAGACAACCTCGATGCCAGCGAGATGAAGCACTCGCGCATCACGCAGGACCACGCCAGTCTCCTCGCCAAGCACACGCAGCTGGAAAACCAGATCTCCGGCATCCGTCAGAAAACCGCACGCTTCAAAGAAGAGGCGGACCGCTTCAAAGGTCAGTTGGAAGCAGTTGAGGCAGATATCAAAGCGGCCAGCGGGCCAAGCGACAAACGCGAAGAGCTGGAAATGGCTCTGGAAGAGCTGGCCGAAGCGGAAGAAAGCGCTGTTGAAGCGGAAGAGCTTCTGGCAACAGCCCGTGAGACAGAGAACAACTGCCGTAATCCATTAAATGAAGCGCATTCAGCTCTCTCCAGATATGAGACGGAAGCCAAAACCCTTCAGGCGGTCCTGTCCGCCGGTCAAAGTGGCGACTGGACACCTGCCGTAGATAAGATGAGCGTCAGCCCAGGCTGGGAAACTGCGCTGGGGGCTGCGTTGGGTGAAGACCTTGATGCGGCAATGGAAGATGCCGCACCGGTTCACTGGAGCCTGAACGCACAACAGGACAGCGACCCGAGCCTACCTGCTGGCGCCGAGCCACTCTCCGCTTATGTGGAAGCCCCGCAGGAACTGTCTCGCCGATTGGCTCAGGTCGGTCTCGTCGATGCTGAACACGGCTCAGCTTTGATGAAGCAGCTCAAAGTCGGTCAACGACTGGTGAGTAAGCAGGGTGACCTTTGGCGCTGGGATGGCTTGATCGTCGCAGCAGACGCGCCAACCCCAGCCGCACAACGCCTTGCCCAAAGAAACCGCCTTGCCGAACTGGAAGATCTGGTGGAGCAGACACGGGATCTGGTGGAAGAGAAAAAGGCGGCTCTGGAAGAAGCAACCGAACAACGCCGTCGGGCTGAAGTCGCCGAGCAGGACATGCGCCAGAAACTGCGCCTGGAGCAATCCCGCATTGTGGCTCTGCGTGAAGAACTCGCCGCAGCTGAGCGCGCTCTGACAGAACTCTCCGTGCGCAAAACAACGCTGGAAGAGCAGCTGCGCCGCGCCAACGAAGATTACGAAGAGACTGCTGCTTCCCTCGAAGAGGCCGAAAGCGCTCTGGATGAGCTGCAAGACATCGAAGGCATAACCGCCGAGCTGGAAAATGCTGCCAAAGACGTCTCCAACTGCCGCAGTAAACTGGCTGAAGCCAAAGGTGCAACCGATGCCCTGAAGCGGGAAGGGGAGCTGCGCGCCAAGCGTCTGGAAACCATCGAGCGCGACCGCCAGAACTGGGTCCAGCGAGCTCAGAACGCGGACAAGCAAATCTCCGTTCTCCGTCAACGCCGCGATGATGCCGCCGAAGAGCGCCTCATCCTGCTGGAAAGCCCGGAAGAGATCGAACTCAAGCGTCAGGATCTGCTGAGCAATCTGGCAACAGCAGACGATGCTCGCAAGGCTGCCGACGACAAATTGGCGGAAGGTGAAAAGCGCCAGCTGATCGCGGATCAAAAAGCCCGTGAAGCCATGGAAGGCCTCTCTGGTGCCCGCGAACGCAAAATCCGTGCGGAGGAACGCCTCGAAGCGGCCAAAGAACGCCGCAGTGAAATTGAGCGCCGCGTGGATGAAGCGCTGGAAGTGAACGTCTCGCGCCTGCATGAGATGGCAGGTCTGTCTCCGGAAGCACCTCTACCAGACGCGGAAGCTGCTGAACGCAAACTCGATCGCCTGAAAGCGGAGCGTGAACGACTGGGGGGTGTAAACCTGCGTGCCGATGAGGAAATGCAGGAAATCACGGAGCAAAGAGACACTCTGATCACCGAAAGAGACGACCTGATCGAGGCAATCAGGAAGTTGCGCACAGGAATCATGAATCTCAACAAGGAAGCGCGCGAGCGACTCCTGAGCTCATTTGATCAGGTCAACGACCACTTCAAGCGTTTATTCACACACTTGTTTGGTGGCGGCACCGCAGAGCTGAAACTGGTGGATGCGGAAGACCCGCTGGACGCTGGTCTGGAGATCTTCGCCCGCCCACCAGGCAAGAAGCCGCAGACCATGACCCTTCTCTCAGGTGGGGAGCAGGCACTCACTGCCATGGCGCTTATATTCGCAGTTTTCCTTACGAATCCGGCCCCAATTTGCGTTCTGGACGAGGTTGACGCTCCGTTGGATGATGCCAACGTGGAGCGATATTGCGCTTTGCTGGAGAACATGGCGCAGAACACAGAGACCCGATTCACAGTCATCACACACAACCCGATCACCATGGCGCGCATGTCCAGATTGTTCGGTGTAACCATGGCTGAAAGAGGGGTTTCTCAGCTCGTATCAGTAGATCTTGAGACGGCTGAACGATTCACAGAAGAGGCCTAAAATAGGGTACAATACGGGCTTGAAAGTATCCTTTATACGTATTCTCTGTTAGAAACTCTGAAAAATACTTAAATATCAGTTATTTAGCTTAAGTAGCTCTAACCTTGACAGTGCAGATCACGAGCATTATGGTGCCCCCGACTTTCAGGGGCGTCCGTGTCTTTGAGCTATCTGCTGCTATGAAGGAAGAATGTTGATGTCTCCTGAAGAGAATAAGCAGAAGAAAAAAGACATGAAAGAAACTGATCGTCACCTGTCTGAGCGGCTAGAAAAGCTTGGCAAAACGCTGGATACACACTTGGACGAAGCCTCTGCTAAAGAGGAACCGAACAAGACCGGCGCGATGGCGGGCCTATCACAGGCTTGGAAGATGTCTTCCGAGTTTATTGCTGCGATCTTTGTCGGGGGGGCACTCGGCTGGATGGCGGATAGCTGGCTCGGGACCAAGCCGTGGGGGATGATTATTCTCCTGATGCTTGGCTTCGCAGCGGGAATATTAAACGTCCTTCGGGAGGCGGGCAAAGTCGCTCCACCTGAAAGACGGATGAATTCCGGCAAGAAGCAGGACTAACTAATTCATCGCGCTCTTGCGCTCGTAAATTGGCACTTCAGGGGTACTACCTGTGGCTGGAAATTCAGGCAACGCGATCGATCCGATCCACCAGTTTCATATCTCCAAGATCTTTCCTGTGGAGATTGGCGGTGTTGATTTCTCCTTTACCAACGCTTCCTTGTTCATGGTTGTCACCGTCGCTGTAGCGACCTTGTTCCTCGTTCTGTCTACCAACAGACGTGGTCTGGTCCCTAGCCGCGCTCAACTCATGGCGGAAATGTCCTACGAGTTTGTTGCTGCCACATTGCGAGGATCAGCAGGCAATGACGGAATGCGGTTCTTCCCGCTCGTCTTCTCCCTGTTCATGTTCGTCTTCGTTGCAAACATGCTCGGGATGTTCCCATACTTCTTCACCGTTACAAGTCAGATCATCGTGACATTTGCACTCGCAATGCTCGTGATTGGCACTGTAACGATCTACGGTTTCTTCAAGCACGGTGTTGGCTTCCTTAAGCTGTTCGTCCCAAGCGGCGTTCCAGCAGGGGTTGTTCCTCTCGTCTCCGCGATTGAAGTAATCTCTTTCCTTTCCCGTCCAGTTAGCTTGTCCGTTCGTCTGTTCGCAAACATGCTTGCTGGTCACATCACTCTGAAGGTTTTCGCAGGCTTCGTGGTAATGCTCACTGGTGCAGGTGCTGTTGGCATCGCATCCGCGGTCTTGCCTCTGGCTCTCACAGTTGCCATCACGGCTCTTGAGTTCCTTGTGGCCTTCCTTCAGGCCTACGTCTTTACCGTTCTTACCTGCATGTATCTTGCAGACGCGCTTCATCCGAGCCACTAAGTAACGTGTAGAATCCGGGTATCAAACCCAAAACAAAGTCATAGACGAATTTGCTAGTTTAGGAGCACTTGTCATGGAAGCAGAAGCAGCAAAATACATTGGTGCCGGTATCGCCTGCCTTGGTATGGGTGGTGCAGCTCTCGGTCTTGGTAACATCTTCGGCAACTTCCTTGCCGGCGCACTGCGCAACCCATCTGCTGCAGATGGACAGTTCGGCCGCCTCATCCTCGGCTTTGCTGTGACCGAAGCTCTCGGCATCTTCTCCCTTCTCGTCGCACTTCTGCTGCTGTTCGCAGTATAATCGACAGAAAGATTAGAGCGTTTTATGCGTGACGGTTCTTAAGCCTTAAGAACCGTCTCCAAACCATAAAACGTTACGAAGAGCGTTCACGGAGAAGTTGATGTCGAATACTCAAGGCAACCTGAATACAACTGCCGAAGTTGGCATTGTAGAGGATGGCGGTAGCTTTCCTCCGTTCGACAGCACGACTTTCCCGTCTCAGCTGTTGTGGTTGGTTCTTTCCTTCGGCGTTTTCTACTGGGTAATGTCGAAAGTGGTCCTGCCACGCATCGGCGGTATCCTCGAAGATCGTCGCGATCGCATCGCAGGTGACATGGCTGAAGCATCCCGTCTCAAGCAAGAGACAGATGAAGCCATCGCATCCTACGAAAGTGCTCTTGCCGACGCGCGCAAAAAAGCCACCACCATGGCTCATGATGCACGCTCAAAGGTAAAAGCAGAAACAGAAGGCGCCCGCGCAGCAGCTGAAGAGCAGCTGGCAGCTAAGCTTTCCGAATCTGAACAGAGCATCTCCAAGATCAAAGCTGAAAGCCTGTCACATGTTGGCGAAATCGCCGCTGAGACAACAGGCGAGCTTGTGAAGGCACTTATCGGTGGCCGCGCTCCAGCAAAAGCTGAAGTTGCCAAAGCCGTTGATGCTGCACTTAAGTAAGGGGTGACAGAATGTTCGATGCAAGCCTTTGGGCACTCGTTGGTCTCATCCTCTTCTTTGTCCTGCTATGGTACCTGAAAGTACCTGGCAAGATTGGTGCAATGCTTGACCAGCAAGCGGACAACATCAAGCAAGAGCTTGAAGGCGCCCGTAAGCTGCGTGAAGAAGCTCAGGCTCTGATGGCCGAGTACCAGCGCAAGCGCAAAGAGGCTGAAGCCGAAGCCGAGCAGATCGTTGCTGACGCAAAAGTCGAAGCTGATCGTCTGGCTGATGAAGCAAGGCAGCTCTCGAAGAGATGATTGCACGTCGCACCAAAGCAGCTGAAGCGAAAATCGCTCAGGCTGAAGCAAATGCGATTGCAGAAGTTCGCTCCCGCGCTGCAGATGTTGCAGTTCAGGCAGCTGAAACCATTGTCGCTTCCAGCGCTGCAAAAGCAGAAGTTCAGGATAAGGTGCTCAAGCAGAGCATCAAACAGGTTTCTGATAGCCTGAACTAATCCTCAGAACTTCTGAAAAGAACACCAAAAAGGCTTCCGATCTTCGGGAGCCTTTTCTTTTTGTCTGGGCACTGGGCCATCTCAGTGTGTCACACCAACGCCCTTAGACGTGCCATTCGGCCAGCCCCAATCGTTCAGAAGTGTCCACCTTAATTGGCAGCGGGCTATCATCAGGTTGGTGCATCAAGACAACATCCGCTTCTGTACAATGCGTCAGCATCGCGATGATGTTGCCGGTGCTGAAAGCATCCGCATGAATGGTATTGCCCGGAACCAGAATGCCGCTGCCATGCGGTACAAGGAAGTTGGTCATGGCGAACTGATTTTCTTCAAGCTGCTTCCCGATTGTGATGACAATCTCGCTCTGCTCTGACGCTGGCATGAACACATGCGGAAAATCATGTGTCTCAATAAAGAAACCATTGGCCACATCCAGTCTGTACTGCGGATAGGCTTTCCCAAACTCGTACTCGACGGCATTTAGGTTTCCATCAAACTTCAGCGGAATGGTCTGTCCTTCATCGAAGATCCTCACGCCAAATGCTGCTGCAATATCATCACGGTTTGGGCTTGCTGGTGTGACGAGAGGAATCTCCAGGCTCGTCTCAGCAGATGCGAAGAGACCGCTCGCACCAAAGACATTTCCGGGTGCCGGTACTTGGACCGTGGACGCATCTACCACCGCCCTTCGGTCTTCAGATAAGAACTGTCAGGAAGGGATTTGATGGCATCAGCACTCGAAGTAATGGACTTATGCGTCTCAGCCGTTTCCTGAGCTGGACTAGCGTTTGAGAGAAACGGGGCACGCGCTGAGAGCACAGCATCTTTGCCGCTTTCAACGACACTGTGCAGAGCGTGTGTGGTCATGCCGAGCTTGTCACCCACCGTGCGATGAACAGAGACAGCAGCCAGACTTGAATCCACCTGATGCTCAGGGATCGCTGGGTTGTACTTGACCGTGATACCCAGATCCCCAAGATGACGCTCCTTATAGCTCTCTTGAAGATCAGCGGGCCTGTTCGTTTGCTGAACGGCTTGAGGCTGTATTGGAACGTTTACCTGAGGGGCCGCACTCGTGATAGTAGGCATATCGCTCTCCTTAACTTAGAGTTGTAACTCCGTCAGAATGCGAGCTGCGACTAAAACCCGATGTGCTGAAATGAACATCAAAACGGGAAAGTGACCCAAGGGCATTCAACTCTGCGTTATTGGAGGGGAGTGCTGGCTTCCTACAGCGTCGCCAGATAGTCGGTGAACTCCTTGCCCCGCTCAAAGGCAAATGAGTCTTCCTGAGCAGCAACATCGCTCATCAGATCCACCCGGAAGTTTCGGAAGTCCCCGCGCATCTCGCACCAGCCTGTCAGCAGCCAGGAGCTTTCAAAGGCAGTGAGGCCGAGAGGCCGGATGCAGCGCTGTGACGTGTCTCCGGAAAGCGAGGTGTATGTGAACCCGACGAAGGTCCGATCATGGATAGCTGAGCGCAGCACAGTTATCTGATCGCCGGATCTGGTATCAGCCTTCGCCTTCACTGCAAGAAGTGGCCTGTCGAGGCTCTCAGGGCTTTCCTGATGCGCACCGCTGATCTTGCCCAGCACACGCTCTGCTGCGAGCCTGAGCGGCGTATCACCCGTGCCGTGACCATCCGCAGGCCGAGCACCACAGCATCCATCTCATCCCGATCAAAAGCGAGGGGAGGGAGGAAGTAGCCATCCTCCACCTGATAGCCCAGCCCGCCTTCACCGCGGATCGGGGCACCTATGGACTGCAGCGTTGCAATATCCCGATAGATCGTGCGCACAGACGTGCCGAACCGTTCTGCGATCACCTCAGCAGAGACGGGCCGTGTCCGACCACGCATGAAATCCAGAATTTGAAACAGCCTGACACTGCGCATGAATGCCCCTGACAGAAAATGTCACTGGCCTATCTTAGTGTGCGGCTCGCATTAAAGAAACACGGGCACTTACAAAAATGCTTTTAAAACAAAACTCCACCGCATCCGTCATGGGCTTCGCGCGGTACTCCAGGAAACCGGAGATCGAGCCTGCCGAACTGGTCGCCGCAGCACGCAACTGGCAGAAATCCTATCTGGCCAAACAGGACGGCATTCTCATGCACGCTTTTGTCGGCAATCTGGCCGGAGAGTTCGCAGACGTGATCCTGGCCAGCGATGCAGCAGCTTTTGCTAACATGTCTCAAAACTTCAGCAATGACGAAAGCTCCAGAACCTTTCACAGCATGCTGGATGAAAGAACCATCAAGCTCACCCAGATCCGGTTGCTCGACAACGCCTTTCAGGTTCCAACCGGCTTTTCCTCCATCGAGATCGGCAAACTTGCGTTAAGGGGCGTTGATGGAGAAGAGGAAATGCTGGCCTCTGCGGCTCAGCTCAAGAGCAACTACCTCTCCCGCTTCCCGGAGGCGAAAGCCCATGTGATGGGACACATCAACGGCGATAACTATGCCGAGGTTGCTTTTGCCGAGAACATTGGTGCGGGCAGAGAGATTTGCTACGGATATCTGCAGGATGAAAGCGGCCAGAACTTCCTCAAGCACTTCGATCAAACCAGTTTCGATCTTGATTTCTGGTTCGTGCTTGCGTGATCTCTTCACCGCAGGAAGGCTCCCTCACCAGAGGGAGCTTTCACTTTGAGGCGATCACTCCTCGTAAATCATCTTCCGGGTCATGCCGCCGTCAATGGTCAGCGTCTGACCTGTCATGAACCCGGCCTCACTCAGATAAAGCACTGCCTCTGCAATGTCTGCGGGGCGACCAACCCGTCCAACCGGATGCTGCGCATGATCCCGTTCACTCAGATCAGCTCCATCGGAGATCCATCCCGGCGCAATCGCATTCACCCGCACCTTGGGACCAAGCGACATCGCCAACGCCTGCGTCAGTGAAAGGATACCGCCCTTTGCAGCCGCATAGATGAAATCACCGGGCTCAGACATGAAAGCGCGGGTAGACGCCATGTTCACGATGCTCGACCCTTCTGGCATCAGCGGCAAAGCCCGGCGGCTCATCAGAAAAGTCGCTGTCAAATAGCTGTCCAGCGTTGAACGCCAGTCATCCATAGTCGCTTCCTTCAGCCCCAACTGCAGACTGGTAGCATGACCGCCATTGTTGACCAGCAAGTCCAGCTGCGGCCATCCCAGAGAGCTGAACGCCTCATCAACTGCGCTCTCATCGCTGATATCACAGAGTACATCCATCGCACCGGAGCTGCCCTCATTGAGATCAAAACTCGCTACTTCCCAACCCTTCTTGAGAAGCGCTGCGCAGATACCAGTCCCAATCAACCCCGCGCCACCGGTAACAATTGCTCGTTTCATAACGATGACCCCTTATCTCAACTCACTCAGCATACGCGCCAAGCTCTAAAGCGAAAGCCTGAAGCTGTGGAGTGATGAAAAATACTTATCGATAAAAATAGACTTACTGTTCTATTTATAATTTTAGGAATCTGATTTGGCTTCAAAGCGGTACAAACCTGCAATCGTTCATGAGCCTGAAAATACCAATGGAGAGTGCCTTGTCCGGCTTCACCTGCAACACCTTATTGTCGCGCAAGCTCAGCACCTTCATCACCACGTTCATAGTCGCCGCCTTCGTCTGGACTGCACCGGCGCTCGCCATGCAGATCTTCGTCAAGACGCTGACGGGAAAGACTATCACGCTGGATGTGGAGCCATCTGACTCCATTGAGAACGTAAAGGCGAAGATCAGGGACAAGGAAGGTATTCCAGAGAACGAACAACGCCTCATCTTTGCGGGCAAAATGCTGGAAGACGGCAGAACACTCTCCGATTACAACATCCAGAAAGAATCCACGCTCCATCTGGTGCTGAGGGAAACAAACAGCGACACAGACCAAAGCGCAGCAATGGCTGCCGCTGAACTCTCCGTCGCCCGCACTTCACTCATCCTTGGCAACCAGCCATCCTTCTCGCCAATGCTGGACCGCCGCTCAACAACTCTAGCAACACGGCTAGGTGATCTGGCCGTCAACGCCACGCAAGATGAGCAGGATCTGTTCTTCATGACCAGCCTCAACCGGGTGAAAGCAGGCACTCAGCCATCATCTCTTCTGGCGTTGTCGCAGATAGCAGGCAAAGACGAAACAACCCCAGCCCATAAGCAGCTCATGGCCTATGCTCCCTCAGCTGAGAAACAAGCACAGCCTGAGCCAGAACCTTTCACAGCTGTTCCGTTTGAGGCGAACTACGATGTCTGGCTCCGCGTCTCTGGCAACCGGGGCAAAAACGGTTCCAGCCACTCCAGCTTCTGGATTGGTCACGTCGGCGCCCATGCGTTCGTGACGCCCAACCTCATCGTGGGTGGTCTCATTCAGTTGGACTGGTCCAGCACCAGCGACAGCTCCATCGGTCAGGATGGCCGCGGCGGGGGCTGGATGATTGGTCCTTATGCAGCAGCCCGGTTCCTCAACGAGCAGCTCTATCTGGAAGTCAACGCAGCGTGGGGCAGGGGCAGCAATGAAATCAGCCCGATTGGAACCAACAACACCAGCAGCTTTGACAGCTATCGCTGGCTGATCAACTCCAAACTCTCCGGTCCGATTGACTACGGCAACTGGCGCTTCACTCCGGAAGTGGGCGTCAGCTACTTCCGCGAACAGGCTGACGGCTTTACGGATCCGGACGACAACAGCGTCCCGTCCCAAACCAGCGCACAGGGCGAAGTGCTGTTTGGACCAGCCATCTCCTACAGCTACCAGCTGGACGAAACCACATGGCTCCAGCCAAACCTGCGCGTAACTGGCCGCTGGAACTTCGCAGTCGAGAACCCGGAAAGCATCGCCAATCCAGTTCTGGAAACTGGCGATTTCCGCGCCAGAGTTGATGCAGGCATCACCGGCGTCTTTGCCAAAGGCATTGCTCTGGAACTCAACGGCTACTACGACGGCATCGGCACCTCCAACTTCTATAACTATGGTGGTGACTTCCGCCTGAACGTTCCGTTCTAAGCCTCCGTTCCATTCAGGAAATTCAGCAGTCGCACAAGAGAGTTTGCGCGTGCGCCAGAAGAAACTGCCGGGCTGCCGAACATCCCGGAAGTTTCTGCCGACTCCAGCACGAATCCGCTATCAGAGGTCTTGTTTTTCTGCGGGTTCTGATGGCATGTAACTTGCATCTTTGATCACTAATTATTGCTTGCTCAATGAGTTTCAGATCAAATGATGAACCCAATTAATTCTGCTGCACCTGCTCCAACACTGATGAACACGGCCCGGCAAAGTCAGGAAGCTAAACAGCCTGAAAAGCCAATGCCGGAAATCACGATGGACTTCAGCGAAACTCGCATCCTGAAGCACTTCTTCGCGCCGCGAACCCTGAAGGAAGAAGCAGCCCACGCCGAAGTCAAAAGCGCCATTCTGGAACTTCAGGAATACGAGCGTTACCTGAAAGATTTCGAAAAAATCGTCGACCCGGAAACCAAACGCGCCTTCAAGGACGACCCTGCCGGAGCCGTCTCCGAAATAGTCTCCGACAGCCCGGGTACCGGCGGTTCCTACAAACAATACGGCGACCTGCAACTGCGCGTAGAGCTGACGATTTAACCGGCTGACGAACACCCTCTATCGGAGTCTGGTCAAATGATAGATCCCGCCAGTTTCCCGCTTACCAAGGCTTTGAGTTCACCGAATGCAAGTCAACAGGTTGTTGCTAAGGCGCAACCGGCTGATGCTAGTGAAACACGCAGTTTCATTGAGCTGGCGAATACAGAGATGGAGAGGTTTTACACGAAAGGTGCGCCCATCAAGCTATCTGAGAGCTCTGCATCAGTTGAGATGATCGACGTTCAGCGACTACTCCTGCAAACCCAGGAAATTTGGCAAAAGCATTTCAGATAGACAGCTGTAAGCAGATAACAATCTAACCGTCACGGATGTTCTTTGCGTGGCTTTAATCTCATGGCCTTGTAGAAGAACCAGATCACTTGCGCTCCCAGCAGAAATGCAAAAACTTTCATGAGCGCAAACGGGTACAGAGACAGCGCAAGCAAGTCTGCAAAAAAGTTTCGGTGGTTCAACATTTTCAGGCCTGTTTCACTCGCTGCCTGAAGAGAATAACCAAAGCCGTCAAACTGGAAGAAGACACCCAGATGTTCCAGTTTACTCGCGGATGTTGGACGGTGATGACCGCTGCACGCATCGGCAACGTCAGCTGATTGAGTTCGGCCCAATGGTTTTCCGTTAAATGTGTAATGCAAGTAACCGGTATCTGTTGGCCAGTTGGAGCCGCAATCGACAAGTCGTTGATTTGGAAAGACCTTAAAAGCCCCGGTGGTTCTTTGATATTCCAAAAAGAAGCCGGAGATGAAACCACGCTCGCGATGATAGATCTGCACACGATTCCACATTGGCACGCGGGTCACGATGAAATCACCATCAACAGACAGCTTGCTATCCGAAATGAGCGGCAGTTCAATATGGGTCAGTTTACTCCCACCATGAAACCAGGAAATGCCAGCAATGAGCATGGCGAGCATGACAGAAAGAATAGAGTAGACAATGAAGAAGCGCGTGAGCTTGTTTGAGAGCAACTGATTTAGATCGCCGGATGTCATCATATCACTCTGCAAGCCGCACCTGTTTTCAGGCTGACCTGACTACCCCTCAATCATCTCCCGGATTGGCCGGAAAGAGCAGCGGTGGAGAGGGGTGACGCCATGGGCGGCGAGGGCTTCCTGATGCTGTTTGGTTCCGTAGCCTTTGTGCTTGGCAAAGCCGTACTCCGGGAAGTACTTGTCCATCTTCACCATCAGCCGATCTCTGGTCACCTTGGCAACGATGGAGGCGGCGGAAATGGCGAGACAGCGGCCATCACCTTTGATCATCGCTTGCCCTTCCTGTGGCAGATGATGCGGAACATCCTTGCCATCAATAAAGAACCGTTTGACCGGAACGGAAAGAGAGCGCGCGCAGGTGCGCATACCTTGCAGCGTTGCCTCACGAATGTTCAGGCGATCAATGGTCTGCGCACTTTGCACGCACACACTCACATCTGCCACCTCAAGAATCTGCTCAAAAAGCTCTTCGCGCTTGGCTTCTGTCAGCTTTTTGGAGTCGTTCAGCCCCTCTGGCAGGTTGTCGTAATTGAGGCTGGCGGCAGCCACCACCACAGGGCCAGCCCATGGTCCGCGTCCGGCCTCATCAATGCCAGCAAAGCGCCCTTGCAGGTCTTGCTCAACAGAGCGTTCAAAACGCAGGTCCGGAGCATCAGGAAAGGCGATATCAAAGAGGGAATTTGCAAAATACGACATGCCCCTCTTTGCCATGCAGACCGGCCGCTTTCAACCGCAACAACAAGCCTCATCTACAGCAATGAGAGCTGCACACCACCACAGGTCGGTTTGATGAAGTGATCGCAGGAGAGCTTGAGGGATCGGGAAGATAACCCCTTGCTCTTGCAGGCCAGCTGAAACCGCTTCGCCAACTGATCCGCATAAGGCCCTTTGCCCTTGAAACGCTGCGTCCACTGCGCATCGTAGTCCTTCCCCCCGCGCATGGACCGCAGCAGGCTGAGCACACGGCGATAGCTGCCCGGAGCTTCCCGCAAAAGCCATTCCTTGAACAACTCAGAAACCTCGCGCGGCAGGCGCAGCAAAATGTAGCTGGCCTCCGTTGCGCCATGTTCCTTGCAGATCTCCAGAATGCCCTCCAGCTCATGATCCGTCAGGCCGGGAATAATCGGTGCTGCCAACACAGCAGTCGGAATACCTGCATCAGACAGCGCTTTGATCGCTTGCAGGCGCCGCGTTGGCGTAGATGCACGCGGCTCAAGACTGCGGGCAATCTTCCGGTCCAGTGTCGTCACTGAAATTGCCACCTTGGCCAGATTGCGCTCGGCCATCTCCGCAAGGATATCGATATCTCGCATCACCAGAGCAGACTTGGTGACGATGGTCACCGGATGCCCGGTCTTGTTCAGCACTTCCAGAATACCGCGCATGATTTTCTGTGTGCGCTCAATTGGTTGATAGGGATCTGTGTTGGTGCCAATAGCGATTGGCTTAGGCTGATAGGAAGGTGCACCCAGCTCTCGCTCCAACACCTGCGCCGCATTCGGCTTGGCAAACAGCCGGCTTTCAAAATCTAGTCCCGGCGAAAGTCCCATGTAAGCATGAGTTGGCCGCGCAAAGCAGTAGATGCAGCCATGCTCGCAGCCCCGATAAGGATTGATGGAACGGTCAAAAGGCAGGTCCGGCGACGTATTCTTGGTGATCACATGCCGCGCAGCTTCTGTCTGAACCTCGGTCTTGATCGGCGGAAGTTCATCAATTGTTCCCCAACCATCATCCATCAGTTCCCGGCTTTCCGCCTCAAACCGCCCAGCCTTGTTGGAATGCGCAGCCCGTCCACGGCCTGTCATGTTGACTGGCAAAGCAGAACCCAGCGGATCTGTCGCGTCTGCCTCGACCCTGTGATTTTGTGCAGTTGACATGGGGCGTGCACTTTCATCTTCTTATGAGAACATAAGTGGAACATTGCTCAAAATATCTGGATTTGCAAGCCTTTACTTTCCCATACTCTGGCAAATCACTGTAAGCTGTTGGAATGATTAGCGCACTTATTCTCAGCAAGAACAGCGAGCACCAACTGGTGCACACCTTGTCCGCTCTGGTCCCGGCCTCAGCAGAAGGCATCCTGAAAGAAGTCGTCATCGCAGACGAAGGCTCCACCGACGGAACCGAGGTCGTTGCTGATGCCTCCGGCGCGCACTTCATCGATGCCAGCGCTGATCCCGCATCCGCTCTGGCAGAAGGGGCAAAGAAATGCGCAAGGTCCGACTGGGTGCTGCTCATCCGCCCCGGCGCAATCCTGCAAACCGGCTGGCAAACAGAAGCAGCTGCCTTCATCGAGCGAGCAGAATGTGTCCGCACCGGGGATAACTTGATCGCGGTGTTCCCAAGCCGGACAGAGGAGTTCGGCACTGCTGCACAAATCAGGCAGAAGCTGATCAATGCCAAGCATCGTGCACTCAAGTCGTCTGCACACGATCTGCCCATGCTCCTGCACAAAGAGCACCTGCATAAAGTGCTAAAGGGGAGCTCCGCCACAACCCGGCAACAGCAGATCCAAAAAATCTTGAGGGCTAGCCGGGTCCATTGGTTGAACGGTACAGTGGTCTTTCAAAACAGCACGAGGTAACCCGGTACCAGCTCGGAGGTCTCATGGATTGGAACCAGCATCTGAACCAATACTGCGAAAGAACCTCCGCTGCCTTCTGGTCTGAACCACTCAATGCCATCAGCAATGTTGCATTTATCATTGCCGCTCTGTTTGCCTTTCAAATCTGGCTCAAAGCACGCAGCAACGCAAAAAATACGCAAGTAACGCAAACCAACGCACAAGATAACGCAGCGCTGGTTCTCATCGCTCTGCTCGCCATCATCGGCATCGGATCGTTCCTGTTCCACACCTTCGCAACCCTCTGGTCTATGCTCGCTGATGTGATCCCGATCGCGATCTTCATGCTGGTGTATTTTTATCTGGCCACGCGACGCTATATGGGTGCCAACCTATTGATATCACTGGGTGCAACACTGCTCTTCTTTGGGGCAATGGCATTCGGCCCAAGATTGGTGGAAGGCATCATCGGCCCCACTGCCGGTTACTTCCCAGCCCTCGTTGCCATCCTACTTTTTGCAGGCCTCACCCGCAGCAAAAACCGGCAGACATCCAACGCGCTGCTGCTGGCAGGCATCGTCTTTGCAATATCGATGGGATTCCGGATTCTGGACGAGCTAATCTGCTCAATTTTGCCAGTTGGGACACATTCCTTGTGGCATATTTTGAATGCTACCGTTTTGTTTATTCTAATTCGCGCATTTATACGCTTTAAGACGTACTTAGACGGTGCAGAATCCTAGGCAATGGTCTAGGTTTTGCCAAACTGCGACATCTGAACCGGAAGTCATAATGATTCCCGGTGGCGAGCCGCTCATTCACTAGGTCAGGCAAGAATAGACGATGACGGACAAAAAACGCCCTACCTCCGGCGAACTCGATGAACAAGCGCTCTTTTACCACGAGTATCCGCGCGCGGGTAAATTGGAAATTCAGGCAACTAAGCCATTGGGCAACCAGCGAGATTTGGCGCTTGCCTACTCTCCGGGCGTAGCTGCTCCGTGTTTGGAAATCCATAAGGACGAGTCAAAAGCAGCCGACTACACCGCACGTCAAAACCTCGTTGGCGTGATCTCAAACGGGACTGCGGTCCTGGGTCTGGGCTCGATTGGTCCTCTGGCATCCAAGCCGGTAATGGAAGGTAAAGCCGTCCTCTTCAAAAAGTTCGCAGGCATCGATGTATTCGACATCGAGGTTGATGAAACCAACGTTGATAAGTTCGTAGATGCAGTTGGTGTTCTGGAGCCAACCTTCGGCGGTATCAACCTAGAAGACATCAAGGCGCCAGAGTGTTTCCAGATCGAGAAACGCCTGCGCGAAAAGATGAATATCCCGGTTTTCCATGATGACCAGCACGGCACAGCTATCATCGTTGCAGCGGCTGTTCGCAACGGCATGGAGCTGGCTGGCAAGAAACTGGAAGAGATCAAGGTCGTCGCCTCTGGCGCAGGCGCAGCAGCGCTGGCCTGTCTCAACCTGCTCGTATCTTCTGGTGTAAAGCGCGAGAACATCTGGGTTTCCGACATCGAAGGCGTTGTTTATGAGGGCCGCGAAGCCCTTATGGATGAATGGAAATCCGTCTTCGCGCAGAAAACTGACAAGCGCACACTCGATGATATCATCGAAGATGCCGACGTCTTCATCGGCCTGTCCGCAGCTGGTGTTCTGAAGCCTGAGATGGTTGCCAAGATGGCGAAGCGTCCTCTGGTGATGGGTCTTGCCAACCCGAACCCGGAAATCATGCCGGAAGATGCGCTGGCTGTTCGTGACGATGTTGTCATGTGCACAGGCCGCTCCGACTACCCGAACCAGGTGAATAACGTTCTCTGCTTCCCTTACATCTTCCGTGGCGCGCTCGATGTTGGTGCAACAGCCATCAACGAAGAAATGAAGCTGGCCGCAGTGGAAGCAATTGCAGGTCTGGCACGGGAAGAACCAACCGATGTGGTCGCCAAAGCATACGGCGGCGTAACCCACACATTCGGCCCGAATTACCTCATCCCATCTCCGTTCGATAACCGCCTGATCCTACGTATTGCACCAGCTGTTGCAAAAGCTGCCATGGACACTGGCGTCGCAACCCGTCCGATCGAAGATCTCGACGCCTACATGGACAAGCTGAACCGCTTCGTGTTCCGCTCCGGTATGGTGATGAAGCCAATCATCGCGCAGGCGAAAGCTGACAAACAGCGCGTTATCTACGCGGACGGTGAAGACGAGCGCGTACTCCGCGCCGCTCAGGTGGTGATCGAAGAAGGTCTGGCAACCCCGATCCTGATCGGTCGTCCTCAGGTTCTGGAAAACCGCTGTGAGCGCTTCGGCCTCCGCATCCGTCCGGGAACAGATTTTGAGTTCGTAAACCCGGAAGACGATCCACGCTACCGTTCCTACGTTGATACACTGGTGCAACTGGTTGGCCGTAAAGGCGTAACTCCTGAAGCAGCCAGAACCATCGTGCGTACCAACACCACCGTGATTGGTGCATTGGCGTTGCATAGGGAAGAAGCAGACGCGCTCATCACCGGTCTTGAAGGCCGCTTCGATAAGCACCTGCGCGACATCAACAACATCATCGGATGTTCTGATGGCATCAGAGATTTCTCCACGCTCTCCCTGCTGATCAACACCAGCGGTGCATACTTCCTGGCAGACACCTACGTTACAGAATGCCCATCTGCTGAAGAGATCGCTGAGATCACTCATCTGGCATCCGAGCAGATCAAGCGCTTTGGTATCACCCCACGCGTTGCGCTGCTCTCACACTCCAACTTCGGCTCCCGTCCGTCTGAGACTTCCAACAAAATGCGGGAAGCCCTGCAGATGGTCTGGAAGCAAATGCCTGATCTGGAAGCAGAAGGCGAGATGCACGGTGATGCCGCGCTGAAGCCGGAAATCCTGAAACGCTACATGCCAGATGCGCATATCTCTGGTCCTGCTAACCTGCTGGTGTTCCCAACATTGGACGCTTCAAACATTGCACTGAACCTGATCAAGGCAATGACAGACGCACTCCATGTTGGTCCGATTTTGCTGGGCGCTAAGAAAACAGCGCACATCATAACACCATCCGTGACATCACGCGGCATCGTGAATATGACAGCGCTTTCAGCAGTTGATGCGCAATGTCGTAAGGAAAATGCTGGGGTTTGCCTGGCACCGCATAGCTAAAACAACTCCTTCGGCGGGCAGTGGTTAATATGCCCGCCGAAGTTTTGTCAGCTTGATAATACCTTCCCTATACGGCATGCTATCTGCATTGATGCTGCTTGATATTACGGGGAGGGTAATATGAGCTTTTCAGAAGCGACTGGGCGTCGCATTGATCGCCTCTTGGGCGAGTATGGCGAAAGCCACCAAAATCATAAAAACAAAGCAATTCACTGGATCTGTGTGCCGATCATTTTCTGGACGGTCACAGCATTGTTGTGGTCTGTCCCGACACCAATCGGATTTTCAAACATCTCACCATGGCTGAACTGGTGCACGATCGGCTTGGGGCTGTCGATTATCTACTACCTGTCATTGTCCATCACACTGGCCATCGGAATGGCTGTGTTCTCAGCGTTGATGGTCTGGATCAACATGACCTATCAGCAGTTTGGGCTTGGGATCCCACTCTGGCAGACGGCATTGGCAGTGTTTGTGATTGCTTGGATCGGCCAGTTTATCGGCCACCATATTGAGGGGAAAAAGCCATCCTTCTTCAAGGACTTGCAGTTCCTGCTGGTCGGACCTGCCTGGCTAATGCATTTCATTTATAAAAAAGTTGGCATCCCATACTGAGGGACAAAATAAAAAACGCTGCTTTTAAGGCAGCGTTTTTTCTGGATTGATGTAAACATCACCAATTTCGCGGGTATCCATCCGCTGAAGAGCAGGGTGTGCAAGCGGATCAGCACAGTATGGTTTGGAGCCAGCTGAGGCTTTGGATTTACGCTGGGACTTTCCGCGCAACAGATCTTTTAAAAGATTTTTCATTGTCATTTCCTTTGTGACTTTATGGAGCGACAATGCGTCAATTGCGTTGCAAGTGCTATCTGGAATAACTAAACCCCGGTTTAGATTTACTGCTCGGAACTGTTCTCGATGAAAAATCTCAATCAGGTCAGCCTCACCGGCCTCCGTGTCGTGGAAGCCGTTGGACGCCTGGGATCCCTTAAAAATGCTGCAGAAGAGCTGGGTATCACGTCCGGTGCTGTCAGCCAGCAACTGCACAAAACCGAGCACCAGCTAGGCCGTCCGCTGTTTACACGAGAGCCTGGCGGTCTGAAGCTCACCAGCCTTGGTACAGAAATCTGCCGCGAACTCACATTAGCCTGAAGCAGATCTCAGAGGCAGTCGCTCTGGCAGACCGGGATAGGGAAGAAAGCCTGTTCCTGTCAGTTGCACCGCTTCTCGCCGAAAAATGGCTTGTCTGGCGCCTGAGCAGTTTCATGAAGGCTAATCCGGACATCAATCTTCGGCTGGATGCCAACGATCAGCTCGTCAATCTCAACCATTCCGACGTTGATGCCTGCGTCCGCGTTCATAAACGCGCACCAGATGATGTCTATTCCGAACGCCTCTGCGAACACTTTATCTATCCAGTCTGCTCTCCTGAGGTCGCTGAGCGTCTCAAAGAGCCCAAAGACTTACTGAATGAAGTGATCATTCGCGACTACAACTCCTATTATCGCTGGAGCGATTGGCTCGCCCCCTTCGGCCTGAAGGAAAGCCAACTGCCCAAAGGCCATGGTTTCTCTAACGCCTCCTTGTGCATGGACGCTGCCATCGCCGGTCACGGTGTCTTCTTGGGTTGGGATACTCTGGTCGCCAATGCCGTGAAGCAAGGCCAGCTCAGGATCCCGTTCGACCACCGCTGCTCTACCGGCAGATCCTACTGGTTCATTTGCAGGGAAGGGGCGCTTCGCAGCCCAAGCGTTCGGAAACTGCGGGACTGGCTTAAAGAAGAGATCGCGCAAACGGCCGTTGAGTACGATAAAGCCGTCAAAACATAGCCCACAAAAAAGCCCGGTAACTCAACTGAGTTCCGGGCTTTTGAATGTCTTATGAAGTATGCTTAGCCAGCGATCTTAGAGAAATCTGCAACCTGATGAACGGCGGCACGGATCTCTGAAAGGATCTTCAGGCGGTTTTCACGAACCTCTTGCTTCTCAGCATTCACGTGGATGTTGTCGAAGAAGCCGTCAACTGGACCACGCAGCTTGGCAAGAGCCGCCATTGCGCCGGAGAAGTCAGCTGCATCGAGCAGAGGCTTAATCTCAACCAGAACGCTATCCAGTGCTGCAGCAAGGTCTTTTTCTGCCTGCTCTTCCAGCAGAGCAGCGTCAGGCTTGCCTTCAAAGGTCTTGCCGTCTTTCTTCTCTTCCGCACGCAGAATGTTAGCCGCACGCTTGTAACCAGCCAGAAGGTTCGCACCATCTTCGCTGCCCAGCAGCCCAGCCAGAGCTTCAGCCTGCTTCACAATCAATGCAATATCGTCTTGACCACCACGTGCCAGCACAGCGTCGATCAGATCGTGACGCACACCCTTGTCCTTCAGAACCACTTTCATGCGATCCGCGAAGAAGCCAAGCAGATCATCAATCAGGCCGGTTTCCAGAGAAGTCTCAGGGATCTTGTCGGAAACGTTCGCCAACACAACATCAGCAGCTTTGGAAACCATGGAGAAGATGTCTTTGACAACGCCTTCACCGGTTTTGCCTTTGCCGATAAATGGAAGATCGGAAAGCGCGCTCTCACCACGAGCAGCAGCAATATCAGCCAGATTACGACGCAGGCTCTGAACCAGCACATCACGCAGTGGCAGACGAAGATCGTTTTCCAGCACAAGGCGGATAACACCCAGAGCAGCACGACGCAGGGCAAACGGATCCTTGGAGCCTGTTGGCTTCTCATCGATCGCCCAGAAACCAGCCAGAATGTCCAGCTTGTCAGCCAGTGCAACAGCGATGGAAACTGGTGATGTTGGGACATCATCAGAAGCGCCTGCTGGCTTGTAGTGGTCTTCAATCGCCTGTGCAACAGCAGCATCTTCGCCCTGTGCTTCAGCGTAATAACGGCCCATCAGACCCTGCAGTTCAGGGAACTCGAAGACCATCGCGGAAACAAGGTCAGCCTTTGCAAGACGTGCGGCACGCTTGGTCTGCTCAATGTCAGCACCAACCAGCGGAGCGATCTCAGCAGCAAGGCGCTCAAGACGATCAACGCGAGCTGCAACACTACCCAGCTTCTCGTGGAACACGATGTCCTGAAGCTTGGAAACGTTGCTTTCCAGCTTGGTCTTCAGATCTGTTTCCCAGAAGAACTTAGCATCAGACAAACGAGCGGAAACAACCTTCTCGTTACCCGCAATGATCTTGGTACCACCGTCTTTCGCAACAATGTTTGCAGTCAGCGCAAACTTGTTGGAGAGATTGGAAGTTGCCGGATCACGCAGAACGAAGTTCTTCTGGTTCACCTTGATGGTGAGCTGGATCACTTCGTCAGGCAGCTGAAGGAAGCTCTCGTCGTAAGAGCCGATGAGAACAGTTGGCCACTCGTTGAGGCCAGCCACTTCGTCAAGAAGGCCAGCATCTTCAACCAGTTCAAGGCCAAGTGCCATCGCAGCGTTTTTCGCGTCTGTATCGATGATGTCTTTACGGCGGTCCGCATCCAGCACAACTTTGGCGGCTTCCAGCTTGGACATATAGTCTTCCAGGCGGCGCACTTCGATTGCCTCAGGTGCCATAAAGCGGTGACCGTAAGTGGTCTGACTGGATTTAATGCCATCAACTTCAAACGGAATGACTTCCGGCTCTTCGGTCTCAGGACCAAAGGTGCAGACGATGGAATGCAGCGGACGCACCCAGCGCAAGTTGCCGGAGCCCCAACGCTGAGACTTAGGCCAAGGGAAGTTGCGAATGATGTCAGGCATCACGTCAGCAACAATGTCCTCGGTCTTGCGGCCAGGCTTTTCGATAACAGCGACGTAAAAATCACCCTTCTTAGGGTCATTGTGAACTTCAGCTTCTTCGATAGAAGTAAGACCTGCGCCGCGCAGGAAACCAGCCAGTGCTTTTTCAGGCGCGCCAACGCGCGGGCCTTTACGCTCTTCACGGGTTGCTTTGGAGCCAGCAGGCAAGCCGGCAATGTGCAGGGCCAGGCGGCGAGGAGTGGCATAAGCTTCGCGCTTCATAGGTCACACCTGCTTCAACAAGAGCATTGGTCAGGAGGGATTTCAAATCCTCAGCCGCACGACGCTGCATGCGGGCAGGAATTTCCTCGCTAAAGAGTTCGAGGAGAAGATCTGGCATTGGTGAACGACGCCTTTAACTGGTCAATCAATCGCAAATTTCTAGAGTGCGTAGTGCCTAGCAATACTAAAGGGCATTGTCACCCCCAATAGGCAGCGCACCACGGGAATTGAGCAAAAAACTGCAGAGGAGGACCACCCATCAACAGGGGTGTGTACAGCTCCCTGCTGCCAAAGGCGAGTTAAGTTGGAAAGAGCGTATGGGTATACGTTGAGTTTTCAATGAGTTGAAAACAGATAGTACTTATGTATGTGGAGTTAATAGTGGAATGATGCCGAAGAAAATAGGGATGCTTTGAAGGAAATTGCGTTGTAACCTTGATGAACTTTGAGAGAAAACTAATGGGTGTGGGTATGAGTGAAATGTTGATTAAGGAGATACGTTTCAGAAATAGTGAAGATCTGACTTGTCGAGTTCTCCCACCTGATGTGGTCAACGCAGAAGGAATGCTGTCACGAGAAGAGCGTAGTCTTCTCTACTTGTTAGCGCGAGATCACTATCGTGGAGATGGAGTACTGATTGACGGCGGGAGTTTTTTGGGCTCTTCAACAGTTTCACTGGCTCATGGTATTCGGGACAATACACATTCTCAAAATGATATGAGCGTGTTCCGTTGCAAACCCATTCAAGCTTTCGAAATTGGTTTTCTTCCCCGTCTTAAGAACGGTAAGGAGAAGTTTAAAGAATGGGGCGCCTTCAAGTATCGGTTTGGCGACTCTTTCATACCAAGGCTCGAGCAAAACATCGAAAACTACTCAGATCTAATTGATCTTCATGTTGGTGACCTGGTTGACTTCAAGTTCCCTGCAACTCCCATTGAAATCTGCTTCATTGACGTTGGTAAGTCGGTGAAACTAGATGACTATGTGAATAAGAATTTCTTGGCTAATCTAATTCCAAGTAAGTCAATTTTAGTCAATCAGGATTTTTATTTCGACCGGTTGCCTTGGATAAAAGTAACGATGGGGTATCTGAAAGATTACTTTGAGTGGATCGGGCAGGTTAGAACGTCTGTAGTCTATAAGAATACAAAAAAAATACCACAAGAAGTACTGTCATATAATCCCTTCCGTGATGGTACACTAGATGAGTGTATAGCGTATCATGACAGCCATGTGTTTCCCGATGATCAAAGCCCTATAACCTTGTCGCGTTTAGCTTTATCTAGAGCACTTCTGATTGCGTTGAAATCTACAAAAGAGTTGGCTCTTGCAGACCTCAAGGATTTTGAGAGGATACATGCAAATG
The DNA here is from genome assembly GCF_001310815.1 of Pseudovibrio denitrificans JCM 12308. Lineage (GTDB taxonomy): Bacteria > Pseudomonadota > Alphaproteobacteria > Rhizobiales > Stappiaceae > Pseudovibrio > Pseudovibrio denitrificans. Next base: position 177,859 of record NZ_BAZK01000011.1, read on the forward strand.
TGCTCTCAGACGGGAAGCATGGAGACGACGCAAGAATGCGCTATGAAAGAACTGTACGGCAGATCTCCAATGGAATGATCCTCAAACAGTGGGGGTATTATCCGTCTTCAGAGTTCCAACCCGCTTAGTAACCAAGGCCTATTCAACTAGTTCAGCAACTTCATCAAGTTCGCCAAACAATTTCAGTTCTTGTCTCAGGCTATTGGGGTCCTGACTAGAGCCACCCACAATCACGTCATAAAGGATGCGCTCAACCACCATCTGGTTCCGGTCACCATCAAAGATAGCCAGCTCCTCAATGGGGACTGTGATCGTCACGCGTCGGCTCTCACCCGCTGGAATAGGAACCCGCTGAAACCCTTTCAGTTCCTGCTTGGCTCGTTCCACCGCTGAGCCCTTGGGCGCAATGTAGACCTGCACAACCTCCTCAGCATTCACCTGACCGATATTGGCAACAGAGACCTGCACCTGAATGTTTCCGCCCATAAGCTCTTCAGGCCGGGAGACCTCAAGCTCAGAATAGTGGAACTGGGAGTAGCTCAAACCAAAACCAAATGGATACGCCGGTGTTACATCATCCTTGTCCAGCTTTCTGTAGCCATGCCAGAGATCATAGATCACCTTGCGCGCATTGCGGTCAAAGTCGGGGAGGTCGCTTTCGCGGCGCGGGACCACAAAGGGCACACGTCCGCTCGGTGAGATTTCGCCGGACAGAATGCGAGCAAGAGCGGTTCCCCCCTCCATGCCGGGATACCAATGCAACAGGATGGCAGCAGGTTTGTCTTCCCATTCATTCATCAAAATCGTGCCGCCGCCCATAACAACAACAACGCAGTTTGGATTGACGGCGCACACCTGTTTGATCAGCTCTACATCATGCGGTGGCAAGCGTAAGCTGGAGCGGTCACCGGCGCCGTAACCGTCCTTAACCCCATTGGAACCCTCAGATTTCCCAGTTGATCCTCCACCACCGAACGATCTGAGAAACTGCGAGGCTACCTGCGCTTCTTCGCGATTACGTGGCTGCGGCAAAACCCCATGGAACTGAGCGGCAAGACCCGCTGAAACCCATTCTCCCTCACTGCTGTGATCGTTGCCGACAACCAGCACCACTGCATCAGCACGCTTGGCAATTTGCAAAGCACGATTGATGTTCTGGCCCCGGTCCTGCCAGATGTCTACTTTGTGTTTGTAATAGGCCCGCAGACCGGCGAGTGGGGTGATGACATGTGTCGGTTGTGTATCACTGGTCCCTTTGTCTCCTGTGTTCGCCACACTTGCCAAACGGCCAATAACACCAATGCTTTCAATGTCTTTCAAAGGCAGGAAGCCGCCTTCATTTTTCAATAGAACAATCGACTTTTCTGCCGCCTCTTGAGCAACAGCCCGGAACTCAGCACATCCAACGCGCTTCTTCTCGTAGTTCCCTTTTCGCAATACGCGCAGCTGCTGCAAGATGAGCCGATAGCAGGCATCATCCAGCGTGGCTTCACTCACCTCGCCAGTCTCAATCAACTCTGGCAGGCTCTGGTGGTAATGAAGCTGGAAGGGCATCTCCAGATCAATACCAGCGTTTGCTGCTTCTTTGGCACTGCGAATACCGAAGATGAAGTCACTCAGCACAAAACCTTTAAAACCCCAGTCGGATTTCAAGAGCTGTATCAGCAGCTCCTTGTTATGGCCGCACAGTTCGCCATTGATAGAACTGTAAGAGGTCATCATGGCCGCTGCGCCAGCCTCTACAGCCTTTCGGAAATGAGGAAGGTACATTTCATAGAGGGCACGCTGCCCAATTGTCACGTTCAGTGAAAGTTTGGACTGCTCCATGGAGGCCAAGGCAAAGTTCTTCACGCATGCCATGCCATGCTGCTGAACACCGCGGACAAGCGCCGTTCCCATCGCCCCAATAAGGAAGCTGTCTTCTCCATAAGACTCCTGTGCACGCCCCCAAGCCGGATGGCGCATCAGGTTCAGAGGGACACCACCAAACAACGTTCCACCAAATGCGCGCATCTCATAGCCAATGACTGCACCAATCCGCTGCTCCAGCTCAGGATCAAAGGTTGCCGCGCGGGCGATCGCTGCTGGAAAGGTGGTTGCTCCTTTCATGACAATCCCGCGTGAACCCTCCGTGTAATGGATACCTGGTAAATGATGCTCTGGCAGAACACCTGCAGCCCACGGACCAGATTGAGAACCGCTCTTCATCATCTCGCGAATGCCTGGCCAGAAAGCTTTGTCGCCATCACGCATAGCCAGTTTATCGTTTCTGCTCAGCCGAGACACGATTGCTCTGGCAATCTGCTCATCAGAAAGGTTCTGCGTAGAAGACGGTTGCTCTACCGGCTTGAGGGGAGATTGAGAGGGAACAGCAGTGTCGCCGTCTTGAAGCACCTCGGTACTTTCAACAGTCATGGAAGTCAGAACTCCGCGAATGCACCCCATTTTAGGTCAGCGGCTAAAGATACGCGGTGAAACAAAAATCGAGCAGCTTGATACGTCAGAACTTTAACGAGCAACTCTGGAACTCAGGCCTCTGGCAACAGGGGAGTCGATTTGCAAATCAAACAGGATATCATTTTGAAAATATCCAATTGGCAGCCATTCTGAAAACCTACCGATTTTCAGCAGTCATCTTTCAAGGAGTCATAGGTGAAAGAGGGCTGACAACGAAAAATGCCGAGGCATTTCTGCCCCGGCATTTGAAAATTCATCAGGTTGACTAGGATCAGCCTGTGTAGCCAACACCGCCAGCTTCGGTCTGCAGGAACGCAGCACCACACGCTTTGGAAAGCTCACGAACACGTAGAATGTAGCTCTGACGCTCGGTCACGGAAATCACACCGCGTGCGTCAAGCAGGTTGAACACGTGAGAGCACTTGAGAGCTTGGTCATAAGCAGGCAGAACAACCTTCTGCAGGCCATCGCCAGCTTTCTCCATGGCTTCAGCACTTGCTGCCAGCAGACGCTTACATTCGCGCTCATGGTCCGCAAAGTGACGAAACAGCATTTCAGTGTCGGAATGCTCAAAGTTGTGACGGGAATATTCTTGCTCAGCCTGAAGGAACACGTCGCCGTAAGTGACTTTCTCGTCGCCTTCCAGACCGTTGAAGTTCAGGTCATAAACGTTGTCGACGCCCTGAACGTACATTGCGATACGCTCTAGACCGTAGGTCAGCTCACCGGAAACCGGCTTACACTCAAAACCTGCAACCTGCTGGAAGTAAGTGAACTGAGAAACTTCCATGCCGTCACACCAGCATTCCCAACCAAGGCCCCATGCGCCCAGTGTTGGGTTTTCCCAGTCGTCCTCAACAAAGCGAACATCATGGATGTCTGTGTCGATGCCGATCGCACGCAAGGAAGCCAGATACAGTTCCTGAAGGTTTTCAGGAGATGGCTTCAGTAGAACCTGAAACTGGTAGTAGTGCTGCAGACGGTTTGGGTTTTCACCATAACGACCATCGGTAGGACGGCGGGATGGCTGAACATAAGCAGCTTTCCATGGACGTGGACCAAGAGAACGCAGTGTCGTCGCTGGGTGAGAAGTACCCGCGCCAACTTCCATGTCGTAAGGCTGCAAGATAACGCAGCCCTGATCGGCCCAGAATCTCTGGAGGGTCATCAAAAGACCCTGAAAGGACTTGGTTGGCTGCATATGTGCCGGAACGGCTTCACTAGACATGGGAGTGTTTCCTGAAAATCCAAAATGTACTGCGCTAAAACCACGCAAAATCCAAGTTGGGGCACAGGTGCCACGTCGAACAGGGAAGGTCAAGCATTCCAGAGGGATGTTTCTCTGTTTACCGCGTATTTAACAGGCTGAACGCCAGTTGTGCCCAATGATGTCGCAGCAGCGACAAATCTCGCGGTGGCAGCGCTAAGAGAAAGGGGAGTGGTCGAGAACGACCGCTAGCCCGCAGACCAGATGTCATGCGGGCGCAAGGGGTGCAACTACAGAGCTGGTGCTCTTAGTAGTTGCTTGTAGGGCGGTATTTGCCTGTGACCGGATCCTGAACCAGACGTGTGTAAGCTGGGTCAACCGGACGCTTGCGAGCAGTTGCATAGGCAGGCTGTTTCTTGAATGCCATGTTGGAAATTTCCTTCTTTACGGCTTTGTAAAGAGCATATCCACCTGCAATCAAAGCAACAGTTCCCAATACCTCAGTCATCTGCATTTTCCTTCCATCACTTATGTGAAGCATTGTTATTTATGGCAATTTTGGCAATCCTATGGAGATTGCTCAAAGACCAAACTTTGCCCAAAGGCTTTTTTCTTCCAGGGTAGCAAGTGCGGCGGCTGGTAGCGTACCTGCTGCTTCATTCAAACCACCCTTAAGGCTTGCGCCCGGGATAAAGCGGCCAAGAAAACGCTTCTTGGTGCCAACAACTTTCACTTTCGTTTCCTTGCCGTACCGCTCATGGATTGTGGAGTGAAGATCACCCAGCCCATCTACCAGGCCAAGGTCTCGTGCCTTCGCTCCAGTCCAGAACAGACCGGAAAACAGGTTGTCATCATCGCTCAATACGTCACCGCGGCGGCTTTTCACCATGTCGATGAACATCTCGTGGATCTCGTGCTGCAAGGTCTTGAGGTGCTCAATGTCCTCTTTGACCTCTGGTGCAAACGGATCCAACGTCACTTTCTTCTCGCCGCTGGTGTAAACGCGGCGCTGAACGCCAGCTTTTTCCAGAAGCTCGGTGAAACCGAAACCGGCGGAAACAACGCCGATTGAGCCGATGATAGAGGCTGGATCAACGATGATATCATCACCAGCCAAAGCAATCATATAGCCACCAGAGGCGGCAACATCTTCAACGAATACAAGAACCTGCTTGTTGTTCTCATCCGCCAGCTGGCGAATGCGCTTGAAGATGAGGTGTGACTGTACAGGAGAACCACCAGGTGAGTTGATGGACAAAGCAACAGCCGGAGCTTCTTTAAAGCTAAAGGCCGTTTCCAGCGCGTCTTCGACACTGCTCAGGTTCAAACCTGATTTCAATGGAGACGCAGCTCCGATTGCACCACTCATACGGACGACAGGAACAACAGGTCTTACTTTTCCCCACTTGCCCGGAAGGTAGCTGCGCAGCTTCTTCAACAACTCAAAATTCTCCTTTGCGTCGATAACTTGTCTGTCGCTGGGTGACCCAACTCCATCCAATATAGGCAGCAATCGTCAGGAGAGAAGAGCAATAGCCAAAAGAAATGGCAATTTACGCAATAAAACGCAACTGTGTGATCTCTATAACAAAACTACACCTCAAGAACTCAGAGAGTTCATGTGCAGCAGTGGGGATTATTCGGTTGTTTCAAGCTCAGCACGAATCTGAAGCATGTCCCGCCATGCATAGCGTTTTTCCGCTGGGCTGCGCAGCAAATAGGCAGGATGGTAGGTCGCAATAGCCTTCCGCTGAGTACCTTCACCGTTATAAGTCAGCCACTTACCGCGCAACTTGCGAATACCATCACGGGCACCGCTTAGCGTCTTGGCAGAGGCAGCTCCAAGGAACACCACGACCTCAGGATCAACTAGTTCAATCTGTCGCTGAATGAATGGGCGGCAGATCTCGGTTTCATGCGGAGTAGGGGTGCGGTTCCCCGGAGGGCGCCATGGAACAACGTTGGCAATGTAAACGTTGGAACGATCAAGCCCGACAGCCTTAAGCATACGGTCCAGCAGATGGCCGGAACGCCCAACAAACGGAACGCCTTGAATATCCTCTTCACGCCCCGGTGCTTCGCCAACAAACATGACACGGGCTTTGGAACTGCCGTCACCAAACACGAGGTTCTTGGCGGTCAGGCGCAGATTGCAGCCCTCAAAATCGGCAAGGATCTTGCGAAGTTCATCCAGAGACTGAGCTGAGCTGGCTGCACTTCTGGCAGAGCCAACAGTTTCAGCATTGGGTACAACAGCATTGTCAGCAGCGTTTGGCATGACAGTCTGTACGGCAGACTCTTTGGCCGCCCGCTGGCGTTCTAAAATCTGCCTCGCTTTCATCTTGTCATCAGCCGAAACGCCATTCTCACGCAGATTGCGCGCCATCTCAGCAGGAGAAACGCTAAGGTTCTTCGGCTGGGATTGTGTTGGCTCCGGTGAAGCAAAGGAGTTGGCTGGTGCAAAGTTCTGCTGAGGAGTAGGGCGTGCCTGTGCCTGTTTCTCCATCTGAGCCTGCGTTTGTGCAAAGCGATCAATCGGAGCATCTTCCATCGCACAGTCGATACCGACAGCACTCAAGAACTCCAGATAAGCCTCCAGCTCGGCGGCATTTGCGAAAGGAACTTCAGACATAGCCATTTTCTAGTTGTGGCACACAGATGGGTGCAGACGAAAGGGAGTAACTCTTTTGCAATGCACCATAGTTGGGCAGCAGCCCGTTTAGCCCTATATTCTATATGAGAGCGCACGTGTCCAATAGAAAAACGTAAATGCGCTAACTCAATTGGGAACAGTGTAAAGTCATGCACGTAGATTTGGGGAAATCACAATAAATCCTTGCGGTGTAGGAAGCTTTTTTTATTGGGGTACGCCACGTAATGCACCTTAAAACGCATTGCGCTATAGTATCCGCTCAATTACACAGAGATTAAATAAAGTTTTGGCACTTGAGGTGCGTGGAATTAATGCGCTGCCACATCATTTGACGCGAAATGAAGTGGATAAAGTGTAGAGGGAGAATAATATGTCTGAAGGGGAAACTCTGGCAGAACGCGAATCCATGGAGTTCGACGTTGTAATTGTGGGTGGCGGTCCTGCAGGTCTGTCAGCAGCAATTCGGATCAAACAGCAGGCTGCGGAAAAGGGAGAGGACGTCTCCGTTGTTGTGCTGGAAAAGGGATCTGAGATTGGTGCGCACATCCTGTCTGGTGCTGTGATCGATCCAATCGGTATTGATCGCCTGATCCCGGATTGGCGCGAAGACGACAGCGCTCCAATCAAGACGCCGGTAACCGCAGACCACTTCAACCTGCTTGGCCCTGCTGGTTCCCTTCGCCTGCCAAACTTCCTGATGCCAAAGCTCATGAACAACCATGGCAACTACATTGTGTCTCTGGGCAATGTATGTCGCTGGTTGGCAGAAAAAGCAGAAGCGCTCGGCGTGGAAATCTATCCAGGCTTCGCAGCAGCTGAAGTGCTTTACGATGATGCGGGCAAGGTGATCGGTGTTGCAACGGGTGATATGGGCGTTGCTCGTGATGGCTCTCACAAAGATGGCTATATGCGTGGCATGGCGCTGCTCGGCAAGTACACGCTGATCTCTGAAGGTGTTCGTGGCTCTCTGGCAAAGACCCTGATTGACAAGTTCGATCTGGACCGCGACAGCGATCATCCGAAATACGGTATTGGTATCAAGGAACTGTGGGAAGTTGACCCGGCCAAGCACAAAGCTGGTCTGGTGCAGCACTCCATGGGCTGGCCGTTGGATGGCAAAACCCAGGGCGGTTCTTTCCTTTACCATCTGGAAGACAATCAGGTAGCCGTTGGGTTCGTTGTGAACCTCAACTACCAGAACCCGTACATGTCTCCGTTTGACGAGTTCCAGCGCTTCAAAACCCACCCTGCAGTGAAGGACGTTTTTGAAGGCGGCAAGCGCATCTCATACGGCGCACGTGCGATCTCCGAAGGGGGATATCAGTCCGTACCGAAGCTGTCCTTCCCGGGCGGTCTCATCCTCGGATGTTCCGCTGGCTTCGTGAACGTGCCACGCATCAAAGGCTCTCACAACGCAGTGCTCTCCGGCATTCTGGCTGCTGACATCGTCGTGGAATCTCTGGGCCGTGGTGAAGCAAACGAAGAGCTGGACCAGTACGATATCGCATGGCGCAATTCCGAAATCGGTAAGGATCTCTGGAAGGTACGCAATGTTAAGCCGCTGCAGACCAAGTTCGGCAGCTTGATGGGCATGGTCTTCGGTGGTCTGGATATGTGGACCAACGAGCTGTTCGGTTTCTCCTTCTTCGGCACCGTAAAACACGGCAAGACCGACGCTGCGAGCCTGAAGCCAGCCAAAGACTGCAAGAAGATCAACTACCCGAAACCAGACGGGAAGATCTCCTTCGACAAGCTGTCTTCTGTCTTCCTCTCCAACACCAACCACGAGGAAGATCAACCGATCCATCTGAAGCTGCGCGACGAAACCTTGCAGAAGCTTTCAGAGCACGATGTTTATGATGGACCGTCGAACCGTTATTGTCCCGCTGGTGTGTATGAGTGGGTGGAAGAAAACGGTGAGCCACCACGCTTCCAGATCAACGCGCAGAACTGCGTGCATTGTAAGACCTGTGACATCAAAGACCCGAACGGCAACATCACCTGGACCGTTCCGGAAGGCACAGGCGGACCGAACTATCCAAACATGTAAGCTGTTGGATAACATCAGAACAAGAAAAAGGCCCGGTCATCAGATCGGGCCTTTTCAATTCAACTTATCAAACGCTCTGGCGCTCTAACCAATCTCGATATCGAGACCCAGATCCAAAATTGGCGCAGAGTGCGTAATCCAGCCGGAAGAGATGATATCAACACCAGCCTCGGCGATCTCCTGAACGGTAGAAAGCGTAACTGTTCCAGAGGCTTCCAGCACAGCCTGACCATTGTTGATCCCAACGGCCTGTTTCAGCAGGTCAGGGCCCATATTGTCCAGCATCACCACATCTGGCTTGGCGGTCAGGGCCTCTTTCAGCTGGTCCAGCGTGTCCACCTCGACCTCGATGCGCACAAGGTGGCCAGCAAAGGCACGTGCGCTCTCAATTGCGGGAATAACACCGCCGGCAACAGCGATGTGGTTGTCCTTGATCAGGATCGCGTCATCCAGACCGAAACGGTGGTTCATACCGCCGCCACACCGCACCGCATACTTCTCGAAACTACGCAGACCCGGAGTGGTTTTTCGGGTGCACACAATCGTTGCGTTGGTATGTGAAATTTTGCGTTGAAATGCGTTTGTGGCCGTTGCTATGCCGGAAAGGTGGCTCAAAAAGTTCAGCGCCACACGCTCCGCAGTCAAAAGCGCACGAGCAGGACCATGAATGCGGGCGATGATGGTGCCTGGTGCCAACTTATCCCCGTCCTGCGCCAACACAGTAACATTGAGGTTCGGGTCCACCTGACGAAATGCGGAAAGAGCCAGATCAATGCCAGCCAGCACGCCGTCCTTGCGAGCCGCAATAACGCCCGTCGCCATTGCCTCAGCTGGAATGGTTGCCTGCGAGGTGATGTCACCTGCGCGGCCAAAATCTTCCAGCAAGGCGGCCTTAACAGCGTCATCGACCATGATCAGCGAGAGTTCAGGTAGGGAAGAAACACTCATAGCATGTCTTCCTCTGCAACGGCCTTCTTGCCAAGGTCGCTGGCCACAGCATCAGCGGCAAGCTTCTCGATCTGAGCAAGCTTCACATAAGAGCGCTTGGCAGCCTCTGCCTTCTGCGGGAAGTCGGAACGAAAGTGACCGCCACGGCTTTCTTCGCGAAGCAGAGCAGAACCGGTGATCAGCTTGGCCGCAATCACCATGTTGAGGATGGAGTCACGACGACACAGCTTCTCAGCATTGTGCAGGCGGGCTAGCGTCGTGGTCAGGCCTTCCGCATCACGCACAACACCAACATTGCGGGACATGAGAGAGCGAACCAGAGACACCACTGCACGCTCCTGAGGATTGCGCTTGGAAGCCTGATCTTCGCTGTCATCAATCTCCGCCCAGGCATGGACGCGGTGATGTGGCATGAGCGCCTGAATATCTTCTGCAATGCGCGCCGCAAATACAACAGCTTCCAGCAGAGAGTTGGAGGCAAGACGGTTTGCACCATGCGCGCCTGTTGCAGCTACTTCACCGGCAGCCCACAGGTTGTCGACGGAGGTACGGCCAGACGCATCAGTGAGCACGCCGCCCATATGATAGTGCGCAGCCGGAGCAACTGGGATCAGACCGTTGATCGGATCAATGCCTGCTTTTTGACAAGCTGCATAAACACGGGTGAAATGCTCAGGGAAGCTCGCGCCAATAGCTTCGCGGCAATCAAGGAACGCACCGCGACCAGCAGCAATCTCTGTGTGGATCGCACGAGCCACAATATCACGTGGTGCCAGTTCCAGATCCGGATGAAGGCCTTCCATAAAGCGGCGGCCGTCGTTGTTGACGAGGATCGCGCCATCACCGCGGATTGCCTCACTGGCAAGCGGGGCAGGGTCCAGATCAACATCCAGAGCGGTTGGGTGGAACTGAACAAACTCAGCGTCAGAAACCAGCGCACCGGCACGGGCCGCCATGGCAAGACCATGACCGTTTGCTTCACCCGGGTTGGTGGTGGTGGAATAAAGATGGCCAACACCGCCGGATGCCAGGACAACAGCCTTTGCCGGAATGGTGATGCGCTGTGTACCGCCACGACGACGCGCGGTGATGCCGGTTACATAACGGCCTTCGGTGATCAGCTGACAGCCAATGTAACCTTCAATGATGCGGATTGACGGTGTCTTATAAGCCGCATCAACAAGCGCCTGCATGATCGCTTCACCAGCCATGTCGCCGCGTACACGTACAACGCGGTGGCTGGAGTGAGCTGCTTCACGGGAAAGCGCCAGCTTGCCTGCAAGGTCTTTGTCAAACGGAACGCCATAATCCAGCAGATCGTGAATACGGTCAGACGCTTCACGGGTCATGCCTTCAACAACAGCTTCTTCGCAGATGCCGTCACCGGCAGTCAGCGTGTCCTGTGTGTGGGCAGAGTGGTGGTCACCCTCAGCCACAGCAGCAGCAATGCCACCTTGTGCCCACGCAGAAGATGTGCCGCCGCCGATTGGGGCGTTGGTCACAATGGTCACTGGCCGCGGCGCAAGTTTAAGCGCACAAAACAGGCCAGCAAGGCCGCCACCTAAGATAACAACATCATCCACGCCGTTCAGAGCAACAGCAGGGGCGAGAGAAGAACCGAACTGAGACATTTCAGAGATTATTCCAGACTATGGGGACCTGATCTAAAAGGCCCGCTGCCTTTTTTGCAGGCAGCAGGGTGCACTGAAGACTTTTCAATAAGCCAGCTACACGAAAGCCTCTAGTTCTTCAAGTTGATCATGCGTTCTACGGAGGCGCGGGCGCGATCGGCCACACTTTCATCAACAATCACCTCACCGGACATGTCGAGCAGACAATCCAGAATCTTGGTCAGGGTGATGCGCTTCATGTGAGGGCACAGGTTACACGGACGGATGTAGTTTACGCCCGGAGTAGAGGCCGCAACATTGTCTGCCATAGAGCACTCGGTTATCATCATCACCTTCTCAGGGCTGTTGTCCTTCACCCAGTCGATCATGTGAGAGGTAGAGCCAGCAAAATCAGCCTCTGCCACCACTTCCGGCGGACATTCTGGGTGTGCGATAATCTTCACATCAGGGTCAATCGCGCGGTAATCGCGCAGCTCTTCAGCTGTAAAGCGCTCATGTACCTCGCAGGACCCTGCATAGGTCAGCACGTCCACATCAGTCTGATTGTTCACGTTCGCAGCAAGGTACTGATCCGGGATCAGCAGAACCTTGTCAGTGCCCATGGCCTCAACAACCTGAACAGCGTTGGAGGAGGTGCAGCAGATATCGCACTCAGCTTTCACATCAGCAGATGTGTTCACATAGGTGATGATCGGAACACCCGGATTGGCTTCGCGCAGCTTGCGCACATCTTCACCAGTGATGGATTCAGCAAGAGAACAACCGGCATCCATATCCGGGATCAAAACGGTTTTCTCAGGGGAGAGGATCTTGGATGTCTCTGCCATGAAGTGCACGCCGCACTGTACGATGACCTGAGCTTCTGTCTTCGCAGCTTCTTTCGCCAGCTGCAGGCTGTCGCCAACAATGTCAGCCACACCGTGGAAGATGTCCGGTGTCATGTAGTTGTGCGCCAGAATGACAGCGTTGCGCTCTTTCTTCACCTTGTTGATCGCAAAGATCAGCGGTGCAAGCGCAGCCCATTCAATGGCTGGAATAAAGTCCTTCACCTTCTCATAGGCTTCAGCGGTCGCTTCAGCCACTTCAGGTGTGTAGGCAAGGTCTGGTCGCTCCAGAGGCGCATAGCGCTCGTTTGCTGGCACGCCAGCCTGAACAGCAGCACCATCAATGCCGGCAGCAATGTCTTTGACAGCCGGGCTGTCTGTTTCAGCGAATGTAGTCGTGGCGGACATGCGCTATCCCTTGTTCTGCCGGTCTTTAGCCGGATTATACTCAGTGTGAGTATAAGGGGTCTATAAAAAAACACGGCTAGAAAGCCGATGCCAACCCTTATGCTCATTTTGAGTTTTTATAGACCTCTTACCCGCCAACGACAACCTATTCTTTTGCCGAATGCATATAACCCCTGCGTTTAAGCTGGAAATAAGCTTACAAAATAGCCACTTAATTTGTTAAATTTGCAGGGTACAAACAACAAAAGCCCGGTGGTTCTGCTCTTTTGCAAGAACCGCCGGGCTTTAAAACGCATGTCAGAGCAGGGGAATGCTCTTACTTGGCAGGGACATAGCTGGATGGATTGCCATCAGCGCCCTGATTGACCATGTAGTACTGGTTTTCGCCGGTGTCGAACACGAGGAAACCATCCTGATCAGCAGGCTTGGTCTGAGTGCCCCATGGAGACTGAATGGTCACTTCAGCAGCTGGCTCATAACCAATCGCGGACATACGAACCATCTCAACAGGAACAGTCTTCAGCGCACCGGTCAGGCCAGCGTCTTTTGCGTTAAACAGCGCCAGCACTTCCGGAGCCATGTCCAGACGCTTCACAAGGCGGGTGTTCTTCGCAGCAACTTCTTCCAGACCTACCATCTCATACTTGGAATCGAAGGTCTCTTTGCCGATCACGTAAAAATCAGGGCCGGTCTTGCTCATCTGCAGCGCAACAACAGAGCCAACATTCTTCGCGATGTAAGCATCGTCGTAGCTGGTGGAATCAACAGAGCCCAAAGGGCCGCGGATCGCTTCTGGCAGGTCAGCCAGCTTGTCACCAGTGATCTTCCAGCCAAGGATCGGACGGTCCTTGATGTAAAGCTCTTTGGATGGTGCGTGCTTTTCAACGCGTGCGGTCAGCTCTTCCTGGCTCTGGACATCGTCCTGAGCAGATGCAGCCAGAGGTGCGCTTACAGCAAAAGCAAGCAGGCCCGCTGCGAGTGTTTTTCCGAAAGAAAATGAGTAGGTCATGGTCGGCCCCTAAATGTAGATGGGGGAATTAGGTCAGGAGCCAAATCAAAGTCAAGCGTCTCTGCGCGTTTCGCTAGGAAATTGAAATATATTAGTATTCTCACATATGCGCTAATTTACACCTGTGGTTGAAACTCGCTAAAATACCTTAGGGTCAAAAACTCATTCCAATTACTGATGGATGACCTAAGTAATTTCAATTATTGCAGAGTGTGATTTTGGATTACACCTGATTACTCCCCCGCTGCTCAGCGAAAAATACCGACCTCATTGATCCGGCAACCAGTCGTACACCCGTCTGGAGGCAGGAAAGGAAGCTGCAATGTCCCAAGCGACCCAAGCTGGCACCAACGCCTCTGTCCGGCGTGGACCAAACGTCCCGCTTATCATCATCAGTGGATGTATCATCGGGATTCTGTCCTTCGGACCACGCGCGACATTGGGTCTGTTTCTGACACCCATGTCCTCTGAGTTCGGCTGGGGCAGGGATGTCTTCGCCTTTGCTTTGGCGCTTCAAAACCTGATTTGGGGAGCAGCGCAGCCTTTCGCTGGTATGATGGCAGACAAGTTCGGCACTGGCAGAACACTGGTGCTCGGCGCGATCATTTACGCCATTGGCCTCTACCTCATGAGTCTGTCAGACACACCGCTGCTGCTGCAGGTGTCAGCCGGTGTCCTTATCGGCCTTGGCGTTGCCTTCACCTCATTCTCTCTGGTGCTGGCAGCCTTTGCCCGCTCTGTTCAGCCCAAATACCATGGCATCGCCTTTGGCATGGGTACAGCAGCAAGCTCCTTTGGTCAGTTCCTCTTTGCGCCACTTGGCCTTGGCCTGATTGAAAACTTCGGATGGTCAAGTGCGCTGGTCTACATGGCAGCTCTCATCGCCATTGTGCCGCTCTTTGCCTACATCCTGCGCGGACGCTCCGCAGCTCCTGCTGCTGGCAGCTCTGCAAACCCGCAGGACAACCTGACCCTGTCTCAGACATTGGGTCTGGCCTTCAAAACCAGAGACTACATCCTGCTGGTCTTCGGCTTCTTTGTCTGTGGCTTCCACGTGGCCTTCATCACCGTGCATATGCCGACCTTCATCGTGGATCAGGGCTTTGATGTTTCTGTCGGCGCATGGGCGCTGGCACTGATCGGCCTGTTCAACATCGTTGGCTCCATGTCCTCAGGCATTCTGGGTGCACGCTTCCCGAAGCAATATCTGCTCTCCTTCATCTATCTGGCCCGTGCCATCGCCATCACGCTCTACATCACCCTGCCGATCTCGGAGATGTCGACGCTGATCTTCGCGGCCACCATGGGCATCCTGTGGCTCTCCACCGTGCCACCAACATCCGGCCTTGTTGCGGTGATGTTTGGCCCACGCTACATGGCAACCCTGTTCGGCATCGTGTTCTTCTCCCACCAGATCGGTTCCTTCCTGGGCGTCTATCTGGGCGGCGTGCTCTATGAGCAAAGCGGCAACTACGATGCCATCTGGTGGCTGGGAATTGCGCTGGGCATTTTCGCAGCAATCGTGCACTGGCCAATCCGCGAACAATCCGCCACCGCAGGACGTTTGGTCGCCAAGCCTGCGTAAGGCCCCTATTAGTGGAAGTAGCTAGGTTTCTCAGCGTGTTACACCGCAATATTGCCTAGCGTTATTTTCTTGCCTTATGGCCCTCCTTCTGCCAGCTTTCATGCAACATGATTTGGCGAGAAGGATTGGCCATGAGCGAGTTTGATGCCCTCTGGATTGAAGCAGACGAAAGCGGTCGTAAACCGCTGCCTGCCAAGTGGAACAAGGTCACCGTTGACCAGCTCTCTGAAGGCGACGTGACAGTCAAAGTCACGCACACCACCATCAACTACAAGGATGGGCTGGCATTGGCAGGCGCACCGGGCATCACCCGCAAGTTCCCGATGGTGCCAGGCATCGATGTGGTTGGCGAAGTGCTCACCAGCGAAAGCGACCGCTTCAAACCGGGCGATCAGGTCATCCTCAATGGCTATGGCGTTGGCGAAGTCCACACTGGTGCCTATGCGCAGGTCGCCCGTCTGAAGTCTGAATGGCTGCTCCATCGTCCGGAAGAACTCTCTGCTGCCCGTGCAGCTGCAATTGGCACCGCTGGTTACACAGCCATGCTCTGCGTGATGGCGCTGGAGAAGTACGGCCTCACGCCTGAACACGGCCCTATTGCCGTCTCTGGTGCATCCGGCGGCGTTGGCTCTGTTGCCATCAGCCTGCTGTCCAAGCTCGGCTTTGAAACCATCGCCTTCACCGGCCGCACAGAAGAAGCCGACTTCCTCAAAGGCCTCGGCGCAACAGAAGTGCTCGACCGTGCAGAACTGGTGGAGAAGGGCAAGCCATTCGGCAAAGAACGCTGGGCAGGCGCTGTTGATGTAGCAGGCAGCCACACACTGGCAAACCTGCTCGCGCAGACCAATTACGGCGGCGCTGTTGCAGCCTGCGGACTGGCACAAGGCATGGACCTGCCAGCATCCGTAATGCCATTCATCCTGCGCGGTGTCGCGCTGCTGGGCGTGGATTCAGTGATGGCGCCAATGGCTCTGCGTGAGCAAGCTTACCGCCGCCTGGTGCAGGATCTCGACCTGACCAAGCTGGACACCCTCTCTGAGACAATCAAGCTGGCAGACGTTGAAGAACGTGCCGCCAAGCTGCTCAAAGGGCAAGTCCGCGGTCGCACCATTGTGGAAGTCGAATAGCGTTCAACCGCTGCGTATCGCCGAAAAGTGGGAACAGGTTTTCGGATAAAGATACGCAAATACAATAGCTCTATACAAAGAGAAACCCCGCTTCAGTGGTCACTGAGGCGGGGTTCTTTATTGGAGCGGTCAGGCTACCAAACTTATCCAGACCAGGAGGAGGGGATTAGCTCCACCCGCCTTTGTAGGTCTTGTAGAAGATGTGCTTACCGATGCGCTTTTTACGCTGCATAGTTGGGGCCCAGTTCGGACGAACATAAGTCGCATGATAGTGAGTGGAAGCGTCCACGGCTGGGATGCTCACTTCACCATTCACGATCTGCTGTGCGATCTTTTTCGCTTTTGCCCATGGGCCAGCTTCCGTCACGCGCTCAGGAATGCCATCACAGGCAAAGGAGAACTGACAAGCGTTCTTCATGCTCTTGTTCTGATAAACCACACCACAAACCGTGTTCGGGTAAGCAGGGTTCTTCAGACGGTTGAGAACAACCTGTGCCACCGCAATCTGGCCGTCACGCGGCTCACTGCGGGCTTCAAAGTAAATCGCTTCCGCCAGGCAGCGCATTTCGGTCTTGGAGTTCTTCACCGAGCTTGGCAGCTGGCGCATGTACCACCAGTGCGGATTGGTCTCGGAGTAAGATGCCAGCTCTTTGTCTGAAAGCTGCGGCTTGCCGGAAGGCGTAATGGACACCTGCGGCTTGTTCAGCAGCGCATCAAACGGAGCTTTGTCTGTCTGTGGTGTTGCTGGCGCATAAGCGGTTGCCAGCGCAATTTCATTTTGCTTGGCAATGGAAAGCGTCTCAGGCTGCTTTGGAGCGGCCTTGGCCATCGCAATCTGCTTGCGCGCTGCCAGAGCAGCTCGGCGCGCGGCTTTGCCAAGTGGAGAGTTGTCGGTCTGATCCTGTTCAGGAAGACCAGCCAGCGCATCCCCACCGTAATGCCCGTTGAAGGCCATCTGAGGAAGCTGGGAAACAAATCGATCCGTGCTCTTTGGTTTGCCTGCGTTCTGGATGAAGGCAACAACGCGGCTCGGCAGGTTGGTGATTTGCATATCACCCTTGCCGGTGCGGTTCACCGCATAACGTTGTGGTGCTTTCTCCTCAGCAGGCACAAAGTACTTCGCGAACTTCTGGCTGTCTCCTGCAGAAACAGACTGAAGCCACCGCGGTGTATCTTCGTCGAGGGTTCCGGTGAGTGCCGGAATATCCTGCAACGCAACTGGAGATGCAGCAAAGGTTCCAACTGCAAGCCCTGCAGCTAGAATAGGGTACTTAAAGTACATGAGGACAGCACGGCGTCCTTCATTCTTCTTCATCCCATGGCCCGACATACGCAATCTACTCCAAATCAACGCCCAAAACTCAGCGCTTCTCAGTCCCTAAAAAGGGAACCCCTAACTCTGAGATCGACAGGATGAAGAAGCCCGATAAAATCACTCCCACCCGTCAATTTTCCGGATGAGCGTATTTTTCGCTTTTAACCTTGATATAAAGTTAAGCCCGCCAAAACCCCAGTTATTCTGCCACAGTTCACGCCGCTGACAGTCAGCATATGGTTAATATGCAGGGGCAGTACTCACCAAAAAACTAGGGCTATTTCATGTCTGGGTGGATTTTTCAGCGGGCCAAAAATCATAGGAAATAAAAGGCGTCATGCAGAAAATGACACCTGTGATATCTTGGAGTGCCTGTAGGATATCAACACAATCAAAATCTTAACAAGATTAACCATAAGGCCTCTCGTTGAATCCACAACTCCGTTTTTCCTATGAAATTCTGCCGAGAAAAAATTCAAAAAAATTGTAGATAACGTAACGTCATTTAAGGCGAAAATGTGAATCAGAGCAGGCTGACCCGCAAACCCGGAGCAGGGCGCTCCTTCAAAATGTCTCGCCGGAACCGGTAAAGCGCTGCTGGACGCCCGCCCGTAGCAGTTGAAGTTCCCCCAGTTTGCTCAACCAGTTGTCCTGTTTCGACAAGACGGCGGAAGTTCTGTTTATGCAAATGCCGACCGGAAATCGCCTCCACGGTCTGCTGCAAATCAGTCAGTGTGAACTCCGGTGGCATCAGTTCGAAAACAACCGGCCGATACTTCAGCTTCGCACGCAAACGGGAAAGGGCCGTTGCCAGAATGCGCCGATGGTCATGAGCAAGGCCTTCGCCAAGGTCGGGCAGGGTGCCACGCTCAAGGGCTGTCGGTTGCTTGTCACGCAGGGCTTCATAGATCAGCCCGGAGCCATAAAGCAGCTCATAGCGATCCAGAACACGCTCCTCATCCCATTTCAGCGAACCAACGCCAAACGCCAGCTGATAGCGATCTTTCCGGCTGAGTTCCTGATAGGTGCGGGCATCATCATCCGGCCTCTTGCTGAAGGCTCCATGCTGGGGTGGATGATCTCCTCCAGCATCTTCGGCTGCCCACCGCGCCAGTCCTCCCATGGAAAGAAATCATACCATGGCCGCCATCGCGCGCCTTGTTTGGCCAGAAGCTTCTCTGACTCAGGCGTCTGGCGCGTCAAAGCCAGATAGCAACGGAGACCATATGTGGCTCACCCGCTTTCGCCAGCGAGTAACGCCCCCGGTCCCCAAATGTATAAAGCTGCTCCACGTGACCAATATGAAGAGCCGTCTGCTCCTCAACAAAAGCCCGCAGGCCCAATTCAAAGGTGCGGTGAACACGCGGATCAAACGGGCCCGATGGCAAACCGGAACGTTCGTCCTGCACTTTCTGCGGCACCGTCAAAACAAACGGCACTTTGTCTTTCACGGAAACGATGACAGCATTCAGACCAATGCCGAGCTGAACAGGCTCCATGCCAGCACCTGGGCGGGCTGCATCTCCTGTTTCCATCGCATTGCTCATCAAAGTCTGCTCCGTGTTCATTAGGCAAGTTCAGCAAGGGCAGCAGGTTCAAGGGAGAACTGGTTGCCCTCAAAGGTCTCCGCTCCGCGGCCAATCTCTTTGATAGATTGTATCATGCGCCCATTTCGCTGCAAAAGAGTGTCTGCCAAAGAGATAAGCAGCGGATTTGGTGTCGCTACAGGAGAAACCTTGCGCAAATGCTGCGCCAATGCGCGTTCATCAGCCTCCGGCAAAGCTGCACAGGTGATGATGTAAGCGGCAGCTGTCGACCGGCTCACCCCAGCCCAGCAATGCACCAGTAAGGAACCGTTTGCTTGAGCCTGCTCTGCAAAGGCCAGCAAGCGCTCCACATGCTCCACCTGAGGAGCAATCAGCCCGTCACGTTCCTCTGCAATGTCATTGAACTCCAAAACCAGATGATGTGCTGGCTTTGGCTCAACCGGCAAAACCACATCTGTGCCCGGGGAAACGAGAGAAAGCACATGGGTCGGTGCTGCAACATGCAATGTGTCTTCCAGCTTGGAAAGGGGACACACATGCAGCATCAGCGACCTCCGACAGCTTTGCGAGCTTCATTCAGCTCAGTAAACCGTGCAAGGAAAGCTTCCTGCGCATCCTTGGTCGGCAAAGGTGTGATGCTCTCCGCCAGGGCGTCCAGCTGCGCGGCACTCACTTTGGCAGGCTTTCCGAAAATCTTGTCAGCCTCTTCTTGGCTGAAACCAGCCAGATGGATCGCCTCCAGATAAGCACTGATGATATCAGCCTTCTTGGCGAGTTTGGCAATGCTGGCTGGTAGATCAGCAGGCAAATCAAAGGCCTGGTGAATGGCATGATGCAGGCGTTCTTCAACGGCCTTATAGGTGCCACCCATCACGTTCTTGAAGGGCGAGATCATATCGCCGATCACATACTCCGGCGCATCATGCAGCAGGATCGCCATGCGCCACTGAATGTCCAGATCAGGCTTCAGCATTAGTGCAATCTCTTCCACCACCACACAGTGCTGTGCAACGGAGAAGGCATGGTCGCCGATCGTCTGTCCATTCCACCGCGCCACACGCGCGAGCCCATGAGCGATGTCAGAGAGTTCCACATCCAGCGGAGAAGGATCGAGGAGATTCAGTCTCCGGCCAGAAAGCATCCGTTGCCAGGCACGAGGAGAAGATGAGGAAAGCTCTGCACACATATGTCAATCAAGCCAGTCGTCGGAGGTATCTAGGTTTCTAGCAATATCTCTTAGTCAGATGAAGGCCAGTTGAAGGTTGCCCACGCCTGAATGGAAGTGGAAAGCGTAACGCCCTCACACATCAGCGGCACACCCGCGTCCACCGCTGCCTTCGCACGGTCCAGACGCAACATCGCCAGCCCAGCACCGCCTGCGGAAGATCCTAAAGCACCAACGCTCTTTTCGCCTGCCAGAACATCACTACCAGCAGCCGGAAGATCACTATCGGCGGAAACCTTGATGATGCGCTTACGGGCAGTGCCGCGGTGCTTCATGCGGGAAACAACTTCCTGCCCGATAAAACAGCCCTTGGAGAAGGCGATACCATTCAGGCTGTCCATGTCCGTATCATGCGGGAACACATCAGCAGCTGGAAATCCTGCCCACTTTGTGGAACGCCAAAACCAATCCGATGCGCATGATAATCAGCCTCAGATGCAGTCTCTTCGACTGCACCAGTCGCGATATAACGCAGGCCCATCTCTGCAAGGCGTGGATCCTGCGGCTTGTCTGCTGATAGGTCATCGCCCCACTCAGCAACCACATGAACCGCTTCATCAGCTGGCTCAACAGTCACTTTGGCGCGCAGCTTGTAGAAGGCGAGGCGCTTGGCAAACGCATCCAGCTCTTCAGCACTCACGTCAATCAGAAAACCATCCGTGCTCTCATCCGCAAATACAAAGAAGTCCCAGAGGATCTTGCCTTGCGGTGTCAGCAAAGCACCAAATGCGCTGGAGGTCGCGCTGAGTTCGCTCACATCACAGCTGACGAGATTTTGGAGGAACTCCTTGGCATCATCGCCAAAAACCTTCACGAGCCGACGCGAAGTGAGAATGGTGCGTTCAGATGCCATGGGCCTGTCCTTCCAACGAATAAAACAACAAGAGTGTTTCATAACCCATCCGCCAGCCTCACACCACGGAAAAAGAATTGTTTCTGTGGGTGAATCTGCTCCTGAAGTGACCACTCTTCCACGTGCGTTTGCAGCGATGTTTTCTGAAAAGATGAGGCTGGTAAAGAGAAAACCAAGGGCCTTGAGATGTTTATCCGAACAATCCAGTAATCCCATGTTTCTGGCAGTTTTCTGCAAATATCTGTGATGTTTTGACGTCGCAAAACTGTCGTCTGCGTGAACTAACTCTTGCTGCACATTGATTTCAGTTCTTGATTCTGGAGATGCACGTGACATCAACTATCAGGCAGTCAAAGAAACGTTTGGATCGTGCAGTACATCGCTCAAAGCTGATCTCCATGGAAGGCGTGCTGGAACGCCTGTTCACTTTTGCTTTTAAAGGACTGGTCTACCCGCAAATCTGGGAGGATCCGGAGGTGGACATGCAGGCCCTGCAGTTAAAGCCCGACTCCAGAATGGTCACCATCGCCTCGGGTGGCTGCAACGTCATGTCCTATCTCACTGCCAACCCGCAGCAGATCACCGCAGTCGACCTTAACCGCGCCCATGTCGCCCTCAATCGCCTGAAGCTCACCGCTCTTCAGGAGTTTCCCGACTATGCCACCTTCTACCGCTTCTTCGGCGAAGCAGATGAGAAGACAAACATCGCGGCCTATGAGAAGTACCTCAAACCCGCCATCGATCCCGAAACCATGGCCTACTGGGAGGGCAGAGACATGACCGCGTGGGGCCGCAAGCGGATTACCCTCTTTTCGCGGGATCTCTACCACCACGGCATGCTCGGCTACTTCATCGGCCTCGGCCATCTCATTGCGAAGGTCTATGGCGTCGATCTGACCAAGATGGCAGAGACGCAGAATGTAAAAGAGCAGCGGACGTATTTTGACAAAACGCTGGCGCCGCTCTTCGACAAGCGCCTGATCCGCTGGGCAACCTCCAAAAAGATGTCGCTCTACGGCCTCGGCATCCCACCTGCACAGTACGAAAGCCTTGCAGCAGAGGGCGGAGGGAACATGGCTGGAGTGCTCAAGCAGCGTCTGGAAAAGCTGGCCTGCGACTTTCCCATGGAAGAGAATTACTTCGCCTGGCAAGCCTTCACCCGCGGCTACGCCCCGTCAGAAAGCAGGGGTGGAACCGGTCCATCAGGTCCTCTGCCGCCCTATCTGAAGCCGCAGCACTTCCCGGAAATCCGTAAAAGAGCCTCCCGCGTGCGCGTTGTTAATCGGTCTTTCACAGAGCATCTGGATAATCAGTATGCAAACAGCCTTGATGCCTACGTCCTGCTGGATGCGCAGGACTGGATGACAGACAGGCAGCTGAACGATCTATGGGCAGGAATATCCCGAACGGCAAGAACAGGCGCACGCGTCATCTTCAGGACAGCTGGCGAGCCAAGCATTCTGCCGGGCCGGGTGCAAGACGGAATACTGGGGCAGTGGACCTATGAGGCAGCGGAAAGCGCACGCCTCAACAAGCTGGATCGCTCCTCCATCTACGGTGGTTTCCACCTCTACATCTATAACTGACAAGAATAAGCATGTGAGGGAAGTGAAATGGCGAATGAAAAGTCCTCAGCCTCACTGATGGATAAAATCTATAAGAACCAACGGCATTTTTATGATCTGACCAGAAAGCATTACCTTCTTGGCCGCGATCATCTCATCAAACACCTCTCAGCGCCGCGGGGTAGCACGGTGTTGGAGCTGGGCTGTGGCACTGGTCGCAACCTCATTGAAGCCGCACGGGCCTATCCAACCTGCCAGTTCTTCGGCGTCGACATCTCCTCGCAAATGCTGAAGACGGCAGAGGCAAACATTCACAAAGCTGACCTGTCCCACCGCATCCACTTGGCTCAAGGGGATGCAACCAGCTTTGATCCCTTTGAGAAGTTCGGCATCGACACGTTCGACCGCGTGTTCCTCTCCTATTGCGTCTCCATGATCCCGCCATGGGAAGACGCCCTGCGCAACGGCACCAAGCTTCTTGCAAAAGGCGGTCAGCTCTCAGTGGTGGACTTCGGTCAGCAGGAACGTCTGCCTAGCCTGTTCAAATTGATGCTGGAGAAGTGGCTCGGCAAGTTCCACGTGCTGCCGCGCGAAAACCTGCAGGATGTGCTGCACGATATCGCACAGGACCAACGCGCCAAGCTGCGCTTCCTGCCGCTCTATCGTGGATATGCCTACTATGCGGAACTCGACAGCAGCTTCTACACGCGCTTCATGGAAAAGCCGGAGCAGATGGACCTGTTGGAAGCAGAAAACGAAAGCCACCGCGAAATCCGCAAGGCCGGATAATCAACCGCGCAAGCAAAAAGCCCACCAGAACCTCTGATGGGCTTTCATCAAACAGTCATCGCAACAGCATTAGTCTCCGGCAATGAAGCTGCGGACGTCGCCATTCTTGGAGATGCCAAGGCGATAGAAGGTCCATGCGCCATAATCCAGCATCTCGTAGTAATCAGCTGCAGTAACGATTTGGTACATTTCAACCTTTTGAGAAGGGGTCAGGTCGTGCAAAGGATACCGGGCAAAATAGGGCCAGACATAGGTTTCTTCCTCTGTTCCCTCATTCAGCCGCAAGTATCCAGCGGTGACGATATCCAGAAGGATAGCAAGGATCTCGTGCCCCTCACCATCACCAGAGCTGTCCTTCAGAAAGCCGACCGGATCACGAACCGGTGTAAACGACAGTTCCGGCGGTTGCTCTTGCTTGGCAAACAGCGGTGCCAGCGCAGAAACGTCACCACTACGGGCGATCTCGATCAGCGCCGCGCGCGTCACCTTCACAGCTTCTGGCAATCCTGTATCATCATAAAAGACTTCCAGTTTTGGCAGAGGAGGTTCTTCAGCAAACTCGTTGTCCAACGCATCTTCAAGACTGGTATCTCTGTTGAAATCTTCGTCCAACAGCGGAAATTGCTCAGCCTTGGGGCGCTGAATGCGAATCGTTTCGGTTTTGATTGCCTGTGTTGCAGCCATAGCCGGGGCTGAGGCGCAAAGTAACCCTATGATGAGTAGGCGAAAATACATGAAGTGCTCCGAAACGGACGAGGGGCTTGTGTTTTGCCCCCTAGTTTAAGGGCTTGTAGGGAATCAAGGAAGAAACGACAGAATGCCTATGCACAAGCTAGAGGGCCTTTAGAGAATTTATAGGAAGATCTGACAGGTCTTCTGCGCAGTTTGGAAGTTTGGATTAAAGCGTTGAATATAGAACTCTTCATTACGGGTATGATCATCGGGCTCATCACGTCCGCGCCGATTGGGCCTGTAAACGTGCTGGCGATCAGAAGGGCAGTGCACTACGGCTTTCTGCCAGGCTTTATTGCTGGCTTTGGTGCCGTGCTTGCTGATGGCGTGTTCGCCACCGCTGCGGCCTTCGGTGTGACAGCCATTTCAGAGTTTGTCGAAAGACACGAGTTCTACATCCAGACCATTGGCGGCCTCTTGCTGATCATCTTCGGTGTTGTCGTGTTCCGCTCTCATCCGCACCTGAAAGGCGGCAGTGATGGCGGCCCAACAGTATGGCGCGGTATGATTGTCTCGTTTGCCATGACGGTCACCAATCCCGGCGCCATCCTCGGCTTCATTGCGATCTTTGGCTCATTGGGCGAACACGCCCCAGAGAAGGGCGACTACATCGGCGCGCTTGCGCTCGTCCTTGGTGTGCTGAGTGGTGCGCTCTTGTGGTGGGCGTGCCTGTCCGCTCTGGTCTCAAAGCTGCGCAACCGCATGAATGACAACTGGCTCTCCGCCATCAACCACGGCGCGGGCGTTGTTCTTCTCGTCTTCGCCGCGATCATTCTGGCAAAGGTCGGCTACGAGCTGTTCTGCTAAACGCAGTCCTTTGAGTCAAAAAAGCCCCGATCAATCGGGGCTCTTTGAAAATCAGCTAAGCTGGATTAGTGCAGTCGGCGCTCTAGAGAATAGTCACCGCGCTCAACGCGCTGTGGCAATTCCTGCGCGAATTTGGAAACGGCTTCTTCTCCGTAAAGAGAAACCAGATCCATCATGGCAGAGAACAGCGCTGCATGCGCAAGAGCTGTACTGTCGATGCCGTGAGATAGACCATCCTCCCAAGCTTCCTGAATGAAGCTCAGAGCCAGTCGGCGGATGTCTGCATCAGATGCATCGATCTCTTCTGTGAATTCGCCGGCGATAGCGTCGTCCTTGATCATGCTGGCTCTCATGTCCCTCTATGTGCTGCTTCTTGTTATTTGCCGTTACATGTAACGGGCAAACGAAAACAAATGAAGCGTCGCATGCCTTATCTGTTAAACGGACGTTAACACGCGAAACGGCAGGAACAACCGACTCACTGATGTTTTGGTAAACTCGTCCAGAGCTTCTGTAAGTTATGGTTAATATTTGTGGCAAAGCCGAGTTATCCAAAAAACGCGCAATAATTGTCTGTGGAAAATGGTTGCAACCGGCTTTTTTATCAATCGCGGCTGTACTTACCCGTGACTTCTTGGGTGATAATTACACCTTCGTCCGCGAATCTGCGAGAGGCCTCAATCGCCGCTGGAGTGCAGGTTTGATAGACCGAGGCGAATCCCCGATAGCTCTGGTTAAACCGCTCAACAAGCCGTCTGCGGCGCAGCTCGTTTTGCACCTCTGCACCCAGTAAAGAGTACATGCGCTGGCGCCATTCATCAGCTTCGTCATGGCCGCAAAGCGGGCGCAGATAATGAAGCGCACCCAGAATTTCTGAAAGGCGGATGAGCTGCTGCTCATAAGGTGGCTCTTTCAACTCTGGCTGAGCGGGCTTGCCCGGAGATTGTGGTGAACTTTGCGCAAACGCGCTGGGCGCAGCGGCAACACTTAAAAGCATCAGGCCAGCACAAACCCCACGGCGAAGAGACCGAGCAGGGGCCGCACAGGACCAAATCCAGGCTTTACGTTTTGCAAGTTCAGTCAAGCCACATCTCACAGCATGCTGGTTGCTTCAGATTCTGTAAGGATGGCGGTCTCCCCGCGCTCTGTCCACTATGGAACCTTGGGGATTTCCTGTTTTCCCTTGTTGCAACTAGCGCTGGTAGGAAGATGTGACAGCGTATTCCCGAAAAGTGGTTCCGGTTTTCGGACAAGAATACGCGCGAGCTCTAACTACATCTTAGAAGGTTTAGAATGTGCTGCTGCATTCCCGGAGCTAAAGGCAGGTTCATGGAATCTTCCCAAGTGTACCAGCCCAGCTCGGACGCATCAGAACTCGCCTTCTCTTCACCTTCCACCTGACTGCAGGTGAAAACATGAATGCGATACTGCACCTTGCTGTCTTCGGGAGAGGGGTAGGACACCGTCCATGTTTTCAGGTCAGTTGCAGCCAGAGAGGTCTCTTCTGTGAACTCGCGCTGTGCAGCCTCTTCGAGGCTTTCGCTGGCCATAACTTTGCCGCCTGGAAAGCTCCAGAGGCCTTTGGACGGGGATTGAGCTCGCTTAACGAGCAACACTTTATTGTTCTGGACACAGGCAACGCTGGTTGCCTCGATGTATTCCGGAGATATTTTCTTGCTCATGAAAACAGGGCGTCGACATCCGCTTGAGTGCTTTCCTCAGTGCTGATTGTCTCATCCGGCAAGTGGCCATGGATGATAGACCCTGCCTGCGAAAGCAGCGGTCTGATGACGGTAACGGCCTTATCCTGAACGATTTGCAGCAGTTCACCCGTGACTTCAGCTGAGCCAAGCATCTTTTGAAGTGAGATCACCTCCTGATCAATCTCGGCAATACACTTCTCAAGCGCGTTGCGCAGCCGTTCTTCAACAGCTCCATAAGCGCGAATAGCCAGTTCTTTCGCTGAGAACTTAGAGGCACTGAAATGTGTGATATAGTCTGCCGGTTCCCATGCCAGAACATCTTCTGCGCAATCGGGAATGTCAGGAAGCATTTCAAGAAGCATGACCACTTCGTTGAAATGGTTGAGATAGTCAGTTGCAAGGCCCGTGGATGGATTGATGTTTGCATGCGTCAAAAGCTCAGGAGAAAGATCTCCTATGCCAATTTTATCGCAGTACATATCCATTGCAGCCTCCCAGCTTCCTATCTGTCGCGCGGAACCTATCTCTCGATTGGTTGCAATTTTACTAAAATGTGAACAGAGTAATCTGCATGTGTGGTAGATATAGCCTGTCAGCGTCTCCGGAAGAAGTCAAAGCGTTGTTTGAATACATCGAACAGCCCAACTTTCCACCGAGATACAACATAGCACCGACTCAGCCAATTGCACTCGTAAAACACGAAAATGGTGGGCGCCACTTTGGGTTAGCGCGTTGGGGCCTCGTGCTTCATGGGTCAAAGACCCTGCAAGTTTCACGCTTTTACTCAACGCCAGAGCAGAGACTTTGGAAGAGAAACCCTCGTTTCGTGCCGCCGTTCGCCACCGCAGATGTCTGATCCCTGCAAACGGTTTTTACGAGTGGCAACGCAAAGGTGCGGCAAAGCAGCCCTATTGGATCGCGCCTGCAGATGGCCGCCTTTTAGCCTTCGCTGGCCTGTGGGAAACCTACTCCCACCCGGACGGCGGAGACATTGATACCGCTGCTGTAATCACGGTTGAGGCCAACAATACGGTAAAGCCAATCCATCATCGTATGCCTGCAATCATCCCTCAAGAGCACTTTAATGACTGGTTGAGTAACGGAACTGTGATGTCCAGAGACGCAGTTAAATTGCTGCAACCTGTGGATGAAGGTCTCCTGATTGCCACTCCGGTGTCCACGCGCGTCAACAGCGTGGCAAATGATGATCCGTCTTTGTGGGATCGTGAGGTCATCGCTGCCCCACCTCAGCCACCCAAACCAGCGGCAAAACCCAAACCTCGGAAAAAGGCTGCCGGTGGCTCTTCAGGAAACAGCGGTCAGTTAGATTTGTTTTAGGCTCTGCTCAACATACTCAGTCTCACATGAATGATCTGGAGGGACTGAGGATGCTCGCATCGCTAAAAGGTAAGTCTGTCATCGTCACCGGCGGTTCCAAAGGGATCGGCCTCGGCATCTCTCTGGCCTTCGCCCGCGCCGGTGCCTTTGTCACCATCGCCGCCCGCGGAGAGGAAGCCGGTGCCAATGCGGTGAAGGAACTCGCCTTAATCGGCGGAGCTGGGCAGTTTCTGCAATGTGATGTGACGGACTGGGATGCGGTCAAAAGCACCGTGGACGAAACAACCAAACAAGCTGGCTAGATATCATCTGCGCCAACGCTGGCATCTTCCCGAAGCAAAGCATAGAGGAAATGGAGCCCGATCAATGGGAGCTGGTGCAAAACACCAACCTGCGCTCCGCATTCTACTGCACCAAAGCAGCGCTTCCGTATATGAAGGAGACAGGGCAGGGACGCATCATCCTGACCTCATCCATCACCGGCCCCGTAACCGGTGATCCCGGCTGGTCTCATTATGCAGCATCAAAAGCAGGCCAACTCGGCTTCATGCGCACCGCCGCGTTGGAACTGGCACCGCACAACATCACCATCAACGCAGTGCTGCCCGGCAATGTGAAGACAGAAGCACTCGATGATCTGGGAGATGGCTATTTAAAGAAGATGGGCCAGATGGTCCCACTCGGACGACTGGGCGCCCCGCGCGAAGTGGCCAGCGCAGTTCTGTTCCTCGCCAGCGATGAAGCCTCTTACATCACTGGCCAGCAGATCGTCGTCGATGGAGGTCAGGTGCTCCCGGAAGGACTGGAAGCACCTGACTAATCTTGTTAGAGCACGCGCCCCGGATTGAACATGTTGGTTGGGTCAAGCGCCGCTTTAATAGAGCGCATCATGTTCATCTCAGTTTCGCTCTTCACTTCAGCCAGCAGATCCCGCTTCAAGATGCCGATGCCATGCTCCGCAGAGATGGAGCCGTTGTAGCTGGCGACAATGCCATGCACCACGCGGTTCACATCATCCCACTTGGCAAGGTACTCAGCCTTATCGGCACCCTTTGGCTGGGTGATGTTAAAGTGGATGTTGCCATCGCCCAT
Organism: Pseudovibrio denitrificans JCM 12308; assembly: GCF_001310815.1. Classification (GTDB taxonomy): domain Bacteria; phylum Pseudomonadota; class Alphaproteobacteria; order Rhizobiales; family Stappiaceae; genus Pseudovibrio; species Pseudovibrio denitrificans. Next base: position 206,724 of record NZ_BAZK01000011.1, read on the forward strand.
ATGCCCGAATGGTACAGGACGACATCCCGGCACGGCCTCTTTAACAGCCGCAATCGCTTCTTCCAGAAACTCCGGCACCTTCGCGACAGGAACGGAGACGTCATGCTTGATGGATCCGCCCTCAAACTTCTGCGCTTCTGACAGACCATGCCGCAGTCGCCAGAAGTCAGCCGCCTGCGCCTTGCTTTGCGCCAGCAGCCCATCCCGCAACAAGTCAGCTTCAAACGCTTCAGTGAAGATGGTCTCCGTCAGGCTGGCAATGTCGATGTCTTTGGTGCCCGCAGAGATCTCGATGAGTACATACCACGGATGCTGCTCCTCGAACGGATAGCGGGACTGCTCCATATGCTCACATACAAACTGCATGCCCGATTGCGGCATCAGTTCAAAGCCGGTGAGCATGTTCCCCGCGTGGCTTTTTGCCAATGAAAACAGGGAGAGGGCCTTCGCAGGCGAATCTAGCGCGACCAGAGCAACCTCGACTGACGCCGGGGCTGGGTATAATTTGAGGCTGGCACCCGTAATGATCCCCAAAGTGCCCTCTGAGCCGATAAATATTTGTTTCAAATCGTAACCAGTATTGTCTTTGCGAAGGGTCCGAAGTCCCTCCCAGACCTCACCATTTGCAAGCACAACTTCCAGCCCGAGAACAAGGTCACGGGTGTTCCCGTAAGACAGCACAGCGGTGCCACCGGCGTTGGTTGCAATGTTGCCGCCGATCTCACAGGAGCCCTGCGAAGCGAGCGTCAAAGGAAACAAACGATCATGTTTTTCAGCCGCATCATGGATGGCTTGTAATGTGATCCCTGCATCTACAACCATCGTATACCCTTCAGGGTCGATGTGGCGAATTTTATTTAATCTAGAAAGGGATAGCACGATTTCACTGCCATCTGGGTTGGGGATTTGGCCCCCTACCAAACCGGTATTTCCTCCCTGCGGAACCACCTTCAGGCCATGCTGTGCCGCAAGCTTCACACACTCTGCAACCTCGGCAGTGGAACCGGGCCGCAATACCATGGGTGTGGCCCCTTTGAACTTGTCTCTCCACTCAACGAGAAAAGGGGCTTTGTCGCTGTCGCTGACAAGCACATGTGCGGTCCCGATAATGCTCTCAAACGCGTTCACCAAATTTGGAATAGTCATTTTTCTGTCGCAGTGTTGGAAGTTGATCTGGCTTTCACTATCAGATAATGGGAGCGCAAGAACACGTCCATGTCTGATTGGACTTTTTTCGATGGCTTGAAGCCAAATGAACAGTGTGCCATAGCATTTTTAATCTGTTCGCCAGATAAAGTGATATTCACTCAGGAGAAAAACATGGCAGAAGCGCAAGGATTGATGGCCGGCAAACGTGGTCTCATCATGGGACTGGCCAACAATCGGTCCATCGCTTGGGGTATTGCGACAGCACTACACGATGCCGGAGCTGAAATCGCACTCACCTATCAGGGTGAAGCGCTGAAGAAGCGCGTTGAACCATTAGCAGAGAAGCTCGACGCACTTGTTGTAGGTGATTGCGACGTTACGAACGAAGCAAGCATTGATGCAGCATTTGAAGTTCTGGAGCAAAAATGGGGCAAGATTGACTTCGTCATTCATGCGATCGCTTTCTCTGACAAAGAAGAGCTGACTGGTCGTTATCTGGACACCAGCGCTGACAACTTTGCAAAGACAATGCAGATCTCCTGCTACTCGCTGGCATCCGTTGCCCGCCGTGCAGAGAAGTTGATGACCGAAGGCGGTTCCATTGTAACTCTCACCTACTACGGTGCTGAGAAGGTTATGCCAAACTACAACGTCATGGGCGTTGCAAAGGCTGCATTGGAAGCAAGCGTGAAGTACCTCGCAGTTGATCTTGGTCCAAAGAAGATCCGCGTCAACGCGATCTCTGCTGGCCCAATCAAAACACTGGCAGCAGCTGGTATCGGCGACTTCCGCTACATCCTCAAATGGAACGAGTACAACGCACCACTGCGTGAAACCGTCTCCATTGATGATGTCGGAAACTCTGCGCTCTACCTCACATCCGATCTGTCCCGCTCCGTCACTGGTGAAACCCACCACGTTGACAGCGGCTACCACGTGATCGGCATGAAGGCAGTTGACGCTCCGGACATCTCCGTCGTCTAAGCGATCAAAGCTTATCAGTTTGAGAAAAGGCGCTCTTCGGGGCGCCTTTTTTGCGTTTGAGGTGCCGGTAAAGCCACGTATGACTTAAATCAAGAATGTGTGCATAACTGTTGTCTCCCAATGAGGAATGACACATCTACCTCGTAAGAAGCCGTTACAAATCGGTTGCCGACTAAACTATTGCCAAAGGCCCATGGAATGACAGGTTCGTTGATGCCCCTCGCGAAGATCACACCAACTCCGCTGCTTTATGTGCGTCACGGACAAACCGACTGGAACCTGGAAGGGCGCATGCAGGGCGGTCAGGACATCCCGCTCAACGACACTGGCCGCAAACAGGCCCGTCGCAATGGCATGGTGATGAAAGACTTCCTCGTCGATCTCGGCAAAACCCCAGATGATTTCATCTTTGTCTGCTCCCCGATGATCCGCGCCCGCGAGACCATGGAGATCCTGCGCAAGGAAATGGGCTTGGATCCCAACGACTACAAAGTTGACGAGCGACTGCGTGAAATCACGTTTGGCAACGTAGAGGGAATGACAGTTCCTGAAATGATGGTTGAACGTCCCGAAGTCATCCGCATGCGCCGTGAAGACAAATGGGGTTACGTTCACCCGGAGGGGGAGAGCTACAAAATGGTCTCTGACCGCATCGCCGAGTGGATGTCCGAGCAGAAAGACCCCATGATCATCGTCGCCCACGGCGTGGTCATGCGCGTCCTGCGTGGTCTGCTCTGCGGTTACGCTCCAGCCGAAATCCCAGATCTGGACACCCCACAGGACCAGTTCCTGCTTTGGCGCGATGGATCAGAAGCTTGGATCTGAAGAACAAGCCCAAAATCTGCCTGTTCTTTTGGGAAATTGACGCAAGTGCTGCAAGGCTCTCAATTGACCTCTTGCGAGAACCCTCCTAAAACCACTTTAATTTCCAGAGTACGTTCCGTTCGATTGAAGAGAGTCGACGAATGTGGGCGTGCTCATGCTCTAAAAGTGAACCACTAGAACATGTCCCACAACACCTTTGGTCATCTGTTTCGCGTAACGACTTGGGGCGAGAGCCATGGACCAGCGCTTGGTTGCGTTGTCGATGGTTGTCCGCCTCTGCTACCAATTACAGCAGAAGAGATTCAGGTGTATCTGGACCAGCGCAAGCCGGGACAAAACAAGTTTACGACCCAGCGCCGTGAGCCGGATCAGGTGAAAATTCTCTCTGGTGTGATGGTGGATGAAGACGGCGTGCAGCGCACGACCGGCACGCCCATCTCCCTGATGATCGAAAACACCGACCAGCGTTCCAAAGATTACTCTGAGATCAAAGAACGCTACCGTCCGGGCCATGCTGATTATGCTTATGATGCAAAGTACGGCATCCGTGATTACCGCGGTGGTGGCCGTTCTTCCGCTCGCGAAACCGCAGCGCGCGTAGCTGCTGGTGGTCTGGCACGCAAAGTCATTCCAAACATTCTGATCCGCGGCGCTCTGGTGCAGATGGGTCCGCACAAGATCAATCGCGACAACTGGGATTGGAATGAGGTTCACAACAACCCGTTCTTCTGTCCGGATGCAGAAGCAGCAAAGTTCTTTGAAGAGTACCTCGATGGTATCCGCAAAGACGGCTCTTCCATTGGCGCGGTGATCGAAGTGGTCGCAGAACACGTTCCAGTCGGTCTGGGCGCACCACTTTACGGTAAACTCGATCAGGACTTGGCATCCGCCATGATGTCCATCAACGCTGTGAAGGGTGTTGAGATTGGCAACGGCTTTGAAGCGGCTTGCCTCACTGGCGAGGAAAACGCTGACGAAATGCGCATGGGCGAAGATGGCAAGCCGGAGTTCCTCTCCAATCAGGCTGGCGGCGTCCTCGGCGGCATCTCCTCTGGCGCGCCAGTGGTGGTTCGTTTTGCAGTGAAGCCAACTTCTTCTATCTTGACCCCACGCAAATCCATCACCCGCAGTGGGGAAGAGGTGGACGTCATGACCAAAGGCCGCCACGACCCATGTGTTGGCATTCGTGCAGTACCAGTTGGCGAAGCCATGATGGCGTGCGTTCTGGCAGATCACGTCCTGCGCGACCGAGGGCAGTGCGGCGAGCGTTAAGAAGATTCTCAACCTCTGATTTCATTCTGATTGAAAGGCGCTGGCACAACCGGCGCCTTTTTTGTTGCTCCCCGCGCTTATGTAAGATGGCCTTGAGACGTGGGCTGGTGAAAAAATCTTATCCCCTCCTCCAAAGATATGGTCATACTAATCCCATGCCCACGTGATGGGCAGCTGGCGGACCGTCCGTCAGCGTGTCGTGGGCTGGGTGGGGCTTTTGTGAGAGGTAACGCATCTTGCAGAGGTCCGGTGGCACCGATTTTCAGGCGTGACTGCATGGTCTGAGAGGAAGGGCCCAAGCCTGAAGGGCATCACGCAGTGGCATTTGCTGGTCAGAGCAGTACATGCCAAGGGCAGCGGACCTGCTTGCATACGGAAACTTATCTGAGCAAAGCCGTTGTCTTTCCGGGAAACCGGCTATCGTGTCTTTCAGGATAAGAGGCGATGTTGGCCATACCAAAATGCCCGGGCAAGGCGCGTAGCCAATGCCGAAGACTCTATTACTAACTCAATGCGCAGGTATTGCCTGCCGCCTTGCCTCTCCCGACCTTCGGGAAATCTGGTTCAACACTGCATGGGAGGCCATGTGGTGCTATTGGTGCTTGTGCGGTTGCATCAAGAGGCTAGCAGGGTGAGGGAGCCCAGCTCAGCGCAGATACACAAAGCTGCAAACCGTTTATTCACCTCAACAGAGCACTTGCATACGACCTAGGTAGAAAGCGGTAAGCTTTTTTCCATTTGCCCCTTGATTTCCGAGTTTAAAAGCGCGATTTCAGTATCACTGAAAATTGCAAGGCCAAGGGGCTAGGATTATGCGCTTGACTGAATGGCTGGAAGACAATGGTGAAAGCAGAAGTGCATTTGCACGTCGTGCTGGTTTGTCTCCTGCATCTGTAACCGCACTGTGCAACGACCCAAGCGCATGGATTTCTCGGGAGATGGCCCAGAAGATCGCTGAGGCGACGGGCCATCAGGTGACCCCTAACGATTTTCTCGGACTAAAAGAAAACAAGGAGTACGTCGTGTCTCAAACAAGAGTAGCCGAAGCCCTGCGCGCGTTCGAAAACGGCGAGATGGTTGTTGTGACCGACGATGACGATCGTGAAAACGAAGGCGATCTCATTGTAGCGGCCAACATGATCACCCCGGAACAGATGGCGTTCATCATTCGCCACACCTCTGGCATCGTCTGTGCTCCGATGACGCTGAAAGAAGCCAAGCGCCTGCACCTTGAGCCGATGGTCGCCAACAACGATGCCCCACTGGCAACCGCATTCACCGTTTCAGTTGATTACGCACCGGGCCTGACCACAGGCATTTCCGCAGAACAGCGCTGTGCCACCGTTCGCGGTCTTGCCAATCCAAATGCCGGTGCTGCGGACTTTGTCCGTCCGGGCCACATCTTCCCGCTGGTCGCCAAAGAAGGCGGCGTCCTCATGCGCTCCGGCCACACCGAAGCGGCTGTCGACCTGTGTAAGCTGACCGGCCTGCCAGAAGTTGGCGTGATCAGTGAGCTGGTCAACGACGACGGCACCGTAAAGCGTGGTGAGCAGGTAGAAGCTTTTGCAAAAGAGCATAACCTGAAGATGGTCTCTGTTGCAGACCTGATCGCATGGCGCCAGCGTCACGAGAACCTCGTCAGCCGCATCGATGAGTTCGACGTAGACACCACAGCGGGCAAGGCACGCGCCATCGTGTATTCTACTCCGTTCGACAATGTTGGCCACTTGGCGCTGGTTTACGGCGACATCCGTGATGGTCAGGATATTCCTGTCAGATTGCATCTGGAAAACGTTCTCGATGACGTTTTTGGGCAAACCAAACCTCTGGAAGCAATCATGGAAGACTTTGCGGAAAGAGGCCGAGGCATTATTGTTTACCTGCGTGAAGGTGCGGTAGGCGTTGCCAGCAAGTCCAACCGTCATCGCGATGGTCTGGAAGCGGCTGAAAATGAGCAGCATGAGTCTGCGCAGGGTCGCTCTGAAGACTGGCGCGAAGTTGGCCTTGGTGCGCAGATCCTGAAAGATCTGGGTGCAAACTCCATCCGCGTTATCGCTTCACGTGAGCGCCACTATGTTGGCCTTGAAGGCTTTGGCCTGAAAGTGGAAGCAACGGAAACCCCGGCGGACTAACAAGTTTAGCCCCCGGCGCAATATGGAGAGTGGCGGGGGCATGTCTCAGTTTGATCTTGACCCATGGCAGGAAGAGCAAAGCTCGGCTGAACCATTCACACTGGGATACAAAAAGGGCACAGGGGAACCTGTCGTCTATGGCAGCCTGCTCTTAGGCGCTGCCTTGCTGGGAACCGGCATCGTCAGCGGATCTCTCATCCCGGCACTGGCCTCACTTCCCGTCTTTCTGAGTGTTTACTGGCATTACCCGTTTATAGACAAATGTCCTCAAATGGCGGCCAATGACACCGGCCTGTACCTGGAACGGCTTGGCGTCGTGCGCTGGTCAGCTATCTCCGAGCTGTCCATCTACACGACTGCCGTTCGCACGATGGAATTCAACCAGTTGCGTATCCAGTTCAACCGCCCGCTAGAAGAGTGTTTCGTTCAAAAAGAGCCGCAATCCCTGACCCGATTGGCTATGCGAAAGAACTGGCGATTGAAGCAAGGCAAGTCGAATACGCCAGTACTTGAAGTGGATTTGCATTTGCTCGCATGTGACCCTGAGATCCTGCTGCAAAGAACTAGACAGTTCTGGCGAGGAGCATGATGTTTATCTGCAACACAGATCTATAAACAATCATTAGGCAGATTAAATACCTCATAAATCTTCGTTTAGCCGTAAATCCGCCTATCCTGTTACAAGACGTTAACACTCTTAACCTAACTTTTATTAGGAAGGACAGGACCCGGAAGGCAATGATCATGCAGCTAAATCGCACGGATATGGAGAGCAACACCTGCAGCTTTACTAGTCTGGACAAAGATTGGGGAGCTGATGATGATTACCTGTTCAACTTTGCCTGCACACCAGGCGGTAGCGTTTTGCAAATTGCCTGCGGCACTGGGGCGCTGTCCAACGCTCTCTCGCAGCAGGACGTAAACGTTGTTGGGGTCGACCGAAATCCGAAGAAAATCGCGCAAGCTGTGAAGCGTACAGATGCGGTGACGTGGTTAGAGGCAGATGCCCGAACGGTTCACCTCAATCAGAAGTTCGACCGCATCATTATCACCGGAAACGCTTTCCAGGCCTTCGCAACAAACACCGATCAGATCCTCGTCCTCCAGACCATCGCTTCTCACCTGAAACCAACTGGCAAATTCGCATTCGGCATGGAAAACCCGAAGTCGCGTCCTTGGGAGAAGTGGGGCCAAAAGAGCAAACCAACCATGGTTCGCTCGGTAGCAGGGCAACGCGTATCGCTGTGGCAGGATACGTCCGGACCAGACAAAAACGGCCTTGTCCATATGCAGACCCACTACGACAGTGATGGTCAACATTATTCAAAGAACAACATGCGCCGCTTCGTGCACCGCGACCATATCCGCCATCTGCTGGAAGCTGTCGGCTTGCATGCAACAGCCTCCTATGGCGATTGGTCTGCTCTGAACCTCAACGATGCTGCGCCTTACATCATCGTCAGCGGCGGCCTGAGCAACTAACTGGCATTACCGTTTAGATTAGATGCCATCAATAATGGTCAGACTGCACTTGGCCGCAGCATGACGGATCTTGGCAACAGGGGCGTACTCTGGGCTACTGAGAAAAGCCTGGGCTTTCTCCATGCTGGGAAACTCGACAATAACCAGCCGATGCGGCGTCCATAGGTCGCTCTCGACCACATCCATATCACCGCCACGGGCCCGGTAAACACCACCATAGCTCTCCGCAATCGGACGTGCTTGAGCCTTATAATCCTCGTAGGCGATAGGATCTTCAATTTTTGTATCAACAATGACGTAAGCTGGCATATACTTCTCCTGTAATTGGAAAAGAGCCTATCTGATTTGGTTGAGCTGTAAAATTATGCAGCAGACTTAGTGCCGTTATCTTTAGGTGAAGACTGTCCCTTGCCCAGACGCTTTTTGAAATAGCGCGGGCGCGTCCGTCTGATGATCTTCTTGAACCGACCACTGGACCGCACTTCAATCCAATGCAGAGCCTGATTGAGCCAGACGAAGTTTTTCCGGTGCCGTCGCACAAACTTCGCAAATCGGCGACTGCTGGCTATCAACAGCACGGCACCCAAGGCAAGCAGAGGCACACCCGTTGGAATAGGGGTCCAGACCGTCAGAAGGCCCAGCACAATGCAAATGATAGCTGCAAAAACCGAAAGGCCCTTGATCAATAGCTCGACCACCCGTTCACGTTACCAACGCGGCAAAGTATACGCGCAGGTCGTGAAGCTTCGGTAACACGTGCTGTCAAAGGGAGGGCAGATACTCAAAATTCAGGGAAGACGGCAAACTGCAGGTAACCCGCCGCCTTCACAAAAAAAGCGCTTAAGCGCTGCGCTCCAGCAGAGCAACCACTTCCACATGAGGGGAATAGAGGAACTGATCAATCGGCACCACGCGCTTGATCTCATAGCCACCGTCCAGCAACTCGCGCATGTCGCGGGCAAAGCTGGCTGGGCTACAGGAAACAGCCACGATCTTCTTTACCGGAGATTTGGCCAACTCCTGCGCCTGTGCAAGTGCACCAGCACGCGGAGGATCAAACACAACGCCGTCATAGCCCTTACCGAAGTTGTCCAGTTCCTTGGCAACGATAGGGCGGCGGAACAGGTCTCGACGCTCAGTGGTCACTTTTTTGAGGCCCTTGGCACGTCGCAGACCCAGATCAAGGGCTTTCAGAGAGGAAGCTTCCCCCTCTACCGCATGCACATTGGCAAACTGACCAATCTTGAACGTGAGCGTTCCAGCGCCGCAGAAAAGGTCCGCTACACGCTTACAGCCCTTAAGGCCTCCCGCCAGCAGATCACCCATGGTGTTTTCTGCACTAAGAGCCGCCTGAATAAAGCCACCCGCAGGGATTGGAACAGCTGCGCCGCTCATATCCAACAGAGGAGGGCGGATCTCGATAATTGTCTCGCCATCAACAGTCAGACGAGCAAGGTCATTCTCAACGGCTCCCTGAGAGAGCTGCAGGTAATGTTTGTCCTTGTTCTTACCAAGGCCAGTTATCGCCACATCAAGACCACTCTGCGTGGTGGTTACGGTGAACTTCAGCTCACCTTTGCGCGGCAGCACCTCTCCTGCAAGTCTGCGCAGGCCCGGCACGGCCTTCATGATTTCGGGTGCAATCACCGGACATTCTTCAATGTCCACGAGACGATTGGACTTTGCAGTGTGATAGCCAAACAGAACTTTGTGTCCTGCCTTAACCGCCGCAAAAACAGCACGGCGGCGACTGCCTTTATCGCAGACAACAACATCCTCAACCGCGCTCTCGATGCCGCGGGAGGCAAGGGCATCAACCACCTGCTGTCGTTTGAACTCCTTATAGGAAGCCTCATCCATATGCTGCAGCGAACAGCCACCACATGTGCCGTAATGCTTACACACTGGCGCAACACGATGCGCACTCGGCTCGATAACTTCTTTTAGTTCCGCACGTGGTCCCTGCACCTTGGCGCTCACAAGCTCGCCTTCAAGGGTATAGGGAATAAAGATCTGTCCGGCTTCGCTCTCAACAACGCCATCCCCTTTATGGGCAAGGCGGGCGATACGAAGGGTTTCTACAGTGGCTTCAGGCTTCTTAGACATGGCACTGCGTTTACAGCGCTGCAGGGACACATGCAATGCTTGATCTCATGAAGTTCAGCGATCCGCACCTGAGCCAGCGAGAGTCGATTCTATCTCTTGCATCTAATCTAGAGGAAACCTTGCTGTATGACGCAAGGGTAATGTGGAAAATCGACGTAGAGGCACCATGAAAAGCTATTTCTCTTCTGTTTTTCAGATGAATCTACTGATGCATTTAAAATGCTCTCAAAAATAAACTTTTTGTTTTCTTATTTGATCGATTTCCCAGCTGAATGCGAGTTGCATGCGTGAAGAAGTACAGTCTAGGGCTGCAAACTTCCCAATAAAAATATCGGCAATGTTCAGCAGGAGTTTTCGATGCCGTCTTTGAAATTAAAAGGGAAACTGACATTTTGGGTTGTTGTGATTGCGCTGGTATCGATGATTGCCTCGTCGGGCTCCGTCCTGTTCATCGGTGCTGGTGTGATTGAAGAGCAAGCGATTAAGCTCTCCAACGAAATTGCGAAGGAAAGCGCCGCAGCTGTTAAAGCTGAACTGGACCAATCCTTCGCAGTGGTCAGAAACACAGCAAACTCCCTTGATGCGCTCAGAAAGAGCGAGAGCGCAGACCGCGTTGCTTCTGCTGACATCCTGAAAAGCGTCCTTCAAAGCAACAGCCAGTTGATCGGCAGTTGGGCAGCCTGGGAGTCGGATGCGTTTGACGGCAAGGATCAGGACTTTGCAGGCAAGCCGTATCACGACAAAACCGGAAGGTTCATTCCTTACTGGTTCCGTTCCGGCGGCCAGATCAACCGCGAAGCACTCGTTGATTACGACAAGGATGGAGCAGGGGACTACTATCTGCTCGCTCAACGAAGCGGAACAGAAGTCATTCTGGAGCCGTACACCTACTCAGTCGGCGGCGTTGAAACCCTCATCACATCCCTTGTTGTGCCGGTGGATGGGTTTGGTGCCAGAGATGGTGTTGCCGGTGTAGACATCGCACTCTCTGCCATTCAGGAAAGACTGAACGAGATGCGCCCCTATGAAGAGGGATACCTCACCTTGGTCAGTTCCTCCGGCACCATCGTCTCCCACCCTGATAGTGAGCTTGTAACAAAATCTGCCAGCTCCGCAGGGTTCTCCGAAGCCGTTCTGGAGCCGCTAAGCTCAAAGCACACTAGCATTCTTCCAAACACCTTGGTTCGGGGTGTTGAGATGCTGCAGGTTGGCGTTCCGATCAGCATTGCAAAAACAGAAAAGCCTTGGCTGCTGGTCATTACCATCCCGCGCAGCAAGATCCTTGAAGCATCAAACCACATGTTCTCGCTGGTTTCTGTTCTGGGCGCAGTGCTTGCAGTGCTGGCAGCTCTGGGCGCATGGATCTTCGCCAACTCTCTGAGCAAGCCGATCTCCTCACTCACCCATGTCATGGGAGAACTGGCATCGGGCAATCTGGAAGCTGAAATTTTGGAACGCCGTCAGAAGGATGAGATCTCCGACATGATCACCGCCGTGCGTGTCTTCAAAGACAACGCCATCAAAGTCAAAGAGATGGAGGCGGATAAGAAGGAACAGGAAGCCAAACGCATCGCAGCTGAAAAGGCGACCCGAACAAAGATCGTTACCGACTTTGAAAAGAGTGTTGGCAGCGTTGTCGAAACAGTCTCCTCAGCAGCATCCGACATGAAGTCTCATGCAGATGTTTTGGAACCTGCTGCAAACAAGGCGCAGTCCCGTGCGCAAGCAGGCGCAAGTGCGGCTGAAGCAACATCCGTCAACGTGCAAACCGTGAGCTCTGCTGCAGAAGAACTGACGGCCTCCATCCGCGAGATTGGCGTTCAGGTTGATTTGGCCTCCAGAACTGTTGCTGTGGCGGTTTCTAAGTCAGAGCAAACCAACGTCACAGTTCGCGGTCTTTCTGAAGCTGTGCTCAAAATCGGTGAGGTGATCGACATCATCAACGCGATTGCTGATCAGACCAACCTTCTCGCACTCAACGCGACCATCGAGGCGGCCCGCGCTGGTGAATCTGGCAAAGGCTTTGCTGTTGTGGCTAACGAGGTGAAAGACCTTGCCAACCAGACAGGCCGGGCTACGCAGAGCATCGCGGAACAAATCAGCAGCGTTCAGGAAGCCACACAAGGTGCAGTTGATGAGATTGCCGGCATTTCAAAGACGATCAGCGAATTGGATGAAGTGGCATCCAACATTGCTGCCGCTGTTGAAGAGCAGGGTGTCGCCACAAGCGAGATTGCCCGCAGTGCGGAACTGGCATCCAACGGAACCAAGGAAGTCTTCGCCAACGTGAACGACATCGAAAAGGCAGCGGAAGACACCAGCACCTCGGCCTCAAGCGTGAAGAGGGCATCTGTCGATCTGACAGAACTAGCCGATGACCTCAAAGGCCGCGTCGAAGGGTTCGTATCCCAACTGCGGGCTTAAGCTAAAAGACAACAACAGCCTCTCTCGGACCATTCAGGTGTGAGAGAGGCCTTCAAAATGTGAGCTATGATTGCTTCCGGCAAGCCATCAGATACTCAACATTCCCGTCTCCACCTTTGATGGGGGAGGTGGTAATTCCCAGAACTGACCAACCGGATTGGTCATTCATCCACTCTTGCAACTCAACAGAGATTTCTTGTGCAATCTCTTCTGAAACAAGACCACCTTTACCAATCCGCTCACGCCCAGCTTCAAACTGCGGCTTAACAAGGAACACGCCAACAGCTCCATCAGCAGCCAGCTCCAATGCAGGAGGAAGGGCAAGCTTCAGCGAGATAAAACTCACGTCAGAAACCAGAAACTCCGGATGTTGTCCTTCAAGGTGCTCAAGGGTGAGCTCCCGCGCATTCAGTCCGTCTTTGCGGATGACGCGCCGATCATTGGAGATCTTTTCAGCCAGCTGATCATGGCCCACATCAATGGCATGCACCACCTGCGCACCGCGCTCCAACAGAACCTGAGTAAAGCCACCAGTTGAGGCCCCAATGTCCAGACAGATCTTATCAGCAGGATTGAGTGAAAAGTGCTCCAGCCTTTGATGAGCTTCAGAGCGGCGCGGGAAACATAAGCAGAGGCAGGATCATCAATGGAAATTTGCGGCGCACCAATAACCTTCTGAGATGGCTTCTTCGCAGGACTGCTGTCCACCATAACCGTATTGCGCAAGATCGCATCACGTGCCGGACACGGTGTTTCAAAATAACCATGTTCGACGAGGTATTGATCAAGCCGCATATATCACCTGACTGGGAAACTCAGACAGCTCAGCTTATAAGCCGAA